>CAWAOP010000024.1:0-17894 GCA_963783505.1 Terriglobia bacterium | reverse complement strand
TTGTTGCAGCCAAAAGAGTTAGCGGCCGGCGGTTGTGCACGCGTGCACAAAATCGCCTCTTCCCGCTCGAAAAGAGGCGGGGAATTGAAGCGCAGATTTCCCCTTCCTGATTCCGTTATAGCTTGGAGATCCTGAAGACGATGGCGCCGGCGAGCGAGAGAATCGGTACTAAGTTCCACGGGTTGAAAGAGATGGGAGTTATTTCGATATTGTGTGATTGACTTCGGCCGAGGGAGGAGGCGAGGTGAGGTGAGGAAAAGAACCGTGCAGGCGGGCTGGAAGGCCGGTCGAGCGCCGGCTAACCGCTCGCTTACGCTCGCGGCTCGGCTGGGGGCGTGGAAATCGGAGCGGGGTTGGCTTTGGACGCTACGACGATCAGGCTGAGGGCGGGCCAGGGGAGCGCGCGGTCGATACGGCGCCAGAGCCACACGGTCTTATCGAACAGTTTGAGCAGGAGCTTGCTCATTCGCTTCGAGCCCAGGACTTTGGAACTAAGCCACCAGGGCGGCGCCCCGGCGCGGTTGAAACCGACTACCCGTTCGACTGTGAAGCCGTGACCGACGAACAATTCGCGAGCGCTCTGAGGCGTGAAGCGGCGATTGTGGCCCATGGCGCGATCCAGCGCGCCGTACAAACCAGGACCCCTGGGAGCGAGCGCCACCACGCGGCCGCCGGGTTTGAGCGCCTCGCGCACGGATTCGAGCACACGGCCGGGGTCCTCCGGGTACTCGAGAATATTCAGGCACAGGACGGTGTCGAAGCGGTCTTTCAGTTCCGCGAAATCGCGCGGTTCTTCCGGGTCGGCGCGTAAGACCTGCACGTTAGGGGTACGGAGGAAGCGGTTGCGTAATGCGTGCAGATGGAGCGGGTCGTTTTCCGCGGCGACGTAGAGCGTGCGGCGCGCCATCAACCTTCCCGCGAGGTTTCCGATGCCGGCGCCCAACTCGAGGATTTCGTCGCCGCAATACGGCCGCAGCTCGGAAGCCATCCAGCTCAGGTATTGCGGAGTTCCCGTGAGATTATTCAGCACGCCGCGGCCGTACGGCGCGGAGTAGAGGTCGTCGATGAGCCAGTAACGCAGAATGACGGCCAGCGCGCGTATGCCATCTTTCCAGCCGATTTTTTTTCCTTCTTCGTAGGTACGGCCGTGGTAGCTAATGGGCGTTTCGTAGATGCGCAAGTTCCGCTTGGCGCATTTCATCACGATTTCGGGTTCGAACCCGAACCGGTTGGAGCGGATAGGAATGCTCTTCAGCAGATCGGTGCGAAAGACCTTGTAGCAGGTCTCCATGTCCGTGAGCTTGAGATTGCAGAACATGTTGCAGACCAGCGTCAAGCCCTTGTTGATCATGGTGTGATAGAAGGGCAGCACGCGCATCTGTTCGGCGGCCATGTAGCGGGAGCCGAAGACGGCGTCGGCGCGGCCGTCGAGGAGCGGGCGCAAGAGCTTGGGATACTCGACGGGGTCGTATTCGAGATCGGCGTCCTGAATGAGGGAGAAATCGCCGGTGGCTTCGCCGATGGCGGTGCGCACGGCGGCGCCCTTGCCCTGATTGCGCTCGTGGCGAAACAGACGGATCTCGGGATGAGCCGCGGCGAGGCGCTGGAGGATTTCCCAGGTGCCGTCGGTGGACCGGTCGTCCACCACGATCAGCTCGCGTTCGAGGTCTTCGGGGAGCGGGGCCGCGAGCACGAGCGAGAGGCTTCGCTCGGCGACGGTGCGCTCGTTGTAGACCGGTATCAGGATGGATACCTTCATCGGCGTTACCAATTTAGCAGATGGAAGGGAGCGGGCCGGCATTATGCCACCCGTTGTGCGTCATCCCGCGGCGAGGGGTCGAGCGGGGATAAGCTGGGCTCGATGCCGATAGCACAAGTGCTCGTCCGCAGGTTATGTCAGCTCTTCCAACAGCTCAAGATCCTTGTGCAGCAGGTCACCTACCACGTCGCTGAGATCCCGGCCTTTCTTCAGCGCGATGCCTTCCAGGCGTCTCTGTAGCCTGCCCTCAAGATAGATGGGCAGCCGGAGGCGCGCTCCTTTCCTGTAGAACTTGCCTCGCTCCGCGTTGGAGAAGTCGTAGTTTTGCTTCATGATTCAATTCTCTCAGTACTGGATCGCCTCGCGGCGGTTTGCTCGTCGCGCGGATATCAAACGGATTATCGAAACCGCTTCCGGTCTTTCTGACCGCACTTCCCGGAAAGTGTGGCACACCACCAGAAGCGTTCCTGTGCGATCCAATCCAAGCGTAACCCAGCGCTCTTCGTCGCCGCTATGCGCGTCGTCGAACCTCGACAGGGCGCGAGGATCGAGAAAAACCGTGGTTGCGCGTTCGAAAGAGACCCCATGCTCCCTCGCGTTTCGGCGGGCTTTCCGTGGGTCCCACTCAAATTGGTGCTCGAACCGCGGCTCCACCTACGGATTATCTCACGCCTGGTTTGGGTGGCCGATGCGGATGGCCCCCCGGAGACTTTCCGCAGAAGTCGAGTGCGGTCTTACTCTCGCGTTCGAAACATGACCGCGAAAAAACGCTTGACGCGGAGGGATCGGGACGTGGAGAATCGAAGTATCCGGTTGCTCCGGCCGGATGGTTGCCGCCGCACGGCGGCAGATTGTTCTATTGCTGCCTCATCCGCCCATTAGAAGTTCATGGCACGGCGCACCAAGTTTCCCTCGAACGGAATTCCCGCTTTAACATTGCTGCTTCTGGCCGCGTTGGTTTGGACAGCCGGGGCGAGTACGCCCGCTAAACGAACGCGGACGCAGAGCGCAGCCAAGAAAACGACTTCGAAGACATCGGCGGCCAAGCGCGCCGCCACTCCGGCTGCAAAGCCCGTGGTGATCGCGGATGGTCCGTGGAAAGAGCCGACCTTTGCCGATTCGACGGAAGGCGACGACATAGACGGCGAAGATCTGGCCATTCGGCGGGCGGCGGTGGAAGCGCTCGGGCCGTATAACGGGTCGGTGGTGGTAGTCGATCCCAGTACCGGACGCATCCTGAGCATGGTCAACCAGAAACTGGCGCTGGGCGCCGGCTTCCAGCCGTGCTCGACGATCAAAGTGTCCGTGGCGCTGGCGGGGTTGAGCGAGAACGTCCTCAAGCCGGCCACAAAATACCGGCTGCCGGGCCTTGGGAGCATGGATCTGACCTACGCGCTGGCGCACTCCAACAACTACTATTTCGCGACGCTCGGGACGAAGGTCGGGTTCTCCAAGCTGAGCTACTACGCGCACCTTTTCGGCTATGGCGAAAAGGCGGGATGGGAGATTCCGGGGGAACAGGCCGGGCGTTTCCCGTCGGCTCCGCCGGCCAACGGCGGCGTGGGGATGCTCTCGAGTTTCGGAGAAGAGATTTCGCAGACGCCGCTCGAACTGGCGGCGCTGATGAGCGCGGTGGCGAACGGAGGCACGCTGTACTACTTGCAGTACCCGCACAACGCCGACGAATTGAAGGCGTTCACTCCGCGCGTGAAGCGCCACCTGCCGGTGGCCGATGCGATTCCACTGATTAAGCCAGGGATGAGGGGCGCGGTGGAATCCGGCACGGCCCGGCGGGCGAAGGACGACGGCCCGCTGGCTGGAAAGACCGGTACGTGCAGCGAGCACAGCACGCACCTGGGCTGGTTCGGCGCCTTCAACGACGAGGACGGGCGCAAGCTGGTTGTGGTGGTGCTGCTTACGGGTGGAAGGCCCGCCATCGGGCCGCTCGCGGCCGGGATCGCCGGGGACGTGTACAGAATTCTGAGCGGGAGTTTACTCGAAAGCCGGTGAAGGCACGGGCAAGTAGTTGTGTTTCGTGAGGCTTGTGGGGATCGCGGCGTATTACCCGCGTTGGGTACTGCCGAGTTGCTCCAGCCCAAGCGATTCGGCAAGGGCTTGTTGCGCGAGGGTCTGCTTGGATACCCCAGCACGCACAGATACTCCTTGCCATGCACCAGCATCTTCCCGGCTGCCGCCCGAACGCCGGGATGCGCGGCGCCGCAGACCGGAAGTTGCTCCACGCTCTTATCCCGCAACTCCACCGGCGCCTGGTTCCAGGGCAACGCCGAGATCCAGCCCACGCCGGCCTTTTCCAGTTCTAAAGTATTGGCCAATGCGGCCGATCCCTTGTCCAGCACCAGCGTGACCGTATCGCGAGCAATCCGGTTGCGATCCAGCAGGACCACCATGCGCGACAGCGCCTCGGGCAGTTCGTCGGCATCGGCCACGTTGCCCGGATACACATGATGGCACAGGCTAATGCCGTTGTCGCCGTCCAGCAACAGATAATGCGCTGGCGAGGGGCCGGAGCGAGGGGCGGGCCATAGAGACTGGAGCAACTCAAAGATGCCCGTGCGACGGGCCGCCAGCCAGAGCGAGCCGGGCAAGCAGAACTCCAGATGCGCTCCGCTAGTCAAGCGGAAATAGCCGACATCACACAGAACTACATCAATATGGGGTAATACAGACAATCAAAGGCCCCGAGTGGCCTATCGCTTTGACAGAGAAGCGGTTCTACGATAGGGGCCCGCGCTTAGCGCGGAGTTTTCAGTAAAGTACCGCTAGCAAAGCACCAGATCCGGGGCTCGGAAATTGTTCGGGCGGCTCCCTACGCTACGCCCTAAACGCTCGGCCTACGGCCTCGCAGGGCTTCGCTTCGGGAGCCGCCCGAACAATGGGAACAAAACCAACAAAAGGGACACTTCTAATGAGTTAAGACAGGGGACATTTTAAACGAGGCTTGACAAATGATAAGAGCGCTTATCGGCAGAACGTCATCCAGGCGTAGACTACCGGGAGCGCGAAGAGGGTGCTGTCTACGCGGTCGAGAAAGCCGCCGTGGCCGGGGAGAAGGCCGCCGCTATCCTTGACGCCGGCGCCGCGCTTGATGGCGGATTCGGCGAGATCGCCGATCTGGCCGGCGATGTTGGCGGTCGCGGCGGCGGCGGCCGCAAGGAGGGGGTTCACACCCGCGAAATACGCGAGATATGCGCCGCCGGCGAGCGACCGCGAACGCGAGAGACGCCGCAGCCCCTTCCCAGCTCTTCTTGGGGCTGACGCGCGGGGCCATCTTATGCTTGCCGAAGCGCGAGCCTACGTAATAGGCGCCCGCGTCTCCGATCCAGTTGAGCATGAGCGCGAACATCAGCCAGTGCGGACCGCTATCGCGCAAGAGCGCGGCGAACTTCCAGCAGCCGAAAATGTACGCCACGCCGAGCGTTAGAAGCGCGGAACGGAGCAAAGTCCTGGAGAGATCGGCTTCGCGCATCGCGAGAGCGAGCGAGATTGCGGCGGCTGCGGCGATGACCATCCAGGCCTGGCCGTGCCACGCCTCATCGTTCCACACCAGCAAGAGAAGGCCAAATCCGTATCCGAGCGGCCCGGGCGCGCCGAAGCCGTAGGACGCGGCGATGAGGTCGTACTCGCGGTAGCACAGAAAGGCGACGGCGGCCAGCACAGCGTAGAAGACCGCCGAGTGCGCGAACAGAACGACGTAGACGACGATGGGAACGAGCGCTAAGGCCGTCAGGATGCGCTTCATGACGGGCGAAGCGCTTCCACCAGCCGGGTCACGACGGACCCTGGCGAACTGGCCAGGCGCTCGCGGGGCCCGGCGGAAGCCGCGGGGCCGCTCAAACCGCCGTAGCGGCGGTCGCGCTTCTGATATTCCAGGATGGCGCGGAGCAGATCGGCGCGCGCGAAATCCGGCCAAAGCGTATCGGTGACGTAGAACTCCGCGTAGGCGATCTGCCACAGCAGGAAATTACTGATGCGCATTTCGCCGGAGGACCGGATCAGCAAATCCGGGTCGGGACAATCCGCCGTGTACAGACTCGTGGAAATCAGATCCTCGTCGAACTTCAAGTCCGCGAGGCGGCCATCGATGCGCGCCATTTCCAGCACCGAGTTGACGGCGTCCACGATTTCCGCGCGGCCGCCGTAGTTGATGGCCAGGTTCAAAACCAAACCGCGATTTTCCGCCGTGGCTTCGGCGGCGGCGTCGAGTTCGCGGCGCACGTCGGGGCCCAGAACGTCGAGGCGGCCGATGGCCTGAAGCCGGACATCGTTCTTCTGGAGATCGGGCAGTTCCTTGCGCAGGTAAAATCGCAGCAACCGCCACAGCATTTCGATCTCGGTGCGGGGCCGCTTCCAATTCTCCTGCGAAAAGGCGTAGAGCGTCAGCGCCTTGATTCCCATTTGCGCGCAGGCTTCCACCACGGTTCGCACGGTTGCGATGCCCGCGCGGTGGCCGGCGACTCGCGGCAGACGGCGCCGCCCGGCCCAGCGGCCATTGCCGTCCATAATGATCGCGATGTGAGCCGGTAAACGGGAAGGATCGATGGCGCGCGCCAACTCCCAGTCCGCATCCCCAGGCCGAATCGCATCCAGCAGCGCCTTCATGGAAACACCTTATGATACAACATCGGCGGATTCCGCTTTGCGGCGTAGAGGCGTCAAGAGCGGAAAGTAGTTTCCGTGCGGGGCCAGCCCTTTGGGGCTGCCGCCTGGCCTGACATGGGCGTTAAGATAAAGTCGATTTCCGATATTCTCGTGGCGCGGGCTGTCAAGCCTGCAGGGCCGACCGGGCGCCCTTTGAGCGGGTCGGCCTTCGGAAAGTCGGCTCGCCCAAAGGGCACCCGGCCGACTCTGCAAGCCTGGCGGCTTGCGCCGCGGGGCGAACTCGGGCTTGTGCTAACGCTTCTGGCCTGGCCCAGAGGGCGCCCCGGCGGCGGCGAGGGCGAAGCCCTGCCCCACGATAGTTTGTAGAATGTGCGCATGCGTATCGTCATCGGCATTGTACTCATGGCGCAGCTTGCCTCCGCGCAGGGGCGTGGGGCTGGAACGCCATCCGCGGCGCCTGCCCAAGCGGGCCGCGGAGGCGGCGCCGCTGCATCCACCGCCGCGCCGGCGGCCGCGGCCTCGGACAGCGCGGCGTACGTCCGCGAGAATTACACCAAGTTCGAATACAGCATCCCCATGCGCGACGGCGTGAAGCTCTTCACGCAGGCTTACATCCCCAAGGACGTGTTCTCGGACGACCGCAGCTATCCCATCCTCATGGAGCGTACGGGATACGACATAGCGCCGTACGGCGTGGATCAATACCGGTCCAGTCTGGGCCCGTCCGATTTGTTCGCGCGCGAGAAGTTCATCTTGGTCTACCAGGACGTGCGCGGCCGCTACATGAGCGAGGGGACGTTCATTACCATCCGTCCGCAAAAGGCGGTCAGGAACGGCCCGCAGGATACGGACGAGAGCACGGACACTTACGACACCATCGAGTGGCTCATCAAGCACGTGCCCGGAAACACGGGCAAGGTGGGCATGTGGGGCGTCTCTCAGCCGGGTTTCTACGCCACGGCCGGGCTGATCGATTCGCACCCCGCGCTGGCGGCGGTTTCCCCGCAGGCTCCCGTGACGGACTACTACATGGGCGACGACGTGTATCACAACGGCGCGTTCATGCTGGCGCACCGCTTCAGTTTCTATATGGGCTTCCGCGACCGCGAAGGCGAACCTGCGCCGCCGGCGCGCACCCTGCCCTTCGACTACGGCACACAGGATGGTTACGACTTCTATCTGAACCTCGGTCCGCTTTCCAACGCCGACGCCAAATACTTCAAGGGTCAGCAGCCGATGTGGAATATGAACATCGACCACACCTCGTACGACGCCAACTGGCAATCGCGGGCCATTTGGAAATATCTCAAGGGAGTGAAGCCGGCCGTGATGCTGGTGGGCGGCTGGTACGACACGGAAGACCCACAGGGGCTCTTGCGCCAGTTCGACTTCATGGAGAAGAACTCTCCGCCGGCGGATATGCTCGTGATGGGGCCTTGGAATCACGGCGGCTTCGCGCAAGGCGCGGGCGACCGCCTGGGCAATGTTAATTTTGGGTCGAGCACCGCGCAGTTCTATCGCGAACGCATCGAGCTTCCGTTTTTCCTGTACTACCTGAAAGGCCGCGGCGACGGCAAGTTCCCCAAGGCATGGGTTTTCCAAACCGGCATGAACCAATGGCGCCGGTTCGATTCCTGGCCGCCCAAAGAGGCCAAGCCGTCCGAGTTGTTTCTCGATGCGAGCGGAAAGCTGGAGTGGAACAGGCCGGCAAAGGCAGGCATTGAAGAGTATATCTCCGACCCGAACAAGCCCGTGCCGTACGTGAACAGGATCATGCAGGGCATTCTCAGCAGCTACATGACGGAGGACCAACGCTTCGCCGCCACGCGCCCGGACGTGCTGGTATTCAAAACGGAGACACTGGATCGCGACGTCACGGCCTATGGCCCCATCACCGTCGATTTGAAGGTCGCGACCTCGGGAACCGATTCCGATTTCGACGTAAAGGTGATCGACGTTTTCCCTAACACTTACCCGGACTTTAATGGCGCCGCCGCGGGCGCGGCTTCCGTTCCCATGGGCGGCTATCAGCAGCTCATCCGCGGCGAACCGTTCCGCGGCAAATTCCGGAAGAGCTTCGAGAACCCGGTGGCGTTCGAGCCGAACAAGCCGGACCGCATCACCTTCAACCTGCCGGACGTCGCGCACACCTGGAGGGCCGGACACCGGATCATGGTGCAAGTTCAGAGCACATGGTTCCCGCTGACGGACCGAAACCCGCAGAAGTTCCTGGACATACCGAAAGCCAAACCGGAGGACTTTCAGAAGGCCACCCAGCGGGTCTACTACGGCGGAGCGGACGGATCGCGTATCCAATTGACAATCGTCGAGTAAGCGACATCGGCCCGCGGGTCGCCGGAGCAGACACCCGCGCCACTACCGTGTCCAGAAAACTCTGGCTTTGTCCGCCCGCGCATGGGATACGCTTCTTTCCGCGCCGCGACCAAAGGAAGCGGTCGGCTGGAGCCCGAAGACACCGCGGACCTCTCCGCCTGGGGACAAACCCCGGAGCAGTCACGCAGAGTTGCGCGGAGGGGTTTGTAGAATAATCGGCGCCCGGCCGACCGCTCACTCCGTTCGCGGCACGGAAACGGAGAGGCGGATTTCGACAACCGATCAACAGGCGCTTGACTTCGGAATCCAGGATTACTTCAGCCGCAGGCTGTTGGTGACTACGGTGACGCTCGAGAGAGCCATGGCCGCGGAGGCCAGCACGGGCGAAAGCAGGCCTAACGCGGCGGCGGGGATGCCCAGCGTGTTGTAGGCGAAAGCCCAGAACAGATTCTGGCGGATGATTCGCATGGTGCGGCGCGACAACGCGATGGCGTCCGCGACGCGATTCAGGTCCGGGCGCATGAGCGTGATGTCGCTCGCTTCCATGGCGATATCCGTTCCGGCGCCCATGGCGATGCCGAGGTCGGCTCGCGCGAGAGCGGGAGCGTCGTTGATGCCGTCTCCGACCATGGCGACGCGTTTCCCTTCAGCCTGAAGCCGCTCCACCTCGCGCGCTTTCGCTTCGGGTAACACTTCAGCGAGCACACGATCGATTCCTGCCTGGCGCGCGACGGCCTCGGCTGTAACGCGGTTATCGCCCGTGATCATGGCTACTTCAAGACCCATGGCGCGCAGGCGGCGCACGGCCTCAGCCGCTTCGGGGCGAATCGTATCCGCGATTTCAATGACGCCGGCTTCAACGCCGTCCACTGAGACCGCAACGCCGGGGCGTCCCTCGGCGCGTCCGGCGAAGACCTCGCGGCCTTCGACGGTAGCGCGCACACCGTGGCCGGGCAGCGCGGAGAAGCCGGATGTTTCGGCGAGCGTAATTCCCCGCTCCGCGGCCTTTTCCACAATCGCTCGGCCAAGCGGGTGTTCGGACAGGCGTTCCGCCGAGGCCGTGAGCCGCAACAATTCCGTCTGCGTGAACGCCGGAGCCGGCGCGATGCGCGTCACCCGAGGCTTCCCCATCGTGATGGTGCCCGTCTTATCGAGCAGAATCACGTCGATGCGGCGCGCCATTTCGAGCGCCTCGCCGCCCTTGATGAAGATGCCGCGCTCGGCCGCGCGCCCCGTGCCCACCATGATGGCGACGGGTGTGGCCAAACCCAATGCGCACGGGCAGGCGATGACGATCACGGCGACCGCGTTCACCATGGCCGTCGCGAACGGCTGCTCCAGAAAGAGCCGGACGGCAAACGTAAGAAGCGCGGCGGCGAGAACCCCAAATGTGAAATAACCGCTAACGACATCGGCGAGACGCGCCACCGGAGCGCGCGAGCCTTGCGCCTGCTTCACCATCTCGATCATGCGCTGAAGCACGCTGCCGCCGCCGGCCGCGGTGGCCCGGAAACGGATGGCGCCCTCGCGATTGATGCAACCCGCATACACCAGCGCGCCGGGAGCTTTGTCAACGGGCATGCTTTCGCCGGTGAGCATGGATTCATCCACGGCCGATTCGCCTTCGATAACCTTGCCGTCGGCGGGAATGCGCTCTCCGGGGCGCACAATGACAATATCGCCAACGGCCAATTGCCCGGCGGGGATTTCGATTTCGGCGCCATCGCGGACGACGCGCGCGGCGGGCGGCTGAAGATCCATCAGGCCGCGTATGGCCGCCGACGCCTTGCCGCGAGCGCGGGCCTCCAACATGCGCCCGCACAGGACCAGCGCGATGATGGCTCCCGCCGCTTCGAAGTAAACCTCGTGGCCGCCGCGCACCGTCTCGTAAAGCGAATACAGGAAGGCCGCGCCGGTCCCGAGCGAAATCAGCGAGTTCATATTCGCCGCGCCGTGGCGCGCCGCGCGGTACGCCGCGATATAGAACGGAGCCCCGGAGTAAAGGACCACGGGCAGCGTGAGCGCAAGCTGAATCCACGGCGAGTAAGGAACGCGCAAGGCGCCATGAGCCATCGCCAAAACCAATACCGGCGCGGCCAGCGATGCGGCCACGATGAAGCGGCGCAGGTAATCGGGCTCGGCGGAATCCGCGGCGGACTTCGGCACGCCGTAGCCGAGATCTTCGATGGATTGGACGAAGTAGCCGACGCGGACGCGCGAGGGATCGTACTCGATGGTAGCCGTGTGAGTCGCCAGGTTGACGCGCGCGCTCTCGACGCCGCCGGCGCCTGAAAGCGCACGCTCGATGGTCCGCGCGCAGGCCGCGCATGTCATGCCCGAGACAGGCAGGTCGATACGCTCGAGCGCGGCGGCTTTCATGCAGGCACTTCGTAACCGAGCTGCCGCACCGCGCCGGCAAGCTTATCGGGCGAGGCGAGAGAGGGATCGTACTCCACCGTCGCGCGCGCGGCGGCCAGATCCACCGCCGCTTTCACAACGCCCGGCGTGGAGGCGAGCTTGCGCTCCACGCTGCGCGCGCAGTTGGCGCAGCTCATGCCGCGAACGGCGAATTGAGTTGTTTGAGTGTTCACTATTTCTATGATGCGTCAAATTGAAGTCTTTCTTTCGCCCCTCCGGGGCCTCTGGGGATGGGGGGCGGTTCCCAACGGCTTGCGCCGTGGGCTATTTTCTATCGTCCCTGCGGGGCTGGGAGGCGCCAGACGGCCTTGCAGAATGTGGAAACTCCAGAGCGTGCGAAGCGCGCCTACGGCGCGAGGCAGGCGGACCCACACAGGCGGTGGGCGCCCCGGCCCGCCCCACCGGTTCGCGGCGCGGAAACCTGAACATTTATTTGAGAGATCTCGCGAGGAAAACCGACTCATTACAAATAAGACCCGACTATCTTATAGCGATTCCGAGTCATATCGCGGGCGCGTGATTGGCTGATGGCAGGCCCGATGGAGGCTGTTTCAGCCGTTCGGACTGATAAGCCTGCCTGGCCACGCACAAACGCGGCCAGGGCGGGTGCGCGACGAAGCATGGCGTTTGAGGTGTGCGCCGGCGCGCCGGGAGAGCTCGGGTGGGCGATTTCCAACTGTGTGGCTCGACCGCGTGGTGGCCGCGTGCCTGATCCCGCTCGGTATTTGGGTCCTGCTCAGCGGGCTTGACGACCTGTTTGTCAATTTGGCGTGCCTCTTCTCGTGGCGCAGGCGGTTCCACTGGCCTTCGGATTCCCAACTGGATGGGGCGCCGGAGCGCCGTCTCGCGATCCTCGTTCCGCTCTGGCATGAGGACGGAGTCATCGAACAAATGCTGGAGCGGAACCTGGCGGCCATCCGCTACCGCGACTACCATATCTTTGCGGGCGTATATCCGAACGACGAGCCCACCCTCCGGGCCGTCTACCGCGTATCCAGCCGCCATCCACGCGTCCATCTGGCGGTCTGCGCCGAAGATGGCCCCACGTCAAAAGGCGATTGCCTCAACAACACATGGCGGCGGATGAAGAGCTTCGAAGCGGCGCATGGGCATCGCTTTGAGTTCGTCATCACGCACGACGCCGAAGACCTGGTGGACCCGGAGGAATTGAGGCTCATCAACTGGTTCTCGCGCCAATCGGAGATGGTGCAGATCCCGGTGCTGCCCCTCGCCACGGGCCAGCGCGATTTCACTCATGGCATCTATTGCGACGAGTTCGCGGAGTACCAATCGAAGGACATCCCCGTTCGCCAGTTTCTGGGCGGCTTTCTTCCTTCGAACGGCGTGGGCACGGGCTTCGACCGCGAATCGCTCGAGAGGCTCGCCGAAAAGCGGAACGGCCTGGTGTTCGAACCGGAAGCGCTGACGGAAGATTACGAGACCGGCTACCAGTTCCACCAGATGGGTTGCCGCCAGGCGTTCGTCCCGATACGGACAATCGCCGGGCGGCCGGTTGCGACTCGCGAGTACTTTCCGCGTTCTTTCCGGGCGGCGGTAAGGCAGCGGAGCCGTTGGGTGGCGGGCATCGCGCTGCAAGGGTGGGCGCGGTACGGCTGGAACGTCCCCGCGCGGCAGCTCTATTGGTTCTGGCGCGACCGCAAGGGACTGGCCGGAAATCTCCTCTCTCCCGCCGCGAACTTGGGCTTCGTGTACGGTCTCTGCACTTTTCTGGCGGCGGCCTGGGGCGGGCGGCAGTGGTATCTGGGCACTCTGATTCCCACCGCCTTTGGAGCCGTCTATTCGGTGACGCTGTCGATGACGGTGGTGCAGATGGCCGCGCGGATTCGCGCGAGCGCTCGCATTTACGGATGGCGTTTCGCGTCGGGAACTCCCATTCGCATGTTGTGGGCAAACGTAGTGAACTTCGCCGCGACGGTAGCCGCCCTGCACCAGTTCATCGGCTCGCGCATGCAACGGCGCAGGATGGAGTGGCGCAAGACAGACCACGCGTACCCCATGCAACCCCTCCCAGGCTACTCAACTGCGACGTTCAGCGAACCGGGGTAGGGCGGGCAAAACTGCCCGCAGCCGCTTTTCAGGCGAAGAATTCCGGCCCGATGAAATCGTCCTCAAATACGCAATTATGGAACCCCCGATGACCCACTATGAGCGCCGCCTTCCGCATTTCGACGTGGCCGGGCATCCGTTATTCATCACGTTTCGTCTCCACGGGAGTCTTCCACACCAGCGCGCCTTCCCTCCGGAGAGCCTGACCACAAACGGGAAGGCGTTCGCAGCGATAGACCGGTTGCTGGACCGTGCAGCGGCGGGACCGCTCATGCTACGGCGTCCCGAAATTGCGGCCCTGACAGTTTCGGCGCTTCAGTTCGGCGACGGGCAGCTTGGACGCTACCGGCTCCACGCTTACGTTGTGATGCCCAATCACGTGCATTTGCTCGCGACGCCGGTGCTTCCAACACTCCGCTGGCTGGGGCCGCTCAAGGGCTATATCGCCCACGAGGCGAACCGGATTCTAGGGACAAAAGGGCAACGGTTCTGGCAAGACGAGAGCTACGACCATCTGGTAAGGGATGGGGAATTCGAGCGCATCCGGAGCTACATCCAGAACAACCCAGTGAAGGCGGGGATAGTCGCTCGGCCTGAAGACTTTCCTTGGTCCAGCGCATATAGCGGGGCACGCGGCTAAACGTGGGGCGGGCACCCTCGAAAATCCTACGCTGTCGCAACGGCTGGCCGGGCGAGAAGGATCTGCAGGTCGAAGCCGGCTCGTGCGCATTCGCGCTGCAATCGCAGGCACTTGCGAGCCAGTGTCCGGGGGTTCGCCGGTGCGGTGCCTTTCTCCTGGTACTCGACGCCTTCGTGCAAGAGCAGCCAGATCACTTTGGTAATCCGGTGCGCTGCGGCCCAGGCTGCGCCTTTGCCTCCCAGTCTGGTCTTTAGTCGCCCAAACAGCCCCGCAAAGAACGTGTCCTTGGCATGCACGGCCGCCCACGAGATCTGGCATAGGAGTCGCCGCAGATACCGGTTCCCTTTGGGCGAGCGGGTGCTGTAGCAGACCCCGGCCGATTGCTGGCGGCCTGGGCAGACTCCGATCCAGGAAGCCAATTGTTCCGGGCTGGCGAAGGTCGCAGCGGTCGGCCCGATCTCGGCCAATAACTCCTGGGCAGCATACAAATCCACGCCGGGAACCTTGGTCAATCGCACCAGCGTCGCCAGATGATCCCGCATCGCCGCCGCTACGAGCGTGTTGATCTCTTCGATCTGCTGGCGCAGCAACTCCACCTGGTCCATCTTCTGCCGGAGCAACAGCCGGTACACCGGCTCCAGTTGCCCGGTCAGCGCCTCCTCCAACTCCGCCTTCTTCTTGCGTAAACTTCCCCGCGCCTCGCCGGCCAATGCCGCGATATCCGTCTCGCCCGCCACGATGCGCTGCAGCATCGCCCAGCCGCTCACCCCGAATACATCGCTGGCCACCGCCGCGAGCTTGATCCCGCCTTGCTCCAGCAACCCTTCCACATGGTTCCGGATCACGTTCATCTGGCGCTTGATCTGAACTCGGGTGCGCGTCAGCCAGCGCCAACTTCTCTCTTCCGCGCCCGGGATAAAACTCGCTGCCAAATCCCCGGATGCCCAACGGTCGGCCAACCGTTGCGCGTCTCGAAAATCCGTCTTCCGGCCCCGCGGCGCCTTCGTCTTCAGCGGATGCGTCAGGTGCAACTGGAAGTGCCGCTCCAGCCCGTACCACACCGGCCGCCAATACTGCGCGGTCGATTCCATCACCACTTCGCTCACGCGCCGTTCCTGCAGCCACGCCGCCAAGTGCTCGATCTTCGCGCCGCGTCGCGCCGAACTGCCGCTTCTCGTAATGAACTTCGCCGTTCGCTTCGCCCCGGACCACCACCGCAAGCATCTTCTTGTGTACATCGATGCCGCTCAGGCAGCGATACACTGGTTCCATAATCGATCCTCCTGGTGGTCGACGTCAGCAGAGGACCGGTAGTTGAATCACAGTCACCCTCACGGGCTCTCCCGGCACGATCACCAGGACTCCCAATCATCTCTTCGTTCCGCGGTCCCAGATCAAACAATCCTACGGCCTCGCCGTATCCATTGCCTGCCACAACCTTGACTGCCGACGCGACCGCCAATATTTTCATACGGATCACTGCCCCGCCGCGGGGCCAAGAAACAATCCTGCCAGCCGCCGCCTTTCAGGCGGCTACGCCCGCCGATAGCGGAGGCCCACTGGGCGCTCAGGGCGGGATTGCCCAACTCCACTCACTTTTCCGGCGGATCCTTATTTGCACGCTTCGCGGGGCAGCCCGCCCTGGATCACATAGGCCTTCAAACAACGCCCCGAGTTCGCGTGCCACTCGCCGCTGATCACTGGTAACCTCGCGATTTCGGGTCCCTCGGGTGCACCTCTACGCAGCAAGTCCTTCCGCCCTCTAGTGGTCTGCGGCAAGCAGATCAACGATTATCCAGCACAGCCCGGGCGCGCCTGACCTTCTCCAGAACATCGGATGCTTTAGCGGTCCAGACGAAGGGCTTCGGGTTGTCGTTGTGCTTGTCGATGTAGTCGCCAATGGCCATGATGAGTTCCTCGACATCGCGGAATATGCCGCGGCGTAGCCGCTGCTCGGTGAGATCGCGAAAGAACCGCTCGACCATGTTGAGCCACGAACTGCTCGTCGGAGTGAAGTACACACGGAAACGCGGATGGCGGGTCAGCCATTTCTGCACTTTGGGATGCTTGTGCGTTGCGTAGTTATCTGCGATCAAGTGAAGTTCTTTGTCGGGTGGCGTGACGTTGTCGATCACGCGTAGAAACTTCAACCACTCCTGATGACGGTGCCGATCGTCGCACATGCTGATCACGGTGCCATCCAGAGTGCTCATGGCTGCGAACAGGGTGGCGGTTCCGTTGCGCTTGTAGTCGTGGGTCATGGTTCCGCAGCGCCCCTTCTTCAGCGGAAGGCCAGGCTGAGTGCGGTCCAGCGCTTGGATCTGGCTCTTTTCGTCGGCACACAGCACGATCGCGTGTTCCGGCGGGTTGAGATACAGCCCAATGATGGCCTCCAGTTTCTCGACGAATTGGGGATCGTTGCTGACCTTGAAGGTGCGCGTCAGGTGCGGCTTCAGTCCGTGTCTATGCCAGATCCGACGCACGCTCTTCTCACTCAGGCTGGTGGCCGCCGCCATGGTGCGTGTCGCTCCAGTGGGTCGCGTTAGCAGGCTTCTCCTGTGTCGTTTTCCGGACCACTTCCTGAATTCTGGCCGGGGTGATCGTGGAGGGCCTTCCCGGTCGGGGCGCGTCTTTGTCCAGCGCCGCTAAACCACCATCGAGAAACCGGTTCCGCCAGCGCGCGGCCTTCTCCGGCATGATCCTCAACTTGGCCGCGATCTGCTTATCTTGCATCCCGGTCGCAGCCAATAAAACGATTCGGGCGCGTTCCACGCTCCGCGCCGCAGCGCTCCGGGCACGCGCACGAGACTCCAGCATGTCTCGCTGCTCGGTACTCAGCACCACGGGTCGCGCCACACGCATCGTCTTTGCTCCCTCCATTGTAAAGACGACGCGCCAACTATAATCGTTACTATTTAGGCCGCACTACACTAGGTGCTCCTTCCGAGTGGCGCGTCAACCACCCGGAGCCTAGCTTGTCCACGTGGCCGCACCGGTCATCCGTGGCCGCACGCTCTTGAATAAAATGGTTAGTCTAACTATAACTATGAATCCCTCGGGAAGACCTGTGTCGGGGGCTGAACTGAAGATTTTCGACCCACGCGATGCCTCTACAGGGTCGGCCGGGGCGGAACTGTCGGACTCGAGTCTTGTCCAGCGAGACCAGCAATGGTGGATGTATCTGGCGGGCCAGCCCGGCGGATTCGGAGCCACGGACATCTACAGCGCGGCGCTCGCCACGGGGGCACCGCTCTCAGCGACTGGCTGGAAGCTCACCCGTGGTGCGGCGGGGGAGTTGGCGCCAGTCTCAGGACGGCAGCGAAGCAGAGCATGGGATGGCAACGGGGGACGGCACTGCCCATCGCACGCGAGGGGGTGGGACCCTGCCAAACGGAAATGGGTCGAACGGATTTACTACGCCGGCGCAGCGGACAACCTCTGGGGCCCATACGCAATCGGCTTTGTGGAATGGGACGGGGAGAAGTGGATCGACCAACCCGAACCAGCTTTTGCCGCGAAAAAAGACTGGGAGCACGGAAGCGTTTATGAACCAAACTTGATCTACCACGATGGCAAATGGAGAATGTGGTACGTGGCCGGATCGAATCCCGAGAATTACCTCATCCAAGGCTATGCGGAGAGTGACGACGGGCGCACCGGTTGGAGCGAACACGTTGTCTTTGCGCCGCCCGAAATGAAAATGTTCGACTTCTGCGTGCGTCAGAGGGGAGTTGGGTTCGACGCTATCTTGGCGCGCGCTTGGGTCGGGAACGGCGCACCACCGCCGGAGACTGGTTTATGGTGGTGCAGTGCGGAACGCCCGTCACGAGTGCTTTCCGAATGGAGTTCCCCGGTGCAGATCATGACCGCCGATGATCGCGGGTGGCACTCTGGGCCATGGAAGCCATCTTTTCAGTTTGACAAGCAAGTTCCGAACCGTGCGGTCGTGTTCTTCAACGGGGTATATCGAACCAGCGATCCCGGCCCGTTCCCGTTTGCTTTCACGCTGGGATGCTTCCACGTAGATCTGCCGTAGCGCGCAACACGCAGGACTGT
>CAWAOP010000023.1:0-261614 GCA_963783505.1 Terriglobia bacterium | reverse complement strand
GCGGCTGATACACGCAGCGCGGATCTTCGGCCAGGTAGTCGCCCGATAGCGCATAGGCGCGCGAACGCGAACCGCCGCAGATCTTCAGGTACTCGCACACGCCGCACTTTCCGCCGCGCTGATCCAGATCGCGGAGCGAGCGGAACAGCTCCGAATTGCGGTAGACCGAGGTGAGAGAATCGTTCAGCACGTTCCCGGCGGTGATGGGCAGAAAACCGCTGGGGAAAATCTCGCCGGTGTGCGAGACGAAAACGAAGCCCTTGCCATCGCTCACTCCGGCCGTGCGAAAGGCGACGCTCCTGGCGGATTCGCTCATCTCGGCGCGGCCTTCGGCCTTCATGCGCTGAGCCACGTAGCGGCGGTAGTGCATGGCCTCGGTGGTCTTGATGGGGAACGGAGCGGTCTTCGAAAGCTGGTACATGAATTCGAAAACCTGCTCATACTCGGGGGCCATTAAATCGTCGTCCGCCGCCGCGCGTCCGGTCACGATGAGAAAAAACAGGCTCCACATCTTGGTTCGGACTTCCTTGGCGATCTCGTAGACCTCGTGCAGCCGCTCCATATTGCGGCGCGTCACCGTGGTCTGGAATTGCGTCTCCAGGCCTATATCGCGGGCGTGGCGGAGAGCGAAGAGCGCGCGGTCGAACGTGCCGGGGATGCCACGGAAATCGTCGTGAGTCGGCGCGTCCGGCCCGTCCAGGCTGATGGCCATGCGGGTGACGCCGGCCTCCTTAAAGCCGTCGATGGCTTCGGCCGTGAGCAGCGGCGTAGCGCTCGGCGTGACGTTGGTGCGGAGGCCGATCTTGACGCTATATCGGACCAGGTCGTACAGGTCCGGCCGCTTCAGGGGGTCGCCGCCCGTAAAGACCATGAGGGGCTCGCCAAACGAACGGATTTCGTCCAGCAGACGGTATCCCTGCTCGGTACTCAGTTCGTTCGCGTGGCGCTCGGACTGGGCCGCCGCCCGGCAGTGTACGCAAGCCAAATCGCAGGCCTGCGTGACCTCCCAAATCACGAGCATCGGGCACTGATCGAAATTCATATCCCCCTCCGCCTCTATTTTACAGGGAGTTAGCGAGCCCTATCTGCGGAGCCGGGTTCCGCGACCGGTGGGCGATGTCACCTTCTTCTCCATTTCGCATCTTCAGGTATGCGTATGGAAATCACGGTTCAACATCTCGGTAACGTGCGGTTTGAGACCATCGCGCGGGGGCATCACGCCATCTGCGACCAGCCGGCCGAGAGCGGTGGCACGGACGCGGGGATGACGCCGCCGGAGTTCCTGCTGGCCGCTCTGGGGACTTGCGCCGGGTATTACGCCGCCGAATACCTGCGCGCGCGCGGCCTATCGATGGAAGGCCTGTCTATCAAGGTGACCGCCGAAAAAGCCTTGCAGCCCGCACGGCTTGCGTCGTTTCAAATTGAGGTTGTGACGCCGCCGCTCGATGCCCGGCACGAAGAAGGAGTCTTGCGCGCGGTGAAGAAGTGCCTGGTGCACAACACGCTCTTGAACGCGCCTGCGATCGAAACCGTGGTCCGTAGGGCGGTAGCGGCCTAGCCGGCGTGGCCAGGCCCAATACTGTTCACTTACCGTGGCGCGGGAGACCACGCCGGGGGCCCTCTGGGCGCGGTCGAGAGTCATCTCGACCTTTAGAAAGTCGGCTTGACAGCCGACTCTGCAAGCCTGGCGGCTCGCGCCGCGGAGTTCCGGCGCTGTGTGCTAAGCGAACACGGTTGTGGCCAGGCGCCTGGGCGCGGGTCACTTGCCGGAGGGACGCGCCGATGCGGAGCCGGCCAGCAACTCGCACTGAGCGACTTGGGCCCTTGTCTTCTCCGCATCCGGGGCTTGCGGCGCGAGCTCCAGGTAGGCCCGCATTTGAACCGCCGCCTGCGCGTAATCGCCGCGGCTGGCCAGAATCAATCCGAGCAGTTGCCGCGAAAGCGGATACCGCGCCGCCGCATCCAGCCGCACCGCTTCGCTCGCGCTCTTCTCGGCCGCCTCCGTCTGCATCAGATTGTAGTTGGCTACGGCGTTGAAGAAGAAGGCGAGCGGGTGACCCGCGGGATCGAGTTTTATCGCGGCGCCGGAAGTCGCCGCCAGGCCCCGCCAGTCCTTGGCTTGGACTTCGAGCGCGCCAATCTGCAGATACGGCTCGATCGGCGCTGGGTCTGCCTGTATGGCTTTACGGTAGTCGATCTCCGCCTCCCTCGAGAGCTTTTGGGCCTCGGCAAGTTTACCCAACTCCACCCAGGCGGCGGCGTAAGACGGGTCGATCCGCGCGGCGTTCTCGAAGTTCGGGCGGGCCTCTTCGGGCTTGCCTTTGCGAAGGAGTTTCTCTCCCTTCGCGAATGCGTCTTTTGCGGCCTTGGGAACGGCCAGCGCGGCGGCGCTCACCACGGGCGTCTCCCCGTGACCGGCCCGATGGAGAAAGATTACGGTCAGGCCTTGATGGTTATTTTGGGCGAAGGCCATTAGATCAATCGCGTCGGACTGGTACCCGGGAAGCCGGGCCTCCAGATGGCAAGAGCGTCCTCCCTGCACAACGAACACCAACTTGACTGAATCCGTTTGAGGGATGGCGTGGAACGGGTCGCCTGGGGGGGTCGCCTTGGAACCCTCCATGATCTCGAATTGCTCCCATTCGATCGAGATGCTGAAGTTACCGTCTGAATCCGTATAACCATCCGTTCGTTCTACGCCATCGCAGACCCTGATGATCGGAACGGCGGAACCCGATGGAACGCCGTCGGCAAGCAGCACGCGTCCAGTGACCGCCACTGGCGCGCGCTGCATCTGGTAGGGCGCGTTCGGAGGCGGAATGAGCGCGCTATCCGGATTCTGGCCGGACGCGGTTTGGAGCGACAGAAGCCCGGCGCAGACGAACGGCAGCATCCACGGTTTGCGCATGGCCCTCACCTCCGACATTCGCGGAAATCTGCCCAATTATGACAGGTTCCGGGCTGGAAAGGAGCATTGCCCAAACCCAAACCGCGGACAGTAACCAATTTCACCAATTGCACACCCGCGGTCGTAAGGCCCTCATGCGCTGCCGAGGCCCGGGACGGGACGTTTACCGGTTAGGAAGCGCGCGTACCATTGCCGCCGCGTCGGCTTCTGTTACCGGCTCATCGTCCGGCGGTGCGGTCAAGGCCGCCCGATAGGCCGGACTAACCAACAAGTACTCCAGGAGACGCTTGGCCACAGGCAGTTCGTCTTCCGGAATCCGATCGATCAGATCATAAAGCGGTTCGCGGCTCATGGGCGCTCCCAGCCTCTAGACTATTGCATTGGTTGCGCCAGGGCTAGCGCGTCGAGCCGGGCACTGGTCGCTCGACATTGCCCGCCAGCGCCTTCAATGGTCTGTAGCTTATTGATTCTGAACTGGCGGAGAGAGTGGGATTCGGACGTCGCCGGGACGCTGATAACGCGTAAGTTACTGATTTCATTACGCGCTGGAGTCGCCCGATTCGCAGGATGGGCGGTTCGTTGGTACAAAATCGGTACACAAACAGCCAAGTCCCGGCTCAAGACCTGCTGGTTCACTATGCACAGGATCACGATGCTCCATGTTCGGCGTGCAGCCGATCTCGCTCCCCGCTGGTTTCGAGGTTCACTATCCACAGGATCACGAAGCTCCACGTTCGAGGCGATCCGTTCTGATCTTCCCGACGAAAAGAGGGATTTCGGAGGCTACTTCCGGCAGACCAGCAATTGGACGTTTGACTACCGAGATCGGTCCGAGCATTTCACCATGCACCAGGCAAACCGGCTCGTCAGGGCCTCCGTTGTGCTGATAAAACAGGCTCAAGAAACGGTTCATTGCCTCCGCGTTATCTCGTAAGTTAGCGTCGTCAGTAGCCTGAGTACGAAATTCGTGGATTAGCAGGATTGCCGTGGTCGCTTGACGAGCCTGCGCCTCGATCAACGTCCCAGCGACGGCCGTAAACAACTGGTACCTCAGATCCGCCACCGCATCGGACAACTCCAGTCTTTCAGCGTTCCTAAAGGCAGGAATCCCAAGCAGCGAGCAGGTGAGCCAATCGAGGCGTTCAGGGAAGCGCGTCCCTTGTCGCTTTCTGGCTTCCCGAAGCTCTTCTGCCACAGTCCGGCCAAACGGCTCGTCAGCTTTCGCCTCTACACATATTGCTGTCACCCCGCCGTGGCGCTCACCCAGAAGCACCAAGTCATGACAGCGCGGCGCTCGGCTACCGAAGGGCAGCGGCGTCTCGTGCTGTGTGTGGCCGCTCTTGATCGCAGTGTGTCTTGTCCCTTCGTGCACATCGAGTACCCGCGTAATTTCCGGCGGTACCGCAACCGCCCCGCCCATAGTCCAACAGCGGGCGAGTTCAAATTCGCTGCGATCTTCCTTCCACTGGCGCGCTTTGCGTTCGGGGGGGAGAGCGCACTGCTCCCAATCGGCGAATGACTGGATTTGCTGTCCGGCATAGCCACGCATCTCGACAGTTTTGGCGTCTTCAAGACGCATCGAGGACATCGGCTCGGTAGGCTCTACAAACGGAGACGTCCGCCCTTGAACAGCATCGCGAATCGGTCCGCAGTCCATACCGGGTTTGAACGCAAAGGCTTGCGGGAATGCCCTGAAGCGAAATGACAAAGCGAGCCCAGCACAATGGCTCGCCGCAAATGCACTAACCTGGGCATTTAGCTGCCGCTCCAACGTAGGCAGGTCCACGTCCGAGTAAGAATAGTAGCGAAGCGGGGCTAGGACTTCGAGCACAATGCGCTTAGCGCGAATCATTTCGTTTTGCCTGAACCGCATCCTCAGGTCAGGGTCCAGCCTGTACAACATATGGATCGCACCGTATCTCGCGATCTGACATGCCGCCTTGTATGGATCGTCGGCATCCAACTTCAGTTCCACAAACTCAAAGCCGTTGTCAATCCGGTGAGCGAGATCAACATTAATGTGGCGACCCTCGGAGTCCACAAGACCCGAGGCCGTTGGGACGTCGTTCCCCCAGCCTTGATTCTCAAGGCAGATAGCAATCTGCTTCTGCAACTGCTTTTCTAAGTGTTTGGTGGGCTCGTAAGTGAAGTGCGGCGCTACCCGCAAAACCCAGTTTGCGGCGGACGGCCAGCGGTCCGCTTCTCGAAAGCGAAACCAGTTCGCGCGAATGCTATCGAAGATCCGAAAGAACAACCCGTCGCGATCATAGAGACGTCGATATTCGCTACAGATTTCTTCCACGCCGCCGAGAAGCGGGTGGCACGGCCCCTGCACCCGAGTTGTGGATGCCGACCGCGTTCCCGGCGCTCTCTCTATCACGCCCCGGTGGCTGGTTTCCAAGTACTCTACTAACTCCCTTATCGAATTGAAGTTCTTGCTAATGAGGGTCTCCGGCGATACCGACGGTGGGCGCAAGCGCACGATATAGTCATACTGCCCATGAATATTGGAGCTGCTGCAGATGTTCACCGTCTGCGACTTGGCTCCTGTCTGTAGCTTAATCTTCCGTCCGCAGATGTTAATCATCTCTTCAGCCTCTGCAAGCCTACCAAGCAGTTTCATCCAATCTAACACCCGTTCACGCTGAGTGCTTTAAGTCGGACTCCCACGTGAAGTTTCCCGGACGCCGTGCTGCTTGGCCGCATTCAGGGTCGGTCGGCCGCTCGGAAGCAATCCATGTTGAGCTGTTGTCGCCAAGTCGGAAATTGGCCCCAGACGTTCTGCGACATTGAGCTCGTAGCTGACGATCGGGCAAAGCCTCCGACAACAGCGGTCATAAGCGCCCCCCCAAGTGTCCACCGTCCCGCTTGCGGGAACAACTGCGCGGCGACTGAACGAGGGGTCCCGTCCTAAATACAAACTTCTACTCCCCTATTTCGCGGATGAGGCAGGCGATCATTTTGCGATGCAGCACTTGGCGGAAGACTGGTGACGATTCATTCAGCCAGCGTGAAGTCAACAGCTCGGCTCGCGCCTTCGCATAGAGGCCCTGGTATTCTCCCTGCGAGAGGGACCGCAAGCGCGCTTCCGCCTGGGCGCGTTGTTTCTCGGCAAGCTCGCCAGTAAGAGCTTCGAAATCGCGTTTGGCTTTGGTAACGGCCCCAAGTCTGACCGCCGCCTGCTCCCTGCGGTGAACATCGCCGTAGTCGTTGGCCGCCCGAGCCGCGTATTGGAGAATGCCGCCAAATGTCTGGGGCCGATACTTGGTTTCTGCAGCTGCCGTGTGGGCGTAGTCCACGATGTGTCTTGCGCAGCCGAAGCCGTATCTTGCGACCAGTGCCGCTGCCTGCGCCACCTCCTTTGATTGCGGTCTGCTATTGGCTACGCGGTGAAAGACCCTGTGGAAATGGAGAACGATTTCGCGAGCGGCGTCGCCGCTACCTTCGGCGGCTTGATGATCTTCGCCGGGTTCTTCTGAATCCACTCCTGCTCCTCGAAGAAACGGAAGCAGGTGCGGACGCGTTCAAGTTCTTTGGCTGCGGTGCTGGATGCAAGCGTGCGGCCTCTCAGGAGGTCCCGGACCTGCTGGGTCCCGAACTCGGAAAGATAGAGCAAGCCGTTCTCCTTGGCGAACTTCGAGAGGATGTCCTTGAGAGTTTGGTATTTCCTGAGCGTGTTCCGCGATAGCCTGCGGGCTTCGCAATCCTCGTAGTATTTGACGAGGGCGTGCTCGATGGTTATCCGCTCTTGCTTCGGTCTTCCTTCCCACCCCCTGATTATTTCGAGCGCCTTCGCCCAAGAACGGGTTCTTAGGGATTCCTTGACGGGCTTTCCCGCGCGGACGCCGCGGACCCACATCGGGCACGAGCACTTCTTCCAATAGGAATCGGCGGCGTGCGGGCAGCCCTCCACCGGCTTGCCGCCCACCATCCTCGCCCTGTCGTGCCGCCTGTAGAGCGTCAGCATTTTGAGAAGCTGCGAGAGCCTCTAAACTGACATTGGGACAAGATTGGTACAAAGGCAATCGGCAAGATTCGAGGCTGCGCGAAGTGGATGATTCAAAATAGGGTTACGGGAGAAGAATAACTGGCGGAGAGAGTGGGATTCGAACCCACGTTAGAGTTTCCCCTAAACACGCTTTCCAAGCGTGCGCCTTCAACCACTCGGCCATCTCTCCGGCTTGAGGAAACAGCGTTTCGCGGTCTCTTTACGGGCGTCGAAAGCTATTCACAGGATATCATGCGAATACCTTGCCGCCCCTGGCGCTGAACCGCGCCGGCTTCTTTTCGGACCGCGAAGTAGAATGGAACAAGTGACCCATTTGCCGATGACGCGCCGCGCCTGGCTGCTGGCTTCCACCGCGGCTTTGAGTTGCGGCAGGAAACGGGCTACGGGTTTTCCCGGCTACTGCTTTGTCGCCGACCAGGCGGACCGCGCGCTCCTTGCGGTCGATTTGCAGCGCTTTCGGATCGCGAAACGGATTCCTCTGGATGCGGCGCCCACGGCGCTGGCCGTGTCCGGCAATTCCGCGCGCCCTCGCGTCTGCGCCCTCGCTCCGGAGGGTGGAGTGGTGTACGAGATAGACGCGGCGGGGCTCGCGGTAGAGCGCCGCTCCTCGGCCGGCTCTCAAGCCGTCGCCATGCGCCTGGACCCTTCGGGAGCGCTCTGGGTTCTGTATCGCGAGCCGGCCATGCTGGCCAGTTCGCCGCTCGAAAACTTTCGCCTGGCGCGGCGGGTCATGCTGCCCGCTCCACCCGATTCGTTCGATCTGAGCGCGGATGGGCGCGCCGCCGTCGCCTCGCGCCAGAACCGCAGCGTCTCAATCGTCTCGCTCTCTCGCGGCGCAGTCGAACGGACCATCGCGACCGGCGTAGAGCCTTCGCTGGTTCAGTTTCGGCGGGACGGCCGCCATCTGCTGGTCGCGAGCGCGCCCGAGCGCTGTCTTGCGATTTTCGATGTCGCCACGGGAAAGACCGTCGTGCGCCTTCCGTTGCCCATAGCTCCGCGCCATTTCGCAGTGACTTCCGACGGCGGCCAGCTTTTCATTAGCGGAGACGGCGCCGATGTTGTGGTCATTGTGTTCCCCTACAGCACCGAAATCGATCAGAGCATACTCGCCGGACGCGCGCCGGGGGCTATGGTGGTCACGGATGCTTCCAAGTCGCCCACCTACTTGATGGTTGCCAATCCCGAATCGGGCGGCATCACTATTCTCGATATGGACATGCGCCGCCTGGTGGCCACGGCGCGCGTGGGAGAAGGCCCCATGGACATTCTGATCACGCCCGATAACCAGTACGCCCTGGTGCTTGGACAAGTCTCGGCCGATCTCGCTGTGATACGGTTCGCAACTCTGGCGGAGGATCAGGTGCACCGCTTCAAATCGGCCCCCTTGTTTACGCTGCTGCCGTTGGGCGGTAAGCCGGTGGCGGCCGCAATTGTGCAGACCTCGGCGTAGGCGTTCTTATCGGCCCTCCGCTCAATGTCGGGCGCGTCCTCACTTCGGCAGCGCAGCCGCCGCGATTTGCGCGATATCGAGCAGCTTGATTCCGGGCGCGGTCCCTAAGCCATCGCGAAGCGTCGATTGGCAGAACGGGCAGGCCGTGGCGATCGTCTCCGCGCCCGCCCTTGCCAGTTCCTCGGCGCGCTCGACGTTCACTCGCTTCCCTTTCTCCTCGCCGAGGAACATCTGGCCTCCGCCAGCTCCGCAGCAGAACGAGCGCTGGCGCGTGCGGCGCGGTTCCACCACCTCGGCGAACCGGGCGACCACCGCGCGCGGTTCGTCGCACACGCCGCGATATCGGCTCAAATAGCAGGGGTCATGAAACACGGCCTTGCCTCTCGCGTTCGCCGGGAGCGGCAAACGCGGCATCAATTCCGCCAGGAGCTCGCTGTGATGCACGATTTCGAAATCCGCTCCGAACTCGCGCCAATCCACGCCTATCGTTCGCACGCAGTGCGGACAAATCGAAACCAGCTTTCGCGCGCCGGCGGAACGCAACGCGGCGATATTGCTTTCCGCGGCTTCCGCGAATGCAAGGTCATTCCCCAGCCGGCGCGCGGGATCGCCCGTGCATTTTTCGTTGCGCAGCGCGCCGAAGCTCACGCCCGCCGCGCGCAGCAGGCTGGCGAAGGCGGTCACGATTTCCCGGCCCTGCGGATCGTACGCGCCCATGCAGCCGAGCCAGAGACAGTAGTCCTGCGATCCGTCGAACTCCGCGAAGCCGGCTTTCTCGATGAACTTGCGCCGGTCGCTCGCGGGAAAGCCCACGGCGTTTCCCGTGCGCTCGAGGTTGCGGAACAGCCTGCCTCCGCTTTCGTTATCCCACTCGCCGCGGTTCACCGCGCCGCGCCGCAAGCCGATCAGGATCGGCAGGTGCTGCACTCCTACCGGGCATTGGAATTCGCACGCGCCGCACGTCGTGCATTGGAACGCGGCTTCTCCGGAGATGCGATCTCCGAGCAGCGGCGCTTCGGCCGCCGGTCCGTTCTCGGCGAGATAGGCGCGCAGGCCGAGAATCACTTCCTTGGGATTGAGGATCTTCGCGGTGTTGCTTGCCGGGCAGTGCTCCGTGCAACGGCCGCACTCCACGCAGGAATAGGCCTGTAGCGCGTCAATGCGGGTCACGCTCTTGCCGTCGGCGAGACCGAAATCTTCGTCGCCTTCGAGCGGCGGAATCGCGGAGAACCCTTCGCGCCGCAGGAATACGGCTATCGGCGCGAGCGCCAGATGGAGGTGTTTGCTTCGCGGGATCAGAGGAAGGAATATGGCCAGAGCCAGCGTGTGCAACCACCAGTTCGCTCTCGCCGCGGCCCCGGTTTCTTCCAGAGCGAGGCCCGCCAGATAAGTGATCGTCAGCAGGAAGATCAGTCCCGCTATGACGCCCGATTCGGGCGAGAGCGGCCCCAGCCATTTCGGCCGGGCGACGAACCGCCGGATGAACAATCCCGCGATGGCGGCCGCTACCAGCGCCGCCCAAACCGCCGCGAACTCGAAATAGAACCGTCCGAACGCTCCGTCGCGCGAAAGGAAGCTAGCGCCGAAAGCCCCGGCGACGTGGTTCACCGTAATCAGCGCGAAAGCGCAAAACCCCCAGAACACCAACGCATGAGCGATGCCGGCCAGCGGGCGGTGGCGAATCACTTTGCTCTGCGCCAGTACCTCCCACACAAACCGGCGGATGCGCGGCAATACAGGCGAGATGCGGAAGCCCGCCGTGGGCCGCGAGCCTCGAATGACGCGCAGGACGCCACCCATGCGGAGCCAGAAGAGGCCCAGCGACCCGGCAAGAACGGCCAGCGCGATCGCGCGTTCCGCCAACGTTGCGCCTGTCATCGCGGCAATTTCCGAATGTACCACGCGCGCCGTGCGTCAACGGACTCCGGCGGCTCCGTTAGAATGGGCAGACGGAGGGTTCACGATTGCGAGTGGTCGTATCCGGCGCCGCCGGCTTCATCGGTTCGCATCTCTGCGACCGTCTGCTGGCTGACGGTTACGAAGTCGTGGCCTTGGATCATTTCCTGACCGGCCAGCACCGCAACATCGCCCACCTGGCGTCTCATCCGCGTTTCCATTTTCGTGAGCAGGATGTCGTGCTGCCTTTCGAAGTGGAAGGTCCCGTGGATGGAGTGCTCAACCTGGCTTCGCCCGCAAGTCCCAAGGACTACCTGGAGCACCCGATCGAAACGCTCGACGTAGGCTCTCTGGGCACGCGGCGAATGTTGGAGCTGGCGCGGGAGAAGCGTGCGCGCTTCCTTCTCACATCCACCTCCGAATGTTACGGGGACCCCTTGGTCCACCCGCAGCCGGAATCGTATTGGGGTCACGTGAATCCCGTCGGGCCGCGCTCCTGCTACGACGAAAGCAAGCGCTTCGCCGAAGCCCTCACCATGGCCTTTCATCGTACCCACGGTATCCGCACGAACATCGCCCGCATCTTTAACACTTACGGGCCTCGCATGAAGCTGAACGACGGGCGCGTGGTACCGGCGTTTCTCGATCAGGCGTTGCGAGGACTGCCGATCACGGTCTCGGGCGATGGTTCGCAGACCCGCAGCTTCTGCTACGTGAGTGACCTTGTGGATGGCCTCTGCCGGCTGATGCTCTCTGGGGAAAGGTATCCGGTCAACCTCGGGAATCCGGCGGAGATCAACGATCTTGGAATTCGCGGAGACCATCCGGCAACTGACAGGCAGCGCATCGCCTATCGTCTTCCAGCCCTTGCCCGAAGACGACCCAAAACAGCGGCAGCCCGTCATCACGAAAGCGCGCACTCTATTGGGATGGGAACCGAAGGTGTCGCTTGAGGAAGGCTTGAAGCTGACGGTGGAGTATTTCCGCGGGTCCACGGGGAACAGACGGACTAAAAGACCGCCCAAAAAGGACGCCCCAAAGTCCCGCGATGGGCAAATGCCCATTTTCGCCTCGATTCGCTGTTTATTTTCAACAACTTAGAAATGGCCCGATGGGCATTTTGCCCGTCCTGGCTTCGCGCGGGTTCGTTTTCATCACTCCGCCCAAAAAAGGTCCGGCGTCGCGTTGGCTCGCGGCGCCGGACCTGGAACATCCGAACTACTACTGGCCTGGGCCGCGTCCGACCGGCGGCGCGCCGGGACCTCGGCCACCGCCGCCCGCGCCGCGTCCCGGAGCGCCCGGAACAGGCGCGGCGCCGGAAACCCACCCCGCCGGCGGATCATACTCCTTGCGAGTCGCGGTCTTGTCGGCGGATGGGAAGTCGGCCGGGACCTTCTGCGTTACCTGTCCGGTGGCCGCCCACTCCGTGCCACGCTGGTACGTGGTCATGAACCCAACGCAATTGAGCGCGGCGAGATCGTGACCCATGGTCGTATGGAAAATACGGCCCTTGCCGTAACTGAGAGCCATCAGCATGGGTTCGTCTTTACCGGTGCCGCGGTTGGACGCGTCCGAGAACGCGGTCCCGAGCACGGTCATGTTTTCTCCCGGACCGCGCATGTTGGCATACAACTCATCGGCCACGTGCAGCCATTCCGCGGGGAGACCTTTCATGATGGGATGATCCGCCGTCCGCGTCACTACTTTAAACGGAAGGCGGTTGCCGTGCTGGCCGGCGGCTCCCGGATCGGTGTCCGAGGTCAGCTTGCCGTCCTTGAAGTAGAAATGCGGACCGGTCTGCGCGTTCCGGCCGCGCCAGCCGCCCACGCCGATCATCAGGTTGAACTCCTTCCAGTTGGGGAAGGCGTTGTCCGCGGCGTGCACGCTCACCACTCCGCCTCCATTCTTCACGTACTGCTCGAATGAGTTGCGGAGGTCGTCGTTCCAGCGCGCGTCCGGAGCGTCGTAGTTGAGCACGACCACCTGGTACTTGCTCCACTCGGGCTTGAAGTTGGAAAAATCTGCGCCTGGAAGGGCGGTGACTCGATCCACCTGGAAGATGCCGGCGTCTTGCAGCATTCTCTGGAGGTACGGGGACGTCTCGGACCAGTTATGATACTGGCCGCCCGATTCGCCATCCAGCAACAGGACGCGAATTGGACCAGCCGCATGGGCTGGAACCGCGAAGGCGATGGCCGCCAGAATGAGTAACGCGATTGTCAGTAGTCGCATGTCGATCCTCGCTGAGTCACACCTTCGATATTTCCCAACCCTTGCGGAGGAAGGGATGCAGCAGCTTGTTGGCTTCTTCGCTGTTGGTGAAGCGCATGTTCTTCGCGTCCCACATCAGTTTCACATTGGGAACGCGCGTGGCTATGGTCCCCAGTGCGAGCCACATGATGTACTTGGTGGCGACGGCGAAATCGGAGACGCCCGGCGCCCCGCCCTTGCAGGCGCGAATCCAATCCTGCTGGTGGTTGATGCCGCGCGGCAGGATCTGCGGAGGCAGTCTGTACTCGTCCCACCGCGACTTCGGCAATAGCCACACGCCCTCGCCGCGAGCGACCGTCGCCATGTAACCCTTCGTGCCGACGAACACCGCTCCATTGCCCGGGGCGCGATTCGCCATATCGGCGCCGCCAAAACCGCCGCGTCCGGCGCCCGGCGCTCCGGCCGCTCCGCGACCCGCCGCTCCAGGGGCCCCTGCGGCTCCCGGCGCTCCGCCCGGCGCTCCAGCAGCGCCCGGCGCTCCCGGGGCTCCGGGGCCTCGGCCCGCGCCGCCGCCCGGGAATTGACCGCGTCCACCGCCGCCGCCCCCGCGCGCTGCCTGAATCTGCTTTCCATCCGGGCCGATCTGCGGGCCTACCAGCATCAGTCCGTCGCCGGTCTGCAGGAAGGGCCTGTTCTTTTCCGCTTGCAGGTTGTTGGAAGCCGGGAACAGCCGGTCGTTTTCGCCCATGCCTTCGGGGTTCTTAAACTCGTCGCCGCGCATGTTCTGGTAGGCGTGAATCGTCACCGGGGGCATGTTGGCGCGCGCCGGGAACTCATAGATGATGTGGTCCGCAAACGGCCAGATGACCTTGCTGGGCCTTTCCACCGAGAGCGCCTGCACGCTGATCGGCGGGGCTTTGTCCAGTTGAAGAGCCAGGTGAGCCGGACCCATATTGTGCACCAGCCAGTCGCCCAGCGATCCGCCGGTGGAGAAATCGGTGAACGCGCGCCATTGCCTGGCGACCATGGCGTTGTAATCGTGGTCGGCGGCCGGTCCCAGCCAGAGGCTCCAATCCATGGTGTCCGGAATCGGCTGCTTTTCGGGGCCTGCTTCGGGGATATTCGGATAACCGCCGTAGATGCCGCCGGTCCAGGCGTACACTTCGTTGACGTCTCCGATATCGCCGCTCCAGACTATTTCGCAGGCGGTCTTGGTACCCTCGTGGTTCCAACCCTGGTTGCCCATCTGCGTCGCAACCTTATACTTGACGGCGGCTTCGGCCAGCAATTGCGATTCCCATGCCGTCCGCGTCAGCGGCTTCTCGCAGTAAACGTGCTTGCCCATCTGCATGGCCAGCAGCGAGGTGTGCGTATGCAAGTGATCGGGTACGGCGATCATAACGGCATCGACCGTCTTCTCCGCCTCGAGCATTTTCCGGTAATCCTTGTACTTGGTCGCCTTGGGGAACGTGTTGTAGACTTGCGTGGCGCTCACGTCGTTGACGTCGCAGACGGCCACGATGTTCTCCGAAGCGGCGGCCATCGGAAGGATTTGGGTGGCCCGAATTCCGCACCCGATAGCGGCGATATTCAACTTTTCGTTAAACGATTTGTACCCCGCAAAAGCTAAAGATGGCGCGCTGCCGAAACCTCCGGCCGGGACCGCCCCGGCCAACAACGTTCCATAAAAGAAATGTCTCCTTGAGAGACGCGACTCGCTCATGATTGGTCCTTTCCGCCGATCTTTGGGCGCCGCCAGGCCGGGTGAACTGAGGGATTCCCGTCGGGGAACAGCTCCACGATAAGCAGCTTTATTCTATGTCATGGCAGGGAGAGCGGCAAACCCGGACGAGCGGGCGCGCGCCGGTTTCTCGGAGAATGCACGCCAAGCCGCCCCTCTTCCGAGGATCACTTCGTGAGCGGCAGCACGGAAGCCAAGGAGCCCAGGCTATTGGCGCGGAAGGCTAGCGTACTGAGCTGCCCGCCGGTCGGAACTGCGAGTACGAGCGTTCCTCGCTCTCCGGCCGCCGCCGGAAACTTGTCCGATAGCATGAACGCCGTGTGACCCATGGCGGGGAGCGGAATGGTGGTGGCGGCGAGCAACCCGCCGCTGTCATCCACCAATTCCGCGAGGATGTTGGCCGCGGTGGATGATGCGTTCGCCACGGCCACTCCCAGCACGTAGCCGCCGGTCTGATCGAACGAGAGCAGGAACGCGCTGGGCGAGCGCGTCTCCAGTTGGGCGGTGGCCTCCTGCTGTTTCGGCGGCGCGCCCCAGCGGAAGAGCGAGTAGCCCGTCAGGCTCCCGCTCGCCTGCACCAGCGCCCATCCGCCCAGGGCGGGCTGATCATCCGGCCCCACGGTCTCGATCAGGAGCTCGGCGCCCGCGTTCACCGTGCGGTCCACGCTCGAAGCCAGCAGCGGCGCCGGGGCGCCCCTGGGCCGGGCGCCTGGGGGAAGTTCACGGGCAATGCCAGCGGGTTGCCGTTGTCGTCGTAGAAGCTCACCAGGGCCTCTTCGCTGGCGCCGCCGTTGTTGATGAGTGTGATGGTGTCCTTCCAGTACCCGCCCGAGGTGACGTGGGGCAGCGAGCCGATGGTGGAAAGGCCGGCTGCCGATGCGGCGGATTGCTCCACCGTGAACGGAAATCCGGCTATGGCGATGGAACCCGAACGCGCCGCGCCGCTGTTTGCGGCTACCTGAAAAGTGACCGCGCCGTTGCCGGTTCCCGAGGCGCCGCCGGAAATCGCGACCCAGCTCAACTGGCTGGCTGCGGTCCACTGACAGCCCGAGGGCGCGGTTACGGTCACCGTGCCCGCTCCGCCCGCGGCGCCGAAGGCCTGGCCGCTGTAATTCAAGCTCGATGCGCATCCGGGCGCGGAGACCAACAAACTGAAGACCCGGCTCGCGGAAGCGGCGGAGGAATCCGTGGCCTGCACCGTAAAACTGAAGGAGCCCACTTGAGACGGGGCGCCGGTGATCGCGCCGCCCGAAGAAAAAACGAGGCCCGGCGGCCACGCGCCGGACTTGACCTGCCATGCGTAGGGGGGAACGCCGCCGGTAGCGGCAAGCGTCTGCGAATACGACGCGCCGACAACGCCCGCTGGAAGCGTGGCTGGCGTACTTATGGTGAGAGCGCCGAGGGTGATGGTGAGCGAGAAGGCCTGGCTGGTTATTGATGAGGCCGAATCTGTTGCGCCTACGTTGAAGGTCCAGAACCCGGGTGTAATGGCGACGCCGGAGATCACTCCGGCGGAGCTGAGTGAGAGGAGGGGCGGCAGGACGCCGGAACTGAGCTGCCACTGATAGGGAGGGACTCCGCCCGTGGCTGTGAGCGTCTGCGAATAGGCCGTGCCAGCCACGCCGGAGGGCAAGGGTGAAACCGTGGAGATATCGAGCGGAAGGACGTTGATGGCCAGCGTGAAAGCCTGGCTCGCCGCCGCCGAATTAGCGTCAGTTACCGTCGCCACAAATGCCGCCGTTCCAGCCGTAGTGGGGGTTCCAGAGATCACGCCGGCGGAAGACAGAGAGAGGCCAGGCGGCAGGGCGCCTAGGGTCGGGGACCAGGAGTATGGGGAAGCGCCCCCGGTGGCGGCGAGCGTTTGCGAGTACGGAACTCCGACGTAGCCCGCAGGCAGGGTGGACGGCGTGGTAACCGTAATCGGGGTGATGGCAAGCGTGAAGGTCTGGCTCGCCGTTGCCGAGGTCGAGTCGGTTACCGTGATGGTGAAAGTCGAGGTAACGGCACCGGCTGCAATGCCTTGACCGATCAAGGCTGTGGCCGTGGGGGTCGCGCCGGTTGTGCCTTGGGAAAGGAAGAGGCCGTTTGGCAACGCACCGGAAGTGAGCGACCATATGTACGGCGGGCTTCCGCTGCCGGCTGCGAGGTTTTGTTGGTAGCCGCTACCAGGGGAACCGCAAGGTAGCGTAGCGGGCGTGATCACGAGGTGTGGCGGGCCAGGCAGGATGGTAAGCGTAAACGTCTTGTTCAGAGGAAGAAAACCTGGGAACGAGCCCGTGATGCCGAATATCCACGTTCCGGCAGTCATCGGTACCCCCGAGATCACGCCCGCGGGTGAGAGACTCACACCCGCTGGCAGCGCGCCGGCCGCGAGCGACCAGGTGAGGGGAGTACCGTACGTTTCGGCGGTGAGGGTCTGCGAATACGCGATGCCTTCAAACCCCGCAGGCAAATTCGGGGGCGTCAAGATAGACGGCAACGGCTGGACGCAGGCGGGCCAACTCAGGAAGAGAAGACCCGCTGCCAGAAGAACCGGTTTCATCGTGAGGTACCATCCATCTACCGCGCGCGGGAGCAGACACACACGGCGGTGCAACTGCCATGCCATGGCGGGCCGCTCAAAACAGGAAGCTTTGAAGAGTATTTATCGCTTTGCTGTGTCATCCCAACCCAGCACTGTGTCACGCCGCCCCGGGCCAATCCCCGGGGCGGCTTGCCGCCGCTTGGAACGCCGCTGCTCTTCGTTGACGTGCGGGCATTAGAATCATCGTCGTAGTTCTTTGCGGCTCTGGCACACATCGCGGCGGCGCGCAGGGCGAGGGATTCAAGCTTGTAAGTCGCCTCCGAAAATCGCTTCTTCCTCTGGAAGCCGCGTTGGGCCGCGGACGCCTCGAAGCGCAGGCCCCTATCCGCCTCGCCAGGCGGCACAGGCGCGACCTGCGCTGGGAGCGACTGGCCGAAAGCTAAGCGCAGCGTTGCGAGTGGAATCATCCCGTCTCTGTCGTTCCTCGTTCTACAAGGGCATCAACGGCAGCGCCGTGTGAGCTCGCGCCGATTTTGCCCGGGGCTTGGTACGCGCAGAAACAATACTGGCCCGTGGCCGCGTGATAGAGAATCTTGTTCACGTAACCCAGGCCCCCCGCCGGCGCGAAGAAAAGTGGGAACACCGCCAGCGTAGCGGGATCGATCCGTTTGAGCGCTCCCGTGGAATTGTTGTGGCACGTCCACAGGTCCGTCCCGTCGTTGTACACGCACCAGCAGCCCCCGGAGCCGCTGGTGTCAACTACCGTCTGCGTGCCGAGCGCCGCCTTGTCGAAACACACCACCGAGCCCGTTGCTTCCGATCCGCACCACACGTAATCGGCCGTAAAGCAAAAGACATTCGTGAGTCGGTTGTTGGCGCAGACCGCGAGCAACGCGCCGTCTGCCACCGCGGTAAAGTTCGCCGGGTTCACCCGCACGATCGCCAGGTGCGTGTCCAGATCGTCGTCATTGCTCGTGACATACACGTTTGTCCCGTCGTAATCGCAGGCGTGCCCGTTCTGGAGCGTGTAGCTGGTGCCGCTAATGGTGAAAGCGAGGGGCAGCGCCGCGGGCCCGCTCCAGTCTGCGAGCGCCCACCGCAGAAGAGTAGAATCCTCTCCCCCAAGCGCGGTCGAAACGTACAAGTAGCTCGCGTCGGCGCACAGCGACCCCTGCCCGGTCGTATGCGTCGTATCGTAAATCACGTAGGTATAGGCTAGCGTCGTAGGATCGACCTCGGCCACGACTGTGCCGTTGGCCGGGACCGAGCGCCGTTCTGGAAGAGGACGTATATCTTCCCCTTGGAGAGAACATAAATGGCCCCGACGGGGTTGTCGTGAGGATAGTTGTGCCCGAGCGAGTCCGTGCCGAACGTTAGCGAATCCAGTGCCGCCGGATTGTTCAGCGGCATGCGCACCAAAACGCCGGGCGCGGTGTAGACGCAAGGGGCGAAGAGCGCCCCGTTCACGTCCACGAGCTTGTGCGGGTTATTCTGTCCTGTTGCGAACGGCTGTACAAAGTCTGTTACCGGCTCCGCGCCCATCAGCGAAAAACCACCGACGTGCGAGTCCACGTAGGTCTTGACCGCCTTCTGCGATGGAACCCTGTCGTCCGCGTCGGCCGCCAAGCTCGGATCTGTATCGAGTTGACTGGCCTTCAGTTGGGTGTCGTCGGTGACGTTGCCGAGACCGACCTGAGCCGCCGTGTAGTCGCCGGACTGGGGCGTGACCGCGCCGGTGCGGGTGTTGAAGCTCGATACGCCGGCGGTGACTGGCGGAACGGCCCAGCCGCCGCCGGCCGAGAGAAACTTCCCCGCCGCCGCATCGCCCGCCGCGGGCGCGGGAACAGCGCCTGCCGCGCCGCCGGACCCCGAATCGCCGGTGAAGACTCCGGGGTAAACCTGAGCGCCGTTCGCGGTCAGCCCGCCGCTGAAATTCCCGTCACCGGCGACATCCAGTGCGTGCGCGGACGGAGTCGTCCCGATCCCGACGTTTCCACCGAAATAATTGACCCCGTTCTCGCAGTAGATCGCGAAGTTGTTCGTCGCCGCGGTTACGGCGGCGATGTAGAGGCCGTACACGCTGGTGATTGTCCCAGAACCGGCGGCTTTCTGAATGGCGATAAACTGCCCGTAAGCGTTGGGCAGATTGCCGCTGGTCATGCCGTCCCAGAGGCGCACGAAATGGGCGGTTTGGTCGGTCGTAACGCCCGACAGTCCCTCGGAGATCAGAAGTTGCGACGTGACGCCCACGGTCTCGGTGTCACTGGTGAGGGTCACACCTACGGTTGAACCAGTCGGCGTTACGCTCATCAGCGGCTGGCCGCCGATGCCGGCATTGGTAACCGAGAGATAGGAACCGCTGAAATCGGAATGCGCGGCGTTGAGGTGCATCAGCGCGGCGGGATTTGCCGTTCCGACCCCGACGTTGCCGTCGTTGTAATAAATAATACCGTCATCGCCCTCCACCCACGGGCCGTCATCCGACATCGGCCGGATGAGGCGCGCCAAGCGAGCGAGGGCGCGGGAGGCGGCGCGACGCGCGCCAAGAGCGCACGCGCGAAGGGAGATGCGGAATCGGGATTGAGGCCGGGAGGCGGGTGTCGTCTCAGCTCCTTCCTCTTTTCAGACAACGGAGTCTGTTTCGGGTATCATCTTATCCCTTTGAGCGGTCGCCGGCAAGTGAGCGACAAAGCGTTACGTGTTGCGCCGGAAACGAGGGTTCGCGAATACGATGCGCCTGCAAAACCCACTGACAACCCAGAGGGCGCGTCAATAGGCGGCAGCCATGCGCGGGCCCAAGCGGCCCAACTCAGAAGCGGAGGGCCCGCTTCCAGAAGGGTTGGTTTCATCGCGAAGCGCCTCCATTTAGCGCTTGCGGCCGAACTAAACATTTACTGCAGGCGCAATTGCCGTGCCGTGGCGGGCCGCTGATAACAAAAGGCTTTGACGACTGATCGCTTCGTCTGTGTGTCTTTCCTGCCCGGCCCCCGTGTCAGGCCGACACAGGCCGCTCCTCGACCGTCTCGTCCACACCCGCTCTGGATCGTCAGACGCGGCAAAACCGTGGCGCGCCAGCGCCACGCCGATACCGGCCAACCCCGCAAACGGAATACCCGTGAGTATCGGATGTCAATGCCTGATGATGCCGCATTTCGTCTGCGGACGCCGCCCGCCGCGTGGCGCTGCGAACGGGATCCGCCGCCGTTCTCGGATCAAGTACGCGTTGATGTGGCCGAGTGAAGCGAAGTGACCCTGAAAAACAAGCTCTCCGCCGCAGGGCTGCCGCCGCTCCCGGCGGAAATCGGCGGCGCGGAACAGGTCCGCGCGTGAAATGACCGCGACGCCCATCGCCCGGTACTCGGATGTCCCGGCGGCCCATGCCAGCTCCGGTCCTGTCCAAACGGCGAACTCGATGTGCCGATTATTCCTCGAAACCGGTTGGCGGCGGCGCTATGCTTAGTGGAGAGGCCTCTTGAGCCGGAGCGATTCTCCATGAAGCCGGCTTCCCAAACTCAGCGTGTCCTTTTGACGGCGGCGTTCGCATGCGTGTGTTTGCGTGCGCAGATCGCCATCGGCGGCCGTGTCGTCGATGAGACCGGCTCCGCGGTCGCGGGGGCGCTGATCGAAGTTCGGCAGTCCGCGACCCTGGCGGCTGCCGTGACGTCCGATCCGGCGGGAGATTTCAACCTGTCTCTTCCCGCCGCCGGCGAGTTCGATATCCGCGCGGAGCGGCAAGGCTTCTACGTCTACCAGGGAAGCGCGCATCGATTCGACGAGTCCCAGAACCAGCTCAATATCGTCTTGAACCACTTGCGGGAGTTCTACGAGCGCGTGGACGTCTCGGCGTCGCCGCCTGTCGTCGATCCGCAGCAAATGTCCGACCGCAGGGAGATCGAGGGACGCCAGGCGCAGGCCGTTCCATTCCCGGCTCCGCAGGACTTCCGTAACGCGCTGCCCATGGCGGACGGCGTTCTCCAGGATAGCTCCGGCGCGATCCACGTGAACGGCGGCGAAACCGGCCAAACCAGCTACACGCTCGATGGGTTCAACGTGGCCAACCCGGTCACGGGCGCGTTGGACGCAAGGGTCAATATCGAAAGCATTCAGGCCCTGGACCTCAGCCTCGGCCGTTTCTCCGCCGATACGGGCCGCGGTTCGGCGGGCGCGCTCGATCTGAAGACCAAAATGGGAGACGACCGCTGGCGATTCGGGGGCACCAACTTCATCCCCGGCGTCTCCACCGATGGCGGCCTGCACGTGAACAAGTGGACGCCGCGCCTGGAACTTTCCGGCCCGCTGGTGCGCGGGCGCGCTTGGTTTCACACCGGGATCGACGGATTCTACAACCTGGATGTCGTGCGCGGCCTTCCCCCGGGCCAGAACCGCACGAGAGGCTTCGTGGGCAGCGACCTGACGCGTTTTCAGGTGAACCTGAAACCCTCGAACATCCTGACCGCGAGCTTCCTCGCGGATCTGGCGGTACAGTTGCGCACCGGGCTCAGCATCCTGAATCCGGTGGAGGCAACCAATACCCACCGGCAGCGACTTTTCATGAGCAGCGTCCGCGACCAGCAGTATCTCGGCGGCGCGGTCCTCGAACTTGGTTTTGCGGATACGCGCTCGGAGCTTCGAGATTCTCCGCAAGGCGATCAGATTTACCTGATCACTCCATTCGGCAACCGGGGCAACTACTTCGAGCGGACGGACCGGCACGCTTACCGCCAGCAGGAGCTCGCCGATCTCTTCCTTCCGGTGTTCCGTTTTCAAGGCGAGCATCAACTTAAGTTCGGAATCGACGTGGAACGCGAGGCCTTTCACCAAACCATCGCGCGGCACAATTACGAACTGACGCAAACCGATGGCTCCGTGGAGCGGCTCGTCTCGTTTGTTGGCGCGCCGTTCCAGGCGCGGAAGAACCTGGAACTCGCCGGCTATGTTCAGGACCACTGGACGCCTATGGAGGGGCTGGTTTTCGAGGCCGGCCTGCGAACGGACTGGAACGAAGTGGTTCGCCAATGGGGACTGGCTCCACGCGTGGCCGCGACGTGGGCGCCGCGCGGGCCCGGAGGAACAAAGTTCTCGGCCGGCTGGGGCGTTTATTACGACTCGATCCCGCTTTCCGTGTTGGCTAGCCAACAGGACCAGACCAGCCTGTCCACGTTCTACCCGCCCGGCGGAATGCCCGTGGGGCCTCTTGCCACTTCATTCCGCGTGGCCGACCGTTCGTTGACGACGCCCCGGTATCAGACCGTGAGCCTCGGCCTGGAGAGAAAGCTCCCGTTCGACTTTTACTGGAAAACGGATTACACGCATCGTAATGGCGATCGAGGCCTCGTATTTGTGCCCGAGGCGCCGCCGCCTCAGGAGGGCGCCACGCTGGCAGCCGGTGCGACGGCCTATTACGATCTACGAAACGCCCGCCACGACCGCTATGACGCAGTTGACTTTTCGCTGCACCGCACCTTCGCGCGCCAGTACGAATGGTTCGCGGGTTACACAAGGTCCGCCGCGCGCACAAACGCCGTCATCGATTTCAGCTTGCAGAATCCCGTGTTCGCCGCGCAGGCGCCGGGCCGATTTCCCTGGGATGCTCCGAACCGGTTCCACATGTGGGGCTGGCTGCCGCTCCCCAATCGCCGGTTGCCGGCGGTATTGCGATTCATCACCCGAGATACGGACGCAGCCTACCTGATCGAATGTCGAACGGGTTTCCCGTTCTCCGTGGCGGATGAAGCCGGATACCAGGTTGGCGCTCCCGGCTCCATGCGTTTCCCGGGATATTTCAATGTCAATCTTCATCTGGAGCGCAAGTTCCACGCACTGCACTATCTCTGGGCCTGGCGCTTCGGCTTCAATAACATCACCGGACATAACAATCCCAATGTCGTAAACAACATCCTGGGAACTCCGCAATACCTCACTTACGGCGGCGGCCAGGTGCGCGCCTTCAGCGTAAGGCTGAGGATGCTCGGGCGGAAGTAGAGTCGGTGTAGAACCGGAGTACTCCGACGCCGCCCGTAAAGCGAAGTTACAGGGAGCCGTAGTGCTCTATGTCATCGTTACGGCCGACGGCCGGGCCAGCATCGTCAAGGTCCAGAAGAGTCTGGGTCTGGGGCTTGATGAGAAGGCTATCGAAGCCGTCGGAGCATGGAAGTTTTCCCCGGGGAAGAAAGACGGCAAGCCGGTTCCCGTGGAGGCTTCCATCGAAGTTAATTTCCGTTTGCTCTGAGTTTCAGGCGATTCCGAACGGATCGGGCGGTCCGGCTTCCCGGGCCGCCTCTTTCTTCCAGCCCCTGCCGGATGGGAAGAAAGCGATTACTGCGTTTTCAGGAACGGGTTGACTACCCGCACTCCTCCGAGGACGCTTTCGGACTGCATGTCCTCGGTGTAGAGGATCGCGGCCCCCGCCGAACGCGCCGCTTGGAGAATCAGCGCGTCCCAGAACGACACAAGTTTCAGCCGGTGGAGTTCAATAGCCGAAATCACGTCGGCAGCCTCGAATCGCACGACCCTCGCGCGCGCGATCAACTCGACCTTGCGCTGGGCAACCTCGGGAGCCAAGCCGAGCTTCCGCGTGGCGGCCACGAAATACTCCTGCAATACCTGTAGCGAAACAACGGCGGAGCCTTGCCGGAGATGTTCCGCGAAGAGGGCTATCGCCCGTTTCTGCTTGGCGGGCGCGGAGCGGTCGTCGGCGTAAACCAGCACGTTCGTGTCGAAGAAGGCGAGTCCGTTCATTTGCGCTCGTGCAATTCCTCGCGGTTGAACTTCCATCCCCGCGATGCGCCGCGGCTGTCTCGTGAGAGCCGCTCGAATTCCGCCGCGTCGGCGCCGGCGCCGGTTCTGCCGGCAAGCTGCTCCAGGTACTCGCGCACTAATTGGTTTACGCTGGAACCTATCGACTCCGCGCGGCGCCTTGCCAGGACGACGACATCCTCGTCGACAGACAGAGTAATATTCATATACACAGGGTATATGCACACATAACCCGTGTCAATCTCCTCGCCGCGACGCGGAATGGATGCGCCCCGCCCCGGCCCCTACGACGGCCTCAGGCACTCGTCGAGTTCTTTTTCGCCGATAGCCCCGGGCTTGATCAGCCGCCACACCGGTTCGGTGATATCGACCGTCGTAGCGCCGCTGCCTTCGCATGCGCCGCCATCGAGCACCAGGTCGATTCGGCCGTCCATGCGGGCGAAGGCCTCGATGCCGCTGCGGCACGTCGGACTGCCGGAGATGTTCGCGCTCGTGGCGATCAGCGGCTGGTTGAGCAGGTTCATCAACCGATTCGCAACCAGCGAGCGCGAGTGTCGCAGCGCTAGCCGTCCGGTATTTCCGGTCACTTTCAGCGGCACCTTGGCGGAGGCCGGAACGATGATGGCCAGCGGTCCCGGCCAGAATCTTCTCGCCAGCATGTAGAATCGGCTGTTCAACTCGCCCGCCAGTTCCTCCCCCATCATCAGGTCATTCACCAGTATGGGCAGGGAGCGATGCGGCTCGCGGCCTTTGGCGTGGAAGACCTGCGCCACGGCGTGAAGGCTGAATGGGTCCGCCACCAGCGCATACAGCGCGTCGGTGGGAATGGCTACTACTTTTCCGGCGCGCACGGCGGCCGCCGCCCGTTCGAGCATTTCCGGCTGCGGCTCGTCCAGGTTGATCTCTACCAGGTCCGTCGCCATCGGCTTTTGTCAGCGCTCACCGAGCGCTTCGGCTACGTCCAACGCCATCTGGTAGCGGCCGAACGGGGCGCTCAATTGCACTCCCTGGACTATACCACGCACGCGCACCGCCATTTCGCGCGCGATGGCCACGCCTTCCTCGCGGGCGCGCTCCGCGGTGTCGGCGCGGCGCATACGCTCCATGTATTCGTCGGGCACCGGAACGCGCAATTCGTTCACCATGAACTCCGCGTTGCGATAACTGGTGAGCGGCCAGATTCCGCAAATGACGGGGATGTGCGGCTTCCCCCTATCTCGCTCGATGCGCTTCAGAAACGCCTCCAGCAGCGCCAGGTCGAACACCGGCTGAGTAATGGCGTATTCCGCGCCCGCTTCCACCTTCCATTCGAACCGGCGGATCTCTTCGTCCAGATTCAGCGCTCCGGGGTTCGCGCCCACTCCGATGAGCAGCGCCGTTTGCGATCCCATGGGGTTGCCGCCGAGATCCAGACCGTGGTTCAGATTGTGAACGATGTTGACCAGGCCGATGGCGTCCACGTCGAAGACGGCGGTCGCGTCCGGGTACGCGCCCATGCGCGGCGGATCGCCCGTAATGCACAGCAGATTCCGCACGCCCATCGCGTGCGCTCCGAGCAGCTCCGATTGAATCCCGAGCAGGTTGCGGTCGCGGCAGCAGAAGTGATTGATTGCCTCGATTCCGGCCTCGCGCTGAATAATCTGGCAGGAGGCTTGGGCGCTCATGCGAGAACTGGCGCGCGGACCATCCGGCACGTTGATGCAATCGATGCCGCGCTCCGCGCACAGCTTCGCCCCGGCCACTTCTCGCGACGCGTCCACGCCGCGCGGAGGCAGGATCTCGACGAACGCCACGAACTTGCCCGCCGCCAGCTTGGCCCCGAGCTTCGACTTGCTCGCCATCGGAACGGGGTCCATCGCGTGAGCCTTCGCTTCCGGTTCGGCCACCGTTACGGAAAGCTTCTTCCGGCCCGGTTCGAGCGAGCGCGTTTCCGAGCGGATGAGCTTGATGTGATCGGGCGTGGTGCCGCAGCATCCCCCTACGATCTTTACGCCCGCCCACAGAAAGCGCCGCGCGTATTGCGCCATGTATTCCGGCGACCCGAGGTAGATGTTCCGGTTCTCCACCCGTTGCGGCGTGCCCGCATTGGGCATAGCGCTCGTCGGTTTGGCGGAGAACTCCGTCATGCGCTCGATGGTTTCGAGCATGGCCTTCGGGCCCACCGAGCAGTTCAGCCCGATCGCATCCACCGGCCAGGAATCCATGGCGCGCGTGAATGTTTCCGTATCCGCGCCGCCGGGAAGATGTCCGAAATCGTCGATGGTCACTTGCGCCGCCACGACGATGTCATGGCCCGCGACATCGCGCGCCGCAAGGACGGCTTCTCGCAGCTCGTCCAGGTTGGCGAAGGTCTCGAAGATCAGAAGGTCGGCGCCGGCTTCCACCAGCACCGCGATCTGCTCGCGGAACGCGGACCGCGCTTCCTGAAATGACGTCCGCCCGAGCGGCTCAATCCGAACGCCGAGCGGCCCGACCGCTCCCGCCACGAACGCTTTCTTGCCCGCCGCTTCGCGCGCCAGTCGTACGGCGGCGCGGTTGATGTCCGCCAGTTTCTCGGCGAACCCGAACCCCGCCAGCCTCGGCCGCGTGGCGCCGAACGTGTTCGTTTCCAGGATTTCGGCGCCGGCTTTGGCGTACTCCTGATGGACCTGACGAACCATGTCCGGGGCCGAGAGCGAAAGCTCGTCGAAGCAGCGGTTGATGAACACGCCGCGCGCATAGAGCATCGTCCCCATGGCGCCATCGGCGACCCAAACGCGCCGGGCGAATTCCTCGCGGAACTCCGCGGCGCGGCTGTCGGCAACTGAAGACATAAGAGAGTGCTTTTGATTTTAGCGCAGGCGGGAAATCGGGGGTTTGGGATTAGGGGCTGGGGATTAGGGACTGGGAACTGGGGAATCAACCTCCGTTCATCTCAGGCGGCTCTCAGTGGACGGCACGCCTGAACAACTGCGAGGTCGGGCATAGCTTGCTTGGAGCGCAGGTTTTGGTTTTTCCCCAGCCCCTAGCCCCCAGTTCCCAGCCCCTCTTGCAGAATCAGTCTCCGCCCTTCGATCCGGTACTTGCCGCCGATGACCACTCGGATTGCCTCCGAATAGATCCGGTGTTCTTCTCTTAGAATGCGCTCGGATAGCGTGTCCGCCGTGTCGCTATCCAGCACCGGCACGGCGGCTTGAATAATGATCGGCCCGGAGTCGAGTTGTTCGTCCACGAAGTGAACGGTGCACCCCGAGATGCGAACCCCGTGATCGAAAGCCTGATGCTGCGCCTCAAGCCCGGGAAAAGCCGGCAGCAAGGAAGGATGAATATTCAAGATGCGGTTCGGGAACTCGCGAATGAACCCGGCGCTCAGCAGGCGCATAAAGCCCGCGAGGCAAACAAGCTCCACGCCGCGTTGGCGCAGTTCGGCCACTACCATTCGATCGTACACTTCGCGGTCCAGGCCTTTGGAAGGAATGCACACGGCCGCGAGGCCCATTTCGCGCGCTGTTTCCAGCCCGCGCGCCTGGGGCCGGTTTGAAATCACCGCCGCGATTTCCGCGTCGATCGTTCCGGCCTTGATATTCCTTGCGATGGCCTCGAAATTCGAGCCGCGCCCCGAAAGCAGGATGCCGAGCCTGGTCATCGGTACTCCACGCGCGGCCCGCCGCGCCTTTGAGCGACCACCTCGCCGATCTGGAACGGCGTCTCGCCGAGCTTCTCCAGCGCCTTCGCGGCCTTGGCTGCGCCGCCTCCCGGCACGGCGAAGATCATGCCCACGCCCAGATTGAACGTGCGGCGGTAGTCGTCGTCGGGCATACGGCCAATCGCTCGCATGAGTTCGAAAAGCGGCGGAATGCGCCAGGCGAACGTGTTGATGGCGGCGGCCAGTCCTTTGGGAAGCATGCGAGGCGTGTTGTCGGTGATCCCGCCGCCCGTAATGTGCGCCGCGCCTTTGAGCAGCTTGGCCGCCATGAGCGACTGGATCGGCTTCAGGTAGCTGCGATGCACGGCCAGCAGCGCATCGGCTACGGTTGCGCCGACTTCCGGCAGGAAGGTGTCCGGCGCGTAACCGGCCGTTTCAAATATCAGCTTGCGCGCCAGCGAATAGCCATTGGTGTGCAGGCCGGTCGACGGCAGCGCTAGAAGCGCATCGCCTTTTCGAATGTACTTGCCCGTCAACAGCCGCGACCGCTCTGCGGCGCCCACAATGAAACCCGCCAGATCGTACTCGCCCGCGGCGTACAGGCCGGGCATTTCGGCTGTCTCGCCACCGATCAGCGCGCAGCCGTTGCGCTCGCATCCGCGCCCGATGCCGGAAATGACCGATGCCGCAACCCCGGCTTCCAGCTTGCCGGTGGCGAAGTAATCCAGGAAAAACAGCGGCCGCGCGCCCTGCACTCCGATATCGTTGACGCAATGGTTGACCAGATCCTCGCCCACGGTATCGTGCCGGCCGGTAGCGAAGGCGATCTTGAGCTTGGTGCCGACGCCATCCGCCGAACTGACCAGCACCGGAGCGCGAAATCCGGTCAGCCGGTACGCGGCGCCGAAGCTGCCGATATCCGTAAGGACGCCCTTGGTAAACGTGCGGCGCGCAAACTGTTTGATGGAAGCGACCGCACGGTCCGCTTCGTCGATATTCACGCCCGCATCGCGGTAACGGATGGGTTCTGATTGAGGCAAATCTTATTGTAAGGCGGGGCGCCAGGCATCGGCCTGCGCTTTTACAGACGCTTGCCTCGAGCGGCCTGCCCGGCCATCAGAAACGTGCTCGGGAACCTGCCTGTTCCGCAGAGCTTGAAGGTTCCGAAATCCTTGTACCAGTCGTCATCGGGCACGCCCGGATCGAGCGCTTTCCACTCGGCTAAACAGAACGTCATAAGTAATTGCGCCTCCGCTCCCTGACGGTCGCGGCTCGGTTCGCGGCCTCTGGCCGAGCCGCGACCGTCAGGGAGCGGTGGTGGCGCAAACAATAACGTCGCCCTGTTTAGTTCGAAAAGATCAGTCTCGCTGACCTTCCGCTCTCTGGCCCGGTCCCGTAAGTGAGCCCACCTCTCCCTTGGGAGCTTCTCCCACTGGATCTTCGGCATTTCTCAGCGGCCCAGGATCAGAGACCGGAACTCATCCACCACTCGGTCCTGCGACTTCGGATCGTCGTTCGCGAGATTCTCCCTCAGCCTGCTGAAGAACTCACGCTTTCGCCGCGCCTGGCTCTCTAGGCCAAGGCGCACTAGCGCCGCGATTGCCTTGCTCATGCTGGAATCGACCGTCTCGGCGTAGCGCTCCACCTGGGTGGCCACGGCAGAGGGCAAACCGACGGAGTATCGCGGGCCAGGTTTGATCCGGCCGGTCGCTCCGGGCTTGGGCCGATTGGTTCCCGTGCCGCGTCTTGGCTTAGTCTTCGCTGCTTGAGGCATTTATCCTCATTATGCCTCATCGTGCATCACCTTCACAACGTCCCCGCTTGTGGCGCCCGTCGCTATAATGACGCAGTGAGGCCTGAGGCGCCGGATTTGCGCCGCCAGGGAGTTGCGGGATGGTGGGCGTGAGGATCGACAAGTGGCTCTGGGCGGCCCGCTTCTTCAAGACGCGGTCGCAGGCCGGCCACGCGTGCGAACTGGGCCGGATTGAATCGAACGGCGTTACTGCCAAAGCTGCCCGAGAGGTGCATCCCGGAGACCTGCTGAAGGTGAAGACCGAGGGAGGCGTATTCGAAGTCGAAGTCCTTCAGCTCAGCGAACAGCGGGGCCCTGCCGTAGTCGCCCGCACGCTTTACCGCGAAACGGACGCAAGCCGCGAGGCGCGCGCCAAAGCAGCCGAGGAACGCCTTTTGGCGCCGCGTTTCGAGACGGTGAGGGAGGGTCGCCCGACCAAACGCGACCGCCGCCAACTTGGCCGGTTGAGAGGGCGGCAGTAAAACGGAGCCTGCCTTCCCCTACTCGAAGCTCCGCCTGAACTCCTCAAACTCCCGCCCCAGTTCCGCAAGCGCGGCTTCGAGCGCGGCGATGCGCTCGCGGTCCGACGAGCCTCTCTCCACCACTGGCGGCGCCGCTTCCGTAACCTCCGGCTCTCCGCACAGCAGATGGCTCCAGCGCGGCTCTTTGAATCCCGCCTGGCGCGGCAACTGCTCCACGAACTCCATGGCGGCCAAACGGTTCAGCGTATCTTCGACGGCCTGAAGGTCGTCGAACGCAAAGAGCCGTTCGGCGCGGTTCCGCAACTCGCCGACCGTCTGCGGGCCGCGGACGAGCAATTCGCACATCACGGCCGCTTCCCGCCGGCCCAGATTGTATTTCTCGGTGAATCGCTGGCTGTGCTTGGGCACGCGGCTGTCGGCGCCGGTGCTCCGCAGCGCCAAACCCTTGGCGCGCAGGCTCGCAAGCGCATTCTCCACGGTCGCATCGTCGTAATCCACCGCCGGCTCGCGGTTGGACTTCTGATTGCAGGCATTCACCAGCGCGTTGAGTGAGAGAGGGTAATAGGCCGGCGTGGCGATCTCTTTTTCCATCAGAGACCCGAGCGTGCGCGCTTCGGCGGCGTCCAAAAGCAGGTCCATTCCTCCAGTCTACGTTGCTACCATGTAGGTTTCGTTCATGCCCTCCGAATGGATTGAGCCAGTTCGAGCCAGCATCCCGCGGCCCGCTGCGCAGCAGGCGGCGGCCAACCCGCGTGTTTCCGCGGCCATCGAGCGCGCCTCCGAGTGCCTGTTCCGCCAGCAATCTCCCGAGGGATTCTGGTGCAGCGAGTTGACGGCCGATACCACGCTGGAATCCGACTACATTCTGTTGCAGCTCTGGTTGCATCAGCCGGAGGGCGGCGCATGGAATCCCCCCAGCCACAGGCGTATCGAAAGAGCCACGCGTTCGATTTTGGAGCGCCAGTTGCCCGACGGCGGATTCAATATCTATTCGGGCGGTCCGTCCGAGATCAGCGCCACCGTCAAGGCTTACTGCGCATTGAAACTTGCGGGGCTTCCGGCCGATGGCGAGCCGCTTCGCCGCGCCCGCGCGCGCATCCTGGAACTCGGCGGCCTGCAAGCGGCCAATAGCTACGTCAAAATCAACCTGAGTCTCTTCGGGCTTTATCCGCGCAAGCACGTGCCTTCGGTGCCTCCGGAAATCGTGATGCTTCCGGGCAACGTGCTTTATGAAATGTCGGCCTGGACGCGCTCGATCCTGGTGCCGCTCTCCATCGTGCAGGCGCGCGGCTCCAACCGGCGTGCGCCCACGGGCTTCACGCTGGATGAGTTGCTTCTCCCCGGCGTCAAGCTGGGCATGCCCAAGCGCCTCGGCCTTTCGATTCTCTTCCACCACCTGGACCGGGTTTTCAAGGTGTGGGAGAAGCGCGGCAGCGACCGTATCCGCGGCGCGGCCATCCGCGAGGCCGAGCGCTGGATCCTCGACCGCACGCGCTTCACCGAAGGTCTCGGCGCCATCTACCCGGCGATGATGTACTTCATCATGGCGCTCGACGCGCTGGATTATCCGCCGGATCATCCCGACTTACTCGACGCCATCCGCCACTTCGAATCGCTGCTCATCGAGACCGAAGACCGCTTCATCTTCCAGCCCTGCGTATCCCCGATTTGGGATACCGCCATCAGCGCCTTCGCATTGGGCGAAGCCGGCATCGCCGATGACGCCCGCATGACGCGCGCGGCCGACTGGATCGTCAGCAAGGAAGTGCGCCGCAAGGGCGACTGGTCCATCAAGAGGCCCGATACGGAGCCCTCCGGCTGGGCGTTCGAATTCGCCAACGAGTTCTACCCCGATATCGACGACACGGCCATGGTGCTGCTCGGCCTCATGCACGCGAAGGCCAGCGATCCCAAGGCGCAGGCGGCCACCGAGCGGCGCGCCATCAACTGGCTGCTCGCCATGCAATCCGAAGACGGCGGCTGGGCGGCGTTCGACGTGGATAACAACTGGGCCGTCCTGAATCGCGTACCGTTTGCCGACCACAACGCCATGCTCGATCCCACCTGCCCGGACATCACCGGCCGCGTGATCGAGTGCCTCTCGCGACGCGGACTGGCTGGGCAGGAAGCCGTGCAGCGCGGCGTGGCCTACCTGCTCGGCGCGCAGGAAAAGGACGGAAGCTGGTACGGCCGCTGGGGAGTGAACTACATTTACGGTTCGTTTCTAGCGATGCGTGGTCTCGCGGCGAGCCAGGACGGTTCGCCGTCGGGAGCGGTGAAGGACGCAATCACGAAGGCCGCCAATTGGCTGCGCGCCGTTCAAAACGCCGATGGCGGATGGGGCGAATCCTGCGCCAGTTACAATCGCGACGGTTTCGTAGTCGCCCCAAGCTGCGCTTCACAGACCGCCTGGGCCCTTCTCGGCCTGCGAGCCGCGGGAGACACGACTTCAAATTCCGTGCGCCGAGGGCTCGAATACCTCCTGGAACTCCAGACGAGCCAAGGCGGCTGGCCCGAGACGGCAACAACGGGAACCGGTTTCCCCAACGTCTTCTATTTGACCTACGGCATGTACCGCGATTACTTCCCACTGCTCGCGCTGGCGGGGTTGCGGGAGGAGTAACTCGCGGGGAGCGACGGATTCAGTGGGACAGACTATCGCTTTCTGTCGTCTGTCATCAGCGTCGAATCTCAGGGCCCGACACCCCCTCATTCAAGTTGCCGCGCAACCGCTCCCACTTGGGGCTGGAGCGACCAGCGCGAAGCGCTCAACGAACCACGGTGAACGCCTGGCGGCGATTTGGTCCGAAGCGAAATATAGCGAAATCATCATCCAAGGAAGCGGCCCGCTCGATGCCGAGCCGCCGCATTACGGCAAAGCTGGTCCTGTTGACGATCGAAAAATCCTGGTCACGATAGGCCCTTCCGATCTCCCAGGCGGCATCCAGGTCCGCGATACCAACGGTCTCCACCTCCGCGGCCCCGGCTCGCAGAGCCTCCCAAAAGCGTTCCGCTGCCCGTCGGCCCAGACGGTGCCGTATGAGCGTCCATGTCTCGACCAGAACGTGATCGGTGGTGACCAAAGGCTCGCCCGCCGAGAGAACCACCTTCGCGCTCGGATTACTAGCCTCCGACATGTCCGCCGCGGCGTACCAGACAGAGGTATCGACAAACAGGCTCATGCTGTGCGCCGGCGAGGCTGGCGCCGGTTCGAGGAGAACGCTTCTGCGAGCATCGCGTCCTTGTTCGCCGCGATATCCGAGCCGGCGGAGGCGCCCAGGTCGAAGACCGCCGCCGGATTGGCCGCGCGTTGCGGGGCGGCCAGATCGCGCGCCACCAGGCGCCGGACGTATTCGGCGAGGGACACGCCCATATCGCCGGCGCGCCGGCGCGCCCGGCGCTGAGTCTCCGGGTCAAGGGCAATCTGCGCTCGCGACATCATGATGTCACCATCATAACGCATCCTCAGGCCCGGTCCGGCTCGCGGGAGGGCGAAAGCGCGTCCGTCACTTCATCCACGGCTAGTTTCCGCTCGGCCTTTCGGCGCGGTCAATGACGAGCACCTCGACCCGCTCCTTTTTTCGAGATTCCAGCCTGAGGCCGGTTTGCTCTTGCGCGGCAGCCAGCACGAACTCATCGAACTGCTGAGCAGCGGTTGGGCTGCCGGGAGCGGAGGCCGGGGCTCCATTTTGCGCCACCCCACCGGGCGCCGCCGGTACGAATCCCCTCATGTCTAACGCAATGTCGAAAACGCCGGCGAGTTTGGTCTCGTCAATCACGGGACGGTCGGAGCGTTGGGACAGGAAACCAGCAAGGCTCGCTACATCCCTAAAGTGGACGGTGTCCGGCATCGGGGCAATGGAGGCCGCCTCTCCCTCTCTTGCGCTTCGGAATCTCGGGCCGTTCTTACCGACTACAAGGGCATAGGCTGGGATTTCTCTCATCTCACGACGAAGCGACAGTTTGAATCGGTCCGCCAGCAGTGTGCGCAACATGGCCATCAACTGGGTTCGGTTCGCCGGGCTATCAGCCTTGGTGTTGATCGAGTACCGATCCTCGTTGAGCCATGGGGGACCGCCGGAGACTTGGTAGGCCTGCACCTGGTACGCCTCCTGAACCAGCCTCTGAAGAGTGATGAATGGACATATGAGTCTTCCCGGTTCGATGCGAATAGCACTCGCGCCGCTGGTTCCGACGAATTTGACTGAGGCAACTTCGAAAGACGGCGCGGCCGGCGTCTTCTGCCAGCCAGAGGCTGTGATCACCGCCGCGAAGCCCGCAATGGTAGTCCCTGCAAGTCGATTTAGCGCAGTTCTCCGGAAGGAGGATCTGGACTGGGGCAGTTTCGTTGTTATGTGGCTCCAATAACTATTACGTATCACGTTCTAGCGTATGACGTAATATAAGGGGGTGTCAAGGCCAAAATCAGCAGACGATAAGAACGGGTTTCCTAGAAACTGAACCAGCCCGCTGGCAAGATGCCCCCTTCGGGCAAGTCCCGCCACATTGGCAGGGGGATGCGCCCTCCCCGCCACCATTTGAGCCACTCCTTTCCTCACGCCCGTGGGGTTAACTATCTTCATGCCCCAAAAATCTCTCTCGTTTTCCGTGACCACCACGCAATGATTGGCTTCGGCGGTTGCGGCGATGACCATGCCGAGGGGGCTTCGGGGCCGGCCTTTCGCCACGCCATCGGCCATCAGGCGCGCCCAGACCAGGGCGGCCTTCTCGTCGAACGCGAGCACCCGGCCGGCGAATAGCGCTCGCGCGCCGTGGCGGACAGTGGGCGATGCTACAATCGCACATTAATGGGGCGCGCCGGGGCCGCTGGAGCCGCGAGTCTTGTCTTTCCGCTGTGCGCTCTTGGCTGTTTTGGCGCTGCGCCCGCCGCCGAGGTTCCCCTCTTACCCGGCCGTTCGGTCACTGGAACCCTTGTTACCGCCTCGCGATGTTACCCGGTACATCTGAGTCTTGGCTCGCCCGTTCGATTCTCCTTGAGCCAGGTTTCCGGCGATCTCGCTCTGGAAATCTCGGACCCTTCGGGCCGCTCGCTAATTCGTATCGATGAGTGGGAGTACGGCGTGGAGACCGCCACGCTGGTTCCGGCGGTTTCGGGAGGTTTTCGCGCCTGCGTCTCCGCGGTCGGAAAATCCCCCGATCCGCTCCGCTACGCGCTCTTGTTCGAGCCGGCGGGCGCGCCGCCTTCCGAGGTTGAGACGCGGGGCCGGGCCGAGCGGGCGGCTTCCGAGGCGAAGAAGCTTGCGGCCGGCGCAAAAGACGCCGATTTGCGCCAAGCCGTCGAAACGAATCGCGAAGCGTTGGCTCTGTTTCGGCGCCTCGGCGACAATTCGGCCGAGGTTCTCACGCTCATCAAGCTCGGCGATGCGCTGAACGGTCTCGGCCAGTACGCTCCGGCGCGGGCCGCGTACGCCGAGGCGCTGGCGAAATGCCCGCCGGACGATTTGCGCGCTCAAGCCGAGGCGCTGGCCGATTCCGCCCTCTCATCATCCCGCTTGGGAGAGCCCGAGGCGGCTCTTGAGAGCCTGGATGGCAGCCTGCGGATCTTCGAGCGGATCGGCCAGCCGCTCTCCGAAGCCACGGTCAGAAACAATCTGGGGATGTTATGGCTTCGCACCGGGGAGTTCCAGCCGGCGTTGGACAGTCTGCTCGCGGCCCTGCCGGGCATGAAGCGCAAGGGCCGGGCGTCGGAGGGCCTGGCGCTGAATAACATTGCGCTGGCCTATCGCATGCTCGGCGATTACGTCAGAGCCGAGGATTATCTGCGGCGGGCGCTGCCGCTTTTGGCGCCGCCGGCGAGCCCGACGGACCGGGGCAAAGCGCTGATGAATCTCGGCCGGCTGCGCGCTCTCGAAGGGGACCTGACCGGAGCCATGCCGTACCTGACGCAGGCTTCGGCGCTTCTGAAGGACTCGCCGGACGCCACGGCGCGCGGCGACATCGAAAATAACCTGGGGCAATTGCTCTACCGCCAGGGCGATCCGAACGGCAGCCTGGAGCATCTGGCGCGAGCCCAGGAGATCTATCAGCCTGGTCACAGCGCCGTGGGGCTGGCCTCGGCGGATCATTTTTCGGGTCTCGCGCTGGCCGGCTTGGGACGGACGGACGAGGCTCTCGAACAGTTTCAATCCGCCTTGCAGATCCGTCTTTCGGCCCGGTTGCTGGACGACTCGGCCGATACGCTGGTGGCGATCGCCCGCATTCAAAGAAGCCGCGGCGATACGGCCGGCGCCCGAGCGAGCCTGGAGCGGGCGATTCAAATCGGCGACGAATTGAGAGTGCGCGTGGCCGGGGCGGACTTGCGCGCTTCCTATTTCACTTCCAAGCAGCCGGCGTACCAGGAGGCGATCGATCTCTTGCTTCAGCCTCTCGATCAAGGCGCTTCCGGGGATGGGGCGGCGCAGGCTTTGGCGCTGGAAGAACGATCGCGGTCGCGTTCCCTGCTGGAGGGTTTGGCATCCCGGCGGCACGATATCCTCAGCGGGACCGCCGGAGAATGGCTGGCGGACGAGCAGCGCGTGGTTCGAACCATCGGCTTCAAGTCCCAGCAACTGGCGCAGCTCCCCAGCCCGCCGGAGGCCGCCGCCCAGCGGGCTGCGCTGCTGAAAGATGTCGAAGAACTCCAGACGGAATATGACCGGCTGGAGGGAGTTCTGGCCGAGCGGAACCCACGGCAGGCGGCGGTGGCCAAGGCGCCTCCGCTGGGGCTTGAAGGCATCCGCGACGTACTGGACTCGGAAACAATCCTGCTTGAGTTCGCCCTGGGCCCGGAGCGCAGCTATCTGTGGGTGGTTTCAAAAAGCGAGCTGGCGTGTTTTCATCTGCCGGGCGCGTCGAGCATCGAGCCTCTGGCCCGCCAGGTGGCTTCGTTGGCGGGGGCTCGCGCGGCGAGGTTGGCTCAGCCCGCGCAGGATCGCCGCTTCCGCTCGGCGGCGGCGGAGTTGAGCCGGGTTCTGTTCGCGGACGCCGCACCGATGCTGCTCGGCAAACGTCTGCTGCTGGCGCCGGATGGAGTCCTGCACAATGTGCCCTTCGCCGTGTTGCCGGCGCCCGGCGAACCGGGGACCCCATTGGGAATCGCCTACGAACTGGTGAATGTTCCTTCGGCATCGGTCTTGGGCGCATTGCGCAGCCATCCCGTCGAGCGCCCGCCCGGCGCGCTTCGAGTGGCGGTTTTCGCCGATCCGGTTTTCAAAGGGGATCCGCGCCTTCCGGAGCCCACCCGAGGAACTTCCAGTCTTTCGAGCTTGCCGTTTTCCGTTCGGGAAGCGGACTCGATCCAGGACGCGGCCCGCGCCGCTAACGTCACGCGCTTGACCGGCTTTGCGGCGTCCAAACAGGCGCTGGCTCAGCCGCAAGTTCGGACCGCGGACATCTTGCACATCGCGAGCCACGCCACCATAGACGATACGCGTCCCGAACTGTCGGGTATCTACTTTTCGGAAGCCGACTCCAACGGCAAGCCGAGAGATGGGATGCTAGGCCTGTATGAGGTCTACGATTTGAACCTTCCGGTGCAGTTGGCGGTTCTTAGCGGGTGCCAGACCGGACTGGGGAAAGGCGCCGGTGGAGACGGCCTGGTGGGGCTTTCGCGCGCGTTCTTTTTCGCCGGCGCCAGCCGGATTCTGGTGAGCCTTTGGGAGATCAGCGACGAGGGCACGGCGCTGTTCATGCGCGAGTTCTATCGCCGCCTGGTCTCGAACGGCCTGGCTCCGGCGGCCGCTTTACGAGAAGCCCGCAAGACGCTCTATGGCGAGCCACGGTGGCGGGACCCTAGCTACTGGGCGGGGTTTGTTCTGGAAGGCGAATGGAGACCCTTGACCTTGAACGAGGCGGGGCGGTGATGGCGGCCAAACCCTTGCCGGAGCCGCCCATGGACTCCGAGTTCCTCAAACTGATTCACGCCGATCCGCGCGAAGCGGAAAAAGGCTACCTGCAGCTCCGCCGGAAGTTGATTTGTTTTTTCCGACAGAGGGGGCGTCTGGATCTCGAAGACCTTGCCGACGAAGTCATCCAACGGGCATACCGGAAGTGGCGTGAGGGCGTCGAGGTGGAGAAGTTAGGGGCTTACTGTTACGGAATTGCCCGATATGTACTGATGGAAGCCGCGAGTTCCGCGAGCCCGACGGAACTCTCCGAAGAGACTCAGTCCGCGCCTTTTTCCGCCGACGAAAGTATCTTGCTTCAGGAACTGCTGGGCCGGCTGGAGCCACGCGATTGCGCTCTGATCGTGGCTTACCATGGGGAAGACCGTAAGGAGTTGGCAGTGCGTTTGGGACTTACGGAAAATGCCCTGCGAATCCGGGCGCATCGGATCGTCAAGTCATTGCGGTCTCTTGCGGAGCGCCGGGGGAAAGGACCGAAAGAGGGCGTTTGAGATTTGAAATGCAGTTTGAAATGGAGAGCGGAGAACGGGCACTCATGTTCGGGAGCGGCGTCTGTGGAGCTTGACTACGCGTTGATTCGAGCCTACCTGCTCGGCAATCTGCCGCCGGAGGCCCGCCAGGAAGTCGAGGAGCGGTATTTCGCGGACGACGACTACTTTGAGGCGGTGGCCGCGTGCGAGGACGAGATCTTCCGCGATTACGCCGGCGGAGACTTGACGGAGCGGGAGCGCCAGTCGGTGGATGCGAAGTATTTGAGTACGGCCGACGGGCGCGAGCGGCTTCGCTTCGCGACGGGACTCTTCCTGGCGGCGGGCCGGCTTCGCGACTCCACAGCGAACGCCGACGCCAACCGGGCCGGGCCTCTCCGGGCGCTATGGCTTTGGATGAACGCGCACAGATCGGGCGTCTTGCTGGCGGTGGCAGCTACGCTGGTCCTCGGCTTTGTTGCGGATCTGGAGTTCGTGGTTCGCCGCATGGGCGCCGGCCACGCAAAACCGGCCGGTGGCGCGGGCCCGGCGAATTCGGCGGCGCGGACGGCCGCGCCCGTGCTGCCGCCGTTCCGGCTGTTGCCGGACGTGCTGCGGGGATCGCGATCGGCGATCCAACCGATCCTTCTCCCCGCTCCGCAAAGCGACGACCTCATGACGGTCCGTCTGCATCTGGATCTCGAACCGGGGCAGCGGGTCGAGCGTTATCGGGCCGTGCTCAGCGCCAGCGCCGCGAAGGAGGTCTGGAGCGGCACGGTAGTGCGCGGAGCGGCGGACGACTTTGTCGAAGCCGGCGTTCCGGCAATTGTATTGGCCCCTGGTGACTACATCCTCAGTCTGGATGCGGACCCTGCCGGGCAGGCGCACGAATCTTACGTCTTCCGAGTTGAGCGGAGCCATTGAGCGGATTTCTCATCGGCCGTTTGCTGAGCAGCTATGGGCTGTATCGGGGCACGGCTTCAGCCGTGCCGCAGAGGGCGGAATAGACAGGGCTTTAGCCCCTGTAATCGCTGCGGCAAGAACACCCTTTCGCCGCAGCGATTACAGGGGCTGAAGCCCACACATTGTTATGTGGAACGGCACGACTCAAGTCGTGCCCTGATACAAAGCCGAACGGGGCTAGCCTGTTTTTTCGGGATTTCGGTTGATGGCCGATTAGAAATGCAGGTTAAGCGCCGTTATGGCGCCGTTGGAGCGGGAGGCCGGGCGGGGCATTGCACGTGGAGGTGAGCCCCGCCATCGGAGGACGATTGATTTAGGTGATCTTGCTTATGTAGTCAGCGCAGGCCCGGAATTGTCTCAAGATTTTTGCATTCGCCCGCGCCGGAAGATGGCGCGCAATCGAAAATGGCCGGAGTGACGTGGAACCGGTCCTCGTATTCTTTCGCGATGCGCATGCGGAAATTGCCCACGGCATCCGCGCGAAGCATCGTCACCGTGCAGCCGCCGAAGCCGCCGCCGGTCATTCGCGAACCGTAGACGCCTTCGAGCGCGAGCGCGCGGTCCACCAGAAAATCGAGTTCCTCGCAACTCACTTCGTAATCGCGCTGAAGGCTGCGATGGGATTCCACCATGAGCTTGCCCATGGCGGCGACATCGCCTCGCGACGACGCTTCGACGAAACGGTTCACGCGCGCATCTTCCGTAACTACGTGGCGAGCGCGCTTCTGAACCACTTCAGGCAGGCCACGGCTTTCGGCGCCGAACTGAACGGGAGAAACGTCGCGAAGGCTTTCGACGCCGTGGATGCGCGCGCGCAGGCCTTCGACGGCGGCGGCGCACTCGGCCACGCGGTCTCTGTAAGCCGAGCCTGCGAGGGCGTGCTTGACCATGGTGTTCACGGCCAGGAAAGCTACGCCCACGGGTAACGGCACGAAGCGATGGCCGAGGCTGCGGCAATCGATTTCCACGGCCGAGCGCTCGCGGCCGAACACCGCGATGTACTGATCCATGATGCCGCACGGCATGCCCACGAAATTGCGCTCGGCGCGCTGCGCGAGGCGGGCCAGATCGAGCGGTTCGATGGCGCGGCCATTGAGAAGCGCAAGCGCCGAAGCCACTTCGAGGGCCGCCGAGGAACTGAGGCCCGAGCCTTCGGGAACCGTCGATCGGATCAGCAGATTGGCGGGCGCGATGGAATAACCCGCGGCGACGAGTTCCTTCGCCACGCCGATGGGGTAATCCGACCAGTGACGCAACGGCGAAGCGGCGCCGAGAGCGGCCGGCGAGAATTCGCGCGTTTCATTGCGCTCCTCGGAGTGGATGCGCAGCTTGCCATCGGCCGAAGGAGCCGTGGCGATCCACGTAGCCAGGTCTAAGGCCATCGGGAGGACAAAGCCCAGGTTGTAATCGGTGTGCTCTCCGATGAGGTTGACGCGGCCCGGGGCGCGAAACACGCGCAGGCCTTCGGAAGACCCGAAGAGCCGGCGGAAACTTTCGATCATGACGTTTTTCCGGAAGCCCTCTTCGCCATGAGCAACAAAATGACGCCGAAGACGAGCATCGCCGCGCCGCTATAAAGATTGACGTTCGCATCGGTCAGCAAGTCCGCGCGTAAGCCGGGCGCGAATATCCCCAATCCCACGAGGATCAGACCGAGCAGCGTGAAGAATAGGCCCGAAGGCAGTCTTAAGTCCATCATGTCAGGCGAACCAGATATTCAAAATGAAGAGAATCGCAACCACAATCGCAGCCAGCGGAGCGGGGCGCTGATACCATTTGCCCGGATCCACCGGAATCTTCGTCAGTCCGTAAACCAGCCCTTCCAGTTCCTTTTCGGGGCGCGGGGTGGTGGCGAAACTCACGACGATGGTCACCACCAGGCAACTGGCGAAGGCCATGAGCGCAATCCAGAAGCTCTGCGCCATGGCCGAAGGGAAGGTGTAAACGACGCCCAGCAGTCCGCCCTTGCCTTCGGCGGACGTGAACAGGAAGGTGAGCGTTGCGGCCACCGTGCCGGAGCACATTCCGGCGAAGGCGCCATTGGCCGTGCTGCGCTTCCAGAACATGCCGAGCAGGAACGTCGCAAAGAGCGGCGCGTTCACAAAGCCGAAGACCAATTGCAGCAGGTCCATGATGTTGTTGTACTGCTGCGCGACGTAAGCGGCGCCGATGGAAAGCAGGACGCCGACGATCGTCGTGATCTTGGCCACCTTCAAGTAGTGACTGTCCGGCGCGTTCTTCCTGATATGGGTCTGGTAAATGTCGTAGGTCCACACCTGATTGAATGCGGTGACGTTGCCCGCCATGCCGGACATGAACGACGCCATGAGTCCCACGATGCCGACGCCCAACATGCCCGCCGGATAGAAACGCGCCATCAGAGTGGTGATGACCTGGTTGTAATCGGCGCCGCCGTGGGCGTCGAGCGGGATCGCGTAGCCGGAGCCGGAGCCCATCTTCGCCAGCGCCACCGCGGCGATACCGGGGATGATGACGATGAACGGCACGAACATTTTCGGAAACGCGCCGATCAACGGAGTGCGGCGGCCTTCGTTCATGCTCCGCGCTGCCAGGGCGCGCTGGACCACCAGAAAGTTCGTGCACCAATAGCCGAAGGAGAGCACGAAGCCGAGCCCGGCTACCATTCCGAACAGTTCCACGCCCATGGGATTGTCGGAAGCCTTGCCCATGTAGCCCCACGCGTGCGTCATCACCGGTTGCAGGCGCGACTGGATGCCCTGCCAGCCGCCCGCCTTGGTGACCGAGAGAATGGCCAGGGGCGTGAAGCCGGCGACAATCAGCAGGAACTGAAGCACCTCATTGTAGATGGCGCTGGTCAATCCGCCCAGCAGGGTGTAAGCCATGACGATGGCGGCGGAAGCCAGCACGGCGACGTTGAAGTCCCAGCCGAGCGCCATGTGCAGGAGTTCGCCGAGGGCCATCATGGAAATGCCCGAGGAAAAGATGGTCATTATGGCGAAGCTGAAGGCGTTGTAGGCGCGCGTCTTCTCGTCGTAACGCAGCTTGAGATACTCGGGCACGGAACGCGCCTTGCTGCCGTAGTAGAAAGGCATCATGAACAGCGCCAGAAACAGGATGGCGGGGATGGCGCCGATCCAGTAGAAATGGGCGGTCATGATGCCGTACTTGGCGCCCGACGCCGACATGCCGATCAACTCCTGGGCCCCGAGGTTGGCGGCGATGAAGGCGAGACTGAGAATCCACACCGGGACGCTGCGGCCCGCCATGAGGAATTCGCTGCTGCTGGACATTCGTTTCCGGAGCGCCCAGCCAATGCCTAAGACGAAGGCGAAATAGACGATCAGAATGACGTAGTCAACGAACGCTAGATGCATGTCCGCGCCTCTGCTCTGGAGTCGTGGTGAACGGAAGGAAGAGTCTAGCATAACGGGGGATGGGGGCTGGGTCTGGGGGCTGCGGCACCGCCTCCGGCGGCTGATCGGGGGCTGTGGCATGCGGGGCACAGTGTGGACTAATTGTTTAGGATTTAGCAGGATCAAGCGCCGGGCGGGGTGGTTTCGTCCTATGCTGTAACGAGAGGAGCGTTTGCGAATGCGATTGGCGATCGTATTGGCGGTATCGAGCGTGTTTCTGGGCGGGACGGCGATTGGGCAGTCCACGGAATCCAAGGCGAAATTCGAAGCCGCGGATGTTCACGCCGTAGGGAAAGGGTCCAACCAGTACTTCCGCACGGTAACGACTCATCCGGGCCGCTACGAATGGAAGAACGCCACGCATGGTGGACCTGGTGCGGACGGCGTTCGGAGTCGAGGCGGACAAAGTGGCCGGCGGGCCGAGATGGCTGGAGATGAACCGGTACGACGTCACGACGAAGGTTCCCGACGGCGTGACCACCGAACATCGGTGAAGGCGATGCTTCAGACGCTGCTGGAGGAGCGCTTCAAGATGACGGTCCACAAGGATTCGAGGCCGGGAGCGGCGTATGCGCTGACGGTGGGAAAGAAACCCCAGATCAAGGAAGCCAGCGGCAAGGAAGAGACCGGATGCAGAGCGCAAAGCCCGCCGGGCGAGCCTTCGCAGGGGGTGCTCTCGGTAATGATGCCTGGGCCGGACGGGAACTCGGTCCCGATCCGGCCTGGGACCCGGCATGACGATTAAGTACGCCTGCCGCAACATGACCATGGCGGAATTCGCGGATGGGCTGCGCGATGATGGGAGCGGGCCTAGGGACGAAGCCGGTTCTGGAACGAGACGGGGCTGGCGGGCAAGTGGAACTTCGACCTTCGGTATTCGTCTGCCGATGCTCGAGTGAACTCTCCCGACACGGCGCGAACGCATCTCGTTCGCCGATGCACGTCGACAAACAGCTTGGGCTGAAGCTGGAAGAGCAGCAGGTTCCGACGCCCGTGATGGTGGTGGATAGCGTGAACGAGCAGCCGAGCGATAACCCGCCGGACCTCGCCAAGGCGCATGCCGCCGATTCCGCTGCCGACCGAATTCGAAGTGGCCAGCGTCAAGCCCTCGCCGCCGCCTGGGCCGACGATCATGCGGCGGTGGCAGACGCTGCCCGGAGGGCGATTTAGGGCGCAGAATGCGTCGATGCGATCGCTGCTTTCGAGCGCCTTCAACTCGAATAACAGCGGTGAAATCAGAGGGCTGCCGGGCTGGGTGGACGACAACCGGTACGACATCGACGCCAAAGTGGCAGCCGAAAATCTCGCGGCCGGCCCAGTTGGAAGACGAAGAGCTAGCGCCCCTGCTGCTGGCTCTGTTGGTGGACCGGTTTCAATTGAAATACCACAGGGAAGAGCAGCCCGTCGCGGCGTACTCGCTGGTGTCCGTGAAACCGAAGCTCAAGAAGGCCGACCCCGCCAGCCGCACGTTTTGCAAGACCACGAGCGCTCCGCCCGGCGCGCCGCAGGGCTCGCTGGCACTGAACTGCCAGAACGTCACCATGGCGCAGTTAGCGGAGAGCTTGATGGGAAGGATCAGGGGCTGAACTGGCCGGTTCAAGACGCCACGGGGCTCGATGGAGCCTGGGACTTTTCGCTGACGTACAGCGCTGGCATCCGGTTTTCGGCGGCTCGCGGCGGCGATGGCGACGCAACCGGGCGGCGAGGCGTCGGCGGCAACCGACCCGGTGGGCGGCCCGACGCATTTTCGAAGCGATCGAAAGGAACTTGGACTGAAGCTGGAGCCGCGAAGGCGCCCGATGCCCGCGATCGTGATCGACCACATCGACGAGAAGCCGACGGAAAACTGAAGCGGGGCGGTCGGGGGCTGACGGTCGGCTGGCTGAGACTGAAGCTACGGCTCAGTTGCGCCGATTTTTGTGCACGCGTGCACAAATTTTGGGGGCGCCTCTGTTGAAATCAAAGAACTTATTGGAGTTTTTTTGTGCACGCGTGCACGGAATCCGCTGGGGCCGCTTGGAATCGAGGCCGCTCCGAAGAGCGTCACGAATTGCAACGAGGCTGAAGCGCGCCGGACACCCATCCTGTTTTTTATATAGCACGGCGGGCCTCGGAGTCAGGCTTCTGGAGAGCTGGCGTGAACGGGTTATCCCCTTGTAGAACAGTGTGTTAGCGAGAATTTCGGAAGCCGGTGAATGAGGTATTGGGATGGGCCGGAATTTGGGGGTTTGGAAACGCCTGTAGCGGATTACACTGAGGACGAAAACGGGACGGGAGGCTTGGCCGGCCTGCGGCCGGTGTTCCGGCCGGAATGCCGGAAGCGCCTGGCCGCCCCACATCGAAGTGGCGGCCCGTCCTCGGTAATCGGGCCGCAGCAACCATCAGCCGGATTACACTGAGGGGGTTGGAACAGGGACATTGGGTGTCGGCCCCCCGGCAGGGCCGGAATGCAGCCAGGAATAGCCAATGCCACCTAAATACAGGGATTCCTCGTGTGTTATGGATTCCAAGAATCTCGGCACGACTGCCGAGACGGCAGACATGAATGTCCGCGCCACGGGCGTGGCGCAAGCGTTTGGTTTGCCGCGCCGAGATTCGTCTCGGCGTTTGGGTTTCAAGTCCGGTAGTTTTGGACTGAGGCTCTTGGTCAGGTGGCATGGGGCGGAAGCGCCGACCCCACTAAGGATTTGCTGGTGCTTCTCTACGCGGTAACCATATTCGTCGGCGCGTTTCTGTTGTTTCAGGCGCAGCCGGTGATCGCCAAGATTATCCTGCCTTGGTTTGGAGGATCGGCGGCGGTGTGGACCACCTGCCTGCTGTTTTTCCAGCTTGTTTTGGTGCTGGGGTATTTATACGCGCACGCGCTGACGCACTGGCTGAGGCCACGGGCGCAGGCGGTGACGCACTGCGCACTGCTTCTGGCGAGCGCGCTGGCGCTGCCGATTTATCCGGGCGCCGGTTGGAAACCCGTCGACGCCGGACGATCCGATCCCGAAAATCCTCGGCGTGCTCGCGGCGACGGTGGGGATGCCGTACTTCATGCTCTCGACTACGGGGCCGCTGCTGCAGGCATGGTATGCGCGGCGATTCCGCGGGGCGATGCCTTACCGTCTGTATGCGCTCTCCAACGCGGGCTCGATGTTTGCGCTGCTGAGTTACCCGATAGCTATTCGAGCCGGTGTTGGCGACGCGCCAGCAGGCGGCGGTGTGGTAGCCTGGCGTACGGCGCGTTCATCCTGCTGTGCGGGTTCATCGGCGTTTCGCGAACGCAGCGCGGAGGGGGAACATTCGCTGCCACTGAAAGACCAAGTTCTCTCCTCGGCTGCTGGTTCTAAGAATCTCGGCACGAATGCCGAGACGGCAGACATGAATGTCCGCGCCACGGGGGGGAGCCGGCCGTTGAATGGAAGCTCTATGCCATGTGGCTGCTGCTGCCGGCTTGCGCTTCGGCGATGCTGCTGAATGTCACCAGCCAGCTCACGCTGAATGTGGCGGCGATTCCGCTGCTTTGGGTGCTGCCGCTGAGCGTCTACCTGCTTTCGTTCATCCTGTGTTTCGAACGGGCGGGATGGTACAGACGCACGCCCTACCTCGTGTTGACTGGGCGCGGCGCTGGCGGCCATGGCGTGGGCCACTTCGGGAAGAACGCCGGAGTTCTGCCGATTCGGGTCGGGACTGCCGCTGTTTCTGGCGGGGCTGTTCGTTTGCGCGATGGTCTGCCACGGGGAACTGGCGCGGCTGAAGCCGGAGCCCCGATACCTGACGCAGTTCTACCTGGCGGTTTCAGTTGGCGGCGCGGCCGGTGGGCTGATGGTGGGGCTGGCGGCGCCGTCGCTGTTCAATGCGTATTACGAGGTTCCTATCGGGATGGTAGCCGTGGCGGGGCTGGCGCTCGCGGCGGCGCGCCTGCATCCGGATACGGAGTGGCAACGGAATCTGCTTCCCGCGCGGAGGTTTCTTCCGGCGCTCGGCGGCGACGGCCGCGATCGGCTTCATCGCATACTCGCAATGGGACGCGCTGGTGGCCCCGGCTCATGCGATGGTGGGCTGGTTCCGAAAGGGATGGCAGGCGCCGGAAGAGTTCGACCTATGGGTGCTGGAGCGGGAGTTGCTGCTCGGCGCGGCGGTGATATTGGCGGCGCTGCGCGGCGATTGGAGATTGCGCTGGGCGCGCCGGTGGAAGCAGTGGGCGGCGTTCCTGATTGAGCTGGCTGCGCTGATGGTGGCCGGATGCGTGGGCTTCGAAATGCGCTATACCACGTCGGGAACGCTGGTCATGATGCGGAACTTCTACGGCGGGCTGAGAGTACACGATACGGGGCCGGCCACGGACTGGGCCGCCACGCGCAGCCTGACAAACGGCGTGATCAATCACGGCGAGCAGTTTCTGAACCCCATGCGGCGCGATTCACCGACCACGTATTTCGGGCCGCGCTCGGGGATCGGGCTCGCCATCCGCGCGAAGCAAAAGGCGGGTCCCGTGCGCGTGGGCGTGATCGGGCTGGGCACGGGAGCCATCGCGTCGTATGGGCGTGCGGGAGACTATTTCCACTATTACGAAATCAATCCGGGAGTGCTCGAACTGAGCACTCCGCGTCCGGGCGGGGCGAGCGCGTGGTTCACATTTCTCACGGACTGCAAGGCGCGGCACGAGGTCACATTGGGCGACGGACGGCTTTCGCTCGAACGGGAAGCGCCGCAGAGTTTCGACGTGCTGGCCGTGGACGCGTTCACGAGCGAGTCCGTGCCGGTGCATTTGCTGACGCGCGAGGCGATGCAGTTGTATTGGCGGCACTTGAAGCCGGATGGCATTCTGGCGGTGAACATTTCCAACCGCTTCCTGGAATTGGAGCCGGTGGTGGATGGCGAATCGAGAGCGGTGGGGAAGACGGACCGCCGCGTGGACAACGAGGATGACGATGACGCCAACATCTTCGCGGCGAGCTGGATGCTGGCGACCGCGCCAGAGAGCGGATTCGACCGGTCGATTCTGGATGGTTCGAAAGAGGTCAAGCCGGAGATGGCGATCCGGCTGTGGACGGACGATTACAGCAATTTGTTTCAGATATTGAGGTGAGGGGCTGGGGGCTGGGGGCTGGGGGCGTTGTTCAAGGGGATACGGTGTTGCGTTGATTGCACTGCGGGCGAGATTTCGGGATGGTGCGAACCGGCTTCGAGGCGTCTGGCTTGAGAAGTGCGGGGGAGATGGCGTGAGAATGCGCTTGGCTTCGGGCCTCCGCTCCCTGACGGTCGCGGCTCGGCTGGGGGGCTGCGGACTATTTGCGGCCAGTTGTTTCGGGCAGACGCCGGCTTCTGGCGCGCTTGAGTCTCTAGAGATTCAGCTTCCACCGGGGGTGGATTCGGCGAGGCTGTTTGTCCGGTATGTTCTGGCGGGACAGAAGCTCGGCGGATGGTTGAAGCCAGCGGCGGAATTACGGTCCGTTCCTATCGGCACGATGCTGGAAGGAAAGCCGGCGAGCCGGATTAAGGCGATCCTTTATGCGCCGGGATGCGAAATCCGGGTGCTCGATCTCTATCTGAGCGGGCCGTCCGCGCCTCAGTACGCTTTCGAGTGCGCGTCACTCCCAAGCACCGAGATTCAGGGCGTAGTGAAGCGGACGGCGGACGCAGCCAAACATCCGGTTCGCCTGGAAGCGCGTTACCCGGCGCGGTGGGCTGCGCCGTTCCTGGGGATCGATCGCTTCATTGTGACGGGCATTCCGGTTGGAGAGCCGGTGCGGCTAGAAGCAGATGGACGTTTCCGAATGGTAATCCCGGATCTGTCGCAAGACCCGATCGCCGGAGCGGAACGTGACGGGGAACTGGAGATTTGGGCGCGCGACGAGGGTACGGGCGCGGTGGTGGCCGAACTGATTCCGGCTGAAGGGGGATCGACGACCGCCCAGCGGGGCAGACTGCGGATTCAGCGCGAGTATCCGCAGGGAATCTCGTTTGCGGCATGCCCGCAGAATTCGCAAATGAATCACGACCGGTTCGGGTTTGCGATTCGGGCGGAAGCGATCTCCGATTGTGCAAAGTGAGGGCTCGGCCGGGAGCGCGGCCGCTGAAGCGCGCCGCTTCGCCTATCGGGCCGCCGGTGGCGGGATCTGAAAGGTTAACTCAGACGACCGCCCGCTGTCGCTCGCGGCGCGGTTGGCCATCCACGCCTGGGCGTCCCGAAGAGTGGAGATTTCGCCTCGGAGGACGGCCAAAACGAGGCTCGCGGTCTCGACCGTGTAGAAGCGCTGGTCGAAAGCGGCGCCCGAGGGCTGGCCGGCCAGCCTGAGCAGGAACGGAATGCGCAGATCGGACTTACCATCGCCCTCCTGGGGCAAGCGAAGCGGATGGTCGGTGCTCAGAATTACGGTGGTTTTATCCCAGAGGCCGGCGTCCTCGAGTTGTTTTCGCCAGACCGCCAGTGTCCGGTCTACTAAAGCCAGATCGCTGAAGTAGTTTGGAACCGAGGGGCCGGGGAGGTCGAGCCGATCGGTTAGCCGGCCGTCGATACGGTCGTAGATGTGGGGATAGTGGGGAATTGGGACATGCAGAAAGATCAGGCCGATTTCCGGATCTTTTAGCATGCTCCCCGTCCGATCCATGAATGCCTCGAACATACGGAGTTTCTGGCGCAGAAGCGGCGAAGTGGAAAACGGAGAAAAGGAATCGGTCTCAACAAGGGTGCGAAGCTGGCCTGGCGCCTTTTCCCAAAACGTCTCGCCGAAGGCCAGTTCCGGGACGGGCATAGGCCATGATGCGCAATCCGTGAGCGAGGCGTTTAACAGACGGCAGTATGGAAAGTACCAACCGACCAGGGCCGTGTTCAAGCCGGCTTGGCGCGCGGCCGTGAAAACGCCCGGCACTTCGTTCCAGCGGACTCCGGAGCGGCCCTTTTCATCCTTGAACGAATAGACGGGTTCCTCCCTGCCGCGCGCGGAGACCAAGGGCCGGCCGGTGAGCAAGGACGGGAGCGAGTCGATGGTATCTCTTCCCGGAGACCGTGCGTTCGTGGCGGAGATGGATTCTCCGCGAAAGCGGTCCACCGCGGGCAAGGAAAGGTATTTGGGACGATCGACAAAGTTCAGGCGGTAGTCCCAATTATCGAAGATGACCCAGACGACGCGCCTCTGGACTTTGGCGTTGGCCACTCGCGGCGCCAGGGAGTAAACCCGCGGCGCGGCCGTGGCCGCCAGCGCCGCGGACAGCGCGGCCCGGCCGAACAGATAGATTCCGTAGGGGCAAAGCCCGACCAGCAAGGCTGCAGTGGCGCTGACAGCCAAACGCTGATATTTCCAAAGCATCCAGAAGAAAATCGCAGCCGCGGGGGCCAGTACCAGAAGCGCGAGGTGTGAATCGATGTGCAGGCGGAAGGGCAGGTTCAAGTCCTGGTGGTGGATGGAAAGAATCATGCGGAGCGCATTCAGCGGAAGCAGAAAGAGCGCGATGGAGGCCATCCGAACCACGCGAAACGCCGTTCGGCCCAGGCTGCGGCGGGCGAGGCGGATGCAAGCCCAACACGCGGCGGTGAGAATCGCGACGTCGAACATCGCGGCGAGATAATCGACGCCGAGCGACGTCGCCACGAAGAAGAAGGCATTCCTCCGGGAAAGGAAGAGAATGTTCTGCCACACGCTCAGGAAACACAGGTTGGCGAAACTGAAACTGGTAGTGAGATCCCGCCAAGGGTCCGGCGTCTTCCAGCCATCCGTCGCCAACGGGTGGCCTCGAATGCGTTTGAGCCCGGAAATCATGCGCGCTTGCGGAGACAGTAGAGGCGCCGCGCCGAGCCCTCGAGATGCAAAGACCGGACGATCTCGAAGCGTCGGTCACATGCGGTTTCGAAGCGCTCCACCGTTAGATCACTATATAGCCTGTCCCGTCCCCGCGCGAGGCGCCGGAACATCGGATCCTCGGGAGATACGAACTCGACGATTAGAATGTCCGTCGTGCAGCTCGGAGGCGAGTTCCAGAATCTCCTCCAGCGGAATGCGCTCGGTGACCAGCAAATGATGGATCGCGGCGAGCATCAAGACGGCGTCGAATGCGAGCCGGGCGCGATCGAGAAACGACGGGCACTCCCGGTTGCGCCATCCGACGGCGGGCGTGGGCCGCGCAAGATCCACGACGAGAGGAAGGATGTCCAGATTCCGGCGGGCGGACTCACGCCACAGAATTCCGACCACGGCGGGATCCGAATCGATGGCGACGACGCCCGCGCCCGATTCCGCGGCCATCACGCTGAAATGGCCGGTGTTCGAGCCCACATCGAGCACCCGTTTGGGCTTGCGATCCGCCAGGCTCTCCCGCACGAATCGCTCCTTGGCCGCGAACTGCTCCGGCGTGTAGCTGTTCGCCTCCATGTAATCCGTCCACGCAGACGAGGAGGCGGAGGGAGCCGCGGCGGCGAGCTTTCGCTTGAGCCCTTTCAGCGTAGAGGAGAGAATGAACCGGGAACGCGCGGGGTCCGAGAGGCGGTTCCGCCGGTAAATGGAAGATTCGTCCGAGCGGCGCAATCCGCCGAGCCATTTCGGAACGGAGACCAAAGACAGGAACGGCGGGCGGAGCCTTTGAAGCGGGGTGAGCCAGCGGTAGAACTCGTGCGGCTCGACGCCTTCCCGGCGCGGCAGCAATAGACGATCCGGCGAGAACCCAAGGCGTTTCGAGCCGAGCAAGGGCAGAAGAAAAGAGCGAATGAACTGCGCGTAGGGAAGCCAAACGGGGTCGAGCGGATCGCGGCGCTCCAACGAGAGCACATCGACGAACACGGGCCGCGGACCGCGGAAGAGCACGTTGAACGGGGTAGCGTCCTTCAGGCCGAGCGATTCCGGGAGCAGCTCGAGCGCGAGATCGAGCGTCAACTCCGCGGCCGCATGGAGCATTTCCGGAGTCCATTCGTACGGATAACCGGGAAACGGGAGGCGTTCGTGTTCCAGAATCGCGACGCCCTGGATGCGAGCGTAAATCCCGGCGATGCCGGGAGCTTCCAGAAGCGCATCCCGCTCGCCGTTGGGGAGGGTCCGGGTACGGACCAAAGCGCCGGATTCGAACCGGGTCCGCAATGCTGGGGACGACTCAGCGGCGGTCCAGTCCACCATGCCGGCGGAGTTGACGATGCGGTAGAGGCGATCCCCACTCGGCGCCAGAACACCGGCCGGATCGCGAAACGACGACGCGGGCGAGGCGAGCAACTCCTCAGCCTTCTCCCTGCCGGCCGCCGGCGCCGAGACAAACTTCTCCGGCCTCGACTACGCGGGCCGGCAGGAGCTCAGCGGGTTGGGAGCGCGCACCGGCTCTCCTCTTCAGGCGCGCCATCGAAACGACCAGGAGGAAGGACATCAGGCTGTACGATGCCAGCCAATACAGATCGGCCGATGAGTGGCTTTGCCCAGGGATGGGTGAAGCCAAGTGGTAAGCGCCGATCACGAGTCCCGCCGCCAGCAAGCTGACGGCGGATTCCCAGGTGAAGAAATACGCATCCAAGGCGACGCCCACCACAAATACCTCCGAGAGACGGGGGATGGGCCGGTCACGGAACGCCAGGGAGACAACCACAGCGGCTATCGCAGCGAAGGAGAATGCAAACAGAAAGCCCAACGGGCGCCGGGAGTTGCCACGCCCGGTCAGCCATTTCCAGAACCGCCGGACATAGAAGAGATACCCAACGAGAGCGGCCACTCCCAACTGCCACATCATGGCGCCGGAACCGGGATCGACGTAGGCGTGAGCCGGACGCGGTACGGCTAGTAGAAGGATGCCCGTGGACAGAAGAGCTGTCTGTGTGCGTTGCCGCTTGCTCACAGTGCATTTAAGGATATCACCTGCCCGATTGACTGGATCATGCTTCGGTACCAACAGCGGAGCCTGTTCGTGTTACAGATCACATACGGCCGGCAGTTTCGACGGCTGCGGCCGGGCCGCGGCCGGAAGTGAAACGGAGTGGACAGGCGCTCTCCGGGTTTGGTAGACTGATTGCTGTTCCAGTAGTCGAAGGCTCAGTGGGAGGTTCGTTTGCTTTTTTCGGGAACGGACCGCTTGCACCAATGAGGTAACATGGCCCGCAAAGCAGGTAAACAATACACTTCCGCGCGGAAACAGGTTGAGGCTCGCGAGTATCAGCTCGAAGAAGCCGTTCCGCTCATCCAGAAAATCAAGTTCGCGAAGTTCGACGAGACCGTCGAGATCCACATGCGCCTTGGGGTGGACCCCAAGCACGCGGATCAAATGGTGCGCGGCACCGTGGTCATGCCGAACGGCCTGGGCAAGTCGAAGAAGGTGCTGGTGGTCGCCAGCGGCGACAAGCAGCGCGAGGCTACCGAAGCCGGAGCGGACTTCGTGGGCGGCGAGGACATGGTGAACAAGATTCAGTCCGAAAGCTGGACGGATTTCGACGCCATGATCGCGACGCCGGACATGATGCGGTCGGTTGGCAAACTCGGCAAGATTCTGGGCCCCCGCGGTCTCATGCCCAACCCGAAGACCGGCACGGTGACCATGGACGTCGCGAAGGCCGTCAGGGAAGTGAAAGCCGGCAAAGTGGAATTCCGCGTGGACAAGACCGGCATTATCCACGCTCCGGTTGGCAAGATCAGCTTCGCCACCGACAAGCTACTCGAAAACGCATCCACCTTAATTACCGCGGTCATCAAGGCCAAGCCGGCGGCGGCTAAAGGCAAGTACGTCAAGAACGCGACGATTTGCTCGACGATGGGCCCTGGCGTAGCCGTGGATACGACGCCATTCAGCGTGAAGGCGGCGGCCGCTTAAGGCCGGGCAGGTGTTCCGATGAAGAAAAAAGCAGACAAGAAGAACGACGTTGACGCTCTGCGCAAGGATCTGGCCGGGACCGGCAACCTCTTCGTGGCCGGTTTCGGGAAGCTGAACGTGAGCCAGGATTTTGAACTGCGCAAGGCCGTTCGGGCCGCCGGCGGCAAGTACCGGGTGGTCAAGAACACGCTCGCCGAGAAGGCTTCGGAAGGCACGCCGGCCGCTCCGGCCCTGAAGGGCATGAAGGGCATGAGTTCGGTGGCCTATACGGCCGGGGATCCGGTGGCGCTGGCCAAGGCGCTGACGGCATATGCGAAGGCGAATCCCTCGTTTACGTTCAAGGCCGGAGTAGTGGAAGGCCGCGTCATTGAGGTCGCTTCGATTGCGGAACTGGCGAATATGCCTCCGCGGGAAGTAATTCTGGCCAAACTGCTGGGGCTGATCAACGCGCCGGCGCAACGGTTGGCGGCGGCGATCAACGCGGTGGGCGCGAAGGTGGCGGCCGTAGTGAATCAGGGCGTCAAGGAAAACAAGTTTCAAGAAGGTTGACAGTTTTCAGTTTTCAGTCCTCAGTGAGCGGTGCCAGGACTGAAGACTGATGACTGAGAACCGATGACTGAGAGTCTTAAGGAGTTTTTGAGATGGCGGATATCAACGCAATTGCGGAACAGATTCAAGGTTTGACGCTGCTGGAAGCGTCCCAGCTCGTCAAACTGCTCGAAGAGAAGCTGGGAGTTACGGCTGCCGCTGCCGCGCCTGTGGTCATGGCGGCGGGGGGCGCTGCCGCGGCGGCTGCGCCAGTGGTCGAGGAAAAAACGGAGTTCGCGGTAATTCTGACCGCGGTGGGCGCCAACAAGATCAACGTGATCAAGGTTGTGCGCGAAGTCACCAGCCTGGGCTTGAAAGAAGCCAAGGACCTGGTGGACGGCGCTCCGAAACCGGTGAAGGAAGGCGTCGGCAAGGACGAAGCCGAGGCCATCAAGAAGAAATTCACCGACGTCGGAGCCACCATAGAAGTAAAGTAGCTTGGCGGAGTTTTGCCGGGGTTGGCGGGATGGGGCGGAGCCCGCTCCCCGGAGGAATTGGCGCGCGATTTTGCGCGGTTTGACGCAGGGCGTAAAGTCCTGTTAGGATTGGTAGTTGGGCATTCGATCTGCCGGGCTCGATCCCAATTCGTGAGCGCTATCCTTAATCGAAGTACTGACATTGCAGGCCGGGCGGGGCTGCAATGAATGGACCTTCGCGTGCTTATGCGCGCATTCATGCCATACAGGAGTACTCCGCCCAATCGCTCCGCGGCTCCACCCTCTACGCTTGCGGCGCTCCGAACCCCGTCCGATTCCCGCCCTTATTGGCAAGTTCGCGCTCAACGAGGTTGACCCTCGCGGACCGCGTAATGGCGCGCCGCTGAGCGCGCTTTCGTTGTTTTGGCTGTTCGGCCGTCAGGAGATACGGAATGGATAATCAACGTCACGCCGCCGCCCCCGAGCGGGTGGATTTTTCGAAAATCAAGACTTCCATCCCGATCCCTAACCTGATCGAAGTTCAAAGGAACTCTTACGAGCGGTTCCTGCAAATGGACCTGCTGCCGAGCGAGCGCGACGACAGCGGTCTACAGGCGGTTTTCAATTCGGTCTTTCCGATCTCCGATTTCCGCGGCGTAAGCGACCTGGAGTTCGTCGATTACGCCATCGGCAACTGGGAGTGCAAGTGCGGCAACCTGAAGGGGCTGCACCATTTGCGTTCGACCTGCCGGAACTGCGGAGCGACCATTCGCACGGACCCCTTCCACGCCGGGGACATTCTCTGCAAGCGCTGCGGGACGTTCAACAAGAACGTGGTGACGTTCTGCAACAAGTGCGGCGACCCGGTGGGATTGCAGCTCAAGTACGACATGCAGGAGTGCGAGGAACGGGGCATGACGTACGCGGCGCCGCTCAAGGTGACCATCCGCCTTACGGTTTACGCGAAAGATCCGGAGACGCAGAAGAAGAGCGTCCGGGACATCAAGGAGCAGGAAGTATTCTTCGGCGAGATCCCGCTGATGACGGACAACGGAACGTTCATCATCAACGGCACGGAGCGCGTGATCGTCTCGCAGTTGCACCGTTCGCCGGGCGTGTTTTTCGAGCGCGTTCCGGCGCAGGGCTACTTTCTGGGCAAGATCATTCCGTACCGGGGAAGCTGGGTCGAGTTCGAGTACGACCTCAAGAACCTCCTATACGTACGTATCGACCGCAAGCGCAAATTCTACGGTTCGGTTTTCCTGCGCGCGCTGGGCCTGAAGACCGACGAGCAGATTCTGCGGGCCTTTTACCGCATCAGCAAAATCACGACGAAGGACAAGCGGCTGTTCTGGAACGTAGACGAAAGCCTCACCGGCCTGAAGCTTTCGCACGCCATCGCCAGCAAGGGCGGCGAGACCGTGGTGACGCAGGGCAAGAAGATCACGCCCTCGGTCTACAAGGAAATCATCAAGGCCAAGATCCAGCAGGTGGAAGTCGAGTCTCCCGACTTGGAAGGCGCGTACATCGCGGCCGACGTCGTGGACATGTCCACGGGCGAAGTTCTGATCGACGCCAACAACGAACTGACGGCGGTGGCGCTCTCGCGGCTTCTCGAAGCCGGAGTGACCGAGTTCGAGATCTTCTTCCCGGAGCGCGACGAAGTCGGCAGCGTGATTTCGGCCACGATCAAGAAGGACCCGATCAAGACGCAGAACGAAGCGCTGATCGAGATCTACCGGAAACTGCGCCCGGGCGACCCGCCGACGCTGGACACCGCCACGCAACTCTTCCAGGGAATGTTCTTCGACCCGCGCAAGTACGATTTTTCGCGCGTGGGCCGCATGAAGTTCAACATCAAGCTCTTCAACAAGGCCGACTCCACATCTCTGGACAAACGGACGCTCGATGCCGACGACTTCAAGGCGACCATTACCTACCTCCTGAAACTGCGGCGGAACGTGGGCGTGGTGGACGACATCGATCACCTGGGCAACCGCCGCGTGCGCGCGGTGGGCGAGCTGCTCGAGAACCAGTTCCGCATCGGCCTGGTGCGCATGGAGCGCGCCATCAAGGAAAAGATGTCGGTGTACCAGGAAATGACGACGGCCATGCCGCACGACCTGGTGAACGCCAAACCGGTGATGGCGGCCATCCGCGAGTTCTTCGGATCGAGCCAGCTTTCGCAGTTCATGGATCAGACCAACCCGCTCTCGGAGATCACCCACAAGCGGCGGCTTTCCGCGCTGGGACCGGGCGGATTGAGCCGCGAGCGGGCGGGGTTCGAGGTGCGCGACGTGCATCCGACGCACTATGGCCGCATCTGCCCCATCGAGACGCCGGAAGGCCCGAACATCGGGCTGATTTCGTCGCTCTCCTGCTTCGCGTGCATCAACGAATACGGTTTTATCGAGAGCCCGTACCGCAAGGTGATTAAGGGCGTGGTGATCGACGAAGTCAAGATCCTGAACCCCGGCGACACGGAGTTTAAAGTCGGGGACATCGTTCCGCGCGCGGAGGCCGATTCGACGAATCGCAAGCTGAGCCAGAAGAAGCAGCCCGCGGAGTACGTGGCCCACTGCGAGTATCTTTCGGCGTGGGAGGAAGACAAATACACCATCGCCCAGGCCAACGTGGAACTGGACGAGAAGGGACGCATCGTCCCCGATCTCTGCAACGCGCGCCAGGCCGGCAACTTCGTGCTGAAATCGCGCGAGGAGATCGAATACATCGACGTCAGTCCGAAGCAACTCGTATCGGTGGCGGCCAGCTTGATTCCGTTCCTCGAAAACGACGACGCCAACCGCGCGCTGATGGGATCGAACATGCAGCGCCAGGCCGTGCCGCTTCTGCGCGCGAGCGCTCCTTTCGTCGGCACGGGCATGGAGGCGGTGACCGCGCGGGATTCGGGCGCCGTGGTTCTGTGCAAGCGTTCCGGCGTAGTGGATTCGGTGGACAGCGAGCGCATCATCGTGCGCGTGGAGGGGGCGGCCCACGAAGGCCAGCTTTCCCGCGAGGTGGGCGCGGACATTTATCAGCTCACCAAGTTCAAACGATCGAATCAGAACACCTGCATTAATCAGAAGCCCATCGTAAGCGCCGACCAGCGCGTGGTGAAGGGTCAGCCGCTCGCGGACGGGCCTTGCACGGACCTGGGCGAGCTGGCGCTGGGACGAAACGTGCTCGTGGCCTTCATGCCGTGGCGCGGTTACAACTTCGAGGACGCGATCCTGGTCAGCGAAAAGATGGTCAAGGACGATTACTACACCTCGATCCACATCGAGGAATACGAAATCGAAGCGCGCGACACGAAGCTGGGGCCCGAGGAAATCACGCGGGATATTCCGAACATCGCGGAGTCGTTCCTGAGAAACCTGGACGAGAGCGGAATCATCCGCATCGGCGCCACGGTGAAGCCGGGCGACATTCTGGTGGGCAAGGTGACGCCCAAGGGCGAAACGCAGCTCACTCCGGAAGAGAAGCTGCTGCGCGCGATTTTCGGCGAGAAGGCCGGCGACGTGAAGGACGCGTCGCTCTACTGCCCGCCCGGGATCGAAGGCACGATCGTCGATTGCAAGATTTTCTCGCGCAAGGGCCAGGAGAAGGACGAGCGCTCGCGTTCGATCGAGGAAACGCAGATCGAGCGGCTGCGGCGCAATCTGGACGACGAGAAGCGCATCCTGCACGACGAACGGGCCAAACGCCTGGAAGCTCTGCTGGGCGGCAAGAAGCTGCTCGTGGACCTGCACGACGAGAAGACCAACAAGCGCCTGCTCTCGAAAGACATGGAGCTGACGCGCGACGTGATCGAGAAGCTCAAGTCGCGCGACTTGAAGCGCGTGCGCATCACCAACAGGGACCCGCGCCTCAACGAGCAGATCGACGAAATCGAGGAGATGACCTCGCGGCAGATCGCCGTGCTGGAAAAGATCACCGAGGAGAAGGTTGGCAAGCTGCGCAAGGGCGACGAACTGCCGCCGGGCGTGATCAAGCTGGTGAAAGTCTACATCGCCATGAAGCGCAAGCTTTCGGTGGGCGACAAGATGGCCGGCCGGCACGGGAACAAGGGCGTGATCGCGCGGATTTTGCCGGACGAGGACATGCCGTACCTGCCGGACGGGACTCCGGTGGAAATCGTACTGAACCCGCTGGGCGTTCCATCGCGCATGAACGTGGGACAGATTCTGGAGACGCACCTGGGGTGGGCCGCTCAAGCGATGGGTCTGCACTTCGCAACGCCGGTATTCGACGGCGCGACGGAGCGCGAGATCAAGAAGGCGCTGGCGGAGGCCCACCTGCCCGGTTCCGGAAAAACGATGTTGTTCGACGGGCTCACGGGGACTCCGTTCGAGCAGCCGGTGACGGTGGGCTACATCTACATGATGAAGCTTTCGCACCTGGTGGACGACAAGATTCACGCCCGCTCCATCGGCCCGTATTCGCTGATTACGCAGCAGCCGCTCGGCGGTAAAGCGCAGTTCGGCGGACAGCGCTTCGGCGAGATGGAAGTCTGGGCGCTGGAAGCTTATGGCGCCGCCTACATCCTGCAGGAGCTGCTGACGGCCAAGTCCGACGACGTATATGGCCGGGCGAAGATTTACGAGGCGATCGTGAAGGGCGAGGCGGCGATCGAACCGGGCGTGCCCGAGTCGTTCAACGTGCTGATTCGCGAGTTGCAGTCGCTGTGTCTGGACGTGGAGTTGATGAAGAAGCCGCATGAGCAGGCGCCGGAGACGGCGCTGGCGGCGGACTAGTGGGGACTGGGGGCTAGGGGCTGGGGAACGGAAGCTCGCTTCGCTCGCATTGATTCGAATAATGCCGCGAGCGCAGCGAGCTTCTTTCCCCCAGTCCCCAGCCCCTAGCCCCCAGTTCCAATCAAGGGATTGACTTTCGGAAAGGGTGACTATATGCGATCTTCACCGTACGATCGGGCGAATATGATTGCGGATTTCGATTCCATCCGCATTTCTCTGGCATCTCCGGAGAAGATCCGGAGCTGGTCCCACGGCGAAGTCACCAAGCCGGAAACCATCAATTACCGCACCTTCAAGCCGGAACGCGACGGCTTGTTCTGCGCGCGCATTTTCGGCCCGACCCAGGATTGGGAGTGCTTGTGCGGCAAGTACAAGCGCATGAAGCACCGCGGCGTGATCTGCGACAAGTGCGGCGTGGAAGTTACGCTCGCGCGCGTTCGCCGCGAGCGCCTGGGGCACATCGAACTGGCCAGCCCCTGCTCGCACGTGTGGTTCTTCAAGGGCCTGCCGAGCCGCATCGGCCACTTGCTGGACATCACTCTGCGCGAACTCGAGCGGGTGCTCTACTTCGAGGCCTACGTGGTGGTGGACGCGGGCGAAGTCGCCGATTTGAGCCGCGGAGAGGTCATCACGGACGAACGGAAGCGGCAGCTCGACCAGGAGTTCCCAGGTAAGTTCGTCGCCACGATGGGCGCGGAAGGCATCAAGGAACTTCTCAAGAAGGTCGATGTGGAATCTCTCGCGGAAGAGATCCGCGAGAAGATGAAGACCGAGGTTTCGCAGCAGAAGAAGCTGAAGTTCGCCAAGCGGCTGCGGGTGGTGGAATCGTTCCGCAAGTCCGGCAACAAGCCGGAGTGGATGATTCTGGACGTGCTTCCGGTGATTCCGCCGGAGTTGCGCCCGCTGGTTCCGCTGGATGGCGGACGTTTCGCCACCTCGGACCTGAACGATCTGTACCGCCGCGTCATCAACCGCAACAACCGGCTCAAGAAGCTGATGGAGTTGCACGCGCCGGACGTGATCGTGCGCAACGAAAAGCGCATGTTGCAGGAAGCCGTGGACGCGCTGTTCGATAACGGCCGCCGCGGCCGCGTGCTGCGCGGGGCCAACAACCGGCCGCTGAAATCGCTGTCCGATACGCTAAAGGGCAAGCAGGGCCGCTTCCGCCAGAACCTGCTCGGCAAGCGCGTGGATTACTCGGGCCGCTCGGTGATCGTGGTGGGGCCGGAATTGAAGCTTCAGCAGTGCGGCCTGCCCAAGAAGATGGCGCTGGAACTGTTCAAGCCGTTCATCTATCACCGGCTGGAACAGCGCGGGCACTGCACCACCATCAAGCAGGCCAAGGAACTGGTGGAGCAACAGGACCCGGTGGTGTGGGACATCCTCGAAGAGGTCATTCAGGATCACCACATTCTTCTGAACCGCGCTCCCACGCTGCACCGTCTCGGCATTCAGGCCTTCGAGCCGTTGCTTGTCGAAGGCAAGGCCATCAAGATTCACCCTCTGGTTTGCACGGCGTTCAACGCGGATTTCGACGGCGACCAGATGGCCGTGCACATTCCGCTTTCGCCCGAGGCCCAGATCGAGGCCGCCACGCTGATGCTTTCGGCGAACAACATTCTTTCGCCGGCGCACGGCGCTCCCATCACGATTCCCACGCAGGACATGGTGCTGGGCTGCTATTACCTGACCAAGTCGCGGCCGGGCGCGAAGGGCGAGGGCCGCACGTTCGCCTCCACCGACGACGTGCTGATCGCGCTCGAAATGGGAGAAGTGGAAACGCTGACGCCCATCAAACTGCGCCACACGGGCCGGGTGATCGAGTTGTCGCACGCCTTCGATAGCCAGAACATTCTGCACACCGAGCCGATCGAGTTCAGCAAGCAGTATATGGAAACGACGGTCGGCCGCGTCATCCTCAACGACTCTCTGCCCGCGGACATGCCGTTCATCAACGGCTTGCTCAAGAAAAAGGGGTTGTCGCAGTTGGTGCAGTATTGCTACCTGAAGTTCGGCCTCAAGGTAACGGTGCAGATGCTGGACCAGGTGAAGTCGTTGGGCTTCCTGTACGCGACCCGCGCCGGCATTTCGATCGGCATCGACGACATGGTGGTGCCGGGCGAGAAGGCCGGCCTAGTGAGAGCGGCGGAGAGAGAAGTGGTGGAGGTGGAAGGCCAGTATCAGGAAGGCGCCATCACCCACGGCGAGCGCTACAACAAGATCATCGAAATCTGGAGCAAGGTGACGGAGAAGGTTTCCGACGAAATGTTCCAGGCGATGGAAGAGGACGACCGGACAGGCCGCTACCTGAACCCGATTTACATCATGGCCGATAGCGGCGCGCGCGGATCGAAGCAACAGATCCGCCAGCTTTCGGGCATGCGCGGATTGATGGCCAAGCCTTCGGGCGAGATTATCGAAACCCCGATCACGGCCAACTTCCGCGAAGGGTTGAACGTGTTGCAGTACTTCATCTCCACGCACGGCGCCCGCAAGGGTTTGGCGGATACGGCGCTAAAGACGGCCGACTCGGGCTACCTGACACGCCGCCTGGTGGACGTGGCGCAGGACGTGATCGTCACCGAGATCGATTGCGGGACCACGGAAGGCATTTACGTGGAGCCGATCATCGAATCGGGCGAGATCATCGAGCCGTTGCGCGACCGCATCGTTGGCCGCGTGGCGCTGGAAGACCAGAAGGACTACGAAGGCAACGTGATCGTGGCCGTGAACCAGGAGATCACCGAAGACCTGGCGGCGGCGATTCAAGCGGCCGGCATCGAGCGCGTCAAGATCCGCTCGGTGCTGACTTGCGAATCGAAGCGCGGCGTCTGCGTGGCGTGCTACGGCCGCAACCTGGCGACCGGACGGCTGGTGGAGTTGGGCGAGGCGGTTGGCGTGATCGCGGCGCAATCCATCGGCGAGCCGGGCACGCAGTTGACCATGCGCACGTTCCACATCGGCGGAACGGCGACCGGCGCGCGCGAGCAATCCACGCAGGACGCCAAATCCGACGGCTTCGCGAAATATCTCGGCATCGTGACCGTGAAGGCGAAGAACGGCGATCTGGTGGCCATGAACCGCAACGGCATCATGGCCGTGGTGGACGACAAAGGCCGCGAAAAGGAACGCTATCCGGTAGTGTACGGCGCGCGCGTGCTGGCGGACGACGGCGCCGCGGTGAAGAACAACCAGATCCTGCTGGAGTGGGATCCGTACACGTTCTCGATCCTGACCGAAGTGAGCGGCGAAGTTCACTTCAAAGACCTGGTGGACGGGATGACCTTGCAGGAGCAGGTGGACGAGGTCACCGGCATGTCGCAGCTCGTGGTGACGGATTCACCGGACGAGAAGCGGCAGCCGCAGCTCATCGTCCGGCCCGATCCCGGCCTGGGGCGCGCGGAAACCAAGAAGTACCTGATGCCGACCCACGCCCACCTGATGGTGCGCGAAGGCGAAGATGTCCACGCCGGCGACGTGCTGGCGAAGATCCCGCGCGAAACCACGAAGACGAAGGACATCACCGGCGGTCTGCCGCGCGTGGTGGAATTATTCGAAGCGCGGAAGCCGCGCGAGACGGCCATCATCGCGGAAATCAACGGCCTGGTGAAGTACGGCGAAGTCAGCAAGGGCCAGCGCAAAATCTACGTAGTGGGCGACGACGGCGAGCAGCGCGAGTACGCTTTGCCGCGCGGCGTTCACATCAACGTGCAGGAAAGCGAACGCGTCAAAGCGGGCGAGCCGCTCATGGACGGGCCGCGCAATCCGCACGACATCCTGGACGTGCTGGGCGAAAAGGAACTGCAGAAGTACCTGGTGAACGAGATCCAGGAAGTCTACCGTTTGCAGGGCGTCAACATCAACGACAAGCACCTGGAAACGATCGTCCGCCAGATGATGCGCTGGGTAAAGGTGGAGGACATCGGCGACACCGAGTTTCTGCCGGAAGAGGTGGTGGACAAGTTCAAGTTCCGCGCCGAAAACCAGCGGGCAAACGACGCGGGAAGCCGTCCGGCGCAGGGCAAGGCCGTGCTGCTGGGCATTACCAAGGCTTCGCTTTCCACCGATTCGTTTATCTCCGCGGCGTCCTTCCAGGAAACCACGCGCGTGCTCACCGAGGCCGCCATCAACGGCAAGGTGGACCACCTCCGCGGCCTGAAGGAGAACGTGATCATGGGCCGGCTGATTCCGGCAGGCACGGGCATGGAGTATTACCGGCACGTGAAGATCGCGGGCGAGGACGTGGTGGAAGAGCCGCCGCAGGAAGTGCCGCTGGATCCGATCCCGGGCTACGAAGAGGAGGCCCGCCTGGAATACACCGGCGGCCTCTCCGAGACCACCGGCGAAGATTCGATGGCGGAGTAAGAAGAATCCGGCCAACCCACGGAGATTGGCGCCGGGAGAATGAGCGACATTCTTGTTCGGATTAAGCGAGCCGTTCTGGCGGGGCGCTATGCGTTCAGCGCCAAAGCACAGATCGAGCTCGAAGCCGACGGCCTTACCGAACTCGATGTTGCCGAATCGATCCTGAACGCCGTGGCGATCTACAAGCGGCTTCGGTCGATTAGCCCGCATCGAAGCGGTAGGGAATACTTGTACGTGATCCAGAGCTCGAATATGGAAGGTCTGGCGATCTATTCCAAGGGTAAACTAGTAGCCGAGGGCGGGAGCGAGACCTACTATTTTCTCGTATCCTCGAAACGCGCTCTTTAACATGCGGATCACACGATGCCCGTCATGCGGTAGCCACGAAATTCGGGAGGTGGAGCGGGAGTGGAATAGCGAGTCCCGCGGGCGGTCCTACACCGTCAAGGCCCTGAAACTCTACGAATGTCCAACCTGCGGCGAAAAGGTCTTTGACCGCGAAGCTATGCGGCGAATCGAAAGCGCTTCCCCTGCATTCGCAGCGCGACGGTTGAAGCGCACAGCGTAGGGCTGGCAGGGCGCACGTGGCGCCGATCGGCTCATGCTCGCCGATTCGCTAGCAACTCCCGCACCGCCGGCAAGAGTTCGTGCGGTATGTTCATCACCGTCTCGGTGGGTTCGAAGGAAGATTCGTCTTCCGCAACCACCTCTTCCTCAGTTTGCCGATCATAGTGGCCGACGACCCGTCGAACCCGAGCTTCGTCCCACCCCTCTGGGAAGTTTGCTTGCTTCATTGAGGATATGCGGCCCACCGGTCGCGGGATCGATAGAGAATCGTGCGTTCAACCTGCGCGGCTTTCTATTCTATCGCCGCGGGGCAGCGCCTGCCTTGCGGGCGATACGGCGGCGCTATCTCTTTGCCGTCGCCTGCAGCGATGCGGCGCTCAAGTCGAAGGCGGCCAACTGAAGCTGGGCTTCGACAAGCTTTTTCGAGGACTCCATAATGTCGATCTGTTGCTTCGCGCCTAGCCTGTATTGCAGGTTCGCCGCGTCGTAGTTGAGCTGCGCCAGCCTGACTCGCTCGGCGAGCGACCCTCGGTATTGTTCCCGCGCTTTGGCGGCCTCGGGGGTGGGTGGAGGGGCCAACGGCTGCGGGAGTATCCCGGAATCGAACGCGGCCATGCGTCCCTGCGCTTCGGCCAAGTCTTGCTGCGGTCCGTACAAATCCATGTATGAAATCGCGCCAAGCTGATATTGATGCCGGTTGTATTCCAGAAACTGGTTCGCTATGTCGATTCCCTTTTGCAGCGCGTCGCGATACTGTTTGCGAGCCGAGGCGAGCGCCGGGCTGGCGGGCGGTTGCGGCGGGGCGGGCAGGTAGCGGCGGCTTTGCTGCACCAGTTTGGTTTGCTCACCGAAATCCTGGATAACGCGAGCGTAGGCGGCCGCCGCCTGGTCCTTCTTTCCTTGCTTGCGGTAACACTCGGCCATCCGGAACAGAGCGGTAGCGGCGGTTTCGCGATCCGCGTTGAACTGCGTGAGCACGGATTGGTAGGCCTGAATGGCGGCGTTCAAGTTGTGATTGGCGTCCTCTTCGAGGATGCCTTTGCGGAGCGCGTCCGTCATGGGGTCCTGGGCGGCGGCGAGGAAACTGAACAGCGCGATTATGCATGCGGTTCTCATGGCAACCTCCCAAAGGGCGTTCCGCTCGCGGCGGGGTCAGTGGGGCCGCCGCAGGCGGGCGCCGTGTCCAACAGGATTCCAGCATCGAGTGCAATCAGCACTCTTTGCATGTGGATTTTCTGCCCTTCCAGCGCGAGGTTGGCCGCAAGCCCCTCCATCCTCGGTTTCGACGGGTTTTGCTGGACACTGAGCTCCGCCGCCCTCAGTTTCCGCTGCTCCGCCTGTTCGACAAGCGAGCGGTACCGGCTGCGGGCCGCCACCGCCTCTGGCCCGCCAGCATCCACTGGCATCCGGCGAAGAAATCCAGCATCGAACGCCGCGGCCTCGCACTGAAGTTCGATCACGCTCAACTCCGCGCCCAGTCTCGCGGTTTCGGACTCAATGGTTGACTTGGCCGAGGCCATGGATGTCATGAGCTTTCCGCGCTCGGTCGCGAAATCGATCTCACGCCGGAGCAGATTCCGATATGCTTGCGCGGCTTTTTCGGAGGGCGTATCGGTGAGATGCTGCCGGGCCTGCTCCACGAGTTCGGATTGCTCGGGATACTCCCGGACCAATCGGGCGTAGAGCGAGGTAGCCTGGGCGTCTTTGCCTTCCGAGCGATAGCATTCGGCCAGGCGGAACATGATGCTGGCCGTGGCCTCGCGATCGGCGTCATGTTGTTGAATCGCCGACTCGTAGATGTGAACCGCCGCATCGGTATTGCGATTGACATTCTGCTCGACGATGCCCCTTCGCAGCGCATCCGGCATCGAGCCTTGAGCGGCGGCGAGTGCGGCGAGAAACACAATGCGGAACGCGGCCTTCATATCAGTTCTCCGTGGGCGACTTCTCCACATGGTCGATGATGAACTTCTCGAACGGGACGCTGCGGCGAACAAGCCGCAGCCCCTGTTTTTCGAGCGACGCGCGGATTGAAAATCCGGGAGGATCGGAGGCGCCCGGCGCGGACTCGCCCTCGCCCGGTTCCGCCGGAGGTCTGGCCGCAACGCCGTGCATCTCGTTGGTGGCGATATCCAACGACAACTGGTAGCGGCCGGTCAGGCCGGTTCCATCGATCACGGGCAGTTCGATCGGGCCGCGGCCTTGCTTCGGGCTGAGAAACTGAACGAGATCGTTCATGGATATGTTTTGAAACTCGTAGTGCGTCACGCCGTTGGCCGCGCTCAGCGTGTAGACGCCCCATGACGCTCTTGCCTTCGCGGTGACGGCGCCTCCCGGACCGGCGGCGGCGCTGGTGGGGCCGATGGGGCCTAGGTTAGAGGGATCGTCATCGGGGATGCCGGGCCGCGGCTTGCAACCGTCCGGACCGCAGATTAGCGCGTAGACGGACGTCATCGGGCTCTCGCGATGAAACTTCAATTGAAACCGCTCGGCCAAAAGATCCTGGAGCATGAGCGGAATTTGCTCCTTCGCGGTCCCGGGCGGAGCGACAGCGGCAATGTCGTAAAACGCCGAGCTGAGCCATGTGGGGCCGCTGAGCTGGTCGGACCGGAGATTGAAGACCCTCAGGATCAGGTAGGCCAAATTTACTCCGAGCAGATCGACCCGGCCTCCGACGCCGGCGAAGGCGCGGTCAAGATCGGCAAGTGTCTGGGACCCGGAGGCCGCGGCTGGTTTGACGGATGCCACCTCGAACCGGGGCAGGTGTGCGTCCGGCGAACCCTTCTGCGCGGAGGCGTTCGCGGCGATCCCGGCCGTGAATAGCATGAATGCAAGCAAGACTCTCATAATTGGGTTTCCTTTCCTTCCATTTCCAGACGGTACCCTACTCCATGCACGGTCTGAATCCAACGCGGCGTTTCGGGGTTCGGTTCGAGCTTCGCGCGGAGGCTGGCGATGTGGTTGTCAACGGTTCTCGTGGTTGGGAATGCATCGTGGCCCCAGACCAAATCGAGGAAGCGCTCGCGCGTGACGGGCTCTCCAGCGGCCTCGGCCAGCAGGCGAAGCACTGCGAATTCCTTGGCGGTGAGGTGGATGGGCTCGCGGCCACGACGGGCCGTCAGTCTCACCAAGTCGATTTCGACGCGGCCGAGCGTGAGAGTGGCTACGGCGCGGCGGCGCGCGGCTATTCTGCGCAGCAGGGCGCGCACGCGGGCCAGCAGCTCCTCGGTGCTGAAGGGTTTTACCAGGTAGTCGTCCGCGCCGCTATCGAGGCCCGTGACGCGATCCTCCACTTGCCCTTTGGCGGTAACATCAGCACCGGCGTCGAGATCTCCAGGCGGCGCAGTTCGGCGCAGAATGGCGAAGCCATCGAGCTTGGGGAGCATGATGTCGAGGAGGATCAAGTCGGGCTTGCCGTTGATGGCATGATCCAGCCCTGTTTCGCCGTTGGCGGCGGTCGAGACGCGATAGCTTTCGGAGGCGAGGATGTCGGCGAGCGCCACGCGCATGGGGAGTTCGTCTTCGACAACGAGGATGCGGGCACCGGTGGATTTGGAGACCGGGCCAAGGCCGTGCCTCGGCTTCAAATCATCTCCAGCCGGGGTCACCGACTGGGCAGGTCTGGAGACCTGCCCCACTTGCGTCATGACGCCTCCTTTCGAGCGCCGGCGGGCGGGTTGAGAGGAAGATCGAGCGCGAAACGGCTTCCCTGCCCCGGCGCGCTTTCCACCAGCGCGAAGCCGCCGTGCGCTTCGGCCACGTGCTTCACAATGCTGAGGCCGATGCCGGCGCCTTTGGTTTCGCGACGCAGTTCGGAGCCATGACGGTAGAACAGGTCGAAGATCTTCGATTGCGCTTCCTTGGGAATGCCTGGGCCACGGTCTTCGACCCATATGCGTAGGGCGGAATCGCGCGTCTCGATGCGGACCGTCACCTCCGCGCCACGCGGCGAGAACTTGATGGCGTTATCGATCAGGTTGACCAGCGATTGCTCGATGGCCTGGTGGTCCCAGCACGGTTCAAGCGCCGCGGCTTCGGGCGGAGGGTCCGCAAGCGCCAGCGTGACGCCGTTTTCGGTTGCGCTTGGCTGCATGAGCGCCACGGTGTGGCGAACGAGCGCGAGCAAATCGAGCGGCTCGAAGATGTAGCGCTTGCGGCCTTGATCGATGCGCGAGAAATCGAGGACGTTTTCGACCAGCGCGGAGATGCGGCGACACTCTTGGACGATCAACCGGAAGTAATCCCGCTTCTTCGCCTCGTCGGTAATTTTGCCGCTCTCCAAACTCTCCGCCATGAGGCGGACGGCCCCGATAGGCGCGCGCAGTTCGTGCGAGACGCTCGAAACGAAATTGGACTTCATTTCGTTGAGGCGCGCCATGTATATGAAGCCGCGCCACAGGTGAGCGACGCTCAGCAACGCAGTGAACGCCGCCGAGAGAATCAGAGCGGCCGTGAACCACAAGCGCCGCCAGTAGCCGGCATAGAGCCAGTCGGGATCTGCGCGCGACGACAACTGGAAGGCATGTGAGCGCCTCAAAGCTGAAACCCCCGGTGCCGCGCCGAGCGGAATGCGTGGTTTCGGGGAGCGCTGTTCACGGGCAGAGTCTTGCCCGCAATCTCAAGTGTCAGCGCTGCGTAGCCAGGCAGCCTAGACCCAGCCGCAGCCAAGGCCCCTCGAAACGCCGGGCCAACCGCCGGTTCGGGGAAAAGCGACACATGAGCGCCGTCATCCGCCGGACCGATCAGAGCCAGATACGGGCATGCCGGCCGAATCCAGCCACGTCTCGGACGGGTTCGAGTAGCTCAATCCGTGGTCGAGGAGCGAACGCAGCAAACCGCGCGCCTTTTCCCGATTGGCCCACTCCGTGCGCAGGGAGCGAACCTTGTTCACGGCGTCCGGCTTCGCGACCTTCTCGGCGGCGTCCAGCAAGTCGGGCGTCAGGATCGAGGGATACCGGTGGACGCTTTCCGCCAATTCACCCAGGAGTCCAAGGATAGATCGACGAAGGCCGGCTCGCGGAGCGCAGCGAGGAGAGCCAGGTCCGAGACTGGAACTCCCGATTCCGAAAGTATTCCGCGCGACTCCCTGGCCAGCGCCGCGGCCCGCCGCGACAACATCGGTTCGGACGCGCCGAAGAAGAAGCGCGTACGCCGCGTTGGCGCGAAGCTCCGGAGGCGAACCAGCGGAGGCCAGGGCTCGCAGAGCCGCGACCTCGTTATAGGGCATTGCTTCGAAGGCGGCATTGTTGCCACTTTCCGGATGCGCGGCGGGGCCCTTGCGGGCTCCAGCCGGATTATAGAGCGCCTCCTGCAATTGTTCCAGGATTCCGCCAGCCCGGGAGCCAGCTTCATCGGGCCAATCCGGCGGCTCCGGCACTCGCGGGTAATCGGGCGGCGAGGTGATTTTTCCACCGGCGACGATTCCCTCGAACTTGGGCGGCGGTTCCGTGGCGAGCGAGAGCATTTTGCCGACGCCCTCGCCGGTTCGGCGGGCGAGTTCGGGAATGATGGCCGCGGCGCGGTCGCGCGCATCCTGCTCGACGGCGGCTTTGTCCTCGCGGAGGAAATAGAATGCGACGCCGGAGAGTACGCCTAGCGGACCTACGATCAGCGCCGTCTGGAGGATCATCGGTACGACGATGTGCCGCCTCTTCACGATCGTTTCTCTTCTCCGACGCAATCATCGTAGCTCGCGGCTTCGGGCGTGTTGTCACGGTTTTGTCGGGAGAGATCGGAGAGGCAAGAGCGCCGACTCTCGGGCGGATGTGTGGGGGCAGGCCTTTGGGCCTGCCGCCGCGCTTTCGCGCGGCGCCCCGCGGCTACGCCCAGCCGGAAACGCCGCGCAGAAGCGCGGCGGCAGCCAGGAATGGCTGGCCCCACATGGCCCAGCAGGGTGGTGAAAGCAAGCTCAGCTTGGCCGAGCGTTATGACTACGCCGCCGGCGGCGATCAGCGCGCCGCCGAGGAGAGTTGGGATGGAGGGGCGTTGTCTCAGAACGAGCCACGCCATCACTTGCGCCGCAATAAAGAAGAAGACCAAGTAGAGGCCCAGAAGTCTGCCGAAATCCCACTTGGGCGCATTTACGGTCAGGCCGTAGGCGAAAAGCACGGCAGCGCCGACCAGGAACAGCGGCGCGCGCGCCGCCCACAGGGGACGGTCGAGCGCGCGGCGGATGAGCGCGTCGCCGCCAGCTTCGAGGAGAGCGGCGGCGACGAGGGTTAGGACGACTGAGACGCGAGTCATGTTGCAGGGAATCCTTTGGGATCCGTTTGGGACCGGCGGGGGGATATGACTTGGATGCGGGAGGCAGGCTTGGTGATTCCATCCAAACGGAGACGGGCCGGCGCGGGACAGGCCTCGCGGCCCGCATCGCGGCGACGCGCTTCGCGCGTTTGGGCAGGTCTGGAGACCTGCCCCACCGGCTTTATGGAATCTTTATGCCTTTTCTATGACTTCTTCACGGCTGTTTCTCTACCCTCGATATGGAGGGTTTCCCATGGGGGCTCGAAACGAAACAGCGTTGGCCCTGGAACGGATGGCAGCTTGCGGGACTGGCCGTCCGGATGTCGCCGAAGCGGAGCCCTCCGAGTCTCGGTTGAGTATCTCGGTGGTGTTCACGTCGGCTGAAGCGACGCGGGCGGCGTTGAGAAAAGCCGGCGAACTGGCTCAAAGCCTGCGAGCCCGGGTGACGCTGATCGTTCCGCAGATTGTGCCGTATCCGCTGCCGCTTTCCAGTCCCCCCGTTTTGCTGGACTGGAGCGAAGCGCGCTTCCGTCAGATCGCCGCGGAAAGCCTCGTGGATACCGTGGTTCGGATCTATCTCTGCCGCGACCGCCTGGAGATGTTGAGGACCGAGTTGCAGCCCCGGTCTCTCGTGGTCATCGGCGGTCCGGTACGATGGTGGGCGACGCATGAAAAGCGCTTGGCCCGCCGCCTGCGCCTCGCGGGCCACGAAGTGGTTTTCGCAGAAATGGAATGAACTCTATGCTCGATCTGTTCTATATCGCCGCCGGATGCGTCTTCCTGCTGTTGTGCTGGGCCTTCACGAAGGCCTGCGACAAGCTGTGACCATCCGGCGGAGCTAGTACCATGACCGCTTGGTTCGGTGTGAATCGGAGACCGCTCTCTCGAAGACGCGACGAAGCCGGCCTACGGCCTGCACGCCGGCTGAAAGCCAGCGGCAGACAAGAATGTCCGCCCCACTCGGGCCGGGCGTCTTCAATACCTTTGGCGCGGCGCACTCGCGCCGATTCGATCCTTCGCAACGAACCATCTTGCCCGTCCGAGGCTATGGCCCCGATTGGAGATTTCGAAATGGATTACTTGATCGCCGGCGCGGCATCGCTCGCGCTGTTCGTCTATCTGATCTACGCTCTGCTCCGTCCGGAGCGGTTCTAAGAGGACACTATGACCACCGCGGGCGTTGCGCAAATTGCGATTTTCTTCGGCTTGGTGTTGGCTTTCACCAAGCCGCTGGGCGCTTACATGGCGGCCGTCTTCGACGGGAGAAGAACGTTCATGCATCCCGTGTTGGGATGGCTGGAAAAACTGACTTACAAGGTCAGTGGCGTGCGCGAGGACGTGGAGCAGCGATGGACGCAGTACACGGCGTCGTTGCTCAGCTTCAGCATCTTCGGCTTCCTCGTGTTCTACCTGCTGGAGCGCGCACAAGGATGGCTGCCGTTTAATCCGCAGCATTTCAACGGCTCCGCGATGACTCCGGACCTGGCCTTCAACACCGCGGCCAGCTTCCTTACGAACACGAACTGGCAATCGTACTCCGGCGAAGCCACTCTGAGCTACCTGGTGCAGATGGCCGCGCTGACGGTGCAGAACTTCGTATCGGCAGCGGCGGGCCTGGCGGTGGCCATTGCCGTGGTGCGAGGCTTCGCACGGCATGAGGCCAGGACGCTGGGCAACTTCTGGGTGGACATGACGCGCGCCACGGTCTATGTGCTGCTTCCGATTTCCATCATCGGCGGCCTGTTCCTGTGTTCGCAGGGAGTGATTCAGAATCTAAAGCCGTACACGGCGGCGACGACGGTCGAAGGCGCGAAACAGACTATCGCGCAGGGGCCGGTAGCGTCCCAGGAAGCTATTAAAGAATTAGGTACGAACGGGGGCGGTTTTTTCAACGCCAACTCCGCGCATCCATTCGAGAATCCGACGCCGCTAACCAACTTCTTCGAGATGTTTCTGCTATTGGTCATACCGGCGGCGCTGACCTATACGTTCGGAAAGATGGTCGGAGATACGCGGCAAGGCTGGGCCATCTTCGCCGCGTTCCTGATCATGGCGCTCGCGGGGGTCTTCGTCTGTTACGGGTTTGAGCAGGCGGGAAATCCGATGCTGGCGAAGTTGGGCGTTCAGAGCGTCGCTACCAGCGGGCAGGCGGGCGGCAACATGGAGGGCAAGGAGGTCCGCTAACGGAGTTGCCAATTCCACGCTGTGGGCCACCGATCACCACCGATACGAGCTGTGGCGCCGTCAATGCGATGCACGATAGCCTGACGCCCATAGCAGGCCTGGTCCCGTGCTGAACATGATGACGGATATCGTCATTTTCGGCGGAGTGGGGGCGGGCCTCTACGGCATCCTGATTTACTGCATCATCGCGGTGTTCATCGCCGGACTGATGGTGGGGCGAACGCCGGAATATCTCGGCAAGAAATTGGAACAGAAGGAAGTCAAGATGGCGATGGTAGCCATCATCGTCACCTCAGCCAGCATTTTGGTGTTCGCCGCCATCGCGACGCGAGTCAACTTACCGGCGAAGGGCTACTGGAACGCGCCGGGCGCGGCCATCGCCAACATGAACAACAGCGGGCCGCACGGGTTGAGCGAAATCTTGTATGCGTACACCAGCGCCACGGGCAACAACGGCAGCGCCTTCGCGGGCCTGAACACCAACACTCCCTATTGGAACCTGACAATGGGCCTGGCGATGTTGATCGGGCGCTTCCTGTTCCTGATTCCGATTCTGGCCGCCGCCGGAAGCCTGGCGGCCAAGAAGAAGGTCCCGGTCACAACAGGTACGTTTCCCACGCACGGCCCGCTGTTCGTGGGGCTGCTGATCGGTACGGTGATCATCATTGCCGCGCTGACTTATTTCCCGGCGGTATCGCTGGGACCGATTGTGGAGCACTATCTGATGCACGGCGGCAGGCTGTTCTCCATGATCCTGCCGCTCTGGAGCTGAACCATGGCCACCACAACTACACCTCCTAAGCCCTCGAAGCCGCCGGTCGCCGACGACCCGACAATGCTGCTGCCCAAGAAGCTGGCGCGGTCGCGGCCGCTGTTCGACCGCGAAATTACGGGACGGGCGATACGCGCTTCGTTCGCCAAACTCAATCCCGTTCACCTGATGAAGAACCCGGTGATGTTCGTCGTGGAAGCCGGCGCGGCGCTCACAACGATATTCCTTGTGCGGGACATCTTCACGGGGGGCGCGGGCCTGGGCTTTCAACTCCAGATCGCAATCTGGCTGTGGTTCACGGTGCTGTTCGCGAACTTCGCCGAAGGCATGGCGGAGGCGCGCGGCAAAGCGCAAGCCGATAGCCTCCGCAAGACCAAGACCGACGCCCTCGCCCGGCGCATCTCGGCGTCCGGAAAGGTGGAGCAGGTGGCGTCTTCGGCCCTGCGAGCGGGAGACGTGGTTATCTGCGACGCGGGTGAGTTGGTTCCGGGAGACGGCGAGGTGATCGAGGGCATCGCCACGGTGGACGAATCGGTCATTACCGGCGAGAGCGCTCCGGTGATTCGCGAATCGGGCGGCGACCGCAGCGCGGTGACCGGCGGTACGAAAGTCCTTTCGGATCAGATCAAGATTCGCATCACCTCGAACCCCGGCGAGACGTTTCTGGATCGCATGATCGCGCTGGTGGAAGGCGCTCAGCGGCAGAAGACGCCCAATGAAATCGCGCTGAACATTCTGATCGCCGGGCTGACCCTTATCTTTCTGCTGGCCGTGGTCACCCTTCAGCCTTACGCCGCGTTCAGCGTGGCGCAGGCGGGCATGGGCAAAGTCCCCAGCGTGGCCGTGCTGGTCTCGCTGCTGGTGTGCCTGATCCCGACCACCATCGGCGGTCTGCTTTCGGCCATCGGCATCGCGGGCATGGACCGCGTGATGCAGCACAACGTTCTGGCCATGAGCGGAAAGGCCGTGGAAGCGGCGGGCGACGTGAACTCGCTGCTGCTGGATAAGACGGGCACCATCACGCTGGGCAACCGTCAGGCGGTGGAGTTCATCGCCGTCCCCGGAGTGTCCGAAGAGGAACTGGCGGACGCCGCGCAACTTTCCAGCCTCGCCGACGAAACTCCCGAGGGACGCTCCGTGGTGGTTCTGGCGAAAGAAAAGTACGGCTTTCGCGGACGGCACATTCCGGAAGGCGAGGCGACCTTCATTCCGTTCTCGGCGTACACGCGCATGAGCGGCGTCGATTTGCCGGACCGCCGGCTTCGCAAGGGCGCCACGGAGGCCATTTGCCGGTTCGTCGCCGAACAGGGCGGTACGGTTCCCGATGGCTTCCAGGATATAAGCGACCGCATCTCGCGCAGCGGCGGCACGCCGCTCGCCGTGGCGGACGGCGGCCGCGCGCTGGGTATCATTCACCTCAAGGACATCGTGAAGGGCGGGATGAAAGAGCGCATCGCGCAGCTTCGGAAGATGGGAATCCGCTCGATTATGGTGACGGGGGACAACCCGCTCACCGCCGCAGCCATCGCCGGTGAAGCCGGCGTGGACGACTTCATCGCGCAGGCCACGCCAAAAGACAAGCTGGAGTACATTAAGAAAGAACAGGGCAACGGCCGCCTGGTGGCGATGACCGGGGACGGCACCAACGACGCGCCGGCGCTGGCGCAGGCCGATGTGGGCCTCGCCATGAATACGGGCACCATGGCCGCCAAGGAAGCCGGCAACATGGTGGACCTGGACAGCAATCCCACGAAGCTGATTGAAGTAGTGGCGATCGGCAAGCAACTGCTGATCACGCGCGGCGCGCTGACCACGTTTTCCATCGCCAACGACGTGGCCAAGTACTTCGCCATCATTCCGGCGATGTTCATGGCCATGTACCCGGCGCTTAAGAACCTGAACATCATGGGCCTGCACACGCCCGAGAGCGCGGTGCTGGCCGCGGTGATCTTCAATGCGCTGATCATCATCGCGCTGGTGCCGCTGGCGTTGCGCGGAGTCAAGTACAGACCGATGGGCGCGGCGGCGCTGTTGCGCCGGAACCTGCTGATCTACGGCGTGGGCGGAATCATCGCTCCGTTCCCCGGTATCTGGGCCATAGACAGACTGCTCGCGTTGTTGCACCTTGCATAGGAGACGACATTATGTGGCCGCAAATCTCGCCTGGAATTCGAATCAACCTGTTCCTGACGGTCGTGCTCGGGATTGGCTACCCGCTGGCCATGACCGGGCTCTGCCAAGTCTTCTTCCCGCACCAGGCGAACGGCAGCCTGATTGAGGCGAACAGCAAAGTGATCGGCTCGGAACTGATCGGCCAGAACTTCTCCCGGCCGGAATATTTTCAGCCGCGTCCTTCGGCGGCCGGCGACAACGGGTATGACCCAACGGCCTCCGGCGGCTCGAATTACGGTCCGACCAATCAGAAGCTGATCGACCGCGTGAAAGCTTCCGTCGAGAAGTTCCGCAAAGAGAACCCGGATTACACCGGTCCGTTGCCCTCTGACCTTGTGACGGCCTCCGCCAGCGGCCTGGACCCGCACCTGAGCCCCGACTCAGCGCGCGCACAGGCAGCCCGCGTGGCCAAGGCCAGGGGCGTTCCGCTGGAGCGCGTGAACCAGTTGATCGAGCAGTACATCGAGTCTCCCGACCTGGGTCTGCTGGGCGAGCCGCGCGTGAACGTTTTGATGCTGAATCTGGCGCTCGATCGCGAACTGCGTACCGCAAACGCGCCGCCTGTTTAGCGGAACTCGGGCCGCAGCACGACGACGTAGACCGACCCGCGGCCCTCGCAGTTGCGGCATTCCCCGCCGGTCGCGGTCTTGCCAGTCGCCTCGCACTGCTCGCAACCTGCCACGATGCTTAGCTCCAACTCCGCGGGACGAGGCGCTTTTGCGGACTGGCGAATTACCTTGCCACTGTGATGGGCGACCAGCCAGCGAAGCAGCTTATGCTCCGTACATAACCGCTCTTTGACGCTGAGTAATGGCGACCGCAGGCGCCACCACTCCTGCACGCAGCCGTAACAGACGAGCTGACCGACATCGAGTAACGCTTTACCATCCGCCGCCCGATAATACCTGCCGCACGAGTCACACTGCTTGAGACCGAGCAGGCGGAGGCCGTCTTTAAGATTCTCGAGCTCGCGAACAATGAAGTTAAGGCCCGGATCGAGATCCAGCGGGCTCGCTGCCGCGATTGGGGGCTCCGATATCGAACTTGCCATCTTAGTCTCCGCTTTCTGGCGTTTCAAACGCCCGGCTCACTATCCTCAATAACCCGCCGAGTAAACTGAACGAGTGTCGAGTCACTGAGCCTCGCATCTTACAGAGCCGGTCCGCGACGGTCGGGCCTCCACTCCCTCAAGGTCGCGGCTCGGTTCGATGGCACGCGACATTATGCGGGGGCTCGCTAGTTTCAGTTTCCGACTCTTCGCCACTTGTCACTCCTCTTCCGCGGGCGGCGCGTCCGGGTCCGAAGGATTCCGGAAGCGGTAACCCACCCATGGCTCCGTAATGATGTATTCGGGCCGGGCGGGATCGTCCTCGATCTTCTTCCGGAGCATCTTGATGTAAGATCGCAGATACTCCAGCTCGCCGCCGTATTCCGGCCCCCAAACCGCCTGCAAGAGTCTTGCATGCATGATCGGACCACCTTGGCGCTGGAACAAATAGGCAAGGAGATCGAACTCCTTGGGAGAGAGGTGAACCTCAAACCCGTTCTTCCTGACCAGCCTGCGCTCCGTATCGACCTCCAATTCGCCGGCGCGAAGAACGGCCTGCCCGGTTTGCTCCGGGGCGTTCAATCGGCGCATGACGGCGTGCAGACGCGCGATCAACTCGCGGAGCCGGTACGGTTTGGTCACGAAATCGTCCGCGCCGGCCTCGAGCGCCCGTACCTGGTCTTCTTCCGAATCGCGCACCGTCACCATGATAATGCCGACTTTGGGATCGGTCGATCGTATGCGGCGGCAAACTTCGAATCCCGTCATGCCGGGCATATTGATATCGAGTAAAACTATGTCCGACGCCGCGGCGCGCAAGGCCGATAAGGCCTCTTCGCCGCTCCGCGCTTCGGCCACCCGAAAATCGCTCGCTGTGAGCGACGTACGCAAAGCGCGCCGCAGGGTTGGCTCGTCGTCAACAATCAGCAGATTGCATCTATCGCGCATCATCGGAATCCTCGCTTGCCGCCTTCGGTAGGGAGAGGCGGAAGGCCACTTCGTTTGGCCCGGCGTCCGCCAGCGCGACGTTTCCTCCGTGCGCCAGCGCAATCTTGCGGGCGACATAAAGACCCAGGCCCGAGCCCGGCGACGTCCGCTTGGCGTCGCTTCCCCGGTAGAAACGGTCGAAGATTCGCTCGCGCTCCGAAAGCGGTATGGGACTTCCGTCGTTCAGCACCTGAATCGCGGCCATGCCGCCGTCGTGCAAGACGTCCACCAGAACGTGCGCATCCGGCTGCGAGTAACGGCACGCGTTTTCCAGGAGTTGGCTCAACGCCAAGTGGATCAAAACAGGGTCCGCGCGCACATCCCCGGCGCCGGCATCGGCTCGAAAGGTGAAGCGCCGGTCGCGCCACAGCTTGGCGTACCGGCGAGCCGCTCGTTCGGCCAGCTCCGCCGCTGTCACCCGCTCCAGGCGCGGCTTGATTTCCTCGGTATCCAAGCGCGCGGTTCGAAGCAGGCGCGAGGTCAGGTGTCCGAGCCGTGACGCTTCGGTTTCGATCAATTCGGCCAACTCCGCCTGCCGCGGCTCCATGGCGCCGGTGGCGCGGATTCCACCGGCGGCCGTCAGGATAGCAGCCAAAGGCGTCTTGATTTCGTGCGCCAACGCGTCGAGTATCGCGGAGCGAAGAGCTTCCGCGTCCGCATGACTGGCCGCGCTGGCCGCGCTTCGAAACACTCGGCCCCGGTCCAGATCCGCCGCCGCCAAGTTCGCCAGCGAGTGCGCCAGGAAACCGGGGTCGTCCAAGCCCTCCAGTCCGATCGCTCCGGCGATCGCCCCACCCACCCACAAGCAGCGCACCGCGATCTTCAGCTCCGCATCGTCCCAGTCGCGCCCCGCGATATACCCATCGCGCGTCTTCGACTCGAGGTCGTGCCGGGATTTTCCAGCGGTGCAACTTTCCAGAGTCGTCGCATCGAAGGCGCACACAGCGTCGAGCTCGAACTCGGCCAGAATCGGCTTCAATCTCGCCGGCCCGGTGACGGAGGGTTGCATCCCCAGCATCTGCTGACTGACGCTGTAAAGCCGCGTCATATCCGACCGGCGCCGTCTCGACTCGGCGGCTCCCGCATGAACCTTCGCCTGAATCCGTGTGATGACCAGAGACACGATCAAGAAGCTCCCCAAGCTGACAAGATCCACCGAGCTCCCGACTTCGAAGGAAAAGCGCGGCTCCGTGAAGAAATAGTCCAGGCTTGCGGTAGCCATCGCCGAAACAGCCGCGGATTCCAGAAAACCGCAATCCAGGGACTGCAAGACCACGACGACAAGAAAGATCGGCGCCGTTGTTGCGGCGTTCAGTCCGGCCCGGCAGCAAACCGCCGTAACCGCCGCAAGTAGAACGGCCCCGCGAAACACCATCAATAAAGAGCGCAACATGGCGCGGCCTGTCGATAGCGGAAACACTACCGTATCTAGACCTATTGTATTCAACCGGACCGCCGCACATGGAGTCCTTCGCCGTCAATGTTGCCGATACCCAGTACGGGAGTACACATTCACCTTTGCGCGGTCGACCTTGACGGAAATAGCATGCCACTTATCCGGCGAATCTCCGTCCGGCGCGCGGTACCCGATGACATATCGATTCCTCATCGCCGCCGCGATCCGGCGCGCGGCCGCGCCGGCATCCGGAGTGTCCCCGGCAGTGACGCTCATTCCTCCGGCCTTTTCGGCCAACTCTTGCATGAAGTCAACGCCGCGCCTAACCTCCGGGTTTGGCATGCCTCTCGGCCCGGTGGGAAGGCGGCCCAGCGTAGAGATCGAGTAGATCTGGATGTCACGCTCCACGAGGTCCCGCATCAGCTTGCTCTTAGTCCACCGGCTGTGATTGTCCATTCCATCCGAGATAGCGAGAAGCGCCCGGCAGCCCTTACGGGCTGCTCTTGAGTTGGTCCGCCGCCAGGTGAAGCGCGTCGAACAACGCCGTCCATCCTTCGGCTTTCACGGCGATGAGTTGCTTCTCGGCCAACCCCGGATCCGCTGAGACGGGAGCGAGAATGCCGGGCGCGGAGGAAACTGTCGCCACAAACACCGCGTCCTCCGGATTGGACGCCTCCAGGAACGCCCGAGCCGCGCGCTTCTCCCAATCCAGCGCGCCTTCCACGCTGCCGCTTACATCCAGGACGACGCCCACCGAGCATGGCGCATCTTCGGAGTAGAACGCGGCAATCGGCTGCGGCCGCCGATCGTCCAGAACGGTGAAATTCTCCTTGGTCAGACCGCCGACGTTAGCTCCCATGCGGTCGACCACGGTGACCGGTACCAGCACCAAACCCGAGCTCACCGAGAAAGCCGGGCGGCTGAAATCGTCATCGCCCTCCACGCCCGCCGCGCACAGGATCGCGCCGCAGGCCGCCGCCAGAGCCATCGAGCTTATCGCCGCCTTTAGCATCGCCGATCTCCTTCCCGGCGCACACACACTTAGATGCGCCATTGCCACTCGCCGTATCATTACTATGCGCCGAGCCGCGTGAAAAAGTCATGAATGACAAGCCATTCGACCGTGAAGGCGGCGAAAATAGGCTCGATGGGGCTAACAAGAATTATCTATCGGGCTTTCATGCTTTTTTCATGGCCCTAAGCCGACAATCGATCATTGACTTCGGATGTATCTTCGCATCACAGTTCCACAAGTTACACCCCACTTAGATAGTCGGCGGGGCGCAGTGGATCCGCGTCGCTCCATGCGCCCCGCTTATGAAATCCTTACGACTTCTTTAGGCGTTCTTTATGAATGTCTTGATATGTTCGTAGAGTGACTTGCGCTCCCCTCGGACTTCTGGAGCCGCAATACCGCCGCTTGGCGGAAAGGAACCTAAAATGACGCACGCACTTGGAAACATCAATCGCCGACTGACTCTGGCCGCCGCGCTCATAGGGGGGCTAATTGCGCGCGGGGCCATGGCTCAGGCGCCGGCATCGCCGCCGCTGGCCGCCGTCACGGAGCCTGCGGCCCTTTCCGCGGAACTTGAGGCGCTTAAGCTGAGAATCGCCGAGCTGGAGGCGGAGATTAAGGCGGGTCTTGGAACCCGGCACTCGGCCCAAGCGTCCGAGGGGGATCCAGCGTCAAGTCCGGCTCCCGGCCCGCAAGCAGGCGGCGCCGCACCGACCTCCCCGGCGCCAGCGCCGGCCACTCCCCCCGCGCCAGTGATCCCGGAAGCCTTGCAAGCCCCGGACGCCACGACGGGGGTGGATAACTTCACTCCGTTCGCGTTCGGCGATTTTACATGGCTCAATGGCACGCCGCGCAACAAGGACACAGTGCTGGACACCAAGTTCTTCACGCCGGAGATCCGCTTCGATACGTACTTCGCGCAGGATTTCAACCAGCCTGCGGACCACACTATGGGCGGGTCCACCGAGATGTTCCGTAACGGCGAGTTTCAGGTGGAACAAGCCAGTTTCGGAGGAGACTTCCACTGGCAGAACGTTCGCGGCAGAGTCCTAACCATGTTCGGAATGTTCGCGACCACTACGCCGCGCAATGACGCAAGCGCCGGGGTTGGCCAGTGGGATCTTCGCGACGCGTATCGTTACGTTTCCGAGGCCTATGGCGGCTATCACTTCAACGTGAGCCATGGCCTTAACGTTGACGCTGGAATCTTCGTTTCCTACATTGGTCTGTTCAGCTATTACAACTTCGATAACTGGACGTATCAGCCGTCCTACGTATCGTCGAACACACCGTGGTTCTTCGACGGTTTGCGGATTCAGTGGTTTCCCACAAACAAGCTGAAAATCGAACCATGGATCATTAACGGCTGGCAGTCGTACGCCAAGTACAACGGCCACCGCGGCCTGGGCGGTCAGATTCTGTACATGCCGAAGGAATGGTTGAAGCTGGTATTCAACAATTACGGAAACGGTACGGACGATCTCGGAGTTCCAGGCCGCTCTCGAATCCATACCGACGATAGCGTCGAAGTCCGATATTACAACAAGCCGGACAGCACAGGTCTTTCCAAGATGGCGTTCTCCTTTACCGCCGACGCGGGTTGCGAGTACGGTCAGGGCGTGAGTTGTCATGGCGGCAAGGGCGGGCCAAAGCAAGCCTTTTTGGGCTGGATGCTCTACGACCGTTATTGGTTCCATAAAGACCTGGTCGCCGTCACGCTCGGCGGCGGCATGATGAATAACCCGGGCCGCTACCTGACGCTGCTGCCGCCGATCAATGGGGCCGACGCCGTCTCCGGCTCGCCGTACTTCACTTTGAATCCGGGGGACAAGGCCCACATGTGGGACACAACGCTCAATGTCCAGTACATGCCCAAGCAGTACATCACCTGGTGGATGGAGTTCGGCTACCGTCACTCGGACGTTCCGTATTTCTCGGGTCGCGACGGGATCACTCCTCCAGGCGGCAATACGGGCAACCCGGCGAATTACGTTTGCGCCGCCGGTGGAGACTCCGGCCAGAGCGTCCTGTCGGCCGCGGAATCGGCTTGCGGCGGCGGCATCAAGAGCGTCTGGTTCCCCGATCTTCGCAGGAGCCAAGCCGCGCTGAGCGCTGGAGTGCTGGTCAAGTTCTGAGCCGAATGGCTGAAGGAGGATTGGGGTGGCCCCGTTAAACAGGATTCACTCGATTGTGGCGGCCTTGCTTGCGGCTTGCATCTCGTTGGCATTTGCGGGTTGCGGCAAGTTGGGCGCTCAGGCGGATCCGGCGGCGCAAGGGGCGCCGCCACCCGCTAATGTAGTTCCCCCAGTGGATGCCGCTCTGTTTACGGTGGACCACCCCGAGCGGTTTCCGCTCGCGGCTGCAAGCGCGCGCCCCGCGACCTCCGAACTGGTTGTGACCGGTACTGTGACCCCTGACGTCTCCCGCAACGTCCCGGTGGTTTCCCTGGCCTCGGGGCGCGTGATGGCGATTCACACACGGCTCGGCGAAAGCGTTCAGAAGGGCCAGTTGCTGATGACGATTCGCAGCGACGACGTTTCGGGCGGCTATTCGAACTACAAGATGGCTTTCGCGGACGAGACTCTGGCGCGCGCGCAATTCGAGCGCGCTGGAGACCTCTACCAGCACGGGGCAATCGCCTTAAACGACTTACAGGTGGCGCAGGACGCCGAGGACAAGGCCAAAGTGGCCGTCGAGACGGCGGCTGAGCACCTGCGGCTGCTCGGTAACGATCCCGGCACGATGAACCACACGGTGGATATCCTCGCGCCGATCTCGGGCGTGATTACCGACCAGCAAGTGACCGCCGGGTCTCTTGTGCAGGCATACAACACCCCGTATCCATTCACCATCTCGGACCTCTCGGCAACATGGGTCGTCTGCGATGTCTACGAGAACGATCTGGCCACCGTCGGACTGGGCGACGCCGCCGATATCACGCTGAACGCCTATCCCGACCGGGTCTTCAAGGGGACGGTGAGCAATATCGGAGCGATTCTCGACCCCAACATCCGCACCGCCAAGGTCCGCATAGAGGTTCCGAATCCCGGCATCATGCGGCTGGGTATGTTTGTCAAAGCTACCTTCCACGGCCAGACTACCGAGATGCATACCATCGTTCCGGCCTCCGCCATTCTGCATATGCACGACCGGGATTTCGTATTTGTTCCCGCTCCGCAGAGCAAATTCCGCCGCGTGGAAGTGGTCTCCGGAGATCTTCTGACGGACGACACGAAGGCGCAGGAGGTGAAGTCAGGGCTAGCGCCGGGTCAGCAGGTGGTGACAAATGCCTTGGTGCTGGATCATGTTCTTGCCCAGTGAGCGGGATTAGAGAGTCTCGCATATTACAGAGCCGGTTTGCGACGCTCGGGCCTCCGCTCCCTTATGGTCGCGGCTCGGCTGGATGGCCCGCGGTATCGTTCGATTGCCGGTAGGTAGCCACAGATGATTCGCGCCCTTGTAGACTTCGCTCTCAACAACAAGTTCGTAGTCATTGCGATCGCCGCCCTGCTGCTGGGCTGGGGCGCCATCTCGTTTCATAACTTGCCGGTCGAGGCATACCCGGATATCGCGGATAACTACGTAACCGTCATCACCCAGTGGGCGGGTCGGTCCGCCGAGGAAGTGGAGCAGCAAGTCACGATCCCAATCGAGATTCAGATGGCCGGAATGCCGCATATGACCTATCTGCGGTCCGAGTCTATCTTCGGTCTCTCGTTCGTGATCATGGTTTTCGACGATAGCTCCGTCAACGACTGGAACCGCCAGAAGGTACTGGAAAGACTTACACAGGTCAATCTTCCCAACGGACAGAACCTCTCACCACAGATTGGAACGGACTGGAGCACGACGGGCCAGATCTACTGGTACACAATTCGGAGCACGAACCCCCGTTACGACTTAATGGAACTGCGGTCTCTCGAAGATTGGGTCTTGCTCAAGCAATTCAAGTCCGTTCCCAACGTCGTGGACGTCTCGGACTTCGGAGGAACCGTCCGAGAGTACCAGGTGCGCGTGGATCCGAGCAAGCTGGTTTCCTACGGGCTGAGCATAGGCCAGGTGGAGCAGCAGCTTTCCAACAACAACATCAACGCCGGCGGCAGCTTCGTGGAAGAAGGCATGCAGCAAATGAACGTGCGCGCCCTTGGCCTTCTCACCAGCGTCCACGACATCGAAGACACCGTCTTGAAGACTCAGACGGGCACGGCCATCCGGGTGAAGGACGTTGCGCTCGTCGCGCAAGGTCCAAAGATCCGGCTGGGCCACATGGCCAGGGCCAACCACATGGAGGACGGGCGCATCATCGACGAGCCGGACGTCATCCAGGGCGGCGTGTTAATGCGCAAAGGCGCCGAAGAGGAGCCCACACTGGACGCCATTCACAAGAAGGTGGATGAGCTCAATAATGGCATCCTGCCTCCCGGCGTAAAGGTCGTTCCCATGCTGGATCGCACCGACCTTCTGCATTTTACTTTGCACACCGTGATGCACAACCTGACCGAGGGAATGATTCTGGTCAGCGTTATCCTTTTCCTGTTTCTTCTGAATGCTCGCGCCGCTCTGATCGTCGCGCTGACTATTCCTTTCTCTCTGCTATTTGCGTCCATCTGGTTGGACTTGAATCACATTCCGGCCAACCTGCTTTCGCTGGGCGCGCTCGATTTTGGAATGGTGGTAGACGGCGCCGTGGTCATGGTGGAGAACATCACCCGGCATTTGAGCGGGAGGCTCCGGCAGACGCACTCCGGGCGGCCGAAATCCGCCGCCGAATCCATTCGAGAAGCCTGCCACGAGGTCCAGCGGCCGGTTTTCTACGCCATCGCAATCATCATCACCGCGTATCTTCCCATCTTCACGCTGCAACGCGTGGAAGGCCGGTTGTTCCGGCCCATGGCATGGACTGTGGCATTCGCTCTCCTCGGCGCCATGACCTTTTCGATTCTCGTCGCGCCTGTCCTGGCCGCCGTGTTTTTCCGCAGAGGAGTTCGGGAGCGGCGCAATCTCGTGATGGAGGCTCTCACCAAATGGTACCGGCGCCGGCTGCGATGGGCCGTGAATCATCGCTGGGTAGTGGCTTGCGTCGCGATTGTCTCCCTCGGCGGAACGGTCTATCTGGGGTTCGGAGGAATCATCGGAGCGGAGTTTCTGCCTCACCTGGATGAAGGCGCCATCTGGGCGCGAGGCACCCTGGCCAATAGCACCAGCCTTTCGGAAGGGGAGAAATTCGCCACCCAAGCCCGCTATGTGTTCGCCTCGTTTCCGGAGGTGAAGACCGTCGTATCGCAAGCCGGCAGGCCGGACGACGGAACCGACACAGGCGGGTTCGGCAACACGGAGTATTTCGTCGATTTGAAGCCGCACGACCTGTGGCGCCCCGTGTTTCACAAGAACAAAGAGGAACTGATTGCCGCAATGAACGAGGCTATCGAGAAATATCCGGGCGCCCTATGGAACTTCTCGCAGCCCATCGAGGACAACGTCGGCGAGACGATGACCGGCACCAAGGGCTCGCTGGCTCTCAAGATTTTCGGGGACGACTTGAAGACGCTGGAGCAGAAGGGCGAAGAGGTCACCAGCGTCATGGCCGCCATTCCGGGCATGCACGATGTCAAGCTCCTGCGGGATTTCGGCCAGCCGAACCTCGACTTGACCATCGACCGAAAGCAGGCCGCCCGCTTTGGCATCAATATCGCGGACATCCAGGACGCCGTCCAGACGGCGGTCGGCGGCAACGCCGTGAGCCAGGTCTTGATAGGAGAGCAACGGTACGACGTGGTGGTGCGCTATCAGGAGCCTTATCGTAATACACAGCAGGCCATCGCGAAGGTGCGGTTGCTCTCGCCTTCGGGAGAGCGGGTCTCCCTGGCACAGTTGACAAAGGTCGAGGTCAAGGATGGAGCGTACGACATTTTCCGCGAAGGCAACTCGCGCTACGTGGCGGTGACGTTCAATGTGAGAGGCCGGGATCTAGGGACCACCGTGGGAGATGCGATTAAGCGGATCGGCGACAAAGTTAAGCTGCCGCCAGGTTACACGCTCGGTTGGTCGGGCGAATACGAAAGCGAAAAACGGGCTGAAGCGCGGCTGGCGCTCATCGTGCCGCTGACGGTGTTAGTCATCTTCATCATCCTCTACTCGATGTTCCGTTCGTACAAATGGGCGCTGCTCATTCTTTTGAACGTCGGTCTTGCCCGCGTCGGCGGCTTTCTGGCCCTCGTGCTCACGGGCACATATCTGAGCGTGTCATCGGGCGTCGGCATGTTAGCTCTCTTTGGAGTGTCGGTGCAAACCGGGGTCATCATGCTCGAGTACATCAACCAGCTCCGGGCTCGGGGTCACTCGATCGCGGACGCCGCCGTGGAAGGCGCGGTGTTAAGGTTGCGGCCCATCATGATGACCATGCTGGTTGCGACTTTAGGGCTTCTGCCGGCCGCGCTTTCGCACGACATCGGTTCCGACTCCCAGCGGCCGTTCGCCATCGTCATCGTGGGAGGCTTGATTTCCGATCTTCTGTTGAGCATCGTACTTCTGCCTACGTTCTACGTCTGGATCGCAAGCGATGGCGACCAGCTACCAGAGCCGGAGGGCACGTTCGAAGCGAACTGAGAATGACGGGTTCATGATGCCATGAGAAACATCCGGATCATCTTGGCGGCTGCCGCCGTTGTCGCAATCTACGGTCCTGTGAACTCCGCGTTCGCTCAAGCGCCGGTGAGAATCACGCTGGACCAGGCCATCGACCTCGCTCTGAAGCATAACCACGCCCTGCAGGCCGCGCGAACGACCATTCAGCAAAACCAGGCCGCGGAAATCACCGCAAATCTTCGGCCGAACCCGACGTTCTTCACCGACTGGGAATACCTGCCGGTCTTCTCGCGTCCGCAAGGCCAGACCGTGGCGGAGTACCTTCAGGCCTCGACCGAGGGCGACATGGGGCTGAGTTACCTGATTGAGCGCGGCAAACAGCGAGCGCGACGCTTGCAGGCGGCTCGGGACACCACGGCTGTCAGCCGCGCCGTGGTGACGGATAACGAACGAGGCGTCACGGCGCAGGTGGGCTATCTCTTTATCAATGTTCAGTTCGCGCAATCCACCCTCGAACTCGCACAGTTGGATCTAAAGAGCTTTCAGCAGTCGGTGGACATTGGCGACATCCAATTCAAGGATGGCGCCATGAGCGAAAACGACCACCTACAGCTCACGCTCCAGTTGCTGCAATTTCAACAGGATGTCGAACAGGCTCTGCTTGCCAAGGCTCAGGCGCTGTCGGATCTCCGCCAGCAACTGGGGTACGAGTCCGTGCCCGCCGACTACGACGTAGTGGGCGAATTCGAGTACAAGCCGCTTGTCGTAACCATCGGCGAACTGCAGGCAAAGGCCCTTCAGAATCGCCCGGACCTGCGCGCGGCGGCGTTAGGCGTTACGGCCGCCGGCAGCCAGTACGAGCTCGCCAAGGCCAATGGTAAGCAGGACCCCACCATCTCGGCGAATTACTCGCACGTCAACGGCCTCAGTGCGGCCACCTGGTCGTTCAGCATTCCGCTTGCGATTTTCGACCGGAACCAGGGGAACATCGCGCAGGCGCGAATCGCCATCCGGCAAGCGGAGGAACAGCGGAAAGCGGCCAATGGGCAGGTGCTCACGGACGTGAAAGACGCCTATGAAGGGATGCAGGAGGCCGCGAAAATAGCTCGACTCTTGAAATCCACCTATCTCGATATGGCCCGGAGGAGCCGCGACATCAGCGAATACGCGTACCGGCGCGGCGCTCTGGCGCTGCTCGACTTCCTCAACGCGGAGCGGACGTATCGCCAGACTGAGCTCGCGTACCGCCAGGCCGTGGCGGCTTACCTGGCTGCCTTGGAACAGCTTCGCCAAGCCGTGGGGACGAGAGAATTGCCGTGAACCTGACGACGCCATCCCCAATCCAGCCGGCAACTGGTCCGACCGAAAAGGAGGCCGAATGACGAAGCAGGAAGTACGCGCGCGCATTGAAGAAATCGGCATCGTACCAGGCATTCGGGTAACCCGGTCCGAGCGGGCGCGCTTCGCGGCGGAGGCAGTGTATCGCGCCGGAGTTCCGATTGCGGAAATCACCATGACGGTGCCCGGCGCAACCGAGGTGATTTCGCACCTGGCCAAGAACTTCCCCGAGATGGTCGTTGGCGCGGGCACCGTGCTGGACGCCGGGACGGCGCAGCGGTGTTTCGACGCGGGAGCCAGGTTCCTGACAAGTACGGGATTGGTCCCGGAAGTACTGGAGTTCGCGCTGAAGCACGATCTCGTTTGCTTCCCCGGCGCCCTGACCCCCACCGAAATCATCGCAGCCTGGAAGGCGGGCGCCGACTTTGTGAAGGTCTTTCCTTGCGGGTCCCTGGGCGGCCCCGCCTATATTCGAGCCCTGAAACATCCGTTTCCCGAGGTGGCGCTGATCGCCACCGGCGGAGTCAATCAACAAACCGCTTCGAGTTTCATCGCGGCCGGAGCCGCCGCGCTGGGCATCGGAGCGGAACTGATCAACCCGGAGGCGTTACCCGTCATGCGGGAAGAGCAGATCAGGGAGCTCGCACGGAGATACTTGCGAATGGTGAGCGCCGGCCGCGCGCAAAGAGCTGGAGAAGATCCCAGATGACAGCCAGATTCGCGGGGCTACTGGCATTCTGCGCGGTTGGGGCTGTTTCGCCTTTGTTTGGCGCGGACGGGCCGGCCGAGTCCGCTCCCAAGCGCCCGTTCCAGGTGAGCAGCTCCGAGAGGTTCGAGTTCGCGCCGGGCGGTGAGATTCGTTTAGACAATTCGTACGGTTACTTGACGGTAGAAGGCTGGGACGAGCCGGAAGTCGAAGTCACCACTACGAAGTCCACCGACGGCTACTACTCGCCCGATGAGAAGCGGAAGATTGAGAAGCGTTTCGCGGAAGAGGTGCATGTAGTCACCGAAAGGCCTTCCAATAGAGAATTGACGATTTCGACAACCCTCCCCAAACGCAACAGCCTTCTGACTTCCGTGCTTCCTTCAGGGCGCATCATCCTGACCACTCCGGTTCCGCCGAATAACAAGCGCGGCATAACCGTGGAGTACACGGTCCATGTGCCCCGCGCCTCGCGGCTGGTCATCCACCACGACAACGGTTATGTCTGGGTTGGCGACGTGAGCGGAGACATCGAAGTGAATAGTCACACCGGCGACATGATCGTGATGTTGCCCGACCCCGGTCCGTTCGCGATCGACGCGAGAACGAGGATGGGCGGCGTTTCTTCGGATTTTTCGGGTTATGGCGCCCACCAATATGTATTCGGCGCTCGCTTCCTTCACTCGGGGCCGGCTCCGGCGCGGCGCATTCTTCTGCGCATGGGCCGAGGAAGTATCACAATCAAGAGCGGCCCGGCGTCCGGGCCTATTTGGAAAGATTGAGGAGGCCGTTTGAGGCTAGCGCGGTTCGCCACTGTGTGTCAGCCAAGCCCGGCGGCAGGCGGTTTGGAATGACCGCCATGGGGCCGCCGCAACAGCCTGAACGCCGTGCGGCAGGCCAGTCGCGTGGTAGATTGAATATCGCATGGCGCAGGTGCTACGCCGCAGGACCCCCGAAGAGCTATTGCTTCAGGCCCAGGCCGAGGAACGGTCGGACACCAAGGGATATCTGAAGATTTTTCTCGGGTACGCCTCCGGCGTAGGCAAGTCGTTCCGCATGCTGGACGAGGCCCGCCGCCGCCGCGAGCGCGGCCAGGACGTCGTGATCGGCGCGGTGCAGCCGGGCGTATCTCCGGAAGTTCAGGCGCTGCTGGCGAATATGGAAGTCATCCCGCTCAAAACCGCCGGGAACGCTTCCATGATCGACTTGGAAGGAATCATCCGAAGGCGCCCAAGCGTTTGCTTCATTGACGGCCTCGCTTACGATAACCCGCCCGGCGCGCGCAATCGCACCCGCTGGCAGGACGTCGAAAACCTGCTGGATCAGCGCATCAAGGTTGTGGCTTCCGTCAATATCCAGTACATCGAGGAGATGCGCGAGCGTGTGGAGGCCATCACCGGCAAGCACGTTAAGGAAACGGTTCCGGTTGCGTTTATCCAGAGCGCCGACGAAATCGAACTGGTGGACGCGCCGGCCGAGGCGCCGTTCGATCCATCTCCGGAACGGATGGCGGATCAAGCGGTACGCCAGCAGCGCATGGTGAAACTGCGGGAACTGGCGCTGGTGCTGGCGGCGGATGTGGTGGACCGCGAGCTCAACGAGTATATGGAGCGCCACGGCATCGGACAGCAGTTCGCCGCGCACGAGCGGATCATGGTCTGCGTGACGCCGCGAGCGAACGTGAGCGAGATGATGGGCGTGGCGCGAACGGTGGCGGACCGGTTTCATGCCGACTTGATTGCGGCGTACGTCCATCAACCGGAGCTTTCGCAGACCGACCGGACGGCGCTGGACGAGAAGCTGGCGATCGCCCGCGAGGCCGGGGCGCGCGTGGAGATTCTGGATGGCGAAGATCCCATCGACCTGCTGCTCGGTTTTGCGAAGTCGCACGGCGTAACGCAACTGTTCATCGGCCACAGCCAGCGGCGCGGGGCGTGGTCGAGGATGTGGGGCACGCCGGTGGACAGGCTGATCCGCCAGTCTCGCGGCATGGACATTCGGGTGTTTCCGCACTAACCGCCATGGCCGAATCGAAGCGCGGCAAACTGAAGATCTTCATGGGTTACGCAGCCGGCGTCGGCAAGACCTACAAGATGCTGGAAGAGGCCCAGGAACTGAAGGCGCAAGGCGTCGATGTGGTGGTGGGTTACTTCGAGCCTCATGCCCGCCAGGACACCATCGCCCAATCGGAAGGACTGGAATTCGTGCCTCGCAAGCGGGTGGAATACCGCGGGACTTCCTTTGAGGAGATGGACACGGACGCCGTTCTGGCGCGCCACCCGGCGGTCTGCGCCGTGGACGAATATCCGCACACCAACGTTCCGGGCTCCGGCCGCGCGAAACGCTGGGAAGACGTGGAGGCGCTGCTCGACGCCGGTATCGGCGTGCTGACCACCATGAACATCCAGCACCTGGAAAGCCTGAACGACCAGGTGTTTCAAATCACCGGCATCCGCGTCCGCGAGACCATTCCAGACTGGGTGGTGGAGAAAGCCGACGAGGTGGTGATGATCGACCTCACGGCGCGCGCTCTTCTGCATCGGCTGGATCGCGGCGTGGTCTATGCGCGCGAAAAAGCCGAGCGAGCCCGGCAGTTCTTCTTCCGCGAAGCCACTCTCGTGGCTTTGCGCGAGTTGGCGCTCCGGCAGGCCGCGCACGAAGTCGGCAAGCAGATCGAGGAAAGCCCGGCGCAGGGAACTTCGGGCGCGGGAGCGATAGAGGAACGCGCCAAGGATAAAATCCTAGTACTTATTACGGAGCGTCCGGAATCGGCCATGGTCATCCGGCGCGCGCGGCGCGTGAGCGATTTCCTCGGGGTGGAATGCTTCGCCGTAGCGGTGGGACCATCTGGGGCGCAGAAAGACCGGGCAACCGACTCCCCCCGCGGAGAGGCTCTCGAACGCCACCTCAACTTCGCGCGCAACCTGCGCATCGAAACTCGAGTGCTGGAGGGCGAGAACGTCGCCGCCGCGCTCGTCGAATTCGGGCGCCGCAATGGAATCACACAGATCTATCTGGCGCGCCCCCGCGCGAACCGCTGGTATTCAGCCTTGCGGCGGGATCCCGTCCGCGAGATCGTCGATCTTGCCAAGGAGATGCAAGTTGTGATCGTGAGCGAGCGCGAGCCCGCGGCGCGGGAGTAGGAGGATGGCCGGCCAGCCGCGCTACTCCGCCTCCGGCTTGGAGTTGAACCGGTAGCCCACCCAAGGCTCCGTGGTGATGAACTCGGGTTGATCGGGATTGGCCTCGATTTTCTTTCGCAGGTTGCGGATAAAGACGCGCAGGTAGTCCACCTGATCGCCGTAGTCCGGACCCCAGACCGCTTGTAGCAACTCGCGATGAGAGAGCGCCTGGTTGGGGCGCTGCGTCAGATACCGGAGCAGGTCCAATTCCTTCGGCGTCAGCCGCGAAACGCTTCCCGCGCGAGCGACTGTCCGTGCGATGAAATCGATTTCCAGCGCGCCGATTTGCAGCTTGGTTGGGGCCGACTGGAGGACGGGCACGCGCCGCAGAGCCGCGCGGATGCGCGCCAGAAGTTCCGGCGTGCTGAAAGGCTTGGTGACAAAATCGTCCGCTCCGGCGTCGAGCGCTAGCACCTTGTCTTTCTCGGAGTCGCGCACCGTCAGCATGACGATCGCTACGTTCGGGTCCGCCCGGAGCGCCTTGCAGGCGGCCAGCCCGCCCATCCCGGGCATGTTCATATCGAGGAGCACCAGGTCCGGGCGGAACTCGCGCACCTTGTCGAGGCCCTCCTCGCCCGTTCGCGCGTCGTCCACCTCGTAGCCCGCGCCGGTCAGGGTGGTCCGCATGATGCGGCGGATCTGCGGCTCGTCGTCAATCACCAGTATGCGGCCCGCGCTCAATGCTTCCTCCTGCCTTCTCCGCCGGGATTTCCATGCGGAAGGTGGTCTCGCCCGGCCGGCTCGTCACCCTTAATTCTCCATTGTGCGCTCGCGCGATCCGCGCCGCGATGCTGAGGCCCAGGCCGGTGCCCGGCGCTTGCGCGCTCACCGACGGGCTGCGGTAGAAGCGCTCGAAAATGCGCCCCTGCTCCGCGAGCGGAATCCCAGGGCCAAGGTCCGTCACCTCAATGACGATTGAGCTTTCCCGCGCGCGGACGCTCACCGTAACCCGCGTTCCGGGAGGCGAGTATTTGAGCGCATTGTCCAGAAGTTGGCGGAGCGCCAACCTCATCAGCCGCCGGTCCACCGCGACCGCCGGGCATGGGCCGCAGACGACCTCTACCGGCCGGTCCTCAATCTCCGGAGCCATCGACGCCACCGCGGACCTCGCCAACTCCTCCGGCGCAGACTCCTCCAGTTGCACATCGATCTGAGCCGTATCCAGCCGCGCGAGTTCGACGGCGTCGTCAATGAGGATCTGAAGCCTTGCGGCCTCCTCGTCGGCGATCTTCACCAGTTCCAACAAGGTTTCGGCCGGCTGGGACGGATTGTCCAGAAGCGAGGTGGTGGCGGCGCGGATGGAGGTCAGAGGCGTTTTCAGCGAGTGCGCCATGGCGTCGATGAGCGTGGTGCGCAGGCGCTCGCTCTGGCGGGCGGCCTCCACCTGGTGCGCCAGGTCTTGCGCCCGCGCCCGTTCGAGACCGATGGCCGTCAGGTTGGCGATACCCTGGAGCACGGAATCCGGCCGGAGCGGCCCTTGCAGCCCGAGGCTGGCTATGGGTTCGGCTCCCAGGCGCACGGCTGTGATGACCCGGCGGTGGGCCGGGTCCGCATAACCGGAGCCGCTCAGAGCGGCCTCGCGCAGTTGCTCGTCCAGCGCCTCGAACTCGACAGGGCCAGCGCGATGAAACTCCCCCGTGCGGCGGTCGTGGAGCACAGCCGCATCAAGCTCGAAAACCTCGGCCAGTTTCCGCACAAGCTGGCGGGGGAACGGCTCGTTCTCGCCAATGAGCAGGATGGCCCGGCTGAAGGAGTACAAGCGCTCCACGTCCCCTCGCTGCTCGTCGGCCTCGATGGCCCGCTGCTTGGCGGTCGCCGAGAGCCGGCTGGCAATCAGCGCAACAGTCAGAAACGCCGCCAGCGCCACCCAATTCTGCGGATCGGCGATGGTGAACGTTCCGATGGGCGGCAGGAAGTTAAAGTTGAAGGCTGCGGTCGCCACCAATGCGGCGACGGCGGCTTCCACGAACCCCCACGCGCCGGCGATCGCCAGTATGAGCGTCAGATAGGCCAAGCCCGCTGTGGTCGCATTGACATGCAGCCAGCCTCGCAGCACCCCAGTGAGTGCCGCGACGGACGCCAAGGAACAAACGACGCGCAGAGCCCGGCGATAGGTCATTCGTTTTGGACCCGTGACTCGGATTGTAACCCGCTCGGGCCGTGGACGCCGGCTCTCCGGCATTTTGGAAGTACGCGGGGGGCTTGGCGTGCGCCTCTGCCGCAATAGGAACCCGGCTGGAGGTCCCGTCGTGCGTTAGTCTATCCTTTATGCTTCTTGTCACCGGCGCAACCGGTTTCATCGGCGGGCATTTGGTGGCGAAGCTGGCGGCGGCCGGAGAGCCAGTCCGCTGTCTGGTACGCCGCGCGATTCCACCCGGCTTGCTACCCCCATCGGCTGAGATCGCGCTGGCGGATTTGGGCAGTGGCCGGGGCGTCGAAGAGGCCCTGCGCGGCGTCGATACGGTGATCCACCTAGCCGGCGTGACCAAGGCGCTTCGCGCTGCGGACTACTATGCAGGCAACGCCCACGCTAGTGGCACGCTGGCCCGCGCCGTGGCTGGCCGCCAAGTCCGGTTCGTGCATGTGAGTTCCCTGGCGGCGGCGGGACCTGGCGAGATGATCGACGAGGCGCGCGAGCCGAGGCCGGTGAGCGAGTACGGAAAATCGAAGCTGGCGGCGGAGCGGATCGTCCGGGATGCGCTGCCCGGAGCGGCGATTGTTCGCCCGCCCGTGGTCTATGGGCCCAAAGATGACGGCGTGTTTCAAATGCTGAAGCCGGTAGCCAGGGGCCGGACTGTCGAGATCGCCGGCGGCGACCGCATGTTCAGCGCGATATTCGTCGGCGACCTTGTGGAGGGCTTGTTGGTAGCGGCGCGCGACCCACGCGCCGAGGGGCGGACTTATTTCATGGCCCACCGGCAGCCGGCTTCCTGGCGCGAACTGTTTGCGGCAGCCGCGCGGGCCATGGGGAAGCAGCCGCCCAAGGTCTACCGGGTTCCGCTGTCGGCGGCTTGGACAATCGCCGTCTGCCTGGAGGGTTGGGGGCGGCTCAGGCGGCGGCCCAGCATCGTCTCCCGCGACAAGATCTTGGAGGCCCGCCAGCCGTCCTGGACGTGCGACCCCAAACGGGCTCGCGAGGAACTCGGCTTCGAGGCCCAGACGGGACTTGAGGAAGGTCTGGCTGTAACACTTGCGTGGTACAAGGAGGCTGGATGGCTGAAGTACTGAGGCCGCCCGTTCCAGCGGGCTCGTCCGACAGCTCTCCAGCGCCACTGCCGCACAACGGCCGGCGTTTCTGGCCGGTCGATAAGATCATTCTCGTCTTTGTTCTGTTTACTTCCACGCTGATAGCGATCTGGTGGAAGCAGATTCCCGAAGCGGCCACCCTTATGGCCATTCACGCCGGCGGAGTGGCATTGCTGATGTTCGAGGTCAAGAGGCCAAACGCCACCACCCGGGTCTTCCGGCACTGGTATCCGCTTCCTGCGGTGGCCGCGTGCTTCAAAGAGATGGCGATCCTGATCCCGCCGGTGCGCGGATGGCGCGCGGATCAGGCCTTGGCGGATCTGGATATGCGCATCTGGGGGGTGAATCCGACGGTCTGGCTGGAGCGGATTCACGAGCCCCTGCTTACCGAGCTCCTACAGCTCGCTTACACGCTGTTTGTGCCCGCGGTGATCCTCGTCTGCTATCTGCTCTGGCGGAAGCGCGAGTTTGGGAAGTTCCAATATTATGGTTTTTTAATCGCGCTGGGCTTCCTGGTCTCCTACATCGGCTACGTTTTGGTTCCCGCGCGGGGGCCGCGATTCTGGCTTAACCACTTGCAGCACATAAGGTTACAGGGGCTCTGGTTGTTCGACCGGATGCAGGGGACGCTGAACCGGCTGGAATCTTCCCACTACGACTGTTTTCCCAGCGGACACACGGAGATGACCCTCCTGGCCCTGTGGGGAAGCCGCCTGGTATCGAAGCGGTTATTCAGGGTCTATTTCTTCTACACTCCGTCCCTCATTTTTGCTACAGTTTATCTTCGATACCATTACTCGGTAGACGTTTTGGCCGGCGGCGTGGTCGCGACTGTGTTGATTCTCGTGGCGCCGCATTTGTACAAAAACCTATCCTAAAGGGGGCCTGGCGATTGGGAGGCATCGAGGTAGTCCCCGCCGACAGTAAGCAGCGGATGCGGGAGTTCGTGGAATTCCCGTATGACCTGTACAGGAACGATCCCTACTGGGTTCCACCGTTGCGGATCGAAGTGCGTAAATTGCTCGACCGCGCAAAGCACCCGTTCTATGCCAATGCGGAAGCCGAGTTCTTCCTGGCGTTGCGGGACGGCAAGGCGGTGGGCCGCATAGCCGCCATTCTGGACAAGGCCTACAACAAGTTCCAGGGCGAGGAGGCGGGTTTCTTTGGGTTCTTTGAGTGCCTGGACGACGAAGAGGCCGCCCGAGCCCTTTTGGAGGAGGCGCGCCGTTGGGTATTCGCGCGCGGCGCGAAGTTCTTGCGCGGCCCGATGAATCCCTCCACGAATTACGAGTGCGGCATGCTCACGGATGGGTTCGATTCCAGTCCCATCGTGATGATGACTTATAACCCCAGGTACTATCCCGCGCTGATGGACCGGATCGGCCTGCGGAAGGCCAAAGATCTGTACGCCTACTATTCCAAGGTCGCGGAAGCCGACGGCGACAAGGTGGTTCGCGTGGCCGCGCGCTCCTTTGCGAAGCAGGGCATCGGCGTCCGGCCGATCGATGTGAAGCGGTTTCAGGCCGAAGTGGAAGGCGTTTGGGAAGTCTACAATTCCGCCTGGGAGAAAAACTGGGGATTCGTCCCCATGACTCGGGACGAGTTCATGCTTCAGGGCAAGGACATGAAGCAGATTCTGAAGCCCGATTACGTCCTGATTGGAGAAAAGGGCGGGAAAATGGTGGGATTCGCCCTGGCCCTGATCGACATCAACCAGGCCCTAAAGCCCGCGAAGGGCAACCTGTTCCCCACAGGCCTGCTCAAAATTCTGTATCATCAACGAAGGATCAAGACTCTCCGGGTGATCGCCTTGGGAGTCGTCGAAGAGTTCCGCGCTACGGGCGTGGCGGCCGGTTTTTACGGCGCGCTCATGGCCGCAGCGCGCAAGAATGGGCTCTACGACTGCGAAATGTCCTGGATATTGGAAGATAATGTACTAATGAACCGCTCCCTGACGGCCATGGGAGCCAAGCGCTATAAGACGTATCGAATTTACGATTGGAACTAAATACCATGCGCTTATCGAGTACCGACGTAGCCGGCAAGCGGAAGGTCAGTGGCTCTACCGACCTGTTTGAGAAATGCCGGAAGTTCACCCGTCCGGGTGATATGAAGTCCGCCGGGCTGTACTTGTGGTTCGAAGTCTTCGGGGACCGTGAGGGCTGCGGTCCGGGCGAAGTAAGGATCGGAAAGCGCAAGGTGATGATGTTCGGGTCGAACGATTACCTGTCCCTCATCACTCATCCGAAAGTCAAAGAAGCCGCCGCCCAGGCGATCCGGAAATATGGCAGCGGGTGCAGCGGTTCGCGCCTGCTGAACGGAACGCTGGACCTGCACGTCAAGCTGGAACACGACCTGGCCGCGTTCGTCCGCAAGGAAGCCGCCATCACCTTCGGTACCGGTTTCCAGGCCAATTACGCCACCCTTTCCGCGCTAACCGAAAAGGGCGACGTGATGATCTGCGACCACAATCTGCATGCCAGCCTGGTGGAGGGCGCGCTACGGTCGCCGGCGCGGACGGTACGCTTCCGCCACAACGACCTGGATCACTTCGAAAAATGCCTGGAGAACTGCCCGCCCGACGAAAGCATCCTGATCGTGTCGGAAGGCGTGTTCAGCATGGAAGGCGACGTCGCCGATCTGCGGGGCATTACGCGGCTGGCGAAGCCGTACGGCGCGCGCGTGTACGTGGATGAGGCGCACGGCATCGGCGTGCTGGGGCCGACCGGCGCCGGCGCGGCCGAGCATCAGGGCGTGCTGGACGAAGTCGATATCGTCATGGGCACGTTCAGCAAGTCGCTGGCGTCCGTCGGCGGTTTCATCGCCGGCGAGCGGGCGGTGATCGACTACCTGAAACACACGGCCCGGCCGTTTGTGTTTTCGGCGGCGCTCCCGCCGGGCTCGGTGGCGGCGGTGAACGCGGCGCTGGACATCCTCAAGGCCGAACCGGAACGCCGCGAGCGGCTCCTGCGCGTGGCGCGGCTGCTGCGCGAGGAACTGCGCACACGCGAGTTCCAGGTACTGCCCGGAGAGACTCCGATCGTGCCGGTCGTGGTGGAGGACGAGATGGACCTCTGCCGCATCTGCAAGGCACTGCTGGAACAAGGCATCTACATCAATCCGGTGCTGCGTCCGGCCGCCGCGCAGAACCTGCTGCGCATTTCGTGCACCGCGGCGCACACGGAAGCGCAGGTGGAGCGTCTAGTCAATACGCTGGTCAAGGTGACGGAATCGCTGGGGATACCGAGGTAGCGGGCGTACACGTTTCCAACCGACAGATATCTAATTTGGGGCCAGTCCAAACGGGCGGGTCCCATTTCTTATTTCAACCACCTATCGAAAAACTCCAGCACGGTGGCGTTTTCCTCGCGGTAATGCCGTTGGATGTTCGCCTTATAGCGCCGGGTCCGTCAGTCGTTCCCGCAGCGCCATAAGGTTGGTCTTCAGCGACGGAAGATCGAGCGTCACAATTTCCCAGATGTACTGAAGATCGATATCGAAGTAGCCGTGGACGGCAACGTTGCGGAATCCCGCGAGTTGGCGCCAGGGAACGCCCGGAAATCCCATTTGGCGTTCTTTGCCGATCCGCTTGCTCGATTCCGCCAAGACCTGAAGGTTCCGAACGACGGCGTCCTGGGCTTGAGTGCTTTTTGCGAAGGCCTCCCATCCCCCCGCTACGTACTCCTCGATGCGCCGTATGCATTCGAGGATATGGTCGACGTAGAGGAGATCGCTCTTCAAAGTGGGACGGCCTCGCCGAGAACGCTGTCGCGAATTCGAGGCGGAAGAGACCTCTCGGTCGAGACCTCTACCCTTCGTCCTACCAATTCCTCCAAATCCGCTACCAGTCCTCCCGGAAAGAAGGGGGTTCTATGCGGGCCTCGCTCAATCAATAGATCCAGATCGCTGTCCGGGCGGGCCTCGCCGCGTGCAAACGATCCGAATACGCGGACCCGCGTTACCCCATGACGGGCCGCCGTCGCCAGGATGGCGTCCCGGCTCGACGCTCTCAATTCATCGATGGTCATACGCCGTTCCTACATACAGAGTACTGCGTCAGACGGCAGTTGGCGAAAAGGCAAACCGGGCGTCGCGACCTACTTCAGCCACCTATCGAAAAACTCCAGCATAGTAGCGTTTTCCTGGCGCGTCAGCGCGCCCGAGACGCCGTGCGATTTCTGCGGGTAGAGCACGAAGTCGAAGACCTTTCCGGCCTGTTCCAGCGCGTTGATCAGTTGCATGGTGTTTTGGAACAGCACGTTATCGTCTTCGAAATTGTGCATGAGCATGAGCCGGCCCTTCAGGTTGCCGGCCTTGGCGGCTAATTGCGTCACTTTGTAGCCGTCGGGGTTGTCCTTCGGCAGGCCCATATAGCGCTCGGTGTAAATGGTGTCGTAGTTCATGAAGTCGGTCACCGGAGCGCCCGCCACGCCGCATTTGAACACGTCGGCCGCATTCAGTAACGCATTGGCGGTCATGAACCCGCCGTAGCTCCAACCGTGAACGCCCACGCGGTCCGGGTCCACGATCCCCTGCGCGACAAGGTACTTCACGCCCGCCACCTGATCGGCCAGTTCCGTGACGCCCAGCTTGTGATAGATATCCGTTTCGAACGCGTGCCCGCGGCCCAGGCCGCCGCGATTCTCGGACTGCCAGACCACGTAGCCGTGCTGCGCGAGCACCTGGTCGAAGCTGATATTTCCCTGCCAGGAATTATGAATGGGCAGCGCCACGCCCGGGCCGCCGTAAACCGTCATCACCATGGGATACTTTTTCCCCGGCTGATAGTCGGCGGGCTTGATCAGGCGGCCGTATAGCGTCGTTACGCCATCGGCGGCTTTGAAGGAGACGATTTCCGTCGGCAGAATCACGTACTGGTCCGCTTGCGAGCGGTCCGCCTCGCGAATCACCGCCAACTGTCTGCCGTCGCCCGAATGCAGCGTCTCGCGCGAGGGAGATTCAAGGCTGGAGAAGTTGTCCAGATAAAACGCGCCGGTGGGGCTCAAGGTGACGTTATGCGTTCCGGCTTCCTGAGTCAGCCGGCGCTTGTCGGTTCCATCCAGCTTCACGCTGTAAAGCTGCCGCTCCATGTGCGACGTCTCGGTCGAGCTGTAGAACACCAGGCCGGCCGCTTCATCCACCGCGTTGATGGCGCTCACCTCCCATGCGCCTTTGGTCAACTGCTTCACGGCATCGCCAGTGAGGGAATAAAGGTAAATGTGGCGGAAACCGTCCCGCTCGCTGGTCCACAGGAAACGCTTGCCGTCTTTCAGGAACCGGATGTCACCCGAGAGATTGATCCAATACGGATCGGTTTCGCTAAATACTGTCTTGGCTTCGCCCGAAGCGACGTCGATTGCCAGCATCTCGAGCTTCGTCTGCACACGGTTCAGCCGGATCGCGTAGACTGCCTTCGAATCCGGCATCCAGCCGCCGCGGGCGATCAGGTATGCGTCGCGCGTATCGCCCGCATCCAGCCACTTTGTAGCGCCGCCCGCCGCCGGAACCACGCCCAGCCGGACCTCGGCATTGTTTTCACCGACCTGCGGATACCGCTGCGGCTCGAACAGCGCGCGCACTCGCAGCAGGTCTTCGTGCGGAAACACGGGCTCGCGGCTCGTATCGAACTGGAGGTAGAAGACGGATTTTGAATCCGGCGACCACCAGTAGGCAGTGCCCAGATCCAGTTCCTCCGGGTAGACCCAATCCAGCGCGCCGTTGCGCAGCGTCTCCGAACCGTTCTGCGTCAGGCGCGTCTCCTTACCGGAGGCCGCGTCCACGGTGTAAAGATCGAAGCCCCGGCGAAAGGCTACCGTCTTCCCATCGGGCGACAGCTTGGGGTCGAGTTCGGCGATGGGGGTCTTGGTGAGTTGATCCCATTTCCCAGTGTCCACGTGGATCAGGAAAAGATCGCCGCCCGAGGGATACAGCAGTTCCTTGCCGGAATCGGAGAACTGGAGCGTTCCCGACGTCACGCGGCGGTTTTGCCAGTCGAATGGGCCATCCTCACGCGGAGCGGGAACCGCCGCGGCGACGATGCCATCGGTGGCGATGAAGTCCTTTGTGGCTTGGGTGGCTGGGTCGTACCAGACCAGCTTGGAGCCATCCCGCTGGAGGTAGGTTTTGCCGTCCACCGCCCAGACGGCAGGCCCTCCAAAGCCTCCTCGGCCACCACCTCCGCCTCCCCGGCCGCCTTGATTCAACGTTTCCAAGGTAATCGGCTTCTTCTGAGCCAGGGCGACAAAAGGCGCAACCGCCAGGAGGAGTAAAGTGAGTTTCCGCATCGTGTAGTGATTGTAAAACATGGCAGGGCGCGGGCGGCGGCGCACTCACGGACGATTTGGGCCGGTCCGATGCGGCAAAGATGGCCTTGAATTTTAGAGAGAATCGTCCGATTATATATAGAGAGACCTGAGCCACCACCATCTAGAGGTGTTTCATGGCAAGTTGCGCTGAGTACCGTTCAAAGATCGTATCTCCCGAGGTGGCGGTTGGGGCGGTGACCTCCGGCCATCGCATCTACGTTCACAACGGATGCGCCGAGCCGGAACTGCTTCTAAGTGCGCTGGTTGCGCGCGGTTCCGAGCTATGCGACGTGGAAATCATGCACATGGCCACGTTCGGACGCGCGGAGTACGTAGACCCGTGCTTCGAGGGCCATTTCCGTCATCGGGGCCTGTTTCTGGCGGGCAACGTCCGGCGCGCCGTTCAGGAGGGGCGCGGTGACTACACGCCCATCTTCCTGCACGAGATCGAAGGCGTTATACGCTCGGGCGAGCGGCCCATCGATGTCGCCCTGCTGCAATGCACCCCGCCGGATGAGCACGGCTATATGTCCCTCGGACCGAGCGTGGATATCACGCATGCCGTTCTCGATCGGGCGCGCTGCGTGATTGTGGAGATCAACGACCAGGTTCCGCGTACGTTCGGCGACACGTTCGTACACGTCAGCCGCGCGCACATGCTGGTCGAATCTTCTCATCCGCTGATCGAGTACCCCGGCCACGAGATCACGGACGCTCACCGCGCCATCGCGCGTCGCATCGCCAATCTCATTCCGGACGGCGCCGTTCTTCAGACTGGCATCGGCGGGATACCGGAAGCGGTGCTGGGGCTTCTCGGCGACCACCGCGATCTGGGCGTCCACAGCGAGATGACGCCGGACTCGGTGGTGGACCTTATGCAGTCGGGCGTCATCAATAACTCCCGCAAGTCGATACACAAGGGGAAGACGGTAGCGGGGTTCGCGTTGGGCAGCAAGCGGCTGTTCGACTTCATGCATAACAACCCGGCCATGGAATACTACCGCACCGAGTATGTGAACGACCCGTTTGTCATCGCTCAAAACGAGCGCATGGTGGCCATCAACGCGGCGCTGGAGGTGGATCTCACGGGCCAGGTTTGTTCGGATTCCATCGGCCAGGCGCCGTTCAGCGGGATCGGCGGCCAGGTGGATTTCATCCGCGGCGCGGCGCGCTCGAAGGGCGGGGTGCCCATCATCGCTCTGCCCGCCACCGCCAAGGATGGCGCCATCTCGCGCATCGTTCCCGTCCTGAGATCGGGCGCGGGCGTAGTGACTTCCCGCGGCGACGTGCATTGGGTTATCACCGAGTACGGAACGGCGTACCTGCACGGCAAGTGCATTCGCGAACGCGCTGAGGCTATGATTCAGGTAGCCGCCCCGCAGTTCCGCGACGACCTGATGCGCTACGCGATCGAGAACAAGCTGCTCACGGCTAACCCGCGAACGGTGGCGGTGTGAGTATCTTCGCGGAACTTCCCGGGAGACCGATCACTCAGGGCTGGATGACGCTCAAATCGGTGGCGGAAAAATCGGCGCCAAGCGCGAGCACCGGCTCGGCTCTCAGCGAGGCGAGAGCGTAAACCGCGCAATCCCCGAAGTTGAGTTGGGCGGGATGTCCCATCCCCTTGCCGAAGCGAGCGAAAGCGGCTATGGCGCGCCGGGACTGCGCGTCGTCGAAGGGGGCCACCGCGATCGCGAGAGTGTCGATCAACTGGTACATCAAGGACACGTGATCGGCGCCGAAGCGTCCTCGCAGCACGACGCCCGTCTCCAATAGAGAGACGGCCGAGATCGTGCACGTTCGCGCCGCGATTTCCGTCAGCAGGGCCGCTCGCGTCGGTTCATGTCGAATGATGGCAATGAGCGCCGATGAGTCGATCACCATCAGTTTGGAAGGCCGAACTCGTCGTAGCCGAGTATCTCATCGGGCGATCTGGAATCGAGAACCGGGAGCGCGTCGAAGCGGGCAAGAATCTCGTTGACCCTGTTCCAATCGACGGGCCTCGGCGCTTTCCGGACCTGCTCTTCGAGCGCTCGGATGACGGCCTCGGTGAGGGTGACGCCCATTTGCTTGCTTACCTGCTCCGCCAGTCGGTGAGCGGCGGGATTCTTGATGTAAAGGGTTCGCCGTTTCCTCACGCCTTAAGTATAAGGCAATACCACGGGATATACCAGAGCTTCACGCGGTGCGCCGGCGCCCCAATCACCAATTAGCCTGAATCCCAAAGCGGGGGGTTGGTTTTGTATCAGGGCATGCCTTTAGGCGTGCCGTACAAGGCTAACCAACCGAACGGCTTTAGCCGCCGCTTCAGAGTCAGGGGCTGAAGCCCTCGTTTCTCTCGCTCATTCGGCATGCCTAAAGAGGAACTTGCAAAATTCGCATTTTTGCGGGTCTGCATATTTCGGGAAATCGCATGTTCAACAAACGACTGCAACCGCACTTCCGCATTTAGGCGCTTTTGCCCCCAAACGGTTATTTTTGCAAGTTCCTCTAAAGGCAAGCCCTGATACAACCCGTTCCACCTTTTGTTCTCTGGCGCGCAGGCTGAACGCTTTTTGAGCTCAACTTCGGAGTTTCGGATTAGTGCTTGACAACGATCTATATGCTAGCATATACATATGATTGATGATAGATAAGAGTCCCGCCTCATTCCTGCCGCTTCACAACAACTGGTTTCACATTCTGCTCTCGCTGGTGGGCGCCGAGCAGCACGGGTACGGCATCATGCAGGAGGTTTTGCAGCGGACGAACGGAGCCGTTCGCATCTGGCCCGCCACGCTGTATGGCACGCTGCAACGGTTGATCGCCGATGGCCTGATCGAGGAGTCCGATGAGCGACCGGCGGCTGAACTGGATGACGCTCGGCGCCGCTACTACCGGCTGACGCGCTTCGGAAGGAACGTGCTGGATCTGGAGTGCGAACGAATGCAGCAGATGCTCCGGATGGCGCATAAGAAGCGCCGGCAGGAGGCCTACTGATGAGCCGGGTGGACTTCTGTTTGACGCTATACGGCCGACTGGCGAGCGCGTACCCGGACGAATTCCGAATGGTTTACGGAGAGGACCTCGACCGGCTGGGCGCGGACGCCATTCCCGAAGTCTCTGCGCCGGTATGGGCTGCCCGGCCTTCTGCGGCTCCTCGCCGATATCGCCGTTCGGTTACCCGCGACGTATCTTCTGGAGATCCGGCAGGACGTGACCTATGCCCTGCGGACGCTTCGCAAGTCGCCAGGCTTCGCGTCCTTGGCGGTCCTTTCGATGGCGATCGGCATCGGCATGTGTTGCGCGGTCCGCAGCGAGATCGGCGCCATCGTGGGACCGCCTCCCGGCGTTCGCGATCCCGCGGCGCTGGCGACCTTCCGTTGGGGCCTTGTTTCGTATCCGTCTTTCGAGCGCTATCGGGAGCAACGCCTAGTGGTCGCCGCGGGCGCGGCCGTCCTCGGACCAGTACCGTTTGCCGTGGCATTCGGCGGGGCGAGGACTGCGGTAGCGGAACGTTTCAACGGACATGTGGTTTCGCCCGGCTATTTCTCGACGTTGGGCGCGACGCCGGCAATGGGACGATTCTTCAGCCCTGAGACGGAGAAGCCCGGCATGCCGCCCGTGGTGGTGGTGAGCGACCGCTTCTGGCGCGCACACCTTGGGGCGGACCCGGACGCCGTGGGCCGTACGCTGCGGCTGAACGGCCGCGAAGCCACCATCGTGGGAATCGGCCGAGAGGATTTCCTGGGCATCTGGCCGGGGAACCCCGCGGATTTGTTCGTACCGGCGACATGCAACCTTATCTCGATTCCGGAACTGGGCTCCGACCCGTTGCACAACACAGGCCGCGAGATTTTCCGGCCGGTGTTCCGGCTTGCGCCGGGTGTGACTTTGCCGGGCGCCGAAGCCGCTTTCAACGCCACCGCTCGCAATCTGGACAGGGAGCGGGGGATACGGCGTGAGAACGGTTGGCGGCTTCGGCTCATGCCTGCCGGAACCGTGATGTATGCCACTCCCGAGCAGCGCAAGTTCACGATCACGTTCGAAGCCGTCCTTTGGGCGCTGGTGATGGCGCTGCTATGCGCAAACCTGGCGAATCTGCTACTGGCCCGCGGCGGCGAGCGGCGGAAGGAGATCGCCGTGCGTCTCTCCGTGGGCGCCAGCCGGCCGCGACTGGTCCGGCAATTGCTGACGGAGAGCGTGCTGCTGTCCCTCGTGGGCGGGGCGGGCGGCGTCCTCATGGCCTACGGGTTCTCAAGCGTCCTCTCCTCGCTGCCGGTCCCGGCGGCGACACCTATCGAGTTGCACTGCCATATCGACCTGCGAGCGCTGGCGTGGACGCTGGCCGTCGCGGTAGCCGCGGGCATAGGTTTCGGATTGGCGCCCGCGCTGACCTCGGCCCGCATCGATATGGGCGCCACGCTGAAACAGGGCGCGCAGGCTCCGCTACGCGGCTACGGCCGCTTGGGATTGCGCAACGTCTTTGTAATGGGTCAGATGGCGGCGTCCCTCATGCTCGTGTTCGTCACGGGGCTCGTAGCTACGGCCTTCCTGCTCATCACCCGCGTAAACCCCGGCTTCGATGTGACTAACCTCAGCCTCGTTTCACTGGACCCCGTACGCGATGGCAATTCCGTGGAAGAAACGGCGGCGCTCCTTATAGCGTTGCCGGGCGAGTTGTCGCTCAGCGAAGGCGTGCGCGCCGTGTCCTTGAGCGGGACCGCCCCGTTTGGATGGCTGTCCGCCGAACAGGCCGATACGCCGGTGTCCGTCCCGGAAAGCGGAGGTCAGACACTGCGCACGGTTTACCGCGAACATATTGGGGAGGAGTACTTCGCTACGGTGGGCGTGCCTCTGTTGGCAGGGCGCGAGTTCGACCGGCGCGATCTGCGAGAGGCGGTGGAGCGGGGCGCAGCCGTACCCGCGGTCCTCAACCGGACGGCGGCAGTGTCCCTGTTTGGCCCGAATGACCCAATTGGCCGCCGCATTCGTCAAGGGGATCGCAACTACACGGTGGTTGGCCTTGTCCGGGACATGCAGGCCGGATCCCTGTCCACGAGGGCGGTGGCCACAATGTTTGTGCCATTGACGGCCCGGACCCTCCGGGAAAACCCGGGCCGGGGCGCGACCGTGCTGGCGCGCGGCGCGCCGGGCGGCGATACGCTAGCCGCTGTGAGGAGCCGGCTGGCATCGCTCCATCCCGGTCTCACGATCTTCAACGCCCGTACGCTCGAGGAGGACCTCGGACGTTTGAACGCGTTCTTCGAGTGGCAATCCACCCTCTTCGTCACTCTGGGCGTCTTCTCGCTGTTGCTGGCGTGCCTTGGCTTGGGCGGCGTTACGGCTCATGCGGTGGCCCGGAGGCGCAAAGAGATCGGAATCCGGATGGCGCTTGGCGCCCGCGCCGGTCAGGTGCAGGCGCTGGTGTTGCGCGAAGGTGCGGCGCTCCTAACTGCCGGTTCCGCCATCGGTTTCGCTGGAGCGTTTGGCCTCGACCGGGCGCTTGCGGCCAATAACGAAATGCTGGCACGAACCATCGACCAGCCGGTCAATGCTCCGCTCCTGCTCGTGGGAGCGCCGCTCGCGCTGGCCGGGCTCGCGATGCTGGCGTGCTATCTGCCGGCGCGCCGCGCCACCGCGATCGATCCGGCGGTCGCGTTGCGGGAGGAATGACAGCGGCAAGCATTTTTCATGTTGGCGCCGCCGGCGGCCAAGCCTCTTGACAGAGTCTCAATCCGGCGTTATTCTATGCATAGTCAGACTATGCTTTCCGAAAACGAGAGATCCAAATCCGAAATCCCGCCAGGTACGCTGGAGATGCTGATCCTCAAGACCATCAAGCGCGGCGGGCCCATGCACGGGTACGGCATCGCCAAGGCGATCCAGCAAATGTCCGACGATGTCTTGAGGGTGGAAGAGGGCTCGCTCTATCCGGCGCTGCAGCGCATTCTGATGAAGGGCTGGGTGACGGCCGAGTGGGCGCAAAACGGCGGCAAACGCAGGCAACGGATCTACAGCCTGACAGCCGAAGGCCGGAAGCGGCTCACCGCCGAAGTCACGGAGTACCGGCGCGTGTCACGAGCCATCGAACGGGTGATCCAGCCGGCCTGAAGGAGAGCGATGGCGATGACTTGGCTCAGCCAAATGCGCCGCAGGCTGGCGGTCCTTTTCCACCGCGAACGGTTCGATCGCGATCTGGAAGAGGAGATGCGCGCGCATCTGGAGATGGAGGCCGAGGACAATCTCGCCCGCGGCATGGATGCGGCGCGCGCGCGCGATGCCGCTAAGAAGCAGTTCGGCAACGCCACCTGGCTCGCGGAGGAAAGTAGAACGGTCTGGGTTTGGACCGTTCTTGAGAATCTGATTCGCGATGCCGCTTTCGGATTGCGCCTGCTGGCGCGCAGTCCCGGCTTCACCGTAGCGGCCGTCCTTACCCTGGCTCTCGGCATTGGGGCCACAACCGCCGTTTTCAGCGTAGTCGATGGCGTTCTCATTCGGCCTCTGCCGTTCGCCGCCCCGGACCGTTTGTATTTCGTCGCGGACGTGGATTTCATAGGCCCGTTCGACGTTTTGCGCACCCATAGCGCCGTGGCGGATTACGCAGCATTTCTCGGGGTGCGCTCATTCTCCACGATGGGGCCGGAACGGCTGGAGCGGGTGAGGGGTTGCGAGACGTCCGCCAACTTCTTCAACGTATTGGGCGTGGCCCCCGAGCAAGGCCACGCCTTTGCCAAAGGCGATGACGGGCCGCGGGCTCCGCGCGTTGCGGTGCCTCAGCCATGCCTACTGGGAGCGGCGGTTCGCGGCCCGGCGGGACGCGATCGGGCGTCACATCGCGCTCGACGACACGCCTTACGAGATCATTGGCGTGATGCCCCCGGGATTTCAGTTTCCATCTTCGGATGCGGACCTGTGGACGCCGGTGCAAATCGACCCCACTTCGCCCGGAGACTATTGGGGCGCGGGCGTCGCGGGAGTCTTCGTCCGTCTGCATAGCGGCATTACGCCCGCCGGCGCGCAGGCGGAACTGGAAGCTTGGATTCCGCGCCTCCGGGCCATGTTCCCCTGGCGAATGCCCGATCCCTGGGGCGCCGGAGCGCGACTGCTGGAAATGAAAGACTATGTCGTTTCCGCCGCCAGAGTCAGAAGTCTTGCGCTCCTCGGCGTTGTGGCCCTGGTGCTGCTGATCGCCGTGGTAAACGTGGCAAACCTGTTGATTGGCCAGGGAGCGGCGCGGCAGGGCGAATTGCTGGTGCGCGCATCGCTCGGCGCCGGACCTGGCCGCCTCATGCGCCAACTCCTGACTGAAGCCGCAGTCCTTGCCGTCTCCGGCGGCCTGCTCGGCGTGGCGCTGGCGTTCGGGCAATTGGCGCTTCTCAAACGCTTCCTGCCGCCGGATACGCCGCGGCTTTCCGAAGTCGCCATCGACGGGCGCGTTCTGGCGTTCGCGGCCGCCATCTCGCTTGGAAGCGCCCTGCTGTTCGGGAGTCTTCCGGCGTGGAGGGTGGGGAAGCGCGGCCTCGCCGCCGTCACTGGCGGCCGCGCGACGCTCCGCGCGGTGGGCTTCGCGCGCCGGCGCCGCCCTGGTCGTATCGGAGGCCGCGTTCGCTACCATCCTGCTCGTGGGCGCGGGCCTGTTCTTGCGGACCTTGTCGTCCGCGCTGGGAGTGGACACCGGTTTCCGCGCGGAGTCCGTCGTCACCGCCGAAATCGGTCCGCCGCCTGCCGTTTCCGGATCGCTTCAGAGGACCGCCGATTTGTTTGACCGTATCCGCGAGCAGCTTGCCGCGCTGCCGGGCGTGGTGAGCGCCGCGGGGATGAATGTCCTCCCGCTCACCCCTGTAATGTCCGTGTTCACAGCCGAGGTCGAGGACCGCCCGATTCCCGCGAGCGAGGCGCAACTCGCCATGTGGGGCGTCGCCGTCACGCCGCAATTCACCGACGCCCTCGGCATTCGGTTGCTCCGCGGGCGCGGCTTCACCGCGGCGGACGGCGATGGCGCCGAGCCGGTCGTGATAGTGAGCCGGGCGACCGCCTCGCGATATTGGCCCGGCGTCGATCCTCTGGGAAGGCGCTTGCGTCCCCTCGGAAGAGCGCAGTGGCGGATCGTCGTCGGCGTGGTTGACGACGTGAAATACTATGGCGTCGGGGGCCCGCCCTACTGGCTCAGTGGAGAGGTCTATTTCCCGCTGCGCCAAGCCATGTTTCCTCCGCAGTCGATCTCGCTGACGGCCCGTATCGCTGGCGATGCCGGCGGCTTTGAGAAGCGCCTGCCGGAGGCTGTCCAGCGGGCCTGCGCCGAATGCACGGTGAGCGCAATCGCTCCTTTGCGGGCCACGCTCGAACGCGCCGTCCAGGCTCCCCGCTCCATGGCTTGGCTGGTGGGCAGCTTCGCACTTCTTGCGCTTGGCTTGGCCGCCGCCGGCGCATACGGCGTCGTGAGCTACGGCGTGGTGCGTCGCACGCGCGAACTGGGCATCCGGCTCGCGCTTGGGGCTTCACGCGCCCGTGTGGCTTGGCTGGTCATCGGTTCGAGCCTGGGATGCGCCATTGCAGGTTGCGGCGCCGGACTGGCCGCCTCTTGGGCGCTCACCCGCTGGGTGAGGTCGCTTCTGTTTGGAATCGCGGAGCACGATCCGGCCAGCTTCGCCATCCCGCCGGTCGCATTGGCCGCTGTGGCTCTTCTCGCGAGCCTGATCCCCGTCCTGAGGGCTATCCGGATCGATCCGGCCGCCTCGCTTCGGGAGGAATGACCATGAGACTGCTCAGCCAGTTTCGCCGCAAACTCGATGTCCTCTTCCACCGCGAACGGTTCGACCGCGACTTGGAAGAGGAGATGCGCTCGCATCTCGATATGGAGGCCGAAGCGAATCGTGCGAACGGCATGGATGCGGCGCGCGCGCACTATGCCGCAAAGCGGCAGTTCGGAAACGGCGCGCTGCTCAAGGAGGACAGCCGGGCCGCGTGGGGATGGGGGCCGGTGGAGCGCGTGCTTCAGGATGTGCGCTACGCGGCCCGGGTGCTTCGCAAAAACCCGGGGTTCACCGCCGTCGCCGTTCTGTCGCTCGCCTTGGGCATCGGAGCCAACACGGCGGTCTTCACCGTCATCAACGCCGCGCTGCTGCGGACGCTGCCCGTGCGCAACCCGGACCGGCTCGCGATCGCGAAATGCTCCACCGGCGCCGGGATCAAGGGCGTCTGGACGAAGAACTCGAATAACTACACCGACTCCGCCACGGGCAGGCGGATCAACAACACCTTTTCTCTGGCGACTCTCCGGGATTTTCGCGCCCAGGCCTCGGACGCCATGGAGGTATTCGCATTCTTCAGTCCGGGCGCAATCAACGCCAACGATGGCTCCGGAAACCGGCAGGTCCGGCTGACCCTGGTTTCCGGCAATTTCTTCGCGGGGCTGGGCGTTCCCATGGCGCTTGGCCGCGGCTTGCTCGACGGCGACGATCAGCCTGGCGCGAGTTCCATTGTTGTCACCTACAGCTTCTGGGACCAATCGCTAGGGCGCGATCCCTCGGTGTTGGGAAGGGTCCTTCGCTTGAACGGCGCGCCGATGACCATAGTGGGTGTCTCTGGGCCCGGCTTCCGCGGAGTCGCTGCATCGGGATTCGACGGTCCGGCGGGTGTATTCGCGCCGCTCAGTTCGGTGGACTCGCGTGGCGCCGCTCGAATTCAGCGGCTCCGAGAAGCCCAAGACGGCGGCCGATTACTGGTGGATTCAGATTATGGCGCGGCTGAAGCCCGGTGTAACCGCGAGCCTCGCCGAAGAACGCTTGGGCGCCATCCTGCGAGGCTCTTTCGCGGAATCCGGAGCGCCGGGGTTGCAGCAGGCCAGCGACCCGCGGATCGTCCTGGCGCCTGGCGACAAGGGCCTGGACGATCTCCGCGACAAAATCAAGCGCCCGCTCCTGATCTTACTCGCCGTGGTGGGCATCGTGCTTCTGTTGGCGTGCGTCAATCTGGCCAGCCTTCAGATGGCGCGCTCGGCGGCGCGCAGAAGGGAGATCGCCGTCCGGCTGTCGCTAGGGTCGGGCCGCGCGCGCATCGTCAGACAACTCCTCATCGAGAGCCTGCTCTTGTCGGCGATGGGCGCCGCGGCCGGCTGGCTGCTGGCGATCCTGGGCGCTCCGGTCATCTCCCACCTGCTGACCGTGGGACCCATGTTCGGCGACGTCTGGCTGGATCTCTCGCCGGATATGCGGCTTCTGGCGTTCACCACGCTCGCGGCGGCTCTGACGAGCGTCCTGTTCGGCTTGGGGCCGGCATGGCAGGCCACGCGCGTCGATGTCGCGCCGAGCCTCAAGGACAACCCGCGGGGATCGGCCCCGCGAAGCTCCGTCAGCCTCGGCAAGGCGCTCATTGCGGGGCAAACGGCTCTTTCCCTGGCGCTTCTGATCGGAGCGGGCCTCTTTCTGCGCACACTGGCGAACCTGTACGGTCAGGACGCCGGCTTTGCCCGCGACCGGTTACTGGTCTTTAGACTGGCTCCCGGAGAGGCCGGTGTCAAACCCGAGGAAGCCAGCAGCGAGTACGACGCCATTCTCCGGTCGCTCTCCTCGACGCCAGGCATCCGATCGGCGGCGGCCATGTCCCATCTTCTGATCGGCGGCTGGCGCAACAGCACCATGCTCTCTTCGGATGAGACGGGCTGGCAACCCGTCGAGGTACTCTTGAACACCGTTTCGCCGGGTTTCTTCGAGACCGTGGGCATGCCGATTCTCGCGGGCCGGGCCTTCACTGCGCGCGACGCCGGCCTCACCCAGCCGGTCGCGGTCCTAAATCAATCGGCCGTGCGCCGGTTTTGTGGTGATGGCCCCGCGGTCGGCCGCGTCGCTCCACCGTCATATGGGCGGGAAAATCGTTCCGGTCGAGGTGATCGGCGTCTCGCGAGACGCCAAGTTCGAGAGCCTGCGGAGCCCGGTCGAACCAACCGCTTTCCTGCTGTATCCTCCTTCGTACCGGTTCACGGTAAGGGCTTTCGCGGTGCGGACGGTTGGCGACCCGGTGGCGATGCTGGCGACGATCCGCCGGGAGATCTCCGAGGTGGACAAAGATCTGGCTATGACGGACGTCAAGACGGAAAACGATTTGATCGACGAAAGCCTGCACCAGGAGCGCCTATTTTCCGACTTTTTGACGCTGTTCGCCTGCTTCGCTTTGTTGCTGGCCGCTATCGGGCTTTATGGCGTGACTTCGTACTCGATGAGCCGTAGAACCGCCGAGATCGGTCTGCGAATGGCGCTGGGCGCGCAGAGATCGCGGGTTGTCTCGCTGGTGCTCGGACAGGCGCTCCGCCCCGTTGCGCTCGGCGCTGCCGCGGGTCTGGCCGCGAGCCTAGCAGCCACGCGGTGGATCGAGTCGCTCCTGTTCAACGTCAAACGGTCGGACCCGCCGACCCTCGCGGTAGTTTTTCTGGTGCTGTTCGCCGTGACGGTGGCGGCGGCCTTCGCTCCGGCATGGCGGGCCACGCGCATCGACGCCATGGAGGCGTTGCGCTGTGAGTGAACGTTCAATAAGGCGTGGCGCCCGCGCCCGATGGGAAATGCGGAATGGGATTCGTTCGGAACCAAGGCGGCGGAATGCGAGTCTTAGCTTCTTGGAGCCGCGAAGCGGCCGCCCTGGTGGTCTCGCGGGACCGGAGTTTAGCGAACTCGGAAGGGATATGGAACGTTAATAGGTAATAGTATGATGGACGAAAACTCTCAAGCCATAATCAAACTGGAAAGCGTCAGCAAGGTCTTCGTGACCGACGAGGTGGAAACGCACGCACTGGCCAGCGTTCAACTGGAGATCCGCAAGGGCGAGTACCTCTCGATCGCAGGCCCATCGGGCTGCGGCAAATCTACCTTGCTGGCTATCCTGGGCCTTCTGGACACGCCCACCGACGGCTTGTACTCTCTCAACGGCAAGCCGGTGACGGGGCTGAAGCTCTCGGAGCGGGCGCGCATCCGCAACCGGGAGATCGGGTTCATTTTTCAGGCGTTCAACCTGATCGGGGATCTAACGGTGTACGAAAACGTGGAGCTTCCGCTGACGTACCGGGGGATGGGGTCGAGCGAGCGGAGGCGGCGCGTCGAGGAATCGCTGGATCGGGTGCAGATGTCGCACCGGAAGAAGCACTACCCGTCGCAGCTTTCAGGCGGCCAGCAGCAGCGCGTCGCCGTCGCGCGGGCGTTGGGCGGGGAACCGTCGATCCTGCTGGCGGACGAGCCCACCGGAAACCTCGACTCGGTGAACGGGGAAGCGGTGATGGGGCTTTTGAAGGAGCTGCACCGGGCGGGATCCACCATTTGCATGGTGACGCACGACCCGCGCTATGCGGATCACGCGGACCGGACGGTGCACCTCTTCGATGGGAAGATTGTGGAAGAGACCGCCGGCGCCGTGAACTAGTGTGGTGTCCGTTCTAAGTTCTGACAATAGCGGTACGGCCAATGTGGGGCAGCCTATCCAGGCTGCGGACCCGCTTTTCAGCGGGTCCAGCCGGCTGAAAGCCGGCTGCTGGCAGGATTGCCCCACAATAGATGTCAATTCTTGCGGGAGACAGGACACTAGGGCGGCCCGAAGGACGGTCCATGGATATACCCAGAAGAAACGCAGCCCGGAACCGGCTCATCAAGCGCCTCGCGATCGGCGGCGTGGCTCTGGCGGTCTTTTGCGCCGTAGGTTGGTACGTCTACAAGCTGAAACCGGCTGCTCCGCCGGTGGATAAAGGCGCGGTGTGGATGGACACCGTCAAGCGCGGGCAAATGCTGCGCGAGGTGCGCGGGGTCGGATCGCTTGTTCCCGAGGATATCCTTCATATCCCGGCGCCCTACGGAGGCCGGGTGCAGAATATTCCGGTACTGGCCGGAATCAACGTCGCCGAGGATACGCTGCTCGTGGAATTGAGGAACACGGATATGGAGCAGCAGGAACTCGATGCCCGGATCGCCGTCCAAACGGCGGAGTCGGACCTGGCGAATCTGAAGGCGCAGGTGGAAACGCAACGCCTCAACCAGCGCTCCACGCTGGCCGGACTAGAAGCTCAGTACAAGAACGCCAAGGCGAAAGCCGACCACGACGAAATCCTTTACAAAGAGCAGTTGCTGCTGGAACTCGATTACAACGTCTCCAAGACCCAGTACGAACAATTGGCCACTCAGCTTGAGATTGCGCGGGATCAGAGCAAGACGCTTGAGGATTCGCTCGCGGCGCAGCTTGCGGCGAAGGACCTCGGCCTGCAGCAGGCCAAGAGCCTGCTTCAACTGCGGCGGGATCAACTGGCTGCGCTCAAAGTCCGCGCGGGCGTCGCCGGCGTGCTCCAGCAGGTGCTGGTGCAGAGCGGGCAGCAGGTGGGGACCGGGACGGACCTGGCAATTGTCGTGCAGCCGAAGAAGCTGAAGGCCGAGCTGAAGGTGCCGGAGACTCAGGCCAAGGACGTTCAAATCGGACAGTTGGCTTCCATCGACACGCGTAATGGAATCATCCAGGGCAAGGTGTCGCGCATCGATCCTTCGGTGAGAGAAGGCTCCGTGGTGGTGGATGTGAGGCTGGAGGGCGCCTTGCCGGCCGGCGCGCGGCCGGACCTGAGCGTGGACGGCACCATCCAAATCGAGCGCCTGGACAATGTCGTCTATGTCGGGAAGCCCGCCAACGCGGCGGAAGGCGGCGCTACCGAACTTTTCAAGCTCAGTGCGGATGGCAACGAAGCTACGCGCGTCAAAGTGAAGCTGGGCCGAAGCTCCGTGAATGTAATCGAGGTATTGGAAGGCCTGCAAGTGGGCGACCGCGTGATCCTTTCCGACATGAGTTCGATCGACGGCGACCGGGTGAGGCTGAACTGAGCGGGAAATCGGAAGGCAGAAGGCGGAAGGCGGAATGAGATCCGGCGATACGGCGCGGCCGGTTTTGGCCACGACGGGCAGCCCAATCGGATTAGGTCACCATGCGAAAAGTAATCCTGTTGTGCGCATTCATTGGGGCGGCGCTTCTGCCGATCCCCTCCGTGGCTCAGGTTTCGGCATTTCCCCGCCCCGCGTGGTTCCGGCAGCACTTCACGTCTCCGCAGACTCGCGCAGAGTTGGAACCACTGCGGAGGCTGTCCGACTTTGTCGCTGGCGGTAACCTGGAGCTGTCGCTTCACGCTTACCTGGAGTTGGTCCTCGAAAACAATCCGGATCTCGCGGTGGCCAGGCTGTCCGTGGAGCAACCCCGGAACGCCATTACTCGAGCGATGGCCGCATTCGACCCGGCTTTCTCCGCGAGTTTCTCGAGTCAGCACAGCACGACGACTTCCGCCAGCTCGCTGGATGGAACGCCCACAGTCACTCAACTCAATCAGCCGTTCGCGGGAAGTTATACCCAGCTACTCTCGACGGGAACCAATCTGAGCGTTCAATTCTCCGCGACACGCTATTCCAACAACCTGGTTTACAGCACCTACAATCCCGAGCTCAGTTCCAGCTTCGGCGCGCAAATCGACCATCCCCTGCTGCGAAATCGCGGCGCGGTTCTGACGAAGCTCAGCGTTATGTCGGCGCGATCTTCGCTACGCATCGGCGAGGAACAGATGAGATGGCAAGTGATGGGGCTGATCGCCAACGCCGAGAACATCTATTGGGCGGTCGTGGGCGCGCGGGAGAGCCTGGCGCTGGCCAACAGCTTTCTGGAATTGCAGGCGGCTTCGCTCGACCGCTTCAAGAAGCAGGTGGACGCCGCCGCGCTCCTGCCGCTGGAGCTTTATCAGCCCGAATCGGAATATGCGCAGGTGCAGGCGATGGTAATCCAGGCTAAGAGCGCGCTGGCCAAGCAGGAAAACGCACTTCGGCAACAAATCGGAGCGGACCTTGACCCTGCCGTCCGCGATCTTCCCATCGTGCTTACCGAACCGCTTGAAGCGGCGGTGATCGGGCGCCCGATCGCGAGGAAGCCGTCGCCGTGGCGATCAAAGCGCGACCCGACTATCTGGCCGCGGTTCAGACCCTTGACGTGGACGACCTTGGAATTCGCCAGACCACCGAGATGCTGAAGCCAAGCGTCTCATTCACCGGCGCCTACTATACGACGGGGTTGGGCGGCACGTTTGTACCCGCGAACTCGCCTGGAGGACTGGGCGACGCTCTCAACCAGATGTTCAACTTCGTTTCGCCCCAGTACTCTCTCGGGGTGAAACTCAGCCTTCCGGTGCGAGATCACAGCGCTGCGGCGAATCTGGCGGACGCCCAAGTGCAGAAAAAGCGCGATGCGCTGGCAGTCCGAAAAGCGCAGCAGACGCTTCGGCTCCAGGTTTCGAACGCCATCGAAGATCTCGCCGCCGCGAGCGCGAGCCTGGAACAAGCCAAACTTGCCAAGGACTATGCCGACAAGCGGCTGGCCGCCGAGCAGAAGAAATACGAACTAGGAATCGAGCTGCCGTACTTCGTGCTGGCGGCCCAGACCGATCTCAACACCGCCGAAGGCGCGGTACTGCAGCAGTCCATCAACTACCGGCTGAACCTGATCAACTTCTATCAAGTCACCGGCCAGTTGCTGGACCGGCGCGGAATCACGGTCAAGTAGGGCTAAGCTGTTGGAGAAGCCGTCCTCCGCTTCCCGCAGGCAGGCCGCGCACGGGGGGACGGCGGAAAGCGAGAACATGAGCAACAATCGCCGAGGATTCCTGAACGGCATGATCGCCGCCGCGGGGCTGTCCGCAGCGTCGCCCGCCGCTTCGCTCGCACAGCAAGCCGGCGGGTCATTGGCCGAGGGCGTTCTGCCGCCGTACGCTCGAGCCCGCAATGTCAAATCGCTCAAGCAATCCAGCTTCGACAAGACAGGCGGCAACGCCGACTCCTGGAATATTCCCGCGGGCGCCGCGCTGGATGTCTTCAAAGCCGAGGGCGCCGGCGTGATCACGCACATATGGTTTACGATCTCCGCGCGCAGCGGCGACCACCTCAAAGAACTCGTGTTGCGGGCGTATTGGGATGGGACCTCGAAACCCAGCGTAGAGACCCCCATCGGCGACTTCTTCGGACTCAATCTGAATTTCGTACTTCCTGTTCGAATCGGAATACCTGGCGTGCTCTCCGGGCAAGTCGCTGAACTGTTATTTCGCCATGCCGTACCGCGCGGGCGCGCGTATTACGGTGACCAATGAGGGCAAGCTGCCGGTGGGATCGTTCTATTCGAATATCGATTACTACACGGCGCCGGCGCTGCCCTCCGATGCGCTTTACTTCCACGCCCAATACCGGCAAGCCGCGCCATGCAAGCCGGTGACGGGAGAAGCGGCGCGGCTCAATCCGGACGGCCGCTTGAATTACGTTTTCTTCGAGACGCGCGGACGGGGCCATTTGATGGGCGTCACGCTGGGAGTGCTCCAGAACGCTCCCGGCTGGTGGGGAGAAGGCGACGAGATGATCTTCATCGACGACGAAACCAAGCCTGCCATCAACGGGACCGGCTCGGAGGATTACTTCCTAGGAAGCTGGGATTTCGGAGGCCGCGACGGCGCGCAGCCTTTCGGATACGCCATGTACGGCGCGCCTCTCATTGTTGCGCCGGAACGTACCGGCGGCCGCTACTGCTGCTATCGCTGGCACGGCGACAACCCGGTCACCTTCGAGCGTTACCTCAGGCACACCATCGAGCACGGCCACGGGAACGACCGCGGAGATAACTTCTTCTCCGTGGGCTATTGGTATCAGGCGTCGCCTTTCACCGATTTTCCGGCGCTGCCGCCCGTAAGCGACCGCCTGCCGCAGGTCCGCACCGCCTGACCCAGGGAGATCGATTCGGTGAATGGAATTACGCCGCGCTTTCAGCCGGATGCGGACAGAACTGCCGAGGATTTGTCCGCCGACGTGTGTTTATCATAATCATTGGCTACCTTCTCGGCAGTGACGGATCAAGTGGATACGCGCGATCGCCCGCCAACAGATCCTTCCGCAAGGGTTACCTGGCTGTTGCTCGGGGCGATCTTTATCGCCGTTCAGTTTGCGTCCCTGTTCACACCAGCCCTGATGGACGATGTTGACGCGGCCCACGCCCAGGCCGCCCAGCACTTCGCCGAGAGCGGGGACTGGGTCACGGCGAAAATCAACGGCATCCGCTACATCGAGAAGCCGCCCCTGCCCTACTGGCTGATAGCCGTCGTCTACCGCGTTGCAGGTCAGAACGCGTTTGCCACCCACTTGCCCAATGCATTGGCCATGCTGGGCCTTGCCGCGTTGTCGTGGCATTGGGCGCGCCGCGCGTGGGGCGCCCGCGCCGGGCTCTATGCCGCACTGGGCGTGCTCACATCCATCGGACCCTTTCTGTTTACCCGTTTCATCATTCCCGAGTCGATCCTCAGCCTTTTTCTGCTCATCGCTCTTTACTGCTTTTTCACCGGTCTCGAATTCAACCAACCGAATCGCCTGTACTGGACGTGGGCGACCCTCGCACTGGCGGCCCTGACCAAAGGACTGATCGCCCCCGTTTTCTTTGCAGGGGCGGCTATTCCCTACCTTTTGTTGACGGGCCAATGGCGGCGTTGGCGCTGGTTAAGGCTTGTCTCCGGACTGCTGCTCTTTGTGGCCATCGCCGCGCCCTGGCACATTCTGGTCGGCCTCGCCAATCCCGACCAGGGTCATGCCGTGGGCAATCACCCTACCGTGGGTAACGTGCACGGCTTCTGGTGGTTCTACTTCATCAACGAGCACGTCCTCCGATTCTTTGGCCAGCGCTACCCGCACGACTACAACAAACTGCCTTTCGCAGCCTACTGGCTCGTTCAATTCGTATGGCTCTTCCCGTGGAGCCTGTTTCTGCCCGCCCTGGTGGCGGTAGCCTGGAAGACCCGCCGCAAGTGGCTCGGGTCCATTCGCGAAGGCGGCGGCGAGACAACGGGCGGCCATGTCCACTCATCCGAGCGGCGCCTAGAACCCCTCGAACGGGAGGGCGCAGCCAGCGGCATTCCGCGGCGCAGGTTTCGCGCCCGCTCCGCCCTGCTGCTGTGCCTGTTCGCAGGCTTTACTCTGCTGTTCTTCTCCATCTCCACGAACCTGGAGTACTACACCTTCCCGGCCTGGCCGCCCCTGCTCATCCTGATGGCGCGTGCGATTGCCGACATCGAGGAGAACCGGGACGCCGACGCGGGCGCCGGGGGAATATCGAATAGCGGCCGCCCGCTTGTCTCCGCCGTCTGGCTGACCCGTGCGCAGGCGGTGTTCGCCGTCATTGGCGTACTGGCCGCCGCCGTTCTCGGCTGGGGTCTGTGGGACTCCCGCAAGCTGCCCTTCGTAGCCGACATCGGCGCCCTGCTGGCGCACCGGGCCGTGGCCGGTTATACGCTCGCGATGTCTCACTTCTTCGACCTCACAGTCCCGTCGTTTGCCGCGCTACGATTGCCTGCCCTGCTGGCCGGAGTTACGCTGCTGGTGGGGCCGGCCGCGGGGTGGCTGATGCGTGTTCGGGGAAAGCACATGGCCGCCACCATTTCCGTAGCCCTCACCTCGGCCGTGTTTTTGATAGCCGCCCACATCGCCTTCGTACGTTTCCAGCCCATGCTCAGCTCCAAACAACTGGCCGATACGGTCATTCAGAAGGGCTCGTCCGGCGACTCCTTCATTATTCTGGGCGAGCAATCCGACGCCTCCTCGGTCATTTTCTACACGCATGACTTTCTGCGAAAGCCCGCCCTGCTGGTGTACCCGCGCTGCGGGCAGAATGGCGAGGGCACAACGCTGCTCTGGGGCTCCTGCTACCCCGACGCACCGGACATCTTTCTGAGCTCAGACGAGCTTTCCAAACGCTGGGGCTCGGGCGAGCGCAAATGGCTTTTCGCCGAGGACACGAACAAGACGATAGCCGAACAACTATTGGGCAGCCGCCTCTACCTCGTCCAATCTCTGGCCGATAAAGCCCTCTGGACAGACCGGCCGTTAGAGTAAACCGAAATTGCGGAGCAAGCGAGAATCACGAGCAGAGGATCGAGCGGCCGCATATGGTAAGGCTCAGGGTGAGTGAAATAGTAAATCACGGGAAACAGAAACAGCACCCCGCCGTAACGAAGGGCGTCGCGGGACCCACGCCGCCACGCCATCGCCAACCCGAGCAGCCCTAGAAGAGTCAGGCTAGTGGCGAATGGGATGTTCGGGGGGTCGGTTGGCTCCATGGCCAGATAGTTCTTATCGAAGCTCCAATAGCCCGTCCAAAGATAGACCGCGCGGCGTGCGCACATCCAGGCATACCATCGCGGGTGGTCGTGGATGTATCGCGAAGTCTCCTGGAGTTTCCGGTCCATGTAGGCAAGCTCGCCGGCATCGTATAGGGCTAGCTCTTTGGCATCGTGCAATGGGTGTATCTGGTCGCTGGTCCAGCGCTCCGAATAGCCGTTGTTGCCCATCCACAGTTCCAGCCCCATACTGTCTCGCATCGGAATGAAGCGATGAAAAACCTTCGCGTCGCGAATCAACCAGGGTGAGACCATGGCCGCCAGCGCAAGCGAGCCAACCAATCCCGGCAGGAACCAGCGAATGCCGGCGCGCGCCAGCCTCCAGGAGGCCAAAGCCATGAGAAAGGCGACGACCACGAGAATGGACGGCTCGATAAGAGCCGCAAATCCGGCAACAAGGCCGAAGCGGGCCCACACTCCAAGCCGGGGAGAGCGATCCAGTTCCTGCGCCAGATAGAGCAACACGCAAAGGCACAGAAGCAAAAGGTGCGTGGACCAGGCCCATTCCGCCGAAAAGTATATCCCGTAGGGAAAAAGCGCCCATGTCCAGCCCGACCACAAAGCCACGCGCGGACCAAAGCTGCGCCGGGCCAGGAGAAATATCGGGATGCATGCCAGCGAGTTAATCAGGCAATCGAATATATGAACGGCAAGGATCGAGTGCGCAGTGTGAACGCCGAACAAATAGAAGAACACGGCCACGATGAGCGGATAGACCGGCGGCATGATCGCCGAGGGCTGGGTGGAGACAAATGGGCTCCCGAACCCTTGACCGGCCACCAAAGCCCGTGCGACGTTGCCTTGCTCCCAGGCGTGAATGTGGTCGGCGTCCATCAAGTTCTCGAAACTGTCGAAGAAGGCCTCGCACGGAATTACAGCGAGACGGAGCGCAAGGGCGAGAAGAACCATCCACCCAACTACCGGAACTGCGCGTAGACGCACCAATTCACCGAACCTCCGTCGCGGGGCATGCCCTGAACGGTTTTCCGCTCAACGGGCGCGCCGCACTCGATCTCATCGCAAGATGTTAACTTAAATCTCGGCCGAGCCGCTCGTTCAGCCGCAAGCGGTCGAAGTTTGCCCGGAAACGTCGATGGATGCGCGCAAGGCCTCGATCTGGCTGGCCAATTCTGCGCGCTCTTCGGCGGGGACGATAGAAAGCAGCGTGTTTGCGTACCGGAAATGCGCGGCGGCTTGCCCCGTCGCGCCGGCGCGGACAAGATCCGTCCCGCGCGCCATCTCACGGCGCGCCAGTTGGATCAACTGCCGGTCGGTCTTTTTCCGCAGATCGGCCTGGGAAACTCTGGCGCACGCTGGACTCATTTTTCCTCCGCTTACAGATGAAGACGCGCGGCGGGGCATTTTGTTCGCGGAGGAGCGCGCATACCCTGTTAAAATAAATACTCTCGGGCTTAGGTTGGCCCGTTTTGTTGGCTTCCGTCCCCCCGGTCACGGGCTATATACTCAGAGCGATAGAAAGATCTTCCATAGATTGGACCAGCGGGTGAGCTTGGGCGCGCGCGTGATTTTTTATGCCTGCGCATGGTTAGGCCTCGCAGCGGCCGCGTCTGCTGCCCAAGGCGGCCTTTCCGTGGGCGTCACTGTGGTCGACCCCGATGGGCGGCCCCTGCCTGGGGTGCGCCTGCGAATGCGAGAGGGGCCATCGCCTGCCGAAGCCGCTACCACCGACTCTTTCGGGCGCGGCGAATTTAAGAACATAGAACCGGGGCGCTATGAACTCCAGGCCTCGAAGGATGGCTATCTCAGCTTCAGCCGCAAGGATCTCGAGATTTCGGCCGAGTCGCCTTCGACGTTCGAGGTGACGCTGACGCCCGCGGAGATCAACCGCGAAAGTGTCGACGTGCAAGGCCAGGCGGAAGCGCTCGATCTGGGGGCTTCCGCACCCGCCGCCGAGTTCAGCGGACAAGTGGCCAGAGACCTTCCATCGAGGCCCGCCACGGTGAGCGATGCCCTGCCGCTTATGCCTGGCATCGCACGGCAACCCGGAGGCGGGCTGCAGATCTCCGGCGGCGGCGAGCACCGAAGCGCCCTCATCGTCAACGCCGCCGACGTCACCGACCCAGCCACCGGCCAGTTCGGGCTCACGGTTCCCATTGACAGCGTGGACTCGATGGACGTCATGCAAACGCCCTTCCTTGCGGAATATGGACGGTTCACGGCGGGTCTTGTCTCCGTGGCGACCCGGCGCGGCGGCGAGAAGTGGAAGTGGACGCTCAACGACCCGCTGCCGGAGTTCTTTATCAGGAGTTGGCATTTGCGCGGCCTTCGCGACGCTACGCCGAGACTGAACGCGGAAGGCCCGATCATTCCGGGCAAGTTTTACTTTTCCGAAGGTTTCGAATTCGAGACCCGGAAGACTCCCGTTTTCACTCTGCCTTTTCCGGACAATCTCAGGCGCAAGCAGGGCGTCAACTCATTCGCGCAATTCGACTGGATCGCCTCAGCCTCGCACCTGGTTACCGGCACGGTGCATCTGGCGCCGCAAAGGCTGCAGAACGCCAACATGGATTTCTATAATCCCCAGTCCACCACGCCCGATGCGGCCACGCACAACTATACGGGCACGCTGGCGGACAAGGTGACGCTGGGCGGAGCCATACTCGAGAACACGCTGTCCGTAACGGACTTCGACGCCCGCGTGTGGAGCAAGGGACCAGCCCCGTTCGGCATGACGCCCTGGGGTAACGTGGGCGATTACTTCGCGGGCCAGAACCGCGACGCCGAGCGGTACAGCGCACGATCCGTTTTTTCCTTCGCCCCGTGGCGCGGCTTAGGGACGCATAACGTCAAGGTCGGCGGCTACATAGCGCATAGCGGCGAGAGTGGCGAAGTTCACGAGAGCACGATCGATCTGTTCGATACGTTTGGCCGCCTGGATCAAGGCACTACGTTTACGGGCGGCCAGCGTTTCAACGTAAAGGATACGGAAACCGCCCTCTTCGGGCAGGATCACTGGATGGTCTTGCCGACACTGTCGGTGGACATCGGCGGACGCCTTGAATCGCAGGCCGTGGCCGGCGCGTTTCGCGTCGCTCCGCGCGCCGGCATTTCCTGGAGCCCGCTGCCTTCTCACGGAACCGTGATCAGCGCGGGCTACGGCTACTTCTTCGATCGCGTACCGCTCAGCGTATACGCTTTCACCGATTACCCGGACCGCATACTCACGTTTTACGCTCCGGATGGCTCCATCTCCAGCGGCCCGTTTCTTTACACCAATGGACTGGGCGAAGTCCTAACGAATCGCCGTTTGGTTTTCAAGGAGAACGGCCCTGGCGACTTCGCCCCGCGAAGCGCCACGTGGAGCGTCCAGATCGAGCAGCCGGTTACGCATTACCTGAGGCTGCGGACGCGGTACATGAGCACCCTTTCCGATGGGCTGGTGATCCTTGACCGGACCTCGCCCGATCCGGCCACGAATACCGGGGCCGATGTCATTTCCGGCATAGGCCAGTCGCGTTACCGCCAATTGGAATTCACCGCCCGAATCCGGCTGAACGAGAAGCGCGAGCTGTTTGCCTCTTACGTGAACAGCCGCGCCCGCGGCGATCTGAACGATTTCGCGGACTTCTTGGGAAATTTCCCGCTGCCGGTGATCCGGCCGAACCAATTCGGCACGCTGCCTACCGATCTGCCGAATCGGTTCCTGCTCTGGGGAGCGGTCCAACTCCCGTACCGCTTTCGAATCGCTCCCACCATCGAGTGGCGCAGCGGTTTCCCCTATGCCAGTCTCAACCAATTCCAGCGGTACGCGGACACTCCGTACACGGATCACTTTCCCACGTTCGCATCGATCGACGCGCGGGTCTCTAAGGACATCCAGGTCAACCCGAAGAGAGCTGTGCGGCTCTCGCTGAACGGATTCAATCTCTCGAACCATTTCAACCCCGAGGCCGTTCGATCCAATACGGCCGACCCACTCTACGGGTTCTTCTTCGGCCAGAGAGGCCGCCGGTTCACGGTCGATTTCGACGTACTATTCTGAGGAAGCCTGGCTCGTGGCATCGGAGGAGTTTCCACTGGAATTGATCCCAGCGTGGGGTCTCCACGGAAGACCCGCGGACGCATCTATTCGGGAAGATTTGTAAGCAGGACTTTGCCGCCGCTAGAAACGACGGTCACCAACCGGTCCCGGCCTACGAGCGGTTCGAGCCGTTTCAAAGTAGAGTCGTCCCCTGCCAGGTAATACCGCCGCGGCCCCAGCCACAGAGTCTTCCAATTCACGTCGTCGATAAAAACGTCCGGCGCTCCTGGCGCGTACGAACCGTAAATCAGATTCTGGACCCGTCCATTGAGCAGGAGCGCGCGACGGTTGGTGTAAAAGAAGACGGATGAGAAATCGTAGTAATGGCGGTCGACGATCAGATCTCCCTTGGGCGCGCTGTTCAACGCTTCGGCCAATGGACGGGACGAAAGATAAGGGTCAAAGACCGCCAAAGCCATACGCGCGGCATGGAAGAACAGGACCATCATTACAGCCGCGGCCACGAACGCGCCATTCCCCTTCAGGCGCCATAAGACGATGCCTCCCGCAAGGAACGCCAATCCGGCCAGCAGCAGGGGCGCTCGCAGATAGGCGAGCGAGGTCAGCGTAAGATCGTCCGCGTGGCCTAAAGACAGCGTGTAGGCGTCCGGATTGTTGGTCAGGGCTACCGAAATATCGCCCGGCGTGGGAACGTTCCGCACCAGGAACCAAAGAACCACAGCTACCAAACCGCCAATCGTGGCGATGGATGCAAGCACTCGCGTGCCGCCGCGGATCCATCGTCCGCCCGCCATCGCCGAGCCCAAGAGAAGGGCAAAGGCCGGATAGCAGGGCATCGAGTAGTATTCCTGGGTGGTCGAGAACGTGAAGAAAATCAGCACGAACCCGATCCAGCAAAGCGCCAGAAGACGCGTCCGGCCGCTACGTCCCTCCGCGCGATAGGACTGCCTGAAAGCCGAGGGCAAGTATACGCTCCACGGGAACAGCCACAGCAGGTGGGACAGCCAGAAATACAGGCGAGGTACCGTAGCGTAGTCCCGCGGGTAACGGAGGTTCAGGAAGCGCAGCAGTTGCTCGTTGATGAAGAAGAACCAGAAGAACCCGTGATATTCGCCCGGAGCGCTTCGCATCGTAAATTCGAAATATGGCGGATTCCCGATAATTGCTAGGATGTGCCACGGAGCGGCGATCGCCAGGAGAATCAGCAACCCGCTCCACGGCCGCAGGCGCTTCCATGTAGCCCCGGAAAACAACCGGCCGGTCAGAAGCAGATAAACGGCGCCGGCCCCAACGGGGAAGACGACGCCGATCAGACTCTTCAGCAACAACCCCACGCCCAAACTGGCGGCCATGATCGCGGCCCAGAGGCGCGGACGCTTTTCTTCCTCGTCCAACGCACGCAGCATCGCCCACAAGGCAAGGGCCACGGTCAGCGTCTGCATTGCGTCTGGAATCTGGATTCGCGTGAACAGGAACAGGCCGGCGCACGTGGACATGACCAGCCCGGCGTAGAGCCCTTCGCGCAGGCCGAATGCCCAGCGTCCGAAGGCCGCCGTCAGCCAGCACAACCCAATCGTGGATAACGCCAACGGAATCCGCGCTGCCCAATCCGATACGCCAAATACCTTGTAGGATAGGGCCATCATCCAGTAAATCAACGGCGCCTTTTCCAGATAGGGAACTCCGTCCAGCCGGGCCGTAACCCAGTCGCCGCTCGTGAGCATGTTGTGCGCGATCTGTGCCTGCACCGCGTCCACATCGTCCATCAGCGCGGGCGGGGAGACGATGCAGCCCAGATACACTGCGCTCGCGACCAACAAGACGGCAAGGTACAGGTAGAAGCGTAAGCTGCGGCCGGCCCTCGCGAATTCAGCGCCCGTAGTTCCCGACATATCGAATGGGTCTACCCGGTCCAGCCTCGGATCGGAATCTGCGTCTACTCCAGGATACACAAGTGCATCCGCAACCATTTCCCGATTCCTGGGTTCAATGAAGACCCCGCGTGCGATGAGAATCGCTGGCGCACAGGCCTCCCTTGGCCTGGGTCAGGGCTTTCGGCTGTGATCGGCCAGTAGCCACATGCGCCCGGCATAACGCTGAACCGCGCCGGTCGACTCTCAGCTCCCTTACGGCCGCGGCGCAGCCTGATCGGCGGGCCTTAGCGCTACTTCTCGGGCTGGTCGTAGTCCTTCAACCGGCGAGCCCAGATGTTGCGGTACAGCACGCGATTGTTGTGCGCCTGCAACATGATCGAGTCTTCGGCGTCGTGCGGCGTGTAGTGCGCCAACTGGCGGTAGACCATCGGTCCCATGGATTCCTGGTGATCGTGAACCAGCACGCCGTTGAAGAAAACCGTGAAATAGGCCGGCTTGACCAGCGTGTTTCCATCGAACTTCGGCGCCCGCCACACAATGTCGTAGACCTGCCATTCGCCAGGCTTGCGGCCGGGGTTCACGAGCGGCGGCCACTGCCCGTACATTGCGCCCGCGCCGCCATCTGCGTAGGTCGCGTTGTTATACGGGTCAAGCACCTGGATCTCGTACCGCCGCATCAGCAGCACGCCGCTGTTGCCGCGGCCCTGGCTGGTTCCCTGGATGTCGGCCGGCTCCGACCATTCCACGTGAAGCTGGATGTCGCCGAATTTCTCGCGCGTGATCAAATCGCCTGAGCGGGGATTGACCTCAAAGATTCCGTCGTGGACCGGCCACTGGGCATCCGTGATCTGCCCTGCGTTCGCACCTCGCCCCGCGTGACCCCACTTCGAAAGGTCCTTGCCGTCAAAGAGTATGATCGCGTCGGAAGACGGCGCGCCTGGCTGCGTGCCCGGCGTTACCACTTGCGGGTGCGGCCGGTAGGGGTCGTGGACGTGCCATTTCCCGCCCGGCTCCATGGGAGTATCGGTAAAGCCGAGATCCGGATTGACGGGAGGGTTCGGCTGCTGCTGGGATAAGAGCGCGGCGGCGAAAATCGCGGCCGCGAAAACCATCTGTACGGCTCTTAGTTTGGAGGCTGGAGACATACTTTTCTCGCTTGGTCTGAAATCCTATGTTTTCGGAGCAATTAAGGCGACACGCGAGGGCTTCGCGCCGGACGCCGCCTTCACCACGCGCACCGTCAGACGGAGCGCTTCCACCGGCGCGATAACCCGCACGAATGCTCCGGCGGGATCGTGGCCGCTCAGCAACGCTACCTGCCATTTGGGCATGTAGATTTCGCGGACCCGAATCCGGTCCGAGCCGTCGTGGTAGCTTAGCGCCAGTTCTTCGTCTTCCTTCAACGCCTTCTGCAGGGCGTTGATTTGCGCGAAAATAACCGGCCCGGCCGCCTCGGGCGGAGGCGTGGGCTCTTTCGGCGTCTCCTTGGTGGCGTTCAGGATCGCCTGTTGCGCAAGCTGCTTGGTGAATTCGCCCAGGGGCATCCAGGAATGATGCTATCACCTCTCGCCACACCCTGAAGCCAGCAGCCCTTTGCTGGAATAATGCCGGCTAGAAGCGGCCCTCCGGCGCGCTCGTCCGGGCGGCGACTCTTTGTCCGGCGGATTCGCGGGCCACCACCCGGACTTTGTACAAGCCCGGCTCTACCGGAAGATTCACGGTAGCTGGAAGCCCGCCCACTTTCGCCTGGGCAAGCATGTCGTCCGTGAAGTTCAGCTTGAGAAGCTTATCGGTTCGTGAGACAACCTTGCCCTCGGAGTCGAGAATCTCGAAACTCAGCGTGATGGAATTCTGGTTCATCCCTTCCGTTCGTTGGAACGGGATCCCGTTCGCATCGATTCGCACCGAAACCGTCAACTGCGCGGCGCCCGACGCGGACCGCGAGGCTCTGGCCCGCACCTCCATGGGAAAATCCTGAACCTCCGCGTTTGACCGCAGAGCTTTTTCGACCTGCTGTCCCAAACCCACGATAGGCGCCGCCGGGGGGAAATAACCTTTACGCGCTGTGATGCTCAGGCCCTTACCGTTGCGCAATTCGACCTTCAACTCGCGGAAGGGACTATTTGGCTGGACGTCCGCTGGGGCGAAGCTCAAAACGTAGGAATAGGCCGGCGCCGTGGCGAACTTCTCGAACGCCCCTTTCATGTCGTTGCTGTACTGGAAGAAGCTCCCGCCCGTTCCAGCGGCCACCTCGCCCAGGAAGGCGCGTTGGAAAAGGTGGCTGTCGGCGTCGTAGCGGCTCTTCAGGTTCATCGGGTTGACATACATCCCGCGGCTCGCATCCATGGCTCCGTTAGGAGTGTCCAGGCCGCGAGCGTCCAGCGAGTTGACGATGATGTTCGCGTGGACGGCGCGGTCGAACAGGTCGGACTTGTAGCTCTCCAAATCGGCCGTCGGGAAGCCTGGCGATGCCAGCACAACGACTTTTTCCCCCGGGAGACTCGCCATGCGCTGAAAGAGGTCGCGAAGAACCCCCAGCGCGCTGCGCGCGGCCTGTTCGCCGTAGGAAAGCACGCGCTTCACCGCCGCATCCACCGCCATGCCGACCATCCGGTCCCCAACTTCGACCTGCAGGCAATTCGCCGCGTCGTACCGAACTTCTTTCAGCGCGTCCTGATCCTGCTTTTTCACGATCAGGTAGGCCTCGAAGTAGCTGATGTCCGGGCAGGTGTTTCCGGCCGAAAAGGTATCGAGCGGTCTGTACCGGATGCGCGATATCGCTCGATCCAGCAGAGCATGGTCAGTCGTAAAATCCTGCGTGGTTTGGCCCGAGGTTGTGAAGACCGCGGCGCGGTCCGCGGGCCCTAGCGACTTGAGCTGAGCCCGGGCTGCGTCGCGCAGAATCGACAGCGGGTTTGATTCCGTGTGAAGATCGTCAAAAAGGTACGCAACGAACCGGGCGTCATTGCGCGCCGCCGCCGGAGCGGGTTCGGCAGGCTTCGCTGGAGCAGGTTCGCTGGGCTTCGCCGGCGGGGCGGGCGTGGCGGACGGCGCATCGGCATCGGTCTGGATCTGCCTGATTTCGGCGGAGAATTCCAGGATCTCTCGCGGCTTCCCCTCGTCGAGGAGGATGAAATCGTCCTTCTGCAGTCCGCCCACGGAATGGCCATGGGCGTCGCGCACCACCACCGGCACGAGCACCCGCGTCACCTGAGTCCGGATAATGGGGGTCTGAGCGGGCGGGGCGGGTGGAACGGCCGGCGTGCGCTGTGCACTGGCAGCCCAGCCAATCCCGAAAAGGAGTGCGGCTAAGGCGATACGATTCATAGTCAGCCTCCAATAGGCCGGTCCGGCTCACCGAATCGTGGACCGACCCGATTGTAACAGCCCGCCGCACGAACCCGGAACCTCTCCGCCAGCCGTGCGTAGATAGTGGCATGGGCGGTTTTGTCTCCGACGTTCGCTATGCGCTGCGCTCCATGCGCCGCACTCCTGGGTTTACCGCGGTTGCCATCGGCGCGCTGGCGTTGGGAATCGGCGCCAATACGGCCATTTTCTCGGTAGTGAACGGCGTCATTCTCCAGCCGCTTCCGTTTCACGAGCCGGATCGCCTGGTACGCCTGGGATTATCCCAAGCGAAGGGCGGCGTCAACAATGCGGTCCCCATCCCCAAGTACATGGAATGGCGCGAGAACGACGTATTCGGCTCCATGGCGCTCTACGACCAGGTGGGAATGGATCAAACTCTGGGCACGGGCGACCCGCCCGTTCAACTAAGGACGCTGCATGTTTCCCAGGATTTCTTCCGCGTCTTTGGCTCGGCCGCGATTCTCGGCCGGACGTTCGATCGCGCGGAAGATTTGCCGGGCGGAGCTCCCGTCGCCATCCTAAGCTATCGAGCCTGGCAAAACCGGTTTCATGGCGCAGGGAGCATACTCGGCCAGACCATTCTTCTGAACAAGAAACCCTACGCGATTGTAGGCGTCATCGAGAAAAACTTCGACTCCGAGCCGCAGGCCGACGTTTGGTTTCCTTTGCAGGCGGACCCCAATAGCGAGAACCACGGCAACTACCTGGCCGCCGCGGCCCGTCTGAAACCCGGCGTGAGCATCGGCCAAGCGAGGGCGGCTATGAAGGTCGTCGCCGAACGCTATCGCAAGGCCAATCCGAAATGGATGCAGGATGGCGAGAGCCTCGCCGTGGTCCCGGCGGGGACCTTCCTGGTCGCCGACGTTCGGCCCGCGCTCCTGATTCTGCTGGGGGCCGTTGGCCTGGTGCTCCTGATCGCCTGCGCCAATGTGGCCAATCTGTTGCTTGCCCGCGCCGCCGCCCGCCAAAAAGAAATCGCGTTGCGCTCCGCCATAGGAGCCTCGCGCTGGCATGTGGTCAGGCAGCTTCTCACGGAGAGCGCCCTGTTGGCCGCCGCCGGTTCCGCTCTGGGGTTCGTCCTGGGTGCATGGGGCGTGCGGATGTTGCTGGCGGTCGCGCCGGGCGACATCCCGCGGCTCACCAACCCCGAGACCCTCCAGGCCCCCATCCCATTCCTCGATTTCCGTATGGCCGCATTCACCACTGCCATAGCCGTTGTTACCGTCGTATTCTGCGGTCTGATGCCGGCTCTGCGCGTCTCGAAGCCCGACCTAGCCACGGCCCTCAAAGAGGGCGGAGGCCGGGCGGGGATGGGCCACGCCCACCATCGCGTGCGTTCGGCGCTGGTGATCGCGGAGACGGCCCTGGCGCTGGTGGTTCTTGCCGGAGCGGCCCTGCTGATTCGTAGTTTGGCCGGGCTGCACTCGGTGGATCCAGGATTTAATACGCGCCATTTGTTGGCTTTTCAGACCTCTCTCGCGGGCGGCGACTATTCAAAATCGGCCCAGGTGGCCGAACTGGTGCGCCGAGGAACCGACCGCCTCGAGGCTCTGCCCGGCGTTCAGTCCGCGGCCTCCGCGGACATGCTGCCCATGAGCGGCGGTAACGCCGACCTGCCCATCAACATCCCCGGCCGGACTCCCGCCAAAGGCGATTACGAAGGCGCGGACGAATGGCGGTGCGTCTCGCCCGCCTACTTCCGCACGCTGCAAATTCCGTTGCGGCGGGGTCGCGTGTTCACCGATCGGGACAGCGGCGGCGCCCCTCTCGTCGTAATTATCAACGACGCCATGGCGAAGGAGTACTGGCCCAAGGAAGACGCCCTCGGCAGGGTCATCATCATCGGACGGGGTCTTGGACCGCAGTTCGAGGAAGGGCCGCGGCAGATCGTTGGCATCGTCGGGAACGTGCCTGAAACCGGCCTGGAAAATAACGGCGAAGGCGTCATGTATGTACCGCAAGGTCAGGCCACCGACGGATTGACTGCGCTGATCGGCGGCTTGATTCCGCTGTCGTGGGCAGTGCGCACCTCGGGGGATCCGCTATCCCTCCGCGACGCGGTGACGCGCGAAATGCGCGTGATCGACCCTATGATCCCGGCGAGCCATATGCAGAGCGCCGGCCAGATTATCTCGGAGTCTCTCTCGCGACAGAATTTCAACACGCTGTTGTTGACGGTCTTCGCGGCAATTGCCGTTCTCCTCGCCGCCATCGGTCTGTACGGGCTGATTTCCTACTCCGTGGAGCAGCGCACTCGGGAGATAGGAGTTCGCGTCGCGCTCGGCGCCGGCCGCGGGGAAGTACTGCGTCTCATCGTGTCGCAGGGCGCCAAACTGGCGGCCGCGGGCGTAGTCGCGGGACTTGCCGCCGCCTTCGGGCTTACGAGACTCCTCGGCAGCCTGCTCTATGGCGTCAAGGCCGCGGACCCGGCGACGTTCGCCACGGCGGCCGCAATCATTGCGTTGGTCGCCTTGGCCGGGAGCTACATACCAGCGCTTCGAGCGGCGGCGGTAGATCCGAACCAAGCTCTAAGACACGAGTAGGCGGGGACAGTCCTTCGCTCTTGCGGCCGCGGCCCGCGCCGCGCCGGACCTGAGGCCTGGGTGCGTGGACTTAGGACGTCACTTGGTGGCGTCCACCACGACAGTCTTGTCCGCGGCGATGGCGACCTTCTCGGTATGAGGCTTTCCGCTCAGCGGCTCGACGCGCACTTCATACGAACCCGGAGGCAGCAGCAACCCCTGCGCGCAGTTGTTGAACTCACCGGCGTGGCCGTAATACTTGTTGTTCAGGTATACGGCCGAGTACTTGTCGGTTGCCTTCACGTGCAAGAGGCCGAACGGCGGCGTGGCCACCGGCAGAGCCTTCAGCGCTGGCGTGATCTTCGTGGTCTTGTTCGCGTCGATATGGACCTTCGTAGTCATATCCTCGTAACGAGGATCGGCAAGCTTGATTTCGTGGTCGCCCGCCGCGATGGAATACTTCCGCGCCATTCCGAAGTTCTGCGCCGGCCCGATGTACTTTCCGTCCACGAAGACGCCGGCCCTGCCGGGATCGACCTTCGCTACCAGATAGCCCGTGCCCTGACCGAACAACGGCAGCCCGGCCACGCACAAAAGCGCAAACGCAAGCATGATGCGAAAAGTCAATGAATGTGCCATGTTAATCTCCTTGTTCAAGAATCCATCATAGCGCCATCGCGGCGCCGGCTCAAGACTTGGAACGTAGATCGACCGCCGTGGTTACGGCCCCGATGGTTCGTTCCCGAACGTCAACTGCGACTCCGTGGTGAACTTCCGGTAGGAGTGATATTCGATCTCGTTTATGTCTCCTCGCGCCGCGACCACGGCTTTCGCCGGAAGCAAGTACATTCGGTCCTTGATCTGGAATAAATCGTAGTCGACGGTACTCGTCGATCGCATCAAAAACCCGGTCGAATCGGCGATGTATTCCACCCTCAGGACCCCGTATGTTTCGCGATCGATCACAATCTCCCCGTGCAACCCGGCCGCGGTCGTCCGCATCTTGCGACTGGCCGAATCCCAGTAGCTCAGTTGATAGCGCGCCTCGGACCCGCTCACGGCGTACGAATATACGGCCGCGGCCCGCCCGCGTAATGTGGTCCAGCGCTCAAAGCGAATTTTGGCCTTCGTGGCGAATACCCGGAGCAGGTTATTGCCGAACTCTCCCGTGGACGAGAGTCCCCACCGATCTTGTGGGCTCCCGACCGTGGGACTGCCGTTCACTTCCGTCAGCTTGTATCTCTCGCGTCCGTTTTCAAGACCCACCTCGACAGTGAGGACGTCGCGTGGCCTTTGGCGATTGATCAAGCCGAATCGCTTGATGGTCTGGGTGCAAAGAAAGTTGGGGAGGGAACTCGTATACTCCAGCGCGACTTGCCGCGCCGCATCCACAAACCGCGCTTGGTCTTCAGCCGATGGCCGGGGCTCGTCTCCCGCCGCCGCGCTGCTCGCCAACGCGATGCAACACGCAAGCCAAACCGCATGCGCTCTCATGCCGTCACCCCCGATTTAGAAGTTATCCGAGGATTCCGGGCCTTATCTTCTCACTTCTTCACGGGGCGCGCAAGCCGGCGCCAGTCTCTCAGGCAGAGCTGGCGTTACAAAGCGCCGCTCCGGAATAGCGACGCCGCCGTGGGCGCGGGCGCCCCTCGGCGGGCGGCCTGTTCTTCGGCTTCCGCCTCGCCGCCGCCTTCTCCGGGCGCCAGGAACAGGTTCGCATCGAGGCCGTGCTGGCGCGTGTATAGGTCGTAGTACCGGCCGTGCAACTCGTACAGGGATTCATGCGTTCCCCGCTCGACGATGGCGCCATCCTCCACCACCAGAATCTGACTGGCGCGCCGGATGGTCGAAAGCCGATGCGCGATCACGAACGTGGTGCGGCCCTTCATCAGATAGGCCAAGCCTTCCTGGATGGCCGCTTCGGATTCCGAATCGAGGCTGGAGGTCGCTTCGTCCAGGATCAGGATGCGCGGGTTCGCCAGAATCGCTCGCGCAATGGAGACCCGTTGGCGCTGGCCGCCCGAGAGCTTCACGCCGCGCTCGCCCACGATCGTGTCGTACTTCTTCTCGAACCGCTCGGCGAATTCGTCCACGCGTGCGATGCGGCAGGCCTCCAGAACCTGCCCACCCGTAGCGCCGGGCCGGGCGAAAGCCACGTTCTCGCGAATCGAGCCGTCGAACAGGAACGTATCCTGAAGAACGACGCCTAGTTGCGTCCTGTAGCTATCCAGCCGCACGGTGGACAGATCGACGCCGTCCACCGTAATCCGGCCTTCGCCGGGCTCGTGAAAGGCCGCGATCAGGCTGATGATGGTTGATTTGCCCGAGCCCGATGGGCCGACCAGCGCGGTCGCCATTCCGGGCTGCGAGCGAAAGCTCACATGACGTAAGACGGGCTTCCCCGGATCGTAAGCGAACGTGACGTCCTCGAATACGACGTGGCCTTCAATGGGCCCGATCGAGTGCGTGCGGCCCGGTTCCTCGTCCTCCGGCTTTTCGCGCAGCACTTCCTGGGTGCGGTCCAGGCCGGCCAGCGCCTCCGTGATCTGCGTTCCGATGCCCACCATCTGGAATACCGGCGCGACCAGGAATCCGAGGCACGTACGTGAAGCTCATGAACCCGCCGAGCGTCAGCGAGCCGTGAATAATCTGCCACGCGCCAACCCACATTACGGACGCTCCCACCAGCCCCATCAGCACGGTGGACGATAGCGTCAGCAGCGAGATTCCCGACAACGATCGCAGGATGTTCTGAAGCAGGCGGTCGACTCCCGCCGAGAAGACGCCCGCCTCCTGCCGCTCCGCATGGTAGCCCTTCACCACGCGCACGCCGGCCAGCGACTCGGTCAATCGCCCGGTTACCTCGGCCGTAATCTGGCCCCTTTCGCGGAAAATCGGGCGGATGCGGCCGAACGCGGTGCGCGCCACCAGAGAAAACACGGCCATGAAAATCAGCGCCATGAGCGTGAGCAGCGGTCCCGTCCAAAGCAGGTAAACCAAGGAAAAGACGGCCTTCAGAATACCGCCTATGAAATCCACCAGCCCGGTGCCGATTAAATTGCGGACGCCTTCCACGTCGTTCATGATTCGCGAGACCAACATGCCGGTCTTGTTGGAGTCGTAATAGGCCACGGGCAGGCGCCCGACGTGTTCCTGTACTTTCCGCCGCATCTCCGCGATGAGGCGCTGCCCGCCCATGGAAAGCATTTGCGTGAGCCCGTAAGCGGTGGCTCCCTGAATGGATGTGGCCACAAGCACCACCAGCATGAGCGGCTTCAGCAGCTCGGTCTGATGGCGAACCAGGACGTTATCGACCAGAAAGCGGGTGGAAATCGGAAGCGCCATGCTGCAGATCTGGCTAAGCACAGTAAGCGCCAGGCCGCCCAGCAGCAGACCGCGCCTCGGGCGCACCATTTCCCGGATCAGCGGCCAGGAATTGCGAACGTGGTCGGAGGTCTTCCCCTTACCCTTGGAAGGAGGCACTCCTTTCACGTTACTATGAACTCGCTCACCTCTCCCGCCGAAACCGCGACCTAACGCCATTCGATGCCCCTCTCCGTTCTTCTCAAGCCGCGCCTTCCTCCCGCGTGAGCCGCCCGCGAACCAAAGCGATGGTCTGGGAGGCGTCCGGAACAGCCAGCACTTCAAATCCCGCCGCCCGCCCGGCTGCCTGGCCCGGTTCGGAATCCTCCACCACAAGGGGCCGCCCGGCGGCCAACAGGCGCGCCGCCATCAGGTACGGCTCGGGCGCCGGCTTGACCGCCCCCGCCTCCCGGCCGCAGACCAGCGCGCTGAAGCACTCCAGCAGCCCGCCCGCCGCCAACGCCGCTTCAATCTCGGCCCTGTTGCTTGAACTGACTACGGCCAGATTGAACCGCGACTGTAATTCTCCCAGAAACGGCTTCATGTCCGCCTGGAAGGGCGGTTCGGCCGTGATCTTCCGCCGGAACAGTTCCTTCTTCGCGTCGTATTGGGCCCAGAGCGTCTCCCAGTCGCGCGGCGGGTTGGCTTGCTCGGCAATCCGGCGCAGAATCAGCCGGTCGTCAACGCCGACGCCGTGCACACGGTAGAAGTCCCAGTCCATGACGACGCCCATCGGAGCCAATATTTCCTGCCAGCAGGCGAAGTGCAGCGGTTCTGTATCGGCCAACACGCCGTCAAAGTCGAAAAGAATGGCATCGAATGTGGCCATGGGTGGGAAAACCAGCGTATCATGTGGTATCAGCGAGGCTCGAAACCATGCAAACGCCAGAAGAACTTCAAGCTGAGATCGAACGGCTCCGCGCCGAAAACGAGGCTTTGAAAAAGCCCGTACGCGGCCAGTTGAACTTTCGCGTGAGCGAGAAAGGCGCCCTCTCGGTTTACGGGCTCGGGCGTTTCCCCGTCACTCTCTACCGGGAGCAGTGGGAAAAGTTGCTGGGAGCGGCCGACCGTATCCAAGAGTTCATCAAGGAGAACGACACTCTCCTGAAGAAAAAGGAATAGCGGGCGCCGGTGCGGGAGGCAACCGCCCGCGGCGGGAGTCCGGAGCGCCCCTTCAGCGCCAAAGGCGTGCGAGGCGTGCTGGTCTCGCCGCGGCTGCCTTCCGGCGACGCTCTGATTCTGACCCACGGCGCTGGGTCGGATCGCGATGCCCCGCTATTGAAAGCCGTGGCACAGGCCTTCGCGTCCGCGGGGTGGCTCGTGCTGCGCTATGACCTTCCCTTCCGGCAGGAACGCCCGAAGGGTCCACCTGTGCCCTCGCGCGCTGCGCGGGACCGCGAGGGAATCAAGCAAGCGGCGGAGGCTATTCGGGGGATCGGAGTCAGCCGGGTGTGCGCCGGTGGCCATTCCTACGGCGGCCGTCAATCGGCTATGCTGGCCGCCGAAAACCCCGATTTGTTCGCTGGCCTCCTTTTGCTGTCCTATCCGCTTCATCCGCCCGGAAAGCCCGATCAAGTCCGGAGCGGCTTTTTCCCGCAGTTGCGGACGCCGGGTCTTTTCGTACACGGTGACCGGGACCCTTTCGGCTCTTTAGGAGAACTCCGTGATGCGCTGAAATTGATCCCCGCGCCGATCGAATTCATCCCCGTCGCGGGTTCCGGCCATGATCTGCAACCCATCGTTCAGGAGCCTGCGCCAATCGTGACCAGCTTTTGCAGGTTTGTAGCGGCGTCAGCCTAGCCGGGGGCCCTGGCCGGAACTCTCGCACGCGCCGCTCCAACCTTCCGGGTCTTATCCTGAATCTTGGGCCTCTCTGCAAACTCGTCGCGGCGCGGGCGCTTTGGATGGCTGAAGCGTTTGCTCCTGTGGTGCGGCGCCGTCATCGTGGGCTTGTGGGCCGCTTTGGCCGTGTGCCTGGTGGCATTTCGCTGGATTGCGCCGCCCACTACAGCCGTACAGATCGAGCGGCGGGTCCAGTCGTGGGGACAGAAGAAGCCCTACCGCAAACAGTATCGATTCGTGCCGCTCGGGCAGATCTCCCCTGACTTCCAGCATGCCGTCGTGGCCGCCGAGGATTCCCGCTTCTATCAACACCACGGTTTCGACTGGCACGAAATGCAGATCGCGATTCAGGAGAACCTCGACGAGGGACACGGCCGCGGGGCTTCCACGATCACGCAGCAACTGGTCAAGAACCTCTTCTTTGGCACGTCCCGATCGTTCATCCGCAAGGGAGCGGAGGCGTCTCTTGTGCCCGTTGCCGAACTGATCCTCGGAAAGCGGCGCATCCTGGAACTCTACCTCAACGTCGTGGAATGGGGCCCGGGAGTTTACGGAGCGGAAGCGGCGGCGCATTATCACTACGGCTCCGCGGCGCGCGCCATCAGCCGTGATCGCGGCGCGAAGCTTGCCGCGATTCTACCGTCCCCGTTGAGATGGAAGCCCGAGCACATGAACGACTACGCAGCCATCATCCTCGGCCGCATGGCGCAGATGGGGTGGTGATGCGGGGTCGTAACCTCATTCCGATGCGCGGCTCTTTGCGATGATGCCACGTTGGGAAGCGGCTATACTGGGAGCCAGCGGAAGGATGGGCAGCGATGACGCGAGGATGTTTTCGACGGTTTGGCCCACCCGGCGAACAAAGAAGGCCGAGTGGTGTGCCATGCCGGTGCTACCGGGCTTGGCCGAACAGAGCCTTCCGAGCACCAGATGATGACAGACCTACACCTTAGGCCGCGAAGGGTCGATTAGGTAATCGATGTCGATTGAGCGGAACTATGACGTGCGGTTTGTGGCGTCGCTCGCCCTGAGGGAAAAACAGATCCAGCAGAACTATCGCCCGATAATCGCAGTGCATAAGTGGTTCGCACGCCGCCCCGGCACACTATTTAGGGCGCTCCTGCTATCCGAGTTCGACGATCAACCGATCGAAGAGACGTTCTACAGTGCGCACGCACTTGAGGGAATCGCGATCGGCGATCCTTTCATGGGCGGAGGCACCCCGCTGCTTGAGGCCAACCGAATCGGTTGCGACGTCATCGGAACGGATATCAACCCGATGTCCGCTTGGATCGTGCGCGAGGAGATCGAGGCTATCGACCTGCGCGCTTACGCCGAAGCCGCCCAGGGTCTACTCAGCCACCTCTCGCAAGAAGTTGGCCATCTCTACAGAACCCGCTGTCCAGTTACGGGGCGCAACGACGCCGAGGTCAAGTATTTCCTCTGGGTCAAGACCGGGCTCTGCAAGGACTGTGGGCGGGCGTTCGATCTGTTTCCCGGTTACGTACTGGCCGAGAATGCCCGTCACCCGGCATACGTCTTGGTCTGTGCGACCTGCGGCGAACTCAACGAAGTGCGCGACCCGCGCACTCCCGGTGCTTGCCGCTGCCGGAGCGCCGCTTACGGCCGAGGGGCCCGTGCATAAGAACCGATGCGGCTGCCCGCATTGCGGGCACATCAACTCCCCACGCTTTCACGGGGACGGCCCGCCGCCCCATCGGCTCTTCGCCCTGGAGTACTACAACCCCGAGCTGAAGGACAGATCGGGGCGCCTCTTCAAGAAGCCGGACCAGGATGACTTGGCGAAGGTCAAGGAAGCAGAGTCCTTGTGGAATCGGCTGCAGCCTTCATTTGTGCCCGAGGATTCCATTCCAGAGGGCGATGAGTCGTCGCGATTGCACCGGTGGGGCTATCAGCGCTTCAGGGAACTGTTCAACCCCCGTCAACTTCTCGGCCTTGAAACGAGCGCCTGTTACATCGCTCAGGTGAAGGACCCCCGGCTGCGCCGTGCGCTCGCCACGAATTTCTCCGATCTGTTGCGATACCAGAATATGTTGTGCCGCTACGACACGATGGCCCTCAAGTCGCTGGACGTGTTTTCCATCCATGGCTTTCCAGTCGGCTACGTGCAAGTGGAGTCCAATCTTCTTGGGATTCGCAATGGGAGTGCCCTGCCAGTCGGCTCCGGGGGTTGGATCAACATTACCGAGAAGTACGGAAAAGCGAAGCGTTACTGCTCCGAACCCTTTGAGGTCGCGTTCAAAGGCAAAAGGAAACTCACTATCCCAGTTCGCGGGGAGTGGATCGGCGAACGAAACCCCGAGCGCCCGAACGCTGCGGAACGAAGGGTCGATATTCGTTGCGCCCCCGCGGCGCAGCTCGCACTGCCGCCCTCAAGCCTCGACGCGGTATTTACAGACCCACCGTACTTCGGAATGGTTCAGTACGGCGAACTGATGCATTTCTGTTATGTCTGGCTTCGGAAGCTCATGGGAGAGAGCTTTCCCGGAATGGAACTCATGACCACCCGGCACGTCGACGAGCTGACGGGGAACGTAACCGCCGCACGGGGCCTCGAAAACTTCGCCGAAGGCCTCGCGAACGTGTACCGCCGTATGGCGCAGGCGCTAAAGCCTGGCGCGCCGCTCGCGTTTACTTATCACCACAACCAGTTGGACGCGTACCTGGCAGTCGCGATGGCGATTCTCGACGCCGGCCTGGTTTGCTCGGCCTCCCTGCCCTGCCCAGCCGAGATGGGTGGATCGATCCACATCCATGGTACGGGGTCATCCATCTTAGACACGGTTTTTGTCTGCCGCCGGAGCGGGACCGCGCCGCGATCCTCTCTGTTCGCCGACGCCGCCGGACTGGCCGCAATCATGTCGGAAGAGTTAGCCGATCTCCGGGAAGCGCGCATGAAACCGACAGCCGGGGACATTCGCTGCATGGCATTGGGACACATTACTCGGATGGCCGTCTGGCGCCTGAAGTCCGGCTGGAATCCAACGCTCGCTACACAGGAGAAATTCACTGTTCTGCGCAACGCGATGAACTCCATTGCAACCGTAGACGATGTCCAAAAGAGACTCGACGTGGCCGGCATCCCGGCCCCGGCGCCGCCCGGCGATCTCTTTGGCGAAAGAGAGGCAAGGGGCCATGCCGGCGCCGATGCGTTTTGAAACTGATTACGGCGATCCGGCCCTTGTCTTCGATCCCCTCGTAGACGAGGTGTTTGCCGAACTGAAGTCGAGCTTTATGGAAATGCCGCGGGGCGATGGTTTCGTCGGCTACCCCCAGTTCGAGCGTGGGTACCAGGAGCTCAAGCGCTCCACCGAGGCGTTCTCCAACGTGACCGCAGCGACCGTTGAGGCCGCCGTGGAATCGGCGCCCATTGCTTTCATCGTGTTTCGCACCATTCTCGGCTTATCCCCACCCGAGTGGCCTATCTCGCCACGGAGGCGACAGGCGTCGTGGTAGACCAAGGCTCAGCCCGCACGATTGATCGCAAAATGCGCGTTCAGCCGTTCCGGTCGCGACCTCTGGGCGAGACTCTGAGGGACCGGCGGATCAGGGCCATGATCGAAGCTGGAGTGAGGACGCTACACGCTGGAGCCAACACGCGGTTGCCGTCAGTCCTCCACCGGCTCGACAAAGCGGACACGAAAGAGGGGATCAAGAGCCTTCAGGGCGCCGGGGATCTCGGCGTTCCGTATCCCGTTCTGCTATACGAGCGCTTCTTGGGGAGGCCGTTTGCCACGCACCGAGATTCAGTGAGCGAACTCGTAGGAGAAATCGTTGAGAGCGCGATTAAGGACGTGCTCGCGGCCGCCAGGGTGAGCTTTCGGGAAGCCAAACGCGCCGAGCGTATTACCGGCTTCGACCAAGCTCCCGATTTCATAATTCCCGACGAATTCAGTCCAGTTGCGGTCATCGAGGCAAAACTAACCGAAGACGATGGTACTGCTCGGGACAAAGTGGCCCGCGTTCAGCGACTCCGCACCCTCCGAGACGAGACCGGTCACAAATACGATGTCATCGCGTGCATCGCCGGTCGGGGGTTCAGAGTCAGACGCGAAGAGATGCGTAGGCTCCTTCAAGCTACTGACGGCAAGGTCTTCACGCTTTCGAGCATGCACCTCCTAATTGCGCAGAGTCGGATTCGCGAGTATCGGTCGCGTTGAAGCCGGGCAATTCAATATGCAGTCGGAGCGAACAATGGAGGGCACCTAACCATCGAGCCCTTCAGGCGGCGCGGTTTCACGACAGCCGGGCCGGATAGTGGCCTTCATGCGGTGAACGGCGGTATTGTGAGGTCTTGGGGATGAGCTTGAATATCCCGGACTCCGTGCTGCAGGGCATGCGAATCCCGGAGGGGAAAATTGAGGAACGACTCCGGACTGAGCTCGCCATCGCGCTCTACGCCCGAGGAGCGCTCTCGCTGGGGGAAGGCTGCCGAACTTGCGGAGATGAACCGAATGCTCTTTGGCGAACTGGTGGGGCAGCGCGGCATCGCGCGGCGCTACGGCGACCCTGAATTCGCGCAGGACGCCTGCTATGCTCGTAGCAGTAATTCCTCGCCAAACTGCTACCTTTGTTATCCTGAAACCTAATCCCCAAACAGGGCCGCACTATGCCGGACTATAGCTATACGACTCCCCACGGAATTGAAGTCGCTTGCGCGACGTCTCCAGTGAATTTCCGCCGGGGACTCTGGCGGCTCCTGCGCGATTTGGACGAGTATCGCGGAGTCTATCTTTCCTCGGGTTATGAAGCCGTGGGCCGGTACTCCCGGTGGGACATCGCATCGGTGCGCCCGCCGCTCGAGATTATTTCCAGCGGCAGGTGCGTCGAGATTCGTCCGCTCAATGAGCGCGGGCGCCGGATCGCCGCTATGCTCGTTCCCGTATTGGAAGGCGTTCCCGAATGGGAGGAATTCGGCGCCGCGGACGGCTCTTTGGTGGGCCGCCTCAAGCCCATGCCGGCCCTGTTCTCCGAGGAGGAACGCAGCCGCCAGCCGTCCGTGTTCTCGATTCTCCGCGCGCTGATGGAAGAATTCCGTGGCGCGGCCGATGGGCGCCTGGCGCTGATCGGAGCGCTCGGATACGACCTGATCTTCCAGTTCGACCCCATCGAACTGCGTCTGCCTCGCGATGGCCAGAGGGATCTCGATCTGTTCCTGTGCGACGACATCTACTTCCTCGACCGCGAGAACCAGCGCATCGACCGCCATCAATACGATTTCCGCCGCGGCGACCATTCCACTCACGGCGTAGCCGCCGAGGCCGAGCGCATCCCATCACCGCCGGTTCGTCCGCCGGCGGAAGTGGTCTCCGATCATACTCCCGCCGAATATATGGCCAATGTGGAGACCGTCCGCGCGGGCATGAAGCGCGGCGACTACTACGAGGTGGTTCTTCGCCAGACCTTCAGTACGCCCTACTCCGGCCGGCCCTCCGATCTCTTCGAGCGCGTGCAGGACGCCAGCCCCAGCCCTTACGAATTCCTTCTCCAATTCGGGGGCGAGCAGTTGGTGGGCGCGTCGCCGGAAATGTTCGTGCGCGTCACGGGCGCCGCGTGGAAACCACGCCGATTTCCGGCACGGCGCAACGCACCGGCGATCCGTTGCGGGACGCCGAGAACATCTGCGAGCTGCTCGGCTCGGTCAAGGAGGAGTCCGAGCTGACCATGTGCACGGACGTGGACCGCAACGATAAGTCGCGCGTCTGCGAGCCGGGTTCCGTCAAGGTCCTCGCCCGGCGCATCGTCGAGCCGTTCGCGGGCGTCTTTCACACCGCGGATCACGTGGAAGGCTATCTCAAAGAGGGTTGCGATTCGCTCGACGCGTTCCTCAGCCACATGTGGGCCGTCACTTTGATCGGCGCGCCGAAGAAAGCCGCCACTCGGGCCATCGAGTCGCTGGAAAAGAACCCGCGCGGCTGGTACGGCGGCGCCATCGGCATGATTGCGCTCAACGGCGATATCAACACCGGCATCACCATCCGCACCACGCGTCTGTGCGACGGCATGGCGTATTATTCGGCCGGCGCCACGTTACTCTACGACTCGATTCCGGCCATGGAGGAGCGCGAAACGCGCCTCAAAGCTACTGGCTTCTTCCGCGTGCTCGGCCGTCCCGATCCCGTTCCCGCCGCCGTCGAAGTGACTCACGAGCGGAAGGGCCAGGGGGCCAGGCTGCTTCTGGTGGATAACGACGATTGCTTTATCCACACCATCGCCAACTATGCGCGCCAGACCGGCGCGGAAGTGGTGACGTACCGCTCGGGCATCTCGGTGGAGATGATCCGCCGGATCGCGCCGCATCTGATTCTGATTTCGCCCGGCCCGGGCCGCCCGGCCGATTTTGGCGTGCCCGATCTGGTGAAGACCGCCGTGCGGCTCGGCATTCCGGTCTTCGGAGTCTGTCTGGGCTTGCAGGGGATCGTGGAGGCTTTTGGCGGCGAACTCGGCGTGCTGGATTACCCGATGCACGGGAAGCGCTCGGTGGTGCGGCATAAAGGCCTGGGCATTTTCGCCGGCCTGCCGGCGGAGTTCCAGGTGGGCCGCTACCACTCGCTCTTCGCGAAAAAGGAGACCTTCCCAGCCTGCCTGGAGGCCACCGCAGAAACCACCGACGGCGGCGTCATCATGGGAGTCCGCCACCGCGAGTTGCCCATCGAGGCCGTGCAATTCCATCCGGAGTCGATTCTGACCCTGACCCCGGGCGACAACTACGGCCTGAAACTAATCGAAAACGCCGTGAAGATGGGGCGAGCGGCGAAGATTCGCTGAGCGCGCCGACCGACGTGTGAAATGAGTTGGGGCACGCGCCTTTGCTCGTTGCCAACCCGATTAAGGACTCCGTTCCAGCCAACTCGATTCCCGAAACCCCGGCATGACTGCCGAGAGTACGGTCACGTCTGCCGCGTCGAGGTTTTCCTGAGCCCGAGAACAGGGCGATTCAGGCGGCTTTCATACGGCGGTCTGAAACACCCGTCCTGAGTTTGCGGAAGATTCAACTCAGGGAATGTCGGCCCCTTCCCGCACTATGTCCCACGCCTCGCCGCAACTCTTGCAGCGTACACTCGGATGAGACGACCCTACGTTCGTGTTGGACAGGAAGGCGCTCAGTTTGGCACCGCATCGTCCACAATCGAAAACATACGAGTAGCTGAAAAGCCTAGCGTAGCCTGAGGTGACCTCGAATTCGTGCCACCATTCCGGGCTACCACGAACTGTCCACGTGGTGTCGTTCCTGGGGCGCTCAATGCCCCACGTAATCGACCAGCGTGGCGCATTGCACTCCTGGCAAAGGTACGGCCTTATGAGTGTTTCCGCATCATGAAGGCGCCAAGCAGAGTCTTGGGTCGAAACGCTCACGGGCGCCTTTGAATGGCAGCAGGGTGGGCCAAATGGGAACAGAAAAACGTCAGGTTTAAGCCTAGCGCCCGGCAAATTGCGTTTGTCGTACACGAACTCAGGGCCCCGCTCGTGGAATAACCTCCCTTTGTGCCGGCAGGTATGCTGACCGGAGATGACCGAGTCTGTGCACTCGAAGTTGGCTCTGCGACGCCCTTTCCAGACGACATTTCCTGTCCCAGCGTGGCGCTCAACCGACAAGATGGCACCACATGCGGCGCACGAATACGAAGTGCGGCACGAGAGATCATCCAGCGTAAAGGTGAAGGCGACTTGAAGGGGGGTCGGTGCGCCGCAGCACGGTGGCCCAAACGGGAACTCCTCAACTTTCGTTTCAATCTCGGATCTTGTCCCCGCGAGCCAGTTGGACAGAAGTGTCTCCACGTCCGTTCGCCCCATGCCATGTGCTGTGTGTAGCGGAGTGTTGCCCCAGGCGTTCCGAGCGCGGGCGTCGGCTCCGCGCGCCAGGAGTAGCTCCGCCACCTCCTTGCGACCCTGGTCCGCAGCTTCATGAAGCGGGGTACTCCGGCTGTTGTCTCGAGCGTTGACAGCAGCCCCATAGGTGAGGAGCGACTTCCGCTACCTGTACGTCGCGGATCCCGAACAGAGGAGTTTGCCCAAGGTCGTCCTTCGAGTTCACGTTGGCACCGTGGGCAATCAATGTCTCGGCGATGTCTTTACTGAGCGCACAATGCAACGGTGTCGCACCCCGATAGCCAGTGGCATGCACGTCAGCCCCATGAGCCAAGAGCAGTTCGACAATTTCGGTACGGCGAGAGCCCGCCGCCGCATGCAGGGCATCTCCAGCGTTCGGATCGGCCCCTAGGGCCAACAGCAGTTCCACCACCTCTGTGCGGCCCGTTCTCACTGCTTTCACGAGTGGAGTCTCCCTGGAAAAGTCTTTGGCGTCTAGGAGATCGGGGAAGGCCTCTAGCAGCCCCCTGATTCGCTCCAGGCTGCCCTTCTTCGCAGCCTCATGTAAGTTGATCTCCAGAAGCTTTACAACGTGGGTATGGTGCCGCCGGACGGCGAGATTCAGGGGAGTATCGCCATTATTATCCTTCGGATAGGCCGCAGCTTTGTTTCCCATCAGCATCTCCACAATGGCCCCATTGCCCTCCTCAGCCGCAAGATGCATCGGCGTCTTGCCATCTTTGCGTATGGCATTAGCGTCGGCTCCCTCCGCGAGCAAAAGTTCTGCTACGGCTTTCTTGCCAGAGAATGCTGCCCGGTGCAGAAGCGTGGAGCCGTCATCATCCCGGCAGGAAAGCAGGTCGGGGAAGGCTCTGTTCATCGTCTTGAGCTTCTCCGGGTCATCGAAGCATCTTTCAGCTTCGTACAAAAGGTAGTTGCGCATTTGCAAGGCCCCGCCGAAACGGCCTGCCCCAGAGCGTAATTGTACCGTTTTGGAACAGTCTAACGTTTGCCCCGTCTAACGCCGGACCGCCCCAACGTATCAAGGAGAGAAGTTCCCTTGGGCGGCGAGCGAAGTGCAAAGCGAAGCCTCTTCGACTGTCCATGCCGGTGGATTCCGTGTGGATGGTGGCCCGAAAAGAACATCTTCCAAGTGCGCCGCTGAGAATGGGATAATCGGGACATGCTGACCTCGTACATCCATGCAGCCATGCGCGAGGCGCGATATGAAATCGTCGAGGATGATGGAACCTTCTACGGCGAGATTCCTCCGATTCCCGGAATATGGGCCAGCGCCAAAACGCTGGAGGCTTGCCGGGAGGAGTTGGCGAGCGTGCTGGAAGGGTGGCTCCTGCTCAGCATCGCCGATCATACTCCGATCCCGGAAATTGGCGGCAACCGAATTGAAATTCGGGAAGCCGCTTGAATGCCCGCCGTCGGCCCAATCAAACGACGAGAGTTGATCGCGTGCCTGCGCGCGTTGGGTTTCGAGGCTCCAGTATCCGGCGGGGATCACCAGTATATGCGGGGACGGGGCCGAAAGCTGCGCATTCCGAATCCCCATACCGAGGATATTGGCCGCGGACTGCTGGTGCGCATTCTCCGCCAAGGCGGGATCGATCGCGACGAGTGGGAGGCGCTTTAACCGGCCCTCAGAACAACGTCGCTTCCGTGAAGTTGAAATCCCTGACCTTCATGGCTGGGACCACCATGTCGTAAGTCTCCTCACCCGATGTCCGAATGGACGGCGAGAGAGCTTCGACATTGGAAAGAAGTTCAATCACGCTCTGATTGAAGCGGAAGTTCCGCAGGCCCGCGGACACGCGGCCGTCCTCCACCAGGAAGGTGCCGTCGCGCGTCATGCCGGTAAAGATCTTCCGATACGGATCCACCTCGCGGATGTACCAAAGCCGCGTGACCAGAATGCCGCGCTCGGTCGCCGCGATCATGTCTTCCAACGGCGTCGCGCCGCCCGAGATCACGATGTTCGTCGGGCGCTTCGCCCATCTCGTTGGGCAGCGGAAAACCGTGGCCCGTTGCGCTCGACGCCCGCTTTGGCGGCCGTGCGGCGCGAATAGGCGATGTCGCGAACCGCGCCCGCCTCGCACCAGCTTCAAACGCCGGCGCGGCGCGCCTTCGCCATCGAACGGCGCGCCCGATTGCATCGGATGCCACGCGTCATCCAGGATGTCGATGTTCTCGCCGAACAGCTTTTGCCCCAGGCGGTCCGTCAGGAAGCTGCGCCCGTCACCGATGGCCGTGGCGCTGAAATCGGTGAAGATCTGGCCGGTAAGATCAAGGGCGGCCGCCGGCTCCAGAATCACCGTATAACGGCCGGGTGAAACCTCGCGGGGCTCCTCGGAAGCGGCAGCCTTGGCGGACGCCGAGGAAGCCAAGCGCACCGGGTCGATTTCGCCGTGATAACAGGCGCTGGCCTTGGCCCAGCCGGAGCTGCCCCGCGCCATGGCCGTGATGGAAAATCGCGCCATGGTCTCGCGATGGAAGGCGGAGAGCCCGGTTGAGTTCAGCACGGCGAACGACGAGGCTCCGGTGGAATACGCTCCGGCCGCCACCTGCCCGGCGCCTTCCACAACGCGGATGGCTTCCGCCACCGCAAGCGCGCGATCGGCCGGCGACACTTGCGCAGTGGCCTCGAACCAACGCTCCACAGGTTCGTATTCCGAGCGCGCAGCAAGGGGCTGCAAGTCCGGATCGGGCGCGGTGAGCCGCGTGAGAGCGACGGCTTCCTCCACGACTTTGCGAATGGCTGCGCGGTCTAGATTGTTGGTAGTGGCGCGGGCGGTGCGGCCCTCGATCACGGGGCGCACGGAGAGATGCACGCCGCGCTCCGCCACATTCTGATGGATGACGTTATTGGCGAAGCGTGTGAGCGCATGCTCTTCGCCCGCGACGATAGCTTCCACTTCGGGCGCGCCGAGCGAGCGCGCGGCGTCCATGACCTGTTCGAAGATCCGTTCGCATTCGGCGCGCGTCATGCTTCACCCCGCATAAGCGCTCCCGATTCTCACGCCGCGAAACCGCGCGGGGCTCGCTCCGTGGCCGGTTCCCATCACTTGTTCGGGCTGGCCTTTCCCGCAGTTCGGAACGCCCCAGAGCGTCCAGTGCTCGCGCGAGGCGATGGCCGCGCAACGATTCCAGAAGTCCGTCGTGATGCCGCTATAGCTTGGGTTCTTCAACATACGCACGCGGCGGCCATCGCGAATCTCCCATCCAATCTCGCAGCCGAACTGGAAGTTGTAGCGCTTGTCGTCGATGGACCAGCTCCGGTTCGTCTCCATGTAGATGGCTGGGCGGCCGCTCGATCCGGCGCCGAAGACCTCTTCGAGCGATCGCTCGCCGGGCTCCAGGCTCACATTCGTCATGCGGATGAGCGGAATGCGGTTCCAGCCATCGGCCCTCATGCAACCGTTCGAGCGGGCATCGCCAACCGCCGCCGCGGTCTCGCGCGAGGTCATGTACCCCGTAAAGCGCCCGTTGCGAATAATGTCCGTGCATTGGGCCGGCACGCCCTCATCGTCGAAAGCGAACGTGCCGAGGCCCGGGCCGTGTTCCAGGCGCGCGTCGGCCACGACGTTGACGATGTCCGAACCGTATTTCAGTTGCCCCAACTGGTCCAGCGTAAGAAAACTCATGCCCGCGTAATTGGCTTCGCTGCCGAGCACCCGGTCCAGCTCGATGGGATGGCCGATGGATTCGTGAATCTGAAGGCCGAGCTGGGAACTGTCGAGGATCAAATCGAACTCGCCCTCGGGGCACTGATCGGCCGAGAGCAGAGCTACCGCTTCTTCCGCCACGCGCGGCGCGTTCTCGATCAGACGCAGATCGTTCGACCAGCTCGTAGCCCTTTAATTGATACTGCCCGCCAAACGAATTCGGGTAGGAGCGCTTCTGGATATCGCCGTCTTTGAACGCCAAGGCGGAATAGCCGGCGCCGGTGGCATAGCGCGTCTGGTCGATCAGGCTCCCCAGCGTGGAGGCGAATACCTGCCGCCGCCGCTCGAACTTCATGGAGGCCTCCGCCAGGCTGACGCCAGGCTGCCGGCGCAGCTCCGCGTCCACGGCCATCAGCGTCTGGAGATTCCGGTCCACGGAGATTCTGAAAGGATCGATGGCGCAGGGTGAAGCCCAAGTGGCTACGTAGCTTTCCTCCGGCGCGAGAGCTACGCCGCCTTTCACGGCGGCGAGGCCCGAACGAGCGATTTCGAGCGCGAGCGCTGCGGCGGACGCGATGCCCTCTTTGGTGAGGTCGTCGGTGGCCGCGAAACCCCAGCACCCCTCCACCAGGGCCCTCACGCCAACGCCCAGAGACTCGGATGTGGAAACGTGGCCGACTTCGCCGTTTTTCGTCGAGATTTCACGCTCGCGGATTTGGACCGCGCGAACATCCGCGTAAACGACGCCGCGTTGCGTTACGGCGTCCAGGGCTCTAAGGGCAAGATCGTTCATTTCAAGTCGATCGGGCGAAACCAGTATCAACCAGGACAGGCGTCCTCCGCAACCCGGCGGGCGCAAGCTGTGGCCGGCTTACTACAGATGGGCCGGAAGGGGGACAGGCGAGAACCTCGCCATGGCGGTTATCATGGGACGTTGGGGCTTTTAATGAATTCAGGCTATCGTCTTTCCATGCGTGTCTTGTGCGCCGGGCTGCTTTTTGCGGCCGGCCTTCTGGCGCAGGACCATCCGGCCACTGTCCTGGGCAAGTGGCGGATTGGCGTTCGGATCGAAGGCACGCCCATGAAGGTGTTCAAGGTCGGTACGGTAGACACGGCAAGCACAACGCCCGTCGCCAACTTTGAGTACACCGGCGTCCAATCCGGGCGGAAGGTGAACGGCGCGCCCACTGTGGAGTACCGATTCTCCAAGCGGTTCACGCTGGGCGCGGACTTCCGGTTCGAGCCGGTCGAGTATGCGCAGCAGACGGAGATTTGGAGCGGCAACCCCGATCCCAACTCCAGCTACGACAACCGCGCGCCCAGCTTCTTCATCGACGACACCAAGATCGACTATCTGGAGATACCAGTGATAGCCCGGGCGTTTCCTTTTCGCGGCAAAGGTTGGTTCTCCCGAATCTACGTATTGGGCGGAGCCGACTGGCGCCACATCATGAGGATCCGCACCGACAACGAATACCACCTTGCGAACGGAATCGACTACACCGATAACGTATCCGACGTTCCCAGCACCTACAACCAGTTCGGCGCCGTGGTCGGCGTGGGCCTTAGGTATACCGACGATTTCAACGTAAAGACCATGCCTGAGATCCGCTACGTAAAATGGCCGGGAACTCCGTTCCAGGGTGTCGGGTACCGGTCGGCGACGAGCCAGCTCGAGATCAGCGTGGGGTTCTCCTTCTAGGGGGAGCGGACGATAATGATGACAAGAGACAGATTCCAGAGAGCCATCCTGATCGTTTCCGTGTTCGCTTGCTTCGCGCGCGCACAGTCCACGCTCAGCACCATTCTGGGCGGTACGCCTGACGGTGTCCCGGCGGCGTCGGCCACGTTGAACGAGCCTTGCGCCGTGGCCGCCGATAAGAACGGCGTCGTCTATGCGGCGCTGAAGGGCACGTACCAGGTGATCAAAATCGATAAGACCGGAACCTCCTATCTGGTCGCGGGCAACGGTCTCCAGGGATATTCGGGCGACGGCGGACCGGCCAAATCGGCGGAGCTTTCCACGCCGGCGGCCCTCGCGGTGGATTCGGCGGGCAACGTCTACATCGCGGATTCGACTTACAGCGTCATTCGGCGCGTGGATACCAGCGGAATCATCACGACTTACGCGGGCATAGGGAAAGGCGGGAACAGCGGAAACGGAGGCCCGGCGAGCGCAGCCGCGTTGCGGAGTCCCTCCGCGCTTTGGTTCATGGCAAACGGCAACCTGCTGATCGCCGACACAGGGAATCATCAGATCCGAATGATCGACAAGAGCGGCGTCATCAGTCTCGTAGCCGGCAACGGGTTGGCCGGAAAACAGGGCAACGGTAGCGCCGCGCTGAGCGCCGAGTTGAATTCGCCGGCAGGCGTGGCTTCGGATAGCGCGGGAAATATTTACATCGCCGACACCAGGAACGCATGGATCCGCCAGGTAAACACTTCCGGGACAATCAGCTTGTACGCGGGTGTTGACACATCCGTGAACACTTCGGGCGTGACCGTCTTTACCATGACGGTCAGCCAGCCTTCCGCCAACAACGGAGGATTCGGCGCGGCGCTCGCGGGCATGACGTCCACCACGGCCGCTACAAATTTCATTCTGACGTCGCCGACCAGCCTCGCGGTCGACACGGCTGGGAATGTTTACGTGGTGGAGTACGGCCGCGGACGCGTGTTGCGGGTCTCCACAACCGGGTATATCGGCCCCTACGCGGGGACCGGAACACTGGGCACGGTTGGCGATGGCGGCTGGGCGTATTTGGCACAGCTTAATGTGGAAGGGATCGGCATAGACTCCCAGAACGATCTCCTGATTGCGGACGGGGTGACGAATCGCGTGCGCCAGGTGACGGCCAGCACGAGCTACATCAACGCCATCGGCGGATCGGGATTGGCCTCGTTCAACATCAAGGACATGTACGTCAACGGCAACAACGTTTACTTCTCGGATACGGCCGCGAACAAGGTGCGGATGTTGAATCTGACAACTGGCGCCGTGACGCTCATCGCGGGCAATGGCAACGCTGCATTTGCGGGCGACGGATCCATCGCGACACAGGCCAGCCTGTGGGCCCCGAGGGGCCTCGCGATGGATAAATCGGGCAGTCTCTATATCGCCGACTCGGGAAACAATCTGATTCGCGTTGTAACGCCGGACGGGAACATCAACACGGCCGTCGGATCGGGCTTTGGCGGCTCCGGCGGCGATGGCCTAGTAGCCACGGCGGCGAACATCTATCAGCCCGCGGCGTTGGTTTTTGACTCGACTGGCAATATGTACATCGCCGAGGAATCCGGACAGTACATCCGAAAGGTCGCAACCAGCGGAATTATCTCCACCGTGGCCGGAAACGGAACCGCCGCGGCGCCCTCCGCCGAGACCGGAGTCGCGATCAATCAGAGCCTAAGCTTCCCTCAGGGTCTGGCCATCGATTCCACCGGCGCGCTGCTCATCGCGGACTCCGGAAACAATCGAATCCGCCGTCTGACTTCGGACGGGACTATCACGACCGTGGCCGGAGGGGCCATCCCAGGATCGGGCGGCGATGGCGGCCTAGCTACTTCCGCACAGCTTAGGAGTCCCTACGGCATCAGCGCCGATTCCGCCGGGAACTTCTACATCGCGGATACCACCAACGCCGTGATTCGCCGCGTCGGCACGAACGGAATCATCGCCACCGTGGCGGGAGAGATGAACACGCCCGGTTTCACGGGCGATGGAGGAAGCCCGGCGACAGGATACAAACTGAACACTCCATACGCGGTGGCGGCGATCTCCCCTTCGAATATCCTCATTGCCGATACCGGCAACCAGCGAATTAGGAAGCTGATTCCTTCCAGTTCGCTGACCGTAAGTTCGAATCCGGCGGGTCTGCTGGTGGCCGTGGACGGACAGACTTGGGAGTCTCCGGCGGTGGTGAGCGTGCAAGAGGGAACGCCGCATACTTTGAGCGCGCCCAGCCCGCAATCCCCGGTTCCCGGAATTCGCTATCTGGCGCCCCCCGCGCAGGAATACTCCGCGGCTGACGGACAGGCCGGTTCCGCGGTCACGATGAATTTCGAGACACAGTATGCGCTCTCCGTTGCCAATGACGACGGTGGCTCCGTCACGCCCGCGCTTGCGTGGCAGGACGCCGGGTCGGCCCTGACGCTTCAAGCTACGTCGAGGAGCGGCTACGATTTCGCCGGATGGGAAGGCGATTGCCAGGGCACGGGCGCGTGCCAGATCGTGATGAACGGACCGCGCAGCGTGAAGGCGGCGTTCGTTCCTTCGCAGGTGACGAAGGGCGTGATCGGGGCAGTGGTCGGCGGCGGCATGAGCTCGCCGCCGGTTACGCAGCTTTCGCCCAACGGCGTGGCTCTCATTGCCGGCAGCTCATTCGCGCCCGACGGCACTAATGCGAGCGTAGGGTCGGGCAATCTTGTGAGTGGATTGGTTCCGACCCGGTTGGACGGCGTTTGCGTGATGGTGGGTTCCACGTTCGCGCCGGTTCTGGCCCTCACGCCGGCGCAGATTAAATTCCAGGTTCCCCAAGTCTCAACGCCGGCGAATCTTCCCGTGCAGGTGGTCACCGGCTGCGGGACGCCTAAGGAACTGCGCAGCGATCCGGCCGTGGTGTCCTTCGAGAGCGCGTCGCCTGAGTTCTTCTACTACGCCCACAATGCGCGCGGGAAGAACCCGGTGGACGCGGTGAATACGGGAACGGGCGACGCGATCGGCGCGGCCGGGACCATTTCCGGCGCGACCTCCGCGCCCGCTACCCCGGGCGACGCGATCACGCTGTACGCTACAGGTCTCGGAGCAACCAGCCCCGCGGCCGCCGCAGGCGTGCCGCCGGCCGCCGAGAGCCCCATCACCGGCGATTTCTGGATCTCCGTGGGCGGGGTCAAGCTGGACCCATCGAGTGTGCTGTACGCCGGCTTGTCGCAAGGCAGACCAGGCGTATACGAGATCCGGCTCCAACTGCCCGGCGCTCTGCCTGGCGGGAACCAGAGCGTGCAAATTTCCGTGAACGGTTTCGTTTCGCCCGTGAGCGGATTCATCGCCGTTCAGTAGAGGATCGCCGCTCTATACAACTCGAATACGCTCGGTCAATCCTTTGGGATGCACTTGGGGGTGGCGACTCGATCCTTGCCGCGAAACGGCTCCCGTTCACCGACGATCCGGCCGGAAGGGTCAAGGTGAAACAAGCGGGTCATGGATTCCGTCTCGCACCGATCCGGCGGCAAATCCACTGACGGGACGCATCCGTTATGCTAATTTATTAGTATGAACGGACCAGCGATCTCCAGGATTGCTCTCGCCATGACGGCGCTGTTAGCCGCCCGTGCGCAAACGCCGCAGCCCGCGCTCGAGGTCGCTTCGATCAAGCCGGCTACGCCTTTGGGGCCGATGGGCATGAGGTCGGAACGGACGGGCGGGCCTGGAACCAATGACCCCGGCACGTACACCTGCCGAAACTGCCCGGTGTACTGGGTCTTGTCCGAAGCCTACGACCTGATGACGTTCGAGTACGCGGGCCCGGACTGGGTGCATGACGCACGGTTCGATTTCATAGCCAAAGTGCCCGCCGGAACGACGAAGGAAACCTCCAGGATCATGCTGCAAAATCTCCTCGCCGAACGGTTCAAGCTGGCGGCCCATCGCGGGAAGAAGGAAATGCAGGTGTACGAGCTGACGGTCGCCAGGAACGGTCCGAAGTTTCCGGAGGCGCTTCCGGCGCCACGAGCCGACGGAGACGGGCCGCCGGTAGACGTTGGACGCGACAAGGACGGATTCCCGGTCCTGACGGCCGGGATGTCGATGGCAATCGTGTCTGGCCACGCACGGATTCGCAGCGACAATCGGCCTATCTCGTGGCTTGTCCGAATGCTGGCCCAGCAGTTGAACGGCCCCGTCATCGATGCCACCAGCTTGAAGGACCAGTACTCGTTTCTGCTCTCCTGGGCGTTTGCGGAGGGCCGCTCGCCGGCGGCGGGCTCCGGTGTGGCGGACGCCCCGGGCGCGCCGGAGCCATATGAACCGGCGTTGATCGAGGCGGTGCAGTCTCAGCTCGGTCTCAAGCTGGAGCGCAAGAAAGGCCAAGCCGACGTGCTTTTCGTGGACCACATCGAGAAGGCGCCAACCGCAAACTAAGCTAGGAAACTCTAGTTACCGCGGCGTAATCAGCCCGCCGAGTTTGTCTTTTTCGGCGGCGTCGGCGCGGGAGAAGCGGGTGGAGTAGGCTTCGGGGTACTTCAAGCCGGAACCGGTGTTGTAAAGCACGATACGGTCCCTGGCGTTCAAGAAGCCCGATGCCAGCAGCTTTTCGAGTCCGGCGAGGCAGGCGGCGCCTTCGGGGGCGGCGTAAATGCCTTCTTCGGAGGCCAGAGTCACGCAAGCATCCATGATTTCCTGGTCGCTCACGGCAATGGCCGTGCCTCCGCTTTCCCGGACTGCGTTGAGGATCAGAAAATCGCCCAGCGGCTTGGGTACGCGCAGGCCGGCGGCCACGGTGTGAGCGTCCTCAAAGAACCGGGAGCGTCGCTCGTGCTCGTCCCATGCGCGTACCACGGGCTGGCAGCCCTCCGCTTGAACGGCGATCATCTTCGGGCGGCGCGAGCCGATCCAGCCGAGCTTCTCCATTTCGTCGAAGGCCTTCCACATGCCGATCATGCCGACGCCGCCGCCGGTGGGGTAGAAGATGGCGTCGGGCAGTTCCCAATCCATTTGTTCGGCCACTTCGTAGCCCATGGTCTTCTTGCCTTCGATGCGGTAGGGCTCTTTCAGCGTGCTGACATCGAACCAGCCTTCGGAGGGTGCGCGCTCGGCCACCATGCGGGCGCAATCGCTTATGAGGCCATCGACGAGCGTGACCTCGGCGCCAAAGGCCCTGCAGTCGAGAAAGTTCGCCTGAGGAACGTCGCGCGGCATGAAGATATGCGCTTCGATGCCGGCGCGCGCGGCGTAGGCCGCCAGGGCGCTCGCGGCGTTGCCGGCGGAGGGAATCGCGGTCTTGCGGATGCCCAATTCGACGCACATGGAAATCGCGCAGGCCAGGCCGCGGGCCTTGAACGAGCCGGTCGGGTTGAGGCCCTCATCCTTGACCCACAACGAGTCGGCTCCCATACGCGAACCGAGCCGCTTCGCGCGGATGAGCGGAGTCCAGCCTTCTCCGAGCGTCACGACCGATGATTCCGCCGGCGGAAGGATCGGGGCGTAGCGCCACATGTTCGCCGGACCGTGCGAAACTTCCCGCCGGCGCCAGCGATGCCTGATCCTCTCCAGGTCGTAGCGCACCAACAGCGGTCCACCGCAGGCGCACAAGTTGGCAATCTGGCCGGCTTCGACTTGCGCGCCGCACAAACTGCATTCCAGATGCGTGGCTCGGGGCATTCAGTACCGAGTATAACTGGGGTGCGCCGTCCGGCGTGTGCTTGCTCGGCGACCGGCGTCCCTGCGTCTTCCGGCGTCAGTCGCGGCGGAGTCTGGCCCCAGCCGGGCGGAGCGCCAATCCGCAGGTCGTCGACTTGGCCCACGGGAAGCGGCGAATTGCGGACGGTTGATGATGGTCGCCGGACGCCGTATTCCCGAATCCGGGCGGGCAGCCGGTCCATCGGTATAATTAGATCGTGCCTAAGGCCAAGGATCTCGAATCGCGTCTTCAGAGGACCGAAGAGCAAGTGCGCGTGTTCCAAAAGATCAGCCGGCTCATGGTGCGCGATATCAGCCTCCAGGAAGTCCTGAAGGCGATCGTCTCTTTGGTGGTTGAGTTTACGCAGGGCGACTCGTGCCTGCTGTATCTGCTGGACGGCGAGCAACTGGTTTTGTGCGCGGCGAGTTCGGTCAACCCGTCGGCTATTGGAAAAGTCCGGCTGCGCGTTACCGAAGGACTGACCGGCTGGGTGGCCCGCGAACGCCGGCTGCTGGCCATCCCTCGCGAGGCGTACAAGGATTCGAGATTCAAAGGCTTCGGCGAGTTGCCCGAGGACTCCTACGAAGCTTTCCTCTCCGCGCCGCTCATCGCGCGCAACCGCGTAGTCGGCGTGATCAACGTGCAGCACCGCGCGCCTCATCAACACACCGGCGGTGAGATGGAAGTTCTCGCGACGGTCGGCGAGCAAGTGGGTTGCGTGCTGGTGCTGGCCAGGCTCTCCGCGGCCGAGATGGATGCGGCGAGCCACGTCGAGATGGCCTTGGCCAACGGCCGTCCACAAGTGAAACAATAAAAGCGATGATGCGCAAACTCACGCGGCTCGCGGCGCTCGTCGGGCTGGCGGCGGCCGGGTGTCCTCTCGGCGCCCAGCGATTTCAGGTGCAGTATCTGTACGACGAGGTTAAATCCTCGCTCTCCATCGTCGATCTCCAGTTTCCTTCGGCCATGAGGGGAATCGCGGCCGGCTTGATTACTACGGATACGCGCCGGAAACCCGTGGAATTGATGACTGCCGATGGCGGCGCTCACTGGCAGACCGCCGAGCTTCCGGACGATCCGGTCTCGCTGTTTTTCCTCAACGAGAGCATCGGGTGGCTGGTGGGAGCGAAAAACCTGTACCGAACCCAAGAGGGAGGGCGCGGCTGGGTCAAGCTGCCGAAGATGCCTCAGTTGGCGGAGCGAGTATACTTCGCTGACGCGAATAAAGGTTGGGCGGCCTGCGACAACAAATCCGTATTGGCTACCACCGATGGCGGCGCGCACTGGCAACCGGTCGCACTGGACACGGAACCGCCGGGAACCCCGCAGACAACGGCCTACCGCTGGATCGCGTTTGCCAGCGCCAACGCAGGCCTGGTGTTGGGAGCGAATGTCCCGCCGCGCCGCTCCCGGTTCCCCGACTGGATGATGCCGGATAGCGTTGTGAGCCAGCGCGAGACGCCGCACCTGGGAATCACGCTCCAGACGGTGGACGGCGGAAAGACATGGAAGACGTCGACGGTCTCCATGTTCGGCCAGTTTACGAGAGTGCGTTTCTCACCCGTAGAGATGGGCTTCGGGCTCGCATTGATCGAACACCTGCCATCGTTTCAGTACCCAAGCGAAGTGGCTCTTCTGGAATGGCGCACGGGCGCAAACAGAGTGCTTTACCGTGACAAAGACGTCTTTGTGACGGACGTTTGGGTCTCCGCCGCAGGAACGTCGTACCTGGCGGGCCTGGCGCTCTCCAGTAGACTATACACTGTTGTTCCTCAAAAAGTGAAGGTTCTGAAGAGCGACGACCTCAAAACGTGGACGCCTATCGACGTCGACTACCGGGCCATCGCTAACCGGGTCTTTCTCGCGGGGGCGGGGCGCGATGGCCTTTGGCTGGCGACCAACAACGGCGCGATCCTGAAGCTCTCGTTCTGAAACAAAGTAGTTCCGCTTGGGTTTTTCCACACGGCATCCACGGGCCTTCTCCCTCTATCCTATTGAAAAACAAGCGCGATAAATCTTGTTGAAAACACGTTACAGCCCTCTAAAACCTCTTGACCGAAACGAGGATCTAGGGCATTCTGGATGAGGTTCCAAGAGGTTTGAGGAACAGCCAGCCTCCGAAACGTAGCGGGCCTGGAACGATGATCTGGGACGGCGACTAGAAATAGAAGTAGTCCTGGGGAGCGAAGGGAAATCGGGCGAATCGGAAGGCGAGCCGCAAGGTTGGGCTTAACGCGGAACGCTTTGATCCGTAGGGATGTAAGAGTCCCGAAGGGGAGTGGGAGCGGGTAGCGCAGCCGGGCGCGCGAGTTGCGGAGAGCGCAACGGGCGACAGGCAAAGAAGCGGCCCTGGCCGGGGCAAACCGGCTGGAGCGGTGGAGCCTGAAGCGGACCGGGCGAAGGAAGCGGCGAGCGGAGAGGCGAAGGAGCAGGCCAGGACCGTTGACCCCGTGGCGGGACCCGCGCAAGCGGGGGTCGTTGCGGGCGAGGGAAAGGCTGTTACGAGCCGAAGGCTTGAGGCAAGAGGTAGACTGCGGCGGGCTTCAAGGCATTGAAGCGGCTTTCGGGAAATCCGGAGGCTGTGGAGCTGAGAGGCGACAACGCTCGGGACTCTTGCTGGCGGCGTTCAGAGCCGTGCATGACGGCGGTGAACGAGGCTGGGAATCAGGTCACTTGGAACCATTTCTTTTTGGGGGACCGTGCTGAGCGGTCCCCCTTCCCGTTTTCGGGCTCCGTCTCCGGACCGCGCAACACGGACCGCGCAACACGGACCGCGCAACCGGACCGCGCAACACTGCCCGTTCGCCGCCGGTATCAGCTAAACTCCGTATGGAGGCGCCATATAAATGCGCCTGCCCCTTTTTCCCGGTGGCCCATAGCGCCGCGTACGCGCCAATGTTCGCGCCGGGATACTGGCATATCGAAGAGAGTCGCAGGAATTCTCGAGTAAGAGAAGGTATGGCTTATGAGCGCTTCTGAAACCTCGAAGAGAATTGAGGGCGGCACGGTAACTACCAGCAGAAGAGAATTCTCCAGGATGGCCCTCGGAGGGGCGGCGTTGCTCGCTTCCGCCCGCACGGGCTCGGCCACGCTGCGTCCGATTCCGCCGGGCATCAAGGTCGGGCACTCGGCAGGCCAGCCGAGCCCGGAAAACATGCTCTACCTCAAGCAGCTTGGGGTGACATGGGTGAGTCTCGCGGCCACGCCCGAAACCGCCACCGCCGAGGGCTTCACGAAGATGAGGCAGCAATGGGAAGACGGCGGATTCAAAGTCTACAACATTGGGAGTGGAGTTGGGCCGAGCGGCAGTCTCCATAACATGCCCGAGGTCACGCTCAATCTTCCCGGACGCGACCAGAAGATCGAAGAATACCTGAACTACATTCGCTACCTTGGCAAAGCCGGCATCCCTTATTCCACCTACGCCCATATGGGTAACGGCATCTGGCGCAGCGGCCGGGCGACGTTGCCCCGCGGCTATACCGGCGCCGATTGCGATTTGTCCAGCCCCAATTTGCGGGGAACCTGGGACGGAAAGACATATGCGGAGCCGCTTTCCCACGGCCGCGTGTTCACGAAGGAGGAAATCTGGGACAACTACACGTACTTCATCAAGAAGGTGGTCCCGGTCGCAGAGGACGCAGGCGTGCGGATCGGCATTCACCCGGACGACCCGCCGCAACCGGTGCTTGCCGGCGTCCCGCGCTGCATTTTCTCCAACTTCGAGGGTTACAAAAGAGCCATTGAGATCGCCGACAGTCCCAACATAGGCGTGTGCCTGTGCTGTGGATCCTGGCTGGAGGGCGGCAAAATGACGGGCGCGGAGCCGCCCGAGGTGATTAAGTACTTCGGCGGCATGAAGAAACTCTTCAAGATCCACTTCCGCAACGTGAGCGCGCATCTGCCACATTTTACCGAGACCTTGATCGACGACGGCTACTACGACATGAGCAAGGTGATGCAGGCGCTGGTAGATATCGACTTCGACGGCATCGTGATCCCCGATCATATTCCGGCGCTGGGGAATATTCCAGGCGCGGAATCCGCCGGGGGAGGCGGTGGGGCAGGCCGAGGCGCTCCGGGAACGTACCGGCCGAACATCGGTGTGGCCTATCTGATCGCCTGCATCAACTCGATGCTCAAGGCGGCTCAGAATCACAAAAGCAGTGGGTAAGGATCTGGCGAGTATCCGTCGAAACCGGCGCGGCCGCCGGCGGCCCCTACGGCGCGGATCGTACGTCGGGCGGGGTGCATGACCATATTGAGCGAGCCGTAAGGGCTCCACTCCCCGGCATCCGGGCGCGAACGGAAAGGGGGAAAGATAAATGCTTCTGTCCCCTTTTTGTTAAGGACGATCTACAATTAGGTTGAACAGGGGAGTATGCGGACCTGGCGCCCGAAACCGTATCGGAAGTTCAAGTGGATTGTCGCCGACCCGGACCTCCTTGGCGGAAAGCTCGCGATCCGCGGTACGCGGCTCTCGGTGTCTCTGATTCTGGAGTGCCTCTCGGCCGGGATGTCGCTCAAAGAGATCGACGAGGCTTTCGATCACGCTTTCCCGCACGAGGCCATGGCCGAGGTTCACAGGGTCGCCGCGGAACTAGCGGATGCTTTTCATGTGGCTGCTTGACGCCAACATGGATGTACATCTCGTCGCGGTCCTGGCTGAGTTAGGCTTTCCCGCCGAGACCGCCGCGCAGCGTGGCTGGAAAGACCTGTCGAACAGCCGGTTGGTTCGCGCGGCCGTGGATGCGGGATTTCGATGCCTGCTTACTCGTGACCGCCTTTTCGGCGAGTCGGCGGCGAAAGCCTTAAGACAATATCCAGAGTTCGCCGTGGTCGTGGTTGGTATCCCCCAAGCGCCGTGGGGAAGCTATCGAGGGAGTTTCCTTGCGAACTGGAGAGCGAAACCCATTATTCCAAAGGCAGGCGCCCTCTTGTATTGGCCCTAAACAACGGCACGGATGGAATCGGGAGGCGGCATGGTGACGGGCGCTATAGGAGAGAAATGGCCCCGAGAATCAAAGGTGTCCGTCCCCTTTTTTGCTGCGAACGGCCTTTTCCGGCGGGATCGGCGGATCGTCAATTGGACTGGGCCGCCGATGGAGGTTCCCCGCAATGCGAGAATGGAAATGCATGACCCTCGACGATCTCCGACGGCAGAAGCGTGCGGCGATTCTCGCCATTGCCGCCAGGCATGGCGTCAAGAACATTCGTGTGTTCGGTTCGTTCGCTCGCGGCGAAGCCCGCGGGGACAGCGACCTCGACCTGCTGATCGACGCCGGCTCTCAAACGACTTCATGGTTCCCAGGCGGATTGCTTGCCGATCTGGAGGACGAACTGGGGCGCCGCGTAGACCTGGCGGAAGAGCAGGGTCTCCACCCGCTCATTCGAAACCAAGTCCTCGGTGAGGCTATTCCGCTGTGAAGGACGATCTTCTCTATGTCGTTCATGTTCTTGAGTGCATAGGCCGGATCGGACGATACTGCGAGCAAGGCGAGCACGCTTTTCGCGAGTCCGACCTGATTCAAGACGCCGTCCTGCGCAATCTACAGACGCTGGGGGAACCCACGAAACGAATGAGCGAGGGACTAAAGGCACGTCATCCCGAAATCGACTGGCGCGCGATCTCCGGGTTCAGAAACGTGCTGGCTCACGATTATCTCGGCATCAACCTCGATCGCGTCTGGCGAATTGTCTCGATCCAGGCGCCGCTGCTGGCTTCTCAGATGCAGGCCATCCGGCGCGAGGTTGAGCCGCCGGCTTGAAACCCTGCTTCCCGGCCAAACCCCAAAGGGCCGCCGCATCCAATGAGGCCCGGCGCCAATCCGCGAACGGCCTTTTGGAAAACTCCTGCCGCGTTCCGCGCACTCATGATACTCTCAAGGAGCCTTAACTGAGTAGGAAAGGAGGTACGTCCGGTATGCGACACGAATTCAATCCGCTCGATAAAGCGACAATTGGCGCGCTTCAGGATTGCCTGCTTTCCGCCCGTCCTCGCTAGGCCAACCCTCTAAACAAAGTTCGGCCCGAGAGCCGAAGTGTGTCTCCTGAAATGACCATTGGTCTTTCACGAGGGCACAGTGTGGAGTGAATTATCAAGATGAACCCGAACGCCTTTCAATCACTTACAGTTCCTGGAACTGAGGGAATCCGCGAGATCCTCGCAAAACGCATTGATCGACAGAGACAAGCGGTCGGCATTGTCGTGGGTGTCATCGACCCGAATGGCCGCCGCGTCGTCGCCTATGGCAACCTCGCCAAGGGCGATCCACGCACGCTCGATGGCGATACGGTTTTCGAAATTGGTTCCGTCACCAAGGTCTTCACTTCGCTGGTATTGGCGGACATGGTGAACGGCAGAGAGGTCGCCCTTGGCGATCCAGCCGCCAAATATCTTCCCGAAAATGTCAGGATGCCGGAGCGAAACGGCAAGTCCATCACGCTGCTCGATCTTTCGACCCACCGCTCCGGGCTTCCACCCCTGCCGAGCAACCTGAAGCCGGAGGCCGGCTACAGCATGGAAGATTTGTATCGGTTCCTTTCCGGCTACACGCTGCCGCGCGACCCCGGTTCCGAATACGAGTATTCAAACCTGGGCGCGGGGCTGCTCGGCCACCTTCTCGCGTGCCGCGCCGGAACGGATTATGAGAGTCTGATCGGGACCCGCATCACGCGACCGCTCAGCATGCCGGACACGGGGATTACGCTTTCTTCCTCCATGAAGCAGCGCATGGCTACCGGTCACACCGCGATGCTCGCGCCCGTCGCCAAACTCGGACCTTCCCACGCCGCTCGCCGGTGCAGGCGCGCTGCGCTCCTCCGCCAATGACATGCTGACGTTCCTGGAAGCGTTCCTCGGCTACAAGGAATCGCCTCTCGCAGCCGCTATGAAAGCCATGCTCGAAGTTCGCCGTCCCGCGGGCCAAATGAAGATCGGCTTAGGGTGGCTTCTTATGCTCAACTGACGGCCGGGAGATCGCCTGGCACAACGGAGCGCACCGGAGGCTTCCGCTCATTCGTCGGATACGATCCTAAGGAGCGTATCGGGGTCGTTGTACTGTCCAATGCTTCCACTCCGAGCGGCGTCGATGACATCGGTCTTCATCTCCTGAACCCGAAGGCGCCGCTGGCCAATCCCGAGCCTCCAAAGCAGCGCACCGAGATTCATATCGATCCCAGGCTCCTTGATAACTACACCGGGCGCTATCAAGTGACGCCGAACCTCATTTTCGAAATCACTCGCGACGGCGACCGCCTCTTCGCACAGGGCTTCGCACAGGCCACCGGCCAGCCCGATCGCGCCTGCCTAAGTTTGAACTGTTTGCCGAAGGCGAGAAGAACTTCTTCGCCAGGGTGGCTGACCACCAGTTCACCTTTGAAACCGGCCCCGAGGGCCGAGCCACGAGCCTTATTCTGCACCGAGCCGGCCGCGACATGCCCGCCGCCCGATTGTCCTGATCCCCGTCTCCACTCGGTTTAACGAATCGAAATGGGGCAGACGCATTTTCGTAGGTGGCCCTCAGCGCTTCACAACGCGGCCGTAAATGCTTCCGCTGTTCGTTGCTGATCCTTGGCCTCCCAGCTCACAAAAAAAGGACAGAGCTTTCGCACGCGGGCTTCATCGCTTCATTCCGCCGCGAAAAGCGCGTCCCCTTTTCATCACAAGCTAAGCGCCCGAATGAGTCTCCATGCATTCACTGCCCCTGCCGGAGACCCGGTGCCTGACCACAACTGACTTCGGTGTCGAAGCTCAGATCTCTTCGTAGCACTTGCGCGCCGGATTGCACTCGAAATCGTCCACGGCTTTGCCGTCCGGCCCTACGCACGTATAGGTGTGCTGGCACCAGAAGGAACGGTCGTTGGACGGCTGAATGGTCGGGTCCGGCGGACTGTCAACGAACAGGCCTTTCCAGCGCAGTTTCTCGCAACGGCTTGCGCCGGCTTTATCGATGCTCATGGTTACGCTCCCGTCTTCACTGCGTCCAGTAACGCCCGCTTGACCGCCACCATGGCAAGCTTCACCTTGTAAGCGTTTTGGCTGAGCGGCTGCGCGCCGGCTACAGCCGCTTTACCGGCGGCTTCGGCCGTGGCCGCAGTCACCGTTTTGCCGACGAGCGCCTTGGCGGCTTCGGCCGATTCCCACGGAGTCGGAGCCACGTGTCCCATCACTACCTTGGCGGCGGCGACGGTCGTGCCCCTCATCTGCAACGCTACGGAAGCCGCGGCCAGCGGCCAATCGAGCGCCGCCTTCTGCCGTACTTCGTAGGTGGATGTCTTCATGCCGCCCGGCACGATGATCTCCGTGAGGATCTCATCCGGCCGGATCACGGTCTCGCGCGTCTGGTCGTCCTTCGGGGCAACGAAGAACTTGGCCGCGGACACCTCGCGGGTAGCCTTGGCGGAAGCCAGTTTCACCGTGGCACCCATGGCTATCAGCGCGGGGCCAAGGCTGGATGCGCTAACGAAATAGGCGGGCCCGCCGCCGAAGATGGCGTGGTATTTGTTTTCGCCGTTCGGAACCAGCGGCTTGCCATCCTTCATGGCGAGAGAGCCGAAGCCCTGCCGGAAATACCAGCAGCGCGGCCGCTGGCACAAATCGCCGCCGGCCGTGCCCATGTGGCGGATCTGCGGGCTGGGAATGCCCTCGGCCGCGTCGGCGAGCGCTTTGAACCCGTAGCGGACGTCGGCGTTGGCGGCCAGTTCTTCCATGGTTACGAGCGCGCCGATGCGCAAACCCGTCGCGGTTTTCTGAATGCCGCCGAGTTCCTTGATGTTCTTGATGTTCACCACGCGCTTGGGCGTATGAAGGTCGTCTTTCATCAGGCTCAGGAGGTCCGTGCCGCCGGCCAGGATATCGGCCTGGCCCCACTGCGGAGAGAGCAGCCCGAGCGCCTCCTGGAGCGTTTGCGGGTTGGCATATTCAAAGGCCTGCATTACGCGTTCCTCCCTTCGAGAGCGGCCAGCACGCGGTCCGGAGTCAGAGGCATGCCGGGCACGCGCACGCCGATGGCGTTGGCCACGGCGTTGCTGACGGCGGCGCAAATCGCGATCGCGCACGGCTCGCCTAAACCGATTACGCCGCGCGAATCGTGCTCGGGGCGAACGTCCATATACACGACGATGTCGCCCACGTCGTCTATTCCGGCCAGCTTGTAGAACTCCATGTTGGCATTCAGCATCCGGCCGGTTTGCTCATCCATGATTCGCTCTTCAAAGAGCGCCGTGCTCAGACCCATGATGATGCCGCCATAGACCTGGCTTTGAGCGAGCCAAGGGTTGACGATGAGGCCGCAATCCTGAACGGCCACGTAACGGTTGACCTTTACGACGCCGGTCTCGGTGTCCACGGAAACGTCCGCGATCTGAACGCCGGCGGCGCCCTGGCTATTGAGCCCGCCTGGGCTGCGCTGGCTGTTGGCGCCGGTCTCCGAAATGTGCCCGGTTGGGCCCAGTTTGCGGCACGCGGCTGCCCAGGTGAGGAACTTCGCCGGGTTGTCCTTTACGCGGATCCTGCCGTCCGCGGCTTCGAGCTTATCGGCATCGACGCCAAGCGATGGCGCCACGGCATCGTACAATTTCGCGAGCGCGTTCATGGTGGATTTGCGCGTTGCGGAAGCTCACGCCGCCCACTGTTGAAGATCCGCCCGAACCACCGCCCACCGGGAGGGAGTTATCCTCGATGCGCAGCTTGATGGATCCCATGGGGAGGCCCAGCGTTTCCGCGGCGACCTGAGTCATGATAGTGCGCGTGCCGGTGCCGATATCCTGGGTTCCCATCTCGATCGCGACTGAGCCATCCGAATTGATGGTGGTCCTGCACTCGCAGTCATGCCCCGCCCCGGCCCACGCGGAGAAGCCGATCCCCAAGCCGCGCTTGACCGGTCCGGCGGCGCCCTTTCCGCGGGGATGCCAGAGTTTGCTCCATTCGGCCAGCTCGGCGGCTTTCTTCAGTTGCGAGCGGTAGGTTTCCTGCCGGGATTGCGGGGCATAGGAAAAGTTCTTGTCGAAGAACTCCATCGGGTCCATGCCGATCTTGGCCGCGAAATCTTCGAGTGCGCTGCACGTCAGGTACGCGGCCTGCTGATTATTAGGCGCGCGCCAAGCCTGCGAGGGCCCGGCGTTCACCGATACGCCGGTGAAGTTCAGACGCTGGTTCGGAATGGTGGAAAGGACGTAGGGCAGCGGAGGGCTGCCGCCACCCGCAAACCCGCCGGTGCCCCAGAACTGGGCCTGGAAGGCGGTCACCGTACCGTCCTTCTTGCCCCCAACTTTAATAGTCCCGAACGCGGAGGGCCGGTTGCCGGCGATCTGTTGATCCTGCGAGCGTTCCAGGAAGAACTTAACCGGCGCGCCCCCGGCCTTCTGCGAAAGCCGCGCCGCGACGGAAGGCCAAACCCCCAGATTCAGCTTGCTGCCGAAGCCTCCGCCGATGTAGTCCATGTGGGTCTTGATGTTCGTCAGCGGGACCTGAAGGTTGGGCGCTAACTGCTGCGCGGCGGCTGAGAGATTCTGCGTGGAAGGCCAAATTCGGACTTCGTCGCCCTGCCACTGAACCATGGCGCCGTGCGTCTCCAGGCAGTTGTGCGTGATGACCGGAATGCCGTAACGGCCTTCGGAGATAACCTCGGCGTGCTGGAAAGCATCGTCCGGATCGCCTTGGATGCGTTCGCCGGCGGCGCGGGCGCGCGAACCCGCCTTCGATAGGTCATCTTCGCGAACCAGGTGCGAGAGGACCTCGTATTCGATCTTGATCTTGCGCGCGGCGTCGCGGGCTTGCTCCTCGGTTGTAGCAGCCACGGCTGCAACTTCCGCGCCTTGCCACTGAAGTTCGGCGCCGGCGGCGGCGATGACGTGCACGCTCTTGACGCCGGCGGACTTCTCGGCGTCGCTGGTATCGACGCTCGTGACTCGGGCGTGCGCATGAGGGCTGCCGACGCATACCGCGAACAGCATGCCTTGCGGTTTGAGGTCGGAGGAGTATTTGGCCCGGCCGGTGGCCTTCGGTCCGCCATCGATGCGTTTGATAGGCTTGCCGATGACCTTGCGCTTCTCCATCGGCGGCCAGCTATAATCGGGCGCGCTAGCCATTCTTGGCTCCTTTCATTCTGGCGGCGGCTTCCAAAGCCGCCTTCCGGATGCCCATGTACGTGCCGCAACGACATAAATTCCCACCCAGGCCGCGGCAAACATCTTCCTTGGTTGGGTTGGGATGCCGATCGAGAAACGCCTTGGTAGCCATTACGAAGCCGGGCGTGCAGTAACCGCACTGCTCGCCGTCGTTGGCGACAAACGCGGCGGAGACGGGGTGCATGCTCGGGCCGGCCGACAGGCCCTCAATGGTCTCGATGTTCTTTCCCTGCGCATCGATCGCCAATACGGTGCAGGCATAAACGCTCTTGCCGTCCAGGATGACCGTGCAGGCTCCGCAAGTGGCGCGGTCGCAAACGCGCTTGGCTCCGGTCATGTCCAGGTAGTTGCGCATCGCATCGAGGAGCGTCACGCGGGGCTCGATGCGTAAGTTGACGGGCTTCCCGTTTATCGTCAGCGTAACGGGGACGGCTCCCGGCCCGAAGACATTCGCCGGCGGCGTAGCGGCCTCCGACTCCTTCTCCAGAAGACCAGTCCCTAACGCGCCACCGCCCAAACCGACGCCCTGCATAAAGCCGCGCCGGGACACGGCGCTTCGCGGGCGGACGGGTTCTTTAGTATCCCTCTTCAAACTCACCAGACACCTCCCAGAATCGCGCCGAGGCAAGCCGATGAAACGCGCGCGGCGCAGTCGAATTTACTATACCAAAGACAATAGCTTCCGGAGCGAAGGGGAGAAGACCCCAGTGCGCGCGTCGAAGTTTCCGTCGCGAGGCCGCGCGCCTTCAGACCAGTGCTTCAAGAAGGGAGACGAGATACTCTCGCCCGACCAGGCCCGTGCGGTGCGTGCGAGCGTCGAAATAGCGCCACGTGTTACGCGCTCGTTCGACGGTGTAGAAGATCAGGTGTTCCTCGATCAAGTGCCTCTCGATCATGGCCTGATTGAACGCGCGCACCGAGCCCGATAGCGCGTACGGAACGCGGAAGTCTTCCGTGGAGAGCAACTCGGAAGTGGTCTCGAACTCGATTTCGATCATACGCCCGCTCGCGCCAATCTGGAAAAGGTTCCGGCCTTCGTCACGAAACGAGGATTCTTCGAATTGGGGCGGGTCGAGCGTGACTTCCGAACGGACTAGCACGCCGTTTAAGGCGCGCACCAATGCGGCGCAAACCCTGTAAAGCTCGACCGCCGCTGCCGCCCGGAGAACGGCAATCTCGCGGGCGCGCCGCTGAGCCTCAAAATCTTTGTCCGCCAGCGCGTCAATATCGGCGGCCAACCGTTTTAGCCGATCGTCCTCGGCCCGCAGGTCGCTCCCGGCCCGTTTCACTCAACAGTACCCCCACATTCACCTTAACCCGCGGAGCCCAGAAACGGGCGGCCGAGCTAGCGCCTCCGGCGCCAGTCCAGAATCTCGTGGGCTTGCAGCAGTTCCAGCAGGTCCATCCTCAGGGATTGCATAATGCGATCGGCCATGTCCGGCGAGAATTCCCGTTTCCCCTTTAGAACGTTATGGATATGAGGTTGCGAGACGCCCGTCAAGCGAGCCAGGCCGCGTTCGGTTACCTCGCCCGCGGAGACCCTCAAGCGCAGGTTCACGCGCAGGCGTTCTTGAAAGTCCCGGAAGTTCAGGGAATCGTCCATTTGCGTATTTCCGCCAGAAATAGGCCGGTACCAGCGAATCGTTCGCCTAAGTAATTCTACTTGTATTCAAATTAATAATCAAACATTTTCAAAGTCTGTATAAGTCTATTTAATTCAGTAGAATATGCAAATATTAGTTCATTTCATCCGGGACGTTTCTGCGTTTATTGAGTAAAAAAAGTGCTTGACGATTCTGTGGTTTCACGTACATTTGGAGCAGTTGTACGTGGAGCCCCAGGGGCTTAGGCAGACCTGGGAGCAATATTCAGCCTGGAGGACGATATAGTGATTTGGGACCGATCTGTCGCAATAGGGCTTGCCAAAGCCTCGTGCGTGTACTGCAAAGGCGAGGGCATGAGGCCCATCCGCAAGACCAGGGAGACGCCGTGCAATTGCATTCTTCGCGGCGTATTCCGGGCTTGTTATAACCGCTTCAGGGAGTGCGTAGCCAGAGGCGCTTACGCCAGCAGCGTCTCGCTGGAATTCTGCCGGGGCCGGGAGGGCCGCAGAACCTACTCGCGGAAGCAAGAAGAATTCATGGCCGATTTCTGCCTGGTGAGCAAACGCGTCCTGGACGCGGAAGAATACCGGGTATTCCGTTTCCACTTCCTCTTGGGAGCGGATTGGAAGATGTGCTGCCGGAGACTGAGCGTCGACCGGGGGACTTTCTTCCACATCGTGTACCGCATCGAGCAGAAACTGGGCCGGGCGTTCGCGGAATTGGAACCGTACGCTCTGTATCCGGTCCGGGAGTACTTTTCGGGCGGAGCCAATCGCGAGCCGTCGGGATTTCGCGGGCTGGCTGCGATTGCCCCGAGATTCGGGCAACCCCTGGCGGCGTAGAGTGGGGGCGGCGCCGGAGCGATGTCCCGCACTGACTGCGATAGCATGGAGACGTGCGGGACGCGCTCCTGGCGTTAGCGTTTCTTACGATACCGTTACCGGCTCAGAACGCGCCGGTCGATAAAGGCTACGACTACTTCTATAACCTCGACTTCGACCGGGCCATTCAGCAATTCCAATCCGCCATCGCGCAGAACCCCAATTCACCCGATCTGCACAACCATCTCGCCGAGAGTATCGTTTTTCGCGAGATGTTCCGCGACGGCGCCCTGGAGAGCGAACTGGTATCGGGCAATAACTCGTTCTTGAGGCGTCCCAAGCTCAACCCGGCGCCCGAGACGGAACGGTGGTTTCTGGACGAAATAGGAAGGGCGATGGCGCTGGCCGAGGCGCGAATCAAGACCAAACCCAAAGACGCCGACGCGATGTACGCGTTGGGAATCTCCTACGGGCTGCGCTCGGATTTTTATTGGATAGTGAAGAAGGCCTGGCGCGATTCGCTGAAGGACGCCACGGCCGCCCGAAAGCTGCACAATCAAGTCTCGGAACTGGAGCCCGACAACGTCGACGCGCGTCTGGTGCAGGGCCTTCACGATTACATTGTGGGGAGCCTGCCGCTCATGTATCGCATGTTCGGCTTCCTGATTGGGATTCGGGGAGACAGGGAACTGGGCCTGCGCACTGTGCAGGAAGTCGCCCGTAACGGGAAGGAGGATCGCACGGAAGCGCAGATCCTGCTCTGCGCGCTTTATCGGCGCGAGAACCGGCCGCGCGAAGCGATCCCGATGATCGACGATTTGATCCGCCGGTTTCCTCGGAATTTTCTTTTGCGGCTCGAATTGGCCCAGGCGTACAGTTCGGCGGGCGATGGACAGAGCGCATTGAAGGTCCTGGAGGAGACCGCGGGACTCAAGACCAGGCATGCGCCGGGATACGACCGGCTGCCGTGGGAAAAGATCTACTTCCAACAAGGCTCCATCCAGTTCTGGTATCGCGATTTCGATCATGCGCTTGAAAACCTGCAACGCGTCGTGACGAGCCCGGCGGAATTGGATCTGAATACGGGTTCTTACGCATGGTTGCGCATCGGTCAGATTTACGACCTTACCAACCGGCGGCCGCTGGCGCTCGAAGCCTACCAGAAATCGATCGACTTCGCGCCCGATGCGGAAGCGGCGAGGGAATCTAAGAAATACCTTTCGACTCCCTATCGCCGGACGTAACGGCTCGGGAGCGCTTTCCCGGAACGTTACGGCGTCTCGACCGTCACCTTCACGGGCAACTGCATGAGCTTGGGCTCGGCCTCCACTGTCAAGAACATCAGCGACATTCTGCCCGAGGCTTTCGCTGGAATCTTGAATTTGAAGGAGGTAGCGGTCTGATCGGTGACCTCGACCTGGAGATCATTCTTGTTATCGGTCAGATACACCTTGCTGATCGAACCCTTGCCGAGGTTCTCGCCGGTGACCGTTATGACGTCACCCACCTTGCCTGTGTTGGGGTCGGCGGCCGTCACCCTGGGAAGGCCGCCTTGGGCGCGAACCGCAACGCAAGCGGTCGCGAGTAGTAGTACGACTAAAGACTTTCTCATCTGATTAAACCTTCGCTCTAATGCTATGTCCATTGCAAGGCGATTTCAAGCACGACTTGGGGCTGAGGATTGGGAGTCTGGGGGCCAGGGGAAAACCGCCGCGTTCCGCCTCCTCCGCCGCCCTGCCGGGTGTCGCTCTCGCGGATCGCGTTTTCCTGCTAAATCTCCAGCGGCGCGAGGGCCGATCGGCGATCGGAGAACGGCTGGGAAAATGGTCCCCGGCTCCCGCCCCGGACTGCGGTATGATTTGTAAGGAGCGTGTCCGCGACGCAGTCGCTGGCCTTCCTATTTTTGATCCAACAGCCAAAAATAGGGAGTCCGACTCGATATACGCGCTGGTGTGCAAGCTTTCGGCGGGTACTCCGCAAGAGAGAAGCCTAAAGGCGCTCGGGGGACACCCACCCCGTTTACAAACGAGGGTCAAAACGGGGGTCGGCACGGCCCAACGGCGCGCTCCGTACACCACCTTTCGCCCGCACCAGGCCCGTTCCCGTAACTTTAGCTGAGCGCTTGGCGTCTCAACCGACGTATGAGAGCGCCAGTACGGGCATTGACGGCGCTTTGTTTCGCCGTCTGCGCGGTTTCCGGGCAAACCGGGCCCACGGACGCCTCCCAGGTCCGGGCGCTATTGAACTCCGACCGCCTCGCGGACAAGGCTTGGGGCGCTTACTACGCCCGGCAGCTAAATGATCCCGATCTTCGCGAGCCGCTGATCGCGGCGCTACGCCAGGCCCAGCCCTATCGGGGATCCCAGTGGTTTTCGGAGAAGTCCATGGTGGTAGCCGCGCTGTTGGACGCCTTGATAGGAATCGGCGGCGACGTTCCGCCGGATGCCATCCTACCGTTCGATACGCCGGAGTTGCGCGACGCCGTCCTGGTGCTTTTGTCGCGCCAGCCAGAGACCGAGACGGCGCTCCTTACGATGAGAAACGCCCCACTCAACCACTTCGACTGGCTGGCGGTCAACAACCTCCTGTTCACCATGCGGTCCAAACCGTTTTTCATTCAATTGCTGAAGGAAACAGAGATAACGCACACATTCATAGTCCGGGACGGCCCGCTCCTGATTCCCGGAGAAGGATGGGCAGGGGATGTGGGAATCGGCGCCGAGCCTAATCCGCCCGCTGGATTTCCCCCGGTCGGCTTCTATACTGCCCTCGAAAGGCCAGCCGAGCAGGGCGGAGTGTTGGCGGATGGGCCGGTAACTATCTGGTACGCGCGCGCGCAGCGGCCACTGAGGCAGGGGCCGGCGTAAGATACCGCCGGCCTGGATCGACACCGCCTGGAGTATCTGGGAGCTTGGAACGGACAGGGCTCCGCCTATTCTACCGGCGTCTTTTCGCCGACGACGATTCTGGAATGGGCGGGCGCGGCGGCGTTCAAGCGAAAAGTCAACGCCAGCCTGGATGACCAGATCGCCGCGATTCGCGCTTACGCGGAATTGGCCGGAAGTCACGGGGCGCCCAGCTTGACGGGAATCCAACTGCGCATCGTCCCCAGTCGTCAAGGATATGCGCCTGAAAAGCGGAGCGCTTCCCGCCACTGCGCCGCGCGACATCGCGCTCAAGTGACCTCCGCCTCGCCGCTATCCGACTTTAGGAATCCGGCGCAAAGGCCACGGGCTAACTTCTGACGCGCAGAAACAAGTACAGTCCTGCCATGGCGAACATGGCGTCCGGAGACCACGCCGCGGCTACGGGGCTAAGCTGGCTCACTTCGCCCGCTTTTTCGAACAGCGTACCCACGCCCCAATACATCATGGCGATAGCCATGCTCACGCCGATGCCCGTCATGGCGCCTTTGCGCCCCACCATGAAGCCAAAGGGAAGCGCCAATAAAGCCATAATCGCGGCAAACAGCGGCACTGAGAACTTCCGGAAGAACTCCACGCGGAGTTTCACGGTATCGAAGCCGCTTTGAGCCAGATCGCGGATATACGCGTCCAACTCGTTGAAGTTCATTTCCTTTTCCTGGGCCGATTCCTTGAGGAAGTACGAAGGCTCCTCGTTCAATTCCGGGAAGCTGGTCGCCTGGAACGAATCGGTGGTGCGGCCTCCGGCCGGCAGAAATTCGCTTTTCCAGCCGCTTTCAAAAACCCATTGCTTGGAGAACGGGCTCCAGTACGCGCGATCGGCTGCCATCTGGCGGCTCATAGTCCACGTCTTGGGATCCAACTCGAAAACGTTCACGCCGTTCATAACGGCCGCGGCGCCGGTGGCGTCGAAGTAGCGGTAGTAATAAACGCGTGAGCCCTTGCCCATGATCCATTTCCGCTCGGGCTTGAGATACGTTTGAGGAGGCTTGCCTTTGATTTCGGCGCGCAAAGCTTCCTGGCGCCGGTTGGCGTCCGGAAGGTAGTAATAGTCGAAAGCGAACAGTCCGGCGCTGAGCCCCACGCCCGCGATCAGCACCGGAACGGCGAGCCGGTACAGGCTGACGCCGGACGCCAGGAACGCCACGATCTCGTTCTGCTTCGACATCATCCCGAGCGCCGCCAGCACGGCCACCAGCACGCTGATGGGCAGCGTCCGGTAGACGAGTTCCGGCGTCAGGAAAAACAGATACGTCAACATCTTGATCAGCGGGATCTTGTTGCGCACCATTTCCGGGGTCAGCTCGAAGAAGTTGTAAACGAGCGTCAGCGAAACCAGGCTTGCCAGCAGCAGCGTGAAGTAGAAGAAGAAACGCGAGAGGATGTAGCCGTCGAGAATCTGCGGGAGCAGTTGAATGCGCCGCGCTCGCGCGCCGCCGAGCGAGAAGCGGAAGTCCGCCAGCGAGCGCAGGCGGGCGGTCCTGGCCGAGAACCACTGCTTGAAGCTGACTGTAAGATCCCGGTCGCCCGGCCGCTCCATCCGCGCGATCAGGATGGAGCCCGCCACGCCGAACGCGGCGTTAGGCAGCCACAGCGCCACCGGCACGGGCAGCGCCTTCTGGCGAGCCAGGCCGACCAGGGCAATAAACGCAAGGTAATAGCAGAAGAAGGCCAGCACCACGGCGTTCACATACCCGGCCGACCGGCCTCCCTTCCGCGTGGCGATGCCCATCGGAATTCCCGTCAACGCCAGCATGACGCACGCGAAAGGCAGCGCGAACCGCTTGTGCAACTCGATTTTGTTCTCAAGTAATTCCGCGCCGGATTTGTAGCGCAGCAACTCGCGCGTATTCATGACGGCGCTGGATCTCACGGTCTTCTCCTCGGCCGGAGCGGCGTCCAGGCCGTAGTCGAGGCGCGGAGCGGAGCTATCGTGCGCCGTCAGATCCTTGCCCATTTCGTGCACTTCGGCGTCGTGCATGGAGAGTTGCACGCGCCGCATGCGAGGATCGGACACGGCAATGGCTTCCTGCGCCGTGGTGATCATCGGGCCGACGGCTTTGTCCTTCATCCCGCTCTTGCGTTGCTCGGGCGGCGTGACATCGGCCATGAACACCTGGCGCAGCACGGGCGGGTCGCCCTGGCGGACATCCCGGGCGTACAGAATGACGTTGGGGAAATCTTCGTCGAACACGCGCGGCTGAATCTGCGAGGCCGGGTCGGTAGCCAACAGTCGATTGACCAGCTCGTTGCTCTTGCGAAGGGCCAGCGGAGTCAGGCGCAGAGAGGCGATCGCCGCACAGCTCATACCCAGGGCCGCGAATGCCATGATGGGCGCGATCACGCTGCGGCTCGACACGCCGCTCGCGCGCATAGCGATGATTTCGCCATCCGCCGCCATGCGGCCCAGGCCGAGCAGTATGCCGATCAGAACGCCGAAAGGAATCGTCAGGGGCAGCACCGGCGGTATGGCGTAAAGGAAGAGCTTGCCCGACCGCCCCGACATTCGCGGAACTGTTCGAGACCAGCAGTTCGAATAGCTGGTTCACGCCGTGCAGGAACACGACGAAGGTGGCGAGCAGCGTTCCTAGCGCGGCGCTGGTCAGCGCTTCTCGAAAGATGTAGCGGCTAAGAACACGAAACACGGCGAACCTACCGCGTCAGATCGGGCGGAGGCACGATCGGCGGCTTTGGCGACTCTTCCTCGGACGGGTACAACTCGAGATCGTCGATCAGAATCGACGGGGCGATGACGCAGGTCTCGGCCTGGAAGCCTCCGCCCACGTTCATGAACTCGAACACCTGGCTATCGTCGCCCGCGGCCAGGATGTCACGCAAACTCCGGGCGTTCGTCCGCGGAAATGCATCCCGCGAACCAGTTCCTCGCGCCCGTCCGGATAGACTTTGTAAACCAGAATCGGGGCGCTGATCTGCGCGCCCGCTCCGCCGCGGCCGCCCCCGCCGCCGCCCGTCGCTCCGTTGGATGCCGCGGGGAAATCCATCTTGCGGACGACGATGCCGTACGGTTTGCCGCGCGCCTGAACGGAATCGATAAGCTTCTTCTTCAGCTCCGCAACCGGAACCGCGTCGGACGAACTAATGAACAGGTTGCTGATGGCCGCCGCGCTCCCGCCTGCTCCAATCAGCCTCGCACGGCCGTTCGAACCCTCAAACCCATGTACCGGCTGGCGGGTCAGCAGATAGCCCTTCAGGATGCCCTTTTCCACCAGCTTCAGGGGCTTGGCGGCGACGCCTTCGCGGTCCACGTCGTAACTGCCGAACAGCGGACGCCCGCGCCACTCCTTCTGCGAAGGATCGTCCACCACATCGAAGGACTCCGGCAGAACACGCGCGCCGACGCGGCCTTCGAGTTCTCCCGCCGCCGCGCCCGGTCCGCCGCGGCCGCCGCCCGCGCCGAGCGGCCTGCGCGTAATCGAGAGGTTCCGGCCCAGCACCTCGGCGAAAATCTGCGGCCCCGCCATTCCTTCGAACAACACCGGCCCGGAATACTCCTCGCCCTTCGCCGCGTGGGCCAGGGCGGTCACGTTGCGAGCCATCTCATTGATACCGGCCGCCATCCGATCGTCGGTCGGCATGTGCGTCGCGTCGAAGGCGTGGAACGCCACGGCGTCGCGGAGGCTCATGCCGTCCGGAGCCAAGGCAATGGCGCGCGCCCGCATGACGATGACGTCCTCGGAACTGCGCACTTCCGTGCCTTCGGTGTTTACCAGGTACAGGCCGCCCGACTCGCATCCAGATCGACCGTCGAATAGATGATATCCGGAAATTGCAGAAACACCGACGAGAGCGACTTCACCCGGTTCGCCCACGACTCCTCGTCGATCGTCAGCCGGTGGATCGTAGCCAGGTAATGCACCGGCTCGGCGTGCGCGAAGTCGTTCAGTTGCTCGTTCTGCGTGACGCTGCGCGCCGCGGCGCGCTTGCGCGAAAGCGCTTCCACAGCGGCTTTGTAAGCTACATCGGTCTGAAGCCAGAAGAAGCGGCGCATCCCGGCGTAAGAATCGTCCGTGGGAAAGGAGGCTTGTTCGTAGCCCCCGCCGCCGAAACCGCCGCCCGCGAAATTCGAGTTGTCGAAGGCGTAGTCGCCGACGCGCACTTGAGCCTGGGGCGAGCGGAACCGGCTTGCGCCGCCGCGAGATCAAACCGCCCAGACTGGCCGTGGCAGTGTAATTGTCCTCGTCATCCACCAGGTACTGGATAAAGTAAGGCGGATCGAGGTTGGAGACGGTCATCTTGCGCGAACGTTCGAGTTCGTCGCGCATGGCCTGGAGGACGGGATCGGCGGCGGGCGCCTGCTGCGCCTGCTCAGCCGCCAAAAAGGCCGCCAGCAGAGCCGCCAGAGAAGCCGCGCAAACGGAGGCGGTCTTCATCGCGCGCCTCCCGTAGGCGCTGGAAGCAACGGAGGCCGGTCGTTGCCCTTAGCCTTCTTCTCGATTTCGATTTCTCCGCACCAGGATCGCGGGCGCCACCGCCGATACCGGCACGCTTCCCGATTCGGCGCCGCAGTAGCCGTTGAAGACTTCCGTCTTGTCGGAAGTAGCCAGGATCTTGGCGAAGCTCGCCAGCGGCGTTCCGACGATATCGGCCCCGCGCACCAGCTCGTCGGGCCGCCCATCGGGATACACGCGATAGACGACCACCGGCAGCACCTTGAACGCCTGCAAGCCGGAACGCGCCGTGGTGGTGAACCCGCCGGTGATGTCGCGGAAGTACAACCCGTAAGGTTTGCTCTGCCGCTTCACTTCGTCGATCAACATCTGCCGCAGGCGCGCATCGGAAACCGCGCGGGACGACTCGACAATCAAATTCGACTGCCGCGATACCACCTCGTAACCTGGCTGCCGGCGGCCGTGTCCGTTGGACTGGCTAAACCCTTTGATGGGCGACCGGGACATCAGAAACGTCTTCAGAATTCCCTTATCCACCGCCGTGACCGGACGAGCCTTGACGCCTTCGTCGTCGAACTCGTACCAGCCGTTCAGATCGATTCCGTCGATCTTGCGCCGCGTCGGATCGAAGATCACCGAGAGGAAATCCGGCAGGACCGGCAATCCCACGCTCTTGGTGAAAGTCTGGCCTTCCGTTTCGTCCTTCTGGCGATGCCCTTCCACGCGATGTCCGAAGATCTCATGGAAGAAGACGCCGGCCGCGCGGCCCGAGAAAATCGCGGGGCCCACGAATGGTTCCGCTTCGGGGGCGTGAAGCAGGCCGGTGAGGTCCTTGGCTACCTGGTCGATGGAGTTCTGCAACACTTCGTCTTTCGGAAGCGCCGAGCACTCCACGGCCTCGAAGGTATCGAAGGTCTCGAGATTTTCGCCGTCATCGGAGCGTCCCGTCGCGCTGATCACGACGCGAGCGAAGCCGCGGCCGTGTTCGATGCTCGCGCCTTCGGTGTTCACGAAATAACGCGTATCCGTTTGGCACGACACGGTAATCTGCGACGTGAGCGCTCCGGGGTAGTTCTGGAAACGCAAGGAGAGCTTGCGCAGACGTTCACGCCAGGAGGCTTCATCGAACTTCACCTTGGGCACGGCCTGCTGGAAAGTAACCGGTTGCTCGCTCGAAAAATCGGCTGAGTCGTCCTGGCTGGCAACCCTTACTTGCGTGTTGGTTTTGATGCGCGCTAAGCGCTCCGATGCCGTGCGGTACGCGCGATCCGTTTCAAGCCAGACGATGCGTTTGATGGCGGGAACATCGTCCTCGTACGGGATCGCGCTGGACGTGGATTGGGCGGCGGCCGGCGCCCCGGCCGCACGGTGGTAGTTGTCCAACTGCGGCGAACCCACGCGGACCGACACGTCGAGAACCCGAAGCCGCGAAGGCTCGGAGGTCGAGACGCTGCCCAGCGAAGCCGACAGCCCGTACTCTTCATCGTCGGTCACTTCATAGCTCATGAAGTAAGGAGCGGGGTCGGCCTTCTGCTTGAGAACGCTGAAATTGCGATTCAGTTCCTGGGACATGGCGTCCAGCAGGACGGGCGTCTGCGCGGGCGCGACAACAACGCCGGCGAGCAGAAGCGCAAGAGAGGAAATTACCCAGCGGTTCAAGCCTCAAGGATACCACCGGGAGGATGGAAACCGGATTGGCTCGGCGTTGCGAAGAGCCGCTTGCCGGCTCCGCGGGCGCATCGGGTTACGCTTCTTTTCCGTGCCGCGACCGAAGGAAGCGGTTGGCTGGAGCCCGAAGATACAGCGGTCCCTCCGCCACGAGGCCAAATCCCGGATCAGGCTCGCTGGGTCGCGCGGAGGGGTCTGTAGAACGATCCCCGCCCGGCCGACCGCTCCCTGCCAGTCGCGGCACGGAAATGGTGGGGGAAAGGACGTCGCTTGCCGGGTCCATCCTCCTCAAGGCTCGCAAGCCGCCGCCGGTTTCTGACGCCTGCGACGGCCCCGCCGTCCTATGCCGCGCTCCGAAGCGCTGCGGGGATAGAATGAAGGTGTTGAATGGACACGGCTCTCGCGGTTGATCGGTTTCAGTTCGCCTTTACCGTCACCTTCCACTACATCTTTCCGCAATTGACCATGGGGCTGGCCCTGCTGTTGGTGATCCTCAAGACTTTGGCGCTGCGGACGGGCGACGAGCACTACAACCAGTGCGCCCGTTTCTGGGCCCGGATCTTCGCCATCAATTTCGCCATGGGAGTGGTGACGGGCATCCCCATGGAGTTTCAGTTCGGCACGAACTGGGCGGCGTTTTCGAAAGCCGCGGGCGGCGTGATCGGACAGACGCTGGCGATGGAAGGCGTGTTCTCGTTCTTCCTGGAGTCGGCGTTCCTGGGGCTGCTGATTTTCGGCGAGAAGCGGATGAGCCCGCGCGGCCATTGGATGGCGGCGTTCCTGGTTTTCGTCGGGTCGTGGCTTTCCGGTTTCTTCATCATCGCCACCGACGCCTGGATGCAGCATCCCGTGGCGTACGCCTTGGGAGCGGACGGCCGGATTCTGCTGACCGATTTCTGGAGGCTGATTCTCAATCCCTGGACGTTCTGGCAGTATCTTCACAACATGATCGCTTCGGTGGTGACGGCGAGTTTCGTGATGGCCGCCGTGGGCGCATTTTATTTGCTCTCGGGCAAGCACGAAGAGTATGGCCGGAGTTTCCTGCGCCTAGGCGTGATCGCCGGTTTCGCCTCTGCGGCGCTGGTGGCATTTCCCACCGGCGACGGCCAGAGCGCGATGGTCGCGAAGCATCAGCCGCCCACGCTGGCGGCCATGGAAGGCTTGTTCGAGACTCAATCCGGCGCACCGATGGCGGTGCTGGGACAGCCGGACACGGAAAAGAAGCGCCTCGACAATCCTCTTGAGGCGCCCCGCGCGTTGAGTTTCCTGACGCACCGCCGCTGGAACGCCGAGGTGAAAGGACTGGATGCGTTCCCCCGCGACCAGTGGCCGGACAACATCCCGTTGCTGTATTACAGCTATCACATCATGGTCGGGCTGGGCACGGTTTTTGTCGCGGTGATGGCGCTGGCCGTGCTGCAACTGGCGCGGCGAAGACTGTTCGAGTCGCGCTGGCTGCTGTGGGCTGTGATGCTGGTATTTCCGTTCCCGTATATCGCCACCACGGCCGGCTGGATGACGGCGGAACTGGGCCGCCAACCGTGGCTGATTTACGGCCTGATGCGCACGGCCGACGGGCCGTCGCCGCACGTTTCGGCGGGCAACGGCCTGTTCACGCTGATCGGTTTCATGGGCATGTACGCTTTGCTGGGCGTCCTGTTCCTCTTCCTGATTTACCGGGAGATCGAACACGGCCCGGAGCATTCAGGGCATTACTGAGCCTCGCACAATACCGCGCGCCATCGAGCCGAGCCGCGACCGTGAGGGAGCGGAGGCCCGACCGCCGCAAACCGGCTCTGTAATGTGCGAGCCTCTATAAGGAGAATTCGCGATGCTTCCTACCGTTTGGTTCTGGCTGGTGGCTGCGATGCTCGCGGTGTACGTGGCGCTCGATGGATTCGATCTCGGCGCGGGCATCATTCACTTGTTCGTGGCGCGGACGGAGGAGGAGCGGCGGCAGGTGCTCCGCTCCATCGGTCCGTTCTGGGACGGAAATGAAGTCTGGCTGCTGGCGGCCGGCGGCACGCTGTACTTCGCGTTCCCGGCCCTTTACGCCGCCGGATTCAGCGGATTCTATCTGCCGCTCATGATCGCGTTGTGGCTGCTGATGCTGCGAGGAATCTCCATCGAGTTTCGCAGCCACGTGGAAAGTCCCATCTGGCGGGCTCTATGGGACACGGCGTTCGGCGGCGCGAGCGCGCTGCTGGCGGTTGTCTTCGGCGCGGCGTTGGGCAATGTGGTGCGCGGCGCGCCGCTGGATTCTTCGGGCTATTTCTTCCTCCCGTTGTGGGGCGGCTTCGGCGTGGATGGCGCCCTGGGCATATCTGGATTGGTACACGGTAGCGGTCGGAGCGCTGGCTTTGGCGGCGCTGACCATGCACGGCGCGCTATGGGTGGCGCTCAAGTGCGATGGGCCGCTCGAAGAGCGATCGAGGAGGCTCGCGGCGCGGGCGTGGTGGGCTGTCGCGATTCTGGTGGCGGCCGTCACGGCGTTCAGCTTCTCCATTCAGCCGCAGCTTGCGGCCAGCTTTGGGGCGCGGCCGTGGGGCTACGCGATTCCCGCCGTGGCGCTGGCGGCCTTGGTGACGGCCCGGTGGCGAATCGCGCGACCGGGCGCGGCATTCATCGCCTCATCGGTATTCCTGGCCGCCATGCTCGCGAGCGCCGCGTTCGGCCTGTACCCGTACGTGCTTCCGTCGCGCCCCAACCCGCAATTCGGCCTGACCGTGTCAAACGCCGCCGCCGCGAGCTACGGCCTGGGCGTTGGCTTGGCGTGGTGGATTCCGGGTATGGCGCTGACTGCCTTCTATTTCTTCTTCACGTACCGCCGGTTCGCGGGGAAGGCGAGGGCGGATGGGGAGGGTTACTGATTAACGAGCGGTGAGCCATGTTAGGTGGGGCGGCACGTGGGTCGCGGGGTATTACGGCGTGGCGCGGTCAGTGTCGTGGTTGGCGCGTCATGGAATCAACCCTGAGGCGCGCAAACTGGCCCGTAGATCTCGGGAAGCACCGTTTCAAGGGGATAACCGCGAGACAAGCCATGCAAGTATTACCACCCACAGAGCCACGCCTACTAAAAACGCACCGCCGGCAGATTGGGGAAGAAGGCCAAATAACTTAAGCACCGTGCATACGATGGCCGAGCCAATTACGGCAATAACTGGAGCGCCGAAGGCTAGGCCCGCGGTTCTGGAACCATCGTCTCCCGGCTGCGGATTGAAGAGTGGCGAAGATGGGGAGGGTGCCTGGTGTTTCTCCAAATACAGCTCGTTCAAGGCCCCCCAATGAGCCCCGCAGTACGGGCAGCACTCGCCGACTTTGGCCGAAAGGCTCACAGAGCGGCCGCACTTGCTGCACTCCTTCTTTTCGATGCTGTAAATAGGCACGAGAGTTCCCCGCGAAATGATATTTTGCGCGCCGATCAGCCACGCTGCAACGACCGCCGGGGCAGAGCAACCGTCCGCCACCGTTTTTGTCCCCTGTTCACACTCCAGACCGCAGTGGGCGATCAACAGGTCGGATGCACCCAGCGCGTTGTTTCAGACTTTATGCTACCTCCGAGCGTCCGTTCCCAGGATCATCAGCCCGGCGCAATGCTTGACCCCGGGAGGCTTCCGCGCCACTTACTTTTCCCGGCTCCATTCACGAATCGTCTTGATTTCTTCCGGCGCGATGTGCAGGAATTCCAGGAACTCCTGGTGCTCTTCCGGCGCCGAGCGTTCGAACTCCGCGTGCCAGCGGCGCATATCGTCTTCGCTGAATCCGGCGCCGCGCATTACTTTTACCCACTTTTCTTTCGTAACCATAGACATTCTCTCCAGGCGGCCCGCTTGCTTGAGCAGCCGCGCGATGGACCGCTGATGTTCGCGCAGCGTTTCGATTTCCGCGCCCAATTCCTCCAGACGGCGCTGGAGAACGGCGGCCGCGGCGCCGCGCGGCTCGCCCAGATATGGAACGGATGTCGCTCAGCTTCAATCCCGCCCGGCTGTACGCCAGAATGCGCCGCAGCCGCTCGAGTTCCTTTTCGCCGTAGACGCGGTAGTTGCCGGCGGTCCGCCGGGCCGGCTTCAGCAGGCCGATGGATTCGTAGTAGAGAACCGCGGTGCGGCTTAATCCGCAGGCGCGGGCCAGCCGGGTGACTGTCAGCGTCATCGCTCTCCTATGACAGGCCACGGAAACGTGATGGCCTGTCCCACTTCCCTAGTTTCAACCCTACAGTTATAGATAGGTCAAGTGGCTTTTTGAGGCGCCGCCGGGGCCTGCTATCCTTGAGGCATGGAGAACGCGAAGGCGAGCGGGGAAGCGGATGGTGTTCTGCGTGAAGTTCCAGCGCGAGATGGAAGGTCTCGACGAGGTTCCTTTCGACGGGCATCCGCTCGGGCAGAGGGTCTACGAGAACGTCTCGAAGGAAGCCTGGAAGATGTGGGTGGAGCGGATGAAGATGATCATGAACGAATACCGCCTCAACCTCGGCACGCGCCAGGCGCAGGAATTCCTGCTGCAACAGATGGAGGCGTTCTTCTTCGGCGAAGGCGCGGCGCTGCCTCCGGATTACGTGCCGCCGGCGGGGCACTGAAGGCTTAGTGCCCTACCTCGACCCGCCGGTGCGTTCCCGCGCGGCGCGAGAGGCCAGTTCATCGGCCCGGTTATTATCCTCGTGGGAAGCGTGGCCCTTAGTCCAGAGCCACCTTACCTGGTGGCGCTGGGACAGTTCATCCAAGTCCTCCCAGAGGTCCTGATTGACCACCGGCTTGTTCGTCGCGGTCTTCCAGCCGTTGCGCTTCCACGTTTCGATCCACGAGGTAATGCCGTTCTTCACGTACTCTGAATCCGTCACCACTTCCACGTCGCAATTTTCGCGCAACGCGCGCAGAGCCTCGATGGCGGCCCGCAATTCCATGCGGTTGTTGGTGGTGTACGGCTCCCAGCCCCACAGCTCTCTGGCGCTATCCCCGTAACGCAGGATAGCGGCCCATCCGCCGGGCCCGGGGTTCCCGAGACATGCGCCGTCCGTTATGATCTGGACCTTTTTCATCGTCAGTGCGTCAGCGCCAATTCGGCCTGAAAGAAGTCATCGACCAGCCCGAGGATCGCCGCAGCGTCCTGCGCCCGGTGAACGGCGGCGCGCAACCGCGCGCCCTGCCTCACGCCGTGCGTGAAGTACGTGGCGAACTGTTTCATCTTACCAACAACGTCCGGCTCGGCGCGCGCGGTCAGCATGGCATAGTAGCGGCGCATGATCTCGTAGCGGTCGCCTTCAGTAGGCTGGCCGTAGGCTCCGGTCTCGACGTACTGCCCGATTTGCCGGAAGATCCACGGATTGGATGCGGCCGCGCGGCCAACCATAACGGCGTCGCAACCCGTCTCGCGCACCATGCGCACGGCGTCCTCCGGAGTTTCGATATCGCCGTTGCCGATCACCGGGAATCCGCACGGCGGCCTTCACCTCCGCGATCAACCGCCAATCGGCGCGCCCGCTGTAGCCTTGTTCGCGAGTGCGCGGATGCAGCGCCATGGCTTGCAATCCGCAGTCCTCCGCCAGTGCGCGCCAGACGAACGGCCACAATCTCCGCCTCATTCCAGCCCGCGCGGCACTTCATGGTGAACGGAATCGAGATGGCGGCGCGCACGGAGCGGAAAAGGCGCTCCACCAGGGGCAAGTCGCGAAGCAAACCGGAACCGCCGTTGCACTTCACCACCTTGTTCACGGGACAGCCGAGGTTCAAATCCACGGCGTCGAAGCCCTGGTGCTGGCAAACGCGCGCCGCGTCGGCCAGCACCTCGGGATCGGATCCGAACAACTGCGCGGATATCGGATGCTCCTCGGTCTCGAAGGCGAGATACCGCATGGTCCGGCTGGGCTTGCGCGCGCCAAGCGACGCGCGGATGCCGTGCGAGCTGGTGAACTCGGTCATGAGCAGACCGCAGCCGCCCAAGTCGCGAATGAAGCGGCGGAAGACGGTATCGGTCACGCCGGCCATGGGCGCGAGCACAGTGGCGGGCGAAATCTGCACGCCGCCGATCGCGAAATTGGCCGGAAACGTTTGCATCACTGTACGTTTTCAAGTATATCCGAGGCGGAGCGAGCCGCAGGCAGGCCGGCGCGGGAAACGAAATGGCCCGGATAGCCGCGGGGCATCACCTTCCGCCTGCGGAACCCGGTTAAGATCACCGAACGGAAAGGGTGAGAGCCTTCTACTTCGCTCCCAGCCAGTAGCCGGGGCGCGTCTTTACGCTGGTCGCTTCGGGATGTTCGTCCACTTCGACGATGATCTCGTGGAACCCGGCAACCTCGCGGTTGTTGGGACTGTATATGAGATTGTACTCGCTGTGCAGATTATTCCCGATTTCCGTGAGAGCGGCCTCGAGAGTGTGCTGGCGAGTGGAATCCGAATTCCTGGCCCCCGGTGGCCTTGCTGAACAATTCGGCGGGATTATCGACGAAAATCGCCTTGATGTCCTTGAAAATCTCGACCAGCATCGGCAGGAACTCCGCGCGCGAGTTGGTTCCATACATTTGCTGAACCGTGGTGGGCGTCGCGGGCACGCCGCCCGGCATCTGGTAAGCCGTGGCGGGAAGCTGACTGGGACGCGCGACTATGGGCGGCGCGGTTAGCACATTAATGAACCGGGACATATCCACCGGGTAGAACACAATGTTAGCCAGTTCGAGGCCGATTGCGGCTTCGCGCGCGCGGCCTTCGCTGCCGATGTCGCGCGTCTCGCCTACCAGCAGCATGATGCGGCGGCGTCCCTTGGGGCGCGTCCGCAGCAGGCGGGTGCCCTCGGCGACGGCGTCGATCATGCGATTGCTTTCGCTGCCGGGCTTGATCGTCTTGATGGCGGCAGTGACTTTGCTTTGATCGGTGGTGAAGTCCTGAAGGATGCGGATGCGGTGGTCGTAGGCGATGACGGCTGCCTCGCCGCCATCCCCGATCACCTGCGGCCCGATCAGTCCGCCGATCTTGTTGACCTCGGGGAGCAGCGCCGAAGCGTGCATGTTGGCCTGAATCAGGATCACCAGGGAAATCGGCGTGAACTCCTGCTGAACCTTGATGTTCTGTTCCTTGCCATTGTCGAACAGGCGGAACTGCTCGGGACGGATGTTGTTGACGTAACCGCCGCCCTTCGTTGTCACCACGACCGGCGCTTCGACATCGTCGACGCTGATCGGGAAGGTGACGCCGGGAACTTCCCGATCGGGTCCCTTGGGTGGCTGCTGCGGCTGTTGCTGCGGATTCTGCGCCGCGGCCGGCGGCTGGGCCGTCTGCCAACCGGCCAGCAAGCCGCAGATCGCCGCCAATAAGAGGATTCGCATACTACTCCCGCGCCGCGGCGTCATGCTCGGTGCGCCCGCGGAGCAAATCAAGCACGTGGGGGGCCAATTCCACGATAGCATCCAAAGATTGCAGAGCGCCCCGGGGCGATCCCGGAAGATTGACGATCAGTACTTGACCCCGCACGCCGGCCACGGCGCGCGAGAGCGCCGCCATCGGAGTAGCTTCGCAGCCGCGCGCCCGCATCAACTCGGCGATTCCGGGGATTTCCCGCTCGATGACGGCGCGCGTGGCTTCCGGAGTGACATCGCGCAGGGCCACGCCGGTCCCGCCAGTGGTGAAGATGGCCGAAACCAGGCCGGCTTCGGCGAGCGCGGCCAGACGGGCCGAAATGACGGCCGCGTCATCGGGCACGGTTTCCACCACCGGGACTCGCCAGCCCAGTTGTTCCAACCGTTCACGCACGGCGGGGCCGGAGCGGTCGGCGCGCAGACCGGCGCTGGCTGAATCGCTGACGGTCACTACGGCGGCTTCAAGCATGGGGTTTTGCGCGGCGGAACGGGCCGCTTTTCCCTCCGGTCTTCTCGATCAGATAGACGTCCTGGATTTCTATCCGTTTGTCGAGCGCCTTCATCATATCGTAGACCGTGAGGGCGGCCACGGCGGCCGCGGTGAGCGCTTCCATTTCGACGCCGGTTTGCGCGGTGGTCGAGGCGGTCGCATGGATGCGGATGCCGTTCTTTTCGACGGACGTTTCAACATCCGCGTGCGTGAGCGGCAGGGGATGGCAGAGCGGGATCAAGTCCGCGGTCTTCTTGGCGGCGGCGATGCCCGCGATTCTCGCGATCTCGAGCGGGTTGCCTTTGGGGTTATCGGGCAGCTTCTTCAAGACCGCCGGAGCCATGCGGACGAAAGCGTGGGCGCGAGCCGTGCGCGCCGTGACGGGTTTGGCGGACACGTCCACCATGCGGGGAGCGCCGGAAGAATCGTAGTGGGAAAGTCTTTTCATTTCATCAGCACTCGAATCAGATCGCCACGCGCGTATTCGGAGCGATCAGGATCGGCGACGAGAAAGGCATTGGCGCGGGCTAGGGCGGGGATATCGCCCGATCCGCTCCAGGAGAGTGGCGTAACTTCGCCCCCGTCGGTGCTGAGATGCGCCGGCAGGAAGCGCGTGAGGCCGGCGCGATGGCGGAATTCGCGCGTGAGTCGCGCGTAAGGCATCGGCAATGCAACCTCATTCTGGCCCGCGAGCAATTCGAGCGCCGCCCGGGCGAAAACCTCGAAGGTCACCATGGTCGATGCGGGGTTGCCCGGTAGTCCGAAAAAGAAAACGCCGCGAACGCGGCCGAAGACGAGAGGCTGGCCGGGCTGGATGAGAACGCGGTCGAAGAAGAACTCGGCGCCGAGCGAGCCAAGCACGGTTTCCACCACGTCGTACTTGCCCGCGGACACTCCGCCGGAAAGCAGCAGGAGATCGGCCGAGAGCCCCCGCTCCACGATGGCGCGCGTGTGTTCTTCGGTATCCCGCGCGATGGGCAGCGCTAGCGGGACGCCTCCGGCGCGCACCACTTGAGCGGCAAGCGAGAGCGTGTTGGAATTGCGAATCTGGTGCTCGGCGGGCGCTTGGCCGGATTCGACGATCTCATCGCCGGTTGGCACAATGGCGACCGAAGGCTGGCCAAAAACCCGGACGGTATCCTTACCAAACGAAGCCAGCAATGCCACGCCGCTGTAGTCGAGGCGCGTTCCCGAGCGCAGTACGATCTCGCCAGCCTTAGCCTCACAGCCGCGCGGATTGATGAACTGGCCTACCGGCGCCGGGTTTGCGATGCGTACCGTCTGTCCGTCGCGCTCCACGTGTTCGACCATCACCACCGAGTCGGCTCCGGCCGGCAGCGGAGCGCCGGTCATGATTTCGACCGCCTGGCCAGGGCCGACATCGCCCGTGAATCGCTCGCCCGCTCTGACCTCTCCCACAATACGCAGATCGCCGGGAACATCCGAGGAGCGCACGGCGAAACCGTCGCGGACCGAGCGCGCCAGGGCCGGCGCGTCGCGATCGGCGGCGACGTCCTCGGCCAGCACCCGGCCGGCGGCTCGGATGCACGCTGTTTCTTCAGCCGGAGGCCGCACGCGCGCCGACCCGACGGCCACCAGAACGCGTTCGCGGGCTTGGTCAAAGGTCAGCGGAAGCACTTTCCCTATGGTAGGACAGGCAGGTGGGAAGGCGCAGGGGAAGACCAATGCTTCGGGCTCTATGCGCCGCGCTGGGCACGGGAAAGGTCGAGACGAATCTCGACCCTGCAGGCCAGGGGGCCTGCGCCACTACTTCTTCGCGGACTTCTTGAGCGTTAGCGGGAACGACATGCCGGATTGGGACCATTGGCCGGCGATCTCATTGGTTTCCTTGTTGAACGCGCCTTTGAACGATGCGCCGGCGATGGGCAGCTTGAACTCGATGGAGCTCCCGGTCTGGACCACGTCGCTGAGCGGGAGGCCCGCGGCGCTCTGGCTCTCGACATCCAGCGTGGCCTTCACGCTCTTATCCGGCTGGTTGTGGATGTGGACGGCCAGCGCGTGAGCGCCATCCGGCGCCTGAAGAGAGCCTTCCCAATCGCCCTCGAATTCGGCGGACACTGCGGAGCTGGGTTTCGGCAGGTTGACCTTTGCCTCGCCGGTTCGCTTCATCGGCGCGGCCACCGAGCCGGCCGCCGAGGTCAGGATGCAGCGCATGGCGGCGGCGCTTTCCATGGAGCAATCGAAATCGGGCGCGTTGGCGCCGCCCACGGCCAGCGTGAACTTGACGCTTTTCTCATCCACCTTGATGTTCGCCAGCGGCAAGTTGCCGATATTCTGCGCGGACTGCGTGAACGTTCCGGCCCAGGCGCCTTTGTCATCTTTGGCGAGATCGAAGGCGATCTGAACTTCGCGGTCGGGAAGTTGGACGGCGCCTTCCCAGTGGCCCGCCGGACCGGTTTGGGCGAAGGAGGGAGCAAGACAGGACGCGAGAATCAGGGGCAGGTAACGCAATAAGCGAGCCATGATTGATGATACGCGCGGTCGAAGGCGCGGGTTCAACGGCAGCGGGACTTCAGCCCGCTTCAGTAACAATTTCTCTTCCTAAATTGTCGATCCCGGAAACCTCGGCACGAATGCCGAGACGGCAACCATGAAGGTCCGCGCCACCGCGCGTGGCGCGGACCTTGGGTCTGCCGCGTCGAGATTCGTCTCGACGTTTTTCGACTCCAAACAGAACCAATCGGGATATTCAGGCCGCGAACGCCGGCTCTAATTCAAGTGGCATTGGGCGTGGACGCCCGCGCCACGCTTTCCCACTACGGCTTGATCGCATCGGCCAGGATCTTCACGGGCCGGAATGCGGCTAGCGACACGTCCGGGTTCGGCGCCGGCGCGGGCGCGGCGCCGCCGGCCGCTCCACCACCACCTCCGCCGCCTCCACCGCGTTGGGGCGGGCGCGAGAGCCGCGTCAGATCGGTGTTCAGCTTGGTCAGCCATTCGGTCCGGGCTTTCCTGGCGGCGTCTTCGGCGGCTTTCTGCGCGGCCTGTTCCTTCTTGCTAGGCTTCTTCGCTGGGGCCTTGCCTGGCTCCGCGGACGGGGGCGGAGTCAGATAATCCAATAACTTCAAGCCGGCCTCCCCGAGCATCGACAAATCTTTAGAGAGCGGAACCACTTCGGCCAGCATCCGGTTGCCTTCGGCTACCGGTTGGAACTGCGCATCGTTGGCGGCCCACGTTTCGAACTGGCGGCGCAGCGTAGCCGCATCGTCCTTGTCCGAACCGGGGCTGGCGACAAACTTCTTGGCGGCCACCTCCATGGAGCGGACTAGTTCGCTTTCGGGAGGGCACGCATCGACGAATCGGTTGAGCGGGGCCACTCCCATCGGGCGGCCGTTGCGGCCGGTTCCCAGGCCCAACGCTTCCACCGCGTCGGCCACGACGCGCAGCGGCTCAACCGGCTTATCTCCCACCAGACGGTCGAGCATCATCTGATAGTTGGCGCGATGCACGACGCCGGTGAATTCCAGATTGCGGCTGATGGCCGGCAGCCGCGCGTACATGTCGTCCACGTCCGTGACCGTCTTGGGCGACCACAGCCGCTCGGCAATGACGGCCGTGCGCGGCCACACGCGCGAATCGACCGTTTCCTGGCCGATCAGCTCCGCCCACATGCAGGCTTCGCCTCCCATGATCCGTGCGGTTTGCTCGGGCGTTAGGTTGGCGGCATCCGGACCGGCAAGCGGGTCAATTCCATAGTGATAGGACGCCGGGCTGAGGTGATCCAGATAGTAGCCCCAGGAGAGGATCCCGCGATAACCTTTCACGGCCGAGTCGAACAGCGATTTCTGCCCGCGCCAGGAATGAATCACGGCGTCGGTGGGAAGGCCGGGGACCAGAATCTCATCCCAGCCCACCATGACCTTGCCGTACTTCTGCACGATTTTCAGAAGGCGCTGGTTGAAGTAGACCTGGATGGCGGGCGCGTCGGCCAGGTTATGTTCCTTGGCGAAAGCCATGATGGCGTCGTTCGAGGTCCAGGAGCGGGCCGGCACTTCGTCGCCGCCGATGTGATAGTAGGCGTCGGGGAAAAGCTGCGTGATCTCGCCGATGAAAGCGTCCAGAAACTCGTAGGTGGCTTCCTTCGTCGGGTCCATAACGGAATGCGTGCGCGTGCCCAGAGGAAATGGCCCGGGCGCCGAAGCGAGCTCGGGATACCCGGCGAACCAGGCGGTGGTGTGGCCGGGTACGTCGAACTCGGGGACTACGCGGATGCCGCGATTGCGCGCGTATTCGACAACGTCGCGAATCTGATCCTGAGTGTAGTATTCGCCGGGGTTGGCGCCGAGTTCGTGCAGGCGCGGGAAGCGCTTGCTTTCGACGCGAAAGCCCTCGTCCTCGGAGAGGTGCCAGTGAAGCACGTTGAGCTTTACGGCGGACATCGCGTCGAGATTGCGCTTGACCATCTCGACGGGCATCCAGTGGCGGCAGGCGTCGATCATGAGGCCGCGCCAGGGGAACCGCGGGCTGTCTTGAATGTGAACGCCGGCCACCTGGAAGCCGTCCGGACCGGGCTGGATGAGCTGTGCGAAGGTGGCCATGCCATGAATCGCGCCTTCGACCGTCGCCGTCTTGATGGTGGCGCCGGACGTGGAAACATCCAGCGTGTAGGACTCGTCCTCTCCGAGCGTGGGGTAAGCTGGACCGCCGGCGCAATCGATCACCAGGCGGTGCACGTCGGCGGCGGCCGGAAGCGTCGGCGACCACATCAGGCCGGTCTGGCGCGCCACACGGTCCAGGAACGCTTTGATGGCCGGGCCCACCCGCGCGCCCGAGCCGCCGACGCTATCCACCACAAAGTTTGCGTTAACGATCAAACTGCCGGATGTGGCCTGCATTTGCACGGGCAATGGCATAACGGCCGGCGTGGCGGCGGACGCCGGCGGCGTGGCCGCGGCCACAAGCGCTAGAAACAAGAACGCTGATCGCATAGTTCCTCCGAGGCTTCTCGTTGAAGCAAACGGCGGCGGACCGAAGCGCCCGTCCACCGTCTCCAGGGATTCAGAATAACAGGCAATCGGTGCCCGTGAGTTCCGCCGTGGACGGCTAGAATAAGGGCTTGGATTTTCGGCTCTATCCGTTCGATTCTTGTTTGCGGCGCGGGATTCGATTCGCTTCCCCGCGGGCAAGGCCGCGAACATCCTGCGCGGCGCGTTCGGGACGACGCTTCGGAGCCTGGTCTGTGCGCCGGAATGCCCGGGGGCGCGCGATTGCCCGGTGCGCTTGACTTGCGCGTATGCACGCATGTTCGAGCCGCGCGCCGGCGGCGGGGCGCCCGGCCGGGCCGAGCGGTCTCACCGACTGGCCGCGGCCATTCGTGTTTCGCGCTTCACATCTAGATGGGCTATCTCTCGCGGCGGGCGACCGCTTCCACTTTGATTTCCATCTGTTCGATGTACGCGCTCCTGCGATTGAGGCGATCACATGGACCTTTGCGGAGTTGGCGAACACCGGCCTGGGACCGCGGCGCGGCAGGGCCGATTTGCTGAGCGTTTCGCATTGGAACGGCAGCCAATGGGAGAATGGCCCAGGCGGCCGCTCACGCTGAGTCTCAATCCGGAGCAGCCTGGCGCAAGCCGCGTAAGCGTGCGATTCATAACCCCCACCGAGCTAAAGGCAGCCGGCCGGGACCGCGCGCTTCCGGAATTCGGAGCGCTGCTCGCACGCATCCGTGACCGCATCGGCACGCTGCGCGATCTGTACGGCGATGGGCCGCTCGAAATCGACTTCCGCGCCTTCGGCGAACGGGCGGCTCGCGTGCGGATGACGCGCTGTGAGATGGCGCAAGTGGACACCGAACGGCGCAGCAGCCGGACGGGGCAGACTCATCCAATCGGCGGATTCGTGGGAGAAGCCGAATACGAAGGCGAACTGAGCGAGTTCATCCCCTACCTGAAGGCCGCGCAATGGACGGGTGTGGGAAGGCAAACGGTCTGGGGAAAAGGCGAAATCCGAATTGTCTAAGGGCGCGCCTGTCCTGCGGCCAACTCCGCGGACGGCGCAGCCGGCATAAACGCGGCGCCGCTTGGCCGGCCGTGCCGCATCCAGGCGTAGTCGATGCGGAAATTTCTCGCGGTCAACTCGCCTTCAACCGATGTACGCTCCAGTTCGTGGACTGAGAACTGGCCTCCGCGCAGAGTGACACGCGAGGAGTCACCCTGATATCCGCCGGGCGTTACGTCGCCGCAACGGTACGTGAACACATCGCCATCCAGCAGGTTGCGGAGATTCAGCTCGAACGCCTCGCGCGTTTGAAGCCAGCGGCCGGCGCGGGGAGCGGCGATCTTGTAGACCATCAGGGCCGTCTCATACGCCCGGTCCGAAACCGAAGTGGCCAGGCGAAGGTCGTGCCCCGCGATGGGCTTGAGCCGCGCGGCGCCGAACACGAACGGGCCGCGGCCGTGTTCGCGTAGGAAGTGGCGGGCCTTGGCGATCTGCATGAGCGCGTCATAGCGGAAGTCGGCCAGCCCGAAGAGCGCTCCCGTGGCTACGTCCAACCCCGCCGCCAGCGCGCGGTCGTGAGTATCCATGCGCTTGAGGAATTCCCGCTTGCGGGGACTCGAAGAGTGCCAGCGGCTGTAGGCGGCCTCATCGAGCGTCTCGTCCCATTGCACGATCCCGTTCAACCCGGCGTCTTTCAGAGCGCGATAAGCCCGCGCGGAAAGGTGCTCGGTACAAAGCAGCGCGCCCGAGCCCGGCAGGCCCTCGATCGCTTCCACGAGCTTCTCTGTGTGCAGGGCCAGCAGATCCTGCGTCATCTCCGGATCGGAGGCGTACACCAGCTCGACCACGCGCGCTCCGGCCGCCATCACCGACGCCACTTCCTCTCGGATTTCCTCCAGCGTCAAACGCCTGCGAACGGTCTCGCGGCGCGCGGCCGAGAAGTTGCAGTAAGCGCACGTATCGTCGCAGAAGCTGGAAACGTATACCGGCGCGACGTAACGCACGCGGTTTCCCTCAGGCCGCCGCCACGTTTTGAGAACGAAAGTTCGAAGGATGTCGAAGGTCTCCGCGCCTTCGGCCGCGACCCCGATTTCGAGCAATTCCGCCAGCTCCGCGAGTTCGAGCGCCTCGCTCCGGCTCTTCGCCAGCAGTTCTTCGACGCGCCCCGCGGAAGGCGCTTGCGCGCGCGCAAGAATCGCGCGGACTTCGCGATCGCGCTCTGGATACACGGAACTAAATGGCAATACTGGCATTGACTACTGAAGAAACGACCCCTACCGCTCCACCTATCTTCAGGATACAGCGCGGCGCGCGCGCATGAGCGGCAGGCTTACGCTTTCGCAATCAGTTCGAAGCGGCCGTCCGAGCGGAGATAGTAGTTCCGTCCGCGCCATTCGACGGTGTTGCCGAAGAAGCCGGCGATCCACAGGACGAAGCTGAAGAGATCCTGGAGCGGGACCAGAAACCAAAGGCGCAGCGTCAGGCGGTCCGCCAGGCCCGGCCCGGCGGCTGCCCAGGCCGCCACGGATCTGAACACAGCCGTGATCGCCACTAGCGGCCACCACGCGGGCTGGAGCGCCCAGAGAATCAGCGCCAGAGGCAGCGGGTTGGTGAAGATCTGGCCAACGTAACCCCATGGGCGCGAGCGGCGCGTGCTGCGGTTCCACCTCAAGCGGTGCTTCATATTGGGAATGAAGCGCTGCGTGCCGATGTGGTGCTCGATGACGAAGGAAGAAAGGACGACGCCCCACCCGCACGCGGCCGCGCGCTGGCCCATCACGAAATCCTCGGCGGCGTAGTCCTTGAGCGCGTCGAATCCGCCTATGGCTTCCATCACGGCGCGACGAATGGCGATGGTCGGCCCGATGGCGAATTTCACGCCTTCCAGCAGGCGTGCGGTAACCAGGCCGGACATAAACTCGGTGTTCAGTCCCACGGCCTCAAGGGTGCTCCAAAAGCTCTTGCCCGGCACGGCGCGGTAGGGACAGGTGGCGAGGCCCAGCTTGGGATCTTGAAACTCGGCCGCGACCGTCGAGAGAAGATCGGGATTCACGCGCACGTCGCTATCCGCCATCACGATCAAATCGTGGCTGGCGAGAGCGTACATGCTTGCCAAATTGAAGACCTTGGCGTTGGGGTAAGGCGGCTCTCCGGAGATGATAAGCCGCGAGGGAACCAGCGGGTAGCGCGCGCGCAAACGCTCGACAATGGGAACGGCCGGATCGGCCGGCGTGTGAACGCCGAAGATCATCTCGAATGCCGGATATTCCTGTTCAAAGAACGAAGCGAGGTTCCGCTCCAGCTCGTCTTCGGCGCCCGCTAGAGGCCGTATGATGCTAATGGGTGGAAGATCGCGCGCCGGCGCCGGGCGGACGGAACGGTAGCGCAACGCGCCAATAACGGCGAGCACCGTGTAAACGAGCGAGCCTGCTACCAGCGCGAGGAACAACCATGCCAGCACGCTATTACTGTAACAATCTGCGCTTCAGAGTTTGGAAGGAACGGCCTGCGCAGCCCCCGCGCCGGATAGCATGATGAAGTGAGAGTGCAGGGCCGAAAGCCTGGCCCCGATCCAAAGGCATTCATGAAAGACGTAGTGGTCGGACTCGCGGGACATATCGATCATGGGAAAACGGCGCTGGTGAAGGCGCTGACCGGAATCGACACCGACCGCCTGGATGAAGAAAAGCGGCGGGGCATCACTATCGACCTTGGTTTCGCTCACCTGGAACTGACGCCAACGCTGCGCATCGGATTTGTAGACGTCCCGGGGCACGAGCGCTTCGTCAAGAACATGCTGGCGGGCGTGGGCGGCATCGACCTGGCGCTTTTCGCCATCGCGGCGGACGAATCCGTGAAACCGCAGACGCGCGAGCACTTCGAGATTTGCCGTCTGCTGGGCATTCCGCGCGGCGTCGTCGCTCTTACGAAAGCCGATCTGGTGGATGAGGATCTGCTGGAGTTGGCCAGGATCGAGGTGGAAGAACTGGCCACAGGTTCCTTTCTGGATGGCGCGCCGATTGTGCCGGTGAGTTCCGTGACCGGCGCGGGCCTGGATACGCTGCGAAAGGAACTGGCTCGTGTCGCGGACGAAGCCAGGGCCAGAGACGCAGCGGGGCATTTCCGATTGCCGGTTGACCGCGTGTTCTCGGTCAAAGGCTTCGGCACGGTCGTCACGGGGACATTGATTTCGGGATCGGTGGAGCGGGAGCGGGAGGTCGAAGCCTATCCACTAGGGCGCAGGCTGCGAGTGCGCGGCGTCCAGGTCCACGGCTCCAAGGTCGAGCGGGCCACGGCGGGCCAAAGAACGGCCCTGAACCTAGCGGATGTCGAACCGGCGGAGTTGGCGCGCGGCGTCGTTCTTTCCGAGCCCGGGCGGTTTCGCGCGGTCCGGCGCCTGGACTGTCGGCTGGAGCTGCTGGCCTCGGCGAAGCCTCTGAAAAACCGTGCGCCCGTGCATTTCCATTCGGGGACGGCGGAGATTGAAGCCGAGGTGCGCCTGCTGGAAGGGCCTCTGAAATTGCAGCCTGGATCCGAGCGCTGGGCGAGGATTGCGTTACGCGATGAGGCGCTGATCCTGCCCGGCGATCGCTTCATCATCCGCAGCTTCTCGCCGGTTACGACAATCGGCGGCGGCGTAGTGGTGGATTGCGGAGAGCGCCGCTACCGGAAGACCGACGACGTTGCCGCGAGATTGAACGCTCTGGCCTCCGGCAGCGCCTCAGATCGAGTGGCGCTGCTGGTCAGAGAGTCGCCGTTTGGACTGGGGATGGAAGATCTGGTGGCGCGCACCGGAATGACGGAGCGCGAGATCGGTCTGGCGGCGGCCCCGCTTCGGGCGCTGCCGCGGAAATGGTACGCCGACCGCGCGTGGTTCGATGCCATGCGCGCCAAACTGGCCGCGACCGTGCGGGAGTTTCACAAGGCCCATCCGCTGGCGAACGGAATGGGCAGGGAAGATCTGCGAGGAAGGCTGCTCGCGGGCGGGCCGTCATTCCTGCTGGATGCGCTGATCGTCGCCGTGCCCGAGACGGTGGCGGAAGCCGATACTGTGCGCCTCAAGAGCCACCGCGTCGCCCTGAAAGTGGACGAGGAGCGGGCGCGCGCGGCTATCGAGGCCGCCTTCGAGAAAGCGGGGCTTCGGGCGCCGGGCATCGCGGAGACGCTGGCTGAAGCCGGGGTGGAAACGGCGCGCGCCCGGCCGTTACTCGCCATGCTGCTCAAGGAGAACCGCGTGGTAAAGATCGGCGACGATCTCGCGCTGCACCGCTCGGCGCTGGAAGTGCTGCGCGCGGCGCTGGCGGCCCGGCGAGGCGCCCGGTTCGGAGTCCCCGAGTTTAAGGAATGGACCGGCGTCTCGCGAAAGTACGCAATACCGCTGCTCGAATACCTGGATCGCGAGCGCGTGACCCGGCGCGAAGGGAACGAGCGCGTGATTTTGTAGACCTACTTCTTGGGCGCCGCGGACTTATTGGCCGGCGCCGGCGCTACCGACCTGTTGGCCGCGAGCAGTTTGTCGATCTCCGGGAACAGGCCCTTTCCTTCGAATATTTTAGTGGTGAACGGCCCGTATTCGAAATCGTTGGCGATGAAGCCGTTCGGGTCGATCAGGAACAGGTACGGATTCTCGACGTTGCCCTTGCGAACGTAGGAGTACTCCATTTGGCCCTGATCGAAGAGGATGGGGTACGTGACGTCGTGAGCGGCGGCGTAGCGGTCCGTTTTGGCGGCATCGTCATGTCCGGCGAAGACCACTGAGAGAATCGCCACCTTGTCGCCGTAACGGCGCTGGACTTCGCTGAGCGTATCGCAGAAAGACGCGCAGTGAGGGCAATCGGTCTGCATGAACTCCAACAGTACGACCTTGCCGCGGTAATCCGCGAGGTCATGGTATTTCATCGTCCCGTCGGGCAGAGCGAAACCGGGGGCGCGGCGGCCGGCCTGGTCGCCCGCCAGGAGCGCCGAGGCGCAAATCAGGAAAGTAGCTAAGGTACGCATGGGTATACGGTTACTTCATCAATTCTCGCAAAGAATGGGCGTACGGCGCACGGGCCACGCCGCGCTCCGTGATGATGGCGGAGACGTAGCGGGCGGGCGTCACGTCGAAAGCGGGGTTGCGAACGGCGATGCCCGGAGGGGCCACGGGGCGTCCGGCGATTACCGTGACTTCGGCCGCGGCGCGCTCCTCAATGGGGATGGCCGCCCCGTTCTCAAGCGAAAGGTCCAGAGTGGAGATAGGAGCGGCGACATAAAACGGCACGTTATTCTCTTTGGCCAGCACGGCCACGGAGTATGTGCCGATCTTGTTGGCGACATCTCCGTTGGCGGCGATGCGGTCGGCGCCTACCACGACGCAAGCGATGCGGCCCGAATGGAGGAAGTGCCCGGCCATATTGTCCGTGATCAGCGTGCAGGAGATCCCGTCCTGCTGCAACTCCCAAGAAGTTAGACGCGCGCCCTGCAAAAACGGTCGCGTCTCATCGGCAAAAACGGAGACCTGCTTGCCGGCGGATACGGCTGCGCGAATGACGCCTAGCGCAGTGCCGTAGCCGGCCGTGGCCAGCGCTCCGGCGTTGCAGTGGGTGAGCACGGTCGCGACTTCCGGAATCAGGGCGGCTCCGTTGCGGCCGATGGCGCGGCAGATCTCGATATCCTCTTCGCGGACACGGACCGCTTCGGCTACCATCGCGCTCCGAATCTCGGCGAGAGGCCGGCCGCGCAGAGATGCGTACAGCCGCTTCATGCGGTCTATGGCCCAGAACAGGTTGACGGCGGTCGGGCGCGTGGCGGCAAGGGTATCCGCCGCGGTCTCCATCTGTCGATCCAGGTCCGCTTCTCCGGCGCGGAGAGCCGCGAGCGCCATGCCCATGGCGGCGGCCACGCCAATGGCGGGCGCGCCGCGGATGATCATGTCGCGGATCGCGCGCGCAACTTCGTGGCAGGTGCGGCAGGTGACGTACGCCTCTTCGAGCGGAAGGCGCGTCTGATCGATCATGATTGCCGCGTCGCCCGTCCAGCGGATGGTTTCTACCATGGGAATGAATTAGTGTTCACACGTCTGTTGGAATTCGGTCGAATTCGGGGAGACCCTCTCTCAACGATTCCACGCAATTCTGCGGAATCGCGGCATTAGGTCCAATCCAGCGGAGAAGCGCCTTGGCTGCCTGTTTGATTGTTTCCGCACTGACCCGGGGATCATGCCGGTATTCGGTGGTCTCATCGACATTCTGCGAGTTCAGGCAGAGCACCCAAGTCTCGACATGACGCTTGGGTACGAGGTTCAATATCGGCTCTTCCCTCTGTCTGGCAGGCTCGGAGGCTGCCGCGAGCGCGAGCTCAAGCTGTCGCAACCTCCCGGCAACCGTTTCGGTGTCGGCGTCGATCATTGCGATCAAGCAGGCTCGAGTTCTGGAACTCCGCCAACGGATCGCCTTGACTTCCGCGGCGTAGTTCTCACGCACGAACTGCTCCCCGGAGCCATGTCCTCGCCGTGACTTTTGCACGCGAATATTGCGATTCTCTTGCCCTAAGGCATGCAAAAAGCGCCGAAGCAAGTTCTCCTGATTCTGGTCCTCTACAAGTAGAACGATGTTCGCGATTCTCTCAGGCATTAGCCTGCCAGCCTCGTGCGATCCGCTCGGACGGCGAAAGTTGCGCATCTTTGTCAGATTCGTACTTCCGAACCCGCACGGGGCCTTGGCCCTCGCGCTCAAAGACCAAGCCGATTTCCGGGGCCAGGTAGTCGATCATCTCCGGGTGATGCGAGATCAGGATGACCTGTCCACCGCGGTCCTCAAGGCGGTCGCGGAGTTCCATGAGCCAAGGCTGGATTTCCGACAACGCTAGGAAGTTCTCCGGCTCGTCGAGGAACAAGCAGGCGCCCTGTCCAACAGCGAACTCGAGTAAAGCATACAAGCAGATCAGTGCGCGCTGCCCGTCGGACAACTCGTCGAAGTCCAGCGAATACGACTCTTGGCCGTCACTGGGCCCATCAAAGCGGGCTGAGAGCTTTCTTCGGTCCCTCCCTACAAGGGCGTGATCCAGCGAGACCAGGCCGGGTAGTATCTGCCTCAAGTGAGCCTGGAGCGCCGAAGCTGAGTCAGCCCGTTCAAGCGCCATGTACCGGTACCAAGCCGCAAAGTTGGTCATGTCTCGCGCCAGGACTTGATCCTCACCCTCAGCTTCACCCGTCATGTTCAGCGGGTTAAGCCGGAGGCAATGGATGTTCTGAAGCCAGTTCTTAAAACAGGTCAATTTGGTGTGATCGGGGCGCTCTTGGATTGTCGCCAGCCCAGAGCGGAACGGGTCAAAAAAGTAGGCGCTATCCTGCGAATAGGTATCGTCAAAGAGGCGGACGTTGCCGTCTTCGAACTCAAAAAGCGGCTTCCCCTCGCAGTAAAGCGCTTCACGTTTTATGGAGGTAGCAGGGTGGCGGCCGATACTGTCAATCTCTAACTTGAATCGATATGGCAAGCTCCCGGAGTTGTAAGACCCGATCGGGCGAATCGTGTATGGCGGAGGCCTCCAGGGAAGATCCACCTCCAATTCAATCGTCTGCCGCGTCGAGGCCGTCCAGCGCGTGCAGCTAGCCCCGGAGAACAATTTTTCAGGGCGTTCCCCGCTGATCGAGAGCTTCTTGACAGCTTCCAACGCCTCCAGCAGCGTCGACTTCCCGCTGCCGTTCAACCCCATGATGAGCTGTTGCGGGCCGAGCGACAACTCGAAATTCACAAAGCACTTGTAATTGTGAATGTAGACGCGCTTGAGCATGTCAATTCATTCTAACCTCGGGCGCAATGCGCTGGATTATTCCAGGTAGTTGACGCTGGACCCGAAGGCCGGCGGCCCTCCGGCGCTCGGCGCCTGCTGCTTGTGCGAGGGTAGCCCTGTGGCGCGCGCCGCTTCCGTCCGTGCGTTTTAATGGATCTATGCCAGCAACGCCGCACGTGGAAAAGCATTTTCAGGCTTCCGAGACGGTTCGCGATGTGGTTATCGGAATGTCGGACGGTCTCACGGTGCCGTTCGCCCTCGCCGCGGGCCTCACCGGTACGGCCGCGGCGAGCACGCATCTGGTGGTCATCGCCGGCCTCGCGGAGATCGCGGCGGGGTCGATCGCGATGGGTCTCGGCGGATACCTCGCTGCGCGCACGGATCACGACCATTACCAATCCGAAGTGCGCCGCGAGGAATGGGAAGCGGTGCATCTGCCTGAGAAAGAAAAAGAGGAAGTGAGAGACGTTTTTCGCGCTTACGGCATGAGCGAGGAGGCCATCACGCCGGTGGTCGAAGCCATCGCCTCCGATCAGAAACGTTGGGTGGATTTCATGATGCGCTTCGAGTTGGGGTTGGAAGATCCCGAGCCCAAGCGCGCCCGGAATAGCGCGGCCACCATCGCATTATCCTACATCGCCGGAGGCATGGCGCCGCTTGCGCCGTATATGTTCGCGGGGAACGTTCTTACCGGGCTGAAGCTCTCCATCGGAGTGACGCTGGCCGCCCTGTTCGCCTTCGGATTCGTGAAGGGGAAGCTGACCGGCATCGCGCCGCTTCGTGGAGGATTGCAGACCGTGGCCATCGGCGGACTGGCCGCCGCCGCGGCGTTCGGCCTGGCGCGGTGGATTAGTTGAGGCCAACAAAGACCTGGCGCAGGCCCGAAGGGGACGAATTGCTCACCGGGCACGGTACCTCGGTCCGGGCCCGGTGCAAGCAGCCGCCCAGGACGAGGTTCGGCGCAAAGCGCTTGGTCAGTCTCTAGACTAATGGCAGGCCCTCTTCTGCGGATAGACTCGACGCCGGGGGCGGTGGCCTATGGCTTTGAGTCAGTCGGCGATTCAGACTGAGGCTCTTCTTTCACCCTCTTAGCCTTCGTCTCTTTCGTCGGGGGCAATGGGGCGAGGTGTTCGAGCATTTCCGGCAGATGGCGCAGGAACATGTACGCTTCCTCGTCTTCCTCTGGGCCCCGCAGAAGCATCCTAGAGTGCCGGGTCATACGAGCAAGGTCGCGCATATTCCTCATCGCAGACTCAATCTGCTGCGCATCGCCCGCTTGGTAAGCACGATGGAGTTGGAGAGCTACTTCTGATAGCCAGGGGATCTCGTCGCGGAGGAAGGACGCAAGAAACAGCCATGCCGCTCCGGGGTTCTCGCCGCCCTCGGACCGCGCCATGTGGAAGACTTCCTCGAACATCATTGGGTGAAAACGCCTCCGATGCCGAGTCATGCCGTGCTCGCGGAGGTGGCCCTCGACGCGAGACGGTAGATCACGAAACATCACCTTCACCTCTTCAAACAGTTTGGCGGCCGCTGTCGCATCCATTTCCTCGGGCTGCGTCCCGGCCCCGGCGCGATCCTTGAGAAGGGGGTCGATATCGGCGAGGAAGGTTTTCACCTGGCGGCGGACAGCCTCCTCCCTTGGCTTCGCATTCTGGTTTCGATGGATAAGGTCCAGGACCACCGTGGTAAGCGGTTCCTCCTTGGCTTCGCAATTCATGAAGCGGGCGAAGGGGCCGCTGGTGGCTTTCGCAAAGGGTACGCCGAGGGCTATGCCGTAGACCTTGGTTCCCCGCTGTCCGACCGCGAATCCCGCCTCAAAGAGTATCCACGGCCGATCGACACTGTTCGGCGTTAGTAGCGCGACGACGTCGCTCGCGTCGGTGAGCACCTTGGTGATCTTTGAGAACCAGTCTTCGCCGTAGTCGATCCCGGCGCGGCTGGTGGGCCGAACGGCTTCGCGGCGGTGTCGTCCGCCGGCGGGACCTCGCGAATTCCAGGCGCTTTGGCCTTGGCCATTTCCAGACCTCCCATGCCTAAATCAGTTAAGAATCCTGCCAGAACTCTGGCCCCATCGGCCTCCACCGTAGCGTATACCTATGGGGACGCGAGCCGGGGCTGGAGATGGCCGTGAGAAGGATGGCGCTCAGCGCCCGCGCGCACGACCGGATCCTGAAAGTCGCGCGCACAGTTGCCGGCTCGGACGAATCCGCCGGCGTGTCGGCGAAGCAAGTGGAGGCGGCGGCACGATACCGGAGCGTGGAGAGGAATTATCGGATCTGGCTCTCCGACTAGCCGAGTCTAAGCGTACCCCACCCCGCTGCGGCGGCCAAGAACTCACGCGACTGCCCTGCGCTCTTCCTTTTCCAGGGCTTCGCGGAGAATCATCTTGAGATAGGTCTGGTAGCCTAAACCGCGGCGGGCGGCCAACTTTCTCAGGCGTTCCATGTCCTCCGGCCGGAGGCGGATTGACGTAGGGCGAGTCACGCCGCGGGCCGGGCGTTTCCCTTCGAGGCCGTGCTTCAGGGCGAAATCGAACATCGCATCGCTGGTCTGTTCCCACCAGCGCGCTTCCGAAGCCTCGTCACGAAACTTCGGCGGGTTTCGGACGCCGACGGTTCCATCGCCTTTGTCGAAAAACCCATACTTCTTCCAAAGCTTCTCATTTTCCGAAGTAGCCACGATAATATTCCCTCCGGCTCTTTGTGGACGGGGTACGCCGTCACCGCCCGGATCTCGCGCGCGCCTTACGGTATAGACCATTTCGAGAATGCGCCCGCAATCCGTAATGGCGGCGACCTTCGTCCGAACTTCGCCGTTGATCTCAGCCAACCCAAGCTCCATAGGGTCGTTCTCCATTCCCTGCTCGAACTCCTCGGGCGCAACTCGGTGACGCGCAAGGTGGCTTCGGTTGGCGGCGTCCCAATCGAACTTGCGTCGCGTCGCAGCCACGTAGCTACAGTGTAGCTACATAGAGGGACGAAATCAAGGTCCGGTCCCCCGGTGGTTAGCGTTGTCCCGTACGCCCGGTGCGGCGGCGACGAGAGGAGGCCTTCATGCCCCCGCCTCTCATCGCACCTTTCTCGCGGCGTTCTCAAGAACGACGTTCGAGAACACGGCGGCGTCCGACTTATCGGGGATGTGCGAGCAGAAGCCGATGCCGGCGTAAAACGGCGCGTCGAAATGCAGCGTAACGGGCGGGCCGAGGCGGCCGATCGGTTCGCCTTCCAGGCTGACGAAGAGAGAGAACGAGTCGCCGCGTTTCTCAATGCCGAGGCGCTTCGCGTTGACGGTGACCAGGCTATCGGGGCTTTCGCCTCCAGGCCGTCCGCGGCCGCCGATGCCGTACTCCATGTCCTTCACGCGCACGCCTTTCTCGGAGCGTTGCCCGAGCGAAATCATGCCGGCGCCGTGAAGCGAGACGACGACCGCCTTGCTATCGTCTTCCAGGTTCTGCCGGATGACGAGTACGGCCTTGCGGTCGCCGTAGCCGTTGGGATCGGGAAACGCCATGTCGGCCGCGAGCGACACATCGCCCGACATTTTCTTCCAGAGATAGCGGAACTCATCGCGCGTGTACCAGATGTTGTAGCCGGCGGAGTTGATGGTGTACTGTTTCGAGCCTGGGTCGTAGGCGCCGCTGCCCGCCACCACGGCGCTGCCGATATCGGATTGGCCATCGAACAATCCGATGGGCGCGACAAATGTCCGGCTCGGCCGGTGAAAGTCCGCCGGCGGAGCTACCTGCGTGTGCGTGGCGGACCCTGGATAGGCCCAGTCCGGCGCGGCCTGCGTTTGGCCGCCGGTTGCCTGCGCCAGGAGCGCGTTGGCGGCCACAAGCGCGAAGAGAAACGCCCCGGCGAGGACGGCATTCACTCTGAAGCGAACCAAATGTGTTCTCATCGGGACAATCCTTATTCGAGACCCAGACCCTTGCGCAGCCCTTCCATCATGGCGCGTTCCGGAGCTTTGAGGCCGGTCCACATTTCGAATCCGATCGCGCCCTGATACACCAGCATTCCCAAGCCATCGAGGACCCTCAGACCTCGCTTTCGCGCAGCCTGTAGAAACAGCGTATCCGGCGGGTTGATGACGGCGTCGCACACGAGCAGTGTTTCGGCTGCGTTACTCAGATCCACGGGCGGCGCGGCGCCGACGTCGGGATACATGCCGATGGAAGTTGCGTTGACCAGAATGTCGATGTCAGCCGGAACGGTGAAGGCGCCTTGCCACGGCTGAAATCGGATGGGCGCGCCGGTCTTCGCGGCAAGATCGGCGGCGAGTTGTTCGCCGCGCGCGGCCGAGCGGTTGACCACCAGAACGTCCGCGGCTCCCGCGAGCGCGAGTTCCGTGACGATGGCCCGGGCGGCGCCGCCCGCGCCGAGCACCACGACGCGCTTGCCTTTGGGATCGGTAGCCGCGTCATTGCGAACGCTGCGAAGGAAGCCTTTGCCGTCGGTGTTTTCGCCGATCAACCGGCCGTCCACGGAGCGGACCGTGTTGACCGCGCCGATGATCGCGGCGTCCGGCGAAACATCGTCCAGATAATCGAGGACCGCGACCTTGTGCGGAATCGTGAGGTTGACGCCCTTCATGCCGAAGGCGCGCATTCCCGCGATGGCGTCGCGCAGCCGATCCGGCGCCACCTCTACGGTGAGGTATCTCCAATTCAGACCGAGCGCCTGGAAACCGGCCTCCAGCATGGCTCCCGAAGGGTTTTCCGCGACGGGTTGACCGAAGCAGCCGACAAGTTCCGCCTTGAAGTTCGCAACCATAGCAGACACCTTAACATGCGCTTGATTTCAGAAGGAGAAGAGAATTGGGCGGGAGCGCTATCCTGCCGATGTTCTCCTGCCGCCTCGCCTGCGCCTGCCTCCCCGCGGCGCGCCTACGGCGCGTTGGCGGGCGGAAGCGCCTGCCCCACCTTGCCAGGCGTTCAGCCTAACTCCAAATCCCCCGCGGCTGCGTTCGCCTTGACCTGCTCGGGGCTTTTGCACCCTGGAATCACGGCGGACACCGCGGGGTTCTTCAGGCACCAGGCGAGCGCCCACCGCGGCATCGGAACATGGGGCGGCGCTTCCGAAGCGCGGATGCACTCGACTTCGGCTAAATCCCGCGCAAGACGCTCCGGCTCGAGCGTGGCCCGAAAATCGTTGCTCTCGAATGTCTGGCCCCGCTTATACTTCCCGGAAAGCAATCCGCTGGCCAGAGGAACGCGCGAGAGAATTCCAAGACCGTCGCGCCCGGCATACGGGAAATACAGTTCTTCGGCGCGGCGATCCAGGCGATTGTAGACCACCTGAAGATATTCGGCGCCGTATTGGCGCGCTTCCCGCGCTTGAATCTCGCTGCCCTTGGAGCGGATTGAGACGCCCAGGTGTTTGATCTTGCCGGCGCGCTTCCGTTCGTCAAGCATGGTCCACAGTTCCCGATTCCGGAAGGCTTCATCGGAGCCCGAGTGGAACTGGTAGAGGTCGATGGTCTCGATCCGCAGGGCGCGCAGGGAAACTTCCAGTTGCCGCGCAACGTCATTCGGCGAGAAATCGTCGCGGCGCCCAAGGAAACCCGTGAAATCGTGGCCGAACTTTGTGGCGATAATCCAGCGCGAGCGGTCGCGCCGGCTCAGGTAATCGCCGATCAGGCGCTCGGAAAGATGGTCGCCGTAGCACTCGGCGGTGTCGATCAGGTTGATGCCCTCGGCGGCGGCCTGGTCCAGGATGGCGTCGATTTCCGCCTGCGTGAAGTCGCGCCCCCATTCCCCGCCGAATTGCCACGCGCCGACTCCGACGACGGAGACCCTAAGTCCCGTGGTTCCCAGCTCCCGATAACGCACAAGACGATCTTAGCTTGTCGCGCACTCGACGCCGCCGGCAGCCGGCTGCCCAGCCCGGTTAGGCCGCGCGCACCGATTCCTCGATGTATTCCTTTTCGGCTTCGGCGGGCAACAACACCCACAGCGTGTACGCGCCGAGCGCGGTGCCAAACGGCATGTCGATGAGATTCAGAACCCCCAGAATGATGGCCAGCATGCGCGCCCACGGCTGGCGGTCCAGCAAGCCCCATCCCGCGAAGATCCCGACCACGCCTGCCGTAAACAGGATCATGCCAATAGCGGGAATGATATCCCCGACGAAGCCGGGGATGCCTTCCGGCAGGAATGGTATCCCGTGCCGAAAGACGGTCCACAGGACAATGCCCGGCAACAGCCGGAACACGGAAAGCGCGAGCCACAGAATGCCGAGCAGGCGCACATGCCCAGCGATGCGACCCCGAGCGGGCGACAGCGGCGCCGCCCCCAGGCTTTTGCCGCAACCGGGGCAAAAGCTCATGCCCGGCTGTAGATTGGCGCCACAACGATCGCAAAACATATCAGCCTCCTTGGAATCTCAGAGGTCCCTACGAACAATCGCTCGCCCAGGTTTCACAAATCGTCCCCGGAGATCCGTTATTTGCCGAGCGTCGCCAGATCGATCACGAAGCGATAGCGCACGTCGCTGCGGACTACGCGCTCGTACGCTTCGTTGACGTTTTGAATGGAAATGCTCTCGATGTCGCAGGCGATTCCGTGGCGGCCGCAGAAATCCAGCATTTCCTGCGTTTCGCGAATGCCTCCGATGCATGATCCGGCCAGGCTGCGCCGGGCTGCCAGCAAAGCGAAAGCCTGGACCGAGGCAGGGCGATCCGGCACGCCCACGAGCACCATCGTTCCATCGACGTTCAGCGTTTCGAGGAGCGGATTCAGATCCGTGCTGGCCGAGACGGTGTTGACGATCAGATCGAAGCGGCGTTTCAGCTTCTCGAACGTCGCCGGATCGGAGGTGGCATGGAAATGCTTCGCGCCCATCCGCTCGGCGTCGTCGCGCTTCCTCAGCGAATGGCTGAGGACCGTGACTTCAGCGCCCATAGCGGCGCCGAGTTTGACGCCCATGTGGCCGAGGCCGCCGAGGCCCACAATGGCTACCTGCTTGCCAGGGCCGGCGCCCCAGTGCATGAGCGGCGAGTAGAGCGTGATGCCCGCGCACAGCAGGGGAGCGCTGGCGTCCAGCCGCAGATTGTCCGGGATGCGCAACACGTAATGCTCGTCCACTACGATGCAATTCGAGTAGCCGCCGAAAGTCGGCGCGCCGCCGTGCTCGCGTCCGTTGTAGGTGAAGACCAAGCCATCAACGCAGTACTGCTCGTCGCCGGCGCGGCACTGGGCGCACTCGCGGCAGGAATCGACGAAGCAGCCGACGCCGACGCGGTCGCCGATCTTGTACTTAGTCACCTTGTCGCCAACGGCGCTGACGATGCCGGCAATCTCGTGACCTGGAACCATGGGGAAGATCGCTCCGCCCCATTCTTCCCGCACCTGGTGGATGTCGGAATGGCAAATCCCGCAGAACTGAATATCGATGCGAACGTCGTAAGCGCCTGGATCGCGCCGTTCGAAGGAAAAAGGAGCAAGCCGCGCGCCGGCGCTGGCCGCGGCGTAGCCTTGGGTTGGGATCATAGTTGAACTCTCACTTCCATCTTTTCATGACTTTTGCGACGGCGCTGGAACACTCTTCGATTCCAAACAGATAAGTCGCGCCGAAATAGAGCAGACCGTACGGTGCCAGTACCGCGATTCCGGTGAGCTGCGGATTGTGACGGCCGATCGCCAGTTTCACGGCCCATCCGGCCGCGGCGGCCAGCGCCGCCGAAATCCAAAGCCGCGCCACGAAGCCGGCGGCAAGACCCGTGCGTCCGATCCGCTGGTTCAGCGCGCTGCGCAGCAGAACAAACTCGACCCAGCCGGCTACGCCGGCCGAAGCGGTGAGGCCGGCGACGCCCCAGCCCCGGTCGATTCCGATCCAGCCCGGAACCCACAGCGCGCAAACGGCCCCCAGCGAGGCCGTCAATACCATTCGAATCAAAGCAAACCGCAAAGGCGTGCGCGTGTCTCGCAACGCATAAAATCCTGCGGCGTACAACCGGCCCAGCGTTTGCGCGAGCATGCCCACGGCCGAGCCCGCCAGCATTCCCCAAACGTAGATCGCGTCCTGGTGGCTGAACTTTCCCGACTGAAGCACCGTGCCCGTCACGACATCTCCCAGGGCAAACAACGCCATGGCGGAGGGCACGATCAAAAAAGCAATGCGGCGGAAGCCGGAATCCAGCCGTGTGCGGAGTTCCGCCGCGATCTCGTCGGGATTGCCCAGCGCGCTCGACATGGCGGGAAGTTCCGCGGCCGAGACGGAGCCTCCGAACAGGCGAACCGGCAAGGTGTATAGTGTTTGCGCGTTGGTCAGCCCCGCGACGGCGCCGATGGGAAGCGGGCTGGCCAGCATCGCGTCAATAAACGCGCTGATCTGCACTACGCCGCGGCTCAAGAGCACCGGAAAGAAATTGCGTACGGTTTCGCGCACGTGAGAGGACTGCATGTCCAACCTGATGCGGAGGCGCCGGACCAGGCGCAGGACGTGCGGAAGCTGTATCAGGAACTGGAGCGCGCTTCCGATCACCGACCCCCAGGCGAGCTTCACTGCCAATTCGGCCTGGCTGCGGTGGGGGCCGTACCATACGAGCGTCGCGATCATGGCCGCGTTCCAGATGAGCGGCGCGGTATACGAGATGAAGAATTTGCGATGGCTGTTCAGGATTCCCAGGCACCAGGCGGACATGACCAGCAGCCCGGCGCCGGGGAACAGGACGCGCACCACGCTGATGGCCAGTTCTCGCCTTTCGCCTTTGAAGCCCCAGGCGATGACGTCGATAAAAAGCGGCGTCGCCGTGACGCCGACTAAAACGATGATTCCCGCCGTCAGTGCGAGCAGGGCCGCTATGGCGCCGGCCAGCCGTCCCGATTCCTCCTCGTCGCCTTCGGCGAGTAGTTTGGCGTAGGTCGGAATGAAGGAGGCCGAAAGCACGCCCTCGCCGAAAAGGTTTTGCAGAAAATTCGGAATACGGAACGCCGCCGTGAACGCGTCCGCCGCTACGGTCTTCTGGCCCATGAAGTGGGCGAAGACGAACTGCCGCACCAGCCCGGCCATGCTGCTGAGCAGCATTCCGGCGCCAACCAGGAACGCATGCCGGCCGGTGTTTTCCCGTTTGCGGGCCTGCTTCAACGGGTGGCGAGCTCCCGCCCGCGCGCGGCGATGTGCTTCTCGGTCAAGAACGACAATTCTAGTGTAGTTTGGCGGCAGAAGTGAAGGTCAAAACTGACCCAAGGGCAAATCGGGTACAGGCACGAAGTTTCGCAAACAGCGCGAAATTCGAGCCTGTCCCCGATTTGCGGTCCTATCACTATACTGGAGCAGATGCGAATCGAAGAGATTGACACTCCGGCCATGATCGTCGATCTGGACATCATGGAGCGCAACCTGCGCCGCGTGGCGGACTATTCGCGCGAGCACGGCCTCCGCCTGCGGCCGCACACGAAAACGCACAAGTCGGTCCGGCTGGCCAGGCGCCAGTTGGAACTCGGCTCCGCAGGGCTGACCGTGGCGAAGGTATCCGAAGCCGAGGTGATGCTGGGAGCGGAACCGGAGAACCTGCTGGTTGCGTTTCCCGTTGTTGGGAGCGCCAAATTGGACCGGCTCGTGGCGGTGGCTCGGCGCACTCGTGTGACAGTGGCTTTGGACAACGCCGCGGTAGCCCAGGGAGTTTCCGGCGCCGCGGGAACGGCAGGCGTCGAAATCGGCGTACTAGCGGAATTCGATGTTGGGTTGGGGCGCGTGGGCGTCTCGCCCGGCGAGCCTTTGCTGGAACTGGCCCGAGCGATTCAGAAACTTCCAGGCCTGCGCCTGGACGGCGTCGCGTTCTACCCCGGCCACATCAAGAATTGGGACGAGGCCAACCGGCAGGCCTTCGCGCGCGTTTCGGAAGCGCTCGCGTCCGTGCTTTCCGATTTTTCGCGCGCCGGGATTCCAGTCGGCGCTGTGAGCGGCGGCTCGACGCCCACGCTCTTCCACTCGCACGAGATGCCGGGACTTACCGAGATCCGCCCCGGAACGTACGTGTTCAACGATGTCAACACCGTTCTCAGCGGAGGGTGCGAATGGGAAGAGTGCGCGGCCTCGCTCCTGGCGACGGTGGTCTCGACCTCACGCCCGGGTCAGGTCATCGTCGATGGAGGGTCGAAGACATTTTCCTCGGACCGGTTGGTGAACTCGCCGGATGCCACGTTCGGCAGGGTGATCGAAGCCCCGGATGCGCGGTTCCACAAAATGAACGAGGAGCACGGGTTCATCGATGTCTCGCGCGCCGGCCGGAGCTTCACGATCGGCGATCGGGTCCGAATCATCCCCAACCACGTGTGCACGGCCATGAATCTGCACGACCAAGTCTATGGCGTGCGCGGCGAAAGCGTGGAAGCCGTGTGGCTCGTCGATGCCCGCGGCAAGCTGACGTGAGGTGGGGCAGGCGCTTCCGTCTGGCTCTCCTATCTCGATCGAATCACCGTCTCCTGGCGCAGCCGCTCCAACTGGCGGCGCGCGATATCGGCCCATTTGCCGGATTGATCGAGCTTCAAATACGCACGCCAGTGATGCACGGCTTGCAGGGGATCGCCCAACTCGCTCGCGAATCAGAGCCATGTTGAAGTGGGCGTCCGCGTAATTGGGATCCAGACTCAGCGCGCGGCGATAGTGTTCGATGGCCTCTCCAGGGAGGTTCTGCTCGTCGTAGAGATTGCCCAGGTTGAACTCGGCCAGGGGATAACCCGGATCGGCCGCGGCCGCGCGCGTGTAATATTCCTCGGCGTCCGCGAACTTCCGCAGGCGGTAATAAATCGTGCCCAGGTTCACCAGCGCGCCCGCCGCCTCCGGATTGAGCTCGATCGCCTTCTCGTACGCATCGATGGCGTCTTCCACCGGCGCATGAACCTCTTCCGCCTCGAGACCCTTCTGGAACCAGGCGTCCGCATCGCGATGCTGGCTTCCCTGGCGCTTGGGCGCGGGAAACGCCTTCAGCGCGCCCAGTTTCGAGGCCTCGAAATCGAATAGCGTCTGGCCGGTGAGCGGCTCCATTTTCTGGCCGGATACGTAGGCGGCGATATCGCGGCCATCGTACACGATGCGCAATTCGGAAAGCGGCTGCTTGACCCAGCTCAGGCTTTCGCGCAGCGACTGCATCACCCGCCCGATGCGCGGCGCCCGCACATGGCTTTCGCGCAGCTTGACCAGGGTCTGAATGGCGATCAGATCGGAGAACGAGTACTCGCCGGTCCTGGGAATCAGTTCGCGCCGCTCCCAGCTCTGGAGCTGCCGCTCACGGAGCTTGAAATGCCGCCGGACGTCGGATCGCGCGAATGTTTCCCGTGGGGCCTTCTCGGGCACGCGAATATTTTAGCAACGGCGGGGCGGCGCCGTATGATTGGCTATAGGATGCGCTGGGGACTGATTGCCGCTCTATTGCCCGCCCTACTCGTGGCGCAGGACGCGAAAGAGATTGTGCGCAGGGCCGTGGATACGGACGCCCGGACCGATCAGCTCGCCCGCAATTACACCTTCCTGCAACGCGAGGACCGGAAGACGCTCGATGGCGGGGGGAAAGTCAAAGAGACCCGAATCCAGACCGAGGACGTGACGCTCGTCCAGGGCACTCCTTACCACAGGCTGGTGGCCCGCAACGACCAGCCGCTCTCGCCGGACGAGCAGCGATGGGAAGACGAGAAGCTCCGCAAGAGCGACGAGCAGCGCGCCAAAGAGAGCCCGGCGCAGCGCCAGAAGCGCATCGACGAATGGGAGGAGAAGCGGCGCAAGGCCCGCGAACAGAACCGCGAGATTCCCGAAGCGTTCAACTTCCGGATTGCCGGCGAGGAGAAGCTCGACGGCGCCGACGTTTGGGTGATCGAGGGCACGCCACGTCCGGGTTTTCACGCCGGCACGATGGCCGCACGCGCCCTGCTCCCCAAGCTGAACTGCCGCCTGTGGATAGCGAAGAGCGATTACTCGTGGGTCAAGATCGACCTGGAGACGCTCGATACGGTTTCGTTCGGGCTGGCGTTGTTGCGGATCGCCAAGGGCAGCCGGATCGTGATCGAGCAAACGCGCGTCAACGACGAAATCTGGCTGCCCAAACGCGCGACGGTGAGCGCCAGTGCGCGGCTCCTGCTGGTGAAGGGGATGCGGATCGAGTCGCAATTCGATTTCAGCGGTTACAAGAAGTTCCAAGCCGATTCGCGGATTGTCGGATTCCAGGAAAAGAAGTAGGGCCGGCTCAGCGCGCCGCCTTCGAAGCCCACAACACGGCGCACGCGGCAACCGGGGCCAGCGCGGCAGCCAGCGCCAAGGGCGTATAGCCGGCCATATCTATCACTTTTCCGAATAGCGGCGAAATCACCGCTTGCACGCCGCCATATGAAGCTACCAGGATGGAGACCGCGAAGGCGGCTTGCGCCCCGCCAAAAACATCCAGCGGGAGCGTGTACATATTCACGCTGAAAGCCGCTACTGCGAATATGCTGGTGGAGATACCCGCGGCGGCCCAGGCCGCCGAAGGCGCCAGCGGGATGGCCGCGGTGGCGAGCCCAAGCACAGCCGCCACGCGGCATGCCCGATAGCGCGCGGCGGCCGCGGGTTCGCCGCGCCGGATGAACCTCAGGGAAAGCCAGCCGCCGGCGAATCCGCCCACCGCCGCCGCGAGCGGCGGAATCCACGCATACCAGGCCGCTTGAACAAGCGTGAGGCCGCGCGCCTCCACCAGGTACAGCGTGGTCCAGTTGGTCCAAAGCGAATAGCCGACCATGCTGAGGGCGTTGGCCGCGGCGAACGCCCATAGCCGGGGGTCGCGAATAAGACTGGCCGCGGCTCGCGGAGTCTCAGGCGGGGCCTCCGGGCCGGCGCGTCGCGCGGCCCATCGCCACAGTGGAATCCACGCGAGCCCCAGCGATCCGGTCACCAGGAAGGCGGACCGCCATCCGTACGCAACCGCCAGCCAGGTAGCCAGTGGAGGAGCGAGCATCAAGCCCAAACTCACGCCCGCTTGATTCAGCGCGTTGCCCAACGCGCGCTCGGCGGGCCGCAGGAACCGATGGATCGCTTTCCCCGCCGCCGGAATGCCCGCCGATTCGGCCGCGCCCAACGCCGCGCGGCAAGTCGCGAGCGCCGCCAGGCCGCGCACGATCCCCGTCGCCAGCCCGGCGCACGACCACAGCCCCACGGCCACGCCGATGGCGCGGTTGAGCCCGGCGCGATCGATCGTCCAGCCCGCGAACGGCGCGCCCGCGGCGTACGTAATCGAAAACGCCGCGACGATCAGCCCGTATTGCGCATTCGAAAGGTGGAACTCCGCGCGCACTAACGGCGCGAGCGTCGCCAGCGTCTGGCGGTCGAGGTAGTTGATGGCCGAGGACAGGACGAACACGCACAACGCCACCCAGCGCCACCGCGCGGCGTCCGCGTCCGTTCTCACTGGAACTCGATGGACGCCACTTCGCCTTGCGTCGAGAGTTGAGCGTCTTCCTTGGGAAAGTATTCGATGGTGACGCGGCGCGGCTGCTGAGCGCCGCAAGCCAGATTCAACTGGCCTGGCTGATTGATAGCCACCTTGGAGGCGTCGGAAACCAGCAACCGGACGGTCTTGTGATCGTCCGTCTCGATCACAAGACGCGCGCGCGAGCCCAGGCAGTCCACCTGGCGGAGCGATCCCTCGAGTTTGCCCGTGGGCGTGGGACCGTCCCACCATGGCACGGGCTTTGTTTCGAGACGCGCGTCGCTTTTGTTGAGTTTGTCCTCCGTCGCGTGGATGCTCGCGAGCGCCTCGTCCTTCAACTTCTGGATTTCGCGCGCGTCTTCCTCGGCGCGCCGCAACCTTTCGGCGGTCTCGTACTCGACTCGCTGCTGCTCTATGCCGGCGCGGGCCTCGCGAAAACGCTCGCGCTCCACCGGATCCACGGCGGCCTGTTCGCCGGCCGTCAGCGCCTTGGCCGCTTCGGCGTAATTGTGTTCGGCCAGGTAGCAGTCCGCAAGCGAATTCCAATACGCCGCGTTCCGAGGATTGCGGTCGGCCGCCGCCTTCCAGTGCTCCAGGCGCTTCTGCGGATCGGTATCCCGTGCGGCGAGCAGCGCAAACGGCTCGTCGAGTTTGGAATTGATGCCCAGCGCGCGCAGCAGGGCTTGCTCGGCCTTGGCGCGATCCGGTTCGAGCTTCGCATATTCGATGAAGCAGCGGGCGCTCGAAGAGCCGGCCTCCAGGGCGCTCGAGAAGTGGCGACGGGCTTCGTCCTTGCCGCCTTCGCGAAGGGCGAGCAGCCCAAGCCCTTCCTCGGCCTCGGCCGTATTGCGACTCGCCTTGAGGAGCGCCTGATACTCGGCCGCCGACTGCGCGCCCGCCAGCAGATCCGCGCGCGCCAGGCGCGCATCCACATCGGAAACGGGCCGCTCGGGAAGGTCGCGCTCGCTCATTGGGCTGCTGGGAAGGCTGGCCGCTTCGAAATGCCCGGCCGCGAAATGCTCTTTGACCTGCACTTCGAACTGATCCCGTGATTTGCCGAGCGCGTTGCGGCAAGCCAGGTCCTCGGGGACGCCGTTCCTCAGGTTGTAGAAAAGCACGCCGGCTTTTCCGAAATAATCGGGATTGGCCAGGAGCAAATGCATCCGCGCCCAGTCCAGATCGGGCTTGGCTGGCGGCGCTCCGGCGGTGATGCGAATGCCGGTCGCCTCGAACGTGGAAAAGAACTCTTCAAGGCCGCGCTCGTACGCAGCGGGCATCCGCGCCGTATTGGCGTCCAGGAACAGTCTCACCAGCGCCCGGTACGCATCGGGCTGCACGGCGGATTTCTCTTCGAGCGCAAGACCGAAACAATTGCGGCCTTTGGCGAGCGGGGCGCTATCCGTCCAGCCCCGGGCATTCTTGAAAACCAGAATGCGCACGGGGTCGGGGGCCGCAAGATCCTCAGCTCCGATGGCGTGCGCGAGCGCGTGCCGGAACTCCTCGAAGCGGATCAGCGTTTCCCGGCCCGCGCGCGAGCCTGCGTCGGTGTATACCTCGAACGGCCCGGAGAGCGAACTTCACCCAGGAGTCCGCCAGGAGCGCGCACGGAAACAACGCAACGAGAACCAGCCGGCGCATGATTCTTAATTATCGCCGGAGGCGAAGCCTCCGAGATCGCCGCATGTGGAAGGAAATCGGAACGCTGAAGAAATCGGAACTCGGAAGGCAGAATACCGAATACTGAACAAAAGCCTTCAGCCTTCAGACCTTCAGTTCGGCCTGCCCAGCGTTTCAGTCGGGTTTGCCAATTCGCGCACCAGCGCCTCGAACTGATCGCGCAACTCGCCATTGTCGAGCGGTTGTTCGCGAAGCGCGTCTTCAATACTGCGCGCGATTCGCGATATCTCTCCGTAGCCGAGCAGCCCTCCGGTTCCGACCCACTGGTGAACGATCTTCGAGGCTTCGGCGGTCGGGAACTCGCCATCCAGCGCAGACATGAATTGCGCGGCATGGCTTGACGCCGCCTTGAGGAAACGGGTACGCAGGTCGGTCAAATCCTCGGACCTCAACGCATGTGTGACCGGGGTTGGCGCCGAAGTCGAATAGGCGCCCACCAGCGGCCCATCCAGAATCTGCCGCAGGCGCTTCGGCAGAGCATGAGTGTCGATGGGCTTGCTGATATAGCCGTCGCAACCGGCCTCGCGGGCCCGCTTTTCGTCGTCGGCGCTAGCGAGCGCCGATAAAGCGACCACGGGGATGCGGCGGGTGCGAGGGTCCGCCTTGACCAGCCGAGTGAACTCCAGACCGTCCATCCCAGGCAGCAGGATGTCGGCAAGGATCAAGTGCGGAAGGGACTCCTTCAGGCTCGCGAGCGCTTCCTCCGCGCTGGCCGCCGTCCGCGTCGCGTACCCTTCCCGGGCCAGGAGGATGCGAGTGAGCTTGAGGTTAATCGGAGTGTCGTCAACGACGAGAATGGTTTCCCCGGCCATCGCACCCGTAATTGTAGCTCCGCCCAAGTCTCCACGGTCCTAAGCCGCCCAGTCCTAGCCGGCCGCGGACAACGGCAGGACGGCGGAGAAGACGCTGCCTTGGCCCAGCGCGCTCCGCACTTCCACTCTTCCGCCCTGCGCCTCGACGATTCGGCGGGTCAACGCCAGTCCCAGGCCGGCGCCTTGCCCGAAGCCACGCCCGTTGCGGAGCTGATGGAACTCCTGAAAGAGCTGAGGAATATCCTCCGGCGCAATGCCGATGCCGGTGTCCTCCACATCAAGCCGGAATTCCGATGCGCCTTCGGCCGAAAGCCGCACCGTCACGCGGCCTCCCTCGGGCGTAAACTTCACCGCGTTGGACAAATAGTTGTAGAGCACTTGCTTGAAGCGCGCGGGATCGATCGTCGCGGCGATGGGCGCCGGGCATTCCGAGGAAATCCGGAGTCTCTTTTTGTCGGCCAGCGGCCAAACCACGTCGCAGACTTCGCGTCTCAGCGCTTCCGCGTCGCACGGTTCCGGCCGGAACTTCATTTTGCCGGCCTCCACTCTGGACAGGTCGAGGATGTCGTCAATCAGGGTCAGCAGATGGCGCGCGCTAGTCAGAATATCGCCCAGGTACTCGCGCCGCTCGTTCGATTCAAGGGCGCCTACGTCATCCAGCATCAGCTCGGAAAAGCCGATAATGGCATTGAGCGGAGTGCGTAGCTCGTGCGAGACGCCCATCAGAAGACGGCTTTTGCTTTCGGTAGCTCTGCGAGCGGCGTCCAGCGCGCCCACCAGTTGTTCGTTCTTATTGCGCAGTTCCATCGCGTACTGCGCCACTTTCCGCGCCGCGGTAGCGGCCAGGTTGCGCTCGGTGACGTCTAGAAGCGAGCGGCAGACCCCCGTCACCCGGCCGTCTTCTTCGCGGATAGGGCTCTCCCGGATTTCGACGGCGATCCGCGAGCCGTCCTCCAGGACGAAGTCGTATTCGAACGGGCCGCTTTCGGCTCCGGAAGCGATCCGTTCCAGCATTGCGCGACGAATCTCGGGCAGCTTCTCCGGGTCCGTGAAATCCCATGCACGGCTGCCCAAAATCTGGTCCGGGGGGCGTTTGAGCAACGCGCACACAGCCTGGTTGAATCGGCGTACCACGCCTTCCGTGTCCGTTTCTTCATACGGGGTGGGCGCCTGGTCGAACAGCTCGCGATAGCGGCGTTCGCTGGCGCGCTGTTCCCGTTCGCGGTTCCGCGGCAGGGCGGCCGACTCGCCGATCTGGGCGGAGAGATCGGCGATCTCATCCGTCCCCTTGGGAAACGGATTCAGAACACCGGGGGCGGCTCCATCGGAGGGGGAACTCATGCGGGGCTACCGTTCATTCTAGAACCCGGCGGAACAAACCGGGGTCCTTAGTCGTTTATTTATTCGATACTAGATATTAGGGTGAGAATGCCGAATTCGAAAAGAAAGCCCCTTCGGTGGATTATTCCCATGGCCCTCGTGGGCTTGGCAGGAGCGGCGTTCTTCTCGCTCCGCGCCGTCAGCCGTACCCCCGCGAAAATCGAGCCCGAAAAACTGGCCGCCGTGACGCGCATCGATCTGGCGCGCTCGGTGGTCGCCACCGGCAAAATTCAGCCAACGACCCAGGTGGATATCAAGTCGAAAGCCAGCGGCATCATTCTGAAACTCCCGGTGAATATCGGCGACGCCGTGAAGCGTGGCCAGGTGATTTGCGAGCTCGATCAAAACGATCTTTTGCCCAAATTGCGGCAGGCCCAGGCGGCGCTCTCCATGGCGGAAGCCGAATTGAAGAGCGCGCAGGCGGACTATGACCGTAACAAGGTGGAGGCCGCGGGTCCGGACATCCCCTTCCTCAAGCGGGATTTCGAGCGGTCGCAGGAAGAGTTCAAGGACGGTTTGATCGCCCAGAACGGACGCGATGAAACGGAAAAGAACTATCAGTTGGCGGTCAACAAGCAGCAGCAGGCGCAGGTGAATCTCGGCGTGACCGCGGCAGCCATCGCCAGGGCACAGGCGCAGGTGGAGCAGGCTCGCGCCGCGCTCTCGCAATCCGAGGAGGATCTGCGCAACGCCACCATCGTTTCTCCCATCGATGGCGTGGTGCTCTCGCGCGACCGCGAGGTGGGAGACGCGGTCAGTTCGATCCTGGTGATGGGCTCCGGCGCCACGCTCATCATGACGCTGGGCGATTTGGGCGAAGTCTACGTCAAAGGCAAGGTGGACGAAAGCGATATCGGCCACGTGTATATCGGTCAGCCGGCCCGGATCACCGTGGAATCGTACAAAGACCGGCAGTTCACCGGCAAGGTAACCAAGATCGCTCCCATGGGGGAGGAGAAAGATAACGTCACTACCTTCGAGGTGCGCGTCTCCATCTCCAACGAATCGCACAAACTGCTGGCCACCATGACCGCCAACGCCGAGATCGTCCTCGATGAGCGCAAGGGTGTGCTGGCCATTCCCGAAGGCGCCATCGTCTACAAGAAGGACCGCTCGACCGAAGTCGAGATTCCCGACAACACGCTGCCCGCCGGCAAGCGGCGCGTGGCCGTCGTCACTGGCATCGGCAACGGCTCGAAGACGGAGATCGTCAAGGGTCTTGCCGAGAACCAGCAAGTCATCCTCCAGTAGGTTCCGGCCGTGACATTCCTGAAGGAGCTGTTCGGCCACGTCTTCTCCAGCCTGTTGCGCAACAAGCTGCGGAGCTTCCTGACCATGGCCGGCATCGCCTGGGGAGTCGCTTGCATGGTGCTGATCGTCGCCATGGGCGATGGCTTCAAGACGGGGCAACGCGACCGTTTCCGCGAGATCGGCGAGAACATCGTGATCGTATTCAACGGCCGTACGGAGTTGCAGCCGGGAGGGCGCCGCGCCGGGCGGCTCATCCGGCTCGATTACGACGATGTGCGCGGCATCCGCGAGGAGTGTTACCTGGTGCGCCGCGTGGTGGCGGAGCTTTCGGGGCAGGTGAACGCCATCGAGCCCTTACAACAGCGGCGTATTCGGCGTGCTGGGAGTGGAGCCCGATTACGGAGACATGCGGAACATCCCGGTGGATCGCGGCCGCTTCCTGGTATCCGTGGACGACGCCCAAGGCTTGCGCGTGGCCGTACTGGGAGACAACGTGCGGAAGCAGTTGTTCGGCGAGCGGCCCGTTCAATTGGGGACCTTCGTCACGGTCCATGGGCTGCCGTATCGCATCGTGGGGCTCTCTCCGCCCAAGAACCAGAACAGCAGCTACAACGGCTTGGATAGCGACAAGATCTTCGTCCCCTATTCCGCGATGGTTCGGGACTTCCCTCCCGCGGATCCGAATTTCCATCCCGGCCTGGTCAGCGACATCATTTACGTGCCGGCGTCGCTCGACCTCTGGAAGCCGGCGCGCGATCAGGTAATGCGCGTTCTGGCGCGCAATCACCGTTTCGATCCCTTGGATGGCGGGGCCATCCACGTCTGGGACACGGTGGAGAACGCCCGGCTGGTCGATAACATCTTCACGTCGATGACCGTGTTCCTGGCCTGTATCGCCCTGGTGACGCTCACGCTGGGCGGAGTCGGCGTGATGAACATCATGCTGGTCTCCGTCACGGAGCGCACGCGGGAAATAGGTCTGCGGAAGGCGGTTGGAGCGACCCGCCGGCGCATCCTGTTGGATTATTTTCTGGAAGGCCTGCTGCTTGCGCTAGCCAGCGGACTCGCCGGATGGCTCGCCGCGTACGGTATTGCAGCCGCCGTGAATACGATGCCGAAGCAGGAGATGTTCGCCGGTCTGCCCGTTAGCGGCTCGACAACCGCGGCCGCCTTCGCGGCGCTGGGAATCGTGGCCGTAGCCTCCGCGATCTGGCCCGCCTGGCGCGCCGCAAATCTGACCCCCGTGGAGGCGTTGCGCTATGAACGGTAGGGGCTGGGGGCTAGCGGCCGGGGGTTGGGGGCGGGGGCGCTCAAACCGGCCCGCGCCCTCACACCGATCCGCGCCCTCACACCGAGCCGCGACCGTCAGGGAGCGGTGGCCCTCAAACCCACCCGCACCCTCACACCTACCCGCAACCCCCAGGGACCGCCCCCATGCGCATTAGCTCCATCTTCCACGAGTCCGGTCAAGCCCTGCGCTTCAACAAGCAGCGCAGCATCCTCACCACCATCAGCCTGGCCTGGGGCGTGGCTTGCTTCGTCATCCTGTATTCCTATGGCGGCGGCTTTCATGAAGCCCTGCGAACGGCTTTCCGCACCATCGGTCAAGATCTGGTGCTGATGTTCGGCGGCCGCGCATCCACCCAAGCCGGTGGCGAGCGCGCCGGCCGCCGCATCCGTCTGGAAGTTTCCGACGTGGACGAGATCAGGGCCTCCGTACCGCTGGTGGCGGCCATCTCGCCCGAAATCATGATGGGCGGTATGACGGTTACGCACGAGCAGCGCTCTTACACCACTATGGTGCGCGCGGTCCGGCCCGCCTACGGGCGCGTGCGGAACATGACCATGGAATCCGGCCGGTGGCTCGACCAGGACGACGAAAACGAAAAGCGCCGCGTGGCCGTCCTCGGCGCGGAAGCCGTCGCCAAGCTCTTCGGCGAAGTTCCTCCGGAAGGCGAGGAGGTCACCATCAACGGGCTGCGCTTCACCATAGTCGGCGCGCTCAAGACGAAGACCCAGGTGGCCAACTACAACACGCCCGACAACGAATGCGCGTTCATTCCGTATCAAACGGGGTCGCTCTACCGCGACCTGAAGTACCCGGACGATTTCGCCTGGATGCCCGCCAATCCGCAGTTCCGCCAAGCTACGGTGGATCAGGTCCTGGAGACGCTGGGCCGCCTGCATTCGTTCAATCCGAAAGACGACCACGCCGTGCGCACATACATTTTCAATGAGTACATGCGGCTGGTCGACACCATGGGGATCGCCTTGCAGATTCTGCTGGGGTTCGTGGGAACGCTGACGCTGGCCATCGGCGGAGTGGGCCTGGCCAACATCATGCTGGTCTCGGTGACGCAGCGCACGCGCGAAATCGGCGTACTGAAGTCCATCGGCGCCACCAATCGCGCGATTCTCTCGCAGTTCCTATTGGAAGCCCTGGCCATCGTCACGGTTGGGGGCGCGCTAGGCGTGCTGGCCGGCTGGGCGATCACGTCGATCCTGGGCAGCCTCCCTCTGCTCGGCCCGCTCTTCCACGACACAAGCGGATCGGCCGACATCAAGCTAGGCATCTCGACGTTCGCCGTAGTTGTGTCTACCGGGTTGCTGGAGACGGTAGGCTTGATCGCGGGATTGCTCCCCGCCATCAAGGCCGCAAGAATGGACCCAGTGGAAGCACTTCGCTACGAGTGAGACCGGGGCCTTCGTTCGGGAAGAGAGCGCAGCTTCGGGTCCTGCCTGGGGAGCCAACCCCCTGGGCCCCTCCCCGCTGCGCCGTTACTTGTTGTTCCGTTCTTCGCGATAGCGGCACCGGATGAGGGCGTGTTTGACCATTGTGTCAATGTCGTCGTGGTTGCAGGTGACTGCGAGGCCGTTCGCTGCGCCCGCTCCGATGATGATGCTGTTGTAGGGCGCAATGGTGAACCCTTGGTATTCGGGCGGGAGGGTCGCGCCGACCGGGATGTGCTTGCCGTTTCGGTCGCGGATAATGCTAGCCATTTTCCCGCCAGTGGCTTCGTCGGGCGCGACGAACTCGACGGTGGGGTAACGGTTGACAAGGACGAGGGAGCGCCGCCGCCGCCTGCCTGCTGACAGTCGGTGGGTGAAACCGATCTTGACGTGGTAGGTCTGCCCGCGATACGAGACGCGGCCTTCGTGCGCGCTCGTGAACTCCTCGGTGCTTTTTTCCTCGCCTGCTTTGGCTGGCCAAGTATGCGTGAAATCTGACGCGGGGCTAAGCGTCGAAGCAGCATGTCTCGTTGCGCTGCTCTCTGTCGGAGCACTAGCGTTCGCGCCTTTGCGGAGCGCGCCCAGATACTCGTCAAAGTCTGGTTCCAGAATCCTGACGTGCCCCGCTATGCTGACAGCAGCTAGTCGGCCGCCGTTGATTTCCTGCTGGATCGCTGTTTCGGGCACGCGGAGCTGCTCGCTGATTTCCTCTATGGTGAAGACGTTGAGTAATGCCACTAGAATGACCTCCTTCTCATTTTTTACTGTATCACTGTTGACGAATATCGTCAAGCTGTAAAGTGATATATTATTTACGTCAGTATAGAAATATTGCAAATCTAATCTAGCTGGTGCCACGATGTTGCTTTATTGTTCAGCTTCACAGCGAAAAACCACATCGTGACGTTCGATAAGCTCGGGGGAAAACTGAACACGGGCGTGGCCATCTATCCATGGTGTCGGCGCAAGATCGTGCATTGGTCTGCGTGGCGAGGAACGAGTACATCTACCGTCTCAACGCCACAGTGGCCGATTGCATACCCGGCGTGCTCGCCTGCGAGGCCAGTTTAGATAGCCAAGCAAAAACAAACGAAAACGGAACGAAAACGGGACAAACCCAATTTGATCTGAGCCTCCGGGAGTCCTTCGGCAGCGGCTTCAGCGCGAAGGCCGGGCCCCGGCCGGGAATGGCTGCCCCACTTTTCTACGCACCTTGACTTGCATCCGCTTGAGCGTATAAAATTTTGTACATGCCGGTTTTATGAACGATGAAAAGCAGATTCGTTGGGTAGGATCGGCCTACGACGATCTGCTGGCATTCCAACGAGACGCCCGAAAGGAAGCGGGCTTCCAGTTAGGGAAGGTCCAGGCCGGGCTTGAGCCGGCCGACTCGAAGCCGTTCGACGCCGTGGGCGCCGGCGCAAGAGAGATTCGCATCCGGGACGCGAGCGGCATCTACCGTGTGATGTACGTCGCCAAATTCGAGGAAGCCATCTACGTGCTGCATTGCTTCCAGAAGAAGACTCAGGCGACCGGCAAGCGGGACAAGCGAATTGCCGCGGCGCGCTATCGCGCCGTGGTCAACGCGAGGAGGGAAAAGAGATGAAGATCGACACCGAAATCCGCCATGTGACAAAGCCGGGAGCAAACCTCTTCCTGGAACTGGGATTTGCGCCGGACGAGGCCAAACGCCTACAGGCCGCGTCTCGCAAACAGATCGATGACACGCGGCTGCTGAAGCGGGAACTGATGGAAGAGCTGTCGGTCTGGATTGCGAAACATCACCTAAGGCAGGCCGATGCCGCCGAGATTCTGATGGTCTCGCGCCCGCGTGTGTCCGACGTGGTGAACAAGAAGACCGCCAAGTTCACCATCGATACGCTCGTCGAAATGCTCAGCCGGGTCGGCAAGCCGGTCAAACTGGCAATCAGTTGACCAGTTGATCCTCTGGTGAAGGACTGCGGGGCTACCTTCCACTATGGACAAAGCGCTGGCTGCCGTTCACGGGGGAGTCACACTCGTCGCGTAACTTCCTGCTTTTCGAATAAGCAGGGGCCCCACTCGAACACGGTCGCTCAGAACGCGTCCCGGACGAGGCGCAAAGCGTTCGCTCGAATATCCTGAGGCCATTCCTTGATCAGCTCCTCGAACCGCTCCCGATTGCGGGCGTACAGGGCGCGGCCGGCCTCTTCATAACCTGGGAGATTCCCTGCCATCGCCGACAGGAACCGGCCGGCCGCCTCGATGGCCTGACGGGCTTGCTGCTCGCCCGGGTCTCGTTTCCGGGCCTCGTCCACCAGCCTTCGGATCGCTGCCGACGCTCCCGAGGGTTGTTGCTCCAGCCATTCCCAGTGCCGGGGAAGCAACGAGACTTCGCGGGCGACAACCCCCAGCTTCGGCCGGCCAGGACCAACCCGCGCCGGGGCTGGCTCGTGGCGCGCCAGGACCTCATTCAACGTCCCACGAAGGTCGAAGTCTAGCTGCCTTCCCGTTTGGTCTTCAAACGTCAGGCAGATGGCGCCTTGGTCCTGGTCGAATTGCGATTTCAAGGCCGCTAGAACCTCAACAAGGGTGCCGGAGGCCAGAAGGCTCGTGCCTAGGAACGCGGAATAGGTCGTTTCGTTACCCATGCCCTAATTTTATCCGGGTAATATGCATAAGTCAATATCATCCGGGTAAAACTATTACGCCTCCCGTAAGCGCACCCCCATCGGCGTTTGAGGCATTCGCCCGATGCATGTAGAATGAGGGTTCTCAATACCATTAGCCCTTCCGGCGGTAAGGTCTTGGGCCCCTGTTGTGTCAGGCGTACGCCGAGGCTGGGTCATCGGGCGACGGCTGGGCTCGATCTCCTGGGAGTATTCGTCGGACCGGAAGAGCAAGCTTATGGACAGCATCTGGCAGCGCTGGGTGAAGAATGCGGAGAGATTCCCTGATCGAGACGCCATCGTCCATTGGTCCGCGGACGCTCCCTCGAAACGCTGGCGATGGAGCGATCTGATCGAGGAAGCTAACCGGGCTGCCAACTTCCTGATCCAAAACGGCGTTCGGCCGGGCGAGGTGTGCGCTCTCATCATCCGGCATCACCCTCAGTTTTATCCGTTGTACATGGGGGTTGTAGCCGCGGGCGCGCTCCCCTCGGTGCTGGCCTATCCCAATCAACGACTGCACCCCGATAAGTTCGTTGACGGTCTGGTGGGTATGAGCCGCCGGTCGGGACTGGACTGGGTTCTCACCGAGGCTAGCCTGGAATCCGCCGTCGGCAAGCTCTCCACGGGGGCGAACAGCTCGGTCAAGGGCGTACTGCTGCCGTTCGAAGCCGGCTGGGGCCGCGCCCCTCAATCGGCGCGCCCAACGCTGGGCGGATCGGCCCCTTGCCTCCTGCAGCATTCCTCGGGCACCACCGGGCTCCAGAAAGCGGTTGTGCTCTCCCATGAAGCCGTTCTCGGGCACTCTCAGGCGTACGCGGAGTCGCTCGATGCGTCGGAGCGCGACAGGGTCGTGAGCTGGCTGCCCCTGTACCATGACATGGGAATGATCGCGGCGTTTCAGATGCCGCTGGCGTTGGGCATTCCGATCGTTCAGTTGGATCCGTTCCAGTGGGTGACGGCGCCCGTCTTGCTTTTGCAGGCGATTTCCCGGGAGCGAGGAACGCTCACGTGGCTTCCCAACTTCGCGTTCAATCTTCTCGCGGATCGCGTCTACGAGGAAGATCTCGCGGATGTCCGGCTGGATTCGATGCGGTTGTTTGTGAACTGCAGCGAGCCGGTGCGAAGCGACAGTTTTCGAAAATTCCTGGGGCGCTTCGCGCCATTTGGAATCCGGCCCGAACACCTGGCGGCGTGTTACGCGATGGCCGAGACGACGTTTGCCGTGACGCAGACGGCGCCCGGCCGGCCCCCGAAGACGATTGCCGTGGATCGCGCCGCGCTTCTGAGAGGCCGCGCCGAGGCCGGGGGCTCCGGGCCGGTCCGCGAGTGCGTCTCCTCCGGGACTCCGATTCACGGCTGCGAGCTCAAAGTGGTGGATGAGGCGGGATCTGCGCTGCCTGACGGCCGCGTCGGCGAGATAGTCATCCGCTCTCGACAGATGTTCGACGAGTACCGCCATAACGGGGAAGATACGCGCCGCGCCGTTCGCGATGGCTGGTATTACAGCGGCGACTACGGCTTCACTCTGGAGGGCGAGTGGTTTGTTGCCGGGCGCAAGAAGGATCTGATCATCGTCGCCGGCAATAACCTCTTTCCGGAAGACGTCGAGGACGCCGTCGGAAACGTCCCGGGAATCCTGCCCGGCCGCGTGGTTGCCTTCGGCATGGAAAACGAAGCCCTAGGCACGGAGCAGGTTTGCGTCGTGGCGGAGACCGAAATTGCGGATGAACGGGAGCGAAAGGCCCTCCGGCTCGCCGTTCAAAGGGCCGCTATCCAAATCGACGTGACAATCTCCCGCGTATTCCTGGTTCCTCCTCGCTGGCTGATCAAGAGTTCCGCGGGTAAGCCGAGCCGCAAAGCCAACCGTCAAAGAATTCTCGAAGCCAATCTGCCAGAAGGATCGCTTACATGATTTCAGATCGATTGAAACGGACCATTCTGCATGAGCTGGAGCTGGATGACTTCGATCTTCGCGACGACACCGTAGCCGGAGAAGTGCCCGGATGGGACTCTCTCAGTCACGCGAGAGTGATTTCCGCGGTGGAAGCCGAATATGGCGTCCGCTTCAAGATCCGCGAAGCGCTGAACCTCCGGAATGTCGGCGATCTTCAGTTGCTCGTCGACGGCCGCGCCACCCGGTAGACCGCGGACGCCATCCGCCTTCGCCGAATCCCATCGCGCCCGGCGCGCCGCGCATTGGATGCCGGGAGGACGCCTCCGGCGCTGGCGGAGCTTACCGGTCCTCGATCGTGTAACGGCCGGTGCCCGAGAGCGAACGCGCTTCGCGCTCCGTGATCACGATTCCATAGCGCCCCGTGGACACCGTTCTTGCGAGATGAATGTAGACCGTATCGCCGGGATTTAAGGCGAGCGTCGAATCGGCCAGCCCGCAGTAATCGCCGGCCGAAATGCAAACGCTACGCAAGCCGCCGCCCACCGGCATCGTCTCCGACACTTTCCCTCGCACGATGCGGCTTCCCGCGACGTATTCGTATCGCGGCAGCCTGTCCGCCTCACGCTTGGTCACCTGAACCTGCTGCGAGGCTTCCCCGGGGCTCGTGATAAAAAGCGGCGCTTTGATGCTGTCCCCGGCTCCCGTAATCAACGCGGATGCCAGGAGAACCAGCAAAGCCAGGGATACCAGACAGGTCCCGACTTCGACTCCGCTGATCAGACTGCTCTTACGGTCCGCCCAAGTACCGATTACGCCGCGCAAACCGCTGGCGCCCTTTTCATTCCATTTCACGGCGAAGTGGTTCGCCACGAGAATGGCCACGAATACGACCGGAAACAGAAGACAAACTAGAAGAAACATACGCGCCTCCAATCGGACCGGCTCATTCCTTCCTTGCCTTCGAGCGACCGTTAGTGTACCACCTGTCAACGGACGTCAAACTCACGCAGCGGCACGGACGCGGTGGAGGCGTTGAGATATAGGTGGAGGCTCAGGCGCGCGGATTTGCGAGCGCCCTCACCGGCTCCATCCTCGCGATCCGGTCCATGAACTTCTTGTTCCGCATCGCAATCTTCAGGTTGTAATCCGCGTCGCCTACCAGACGCACCGCGCCGGGTACTGCCGAACGCGATCGTCGCTCGTAACGAGCGTCAGATCCTCGGTTATTGCCTGAGCTACCAGCAGCCGGTCGAACGGATCGCTGTGGATCCGCGGCAAGCCGTAAACGGCCAGGGTGTGGGCCGCATCTACGGGAAGAACACGCGCACCGAGCCGCGCAGCCCATTCCGGCAGACGGCGATCCGGTTCGGCGACGCGCAGCCCTCCGGAACCGCATTTGATTACGATCTCCCAGTAAGAAACCACGCTGACGACGAGCGTCTCCCGCTGCGATTCACACAGGCGCCGCGCCCTGCGCGACAACTTGCCAGGATCCGTCGCCGCCCACAGGAACGTCGAGGTATCCAAGAGGTATTTCAAGAGCGGCCGTCCAGAAACGCATCGGCCTCGGCGTCGGTCATGGGACGTTCCCAGCCCTCGGTCGCTTCGGCCTCGCCTCTGGCGAACCCCAACTCCCGCTTTCGGCTTCGGTTCCTATAAGGAATCAGTTCAGCGACGGGCACGCCATCCCGCATGATGACGACCTCTTCGCCCTCTGCGGTTTTCCGCAACAGCCGCGAGAGGTTGGATTTCGCGTCGTGAACGTTATAGCTGCCCATGCGCTTGCCGATCACTATGTTAGCCCACAAACGTTAGCTAGACAAGGCCAATCTCGCCACATGGACGACGCTTGCGATCGCGGCTGGCGGCGCGCATCGCGGAGGCTTCCGGCGTTCAGGCCGCGGTTCAGCCGTGCCTGTTCCCGTATTGTTGACCATGCCGGGTACACTGGGTGCATGGAAGTCGAAGAGAAATCGGTTGAAGTAGCAGTTGTGGAATCGCTCGAGGAAGCGCCCGTCCTGGCGGTCCGCGATATCGTGGTCTTCCCGGGCGCCATGCTCTCCATCACGGTCGGAAGGCCGGCGTCGGTGGCCCTGGTCATGTCGCTCGGCGAGAGCCGCGACATCGCCGTCGTCTCGCAGCTTGATTCGCGCGTGGACGCGCCCACTCCGGAAGACCTGTATCGGGTGGGAACCCTCTGCGTCATGCATAAGGCGATCCGCGTGTCCAAGGACAATCTGCTCCTGTTCTGCGAGGGCAAACGGCGCATTCACACGCGCGAATTCACCTCCACCGAGCCTTTCCTGAGAGCCAGAGTCGAGCCCATGGCGGACGTCGAGCCCCAACTGACGCCGGAAATCGAGGCCCTCCGGCAAAACGTGGCCGCGCTCTTCAGGCAGATCGTAGCCGCGTCGCCCAACCTCTCCGACGATCTGGCCGCCATGGCCGGCCAGATCAACGAGGCCGGCCGGCTGGCCGATTGGGTGGCGGGCAATCTCCCGTCGCTCAGTCCCGCCGAACGCCAGCAACTTCTCGAGCAACCCGATGGCGGGGCGCGCCTGGAAGAGATCAACCGCAAGCTGACGCGCGAATTGGAGCTTCTCGAACTGCGCGGGCGGATTCAATCTCAGGTGGAAGGCCAGCTTTCGCAAAGCCAGCGCGAGTTTTATCTGCGCGAGCAACTGAAGGCCATCCAAAAGGAATTGGGCGAAGGCGACGAGTCTTCGCGCGACGTGGACGAGCTCCGCAAGAAGATCGACGCGGCGGGCCTTACCGAGGAAGCCAAGACAGAGGCCACGCGCGAACTGGATCGCCTCTCTCGCATCAACCCGGCCTCGCCCGAATATGGCGTGGCTCGCACCTACCTGGAGTGGATGGCCGCCTTGCCGTGGGCGAAGTCCTCGGCGGCCCTGGTGAACGTGAAGCGCGCGGCGGAGATTCTGAATGAAGATCACTTCGACCTGGAAAAGGTGAAGGACCGCATCCTCGACTACCTGGCGGTGTTGCAGCTTCGGCCGGTATTGAAGGGCCCCATCCTGTGCTTCGTCGGTCCTCCCGGAGTGGGAAAAACGTCGCTGGGCAGATCCATCGCGCGCGCGCTCGGGCGCAAGTTCGCTCGCATTTCGATGGGCGGCATGCACGACGAAGCCGAAATCCGCGGCCACCGCCGCACCTACATCGGCGCCTTGCCGGGGCAGATTCATCCAAGGCCTGCGCCGCGCCGGGACCAACGACCCCGTGTTCATGCTCGACGAGGTCGATAAGCTCGGCCGCGATTTCCGCGGCGACCCCGCTTCCGCCCTGCTCGAAGTGCTCGACCCCGAGCAGAACTCCACGTTCCGCGACAACTACCTGGACGTCCCCTTCGATCTTTCCAAAGTTCTCTTCATCACCACCGCCAACGTGCTCGATCCCGATCCCGGACGCGTTGCGCGACCGCATGGAGATCATCTCGCTCGAAGGCTACACGGAGTTGGAGAAGACCGTCATCGCGTTCCGTTATCTGATTCCGAGGCAGACCAAGGAAAACGGCCTCGATCCGGAGAAAGACATTCAGTTCGGCGACGAATCCGTGCGCTTCATCATCCGCCGCTACACGCGCGAAGCCGGGATGCGGAACCTGGAGCGCGAAATCGGAACCATCTGCCGGAAGCAGGCGCGGCGCATCGCGGAGGGAAAACGCGAAAAGGTCGAAGTCACTCCGGAGTTAGTGGAAAAAGACCTCGGCGCGCCGCGCTTTCGAACCGATACGGAAGTCGCCGAACGCACCAGCCGCCCTGGCGTGGCCGTGGGTTTGGCGTGGACCCCTGTGGGCGGCGACGTGCTGTTCATCGAAGCCGGCCGCATGCCCGGCAGCGGCAAAGGGCTGCTCATGACCGGCCAACTGGGCCCGGTGATGCAGGAATCCGTACAGGCGGCGCTGACGTGGGTGCGCGCGAACGCCGGGAAGTTGGGCATAGACGCCAGGATTTTCAAAACCAGCGATCTTCATGTCCACGTACCGGCCGGCGCCATTCCCAAAGACGGCCCGTCGGCCGGCATCACCATGGCCGCCGCGCTGATTTCGATGTTGACCGAACGCCGCATCCGTCCGAATCTCGCCATGACCGGCGAGATCACGCTGACGGGCCAGGTGTTGCCCGTCGGCGGGATCAAAGAGAAAGTCCTGGCCGCCAAGCGCAGCGGCGTACGTGAAGTGATCATGCCCGTTGAAAACGAAGTCGATGTTCGCGAGGACCTGAAGAGCGAACAGATCGGCGACATCGAGATCCACTTCGTGAAGTCGATGGAAGAAGTGGTGGAGCGGGCGTTGGAACCGGCGCAGGCCAAGCCTAAGAAGCGGCGGGCGGCGTTAAGAAGTTCTCTGCGGGTTTAGGACGGAACGCGAACCGGGGCGGCGAAGGACCCAGGCTGCTGCATCACAGCCGTCTAAGTCCGAGGAACGCTCAGGCTGCTTTATCGGCCCTGACCACGGAAACCTGCACTCGATAGCCGAGCGAGGCCAGAATACGGATCAACAAATCGCTCGAAACGTGCTCCAAGTCGTCATTCAATATGGCTGTCACACGGGTCCGGGAAGTGCCGGCCCGCTTTGCAATCTCCCCGTGAGTGAACTGCTGTTGCTTGGCTATCGCCTTCAGTCTCGTGAGCAAGACATGCTGAACTCGCCATTCCTTGGCCTCGGCCTGGGAGAGCCCGAGCGCGGCCGCTAACTCTTCCGGTGTTCTGGCTACGGTTGTTTTGAGTTTACGCATCGAAAAGCTCCTTCAGCCGCTTTCTCGCCAGCTCGATTTCGAGGGGCGGAGTCCGTTGCGTCTTTTTGACGAAGGCATGGAAGACGAGTATGCCTGCGACTAGACGCCACATAGTAGAACGCACGATAGGTCCCATCCTCTTCCCGGATGCGCAGTTCGGAGACTCCGGGAGCCACCCCCGGCATCGCCCGGGAACTGGGCATTCCAAGCTGTTCGCCCAACTGAAGGCGTAGAGGCCGCGCCCCAAACGTATCCGCGCCGCCTTCGGGAACCGGCGGATCGCTTCGCGCGCCCTCGGATGGAAGATAACCGGCCGCACCAAGACTAATGTATCAAATCTGAGACATAGGCGTGACGGGCCGGTCCTCGGGCGCCGGAGTGAATTGCGCAAACATCGCCGTTGTTCCGGTCACATTGGTGAAACCGCCCGCAACCGCGACGGGCTGGGCGTACGCCCTCACGCCCCTTCTTTCGGGAAATTCGGGCTCTTCGCCATTCCTTCGGGCCGCGGCGCGAGCTTTCCGTTTACCAGGAACGGCGCGCCCCGCTCTTGGAAGTGTTCCACCAGACGCTCGCGCCATTTGCGCAACTCGTCGGCGTGCGCCGGATCGCCCGCCAGATCCTCCATTTCATGCGGGTCGCCTTCGAGATGGAAAAGCTGCTCTTCGCCGTCCCGTGCATGGAAGATGTATTTCCAACGGCCGTCGGTGAGAGCGTTCCAGTGGTTCTCCGGGCTGTAGCAGACGTCATGCTCCAGGTCGATATACTCGCGCCATCCTTCACCTCCGTTGCGGACCAGCGAAAGCAGGCTGCGCCCATCGAGCGGCCGTGGCGAGGCGGTTCCCGCGGCTTCCAGAAACGTCGGCAGCGCGTCCCGCAGTTCCACTGGTTGCGACATCCGAATGCCGCGCCTCGCGCCGGGCATTCCGGAAGGCCAGCGCATCGTCATCGGAATGTGCGCGGAGGATTCGTACGCATACCCCTTGCGCCACAGGTTGTGATCGCCGGTCATATCGCCGTGGTCGGACGTGAAGAGATGAGCGTCTCTTCCAGCCAGCCGCGCTTTTCGAGCGCCTCCAGAATACGGCCTATCTGCTCGTCCACGTGGGTGACGCTTCCGTAATAACCCTGCCGGGAACGGCGAATCTCCCGATGGAGTGAGCTGCCCGCGCCAGATATCGTTGCGGTCGCTGTTACGCTGCGCGTATCGGGCCGCCCATTTGGCGACTTGCGCTTCGGGCAGCGCCGCATCGGCGTACAGGTCCATGAATCGGGCGGGCGGATCGTAGGGACTGTGCGGGCGAATGAAGGAGACCTTCAGGAAAAACGGCTGGCTCCCTTGCCAGGTATTCGAGAAAGTTTACGGCCGTATCCCCAGTCCATTTGGTGGGATGCAGGTTCTCGGGCAGCGCATAAGGCTTGGCGGGATAGTCGTTCCACCACAAGCCGGTCGCGTGCGGATCGAGATTGGGGGCCTGCGAATAGAACCACGATTCGTAATCCGTGCGCTCCACCGGTCCTTTTGCTTCCGCGGCCGCTAGCGCGGCGGGGCCATTCCCGCACGGGCAGTGCGCGTCGAGAATGAGGCGCTGATAACCGTGTCCGTTGCGCATGGGTGAGTAATGCTGCTTGCCCACCGCAACGGCGTAGTAGCCGGCGTCGCGCAAAGCGCGCGGTTTTTCGAACGGATAGCGTTGAGCGATGTCCGAATATCCCAGCATGCCGTGATGCCATGGAGAGAGGCCCGTCAGCAGCGCGGTTCGCGCGGGCGTACAGGTGGGAGTCGAGGAATAGGCGGAGGTGAAGAGTACGCCTTCGCGCGCGATCCGGTCCAGGTTCGGAGTGCGGATCGCGGCATTGCCGGCGGCTCCGATGCAATCCGCCCGATGCTGATCCGCCATGAGAAAGAGGATATTCGGCCGGCTCTCGCGGGATTGCGCCCGCGCCGGTAAAGCCGATGCGCTGGCCGCCGCCGCTCCCCCCAGCTTCAACAATGTTCGCCGCGTCAGGATGCCCGCCGGTCCCCCGCCCGAATTGCGCGGTCCCAATTCAGCGGCCGAAATCCTCATATGCGGCTCATCCTAACAAAGTCATGGGGGGATTTTGGGAGACTGCGGCCGGTGCGAACCAGCCGCCACCCCGCGTGGTGGCCGATTTCAGCCACTTGGCGGACGTTAGCCAGCGCCGCACGGCGAGTGAGATCGAATCACACGACTTACAAGTTGGCACGGCGCTTGCATAGATACGGGCGGAGGTGAGAACGATGAAAAAGGGATTGCTGATTGGGGCAGCGCTCCTGATGACTCTGGCGCCCGTCGGCGCTAATGCCGCTGTCCGGGGATTCGTGGTGGTTGGCCGTCCGTATATCGGCGGCTGGTATGCGCCGTACTGGATGTCTTACTGGGGACCGGGTTATTACTACGCTCCCAACACGGGAGAGGTCAAGCTGGACACCAAGGCCAAAGACGCCCAACTCTTCATCAACGGTTCGTTTGCAGGCTTGGTCCGCGATCGGAAGACCATGCACCTGCGGCCCGGCAGCTACACTCTCGAAATGCGCGAAGGCGGTTCCACGCTGTACGCCGAGAATATCTTCGTAGTCGCCGGAAAGACTCTGCACATCCGTCCTTCCTTTTGACCCTCTAATAGCCCGCAACGCCACCCTGGGCGCACGGCGTCCCCCCGGCGCCGCGCCCAGGGCCTGCCTGTTTCGAGGTTCCACCGGAACATCCAGGCCGGAGAGACCGCCCCATGACAGTCGGATGTCGGCAACGGAATGCGGTCTCGAATCTCGGCAGGAATGCGGAGACGGCAGCCAAGAATGGCCGCGCCATAGGGGTGGCGCAAGCTTCGGCTTGCACGTCGAGATTCATCTCGACGTTTGGAGGTTATAGCACGGATTCCAGCGAAGTCGATCCCGGCGCCCGGCCGCCCTCAATGCGTTAAGTCGTAGATGAAGTAATTGACCGCGATCTGATACGCCAGCGTGGCGAACTTCTCCGGGTATCGGCCGTCGTCCGACCATTCCCAGGCGTCGCCCAAGTCCATGTTGTGGCAGATGGCGACCATCACGCGGCCTTTGTCGTCGAAAATCGCCCGCCAGTGCGGGGTCATCCCGGTCTGGCCGGCCTCGTACGTCCGCCGCGCTCCCCTAAACCACGGTCCGCGCCGGGCACCTGAAAGCGCTCTCTGCAGATCGTAAACCGTGTGGAAGATCGGGTCGGAGTCCGCCAGATCCACGATGGGACGGTCGGGGAACACCTTCTGGATGCTGGCGAGGAAGACCTGCCACTCGCTGTACACGTTGTGGTACGGCTCGTCGCCGTGAAAGTCGTCGACCATCAGGAAGCCGCCGCGCAGCAGAAACTCGCGCAGTTGCGCCGCCTGCGAATCCGGGAGCACCCAGTGCCCGACCTCGACGGCGTACATCATCGGCCAGTTGTACACGTCGTCCGTACCGTCCAGATCCACCACCTGCTCCACGGATCGGGTATCGATTCTCGTCAGGCGGCGGATGCCTTGAAGCAGATGGCGGTCGGAACGCGGATAGTCGATGGTCCAGTTGAGATCGAGATACCGGCGGCCGGCGTAGACGCTCGGATAGCGCAGGCGCGCCCGCGTCCACTCGTGTTTATCGGCCCAGTCCGGAGGAATAGGGATCTCTCCGAGCCGGTACTCTTGCGCCTGATATTCCTGGAAGGGCCGTTGCGCCCATAGCGCCCCAATGGCCCCCAGTACGGCGGCGGCCAGCATCGCCGCGTGAGAATGTCGCATCGCGCTCCCGATTGTAATCAGACTACCACGCGCGGCGTGGCGATTCGCGGCCTTCGGGGGAGGACCGGCAATCGCGCGAAGGCTACTCCTTCGGGGCTGAATCGGCGGGCGGACCCTTGATGGCGTCCTTGAAGCCGCGGATGCCTTCTGCCAGGCCCTTGCCGAGTTCCGGCAGTTTCTTCGGGCCGAACAGTATGATGGCGATCACAAGGATCACCAGGAGATGTCTGGGTTGGAGCAGATCTTCAAGCATGGATATACCTTGTCTCCATTCTAAGCCCATTTGCCACCCGGCCGTTGCGCTTCTGCGCCACGGGTACAATTGAGATGGCGCGCCGCTGGAGCGCATTGCGCTCGTGCGGACCCGCGCCGGGAGGGACCGAGCGGTTCTATGAGGCGCGGTTATTCGAGATGGATGGTAGCGATGGCTATCCTCTTAATCCTGGCGGCCGCCGCTCTGGCACAGCGAGGGCGTGGGCTCGGCGGTGGTTTCGGAGGAGGCGGCGGAAGGTTTGGCGGCGGATTCCAGCAACCCGAGGATGAAGGACCGCAGATCCCCGTCCGCGCCGCCGAGTTTCACTTTATCCGGCTCGAATACACCGATCTGCCGCAGTATCATCGCGGCTACGGCTACGCTTCCCGGATGGGGATGGGATCGGGCTGGTGGATCGTCGATTGGCCGGCGGCCGACAATCATTTCACCGCCGGGATCCAGAGACTCACCCGCATCGATACAGGGGATCCGCGCCACTTCAGCCTCACCGACGACCGGCTCTGGGATTATCCCTGGATCTACGCCACTCAGACCGGCTGGTGGGGCCTGAGCGATACCGAATGCGCCCGTCTGCGCGAGTATCTGCTGCGCGGCGGCTTCCTGGTGACCGACGATTTCTGGGGCGCGGATCAATGGGAGATCTTCCGCGAGACGATGGCGCGCGTGCTCCCCGGCGAGCCGATCACGGATATTACCCCGGACGATGCCGTGATGCACGTGCTGTACGACATTGAGGACAAGGACCGGACGATTATTCCCGGCTCGCGCCATTTGCGCCGGGGTCCGGACGGCGAGGTTCAAATCGTGCTGCCGGACGGCGCCATCCCCGCCTGGCGCGCCATGTATGACAACAAGAAGCGCATGGTGGTCGCAGCGAACTTCAATACGGACGTCGGCGACGCATGGGAGTTCGCGGATGTTCCCTACTACCCCGAAGCGATGACGAGGCTAGCCTACCGTTACGGAGTCAATTACATCGCCTACGCGATGACGCACTAGGGTTGGCGGTCGTGAGTTCCATTGCATGCCCATCTTGTGCGGGCGTAGACAAGCGGCAGAGGCGCGAACTCCGAATGACATACGTCTCGGCGAAAGCATAGGCGGCGCGGCGCAAAACCCCGTCTCGGGGCCGCAGGCGGCAGAAGTCTGCGATGGCGTCTGTACGCCCGTGTGGAGAACTGAGGGTGCAGATGCCAGTCTGGCAGGCTCAAAGGAAAAGAATTCCGTCTCGGTCACAATCGTCCTTTTGTCATGCTTTGCATATACAATAGAAGTGCGGTGTTCGACTGGGACGAGAACAATCTGCGCAAGATCCGGGCGCATCGGATCAAGTCGGAAGAGGTGGAGCAGGGCCTGTCGAACAGCCCGATCCTGATCTATGAGCAAGACGCGCAGGGGGAACCGCGGTACGTTTACTACTGCGAAAGCGATGCTGGCCGACTGCTGGCAATCATCGTGATCGAGCGCGGCGAGCAGATCCGGGTTGTGACCGCGTATGATCTGGACGCCGGCCAGAAAAGGGACTACTTCGCCCGGCGGGTGCGAGGGGAGTGAATCCATGAAAACGAAACCGACTGACATCCCGAAGTTCGCGAACGAAGCCGAGGAGGCGGACTGGTGGGCCAGTCGCCAGGGTCGCGAGTTTGTGAGGCGGAACTCGGCTGAACCCTTAAAGAAGGGCGCCGCGCCCAAGGGATCGCGCCTTGTCGGCCAACTGAATCGGACGCCGACCGTTCAGATAGCGTTGCGATTGCCCGAACCGGACATAACGAAGGCGCGGGAGATTGCTTCGCGCAAAGGCGTGGGATACCAGACCCTACTCAAGATGTTGGTGCATGAAGGCTTGGGCCGCGAGGCGCGCAGACCGTGAAGGCCGGACAGGTAATCAAGAAACGTCCCCGGGGTTGCCCGCTTGCCCTCAAGAACCCGCACGATGGGCGCGCCGCTTCGACCTACTCCAGTAGTTTCTTTTCGAACGCAGAGCGGGTGGGCGGATTCGGTCGGTCTGGCGGGCGATGCAGCCGCCCATGGCAAGCGCCTTCACAGCCCGGATACAACTACCACTCGGCGCTTTGGATCATCGGACTGCTCGAGGTAGAGGTAGCGGCTGTCGGGCGACAGGTAGGCCCTCCGGGGACGGAATGGAATCCTGGAAAGCGCTACCGCTTCGCGGCTAGCCGGATCGAATCGGATTAGGTCGCTCGCGAGCGGGTTTTCCCTATCGTTCCGATCCTCGAACAGATAAATGTACCTGTTCGTGACCACTGTTGCCCACATGCTGGGGTTTCGCCCCACAGGGAGGATCTCGCTGGCTCCTCCGTTGGCTGGCACACGTGAGAGGGCCCAGCGCGGCATTGCGAAGTAGTACACGAATTGGCCGTCCGGCGAAGCGTGCGGCCATATAGCGCCGCCCTGGGCGATCGAGGTGATCCTCCCGTCCGGAAGGTCAATCCTGATCACTTCATCCTGGGGAGGCCCGTCCAGTGGCTCCACTTTCCCGAGACGCGAAAACGGACTTGTTGTCGGCAGACCAACTTGGCTCGGCGATGAGCGACATCGCGCCCGCCCAGCCGCCTCAGCGGGCCGCCCGCCGCGGGCACGACATAGAGCCATGAGTGGATGTCGGCATTCCCATGAGATACGAGAGCGTCAAATGCGACCCAGTGCCCATCAGGCGACCACGTCAAATTCCGGGGATGGGCGTATTCTCTTGGGCTGGTAAGATCGGGGACAGACTTGACCAGCAGGTGCGGGTCCGAGCCATCGGCATCTGCTATCCATATCTGGGGAGCACTGCCGCGCTCAGACACGTAGGCGACCCTGCGACCGTCCTGAGACACGACCTCGCCGAGTAGTCCATCGTCTGCCCTCTCTGCCTGCGGGCTGTGCGCCTCCAGATCCACTTTCCAAAGCCCCTCCTCTCTGACGGATTCGGTTGCGACCGCACGGCCGCCGGGCAGGATTGCGGATATCTCCAGGTCCGATGAGAGGCCAGCGACGAAATGGGGCCTTGCGCCGTCGGCGACGGCGAGCTTTCTGACGTAGGGAGAATCTCCCCAAACTCGATATAGCAGCCACTTGGAATCGGGGCTCCAGCGTATTGCGTCAATACCGCGGGGCTCGACCGCGATGGCCTTGGCGGCTCCGAGAGGACTGTACCCGGAATTCAGACGGAGGAGCTTTAGCGTCCTGCCATCTGCGTAAGCCAGGAGCTTGCCGTCCGGCGAGAATGCGGGCCCGGAGCCATGCGCCGCGTATTGGCGGACCTGACGGCCGCCTAGTGCGTCGATTAGCACCACCCGGCAATTCTCGACGTCCGTTTGGCTCAAGTAGACGTCGGCCACAAGGGACTTGCTGTCCGGGCTCCAGCCAGCCTCTCCGGAGCAAACCTGCCCCAGGTCGCGTGCGGGCTTGCCGGCAAGCGGCGCGACCAGCAGGTGGGTGTCGTAGTGCGAGTAGAATCGCGTAAACGCAATGCTTCGGCCGTCCGGGGACCATTTCAGAGAGTAAGGCGTGCCGTTGCGGTCGTCCTCGCCCAGCAGTAACTGCGGATCTCCGCCCGCGAGCGGCCGCGTGTAGATGGCGCAAGTATAGTCCGGCTTACACCAATCGAAAGCTAGGGTTTTCCCGTCGGGCGAGAGGCTCGGGTCACATGTCTCCGATTCAAGCTGCGCAAGAACGTCGACATGCACTTGAGAAAATGCGTACGCCACGGCAAGCGCGCAGCCAAGGAGTTTGAGAACGAGGCGCACGAATATCACCTCGAGCACCACGCTAGCACCCCTCGCCGAGCGTCGGGAAGCGCGTTGGGCGGATGTGCGCCTGCGCGGCCGACTTTCAGTTTTCGGTGGGAGCCCTGCATGGGAACGATATGTGAGGTTTGTGGATAATGACGCTCGGCCTTGCCGGTAACGCCGTCAATTTCCGGAATTCTCGTTTGAACAAAGCTGGGGCAACCGTGGTTCGAAGCGAAAGCCTCGCTAAATCCGCGATGGGTAAGCGCCGTGGGGCCAGATGCTAAAATTGCGCGGTTCGCCACTCTTTCATAGGCAATTTGGAGGCTTCCTCATGAGAAGGACGATTCTGCTGGCCCTGGCGGCCGCCGCCGCGATCGGCGCGCAGGTATCCACGCGCGGCATCGGCGTTTATCCCGGCGACTCCAAGGAGGACTTCGCTCCGGTCATGGTCCCGGATACCGGCACGTACCGCAACCTGGCCTTGCACCGGCCGGCGTACCACTCCAGCAGCGCCGACTACAACCTGACGGCGCAATTGATTACGGACGGAATCAAGGAAACGGCCCCGCCGCTTGCCGTTGTGGTGACGACGAACACTCCCGCGGCCTCTCCCGCCGCCGCTGGGCGCGGAGGACGCGGCGGCGCCGGGACGGTTTTGACCGGCGACCATCCGTGGATGCATCTCGAGTTCACCGGCGGCTCGGGTCCGCTTGAAATAGACCGCGTGGAGCTCAACGCGGGCAGCGGAGCGGGAGGCCGCGGAGCCGGGCGCGGGCCGGCTGCGGATGCGGCTGCCGCTCCGGCGGCGCCCCAGGCCGGAAGCTGGACCGTCGTGGTGTCCGGTTCGGACGATGGCCAGACGTGGCGCGAGCTGGGCCGCGCGTCCGGCAATACGGCCGTGCCGGCCCAGTTCAGGCCCTCGGTGCAGTTTGCATCGGCGACGCGCGTACGCTTCCTGCGCATCGCTCCCGATTCTCCCGGCGTCACCACCTGGCGCGTAACCGAAGCGATGCTCTTCGACAAGGATCGCCGCCTCTATACCGACGCGCAACGCAATTTCTATAGCGCGTGGTCCTCGGCCGGAGCGGGCGACGAGTGGGTCTACGTGGATCTGGGAGCCCAGTGCTCGTTCGATCGCGTGGCGCTATTCTGGCTGCGGCGCCCGGCCCTGGGTTCCATCCAGACCTCCGATGACGCGGCCAACTGGAAGACGCTTCAGGCGCTCGCGGCCTCTGGGACGAACGACGATATCAAGCTTGCGCAAGCCTCCAAGGCGCGCTACGTGCGCGTGCTGATGAACAAGGCCGCGGGCGTGAATTACATGCTCAGCGAGATGGAGGTCTGGGGCCGCGGCGGGTCGGTGGCTCAGGCCAAGCAGGCCCCCGCGGCCGAGACGAACGGCCGCATGCACCTGGCCGCGGGCGCGTGGCGCCTCCAGCGCGATTCTCTGGTGGCGGCAAAAGGCGAGGCCATCTCGACGCCAGGATTCCTGGATAAGGAATGGATACCGGCTACGGTTCCAGGCACCGTGCTTTCCAGCTACTGGAACATTGGCGCGATTCCGGACCCCAACTTCGGCGACAACCAGCTTCAGATTTCGGACTCCTTCTTCTGTTCCGATTTCTGGTATCGCGACGAGTTCACCGCGCCGGCTTCCGCGCGCGGTAAACGCGTCTTCTTGAACTTCGATGGGATTAACTGGAAAGCGGATGTCTACGTGAACGGCTCCAAGGCAGGCCGCATCGAGGGCGGCTTCATGCGGGGTAAGTTCGATGTGACCTCGCTCGTCCACGCGGGAGCGAAGAACGCGCTGGCCGTTCATATCGAACGCAATGCCACGCCGGCGCCGGTGAAAGTCGCCACGCTGCAGAGCACCGGCCCTAATGGCGGCCTGCTGGGAGCCGATAACCCGACCTATCACGCCTCCATTGGCTGGGATTGGATTCCGACCGTTCGCGGGCGCAACATAGGTATCTGGGCCGACGTGTATTTGACCACTTCGGCCGCCGTGACTATAGAGAATCCGTTTGTCAATACGACTCTCCCGCTGCCCGATGTCTCGCGGGCGGATGTATCCGTAGAGGCTACGCTGGTCAACCATGAGCGAACACAAGTCGCGGGGACGTTGCGCGGGCGCTTTGGGACGGCCGCCTTCGAACTGCCGGTCACCCTGGACGCCGGCGCTCGGAAGATCGTCAAGCTGGACCCGAACAATGCTCCGGCTCTGAGGCTGGCGAACCCCAAGCTGTGGTGGCCCGCGGGCTACGGCGACCAGAATCTCTACGACGTTCAACTTTCATTCGTGGCTGGCGGCGCCACGTCGGATTCAAAAGCATTCAAGGCTGGAGTGCGGCAGTTCACTTACAGCGAGGACGATAACACTCTTCGAATGTGGATCAACGGCCGCCGCTTTGTTCCGCGTGGCGGCAACTGGGGCTTCCCCGAATCCAATCTCCGCTACCGCGCGCGCGAGTACGACGCCGCCGTTCGCTACCACAAGGAAATGAATTTCACGATGATCCGCAATTGGGTCGGACAGACCGGCGACGAAGCGTTCTATGACGCCTGCGACTGCTGGGGCATCGTCGTGTGGCAGGATTTCTGGCTGGCGAACCCCGTGGACGGACCGAACCCGGACGATAACGACCTGTTCCTGCGGAATGCGAGGGACTACGTTCTCAAGATCCGCAGCCACCCTTCGATCGGCCTTTATTGCGGGCGCAACGAGGGCGTTCCGCCGAAGCCGGTCGACGACGGTATTCGGGCGCTGCTGGCGGAATTGCATCCCGGCCTGCACTATATCCCGAGTTCCGCCGACGATAATCAACGCGGCGGCGGAACCTATGTGGTGACGGGCCACGGCCCTTATCGCGCGCAGACCGTCAAAAGCTATTTCACGGATCGGGCTACGCCCAAAATGCACAGCGAGATGGGCATGCCGAACGTGCCGACTATCGAGAGCCTGAAGTTGATGCTGCCGGAATCCGCGATGTGGCCGCAGAACCTGATCTGGGCGCTGCACGACTTTACTCAGGCCGGGGCGCAGGCGGGCGCGTCGTTCAACGGCATCATCAATGACAGTTACGGGGGAGCCAACAACGTGAACGAATGGGACCAGTACGCCCAATTCGTGAATTACGACGGCCATCGCGCCATGTTCGAAGCACAGAGCAAGAACCGCATGGGACTGCTCATCTGGATGAGCCACCCCGCGTGGCCCTGCATGGTCTGGCAGACCTACGATTATTACTTCGAGCCGACGGCCGCTTACTTCGGCGCCAAGAAAGCCTCCGAGCCGCTCCACATCCAATGGAATGCCGGCACGGACAACGTCGAAATAGTGAACTACAGCGGCGGAAATGTCACTGGACTCACCGCTCTGGTTCAGATTCTAAACATGGATGGCTCGGTGAAGTGGGAGAGGTCCGCGCAGGTCGATAGTAAAGAAGACAGCGTCTTGACGCCCATCAAGATGGAGTATGCGCAGGGCCTGACGCCAACGCATTTCATTCGCCTGAAGCTCACGCACGGAAGCCAATTGATTTCCGGGAATTTCTATCTGCACGGGACCGAGGAAGATAACTTCAAAGCCATCCGCGATCTCCCGAAAGTCAAGCTGGAGGCCACGACGAAGGCAGCCCAGCACGGTAGTAAGTGGCTGCTGACGACGGAGTTGTACAACCCCTCGGCCCAGCCCGCGTTGATGGTTCGCCTGAAGGCCGTCCGCGAGAAGACGGGCGACCGCATTCTGCCGGTAATTTACAGCGACAACTATGTGCCTCTGATGCCCGGCGAGAGGCGTACGATTACCACCGAGTTTTCGAACGCCGATACGCGCGGCGAACGCCCGAAGATTACGGTGGAAGGTTACAACACCGGCGACGTTACGGTGAAATAAGCGGGGCAGGCCTCCAGGCCTGCCTTCCGCCGCGGTCATAATCGTCTGCTTGCGGCTTATTGCGACTTGCGCCGGGGTCCGGGCGGCGAGGCACAAATCGCGCTGCCGGATGGCGCAGTCCCCGCCTGGCGCGCCACGGACGACAACAGAAAGCGCAAGGTGCAGGCGGCGCCAGCCTGGCAGGCTCAAAGGAATGGAATCTCTCCCCGCCGTTATCGGAGACAGCGGTGTGTAACACCTGCAATTGCAGAGGATTACGGTACTCTCGAGGCCTCGGCAACATGCCGGTGGAACTGCCCCGAATCGCCGAAGCGAAAATAAGCGCAGATCATCTGACCCATTTTCGCTATCGCCCGAAGCCTCCCATTCCGTTCGGCCGGGGAACCGGAACGAACAGACGGTCCGAGGGCCGGAGATTTAGTGCGTACCCCCAGTCGGGTTCATAGTATGCGTGCCATGAGAACGGGGCACGAGTGAGAGGTCCGGACGCCTCCACTTCGGCGAAAAAGCGGCTCATCACGGAGCGTGCGGACTCGCCCCGCTTCGACCCGATCGAAGTCCTGCTGTTGCCTAGCAGGTTAGCGCCCCCCGTGCCTAGGCCAACCGGGTAACCCGCCCGCGAAGCAAGGGCGCGGCAGATCTCTGTCACCAACTGAGATCCCGAGCGACCCTTAGGAGCGATCTCGACAGGGGCGTCGAACAAAGGCACGATGTTCTCCAATTTCCCCGAGGCGTCCTTTCGCTGAACCGGCACTACGTGGAACATCCCATTGGATTCGGTCAGAGCGAAAAATCGGACCCCGCCTACTGAAGAAGCGTAGCTGTCCAGCATTGCGAGAATCGCAGCCCGAGTCTGCTCTGCTGGCGCACGCCCGCTGAGCTTCCTGCCCTGGGGCGGATCGAACGAAAACGAGAAGGTCTGCTCGCGCGGCAAAAGAATCCTGCTGACTCCCGGTTCGTCGGCGCTCTTTCCGTCCCTGCGGACTCGTGAAGTGGCGTCCTCCAGATCGCCTTCGTAGACTCGGGGCGTATCTTCGTAAGTTATCGGCCATCCGTAGGCAGCTTCAAGTTTCTGGATTGCCCGATCGACAGGACGTCCGTCCGTCACCGTGATCTTTTCTGCGCTCGCCGTGCAGCAAGCGCCGAACACGCCAAACAGCACTAACCACGGAAGATACCGACCGCCGGCTGCCATACCGTTTACCTCACTTATCCGTGAGGAGTATAGCGCGTCTGCACCTCGATGGCGAGTCAATGGACGGTAAGTTCCCTTCCATTGAGCCGTCGATCATGCATGGACTCCATTGGCCCAGATCGCCACCCCAAACCTGTTCCAGCCTCGCTGGTCGAACCAGCGGCTTGCAACTCTCAGTTAGCGCCCCTTCCGCCACGCCCGCCGCCGGCGGCGCGGGGCTCCGGAAGATCTTTGCGCGGCAGTTTGTCGGGCCGCGTTGCCGCCTGATACACGAAGTAAGCTTCGATAATCGCCATCTGCTCCGCGTCGGCTTGCTGCACGCGCTCGTAGGTGTCCATGTTGGTGTGGTGCGTGCGGGTATCGTAGTCCATGGGATCCTGGATGAACTGGAAGCCCGGTAATCCAACGGCGTCAAACGACTGGTGGTCCGTGCCGGTGGTGTTGGCGGAAGTGACCACGCCCTCGGTCAGATCCTTGATAGCGGCAAACCACTGCTCGAAAATCGGCCGCTCCGCCTCGTTTCCCTGCAGATACATGCCGCGAATCTTGCCGGTGCCGTTGTCGATGTTGAAATAGCCCGCGAAGCCGTCGTGCTCTTTGGTGGGTTTCATGGTGGCCGGATCGGCAAAGTGGTCCTTGACATAAGCGGCCGAACCGAGAAGTCCCTCTTCCTCGCCGCCCCAAAGCGCCATGCGGACCGTGCGGTCCATCTTCAGGTTGGCCGACTTCAGAATCCGCATAACTTCCATGGCGATCGTAGCGCCGATCCCGTTATCGGTGGCGCCGGTACCCATGTGCCAGGAATCGAAGTGGCCGCCCACCATCACCAGTTCGTTCGGTTTGGACGCGCCGGGAATCTCGGCCATCACGTTGAACGAATCGGTGTTGGCCGTGTCGAACATGGTCTGGATGTTGAATGAGAGTTTCACCGGAACGTTGTGCTGCAAGAGGCGCGCAACGCGGTTGTAGTTCTCCGCCGTAACGGCGATGGAGGGCAAATTTTTGGTGGGGTCGCCCGTGCGGGGCGAGCCGTTGCTCGTCGGAACCACTCCGCTCGAGCCGCGGGTAGTGCCGCTTGCCGAGATGGTCAGCAGGACGCCTTCATCATTCCAGAACGTGGCCGCTCGGGCGGTGACGGCGCGCTGCTCTTCCGCGGAAAGGGCAGGGCCCGTCGCGCCAGCCCGGCCGCCGCGTCCGGCAGCGGGACTACCCGTGGGAAGCGCCTGGGGAATCAGGGCGGCCAGTTCGGCGGCGGTGTAGCGTTCGCCGAGCGGCGTGTCGGGAAACGCCAGATCCAGCGGCCCCGTGCCGAGAAGGACTATCTTCCCCTTCAAGGTTCCGTGCAGCTTGTCCATCTCGGCCATCGTCGTGGGATTGGCAGCCAGTATGGCGTCGCCGGTCACTTTCCCGCCAGTGCCGCCGCTCCAGGCCTGCGGGTAGCCGATGATGGGCATATAGGTAGGTTCCACCATGGCGCCTTCGTATTCGGTAAACTCCCAACCGGGGATGGCGGCGCGGCCCCGGCCGGCGCCGGCCGCAGTGTCGGCGGCAGCCCCGGGAGGCGGCGCGGTGGCCCACTTCTCCAGGTGGACGTTGCTCAGGCCCCACTCAGTGAGCTGCTTGACAGCCCACTCTCCGGCGGCGCGGAATTGCGGCGAATTGGTGAGGCGAGGGCCGTAGCGGTCCGTCAGATTGTACAAGGTCTCCATAATGGGCGGCGCTGCCCCGCGGCCGCCCCGGCCGGCGCCACCACCACCGAACCCTCCGGCGCCCCCACCGATTTCCGCGGTTTTGATCTTGTGGATGACGTTCAGGTCAATCCGTTCCATCGGCTGCTGACCGACGAGCAGCGCGGAAACAATCAGAACAAGCATTGCGAGGAGAAGTATTCTTCGTGACATAAGCGTTGACAATCGAGCATAACAGACCTCAGCCCCGTTGGCTCGCGCGGGAGCGCACTCATTTCCGGAACAGGCGCGCTGCCTTGCGCGTCTAATCGGGCATGGGTAGCGGGCATAGGGGCGACGTGTCGCGGCGCCGCGGGCCGATCGCCGCGCGAGCGCTGCTTCGCGCGGCGAGTTGGATAGTTCCGCGCGGGGTGCGCCCGGCTTGGCGCGCGAAATGGAATGACGGGCTCGATGCCTTAGAGGTTCTGGCCGATCGCGGAGCGGTCACCAACCGCGGCTCCGCCCGGACGGTCCGCTATATCGGCGGGGCTCTGCAGGATGCGTTCTGGACGCGCTTCAGCCGCGAAGCCGTGCGGCGAATCCGCCGCGGGCCGGCGATGCCGCTGGCGTGCGCCTGCCTTGCGTTGCTCGGTTTGGCCGGCGCCACGCATTTTTTCGAGCGAACGCGCAGCTTGTTCCGGCCGCTGCCGATTCGCGACCCAGGCTCGCTCGCGGCCATTCGCTACAGCGGCGCGGTAAACGAGCCATCGGGCGTACCGCCGCGCTTGTTGCCGCTTTGGCGCGCCAAGGCGCGCACGCTGGCCGGAATTGCAGGATATACGCGCGAAGCGGGATCGCCTCGCGCGCGGGTCACGAGCAACTTCTTTTCGCTGCTGGGCGTGCGCGCCGCGCTGGGCCTTACGCTGGAGGCCGGAGGTTGGGACGCCGCAGTGCTCAGTAATTCCGCGTGGCGGTCCGTGTTTGGAGCGGACCCCTTCGTGATTGGCCGGACCATCGACGTGGAGGGATCGCAGGTGCGCGTCATCGGCGTATTGCCCGATACCTTCTGGGCGATATCGAGGACCATCGACGTCTGGACGCCGCTCGATCTGGAGTCCGATCCGCCGCCTCAAACGCCCTTCCTCATCGGAGCGGTTGCGCGTATTGGGCCGGGCCAGAGAGAAGACCAAGTGCGCGCCGACTTGTTTGATACCGCTAAGAGCGCCGGCTACTTTTTGCCCCGGCCGCCGGAGGTGGCTTCGTTTCAGGCGATCCCGTCCCGGCCGCTGCTACTTTGCTTTGTAGCGCTGGGGTTCGCGCTCTTCAGCGGCGGAGCGGTAGTGGCGACCGGCGCGCGCCTTCCGCGGGGCGGCGGCTGGCGCTTCCGGGGTTATCTGGTTCTGAAAGTCGCAACGCTGGCCGCGTTCTGCTGGCTGCTGTGGGTGGAAGTGGAAATGGCGCTGTTCAGCGGACTGGCCACGGGGATGCTGCGCTCGTTTCTGGCGGGGATTGTTGCCGCGCCGGCCTTCGTGGCCGGCTGCGCGTTCGCCATTTGGTGGAGTTTCGCGGACCAGCGCCGCCGCTGCCCGGCCTGCCTCCAGTTACTCTCCATGCCGGTGACGATGGGATCGTGGGGCAGCGTTCTCGACCCGGCCACCACCGAGTCGCTCTGCGATTCCGGGCACGGCGCGTTGTGCCAGCCGGAATCCGCCGAAGGCCTGCCCGATAAGTGGACCAAGCTCGATCCGTCCTGGAGCGAGCTGTTCGGCGATAAGCGCGAGTGAAGTCCGGCCGGCGCATGCAGGATTTCCTGCCCCGGCGTTTCCAGCCGCCGGTGCTATCCTTCCGTTAAGGGTGCTGTTCCGTTCCAAGACGCTGTGGCTTGCGGCCTGCGGGCTTGCGGTTTGTTGCGCCGTGGGCGCGTTCCAGCGGCCATTCCGCGAATTCCCCGGAGTCGAACACTACCTTGGCGAATTGCCATTGCCGCCCGATTACCAGGAGAAGACCGAGTGGGCCTTCGCCCGGCTGATGTTCCCCGGCGGCGGTCCTAACGTCGATGGATACTACCCGCGATTTCCAGGGCGACTACCACCTTGGCCTCTCGCTCTGGACGCAGGACTTTCCGCCCGCCGACCGCCATTTCTCCCAGGCCGTGCGGCGGCTCACGCGCATTCACGTCCGCAGCGTGGAACAGGTGGTCAACCTCGACGAGGGCGACGCCTACGATTGGCCGTGGCTTTACGCCGTCCAGGTGGGCGAGTGGGGTTTGACGGACCAGCAAGCCGCCGAATTGCGCGAATACCTGTTGCGCGGCGGTTTCTTTTTCGCCGACGATTTTCACGGCGCGTACGAATGGCAGGTCTTCGAAAACCGAATCAAGGCGGCGCTTCCCGAAAAGGCCATTGTCGACATACCCGACAGCGACGCTTTCTTTCACGCCTTGTACGATCTGGATCAAAAATACCAAATACCCGGATGGGAGCACTCGTACCAGGGCTATAAGCGGCCGATGCACGCTACCGGTCCCGACGACGGCAAGGGCGCCCACTGGCGCGCGATTTACGACGACAAGGGCCGGATGATGGTCGCGATCACCTTTAACTCCGATGTAGGCGACGCTTGGGAATGGGCCGACAACTCGCGCTATCCCGAGGACAAAGCCGATTTCGCGATTCGCCTGGGCGTGAACTCAATCGTCTACGCCATGACGCATTAGCGCGAACCGCTGAAAATGCCTTGGCAGGCGGAAGCGCCTGCCCCACTTCCCTCCGCCGTTTGCCCAACGGGCAACGCCACCCAGCGCGGCCCGGTTCGCCGCCGATGCGCCAACGCTACCGCTGGGGCGTTCGCGCATTCCAGTTGGGGCTTGCGGAGCCGTCGGTGATCTTATAATCGGCCGGGGGCTGGAACAGCGACGAGGCCGGCTCGGTCCTGGCGATGTTGGTGAGCCTCACCACGGTTTCTCCGGAACGCGGGTCGGTGTGTTTGGACAACACCACATTTTGCAGGTCCGGCGAATACCAGGATTCGGACACGATTTGAAGAGGCTGGTCGTTGCCCAGGTCGCTTCCCGCAGGGATGGTCACGGTGGTGCGAACGCCATCGGCAGGTACGCCTTCAATGGTCTGCCGGCCCAGCGAATCGGTTTTCAAATTCTGGCCCGCGCGCCCGCCTCGCGCGCCTCTGCCCCAGCGGCCGCCGGCCGCCGCCGCGGTATTCGCGCCCGCGGCGTTTTGCGCCTGTCCGCGGCGCGCACCTGGAGCGCCGGCGGCATCCGGCTGCCGCGGCGCCGGACCCGGACGCGGGCGGGGATAACGCGTGGCCATCCTGGCGCGCTCGTTGAGCGAGTAGTCCACGCCGGCAACGGGATCGTTGATGTACACGACGGGCGGAAGATTGGAGCCGGGCGCCAGCGCGCGCAACCCGGCGAGTGACTGCTCGTTGCGCTCGCGCCCTTCGGAATCGCGATAGATCCTGGCTCGCGTGGTCTGATGGATGCGATTCCCATCCGCCAGCGTCTGCGTGGTTTCCGTCACGACGTCCGCCGAAAACGGCGCATTCTTCACCACCCGGTTGGGCCGGCCCGGAACGGCGCCGACCAGGCGCACGTCCGGCGGTGGACCGCCGGGGCCGCGCGCGGGGACTTGCGCATATCCGCCCGCAAGCGCCGCCAAAACCACCAGGCCCGTTCGAGACAGCATAATTCCGGCTTTCCGAGGCGACCTACTGATCGTCTTCAGCCTCGTTTTCGTTCACCAAACGGACGGCGCGGGCCAGGCCATCGGAACCCAGCACCACGTCGGCTTCCACCATTTCATCCGCGCGGTCCGCCGGCACCGCGTATCCCAGCGCGATCATCGCCGAGCGCGGCAACTCTACGCGCACCATGTTGACATGCTCATCCGGAGGCAGCCGATCGGCGTTGGGCAGCGGGATGAATTCGCCGGCCGAAGCCGTGGAGGCGGTTCCCTCCGGAAGGCTCGCCGTCCAATCCACCGTGGCCGCTTCGGCCATCTCAGGGAAGGCCGGCGTTTCGGCTTGTCTCACGCGAACCACAAACAGCAGCGCCGCGGCCACCAGCACCGCCGCTGCCGTACCCCAAGCGACGGCCGGAGACCACCAGTGGCGAGCGCGGGGAGCTTCCACCCATCCGGTTTGGCCGCGAAACTCCGCCAGCAACGCCGCTTCAATCCGCCCCGGAGCCTTCATGCGGCGCATCTCGCGGCCGACATTCCTCAAGCCTTCGGTAAGCTGGCGTTGATGCTCCAGGTACAACCTGCAGCGGGCGCACTCGCGGAGGTGCGCCTGCGCTTCCTCACCCGTTTCGCCCGTCAATTCGGGCAAAGAATCCACTAAGTCACGACAGTTCATGTCAAACTCCTCGCCGGCTTCCAGGCGCCAGCCAGCGGGCGATGATGGCCCTGGCTCATCTTCTCAAGCAGCAGAGCCCTGGCCCGATGCAACCGCGAGCGGACCGTACCGACCGGGCAATCGAGGATGAACGCGGCGTCGGAATAGTCCACTTCTTCCAGATCGCACAGCGCCACCACTTCCCTGTACCGCCGTGGCAACGCCTGGACGGCGCGGCGCAAAGCCTCGATACCTTCTTTGCGCGTCAGATCCAGCAACTGGTTTCCGTTGACGCTCGGCTCGAGGCTGCGCGAATCGTCCGTCCCGGTTTCGAGCGCGACATCCGCCCGGCCCCGTTCCAGATGCCGCAGCGCCAGTTTCCGCGCAATGCCGAACAAATAGCCCGAAAGCGTGCCCAGTTCCGGGTCGAAGCCGCAGTTCTCGCGGATGAGGGTCATGAAAACATCCTGCGTGATATCCTCCGCGACTGTCCTGGAACCGGTCATATTCGCCGCGAACCGATAGATGGCGGGCTGGCGCCGGCGGTAGAGGGTGACAAATGCCTGCTCATCCCCGCTATGCAAGCGCAACAGCAGTTCGTCGTCCGTTTCCGGAACAGCGTCCGCCATCGGGTCCTTACTCATGATTCCATTCCCAGGGTCCCGGAGTTCCAATACCGCTCGAAAACGCGGAAGAGATCTAGTACAGTCGTTCTCCCCTAATTGTAACGATTTTGGTACTTTACGGCGTGGGCGGACTGTCCTATCATTTCATTTCTCCCCCATGGCTTCCTTCTATCAACCTACTCAAACCGACGATCCGGAAGCCCTGCGGCGGAGGATCGAAGCGCTCGAAGCACAGTTGCGCACGGCGAAGGACCGGCGTGAAGCGGGCTGGGAAGCGTTCGTGACGCTGGCCGACTCCGCTCCGGTTCCAATATGGATGGCGGGAACCGACGCCGTCTCGAACTACTTTAACAGGGCCTGGCTGGACTTTACCGGACGCACGCTGGATCGGGAAAGCGCCGGCGGGTGGATCGAAGGCGTGCACCCGGACGACCGCGCCTTGTGCCTGGAACATTACGGCACAGCCTTCAGCGCCCGCCAGCCATTCCGCCTCCAGCTTCGATTGCTTTGCGCCGACGGGGGCTACCGCCTGGTGGAGTACTCGGGGGCCCCGCGCTTCGATTCGGAAGGCGTATTCGCGGGATACCTGGGTTTCGGCGTGGAGCGGCCCGTGCGCGGCCGTCCGCCGTTCACGCCGGATGAGGAATCCGCGCGCATGGTGTTCGCGCTGACCGAACGCGAGCGGCAGGTGCTGGTCCTCATCGCCGATGGCCACTCCACCAAAGAGGCAGCCGTGCGCCTGGGCATCAGCTACAAGACGGCCGATTCCCACCGCACGCACATCCTCGAGAAGCTTGGAATCCACGAAACCGCCAGCATGGTGCGGTTTGCGATCCGCGCCGGGTTGATCAAGCCGTAGACCGGGGGCTGAGGGGGGGTGGGACCAGCGCAGGGGCAGCATCCGGGAAGGGCTGCGAATTCGCCGATCCTTTATTTTCAACAACTTCCTGGGTTCGTTTGGCAGCCCCAGGGGGCGCCGTGTCCAGTGGGCCTCGCTGAGGGCCGCGGAGTTTGAGGGGCTTGGCGCGAGCGGCGCCCCTGCGGCGCGGGCGCAAATCCCTGGCCGCAGTTCTGCGTTTAGAAACCGGATCGCCACCGACTTCAGGGTACAACGGAGGGAAGCGCGGGACGCGGGTAAGGCCAATGCTATCAATAAGAAGGGGCCTGTGACCAGAGGGCCGCCCAGCGCCAGTCGAACCCATCGGATGCGGGGCGGGCTTCATTCAGTACTTCCAGTCTTCGTGCCGGAGGGGGAGGCGGTTGAGTTGCTGGCGGCGGAATTGCCAGTTGGGCATGAAGCGGTCCATGAGGGCCACGAAGCGGGCGTTGTGGGATGGCTCCAGCAGGTGGACCATCTCGTGCACGATGATGTATTCAAGGCATTCCCGCGGCTTGCGGGCAAGATCCGTGTTCAGGCGAATGCTGGCTGTGGCCGGGCTGCAACTGCCCCACTTCGTCTTCATCCGCCGCACGAAAACGCGCGCCACTCTCGCTCCGATCAGCGGTTCCCACTTGGCGACGACTGTCAGCGCGGCTTCTCGCACCTGCGCGCGATACCAGTCTTCCAGGACTTCCTGTTTCCTTTCCTCCGAGGCGCCGGGGCGGACTTGCAGTACCAGTTGGCTGTGCTTCAATTCGATTGCGGGCGGGGCGTCTTTTTCGATCACCGTCATCAGGTAGCGCCGGCCCCAGACATAGTGGCTCTCGCGGTCCAGATATTCGCGGGGCGTTTCGCGCTCCTGCTCCCGGACTTTCTTCCGCTGGCGCTTGATCCAGCCGAGTTTGGAAATCGCAAATACGCGGATGGTATCGAGGCTCATGCGGAGCGGGGCGGAAATGCGTACGGCGCCGGTGGGCGGGTAGACGCTCAAGTGGACATTCTTGATGTCCTTCCTCAGCACGTCCACCGGAATGTCCCCCAACTGGATGCGGGCGCTCATCAGTATTCGCGCTGTTGTTTCACGACGAGGAAGATGCGCTCCGTCTCCGCCACATCCTGCAACACATCGTAGATGGCTTGTTTGATTTCCATCTCGCGCGGCTGCACCCCGCGCCAGGCGTCCTGCCGCACATCCTTGACGGCCTCGTCGATTTTCAATGCCACATCGCGGTCTTGATGGAGGTTGTTATACAGGGCGCGCCGTCCGGGAGTATCGATCTCCGCCGGCGTGTCTTCGGTCTGTCCGGCTTCGATGCGTTTCACCAGAGCGGCGATGCGCTTCAAGTATTCTTCATACTCGATCGCCCGGGCGTGGCGCGCGGCGATGATTTCATCGAGCAGGGCGGACATCTTGTCGAAGAACGCCGGGTCGTTGAGGTGTTCCCGGACGATCTTGCTGCGGACGTTATTTTCGATGGTCTCGGCGATGGCTTCCTTGCTGGCCCTGATTCCCTCGGGCATGCGGTTGATGGCGTCCGCGATTCCCGTCTTCACGATCAGTTCCATCAGCGGCATATCGTCGAATGGCGAAATCTTCCTCGGCTCGGCGGCCTCGATGTAGGTATCGATCAGGTGACGCATATCGGCCTCGTAGGCCTTCAGATCGAGGCTTTCGCCGCTGGCGTTGCGGATGATCTCGCGCAGCTTCAGATATCGGTCGAGCGACTGCTTGATGCGGGCTACATCCGCCGCGCTGTATCCGGCCGCATCCAATTCGTCGGCGATGTTTGCATAGGCCCGTACCAGAGCGGCGGTGGCTTTGTAGAGCGCGGCGCGTCGCGGTTCGCGCTCCTTCAGATTCTCGGGGATCTCCGTGTTGCCGCAGAAATAGTGGATGTGTTCCAGGTCGCCTTGCGGCGGTTCGACAGGCTCGCACAGCATGGCGAGTGCTTCCAGCGCTTCGTCGAGGCGCTCGCGGCCCTTAGTGAGGCGATCTTTGAGCAGGACCTCGGGTTCGACCCCGCCCGCGCTGTGGTCCAGCTCGGACGTGTAGACCGCAATGGCATTCTCGAGTTTGCGGAAGAGATCCTTGTAGTCCACGATGTAGCCGAAATCTTTGTCCTCGCCATCGAGCCGGTTGGTGCGGCAGATGGCCTGGAAGAGGCCGTGGTCCTGCATGGATTTATCGATGTAGAGATACGTGCAGGGCGGCGCGTCGAAACCGGTGAGAAGCTTATCCACCACGATCAGCAGCTTCATGCGGGCGGGCTCATGAATGAACTGCCACTTGGCCCGCTCCTCGTGGATTTCCGTCTTCGTCATCCCCATTTTGGGGACCACGTCCGCCAGAAGTTCGGTGTACGTGTCGTAAATGAATCTCTTATCGGTCTCGGTGTTCGCGCCGGTGTCTTCGAGAGTGACGTCCCCTACTTGCGGGTTGTAGGATGTGACCACCGCGCAGCGGTCCTTGAATGGCGTCTTTTGAAACAGGGTGAAATATTTGCAGGCTTCGTAAATGCTGGATGCCACCAGGATGGCGTTGCCGCGCTCGCCGCCGAGGCGCGGCTTGACGCTGAAATCGAACACTATGTCGCTCACCACGCGCTCCATGCGCGACCTGGAGCTGAGGACCTTCTGCATGGTGCCCCACTGCTCGCGCAGGGCGGACCTCTGCCAATCGTTCAGGGCCTTGGTCTTGGCGTCGAACCATTGATCGATTTTGTCTTCCGACCCCAGGCGCTGATCGATATCGCGAGCTTCATAGACCAGATCGAGCACCACCCCATCTTCCACGCCTTCGCTGAACTTGTAGGTGTGGATGTAGCCGCCGAAGACTTCGAGGCTGGTCTGCCGGTCCTTCTTCAGCAACGGCGTGCCGGTGAAGCCGATGAAGACGGCGTTGGGCAGGAGGGCTTTCATGGTGCGGCGCAGTTTGCCGCTCTCGGTCCGGTGGCACTCGTCCACGAAGACGAAGAGATCGCCCACCGCGCGGCACGGCTGCGATTCGAGTTCCCGGATGAACTGTTCGAAGTTGTCCACGTCCCGCCTGCCGAACTTGTGGACTAACGAGCACAACAGGCGCGGGCGGGCCTGTTCAAGCCGGCTCATCAAATCGCGCCCGCTGCGGCTGCGCTGGATGGGCTCGCCCGACGCGGAGAATACGCCTTCGATCTGTTTATCCAGCTCGTCGCGGTCGGTGACGATAACCACGCGGGCGTTGGGGTTGTTCTCCAGAATCCACTTGGCCAGCAGCACCATGACGATGCTCTTGCCGCTGCCCTGGGTGTGCCAGATGATGCCGCCCTTGCGCTCCCGCACGTGGCGCTGGGCGGCCTTGATGCCGAAATACTGATGAGCGCGCGGCAGTTTCTTTATGCCGCCGTCGAAGAGCACGAAGTCGTGCATCAGTTCGACGAGGCGCTCTTTATTGCACATCTTGAGCAGGTACTTATCGAGCTTGAAGCGCGAGTCGTCGTCTTCGTCTTCCTTCCATTTCAGGAAGTATTTTTCTTCGGTGCCGACCGTGCCATATTTCAAGCCCTCGGAATCGTTGCCGGCGAAAACGAACTGCACGGTACTGAAGAACCAGGCGTTGAACTCGGTGCTCTGATTGGAAATGAGCTGGCGGATGCCATCGCCGATGGAGACGCAGCTCCGCTTGAGTTCGATGACGGCCACGGCGATTCCGTTGACGTAAAGCACGAGATCGGGGCGCCGTTCGTGGGGGTGGGGCGGAATCTTAAGCGGAGAGCCGGGCGAATCCGTGGCGCGGGCGTCCACGCCTGCCGGGTCGAGATTCGTCTCGACCTTCCGAAGAAAGTTGACATGACTGTCGACTCTGCAAGCCTGGAGGCTTGCGCCACGAGGGTCAGCGCCCATTGGGGTCCGCCCCACGGTGACTTCCTCGGCGATGGCGAAATCGTTCAGCAACGGTTCCGCCCAGTCGATTACGTGGACGGTTTCGGTGACTTTGCCCGCCTCTGTCTTCACCGGAACGCCGTAGCGAAGGAGGCTGTAGACGGCTTGGTTGTTGTCGTAAAGGCCGCGGCTGTGGTTATCGGCTTCGGCGCGCAACAGGTGGATGGCCCTGGCGATTAGTTCCGGGGTATAGCCGCGCTTCTTAAGGTAGGCGGTGAGGTAAGGCTCTTCGATGTTGCTGTTGCCTTCGCGATGGGTCCAGTCGCCGAGGTAGTTGTACTGGAGTTCGTCGTGGAACAAATTGATGATGCGGTTCTGCGTTTCGCGTTCGGGCTGGCCGATGCTCATACCAATCGAATCCTCCCGGTTAAGAGGTTCTGCATCATTCCCTGCTTGATCTGGCGGGCCTTGTTGAGTTTGGCTTCGAGGGCGGCGATTTCGGCGTCCATGTCGGAGAGGATGGAGGCTATTCGGACTTGTTCCTGAACAGGTGGCAACACAACCGGGTATCTACCGACTGCCGATTGAGAGATCCCGAAAAAGGTCGTGCCCGATTTATTCAGCTCGATGAAATCGCTGAACCTCCTGGAGGTCAGTTGATAATACAGGTACTTCGGAATATAGCCCTGGTTGATCGGCCGAAAAAGCAGAAGGTGGCTGTTCAGCGATGCCTTCCCCGGGTATGGAATCGCCTCTACATAGAGCATCTTTCCAATGGTTCCGTCTTTGGTCATCAGAACGTCAGTTTCTCGTAGCTGGATATCCTTTGCGAGTTGATAGCGTTCCTCGGGAACATGGTAGACCCCATCCCATTGAACCTCACCATCCCTAAAATTCATGCCGGTGATCAGAAAGGGATCGTCTTCGTTTGCCGTAAACTCCTTCTCCTTCAAACCCTGCCATCCAATTCGGCCCTTCAGCGATGATACTTCGCGCAGTTGTCTGACCTCGTCGCCGTCCCGCGGGTGGAGAAATCCCTGCATGGCGCCTTGTTTGAGGTGGCGTTGCTTGGCGATGAGTTGCTTAAGGGATTCGATGAGGGCATCCGCATCGCTCAAGGCTGCGGCGATGGCTTCCTGTTCATGCCGGTGTGGCTTTGGAACGGGAAGCTTCCTGAGGATGCCGAGTGTGATGTGCGGAACGCCTGTCTGCTCGGTACTCTGCAGGAGCCTCCTCTTCTGTTCCTCGCTTGTGAAGCTGTAATAAAAGAACAGCGGATCAGAAGATACCGGGTCCGGGGTGACTTTCATCTGGCTTTGCGAGACCAGATAACGTCGGTAGGGGTGGGCAGGAACCAGACTGACCTGACCGAGGGTGCCACGCTGCGTAAAGATCAGGTCGCCCGGATAAGCGAGATTGGCTTGAAGGGAATTTGCCTTCTTGAGGCTGACAAACACGAAGCTGCCGGCTACGTGACGTGCTGCCATGTTCTGGCCGCGAATGACCGGTACACCGTCATCCTGATAGTCAGCGGAAACCAAGTCAGATCCAAACGGCCCGCCGACGATCGCATTTCGAACTCGCGACGCTATTCCGCTGACCGTGGTGCATTCCCAATCTACCGGTATCACACCCACCTCGGTCCGCTTGTAGCCCGGCCTCAATCCCATGAGAACCCCATCTTTTGCAGGTGGCGGTTCACGGCCTGCTCAAACTTGGCGACCTTCTGCGCGTGTTGCGGCATCGGGGTTTCGTAGCGGTCGTCCAGTTCCTTCACACGGGCGGTGAGGGCCTGGCTAATGCGGTCCATCTCGGCGTGAATGGCGGCGTCGAGGGCGGCGAGCCATTTGTCGTCCACGACGAGCGTCTGGATTTCGGCCTCGGTGAGGGTGGGGTATTTTGCATAGGCCTTGGCGTCGAGGGCGGCTTCGGCTTCGTTGAGAGAGCGCTTGAGGGCGGCTTCGCGGTCGCTGAGTGCTAGCCAGGATTGGAGGACTTCGGCCTCCTTTTGCGCTTCGTCTTGGGGATCGCCGTTGGCAGATGACATCGGAGGTTGGCAGGCGGAAGCGCCTGCCCCACCTTTCGGACGCGGCTCCGGCTGACCGCTCCCTATCGGTCGCGGCACGGAAACGGGTATGCGGCTCGGAACGGGGGCCTCCGCTCCGTCGAGGACCCGACTACGCCGGCCTTTGGCCGGTGTACCGGCAGGAATGCCGGTACGCAGCCAGGAATGGCCGCCCCACACGGACAGGGAGGCGGCTGCTGGATCGAGTTCTTTGAGGCGGGCGGAGACGGCAGCCTTGTTGATTTTTTCCCACTCGAAAAAGGCGCCGTCTTCGCCGGCGTTTTCTTCCTCCAGTTCCGTCATTTCGGCGGTGACGGATTCGAGCTCGGCTTCCAGTTCCGCGATGGCTTTTTGCTCGGTGGCGAAGTAGCGGGCGACTATGAGGGACTTGGGGATTAGATCGCACGTCCAGCCTTTGTCTACTTCCCTGCCGTTCTTGTTTTTCACCAGAACGCGGGTGGTTTCCGCTTTCCAACCATCGGCGGCGACGATGTAGCAATCGTCCTGCATGGTTTCCGCCCAATAGTCCATGAGCCGCTGGTAGACATCGTACTTGTCGATAAGCGGCTTGCCGGCGTAATGGGCCAGGAGGTCCTCGGAGAGTTCGGCGGCGATCTGCTTGGGGTGACAACCGGCTTCCAGCGCTTTGAGTTTGGCGGCCGTGCGCTTGCGCCACTTGGCGAACAGGGCGTTCATGCCGCCGATGAAGGCGGTGAACTCCGGGTGATCGTAAATGGCCGGTTTGATGGCCGCGTTTTCTACTGCGAGATCCACGTAGCCGGGGCGGTTCTTCTTGAAGAGCGCTTTCCGAAGTTGCGGACAGACGGCCCAGTAGCGCTCCAACGCATCGATATCGGCCACGGGGATGCCGCCGCGCAGGTGGCCTTCGATATCCTGGATATCCTCGGGCTCGCGGCTATCGATGTAACGCGGGATGTTGAGGTTGAAGTCGTTCTTCTCGATTTCCTCGAATCCCACCATGCGCGAGTATTTCGGGACTTCGAGGCGCCGGTTGAACACATCCACGATCTTGTGAATGTCCATGGCGCGGAGGCGGTTCTTGGGGCCGTCCTTCATGAAGCCCGCGCCGGCATCGACGATGAAAATGCCCTTGCGGGCGTGGGCGTCTTCCTTATCGAGGACCACGATACAGGCGGGGATGCCGGTGCCGTAAAACAGGTTGGGCGGAAGGCCGACGATGCCCTTGATGTAGCCTTTGCGGATCAGGTTCCGACCTCCGGGGCCGACGTCCTCGCGGATGACGTTTATTACTTCTCCGAGCCTTTCTTCCAGGATGGCCCGGTCGCCGCGGTCATCTCCGATGTGGTCGGGTCTGGCGCGGTGTACTTCAGCGCCGCGGGCAACAACAACCTGGTGCGCAATGGGCAGAATGTCGGCTCCTACGCAGCGCCGGCCTATCGCCCCTGGCCGGCGCCCTCTTACCTATCGGGGCGCGGCCTCGACTCTTGCCACAATCGCGGAGACTTGCAAAGGCACGGCGCTGTTTCCATTGATTGCTTCGCACGGCCCATGAGCTACGAATCGCGGGGCCGCCGACGCGGATGCCGCCAGAAGCAACAGCCCTGCCCGACACCGGCCGATATCCGCGGCTACTACCGGCGGCAGCATCGGTCAGTCTTTCAGAAGGACTGGCCGCGTGGGGCGAGGTCAGCGCCCAGCCTGCACGGACGTGGTCGGGTACAGGCCGTGCGTCACCGTACGACGAGGCTCGGCAGTGCCCGGTTGAGAGTCGGCGACAAGCGCGGAGGAGCGCCAGCCGGAGCACATCGTCCTGTATCAAGGGGCGGACCCGTTGTGACGGCAGTGAGCCCGGATGCAGACGCATCCTTGTTGTGCCGGCCAGGCGCTTGTTGTACCATTTAGCGTAAGTTTTGCGCAATCAGAAGCGTTTTCGCTTACGGGCTGTCAAAACGATCATTTCCAGCGAACGGCAGCGGCAACTGGTAGCCTGCCGCAGGCGACAAGCGAATCACTCCACCGCCAAAATCACTCAGCGCACTGAAGCGCAGCGCCTCGCGCCCCGCCGTATGCTCCACTGTGGCCGGACTGTTGGCGGCCACTCGCACCAGACATTTGGGGCTGCTCAGGGCCGTCTCGAAGCGCCGGGTGGGTTGCTCCACCCGTCGCGCACCCAGCGATCCGCCCAGCGCACGAAATTGGCCGCGAAGACTGTCAACAGCGCCTGGATTTCGATGCCGGTGGCGGCGTGGCGTGCATGGCCCATATCGGGGGCTTCGCTTTTGGCGCGCTCACGGCGCGCCTCTTCGAAAACGGTGGGCGAGTGGAGGAGCACCGGCTGTGGCGAGACAGCTGGGGAAACGAACGATGGTGAAGCAAGTGACCGCTTCGCCCGCAAGCGCGTATTGGTGGTGTTCATCTCGTGCAGGAGATGATGAGGTGGTCAATTGAACGTCCTGGTTGTCGATGGCAGCATCGACTGGATCCTATGCCCGGCCAGGTGCATATGCGCCGAAGCGGGCCGAGAGCCAGTCCCCATGCGCGGCGCGGTGATCGATGATACAGAATGCAAGCAAGCCGAAGAAGAACGGCAGCAGCAGGCCGCTCGATGGCGAACGCTGGCCGAGATTTTGTCGGCGTTGGCGAAGAGCGGGCTGGATGTGCAGGCGGCGTTGGACACGATAGCCCGGCAAACCGCAGAAACGATCGGCGATTTCTGTGCCGTTCAGCTTTTGTCTGAGGACCGCAACTGGCCGCAGCAGGCGACGTACCATCACCACAGCCGGGAGACCAAGGCGCTGATGGCGGCAGCCTTCCTCGGCGACGCCATGCCCGTCGTCGCCTACGCGGTGGTAGGCGATGCCATGCGCACCGGCCAGGGAAGGCTCATGCCCGAGGCGAACGAGGCGGAGCTCAAGCAGGCCTGGTCGCCAGAGCAAGTGCGACTTCTTGAACAAACTGGCATCCGCAGCTTAGTACTTGTCTCGCTGGTATCTTCTCAATAAACCGGGGTGACCCGTGACGCTGTTATGCCAGGTCCCAGGACGCCCCCAAAGGCTGTTGGCGGGCCCGCTCGCTGATCAGATCGGCCAGCGGGGGCATCTCGTAAGCGCCAGAAACGCGGTCCTGCAGGTAGCGATGGATGCTGACGCCCAGTTTCTTGGCGGTGGCCGTCAGGGTCATGAAAGTGTCCCAGGCTCGGGCCCCTTCGGCGGTCCGGGGGCCAAAGCTGACGTCGCGTTTGCGCACGCGCTGCCGCGCCCCGAGTTCAGCGGGGTTGTTATGCAGCGGGAGCTCGGGATGCTCGAGCACCAGCAAGAGGCTGGCCTTCTTCAGGCAGGTCTTGGCGATGCGCTCATCGAGCGCCCGGTAGCCAGTCGTGGTGGCGAACAAGGTGTCGAAGTCTGTTGCCAGGCGCTCCTTTTCCACCGCGCTGGGTGCCAGCCGGTAAGCCAACAGCTGGTCATAGTACTGCCAGAACCGCTGACGGAAATCGTCCAGCGCCGTGCGGAACTGGGCAATGCTGGGTTCCAGCTTCTTGTAATGGCGACCTTCATGGATCCAACACAAGGCCAGTTCCTCGGTCAGCCAGTTGAACTGCGGGGCGTCATCGCAGATCAGGGTCTGGATGACCGGGAACTCCAGCTGGGCATGATAGGCGGCGATGGCCGTCGCCTCCAGGATGCCGGTGCGCTGCCGCGGCCCCAAGCCGGGCAGGCGCTCGTCCAAGAGCTGGTTCAACTGGGCCTCGCTCAAGTCGGGCGCTGGCAGCCAACCCTGCACCGTGCGCACCACCCGCTGCGACAGGCCGAACACGCGCAAGAGGTCGATGGCCTCGGCATTGAGGCGGAACGTGCGCACCTGCAGGTTGCGCAAGACATCCAAGATGCTCAAGCGATCCCTGCTCGGGGTCGTGAAAAAGGCGGTGTACAACGGGTTGCAGACCACATGGCACTGCCAGTTGTCGCCGTTGACCCGCGTGCCGGTCTCGTCCAGGTGCTGCCAGGGGCTGCTGCGCAAGCCCGCCGCGTAGATGGCCGCTTTCTCGGCGTGCAGCTCGGGCCAGTCCTTGACCAACCAGTTGGACAACTCGCCCTCCGACAGCCGGATGCCCACGTTGGCGAAGAACTCGCGCAGCTTGGGCTCGCTCATGTTGCAGGCATGGTACTGTACCAAGGCCAGGGCCTTGATCCCTGGCCCAAACTGCCCGTCATAACCTGGCGGGAGCTCCGCCAGATAGGTCTGACCCACGCTGGGCGCATAATACTTCTCTTTGTGGTACAGCACGTTGTCGGTCTGGATCACGACGTCCTGCACCACGACGTCTTCGTAACCTTTGAACTCGGCGTTAGCGGGCAGCTCAGATGGGTCAAGGCTCAACACTTCTTCGCGGTCGATCTTGATCTTGTCCAGCTTACTGCCCTTGTGCCAGGCCTGCGGCTTGTGCCGCTCGGTTTCCGAGGACTGGTCGCTGCCCTGGCCTGGCCCTTTGCCGTGCTTGCTAGGCTTAATGTTCGGCTTGCCTTTTTCGCCTTTCAGCCGGTTGTTCTCGTCACGCAACCGCTGGACCTCGGCCTGCAACTGGCGCACCGTGGTCTGCAGGTCCTCGATCAAGTTGAAGAGCCTGACGATGGCCTGCTTGGCCTGTTCCACATCCTGGATTTGGTCCAGGTCAATATGTTCCAATGCCATGCTGATGTCCCTGCGCCAGAGGTTCGATGGTCGGGCTCGTTCGTGCTCGGCCAATCGTCGAGCAGCCTATCATCAGCTTTGGCAACTTGTCGGTGAGACCGGCTCTTGATAAATGCCAGGTGCCGCCTCACCCCGATCTATTGAGA
>CAWAOP010000022.1:0-177383 GCA_963783505.1 Terriglobia bacterium | reverse complement strand
TTCGAAACATCTCGTCGTCATCTTCTGTCATTTTGGTCCATCGGGAAAGGCCAGATCATCGGGCTTCCCGCGTAACCAGCGAATCTTTCGCGCAGCGCCACTAACTGCGATCTGAATATCGTAGGAGTCGGACGCCATGTACCGTCGCAGGACCGCTTCCCCGAAGTCGCAGCGACTCCGAATCTGGACTTGGGAGGAGACTCGGGACAAGACGTTTGGGTCCGTCAACCGCGGGACCTTTTGGCTACCACCTGGGGGGCGGGTGCCGCGCAAACTATCAAAAACGGCCTGCATCTCGGTTCCAGAAAACAAGCCGTCTTCCACAAGACGAAGCACTCTTGGATGTCCGCCCTTTTCCGAACGCTTCCGCAATCGGGAACAGGGATGCCGAAGCGCATTTCTTTCGGATCAACGTACTGATCGTTCCCCAGCTCTTCCCCCATTTATCGTTGCTGAATCCCACGACCAACTCGGCACCGTAGAAGTCAGAATCCGCAGACCCCGCTTCGCCCAAGTCCGCAAGGGGGAGGACGTCAATCAGCTGCAGCAGTCTTGCGCACCGACCGCCCGATGATTGCCGAGACGCTCAAACTGCCCAAGCCACCTGTCGATTTCTGGCTCTCTCACGGTGCCCAAAGCGTAATGCTTCAGAAGTGTAGTTACTTCACTACGCCAGTCAAGGCCCAAGTTGCGCAACTGGTGCAGCAGTCCGTCGCCACGCACCAGTTCGACAACGGTTGGCCCCATCACCACGGTGTATCCAGCATCTGAAATGGCTCTCTCGTCGCAGTGTACTCGTTTCGGGACGAGGACGTGACTGATCTTATTGTCCTGACAATACTCACACAGGACATCGGCAACATTTCCATGGGCGTCCATGTCGAGAGGAAACACGTGTATCGCTCCACGGGAATCCCAATCAAACGGAGCTACCCTATGCAACGCGCCTTCAAGCGCATCCACATTCGCCCTCGGAATTGGAATAAGCAGGGCCATCGAGACATTATTTGATCTGTGGGCGTTTCAGCAACGATTCGACGGCACGCATAACCGATCCGAGCGGGAGGCTCAAGTCGCAGATTTCTGAATCCGACAGAAACTCCATAGCTTTGATCGCAACCGCGCGAGGGTCCGGAACCTCGCCCTTTAGGGTACCCGCGAAAAGCGAAGGGCTGTGAGCGCGCGGGCTGGGAGGTAGGGTTTTTTTGCAACCGCCGTGATCGTGCCTGTTGCTGAGATGATCGGAAACATCAACCCAACGTGACACCGCTGGCGGTGCGACTGCCACCGCCTCCAACCGATCCCGAAACAGACGCAGTGCATGCTCACGGGAATTCCTCCCACTTTGCCAAAAGGCCCTGCTCAAGGATCAGTCTCGTGAACTCAACGTTGGACCCTATCTTCTCAATGGCCTGCGCGCGGATACCGGCATCAATGGTTTCTGGCGAGTTGATGAAGGCCATGGAGATGTTCTGGTAATCGCCTCTCGTGAGCTTTTCGACGGCGGCCAGTCCTTCAGTTAGTGGGACGCCGGCGGATGCCTGAAGCAGCGACTCATCTTTCGATGACCACGCGAACTGTACGAAGATTGAGGGATTCGTCACCGCAGACCACAGGTCAGCAGATGCCTCCGAGGGAACGGGTTGCCAAGCCCCGATGCCTTGGCCGACGCTCCCCGCAGCGAAAGAGATGTCGTACAGGTCGTCGAGGCCCTTTCTGCCACGCCAGACTATCTCCGCTGGGAAGTATTGAGCGACAAAGCTCTTAAGTCCGCCAAACCGCCGCTTCAAGTCAGGATTAGTCAGGTGGCCGCGTACGAGAGCCCCCAATTGGGAGCCAAGAATGCCTTTTGCTTCCGGATAGCGGGCAGCGATTGCTGGGCGCAACTGGTCAATCTCGCCGGGTGATAGCGCGGCTGAAGAGAGAGGTGTGGTTGTTTCCATTTGGGCTCATCCCCGTAAAAAAACCCTCCCGTTATATAGGGAGGGTTTGGTTCTTGTTAGACTAAAGACGCAATGGTCTTCGAGTTCTAAAGGATTTACCAGCCCAAGGGCTCCTCACACCCTTGCGCAGCGGGGTAATCGGAGGTGATACCCGCTTCTGGTGAGCCGCTCAGAAGCAGCCCCCCAAATCTGCTTGCACAGATTCACCAATCACGGAACCTAGTATACACTTCTTTTCCGAGCCCTGCAAGAAAGTTGTAGGTGAAAAATCGCAGAGAACGCTAAAGCTTTTGGTTTCAATCTTTTTTTGTGCCTTCGCTCAGGTGCACTTAAGGGTAAGGGCGGCAAATGGATGCACGGCACGCGATTACTAAACCAAGGGTTGTCTTGGAGATCGTCGCCTGCTCCGGCCCCTCGCCTTCCGCTTCGCGCTTCTCGTCCGCCGCCCGCTGGCGCACCGCGATCTCGTCGAGGGCTCGCCGCTTCGCCTCTACGCGCACATGCGAACTGCGCAAGAGCATGGCGCGCGGCACGTGCCCGGCGATGCTCATTCTGACCTCGTCGCCCGCGCCAGGCTCGGAGAGCTCCGTTGCAGTGGTGCGGCGGTTGTCGTGCCACCGCCAACAACCGCCGCTTTGTCGCGGACCGTCGTCCACGCCGTCCGCAACGTCGTGACCGGGCGGGTACGGTCGTTCGGCTGGTTATTGCCAGCGGGGAACACGTATTACACTCGGCCTGCGCTCGTTGAAGCGGTGGATGTATCGGGCGGCGTGCCGACTCGCTGGTCGTTGATCGCGAGCTTGTGGCCTTCCGCCACTGCCGTCAGATTTTGATGCGAAATATGGCCGCGCGCGGGGCCGCGTGGGATAGGCGCTTGACCAGCCTGTTGCCCGTCCCCAGCCCTCCTCTCAAAGACCTCCGCCCGAAGACCCACGCCCCGCGGTGCCTCTGGCGGGCGCCCCGCTATGGGGCCTCACCTACAAGCCGCTCTGCGACTGGTTGGGGGTGGGCGCTGAAATGGACATAGGCGTTGAGATAAGGCGAATTCCCGGTATTCCCCGTGGCGCGGGCTGTCAAGCCTGCAGGGCCGAGAGTCGTCTCGGCCTTTGAAAACTCGGCTCGACAGCCGACTCTGCAAGACTGGCGGCTTGCGCCACTGGCCGAGATCGGTCTTATCTCAACGCCTATGGCCGAAAGGGGGTCCGGAGCGCTGAGGGTCTGCGCGGCGAAAAGGCTCAGAAAATCCTCGGACGACAAACGGTTGATCGCGCTGTTGGTCGAATGGCTCTGATGCTGAGCGCGGCGACCCAGGGCGGCCTCCGACTTCAGGCTGCGCGCTTGCTCCGGGAACTGCGCCCGTTCCTTTCCACGCCCTTGACCCCCATCTCCAATCGAAGGCCCGCGGAAGTGAGCATATTCACCAGGGCGTCGATGGTGAACAATTCGATCTTGCCCCGCATCAGGCTCGATACTCTAGGCTGCGAGACGCCCATTACCTGGGCGGCTCGGGATTGCGTTAGCTTTCTGTCCCGGATACAGGCGACGAGCGCGGCCATCAGCCTTGCGCGAATGCGCAAGTTCTCGGCTTCAGCGGCGGGGAATCCGCAGTCCACGAAAACGTTGTCATTACCTCTTACCACTCGCATTTTGCCCGCCTTTCCAGCAGTTGCCGGTAACGCTTCTTCGCCAATTCAAGATCGAGGAACGAGGTTCGCCGTGTCTTCTTGGCGAACACGTGCAGTACGTAGACGGCATCCTCGAATTTCGCGACGTACAGCGCCCGGTACTCGTTTCGCGCGTGAACACGAATCTCATTGACCCCCGCGCCCGCCGACGGCATCGGTTTCCAATCCGTTGGGTTTAGCCCCGTTTGAACCAAGCTTAATTGGTAGCCAATGTCCCGGCGCGCGTCGCGGGAAAATTGGCGCAGCCTTTCCCGGCTGTCACCAAGCCAGAGGATCGGCTTTCCGGTCTCCACTCCATGATTATATAAAACTTTTATATCGAGCCGCGCGCGTCAATTCGGCCATTTCGGTTTCGAGTGCTGCAGTGCCCGCCGATGAGCCCGCGATGCGAAAGATCTCCCTCGCCGCTGTCTGGCGGCTTTGACAAGGCAGCGCCGGCGTGGGACGAATTCTGGTCGCGCCCGGCCCCTGCCGGCCTCACGGTCGGTGTACCGGCAGAAATGCCGGTACGCAGCCAGGATCGGCCGCCCCACATCGCCGGCCTACTTGGGGGCGCGGCGCAGGGCGATGCCGAGCTCGCGCAACTGCCGTTCCGGTACGGGAGCGGGCGCGTCGCACATCAGGTCCGTGCCGCGCGCGGTCTTGGGGAACGGGATCACGTCGCGGATGGACGTCTCTCCGGCCAGGATCATCACCAGCCGGTCGAGCCCTAGCGCGATGCCGCCGTGCGGAGGCGCGCCGTATTCCAGAGCGTCCAGGAGAAAGCCGAAACGATGCCGCGCTTCCTCGTCGCTGAATCCGAGGGCGGCGAACACGCGGGCCTGCACGTCGCGGCGGTGAATACGGATCGATCCCGAGCCCAGTTCCACGCCGTTCAGCACCAAGTCGTAGGATTTGGCGCGGCAGCGCGCCGGATCGGCGGTCAGTTTCTCCAAGTCCTCGTCGTGCGGCGACGTAAACGGATGGTGCGCCGCGTTCCAGCGCTGCTCCTCCCCGTCCCACTCATACATCGGGAAATCCACAACCCACAGGAACTGGAGATTCTTCGGATCGAGCAGCTTGTGGCGGTCGTTGAACTTCTGCGCGCAGAACAGGCGCAGTTGGCCGCAAGCCTGATAGACGGTCTCTTCGGGGCGGTGGCCCTGAGGCTCGCCCTCCCACGCGGCAAGCGCCAAAAGGTCGTTCTCGGTTGCGCCGCAGCGCGCCCGAACCTGAGCCATCGCGTCCGGAAAATCGCGCTCGAGGCGGCGGATATCGTCGTATACCCGCAGGCCGCGCTGCTGCCCGAAGGCCTTTAGTTCGTCCCGTTCTTTGCGCGACGGCGCGCCTGTCCCGGGAATATGAACGGCAACCAGAGGGAGACCGTTCGCCGCCAGACCGGGCAGCAGATCGCCCACGGGCCGCATGGGCGGCACGCGGCGGTCGGGTTTATCGATGCCATAGCCGCTCATCGCTTCCGCGTAGGTGAGGCGCGGAAAAGAGGCCTGAACGTCAAAACCGGCCACCTGGCAGATTCGCTCGACGAGCGGCTCGACTACCTCGAAAATGCGCTCCTGCTGCGGGAACGACATCTCCAGGTCGATTTGCGTGAACTCGGGTTGCCGGTCGGCGCGCAAATCCTCGTCCCGGAAGCAGCGCACAATCTGGAAGTATTTTTCATAGCCGCCGATCATCAATAGTTGCTTGAAGATCTGCGGCGACTGCGGAAGCGCGTAAAAGCTTCCGGGCTGAACGCGGCTCGGCACCAGGTAATCGCGCGCCCCTTCGGGCGTCGAGCGCGTCATGAACGGCGTTTCGATTTCGAGAAATCCCCGGGAATGCAAGAACTGGCGAGTGGCGAAGGCGATCTCCGAACGCAGCACGACATTGCGCTGCATGCGCGGCCGGCGAAGGTCCACGTAGCGATACTTCAGGCGCACGTCTTCGGCGACGTCCACCTGATCTTCCATGGGAAACGGCGGCGTGCGGGATTCGTTGAGCAGCCAGATACGCGAAGCCACAATCTCGATTTCGCCCGTAGGCAGATTCGGATTGACGGCGTTCTCGCCGCGCGGGGCGACGACGCCTTCAACGGCGATCACGTACTCCGGCCGGGCGTCTTCGGCGCGCTTGTGGACGGAGGGCTCCACATCCTCGCGGAACACGGCTTGCGTGAGGCCAAAACGGTCGCGCAGGTCGATGAAGATGACGCCGCCGTGATCCCGCCGCCGATGCACCCAACCCATCAGGACAACATTCTTCCCGGCATCGGCCGCGCGCAACTCACCGCAATGATGAGTGCGTCTGAGGTCACCGAGAAAATCCAGGCTAATGGAAGTTTCCATAACTGCTCTTGTTCCCTTGTATCAATTTCGGGCGGCGAGCCGCGCGGCGATCCCGTCGGGCGCGAGGCTCTGTTGCTCGCCGGTAGACATGTCTTTCAAGGTAAAGCGGCCGCAGGCGATTTCGTCGTCGCCGATGATGACCGCAAACCGCGCGTTCAGTTTATCGGCCAGCTCCAGCGTGCGCTTTAGCTTGCCTTCGGCGATTTCGACCGAAGCCCCCGCCATGCGGCATTCTCTGGCCAGGGACGCCGCCTGCCGCAAGGCCTCCGGGCCCATTGGAGCGATCAGCACATCGAGCGAGGAACGCGCGTCGGCCTGCTCTACGATCGTCACCAGACGATCTTCTCCGATGGAAAACCCGATGCCCGGCGCCGGTACTTTCGAACCGAGCATTTCGGCCAGACCGTCGTAGCGGCCGCCGCCGAGAACCGCGTTCTGCGCGCCGAGAGCGCCATGCGTGACTTCGAAAGTCGTGCGCATGTAATAGTCCAGGCCGCGCACGAGCCGCGGCCGATGCTCGTATCTTAAGCCGCGATCGTCGAGCTGGCGTTTCACCGCCTCGAAATGCGCATGGCAATCGCCGCAGAGGTGATCGGAGATGACCGGCAGCTTCGAAATGATCTCCTGATCCGCCTCGACCTTGCAGTCGAGCACGCGCAACGGATTGGTTTCCGCCCTCCGCTGGCAATCGGCGCACAGATTCGGCGCGACCGGCTTGAGCGCCTCGCGGAGCAGTTCCGTGTATTGCGGTCGGCATTTTCGGTCGCCCACGGAATTCAGTAGAAGCTGGGCTCCGCTCAAACCCGCGCGGTCGAGGAACTCGAGCACCATCTCGATGACATCCGCATCCACGAGCGGCGATTCCGAGCCGATAGCTTCCGCTCCGATCTGATAGAACTGGCGGTAGCGGCCTTTCTGCGGCCGCTCGCGGCGGAACATGGGGCCGATGTAGTACAGCTTCTGCACGCCGGGGCGCTGGTCTAAACGATGCTCGATGTAGGCGCGCAGAACGGAGGCCGTGTTCTCCGGGCGCAGCGCGAGGCGGCTGCCGTCGCGGTCTTCGAAGACGTACATTTCCTTCGAAACGATGTCGGTTTCGGCCCCCACGCCGCGCGCGAAAAGCTGAGTCTCTTCGAGGATCGGCGTGCGGATCTCGTGGTAGTTGTAGGTGCGAAAGACCGCGCGCGCAAGGGCTTCCACGCGATTCCACGTTTCGGTCGCGGGAGGCAGTAAATCCCTCGTTCCTTTTACGGCTCTAATCAAAGTGTTCGGAAGTCCCATGCTAACACGCGCGGATGCGAAGCCGCCGATGCGGTATCATCGTGAGCCGGAGGTTCACATGGCCGATTCCAACCGTGATTTGGCAGCCGGAGCTCTCGGGGACGCGGTAAAGAAACAGATGGGCGCAATTGCGTCGGTGTTCGTGACGGAGTCCGGCCTGGCGGCGCCCGGAGGGGCGAGCACCGACCGGTTCAAAAAGGGCATACAAGCCTGTGCGCAGGCGTACGCCGCGGGTCTTCAGGCGCTGAACGAAGCGTTCCCGGAAGGCTGAGCGGCGCTGGCGTCCGCGCTTCGCGGGTGCGCCACGCGGGAGATCGCGTTCACGAGCTTGCGGTACGGGAAGTCTTCCCAGCGCTCGAACGCCACCCACTCGCCCTCGCGCCAGGATGAGTAGAACCAGCGCGCCAGGAGCGCCAGGTACTCTGCGCGTTGTCGATCCGTATGCGCCCGAGGGGTAGCGGCGGCGAGGACTTCGCGGAGTTTGAGATCGAGAGACACGGGCTTGCCGTCGCGGACCTCGAAACTGAAGCGCCGCGGCTCCTGCCATTCGCCCGCGCGGAAGAACCACAATTCGACGGCGTCCGGCCCGATTGACCGTGTAATGGCGACCCCGTGAAGACGATCGACGGCGCACGCCAGATCGTCGCGCAGCTTGATCGCTTCCTGGACTTTTTCCAGACGCTTATGCTGGCGGGCGGCATCTTCGAAACGCATTTCTTCGCTTAAGCGGTCGCGCGAATGGGCGATGGCGCCGGCCAGAGACCGGCCTCCGGTTTCCAGGAACTCGACCACGCGCGCCACCTCGCGCCCGTATTCTTCCGCGCCGACGACGGACTGACACGGCCGCAGACACATGGCCATCTCGCCATAGACGCAGCCCGGATGCCGCGGCGAGGGAGCGAGATCCTCCTGGCATCGGCGCATTTGAAACAAATCGAGAAACTGCGTTTCGAAGCGTTCGGCGGCCGCGCGGGAACGGAACGGTCCGAAGTGCAGCCCCCTGCGCGAAAGATGATTGGTGACCAGGCAGCGGGGAAACCGGTTCGAGAGTATCAGCTTGACGTACGCCGGCATACGTAAGCGGATTTCTTCCAGATGCGTCCGAGGGAAAATGCGCCGCGCCTGTTCGTAGTGGATAATCATCGATTCGAGTTGCGAGCCGGTAAGCCGGTATTCGATGCGCTCGATGGTCCCGCGCAAATTAAGCAGCCGCGACGGCTTCTCGCGCGCCTTCAGGAGCCGTAGCAAGCGGCGGCGAAGCAGCGCCGTTTTGGAGAGATACGGCGCCCCCTCGCGCGGCCATAACGCAAAGACAGCCGGCGCGTTGGGCAGCGCCTCAAGCGCCGCGTCCATTAAGGCGAGATCGCCGGAGATTTTGATCGATTCCATGAAGCTGCAGGGCAGGCTTCCCACGCTAGCCCGCCCGCTTGTTACTCGCTCGCCGGGGCTTCGGTTTGCTCTTACCCTCTAGATTGAGCGCCACCGCCGCGCGGATGAGATCCTTCAAGGCCGCCTCATCGACCTTGTCGCCTTCGTGAATGTCGATGGCGCGCCTGACATTCCCCTCGATGCTGGAGTTGAATAGACGCGCAGGGTCCTTCAACGCAGCTCCCTTGGCAAAGGTCATCTTGACGACGCTCTTGTAAGTCTCTCCCGTGCATACGATGCCGCCGTGGGAGAAGACAGGAACCCCTCTCCACTTCCACTCTTCGACGATCTCAGGGTCCGCCTCGTGTATGATGTCGCGCACTCTCGCGAGCGTCTTCCCGCGCCAGTCGCCAAGTTCCTCGATCTTCTGGTCGATTAATGTAGAGGCCGATTCCACCGGGACGGGGCTTTTCATGTATACCTCCAACTCTTGCGACTATTTTAGCCGCGCTGAGCATAACCTGCAGCCTTCGCGGGTGGAAGTTTGGCGAGCGGAAGCCTATCCTGGTTTGGTCGAGCGGCCCGCCATCAGCTCCCAACCTTGCGCACGATGGCGGAGAGCTTGGCCTCGGTCGCGTCGTCCAGCGCGGTGAAGTACCACGCGCATTCAATGAGCTGGTGCGGCGCGCCCTCCTCGGGAATAAGGTTCGCGTCCTGCGTGAAGCCGAACGTCATGTACTTCTTGTCCGCGCGGAAGAAGCAGACGGTCTTGCCGTCCCTCTTATACGCCGGCATGCCATACCACACGGTCGGCTCGAGCGCTGGCGCGCTGCGCAAGATGACGGCGTGGACGCGCTCGCCCATGGCGCGGAAGGGCGCGGGCATCGCGGCGATCTTCGCGAGCGCCGCGGCCTCGCCGTTGGCCTTCTTCGCAGCCGGGCTCGCGGTCTTCGTCACCTTCCTGGTCATCTTCCCCTCCTTGTCTTCTTCGTTTGTGTTAATTGAACCATGCGGTCGAAGTGTGGTGCGGCAGGCCAACCGGCCTGCCCACTGAGAGGTCCAAACAGCCGTCTTACAATAGCTTCTCGCAGCCGCCCAGCTTGCTCAGTGCGCGGTCAAAGGTCCCGAGTGGAAGATGGCCGGCCTTCCTGGCGACTTCGAGAATCAGGCAATCGGTGAAACCGAGTTTGGGATGCGAGCGGAAACGTTGGAGGGCGGCAGCCACGGCCTCGGGGTCCTCAAGGGTCAGGCTCTCGTGGTGCAGAAGCATTTCGATAGCGTCTGCTACGTCCGCGGCATTGCGGTCATAGATATATGACAGCGCCCAGACTGCCTCAGCCAACACGACAGAATGCACCCATGCGCCGGGTTCGATGAACCGGTCGGCCGCGTTGGTCTGAGCGTTATCGTCACGCACGAGCAGCCTGACAAGAACGTTAGTATCGACGGCTCGCATTGCGCTCCCGGGTGTACTGGCCAACGCCCTCTTTCAGCTCTTTGAGGCTGCGCCGCTTGGGCGGGCCCTCCGGAAACAATACCTTATGAATGTCCTCGCAGGAGTAACGCCCCGACTTCCGGACGACGATTTCTTCACCCTTCTCTTCCCACTCGATCGTGGAACCAGGGCCAACGCCGAGCTTGCGCCGTACGCTGGCTGGAACCGAGATCTGTCCCTGCGCGGTGAGTTTCGATTGAGCGAGCGGCATAAATCCACATTACCACGGTAATGCGAAAATGACCCCACGCGGAAAGGACCGTGCAGCCGCCCTACTCCGCTACGTCCTTCGTCTCGTTCAGCCTTCGCAGCTTCGGCGATGAATTCCGCTATCGGTTTTGCGCCCAGGTCGCCGCGTTTGCGGTGACGCACGGCCACCTGATTGTTCTGTTGCTCGCGGTCGCCCACCACCAGCATGAAGGGGATCTTCTGCAACTGGGCCTCGCGGATTTTCAGGTTTACCTTTTCGCTGCGCTCGTCGAGTTGCGCGCGAAGGCCCGCGGCTTCCAGTTCGCGCGTCACCGCGCGGGCGTAATCGGCCTGACGGTCGGTGATGGGCAGCACGATCGCTTGCACGGGAGCCAGCCACACGGGGAACGCACCGGCATACAGCTCGATCAGGTAACTCACCATGCGCTCCATGGTGCTTACTATGGCGCGGTGAATCATGACCGGCCGGTGTTCCTTGCCATCGGGAGCGATGTAGGTCAATTCGAACTGACTGGGAAGGTGGAAATCCACCTGGACGGTCGAATAGGTCTCTTCGTGGCCCATCACATCGGCAAGCTGAATATCGAGCTTGGGGCCGTAAAACGCGGCTTCGCCCCGCGCTTCCACGTAGGTGAGACCCAGCGAATCCATGGCTTCCCGAAGCACTCGCTCGCCCAGCTCCCACATCGCGTCGTTGTCGACGTATTTTTCTTTGTCCGCGGGGTCGCGCAGCGAAAGGCGGTAGCGGTACTGGGTGATGCCCAGATCCTTGTAGGCCTGCTCGACGAGCTTCATCACGCCCGAAAATTCTTCCTTGATTTGATCGGGCGTGCAGAAGATATGGGCGTCATTGAGCGTCATGCAGCGGACGCGGCTCAGACCGCTCAACGCTCCGGAACGCTCGTAGCGGTACATCGTACCGAGCTCGGCGATTCGCACGGGCAGTTCGCGGTAGCTGCGCTTCCTGGATTCGAAAACCAGAATATGGTGCGGGCAGTTCATGGGCCGCAACACCATCTGCTCGGTTTCGAGATCCATGGGCGGGAACATGCTGTCCTTGTAGTGATCCCAGTGGCCGGAGCGCTTGTAGAGTTCCACCTTCGCCAGATCCGGCGTGAAGACGTGCTGGTATCCCGTTGACCGTTCCCGCTCGAGAATGTACTCTTCCAGCAGGCGGCGAATGGTGGCGCCCTTGGGCAGCCAAAGCGGCAGGCCGGCGCCGACCGACTCGCTCACGGTGAACAATTCCAGTTCGCTGCCCAGCTTGCGGTGGTCGCGGCGCTTGGCTTCTTCCAGCCGGTTGAGGTAATCCTCCAGCTCCTTCTGCGTGAAGAACGCCGTGCCGTAAATGCGCTGCAACTGCTTGTTGTGTTCGTCTCCGCGCCAGTAGGCCCCGGCGATGGAGAGCAGCTTGAAGGCCTTGATCTTCGAGGTATCGGGCAGGTGCGGGCCGCGGCAAAAGTCGATGAAGTGAGGGCCCAGCGTGTACTCGCTGAAGATTTCGCCCGCGCGCTCTTCGATCAGCTCGCACTTCATCCAGGCTTCGGAGTACTTCTTCAGGCCTTCTTCCTTGCGCGTGTAAACGCGGACGTAGGGGAGATGGCGCTTCTGGATCTCCCACATTTTCGCTTCGATCTTTTCGAGGTCCTCGGGAGTGAAGGGCGTGGCGCGGTCGAAGTCGTAATAGAAGCCGTTCTCGATGGGCGGGCCGATGCCGAGTTTGGTTTCCGGAAACAGCTCAAGGACAGCGGCGGCAAGCAGGTGCGCCGTGGAGTGGCGATAGACCGTAAGAGACTCGGGATTCTTCGCGGTCAGGATCTCCAGCGTCGCATGGTTCTCGATAGGTTGGTCTAGGTCGCGCAGTTCTCCGTTCACCTTGGCCACGATGGCGGCGTCGGCGAGCCGCGGGCTGATGCCGCGGGCGATATCGATGGGCCGCGCGCCGGCCGCGGCGAGCTTTTTGGAGCCGTCAGGCAGAGTGATCTCGATCTCGCTCATAGGGAAACTTCAGCGTATCACGCGCCGCTTCGCACTCGCTCGGATCGGCCCTAATCCATCCGCACCTTGACTCACCGCGAAGACGCGGAGAACGCTGAGATTGCGCGGAGCATAACTATATCCGCGCTCTCCGCTGGCTCCGCGGTTACCGGCCCGGAACTGGGACACGGGAAGCGCCAGGATGCTCTACTACACGCCCGATGAACATGGGAGGAAGCGGAGGCCGCAAAGAATCGGTTCCTCTCCGCGCCTCTTCGCGTAAGCTCCGCGTCTTCGCGGTTAGGGACTCTAATCCCCGGGCGCGTAATATCCGCGCCGCCAGGAGGCCGTCAGATGCGGCAGCCCTTTGGGAGGAACAACTTTCACCTGCACCGGATGATAACGCCCGTCGCGCTTCTGATCGGTTGGGACAAACCCCAGAACATAGCGGTTGCGCAGCTCCATCCCGATCTTCGCGGCGATGTCCGGCAATTCCACTGCGTTCGCCTGAAAGTGGCGCCCGCCGGATTGCTCCGCGAGTTGCCGCAGCAGCTCGGGGCCGGAGGCCTCCTCGGGAGTCGACCCTCCGCCGTAGACGCCGATCGCGTAAATCAGCGAATCGCTTTCCCGCACCACGTTCTTTACTTCCGATTCCGTGTAGCGGCTGCTGTTGTCACCCCCGTCGGAGATGATGAGGAGCGCCTTGCGTTCCTTTTTCGATTTCTTCAATTCGTGGAGCGCCAACACAACGGCATCCAGGAGCGCCGTTCTGCCCTTGGATACCGTAAAAATCAAGCGATCCTCAATGTCCTGCTTCTTCTGCGTCAGCGGCACCACCAGCTTGGGCGTCTCGTTGAATTCCACCAGCAGAAACTCGTCCTCGTCGTTAGCGATGCGGAAGAACTGCCCGGCGGCCTGCCTCGACCGCATCAGCTTCTGGCCCATGCTCCCGCTGACATCGAACACCAGGCCCGCCGCCAGCGGCGAATCTTCCATGGCGAAGGTGGAAATGGTCTGTTCGACGTTATCGTCGAGGATTTTGAAGTGCTCCTTCTCCAAGCCGGTGACGGGGCGGTTCAAGGGATCGTAGACCGTCACTGGAATGAGGACCAGATTGGAGGCGACGCGAATGTTAGCCCGGGGCTGATCCTGCGCCGGGGATTTGGCAGGGGAAGTGGCGGAAACCTGCGCAAGCGCTGTCGCTATCAACACAGCCAGCCCGAGCGCCAATAGGAGCGTCCCCCGCACCTTCCCTCCGAACAGTATTCTACAGCGAAACGAACTGAGGCGCATCCAGAATACCGCGGATGCGCAAATAGCGGGGTTGAAGTGAACTTGTCTGGGGATGCCCCGCCTAAACGCGCACCGGGCGAGTGCCTTCCGGAAACACCTCCACTCGATTGCGCCCATGCCGTTTGGCGCTGTACAGCGCCACGTCCGCATCCTGGACCAGGGCGGAAACGGTGGCCGGTTCGGGGTTGGTGGCGCAGGCGACGCCTACCGAGCAAGTCACCCGCAGGAGGCGGCCGCAGGTCTCGAATGGCTGAGCGGCGATGGCCTCCCGCAATCGCTCGGCCTGTGATCGGGCCATTTGAGCGTCGGAGGCCGGCGTTACCATGAGAAACTCCTCGCCGCCCCACCGGCCGAGAGCGTCGTAGCCGCGGATCACTCCTTTCATCCGCTGCGCGCCTTCCCGCAGGATGGCGTCACCGGCCATATGTCCATAGGTGTCGTTGAAGCGCTTGAATTCGTCAAAATCGGCCAGCAGGACCGCCAAGGGTTGGCCCGCCCTCTCCATCCGCGCCGCTTCGCGATCTAACGATTCGATAATGGCCCCGCGATTCAGCAATCCGGTGAGGGCATCGTGGGTGGCCTGTTCGCGCAGCGCCTCGCGAGTCTCCAGCAACTCGGCTTGCAAGCGAAGAATACGCATGCCGGCGCGAAGCCTCACCCGAAGTTCCTGGGCGTTGAAGGGCTTCGTAAGGTAGTCGTCCGCACCTGCCTCCATGCCTTCCACCAAGTCCTGAGCCTCGGTGCGGCCCGTCAGAAGGATGATGTACTGATAGGGCTCGCGGGCCAATGCGCGGACCCTGCGGCAAAGTTCGACGCCGTCGGCGCCGGGCATCATCCAGTCCAATATCGCCAGTCTGGGGGCGTCCTCGGACTGGAGCGCGCTCCAAGCCTCGCCGCCGTCCGCGGCGATCATCGGCTGGTAGCCCCACTTCGTGAGCAGCCGCTGCAGCATGGAACGGAAGACAGGGTTATCCTCCGCCAGCAAAACCCGTTCCGGCCTGCCGGCGATTCCGGATGGCTCCAGAGCCTCGGCAAGGGACGGGTCTTGAACGTGCGCCGCCAATATGGTTCCTCATACGTCTTATCGGCTGGCCCGCTTATCTAGTACAGGCTAAAACCATCATTACAGCGTGGAACCTTGGGCCGGCCCGAGTTCGCGGTCCGCTACCGCCCCTTCCTCGGCCGGTTCCGGGAGCCGTCCCGCGGCGTCCATCCACGCCCAAGCCAAGGCCGTCGCCAAACCAAGCGCCCCGGCGACGAGACCGATCACCCTGGGCCCGTAGAATCGCGAAGCGACCCCAGCGGCGGCCATGGACAGAATCATCATCGACCAGCGGAGGGATTCCATGGTGGCGAATACCCGCCCGAGATAACGGTCGGGCGTGTGACGGAGCATCTGCGAGTTATTGAGCACCGAAGTCGCGGACATTCCCACGCGGGAGCACATCATGGCGGCCAGCGCCCCGCGGAACGAGACTGCCTGGCTGAAGACCATATACGCCGCCCCATGAGCGATGTAAGACCAGGTCACGGTCCGTTTGTAGCCCTTATAGCCGACCTTGTTCCCGGCGAAATGGCCCAGGAATCCGCCCGTCAGCAACCCGACGCCCGCGAACCCCCAGATGGCCCCTATGCCCGCCGCGCCCCTGTGGAAAACCTGCTCGCCGAACAGCGCAAACAGGATCTGGGCCGCGCCGCCCCCCATGGCCCAACCCACCGAAATGACGGCAATTCCAATCATGAGCGGAACCGACCGCATGTACTCCAGGCCCTCGCGATACTCGTGCCAGGGACGGACGACCGCTCCGGATGTTTCGTGCCGTTTGGCGCGGAACCCGCCGGGGACCGAAATGCGCCAGATGCTCCAAGCGGAGAAGAAGAAGGAGAGCGAGTTTATGATAAATGCCCAGTTGTAGCCGAGCTTCGCGGCGCTGAATCCCGCCGCAATCGCGCCGAAGGTCAAGGTGGCCGACTGTGTAGTTTGCGTCAGCGAATTGGCGGTGTGCAACTCCTCCTCGTTTGCGATGGTGGGCAGAATGGCCGCCCTCCCGCTTGTGAAGAACGGCGAGGCGAACATGAGCCCTGCGCTGAGCGAATACAACAACCATGGCCGCGGCTGGTTGACCGTCAATATGAACGCCAAGGCAAGCAGCCCGCGAACCAGGTCGCTCGCGATCATGATCTGTCTGCGGTCCAGCCGGTCGAGCAGGACCCCCGCGATAGGCCCCGCGAGCATGGCGGGAATAGCGCGGGCCAGCAGAACTCCGCTGACTACCAGGCCCGAACCCGACTTCTCCATGACCAGCGCGAACACGGCGATGTTGTTAAAGTAATCGCCTATCTCGCTGACCACCTGGCCCATCCACGTGCGCCGGTAATTACGGTTCCCGCGGAGGAGACGCCAGAAGCTCGTCATCGAGTTTTCATGGTAACAAAGGAGTTTTCGAACCTCGCCCGTGGCTTTCGTCCTTAACCCGTCCGTACCCCTCCACACCGCGGTTGGGACGGCGCTGAAGGAGGGATAACGAGCTTTCATCAGCGTCGAGCGGCCCGCTGCCCGAAACCGGTCCGAGTGTTGAGTTTTGCCTCAGGAATTCTCCTGTATTCAGTCTTCTTGGATCGCCCGATTGATATTGGGATGTAACTCAATTTCTGTTATTCTGTCCCTTCCAGGTTTTAAGACCCTGATGAGCGGAACTAGCTACGTAGCTCGGATTAAGGGTTTGCGCCCACGGCGCTGGGCGCTAGGAGCATTCGCGGCTGCGAGGGGTAGCCGCGAATCCATAGATCGCGGAGGACAAACAAGAATGCGTGAGCAATGTGTGCGACTCAGGCTGGCGGTGACCTGCGTAGTCCTGCTGGCTTTCGGTTTCTTCCTTGCATCTCCTGCCGCCGGCCAAGGGGCCGGATCGGCGGTCATATCCGGTACATTAACCGATCCATCCGGGTCGTTCGTGCCTGCGGCGCAGGTGGTGATCAAGAACACGGGCACCGGAATCGAACGCGTGATCGAGTCGAATGACGCGGGCGTATATTCCGCGCCGTTCCTGCCGCCCGGCAACTATGAAGTCCGTGCCGGCAAGGCCGGTTTCGCCTCGGTTGTGCGAACGGGCCTGAGCTTGACGGTAGGGCAGACGCTTACGCTCGATTTCAAGCTGACCCTCAAAGCCACGCAGGAAGTGGTGACGGTCTCCGGCGAGGCTCCGGTTGTGGACGTGGAGAAGACCGAAACTTCGCAAACGGTCAGCGAGAGCCAGGTGAGCAACCTCCCGATCGCCGGCCGGCGGTGGGACAGCTTCGTGCTGCTTACGCCCAACGTAACCACCGATGGCACCAGCGGCCTAGTCTCCTACCGCGGAATCTCGGGGCTATACAACAGCAACACGGTGGATGGCGCCAACAACAATCAGGCGTTCTTCTCCGAAGCTCGCGGACGCGCCAATAGCGGCGCTTACGTTTACAGCATGGACTCCATCAAGGAGTACCAGGTAACGGCCAGCAACTACAGCGCGGAACTCGGGCAGTCGGCCGGCGGCGTAGTGAACGCCGTGACGAAATCCGGCACGAACGATTTCCACGGCGACCTGTTCTATTATCTGCGCTACCCGTCCTTCAACGCGCTCGACTCGTACTCGAAATCGAAGGGCATTTACACCCAACCGATTCACCAGTGGCAGCAGTTCGGAGGCAGCGGCGGCGGGGCGTTGGTAAAGGATAAGTTGTTCTATTTCGCCACCTACGATGGCTCGCGCAAGGTCAACCCCATCGCCTATACCAGCAGCGTGTACAGCCCATCGGTGACCTCGCTTGCCTGCCCCGCGCAGGCGTCGGCGGCGCAGTGCGCCGCGGCCAACGCGTTCCTGTACAACCAGCAGGGCACGTTTCCGCGCGCCACCAACCAGGATGTCGCTTTCGGCCGGCTCGACTATCAGGCCACGCAGCGCAACCACATCAGCAGTTCGTTCGATTTCATGAACTACCGCGCGCCCAACGCCTATAACACTTCGGGGACGGTTAACAATAGCTCGCTCGCCACCAACGGGCGCTACCTTTTCCACGAGCGTATTTTCGTGGCGAACTGGGATTCTATGATCTCCAGTTCCGCGGTCAACAGCCTCCGCTTCCAGTGGGGCCGCGATCTGGAAGCCGCCGGCGCCAACGGGGCCGCCCCGTACGTGAGCCTTTCCGGTCTCATGACGTACGGAGAGAACTACGCCCTTCCACGCACGGCCGAGCCGGACGAGCACCGCATTCAGATCTCGGACACGCTGTCCTTCACTCGCGGCCGCCACATGTTTAAAGCCGGAGTGGACGTCAATGTGATTCACGAGCTGATGATCAATCTCTACAACGGGACGGGCCAGTACAGCTACACCGGAACGGCGCAGCAGGCCTTCCAGAACTGGGTCCTGGATACGTACGGGCTCAATGCCGGCGATGGAAAGACGGGCAAGCACTTTGCGACGTTCACTCAGGTCAACGACCCCGTCACGGGAGTCGGCAAGGACGATTTTTACAACGACGATTACGCCGCGTTCTTCGAAGACAGTTGGAAGGCGAGCTCCAAGCTGACGCTGAATATGGGCCTGCGCTGGGACGTGTCCACCATTCCCCAGCCGCCCAAGCCGAATTTAACTTCGCCGCTCACGACGCTCTACACCTCTAAGATCAACATCCCCAAGGACCAGTTCGCGCCGCGGATCGGCCTCGCCTGGCAGCTTACGCCCAAAACCGTGTTCCGCACCGGTTACGGAATTTTCTACGCCAAAACCACCAACACCACGTACTACGCCACGCGCGCGGAAAATGGCGTGATCCAGCAGACGTTCACGTGCTCTCCGACTACCTGCCCCATCCTGACGTTCCCCAACGTCATTTTCGCGCCCCCGGGCCCCGCAATGGCGGCTCCGTTCTCTGGCTCACTGACGCCGCAGGTAACGCCTTTCACGCCCGGATCGAACACGGCCTGGACTCGCGGGATGTCGCCGGATTGGGTCAACCCCAGAACGCACCAGGGCGACTTCACCGTGGAGCGCCAGTTGCCGGGCGGCATCAGCGGCTCCCTGGCTTACGTGGTAACCCGCGGCGAGCACCTGCCGATCTTCCTGGACGCCAATCTGGCTCCCGCCACCCAGACCAAGGCCTACGACATTCTGGACTCCACCGGCGCCACCACGCAGACCTATACGACTCCTTTCTATACGAGCCGCATAGACACGAACACCGGCGGAGTTTTCGTGGGCTATAGCGATGTCAACTCCTGGTACAACTCCATGGTGATTTCGTTGCGCCGGCCCATGCGCCATGGCCTGGAGTTTACCTTCAACTACACGCTGAGCAAAGCGACAGATGGCGCGCAGGTGGCCGGAGCGAACGGTACGTTCAACGGCACCGACTATCCCATCGACCCCAAGAATCGCAAGATTGAGTATGCGCTGTCGGATCTCGACCAGCGCCAGCGTTTCGTCGCCAATTTGGTGTGGATGCCGTCGGCGAAGAAGATTCAGAGCCAGCCGGTCCGGCTACTGCTCGACGGGTGGGCTTTCTCCACCATCGTCACCATGTCCTCCGGCCAGCCCGTTACGCCGTACTTAGCCTCCTACCCCAGCGGTGGAGCGGATTACGGCATCAGCGGCGGCGTCAGCTACGCAGGTTCCACGAATGGCCGCGCTGGTTGGCTGCCGCGGAACGCCTTTACCGGGCCCGGATACCACAATGTGGACTTCAGGATCGGCCGGCAATTCGCTATAACCGAGCGCCTCAAGCTCTCGCTTATCGGCGAAGCGTTCAACCTGTTTAATCACACCAACGTCTCCGGCGTGAGCACCAGCGCGTTCTCGTACGCCGCGCCGGGTTCCGGGCTATGCGCGGCCCACACGAACGGTTGCTTTGTTCCGTACACTTCGACGCCGTTCCTGTCGGCTACGTTGACAAGCAACCTGCTGTGGGGCCCACGGCAACTGCAGATCTCGGGCCGCCTGACGTTCTGAGCGCGCGGAATTGCGCCAGCGCCCCTCGCAAACGGGGCGAAGGAAGAGGATATGAAAAGAACCGTTACGTTAATCATCGTGGCAGTGGTTTTTGCGGCTAGCGTCTTTGCCCAGGCGACCGCTGCATTCGGGACCGTTTCAGGTACTGTGCTGGACGCGACGGGCGCCGCCGTGCCGGGCGCCGCGGTTACCGTTTCGAATGACTCGCTGGGTCTCAAACGCGAGTTGACTACTACGGAAGGCGGCATCTTTGTTGCGTCGGCGCTGGTCCCCGCTTCCGGATACAAGGTATCCGTGAGCAAACAAGGCTTCGCACCGTACGCCACCGAAGTTTTCGAAGTCCGCGTGGGCGGGACCGTGGACTTGAAGGTAGCGCTGGCGGTCGGCGCCATTTCTCAGAAAGTGGAGGTAACGGCCAGCGCGCCAGTAGTGGAGGACACCAAGACCGAGGTGTCCCAGGTTGTGAGCAACGACCTGATCGCCAATCTGCCCATCAACGGCCGCCGCGTGGATGGCTTTGTTCAAATCACGCCCGCAGTCACGAAAGACGCCGACTTCGGGCTGGTCACCTTCCGCGGCATCGCGGGGGGGAATGCCTTCCTCATCGACGGCATCGACACCACCAACCAGTATTACAACGAGAACGCCGGCCGCACCCGCGTCGGCTCACAAATCTCGCAGGACGCAGTGCAGGAATTCCAGGTGCTTTCCTCGTCCTACTCGGCGGAGTTCGGCAAAGCTTCCGGAGGCGTCGTCAACACCATCACGAAGACCGGAACCAACAGTTTCCACGGCACGGCGTTCGAGTTCTTCCGCAACCGCACGCTCGACGCCCGGGACCCAACCAACACCGGGGTCACGGCCATCAACCCTCCCGAAGTACGGCATATTTTCGGCGGCACTATCGGCGGGCCGATTGTGAAAGACAAGCTGTTTTTCTTCGCCGACACGGAGGTCCAGCGACGTACATTCCCCATGATCGACAGTGTGATCAACTCGTCGGTAAACCAGACCACGCAAAGCTGGATCGGGTGCGGGGCTCCGGCGACGGCGGCCCAGTGCACAGCGATCAACTCCTTGTTGCCGAGGCTCTTCGGCCAGACGCCCCGTAACGGCAACCAGTTGCTGGGCCTGCTGAAGCTGGACTATCGACCCACTGAGCGCCATTCCTTTACCGTGGACATGAACTACTTGAAGTGGCTCTCTATGAACGGAATCCAGACAGGCATCGCGAGCACGTCCGGCGCGGCGGCCGGAACCAACGGGGACGATTCCGTGCGCGATCGCATGGCCAGGTTCTCCTGGACTTTCGTGCCGACAAACTCCATTGTGAACGAGGCGCGCTTTGGTTGGTTCAAGGACCGCCAAGCCGACGACTTCGACCCCGCTCTTCAGGCGGCCTATCCCATTGGGAATCTCAGCCTCTCGGTCGCCGGAGTCAGCACTCTCGGCGGTTACAGCATCCTGCCGCGTATCCTTCCCAGTGAGAACCGCTACGAGTTCGTCGATAACCTGTCCAAGGTCACTGGCCGGCACTCCTTCAAGTTCGGCTTCGACATTGCCAAGACCGAGGACTTTTCCAACAGCTTGAGCAACCGTTTCGGTTCCTACACTTATTCCAACGTGACCACGTTCGCGCAGGACTTCACCAGCCCGGCGGCAGGCCCGAGCCACTACTCCACCTACTCCCAAGTCTTCGGAAATCCTATCGTGGACACCCACATCACCGATCTGGCTTTCTACGCGCAGGACACGTGGAAAGCCACCAAAAACCTGACCCTGAATTATGGCGTGCGCTACGAACGAGCTCTGCTTCCGCAACCGACTACCGTCAATCCCAACTATCCCCAGACGGGCAAGATTCCCGAGACCACCAAGGACTTTGCTCCCCGTCTCGGCTTGGCGTATTCGCTAAACGACAAGACCGTCCTGCGCGGCGGGTACGGGCTGTATTACGCGCGGTATACCTCGTCCCAGGTATCCACCTTCTTCACGAACGACGACGTGTACACGCAGAGCCTGAGCATTACCAGTCCCTCCTCGGCCGGCGCGCCGGTCTTTCCAAACACCCTGGCCAGCCCGGCCGGAGCGCTGGCGTCCAATCGCTCCATCGCTTTTGCGGCTCCGGATTTCCGGAACCCCTATACCCAACAGTTCGATATCGGCATCGAACGAGCGCTTTCCCCCAAGACGACCCTGACCGCTTCCTACGTTAATAACCGCGGGAAACGGCTCGTCACCGTCCGCGACCTCAACATCGGTCCGCTCAGTTCGCAGGTCTACAATTTCACCATCCTCGACTCGAACTACACGCCGACCGGACAGGTCTACAGCACTCCGGTGTACCTGCTCAGCAACCGCATCGATACACGGTACGGCCACATCAACCAGGTGGAGAACGGCGGCAAGCAGTGGTACGACGCCTTGGCTGTGCAACTCAACCAGCGGTTCAACGGGACCTTCTCCGGAACCGTTTCCTACACCTGGTCCCACGAGTTGGATGAGAACCAGGAGTCCGGCAGCAATGCGTACTCCCTCAGTTCGCCATTGGGGCTTTACAACGGCGCGTACCGCAACGACAAAGGTAACGGCAACCTGGACCAGAGGCACCGCTTCGTGGGTACGTTCATCGCGCGGCCCACGTTTGTGCACAGCAACAACAGTTTCGCCAAGCTGTTCGTCAACGGCTGGGAATGGAACGGCCTGTTGACTCTGGCCAGCGGCCGGCCTGCTTACGAATCGGTAGTTTGGTCCTCCACCACCAACGTGTCCAATCTGTTGGCTTTCACCGGCAGCCTGGATGGGCTCGGTGGCGACAGCCGCGTGCCCTGGCTCCCCAATAACCCGTTGCGCATCGACCCCATCACGCGCTTCGACACGCGCCTCGCCCACACTTGGCAGATCCATGAAGGAGCTTCCGTTCAACTCCTATTCGAGGTGTTCAACCTGACGAATACGGTCAGTACGACCGGCGTCATCTCGACGGGCTTTGAGGCCGCCAATAAAGGTACGGCGGCGGCGCCGAATTTCGTGATCGCCCCGTGCGCATCGGCCACGGCGACCACCTGCGCCGCGACGACTCCGGGACTCCGCAGCGCCACCGCCGGCTTCCCCGACGGCACCAACGCCCGGCGGGCCGACGCCGGCCTGCGCTTCGTGTTCTAGTCAGGGACTGCGCGAGACCCTATCGCGAGCTGTTTCGGGCGGGCGTTCCGGCGCCCGCCTTTCTTATGTCTCCGGGGTCTCGCCGGGCGGCAGATCCGCGGACTCGTCGGGCAGATGATGGCCCGGCGCCGCAGTGTAAAAATGGCGGCCGCATTGGCGGCAGACTCGCGGTTCACGGCGCAGGATCGCTTGGAATGCCCCGCCAAACCCGGATCGAAGCGGGCGGGCGAGGTCCTTCGAGCGGCAGTGAGGGCACCGAATCTCACCCGGCACGGCTTCAACCTCGCTTGCGCCTTTCGCCTTGGATTCCACGGCCTTCGCCTGCCCGGCGCCTTCATGCGATTCGCCGGCAGGTTCGCCGACCGCCGGCTCCGTCGCCGGTTCTTGAGATTCCCAAATCCGCACGTGGAACCGGCAACTACAGACCCGGCAGCGCCGCGGTTCGAGGTGGAAGATGCCCAGGAATCCATCCCACATGCCGCGTTTGACCGATATGGCCAAGTCCCGGGAATGGCATCGCGGACATCGAATGCTTTTTCCCGCCGTCTCGGCCGCGGGCGCGCTGTCCGGCTCAGCGGCAGGCGTGTCGTACTGACCCGCCGATGCCGGTTCTCCGGGATCGGCGCCGGTCGTCTGGGGCTCGGGCTCCGGGGCTTCCTGCGTCCATTGCGCTACGTAGAAGCGGCGGCCGCACGCGCGGCAGCGCTTGGGGATGCGCCGGAACATGCCCATGATCGCATCTCCGGTAGTGCGCTGCCGGGTGTAACCGATATCCCGAGAGAAGCAATGGGGGGCACCGCAATTCGGTTTCCTTGGGCTCGGGTTCCGGCTCGGCGTCGGCGGGCGCGGTTTTGACAACGGCTGAAGCCTCGGCTTGCTTTGGCTCCCTGGCCGCAGGCGCGGCATCCTCAGGCGGCTGGGGATCCGCCGGACCCGAGTCCGCAAGCGTTGTCTCCTGTTCCTCCTGATTCTTGTAGTAACGCTCGTAGAAACGGCGCCCACACGAGCGGCAGTGCCGCGGCCGGCAACTCCAAAAGCGCATGAAGGCGTCCTTGAAGCCCCGGGGCATCGACGGCGCGATGTCCTTAGACACACAGCGAGGACAACGAAGTTCGCCGGGTTTGATGTCGGGATGTTTGTCGACTTCCAAAGGGGGAATGTACCGCAATTCCGCCCGGTCCGGGGGAATTGGGCGGGATCGCCGGAGGGCGCTCACCCGTCCAGAGGAACTAGGGAGTACTTCATTCGCGGACCCCGGTCAATTATTGTCCGCGGATTCGCCTTCCAAATCAACCTCCGTAAAAGGCCTGCTTATAGGCCCACCATGCCCAGACGAAGGCGGCGCAAGTTGGGAAGCAGGAAATCCGGGCCTTGGGCGGCAAGGTCATGGGCCGTGGCGATGCCGGTTCTGACGGCAATGGCGCACAGGCGGCTCTTCTTCGCGGCGATCACGTCGGCGGGAGAATCGCCGATGAGAGCGACGGGCGTTTCCGGCCCGATCCAGCCTCGGGCGCGCGCATCCCTTCTTGCCATTCGGGCCAGCGCCGCGCGCGTAGAGGCGAGTTCGCCGAAAGCGCCAAACCGGAAATACTGGCGCACGCCGGCGCGGTCCAGCTTTCTCCAACCGATGCGCGTGAGGTTGCCGGTGACCAAGCCCAGCAAAGCGCCTCGCCGCTCGAGTTTTTCGAGCGCCTCCACAACGCCTGGGCATAGTTTGTCCTCAATAGGAGGACAGGTTCGCAGGTAGCGCCGCTCGGCGGCGCGCATCACTTCCGGCAAGCGACTCGCGGATTGTCTTCCGGGAAGCCCCGGCGCGCCGCATCATCATGCGCAGGATGACGGGATCGAGCATTCCGTGCAACGGGATGCCATCGGTTGTGGTTTCCAGGCCCGTCACGCGGCGAATGCCGTAGCTCAGAGCCTCGCGATGGTGCGCGCCCGCGCGGCGCACGAGCGTGCCGTCGATATCGAAAAACACGAGACAGCGGTAGGGCACGGGAAAGACCAATGATAGCAGCGGAGGGCGCGGCTACAATGGTCATGTGCATCAAGCCAAGTTTCGTGTTGGGTTGATTCAGATGGCCTGCTCGGCCGATCCCAACGAGAATATGGCCAAGGCCGAGTGGCGCATTCGGGAGGCCGCGGGCAAGGGTGCGCAGATCGTCTGCCTTCAAGAGTTGTTCCGCTCGCAGTATTTCTGCCGCGAGGAACGCGCGGAGTCGTTCGATTTGGCCGAGGCTGTGCCCGGCCCAAGCACCGAGGCGCTTCGGCGGCTGGCTCGCGATCTGGAAATCGTGGTGATTGGCTCGGTGTTTGAGCGGCGGGCCGCGGGCGTGTATCACAACACGGCAGTGTGTTGGATGCGGATGGCAGCCTGCGGGGCTTTTACCGCAAAATGCATATTCCCGAAGATCCGCTTTACTACGAGAAGTACTACTTCACGCCCGGCGATCTGGGCTTCCGCTGCTTCGATACGCGCTTCGCGCGCGTTGCTCCGTTGGTGTGCTGGGACCAGTGGTATCCGGAAGCGGCGCGCATCGCGGCACTGGCCGGAGCCGAAGTCATCTTCTATCCGACGGCGATCGGATGGCACCCTTCGGAAAAAGCGCAAGCCGGAGCGGCGCAATACGACGCGTGGCGAACCATCCAACGCGCGCACGCGATCGCCAATGGCGTGTACGTTGCGGCGGTCAATCGCGTGGGCTACGAAGGGCCGGCCGGGCATGGCCTGGAATTCTGGGGCGGTTCGTTTGTGTGCGATCCGTTCGGGCAAATTCTGTCGGAAGCCTCGCACGATAAGGAAGAGACCCTCATTGTCGAGTGCGTTCCGCGACGCATCGAAGAAGCCCGCCGCAACTGGCCGTTCCTGCGCGACCGGAGGATCGACGCGTACGGAGAGATTCTGAACCGGGTCAGCGAGTCCTAAAACTGGGCCAGATGGCGCGATACTAGGGCCATGAGGACTCTGTACGCGCTGGCGGCGGTGGCGACGATTGCGTGCCCTGCCATAGCGCAGAACGATTGGAAGCTCGTCTGGAGCGACGAATTTAATGGACCTGCCGGTTCCGCGCCGGATTCCACGAAATGGACATACGACCTTGGCGCATCCGGCTGGGGAAATCGCGAGCTGGAGAATTACACCAACTCTCGCGACAACTCATTTTTGGATGGAGCCGGCAACCTGGCGATCCAGGCTCTGAAGACAGACTCCGGATATACCTCCGCACGGCTCAAGACGCAAGGACTCTACGCGGTGACGTACGGGAAGATCGAGGCGCGCATCAAGATTCCATATGGCCAGGGGATTTGGCCGGCGTTCTGGATGTTGGGAGATGCTTCCAAAGCGCGCGGGTGGCCGGCCGTCGGCGAGATCGACATCATGGAGAACATCGGCAAAGAGCCCGGCCTCGTGCACGGCACGGTACACGGTCCTGGCTACTCGGGCGGCAACGGGATCGGAAAGCCTTACTCGCTGCCCGCTGGAAAGCGCTTCGCCGATGATTTCCATGTGTACTCGCTGGAGTGGAATCCCAACAGTATCGAGATCTTCGTGGACGGCAATTCGTATCACAAGCTGACTCCGATAGGGATTCCTGCGGGCGCGGCTTGGGCATACGACCATCCGTTCTACATCATCCTGAATCTCGCGGTAGGTGGCCAATGGCCTGGAAATCCCGATGGCACGACCGAGTTCCCGCAGAGAATGCTGGTGGATTACGTAAGGGTGTCGCAGCGGGCACAGTAGCGCGCTCGGACTTCGTTCACTCCGGCAGCGGCTGACCTTTGGTTTCGGGGGCGAAGGGCAATGCCGCCAGGCCCACCAGAAACACCAGGCACATGGTGATGCCGGCGTAGCGCATGGGCTCGGCGTGGCCGGCGAAGACGCGGCTGGTCAGGAGACCAAGCGTGAGCGGGCCAGCGGCGGCGGCGAATCGGCCGACGTTGTAGCAGAAGCTAGTCCCGGTGCTGCGCAAGGCGGTCGGGAACAGCTCCGGCAGGTAGATGGCGTAGCCGCCGAAGAGCGCGAGCTGAGAGCAACCCATCAGCGGAATCATCCAGAACAAGTCGCCGATCGTGCGGAGGTTCCAAAACGTGTACGCCGTCGCCAACATGGCGGCCAGGAAGCTGATGGCGAACGCCTTACGGCGGTTCAGCGCTCCGGTGAGCCAGGTGAAAGCGTAGACGCCGAAGAAGGCGCCGAAGTTCTGGAGCAGGCTGGTGATGCCGATCCAGATGGTGACCTTGCCGGCCAAGGCTGCGCCCGTAAATCCCTGCGCGCGGAAGCCGCGCTCGAGAACCGGCCGGAACAGGTCGTAGCTGAAGAAGCCGATTCCCCATAGCCCCACGACGCCCGCGAATGCGAGCAGAAGCCCGACGATGGCGTTCTTGCGCCAGCGGGGCTGGCGTGAGCAAGAGATCGCGGTACGAGCCCATGCGGCGCTTTTCGGCGCGCGCCTTGATCCACTGCTCCGGTTCTTTGAGTTTCTTCATGACCACGAGCGCCAGCGGGGCGGGGGCCGCGCCGGCGAGGAACATATAACGCCAGGCGCCGGAAATCACGCCGGACTGTTCCAGTTGGCCCATGCCGATGCCGATGAGGGCCGCGAGCATATTGCCTACCGTCGAAAACGCCTGGACGGTGCCGAGCGCGTAGGGGCGCGCCCGATCAGGAACGGATTCGGCAACCATGGCAACGCCGACCGCGAACTGGCCGCCGACTCCGAGGCCGCATAGGAACCGGTAGGCGTTGAAATCCCAGACGCCCCTGGCGAAGACGCTCAAACCCGTGAAGATAGTGAAGAAGAGGATGGTCATCATCATGGTCTTGGCGCGCCCAATGCGGTCGCCGAGAACGCCGAAGAGCACGCCCCCGGTGGCCCAGCCGATCATGAAAATCATGGTGGCGTAGCCGGCCTGCTCGGAGACGGCGGAATCGGTGGCTCCGCGGCCCAGCAGATCATGGAGCGCGGGACGGCGCGCGAGGTTGAACAACTGCTGCGTCATGGTGTCGAACATCCAGCCCATGGATGCGACTGCGACGACGAACCAATGCGAGCGGTTCAGATCCCGATGCCAGGCGTATTTGACGCGCTTTGAATTGGAAGCGAGGGGCACAGACATGAACCTGCTATTGTTTCGGAAATAGCGGCGGGAGGCAAGGGGAGGGACCCGGCGTGTCGCGGCAAAATGATAATGTCCTATTTGGGCAAAGTAGAAATGTCCTATTGACCGGGTCCAGCCTGGAGGGTGGACAAAGGACAACTACTGATGACCCAAGCCGAACGAGACCGGCTGGTGGCCCTGAAGAAGGCCAAGAAGAAACTGATCACCCAGAAGCAGGCGGCCGAGGAGATCGGCGTCACCGAGCGGCAAGTTCGGCGACTCCTGCTGAAGCTGGGGAGGAGAGGGGACCAGGCGGTAATCCATGAGCTGCGCGGACGAGCATCGAATCGGAAGCTGCCGGCCGAGATGGAACAGCGAGCGATCACGCTCCTCTCCGATCCGGTGTATCGAGGCTTCGGACCGACGCTGGCGGCCGAGTACCTGCACAACCTGCACCAGACGACAGTGAGCAAGGAGACGTTGCGGCGGTGGATGGCGAAAGCGGGGCTATGGAAGGCGGGCCAGCGCGGCGTGGTGGAGGTGCACCAATGGCGGCCGCGGCGGAGCCGCTGCGGCGAACTGGTGCAGTGGGATACCAGCACGCACGACTGGTTGGAGAGCCGGGGGGAGCGGATCTATCTGATTTCGATGATCGACGATGCCACCAGCCGGCTGTTCGCGCGGTTCGTGCGGCACGACTCGAGCGAGGAGAACCGGCGCCTGCTGGGGTCGTACCTGGAGCGCTTTGGCCAACCGTTGGCGTTCTACACGGATAAGGCGGGCATGTTCCAGGTGGCAGTCAAGACCAAACGGCAGGAGCAGCGCGAAGGCCGGGATCGGCCCCAGATGCCGCCCACGCAGATCGAGCGGGCCTTGCACGAACTGAGTGTGATTTGGATTCCGGCGCACTCGCCGCAGGCCAAGGGGCGCGTCGAGCGCCAGTTTTTGACGGCGCAGGATCGGCTGGTGAAAGGCATGCGTGTGGCCCAAGTGGGCACCATCGACCAAGCCAATGCCTACCTGGAGACAGACTATCTGCCCTGGTGGAACCGGACCCTGATCGTGCAGCCAGCCGACGCTGCCGACGCCCACCGCCCGCTGAGCAAAGAGCACGATCTGGCGGTGATTCTGAGTCACGTCGAGCAACGGCAGGTGACCAACGACTACACCGTGAGGTTCGACGCCAAGGTCTATCAAATCGACCGCCGGGACATTCGGACGGGGATGCGCAAGGCCTGGGTGCGCGTGGAGGAGCGAATGGACGGGGTTGTCGCGGTGCGTTTCCAAGACCGCTATGTGCGCGTGCGCCGCTGCGCGCCGCCGCTGCGCGAACTGGCGGCGCCTCCGACGACGGAGGTAAAACCCGCGCGCCCCATTGGCAAGCCACAACGCAAAAGCGATTGGATGAAGAATTTCTCTGTCCGGTCTGGCCGCTCTCTCCGCCAAGCCATCGAGGTGTCCAATGCTCGCAGTTGAGCGGGCCCTCCGCTACGAAAGGCAAAAGGAGCGCCGGGCAAAATCGGCCCGGCGGCCTCTCGCGTTTCATAGCCCAAGGCCTCAGCTCCTCAAGGGCCCCACCAAAGAAAGTACGCCCTTGAAATCAAAACCCTCCGATGGCGACTTCGTCGCCGCCATCGGAGGGTCGCTAGCCGATGCTTTCTTCGGAGCCAGCCCCGTCGTCGCCTCGGCCTTGGGCATCCGCTCGGGCGCGACCCCTCGCGGACCAATCCACTCTAACCCCACCCCCTCCGCTTTACTTCGTAAAGCGGACATTTCTACTTTGCTGGGAATAGGACATTTCTACTTTGCCTTGACAGGGGAGGGACCCGGCGTGGAGCCGCGCAGTGCACAACCCGGAGAAGCGTTGCGATTTCCTGCGCTCGTCAAAACACGTTCACAAGAATCCGCAAAATCTTTATGGCCTACTTTATCAATGGGTTAGCGGCACCCGGTAGACGGACTTGAGCGGCGCTGGTGTTAGTCTCAAATCGGGATGAGGGTTGCGCGGCTTCGCGGAAACGCGGAGCCGCTTTTTCTTTGGAGCGCATGGATGATCAAGAAGAGAACAAAGGCCGCTCCCAAGACCTGCGAGGAGTGTCCGCGATGGAAGGAAGTCCGAAGCCAACTAAGAGTCTCAAAACTGCTCGGGGACGCCATCGCAGCTTTCGAACGGAACGTAAAGGAGAAGAAGGTCAACCCAACAATGGGGGACTATCTGAAGCTCCTTCAGTTGGAACACGAGTTCCAGGAGGAGAGTCCGAAGGACATCACGGTGCGCTGGGTGGAACCAGAACCGGTCTCCTCCGAGAAATAGCGTACTCACCACTGCCTTCACAGCGGAAGTTTCACTCGTCGGAGGCGACGTTCAAGGGCTTCTCGGGCCCGGTAGGCAGCGGAAAGAGTCAAGCGCTTTGCCAGGAGGCATTGCGCCTTAGCTACATCAATGCGGGACGGACCGGGCTCCTGGGCGCGCCGACCTACCCCATGCTGCGCGATGCAACAGCCGCCGCGCTGCTGGAACTCCTGGACGCTAACCGGCTGCCATATGACTATAACAAGGCCGAGAACACGCTCGTGCTCACGGACACAGGGTCGCGGGTATTGTTCCGGCCGCTCGAGGATTTCGAACGCTTGCGAGGCACGAATCTCGCGTGGTTTGGAGTCGATGAACTGACCTACACGCAGGAGCCGGCATGGCTACGGTTGGAAGGCCGGCTTCGGGACCCGAAGGCCACCCGGTTGTGCGGTTTTGGCGTTTGGACGCCTAAGGGATACGACTGGGTCTATAGACGCTTCATCGGGAGCCAGCAGCAGGGGTACGAGGCGATTCTGGCCAAACCGTTCGAGAACACGTTTCTCTTGAAGCAGGTTCCGGAGTATTACCGGAGGCTCGAATCAAGCTACGACGAACGGTTCTACCAGCAGGAAGTCCTGGGGGAGTATCTGAGCCAGGACGGAATGAGGGTCTATCACGCGTTCGAGCGGGATGCGCACGTGGGCAAGTTCGAGGCCAATCCCGCTTCGCCGCTGTTGTGGACGCTAGATTTCAATGTGGACCCAATGTCGTCGGTGGTGGCCCAACTGGGGGGTGGAACGCTATACGCGCTGGATGAGATTGTGATCCGCCGCAGCACCACGCAGCAAGCTTGCGAGGAGTTCTTGAAGCGGTATGGCGGGCACCGGGCGGGAGTAGCGGTCTGTGGAGACGCATCGGGATACCAATCGCAGACGACGGGCTCTTCGGACTACCAGATGATACGCGAATTCTTCCAGGCGCATTCGAGCATCCAGGTGGATTACCGCACCATGCGATCGAACCCGGCGGTTAGAGAACGGATCAATCTGGTCAATGCGAAACTGCGGTCGGCTTCAGGGGAAATCGGGCTGTACGTGGACCGGAAGTGCAAAGAGTTGATCCTGGATTTTGAGCAGGTGGCTTTCAGAGCGGACACATGGCAGATCGATAAAGATCGGGACCGCATGCGAACGCACCTTTCCGACGCGGTGGGATACCTCCTGTGGCAGGAATGCAGACCCATGGCGCCAGTGGGCGAGATGGGACACCGGCTCTTCTGAGCGAGGCGGCGGAACAAGCGGCTTTCGGAAGTCAATGGTCAGCCGTTACCGGTTAGCCATCGGCCGGCGTGGGCCACGGACGGCGTCCGACACGCGGCGCCAGGCAGGACAGCCTGCCCTACACGGACCAGATGCAGGAACAGGATATGGATAACATCAATCGGGAGCATCCGGAATACGTCGCGCGGAAGGCGATGTGGAAGCAATACCGAGACCTTTACGAGGGCGGTGAGCGGCTCCGCGCCAACGCGTGGGAGTACCTCGTGCGGCGTCACAAGGAGCCGAACGACGTATACCAGGAACGGCTGTCCCGGGTGTTCTACGAGAACTACATCGGCTCGATTATCGACTGGTACGCCGCAACATTGATGAGGCGCGAGCCGGTGATGCAGTTCGCCGGCAGTGACGAGCGGGCCAAAACCTTCTACAGCGAGTTGGCTGAAGACTGCGACCTGAAGGGGACAAGTCTTTCGGAATTCTTCCGCCAGAGATTCACTCAGGCTTTGGTCTACGGAGCGAGTTATTTCGTCGCGGACTTTCCGCGCGGCGGCCTGGACGGGCGAACGCCGCTGACACGGGCCGAGGAGGATGCGGCAGGCCGGTCGCGGGCATTTCTGACGGATTACTCCGCGGAGGAAGTCATCAACTGGAGCTATGACCCGGCCGGAGGGCTGGAGTGGGCCGTGGTGCGGACATCGTGCCTGCGGCAGGCGGAGAACGCCGACTCGGGCTGGGAAAAAGAGATTCGATGGATTTGGTACGACCGAGAAAACTTCCGTTTATATCGCATGGCCAGCGGGGCAAACGGCGCCGGGCACACGGGCGAGACGGGGCATCCTGGAGCGATCCAACTGATCGACGAAGGGCGGCACGGACTAGCTGGGCTTCGCCGAGTACCTCTCTTCAAACTGAGGGTCAGCGAGGGGCTGTGGCTGATGAACAAGGCAGCACTGCTACAACTCGAACACTTCAACAAATCGAATGCGCTGGCCTGGGCGCTGACCATGGGGCTGTTCGCTACGCCGGTGGTGTATTCGGAGCGACCGTGGAACCAAATCGTGGGCGAGTCTTATTACATACAACTCGGATCGGGAGACCGGTTTGGCTGGACGGAGCCGGAGGGAAAGGTCTACCAGATCGCCGCGGATAACCTGGAGCAGTTGAAGGAGGAGATCTACCGGGTCAGTTACGTGACCTCGCAAGGAGCATCGAGTGGGCCGGGCTCGGCCCGGCAATCGGCCCTGAGCAAGCAGATCGATTTCACGGTCACGGAAGAGGTGCTCCGGGCGTATGGAGACGCGGTTAAAAACAGTCTGAAACAGGCGCTGTGGGCAATCGCCGCGGCGCGGCAGGACGGGGTAACGATCGACGTGACGGGGCTCGACGAGTTCGACATCGGGGATTTTAGCAACGAACTCGACGACGCCCAGAGGCTATTAGCGCTGGGCATCGGCTCCGAAACGCTGAAGAAACAGGTATTCAAGAAGCTGGCTTTGAAATACCTGAGCGACGCACGGCAGGAAATCAAGAATCGGGTGGCTGAGGAGATCGACAGGCCGTAGCAAAGGGGCGGCCGATTAATTGACGAGGAAGACTATGGAAGGCATTGACGTACAAGCAATCGTAAGACAAGCAGTCCAGGAGTTCGTCAACAGCGAACGAACCAAGATCGAGCCTGCGCACAAGGCCGAACTTCAGGAGGAGAGGCGGCGGAGGGAGGACCTGGAACGCCGGTTGAACGAGATGGCGGCGGAGAACCTGCGCAACAGGCACATGGCGGAAGAGGCGGACCGCAATTCGGCGATTCGGGCCGAGTTGCAACGGCTGGGCGTGTCGAAGATCGATCTGGCGTTCAAAGCCGTGAAGGACGACATCATACGCTCGGAGGACGGGCGTCTGGTGGCGCACGGCGATGCCGGCGAGCAACCGGCGAAAGAGTACCTGGCCTCGTTCGTCGCAGAGAATCCCGAGTTCCTGCCGGCGCGAATCGCAGGCGGGACTGGGATGACGGCGGCGCAAAAGTCCCCCCCGGCCGGACGAGAGACCGTAGACATGGAGCGCATCCGGCCGGGTATGAGCGCAGAGGAAATGCAGAGAGTACGAGAAGAAATCGTCCGGGTTGCGTCGCAGACATTGCGCGGGTACTGAAGGGCTCGCGGAGCGCGCGGGCATGGGCTACGGGAAGGAGCGGGAGCAGTCTTCCCCTAGATAAGGTTCGTTGACCGAGCGTAGGCAGGCAGAAGCACCTGCCCCACCTTGCCTAGCGATCAAGAAGCGTCAGCGACGGACACTCGCATATTACAAAGCCGGTCTGCGACGGTCGGAACTCCGCTCGCACCCACGGGGGCACGCGGGCAGCGGCTCGGTCGAATGGCGCGCGGTATTATGCGAGGCTCGGTAGCTCCGATTGTCTGAGGACGACCCTGAGTAGCGCCTTCCCCGGAATTATTCCCAGAGAGTTTAGGACCAGCGGACAGAGCGTCTGCACGGCCCTAGAGGCAACCGGCCAATAGCGGCCGGCAGTGAACACACAGAAGGAGAATCAATGGCAGCTATTACATCAACAAACGTCGCAACCGCGATTGTCAAGCTTGTGGCGGCAGACGCCTTGCCGGCGCTGGTCGGGAACCTCATCATGGGGAACCTGGTGAATCGCGATTACGAGCCGGTGCTTGCGCAGGCCGGCGACACAGTCAACGTGCCGATTCCGCCCGCCATGGTGGCGAACAACATCCTGGAAGGCGGGACGGTGCAAACGCAGAATCCGAGTCTGGGGAACGCGCAGATCGTGCTGAACACGCACGTGGAGGCGAGCTTCCAGATTCCGGACGTGACGAAGGTGCTGGCGGTGCCCGACCTGCTGAGAGTCTACATGCAGCCGGCCGTTGTGGCGGTGGCCGAACGGATCGAGACCGATCTGCTATCACTCTACGCGGGCTTTACGTCCAACACGCCGGTGGGCACGCCGGGAACGCCGATCACGGAAGCCACGATCGATGCGGCCGAGACGGCGTTGTTCCTGTCGAAGGTGCCGCCGACGGAGCAGAAGTACATTGCGGTGGACGCCAGCGCGTATTCGGCGTGGCGGCAGATCCCGCGATTCAGCGAGTTTCAGACGGCCGGCGACGCCGGCTTGCGCGCGCTGATTGACGGAACGGTGGGGCGGATCAAAGACTTTTTCGTTTTCCGTTCGCAGTTCGTGCAGAAGACGGGGACCAGCACGGTGAACACTCACAACCTGGCGTTCACGAAGAGCGCCATCGGTCTGGTAGTTCGACGTCTCCCGCAACCGCTTCCGGGAACCGGGGCGATCGCGGAATACGCGGAACTGGGCAATTTCGGGATGCGGGTCGTGATGAGCTACCAGCCGAACACGCTGGCGCAGCAGTTCACGGTGGACGTGCTGTACGGATGCGGCATCCTGCGCAATTCGTGCGCGGTGCAGGTGAACACGTAGGCGGAAAGCGGGGACCATCGGGGCGGGCGGGAAACGAACGACCGTCTGCCCCAGATTGGCTCTGTGGCGCAAGCCCAGGAGCCATTCGGAAGAAGCCTGGGCAGGCGGAAGCGTTTGCCCCACTTGTCGGAGGAATGCATGGATGTGAAGTCGTTTTACAAGAAGCTGCGCGAGACAGAAAGCGGAATCGTAGAATCGTTTCCCGTGGTGGCAAGCTTGGCCACGGGCGACGGCGGAAAAGAGGGAATACTGACGGAAACGCCCCGCTGGCTCGCCGCAAGGATGATTACCGAAGGACAAGCCCGGCTGGCGCTGCCGGAAGAGGTCAAGACCTATCGCGACGCGCATGAGGATGCGCGGCGAAAGGCCGCGGAAGAAGCGACCGCGACGAAGGTGCAAATCGCGGTGATGACTCCTTCGGAACTCAGCAAGCTGAAGGGCAAAGGCTAGAGGAACGAGGAATAGAAGAATATGGCTCTGTTCACTGACGGTCCAGCATCCACAATCGAAGACCTGGCGGCGCAGGACTCGCAGATCCTCGATACAGCAAGCACAGAAGGGATCGATCTGGATCGCAAACTCGCGACGGCGCAGGACGAATTGTCTCTGGAGATAACAAGCCTGCTCAACCGGCGGAGCCCTTCCCTCGACCCCTTGTGGCTGACGGCGGCGCCAGACACGAGCCACGTAGTGGTGACGCCTCCGCTCAAGCTCTGGCACGCCTTCCGATCACTCGAACTGACGTACCAAGCGGCGTACTTCAACCAGTTGAACGAGCGGTACAGCGGCAAGCGCGATGCATTTCACGAGATGGCGGTTTGGGCGCGTGAAAAGTTGATCGACCTGGGAGTCGGCATCGCCACGGACCCGGTTCCCCGAGCGGCCACACCGGTCGTGCAAACAACGGCCGGCAATCTGGCGGCGGGAACCTACTACGTAACGATGTCATGGGTGAACCGGGAGAGCCAGGAGGGCGGGAGCGCCACGCCGGCGGTGGCCTCGACAGCGAACAACACCTTGCTGGTGCAACCGCAGGCCGCTCCATCCAACGCAATTGGTTGGAACGTTTACGTAGGGGTCGCGCCGGAGTCGATGATTCTCCAAAATGCGGCGCCAATCGCGCCGGCGGCCAACTGGACGCAACCCAATCAAGTAACCACAGGCGGGCGGACAGCCGGATCGGGACAAGCTCCAAGCTACGTCTTTGTGACGGCGCGTACGTTGGAGAGAGGCTAATGGCAAGTCCGATCGGGGCCATGTGCGCCTCAAAAGTAATCACGCTGTTGACAGGCGCGAGCGGGGTCAACGCAGGGCTGGCGGCCATCACGCTAAATAGTGGTACGGCCCCTGCCGCGTTGAGCGCGGCTCAAGTGAAATCCCAGAACGTGGCTGCAGATCTGGCCGAGCGCACGGTTGGCGTTCAATATCCGGCAGTCAATGTGTACTGCGAAAAGGTGATCAACAAGATGGGCGAGAAGTTCCGCAGCTTCTCGGGCGTCGCCCAGATGGCAGTCGAAATCCGTCATTCGCAGGACCGGCTGGATGGCCTGCAAGACAATCTGGAACTCTACGCGGACGCCGTCGGGCAGGCGCTGGAAGCAGCCCGGGGCGATTGGGGAGACGGCATGTACTATGCGGGAGGGTACGAGATCTCCTATGCGGCGGCGAAGCAAGGAGGGAAGAACTTCCTTCAGCCGGCAAAAATCAATTTTCAAATCGGAGTGAGCAGGAGCTGAGATGTCGTCCTATATTCTTTCAAATGCCAATCGGTTCTACACGGCGCTCGAAGGCGCCTATGGCACGGTGGGAACAATCACGGCCGCCAACCGCATACCAGCGTTGAAGCTTTCGGTATCACAGCAACTAGCGGTGACCCAGCGGAAAGATAAGACCGGCAGCCGCACCTTTGTGGGGTTGCCGCCCGGAGGCCGAAAGAAGACCTCGTTCCAGGTTAAGACCTATATGACGAGTTGGCAACAACCGGCAGGCCCTCCCGGATACGGGCCCCTCTTCCAGGCCGCCTTGGGCGCAGCCCCCTTACAGTACGGCGGCGGAACCGCGGCCTCGGCGACGGCGACGGGCCGGCTTGGCTTTCAGGCAGCACATGGATTGGCTGCCGGCCAAGCCGTCACAAGCAACGGCGAGCTTAGGTTCGTTGCGGCGATCGTTGACGCGCAAACGGTCCAACTTAACGCTCCATTCACAACCTTGCCGTCGGCCGGCGCGCCAATCGGGGCGACTATTACGTACTCGCCGTTCGACCGCGTTACCGAGCGTAAGCGTCTTCGATTACTGGTCGCCCGGCACGGCTGTCCAGCGCTTGCTGTGCGGGGCAGCCATCGACCAAATGGAGATCGTGGTCAACGGAGACTATCACGAGTTTCACTTCAGCGGTCTCGCAAAGGACGTGATAGACAGCAGTAGTTTCTCAGGGCAGGCCGCCGGGCTGCAGAGTTATCCGGCGGAGCCCGCGTTAGGAACGTTCGATTATTCCATCGTGCCAGGGAACATGGGAGAAGCATGGCTGGGCGCATCGCCAACTCAGTTCTTCACCCTGACATCGGCTTCCATCGTTCTCAAGAACGGACTTGAGACGCGGAGCAAAGAATTCGGGAGCAACCTCCCATTGGCCATCCTCCCTGGGCAGCGCACGGTAACAGCGTCCTTCGGGCTCTACAGCATGGATGACTCAGCCACGGAAGGGTTGTATCAAGCCGCTCGACAGCAATCGCCGGTGAGCGTGCTTCTGCAACTCGGCGAGTCGGCCGGCCAGGTGATGGGAGTCTATCTACAGAGCATGATTCCCGTGGTTCCCGAGTTCGACGACGGGGACAACCGGCTTCAGTGGGCGTTCAAATCGTCACGGGCTCAGGGAACGGTCAACGATGAGATCGCCGTGGCGTTCGGATAGAGCATTCGCGCTGCTGACGGGCGCTGTATCATAGCGCGTCTTCTCAACTTGGATCATCGGCTTCGCTCGGCGGGAGGATTCGTGACTTACGAAAGCCTAAAGGTAGTCGACTCGGTAGCTGCACCGGGGGTTCAGTACACCGTGATTAAGATGTCATTCGCACGGCGACTGGACTTGATGCGCAGAATTCGCGAACTGGCGCGGAAAATGGAGTACCTGGGGGCCGGGAGCAAGCCAGACGACAAGATGGATGCGGCCTTGGCTCGGGCAGAGATCGACAAACTCTGGGTTATGTGGGGACTGCGAGGCATATCGGGGCTCGATCTCGACGGAGCCGCGGCCAGTCCGGAGTTGCTGGCTGAATCGGGGCCGGAGAACCTGTTCCGCGAGGCTTTGGCTGCGGTGCGGGCGGAGGCAGGCCTAACCGAGGCTGAACGAAAAAATTGATCGTCGCCTTCCACTTTCAATTCTCCAACCAGACCGGTTGGAAGTGCGACGCCTGCCGACGATCCGGTCTGGAGAAGAGACGGCGGTGCGGTTGGGAGAACATCACGGAGCGCGGAAATGCGGCGCCGGTCTGGGCGAGAAAGGGAATTGCCCTTATGGAGTGCCCCAAGTCATATATCACGCCGGAGAGCGTGACGCTGGTTGAGGAGTTTTTCGCCCGGCGGCGGTTTGGAGGAATTGAATTCGACAAGCTCAGCGCAAGGCAGGCGGACGCCTTTACGATTCTCGAGAACGAATTCGCATCGGAGAACGACGATGGGCAGAAACAGTCAAGATACGCTTCTCGACGACTTTAGCGCGATCCAAGCGCTGAGCTCAAGCGACTATCAGTCCACGCAGGAAGATACAGAGGGACTGGTGGAGGCTCTGCAGAACGCCGTCGAAGGGGCCAGCGGGACTGTGCGGCCTCCAGCCACCAGCAACAGCCAGAGTGAATCCGGCGGCGCCGGGGGATCGACGGTACTGAACGTATTGGAGAGCGGATTTGGTCTCGGCGGACTGATAGGCGGCCTAGAGGGCCTGTTCGGGGGCGGAGGATCGAGCTCTCAACCGGAACTGCAGAAGTACGCTATGCCGACACCCGTAGACGTCGAAACCTCATGGTCGCCATCGGGCTTAGCTGGCGGAGACTCGGACCAATATGGGCTGCCGCGCGCGTACGGCGATTCGTCAGCAAGCCTATCGGACGTTTGGAGCGCCTACGACGGAGGCGGGTCAACTGTCGGGGACCCCTCGCCTACAATCAGCAACGTTCCGGCGCAATCCCAGGGCATGGCGACGGGGCCAACCCCTCCCGATGCGCCGAGCCAGCAAAGCGGCGCAGGGGCGGCGGCCCAGATCACGGTAAACGTGCAAGCGCTCGATGCACAATCCCTAATGGATCGCAGCAGCGACATAGCAGCGGCCGTCCGGAATGCCATGCTCAACCTAAATCCGATTAATGACGTAGTGAATGACTTGTAGCCTATGGCCCAATTTCCAACACTCAAGACGAACTCAGCCGCCCAATACCCCGCTAAGCGGACGGTTCGATACCAAAACGAGATCCATCGATTCGTGGACGGCACGGAACAGCGCTACAGGGACTGCGGCAGTCCGCTGCATAGCTGGGACTTCCCTTTCAACCAACTGGATGAGGCGGAGGTGGCCGCATTCCAGAACTTCGCGGTCGCCGAAGAGGGCAGATTCGGGAGCTTCACTTTCGCCAACCCTTGGGATGGAACGACTTATCAGAGCTGCAGCCTGGCCTCCGACGACCTGAATACTACTTCGCGAGCGGAACTGAACGGCTCGACGCGGCTTACGGTTACGGAGAACCGTTAATTCAGCTATGACCTTTCCTCAGCTCGGCACGGGGGCCTTGAGCCAATTCCCGATTCAGAAGACCACGAAGATGCGAACCGTGCTGAACGCAGCCTCGGATGGAAGCACGATAAAGCTGGCGGACCCTTCAGGGGAAATCGTAGGCTGGCAACTTCAATACGCAGGACTTAGCGACCCAGAACTGGCGTCGATTGAGCGGTTCTTCGCGCAGAGTGAAGGATCGCTGAACGCATTTACCTTTGTTGACCCCACGGCGAACCTGTTTGCGCAAAGCGGGAATCTGGCCGATGCATCTTGGGCAAAGGGTCCAGCAATCGCATTGGCGAGCGCGGTTCCAGATCCGGCCGGAGGGACGCAGGCGTGGCGCCTGACGAATTCCGGAGCGGCTGCGCAGAGCATTACTCAGACGCTAGCGGCTCCGGGCGCATACCTCTACTGCCTGAGCGCATACGTTCGCGCAGACACCCCCGGCGCAGTTGCCATGCTCATTGGCCCCAGTCAGACGACGCGGTCAGTGGGTCCATCCTGGCGCCGGATCGCGTTTACGGCTGACGGCGACGCTACTTCGCTCTCGACTACCTTCGCGCTGTCGATACAGGCCGGTGCTAGCGTAGCTATTTATGGAATGCAAGCTGAGGCGCAAGCGAGTGCGTCAACATACAAGACTTCGATAGCCAGTGGGGTGTACGAGAATGCGCGCCTGGGAAATGACCAACTCGACGTAGTTTCCTTAGGCGTTAACAACCACTCCTGCACGTTGAACATCGTCTATGTCAACCATTTATGACCTAAAAGAGGCTGCCGTCACAGACACGCCGTTATTGCTGTTCACCTGCACGCTAATCAGTGGACAAACGGAGAAGTGGAGCACCCACGCAGCTACTGTCGGCGGCGTTGAATATCAAGCGCGCGTACTGAGCCAAAACGTGTTTGAGATGCAGGCGGCGACGGCCCAAGGGGTGGATGGGATACCGCAGGTATCAGTCACGCTAGCGAACGCCGATTCACACTTTTCCGAAATAGAGCGAGCGACGGGATGGAAAGGCGCGCAGCTCTCCGTTAGCTTTGTGTTCTACAACCTTTGCAGTCAGGCCCCGACTAGCGATGTTGCCGTGATCTTCCAGGGGATTTGCGACCCACCCGTCGAAATCCGGGAAGCCACATTCAGGCTCTCCGCGACCAACCGCCTCAGTATGCAGAGAGCGCTTCTGCCGCAGGTTCGAATTCAGCGCCGCTGCCCGTGGCAGTTTCCGGCAACCGCCGCCCAGCGCCAAGAGGCAGTAAGCGGCGGAGCGGACGGGCAATACTCACAGTTCTATCGGTGTGGCTATTCGGCGGATATGGCTGGCGGGACAGGTACGCTGAACGGGAGCGCCCCCTTCACGAGTTGTGGCCACGCGCGGAGCGACTGCCAGACGCGAGGAATGTTTCTGAACTTCGGCGGCATCGAGTTCGTCCCGCCCGCTATTATGGTTCGCGCGACCGGCAAAGATTACCAACTTTCGGCGGTGACGCCGAATGTGGCGCGGTACAACGATTTTGTCCCGATGGTGTACGGAACTGCGTGGTTCGAGCCGCCGGTTGTATTCGAACGCAATGATGGCAATCTGACGCGAATGGAAGTCCTGCTTGGAATTGGCTACATGACCAGCGTGTTGACGGTCCTGGTGAACGGCTACGCAATCCCAGAGGGAATCGGCGGCTTGAACATGACGGCGACGGGCTGGTATAACATCGTGTCGCTCGGCCAACGGTCTGGAAATTTCGACCTCAATTTCACGGATAGCAGCGGTAATCCGCTGGGCGACCCTTACGGCAGCATGGCCTACCTTGCCGTGGTTGTTCCCAACCAGATCAACAGCGGTACGACCATTCCCAGCGTGAAGGTGTTGGTTCAAGGACTCCAGGTTTCGATCTATGGAAGCGACGGAACGAAAATCGGCCAACAATTCAGCAGCAACCCTGCCTGGATTTTGTTGGATATTCTCCGACGAATGGGATGGAGCCCTTCGGAAATCGACATCCCCAGCTTTGCGACGACGGCGGCATACTGCGACGAACTGATCAATGCGCTGGACCTCAACGGGAATCCGATCCAGATCCCCCGGTTTCAGTGCAACTTTGCACTGACCAAACGGCGAAGCGCCGGCGACGTAGCGCGCGGAGTTCGCAGCGCGTCTCGGCTGCTGATGACCTATGGTCCGACTGGTCTGGTCCAGCTTCGGGTGGAGAACACCATCGCCGCGGAATCACCCGCGCAGCCTGCTTGGTCCAACAGCACGCAACAATTGAGCGGGGGCTGGCCGAGCTATGACTTCGGGGACGGAACGAATGGATACGGCGGCATACTGCGGAAGCCGACCGGCGAGCCGAGCGTTCGGGTCTATTCGCGTAGTGTGGCAGACTCACCGAATTACTTCAGCGTGGAATATCAGGACTCGATGAATGGGTATCAGCAGGACAGCTTCTCAATCGTGGATGCTGACGATGTAACCCGGTGCGGTCAGGAGATTTCTGCTATGTCCACCGCGTATGGCCTGCCCCATTACGATCAGGCTGCCCGCATCTTGACGCTGGCTCTGAACAAGTCGGTCCTCGGAAACACTTACATCGAGTTCGAGACCAGCGTGAAAGCTCTCGGCGTGCGGCCAGGCGACCTGATCACGGTCACTTACCTAAAGGAGGGATTTCAGCGGCAGCCCTTCCGAGTCTTAAAGGTGGCTCCAGGGACCAACTATCGAGTGACCACGATTACCGCGCAAATGCACGACGACTCGTGGTACGCGGACACCAATGGACAAGTGGGGTCTGGATCGGGCGCCGGGTGGCAGAGCAATGCCGGAATAGGTATTCCCAAACCTCTGGTGGGCGCGATTCTCGACTCGATCGGGAATCCACAGTTTGGAGTCCTAGAGGCTGTGGCCGGAGGCAGCGGCGGCGCGACTACGAATGTGACAGTCACTTTTACGCCGCCACCGAGCCCGTCACCGACCGGGCCTGGGGTTCCGTTGGTAAGTCTGGTACCCGGGGTGGCCGGAGGCGGAACCTTTACAGCCGGACAAATCCTGTATTATGCGATCACGGGCGTAGACGCGTCCGGCGAGGAGAGCGCGCCTTCGTTCGTAGTGAAGGCGGCTATCGCCGCGAATTCGAGCGCGGTTACCCTTACAGGGGTGAGCTTAGCGCCAGGCACTGCCTCGTTCAACGTGTACCGAGGCATCAACCCCGCGCAAATGTACCGCATCGCATCGAACCAGGCGCCCGCTTGCCAGATTACGGACCCAGGACTTCCGACACAGTTGATTGGGCTGCCGGATCCGAATTTCGATCATGCGAATTTCCATTGGCGACTGGAGCAACTGCCGGAAACTGCGGCGACCGCGCAGTCTGGCAGCACGGTGGGGAGCCAGTCCCTGCAACTGGCAGCGAACGCATACAACGGAATGGTCGCGCGAATTACGCGGGGGACCGGCGCTGGGCAGGAGCGCGTCGTTACCTCGAGCACGGCCACTACTCTGACCGTTTCACCGGCATGGACGACGGAGCCGGACGCGACAAGTTACTTCGTGGTAGCGGACAGCGGGTGGCAATTCGGGGCACAGAGCAACGGACCTTCCGTGCAGTTCGGCCTCCCCAACCGGCCAGGGGAGACGGCGCATATCACGGGACGCGCCGCGAACGCCAACGATGTGGAGTGCCAGCCGGAACTTTCAATTGTGACGCGGTATCAGATTGGGGGCGCTGGGGCCGCGGACCCCGGCCTGCCGCCCGCGCCATTCTTCACGCTGAGCGCGGGGCGACAGGGTGGTACGGTCGAGTTGAGCGGCGTATCATTCACGAGCCTCACGAACACGCGAACCATCGCCTCTGCAACACTGACGCTGTACTACTGGGACGAGTTACAGGGTACGCCGTCGATCACCCTCGGTAGCCAGGTTGGCCTTGCGGGTACGACCATATCGCTGTCACAGGCCGGGCCGGCGCAACCGGGGGCTTACCTCCAAATCGACAGGGAAGTGCTGCAAGTCCTAGCCGTTCAGAACAATGGTACGTCTTACCATGTGGCGCGCGGCGTCAACGGAAGCGTAGCCGCGTTGCACCAGACCCAGACACCTGTGTACCACCTGGCGGGTCTTGCTGCTGTTGCGCCATTTCCACCTGAGTTCTTTGGCAGCCCGTACAGCGGAAGCTGGAGCTATGGGATCTCGCTGCCTGACGCCCGCATAGCAAGCGCCGAGCTGTTCGCGACGAATCAGAACGGAGTCGGGCCAACCAGCAGCGCCTGCTTTACGGCAGTCGCCGAACAAGGATTGCGGACCCTCGCAGGAGGCCAGTACACGATACAGGTCGAAGGGTACTTGGCGGTCGACCAGTCGGCGGCTCCTGCGCTGGTAGTAGACGAATCGCACTCCGTGCGAGACGTTTACGCCGTGCTCGGCACAGCCGCCGACCAACCGGTTCAAGTCTACGTGAATGTCAACGGCAACATCTATTGCACGTTGAACTTCGCGCGGAGTGCTACGACGTCGGATAGCGCCCCTGGATACCAGCTTCCGCCTCTGGCGGCGGGATCGACCATCACCCTCTCCGTAGTCACTATCGGCCAGACCAACCCGGGAGCCGATCTGACGGTTCTCATTCGCCTCTGATGCCGGACTCACTCACAAAACTGCGGCCGGACCGCGATCTTCAATGCTATTTCCAGCAGCCGAGCGCTGTGGCCGCGCTCAGCCAAACCAACACGACCGGCTTTACCGTTTCGGGTTCATTTCGCCAACAGACAGACTGGGCGGTTGTCGAGTGGAACCGAGACAACGTCCACGAGCATCCGACGTTGCGCTGCCTGCCCGACGGCGACCTGAGCGGCATCCGGCTTTCCTATCAGGAAGCGCGCCAAAGCTGCATGGCAATGGACTGCAATTTGTGGCCGACCGTGGACTGGCCTTTCCTTCGCATTTGGGCGTCTGGCGCGGACGGAGCGGAACTGGAATACAAAGTTCCACTCCTGAATTACGCAACCGCCGCAGTGGGCGGCTTCAGTTCCGCGCAAGCGGCGTTCGCGCTAGGCGGTGCGGTCACCGCCTCCGATTACGTCGAGCTCGTGTGGGAAGCTGGAGACGGAGTCTCGCCTTGGCTGCGCCACGCCACGCACATGATGTATTACAACGACACGCTTGCAGGAGTGGCGCAGGGCCTGGCTGATTCCATTAACGCAAGCGCGGCCGATACCGGAATGTCCGCGGCGGCGAACGGCGCGCAGATTACCTTGCAGTATGCGGTTTCGTCAGGAGCAAACGGGAACCGAGTCGGCGTATACGCCAACGTCAGCGGGTCCGGAACCGAGACCTGGACGCCTGCTTGGCAGCTCATGGCAGGCGGCGCATCGCCCAGCGCCTGGACGGTGAATCTGGATTTCAGCAACCTTCAGGGCTACGTGGGACCCGACTTTACCATGCTGGCGCAGGTGCCGACTCAGTCGGTCCGGAAGATGCGCTGGACTTGGGCGCCAAATCAGCAGACCGACATTTTTGCGCGCAGGGAGTTCCAGGTTGTGATTTCGAACTGGAGGGTTACCGGTGCGAACACCCAGTACTCCGTCGCCGGACCGGGAAGCCGGCGAGTGGAAGACTCCGATAAGTCCCTGACGTGGAGCGGCGCGTGGCAGGCTTCAGCGATTGGAAATTACTCAGGGGGTTCAATCCGCACCACCAGTTCCATTGGAGCTTCCGTCGCGTACTCCTACACAGCCAACTCCAGCCACTCCGTGTACCTCGGAACGCGGATGTTCCGGAGCGACAGCACGGCGGGCGCTCAAATAGCGATTTCGTTCGATGGCGCAATGAGCAGTCAGACTCTGGCGATGACCGGCGAGGAGGATTCGCTGGTTCGGATTAAGGTAGCTGACGCCAGCGCCGGGGTCCATACGATCACGGCGACCCAGACGGGCGCCGGAGTCTTCTACTTCGATTTCTTCGAGATCGCATATCCGACAACGAGCCTGCCGGTATTCGCCGCAACTCCTCGCACTACTTTGGCAACAGACTGGGATACCGAGCACTCCCTCGCTTTGGCGCCCGAACGTACAGCTTGGCTCATCAACACGCTTGGGTTTCAAGGGCGGGCAAATCACTACGCAGGGGCGATGTGGTTCTATGAGCTGACCCGGCCAGGAAGCCAGTATGCGTCCGCTACGGTAGTCTTCACCGGAACTCCGGAATTTGGCGCGTACACGAATCTGCAAATTGCGGGAACGAGCTATCAGCACCTCAACTTGATTGCGGATACCGCGGCGAGCATCGCTCTAGCTCTCGCTCTAGAGCTAAACGCCGGCGCAACCGCGGTCCGCGGCGTGGCCAACGGCGCGACGCTCACTATTTGGGCACGCGCCTTGGGTACGGCCGGAAACGGGCTTTCGGTATCCGCCGATACAAGCGGCAGCGCTACCTTCACCGCGCAGGCTAGTGGCGCATTATCGGGCGGTCTAGACGGTGATTTGTCAACCATGGCGTGGGCTCAAGGATGGCGCACCGATCTTGCAGCGTCACCACGACTCAACCGCGCAGCCCGGGACTGGCACGCGAGTTACTTTGCGGCTTTGAGGGAATACGGCATCGATGCGGCCGCGGCGTTCTCAATGGAGTTGCAGCACGGCGATCCAACCGTCCAGACCGGAATAGCCCAGCGCTATCCGAATGGTGACCCAACGTTGGTGAGTACGCCCGCCCTACAGACGAACTTCTCGCCGACGAGCCTGGCATTCTGGCAGGAAGCCTATCTGGAAATGGCCGGGCTCATGACTGCGGCCGGGCTCCGCCCTTACCTGCAATTCGGCGAGGTCCAGTGGTGGTACAACGCGGCGGCGTCCGGTATGCCGTTTTACGATGCGTACACTTCGAGCGCATTTCAGGCGCAGTATGGACGCCCTATGGGCGTAATTCCGAGCCAGAACTCCTCACCAAGCGACTTTCCTTCTGAATGCGTCTTCCTGCCAACGCTGATCGGGCAATTCACCCAGTCGATCATGAGCTATGTCCGCGCGAGCTACCCAACGGCGCGCTTCGAGGTTCTCTATCCTCACGACACGAACAACACTGCGCTCAACCGGTTGGTGAATTATCCGGCCTCCACCTGGACGCCGGCTATCCTCGACTGCTTGAAGACGGAGAACTTCATCTATACGGGGAACCGCGATCTGAATAGCGCCCGGCAGTCCATTCAGTTGCCTTTGGGAAACGGTTTCACTCCGGCTCAGGCGAGCCACTTGGTCGGAATCGGCGACTACACAACCCCCTGGCGCAAGGAGCGCCGCCTCGCAATCCAGCAAGGAGACGAATCCGTCGTGCTCTTTGCGCTCGATCAGTTTTGCCTGATCGGCTACGACCTGCCGTTGAATCCTGGAATGCGCCGCGCCGCTGCCATGGGTTCGTGACGCCGAGCGACAATCCCCTCTCTATAAAGTCATGCCGCCATCTACACACAGCACCTGCCCGGTGATGTAATTGTCTGGTTCCAACAAGAGTCGGATCGCACGGGCTACATCCTCAGGGCGACCGAACCTCCCGATCACTCCTTCCTCGATGAACCGGTCGTACTTCCCGGAAGCTATACTGGCTTTCGCCATACCTGCATCCATCACGCCCGGGCTCACGACGTTGACCCGGATACCCGACTTTCCGCGACACTCCTTGGCGAGGATTCTCGCGGCGGTTTGAAGCGCCGCCTTCTGCGCTGCGTACGCCGTGGATCCTGCAAAGAGAGCGTTGGCCTGCATAGTCGAGACAAGCACGATGGAGCCCGGAGTGGTAGAGCTGCATCATGCGAGCCGCGGCGTCGCGGGCCAATAGTATTGGACCCAGATAATTCACCTCGTGCGACTTCGCCATGGCCGCTTCGAGTTCCGCCGGATTAGGCGATCGAGCCGGGTCACCGGCGAACACGACCAGGCCGTAGACTGATGGCGCTGCGTCGAGCAGGCGGGCTCGCTCCTGGGCTACGGCAAGGTTCGCCTGAATCACGGAAGCGGAGCGCCCCCACTGCTCAGCGCGCTCGCGGTTCGAGCGGTAGCTCAGAACCACCCGCGCGCCTTCCTCGAGGAGAAGTCCCACAAGGGCCGCGCCCAAACCACCGGAGCCGCCTGCCAGCACGATTTCCCTGCCCTCCAACAACTCAAGCCTCCGCGACATTTGTATCCAGCGCCAGATACCCGGCAGCGGCGGCGACCAGAAACATGGTCAACACTTCGCTATCGCCAAGATTCAGTTCCACGCACCCTTCAACCATCGCCGCTAGCACGACCGCTGTGGCCCCGTGCAACAGGAACCGCCGCAGACTCCGGCCAGGCGGAAGTTCACGCATACCCCGCGAGAAATCCACTAGCATCTGAATGAGCATCCACAGCAAGAACAGCATAGTGGGAATCCCTCGTTCGGCTGCGTAATGCAGATAGATGTTGTGCAAATGGCCGTACCAGCCGGTCGGTAGCGGTCGGGGAACGGAAGCGGGCACATACTCCTGAAAGTGCTTGCCCACACCTTCGGGACCCAGTCCCAACAGCGGATGCGTCCGGATCATTTCAACCCCCGTCCGCCAAACAACCAGGCGGAACTCGTTGGAGTCGGCTCCGCTGGGCTTCAGAATCGAGGTAAACCGCTCGTGGATCGCTGCCGGCGAAAAAAAGTAAGCCAGCAGAACGGCGACTGGGAGCAGCGCAACAAGCTTGGGCCTCCAGCGCCAAATCAGGTACAGCGCGGCGGCGAACGTAGCGAGCCATACCCCTCGCGTATCGGACAGCAGCACCGCTAATGCCTCGCAGACCGCGCACAAGAGCCAGATCCACGTTCTGCGGGCTCGCGGCGCGAAGAGCAAGAAAGCGCCGGCCATAATCAGCGCGAACATTTCCTCGGCGGAGTAAGTGTTCCAATGGCTGGTGAACCCCGTGATGCGCTCGCCAACGTAATAGGTGTACATGCTTTGGCCGAGTTCATGGGCCTGCCGCAGTTTCTCGGCGAACTGCACGAAACCTCGCAGAGCCGTGAGGGCTCCAAACCCTGCCCACGTCAAGAACAGCCAGCGCAACAGCTTCAAGTTGCGCAGCGAGGAATAGACGACCAGCAGCTCAAAAAATACGTAAAACTTACGAACTTGCGGCAGGCCGGACGATATATCTCCGGAGAACGCCAGCGAAACCAGCGTACCCAGCATGAAGAGCCCAAGCGCCCACTTGATTCGCGGCAACCGCAACGGCAAGCCGGACGCCAGCAGCGCGGCGATCGCGAGCGCCAGCAAAATCTGGGAGACAGCGATCGAAAACACGATCGCAACGGCAGAGCCGAAAGCCAGCCATCGGGCAGCCCGCACGACGAAAGGTTCCGGGGGATTCATGGGAGCGAAATTTTAGTATGGCAGACGGAATGCCTGCGCTGACGGAAAAGCTCCTGGGGGCGCCGCGGCAGAACTTACTCGTATCTTAACGCTTCTACCGGGTCCAGGTTTGCAGCGCGGCTGGCGGGCCAGATACCGAAAAATATGCCGACGCTGACCGAGACTACAACGCCCGCTACCGCCGCGGAGAGCGGAACCGACGTGGGAAGCGTGGGGAAGACGAGGTGCGCCGCGAGCGACATCATCCAGCCGACCATCAAGCCAATCACTCCGCCCAAACCAGTCAGCACCACGGCCTCGGTAAGAAACTGGAGAACGATGTCGGGCTTGCGCGCGCCCACGGCTTTGCGTACTCCAATCTCGCGCGTGCGCTCCGTGACCCCCACCAGCATGATATTCATCACGCCAATGCCGCCCACCAGCAAGCCGATAGAACTGATGATGATCATCACCAGAGCAACCGTCGCAGTGACGTTGTGAAACTGCTCGATCATCTGCTCGGATGTGGTCATGTAGAACGAATCGGGTTTGTCGAACGGGTCGCGCCTCTGGATGCGAAGCACGGCATGCACCTCGTCTTCGGCCTGCGCGAGCTTGCCGGGATAGGCGCCCACCATCAGGGCGTGCTCCTTCAAGTTGGGATACATCTTCCGCATCGTAAAATACGGAACCAGCACGCGCGTATCGTCCGTCCCGGGCGGATAGAACACCGGCCTGTTCATGACGCCAACAATCGCTAACTCGTGCCCGTCGACCAGGATTTTCTTGCCCACTGGGTCCCCGTTGGGAACCAGTTGCTTCTGGACGTCTTCGCCGATCACGACAATCGGCATGTGATGCAGGTTCTCGGCGTCCGAGAAGAACCGTCCGTACTTCATGGTGAAGCCGCCGGCGGCGTAGCCTTCTTCAGTCCCGCCGAAGTCGATTTCGTAGACCGCGTTTCCCTTGTAGCGCGCCGTGTGGATGCCGTTGTCCGCGTAAATGAACGGGCTGGAATATTGCACGGATGGGCATCGCGCCGCGATGGCGCGGGCGTCTTCAAGCGTGAGCGGTTTGCGCGCCCGCTCCTCGCGCGTCGAATTCCCCATGGCCGGCGTCTTGGTCACGATGATGGTGTTCGGACCGAAGCTGCGAAACAGGTTGGTGACAACGCCATCGAGTCCGGCGATGATGGAGCCCACGCCAATGACGGCGCTCGTCCCGATGATCACGCCGAGAACCGTGAGAAACGAACGGAGTTTGTGCGAGCGGATGGTGTCAAAAGCCAGGCGGATACCGGAAGTAAACAGGGCCAGCGTCATCGCTCCATCCTCAACGCTTCGATAGGGTCAAGACGCGCGGCGCGCCGAGCCGGATAGATGCCGAAAAACAACCCAACCGCCGAGGAGAGCCCCACCCCAATGACGACCGCTGAAACAGGTATCGAGCTCGGCACGGCGGTAAAACTGCGCACCAACAGCGAAATGAACCACGCGATGCTCACTCCTATGATGCCCCCCATGCCCGCCATCATGGACGATTCCACCAAAAACTGGTTCAAAATATCGCGGTATCGCGCTCCAATGGACTTGCGAATGCCTATCTCATGCGTGCGTTCGGTCACCACCGCCAGCATGATATTCATAATGACCACGCCGCCGACCACGAGGAACACCGAAACCACGCCGATGGCCGTAGCGGAAATGGCCGCGGTCAACTGATTCCAGAAACTCAGGAGCGCGTCCGAAGTCAGCAGTGAGAACGTGTCGTCGTCCTTGGGTTTTAGATGGCGGTAGGCGCGTAACAGGACCCGCACTTCTTCCTGCGCCTGAAAGAGGTGATCGTGATCCACGGCCATCCCGTAGTACATCATTCCCTGGCGCGCGCCCCACTTCTTGAAGTAGGTCTCGACGGGGATCACCACGAAATTGTCTTGCGACTGACCAAGCACCGATCCTTTGGCTTTCGATACGCCGATAATCCGGAAAGGAGTGCCTTCGACTTCGATCATTTTGCCGATCGGGTCTGTGTCTCCGAAAAACTTGGTTTGGATGTCGTGGCCTATGAAGGCGACCTCCATGCGCTGGGAGTTCTCGCTCTCCAGGATGAAGTGCCCGCCTTCGGCCTGATAGTTGCTAATCACGCCGATGCTCGGCGAAGCGCCGCGGAGTTCCACGTTTTCCGAGCGCTCCCTGCCTTTGTTCACCGTTACATTGCGCTGGGCGGACAGCCCCATATAGCTCGACAGCGTGACGCGGCCGCGCAGGAATTCGAACTCCTCCTGATTGAGTACCGGATTGCGGCGCAGCATCTCCAGATACTTCTTGGGGTCCCATTGCATCATGACGATGCGGGCCACGGTATAGCCGTTGGCGCCCAGATCCGTCGCGTTCTGTGCAATGACGACATCCATTCCCGAAATGACCGACATGACGGAAATGAGCGTAGTGGTGGCGAGAATGATTCCCAGGAGGGTCAGGAAAGTGCGCATCTTGGCGGCGCGCAAGGATTGCGCCGCCGCCTTCACCGCCTCCCAGAACGACGATGTGCCTGTTCTCATCTATGTCCTAGACGATTGAGACGAGTCGTTCATAACAATTGTTCCGAGATCCAGTGCAAAATCGCCCGTTCCGCCCAGAATCGGCAACCGGCGCGCCCAAGGAAGCCCAAGTGGCCGCCATGTTCGGTTGCAAGGAGCCGAACGTGCGGATTGGAGACCACCTGCCCGGACTCGAACGCATCGAACGGTACCAGCGGATCGTCCTTGGCTTGAATGAGAAGCGCCGGCACGCGCACTCCGGAAACGTAGCCGAGAGCGGATTGAGTCCGGTAGTAGTTCGTGGCCGTGCCAAACCCGAACGATGGCGCTGTGATACGCTCGTCAACGTCCAGCACGCTCCGCACTCCCGTGAAATCCGATTTCCGGTACCGGCCCGTCGCGCATAGCCGTTTTTTCATTCGGCCGACGAACCGGCTGTCGTAAATCCGGTTGACGGGCTGCTGTAGACGTCGCGCGGCCGCCTCCAGATCCAGCGGCGTGGAGACTCCGCACACTGCTCTAATCAGGGCGCCGGCCTCATCGCCTAGCTCCCCGGCGAGTTTTAGCGCCACGTTGGCGCCCAGGGAAAACCCGATCACAATCGCGGGCGGGCGTCCCTCCTCGCGGAATCGGCGAAGAACGAAGCGGAGATCTCTGGTCAGACCGGCGTGATAAAGGGTAGGGCACGGCCGCCCCGTGTCGCCGCACGAGCGCATGTGAAAACGATGCGCTGCGTATCCGGCCCGCACGGCGGCCGCGGCCATGCCGCGCATGTACGGCGAATCCCCCGACCCTTCCATTCCATGAACCAGCACCACTTCGCCGGCCGCCTCGCCCGCCGGGCGGTCCGACCAGACCGGAACGTCAACGCCCGGTTCTGTTTCGAATATGCGCCGCTCCGCGGCCGCGCCGGTGGAAGCGCGCGGCCAGAAGTTGGCCGCGATGGTCTGAACGTGGGCGTTCCGAAAAAGAGGGACGAACGGTGGCATGAAGGCTTCGTAAGCCGCTATGATCTAACTAGAGTAACCTTATGCGCGCCGCTGTCTGCATCACGTCCCTTTTCGCCTTCACCGCCGTCGCCGCCGGACCGAGGCTTTCTCCGCCTTTCGAGATCCTGCGCACGGGCAAGGAAAAACCCCTGAGCCTGTCGGCCTACCGCGGCAAGATCGTGGCGCTTGCATTCATCTCAACCACATGCCCGCATTGTCAGGCGCTCACCACGGAGTTGGTCGCGATGGCCGGCCAGTACCAGCCCAGCGGAGTACAGTTTCTGGAATGCGCAGTGAATCCTTCCGCAGAAGCCGACGTGCCCGGCTTTGTCGCGCAGTTCCGGCCGCCCTTTCCTGTGGGCTACTCCAATCAGGCTGCGGTGAACGTGTACTTGGGAATGGCTCCGGACGATCCCCGTATCTTCTGGGTGCCGCACCTCGTCTTCATCGACCGGAGCGGCAGAATCCAGGGCGATTTCCCTGGCGAAAGCGACTTCATCAAGGACGCGGCGGCCAACACCCGCCTGGAACTCGACAAGCTCCTGAAGGTGGAGGCGCCGTCATCCGCTAACGGAACTTTCAAAAGCGCCGGCGCTAGTGCTGCACCGTCACATCCGTGACGTAGAAACTGTCGTCGCTATTCGCCACGACGGATGCGTGGATACGGTCGCCCACCTTCAGCTTCTGGAAATCGCTATCCGGCTTGATGCGGTATTCCATGGTCATCGCGTCCATCCAGTCGCCGATCTTACCGGCCTGGATGGTGGCTGATTTTGTTGAACGGATCGAGCGCCTTAATCTCGCCGTCCATGGCGTAGGTCTTGCTTCCGGTTTTCTTAGCGCACCCGGCCAGCGCCGCTGCGAGCACAATCGGAAGCGTGTCTCTTCGGGTCATCGTTATTTATCATCGCAGGAAGGCGCGGGTCCGCGCAGCAGCGGCATGTGGTCGACTTTAGCTGCGCCCGAAGATCCGGCGGGAACCTGAATGATCATCTTCTCGTCTCCGGTCCACACGCCCTTCCGCACAATCAGCAAGGGGATCGAGCACTTTTTCGCCCGCAGGGCGAACACGGTGCTGACCTTCAGCGGCGGCGCTTTCACTGTGACTTCTTGCCGATCGGCTGCCGCTTTGGAAGCTTCATTCGTGGCGGTATCCGGGGCAGGGGCTGGCTGGTCTTGAGCGAACAGGCCGCCTGCGGCAAGCCCAGCCAGAAGGAAGAAACGCATAGGACCTCCCCGCGTGGCCGCCGGGCGGGGATGCTGGATTGAAACGAAAAACGCCCGCGGACGGCAGGCACTGCGCGTCATCTGCGCTATGCCGCCTGCGGGCGATTCCTTTCAGGATTCGTGCGCTACTGAATCTTGGCCGCCAGTTGAGCGCTGAGAGCCGCCGGATCGGCCGATGGATCGGTCACGGCATACCCCGCAATATAGCGGCCCTTGCGGAATGCGAAGATGCGGCCCAGGTACTGGTCGGTGGCTTGGAAGGCCTCCTCACCCAGCTTCGCCGGGCTGGCCGAAGGGAACCGGGCCTGAAACTGCTTCATGACGTCGGCCGCCGAAGCCGGCGTATCCTCCAGCACGACGAACGCTTTGCCGAAGTCGTACTCGGCTAGATACCCGCGCTTCAGGACCCTGAGGCCCAGCACGCTCTGCGGAACGAGCCGCAGGCGTTGCTGCTTCTCGGCTGGAAACCAGGACAACGCGGCCGGCGCGGTAGTGCTGCCGGGAAACGCTTTGTCGAGAGCGGCGGCCCAAGCCTTCAGATCGGCGCTGTGGTCCCGCTCCGGCTCGGCCGCGATCTCCAGGTAGTACTTGCCCTTCGCGAAGATCAGCCTTCGCGGAACAATCTGTCCGCCCGCCCCGACCTTATACTCGGGCTGCCGGGAATCGCGGTTGGCGCTAAACCAGCCGTAAGCCATATCCGCGTCGCCCATGTCCGACACGTCTACGACGAAGGTGACGTCTCCCTGCTTGCAGGTGACGCCGTGCATGTCCTGGAAATTGTAGGAGAAGTAACCCTCCGAGTTTCCGTCCATGTACTCGAACAGGTCGTCGGTGGTGTAGTAGCGCGCGCCGCCGGCTTGCGCCCAGCCGGGGACCAGATTACAGGATAGGGCGGTCGCCGGAACCTGGGCGACCGCCGGAATCAGCGCGGCGAGCAGAAGCCCGCCGAGGACCTTCATCATGCGAACAGTTCCTGCGCGCGAGACAGACGCTCGGCGATATCGATGCCATGGGGGCATCGGACAACGCATGTGCCGCAGTCGCCGCAGCGGACCTGCTGGAGTTCCAGCGGCATCTTCTGGAAATTCTCGCGGCCCAGAGCAAACTGTCCGTAACCGTCCGCGTACATCACGAAGCGCACCATCTCGGACGCAAACAGGCCCTTGGGGCACTGGCCGGCGCATTCGCCGCACGTCCGGCAGTAGTACGGGCCGACGTGCTCAATACTGGCGGTGAGAACCTTCTGGTCCTCGTCGGTGAACTCCTGAGCCATGACCTTGAAGTTCTGGTCCAACTGATCCATGTCCGTCATGCTGGGCACGGTGGTGGCGATGGCGGGGTTCTTGACGACCCATTTCAGCGCCGCCGGGGCCAGATTGGCCGGGCGCGCGGGCTGCGGAGCGGCTCCGCGGCCCCTGCCGCCGCCGGCTCTCGCCATCACCTTCATCGCGACCACGCCGATGCCGGCCTGATTCAGCTTGTCGATGGCGGCGGCCCAGGTCGGGTCCTGTATATAGCTGAACTGCGGCTGAACCACGTCCAGCTTGGCTTCGATGATCCGGTCCACGATTCCGGGCAGGTTCTGATGGCAACTCACGCCGATGAACCGCGTCTTACCCTGTTGCTTGGCAGTATGTTGCGCATCCAGCAGGTCGTCCGAGATTTGGGCCGGGCTGGACTTGCCGTGCAGGTGCCAAACGTCCACATGGTCCGTGTTCAACTCCTTGAGGCTGGTGTCGAGTTCTCCGAGCACATCCGCCTTGGTAGTTCGGTCGCACTTGGTGGAAATGAAAAGATTATTGCGTTTTCCATTCAGCGCCGCGCCCACCATGCGCTCATTCTGGCCGCCGGAGTACATGCGGGACGTATCGAAATAATTAATGCCCATGTCGGCGGCGCGGGCGATCACCGATCCATCGGAAGTGATCATCGTGCCGAAGCCCACGGTGGTCACCTTCATGCCGGTTTTTCCGAGGGTCTTGAATTTCAAAGCTGCTCCGCTGGACGGAGCGGTGGCGGACGGCGCCTGCTGCGCCTGCCCGATAAAACGAGAAGCGGACGCGGCGGCGGGTAGCGCCAAGCCGGCCGCCAGAAAACTGCGACGCGATGAGCTGCGGTTCATCTAAGCCTCCAAAAAGGGATCAAAAGGTGATACACTCCTATTCTAAACCAGGAGGGGGCGGGCGCAAGTGGAATTTCGGAGTATAGCCCCTGTTGGTATAGCGTACAGAGGAGAGAGCGTATGTCCCAAGGGATACCCCGCAGGAGTCTTTTCCAAATTGCCACGGCCGCCGCGATGTTGCGGAGCCGGATTGCCTTCAGTCGACAAACACTGCCCGCCGGTCAGCAGCCGGCCGGTCAGCCGGGCGCTCCGGGACGAGGCGGAGCGTTTCAGGGGCGCGGCGGATTCGGTGGAAACCAAGGCAACCCCGAGCCGTTTCCCGAGTTGGATCGCCGGGCTACCGTATCCTTGACATCCGGAAGCGACCGGCGCAAGAACGTCCATGACGCTCTGATGGCCATCGACCGGGACCTTCAGCCGAAGATCCGGGCGCGGAAGTACATCGTCATCAAGCCGAATTTCGTGAATACCCAGAATCAATTGGCCGCCAGCAACGCGGACGGCGTGCGCGGGATTCTGGACTACGTCGCCGAGAAGTTCCCCAAGATGCAGGTGGTGATCGCCGAATCCTCCGCCGGCGTTACCCAGCAGGGTTTCGACAACTTCAAGTTCACCGCGCTGCCGAACGAGTACAAAGCCCAACAGGTCAAGCTCGTCGATCTGAACGCGGAAGCCAAGTTCGAGCGCATCACGGTGCTCGATGAGGACCTGCACATTGTCCCCGTGCGGCTGGCCGCGCGCCTGCTCGACCCGGACGCATTCGTGATCTCATCGGCGATGCTCAAGACGCACAACACGGCGGTCTTGTCCCTCTCCATCAAGAACATGGTGCTCGGCGCGCCGCTGCATTACGCTCCCGGCGAGAACTCCCGCTGGAACGACAAGCGGAAGTTCCACGTCGGCCTGCGCCATGACGCACTACAACATGCTGCTCACCGCCCAGCGATTGGCTCCGAGTTGGGGCGCTTCGGTCATCGACGGCTTACGAGGGCATGGAAGGCAACGGCCCCGCTTCGGGAACTCCCGTCCCGTCGCGCCTTGCGCTGGCTTCGACGGATTTCGTCGCCACCGACCGGATCGCAACCGAGTTGATGGGCGTCGATCCGGAATGGGTCGGCTACGTCAAGTACTGCGGCAATATCGGCCTCGGCCAGTTCAACCGGGATAAGATCGACGTGATCGGCGGCAAGGTGGCAGATCTGAGGAAGCCCTACCGGATGCACCCGGATATCGACCGCGAGTTGCAATGGCAAGGTCCCATGACGGAACTGCCGTTCAACCTCGGCTGGGTCACGCCGACCGGCGAAGAGCCGCGCTGCTAACATCGAGTTCGGCCAGAGGGCCGGTTGCGCGCCGGCCCTTCTGAGCCCCGCCTGGCCCCAATACCGTTCATTCAACGCTGTGGCGCGGGCTGTCAAGCCTGCAGAGCCGAGATCGTCTCGGCTTTTCTTCCGCCCCATCCCCTAAGCCTGAAATCCGAAGTTGGGATCGGCTGAACTTGATCGCCAAAGTGAACTCGGAGCATCGGAAGGATTTGTAACAGGGCACGCCTTGAGGCGTGCCGTACGATTGAATGAGAGTTCCGGGCTTTAGCCCCTGGAGAGGCCGGCAGCGGCTAAAGCCGTTCGATGGGGTGGCCCTATCGGCTCGCCTGAAGGCGAGCCCTGTTACGAGGCATCCGAACTTCGGAATTCAGGCTAAGTGAACGGTATTGCGGCTAGACCTTCTCCCTGATTTCAAGCTTAGACTATGCCCAACTCCCTCACCGGCTAAGTGTTGCGCCGGCGCCGCTTCTGTCGCTGAATCGCCACACTGCGCCTTGAAGATTCTGTTACCCGTGCGGCCTCTCGCGCATCTGACGTATTTTAGGGAGAGACGCCGTCTATGAATACCGCTAAAGCCAAGGTTACGGAATTGCCGGCCATTCAGGAGGAGGCCGCTCCGCAGCCCGGGTACCGGATTTTCAACCGCATCGCGGATTGGATCACCGACGATCGATTGCAGTTGATCGATATCACCGAGCGAGTTAACGAAATTGTCCGGAAAAGCGGCATTCGCAACGGCCTGGTGCATCTGCAGACGCTGCATACCACCACGTCGGTCTTCATCAATGAATGGCAGGATGCGCTGCTCCACGACGTGCGCACTTTCATCGAAGATGTGGTTGACCGTGGAAAGTACTGGCGCCACAACGACCCGGCTTACTCCGACTGCGAACGCAAGAACGCGGATTCGCACCTCCGCGGCATGATGTTCGGCCAAAGCCTGAGCCTTCAAGTGCGTAATTCGGCCGTTCTGCTGGGTTCCTGGCAGAGCATCATTCTGGCCGAGTTCGACGGGCCGCGCAGCCGGTCCATGTCGATTCAAGTGGCCGGCGTATAATCGTAAGTCCGCCCATGCCCAGGCGCTTCACACTCGCGGAGGCTCAAGCGCTCATCCCGCGAGTCGATGCGCTTCTGACGGAGGCCATGAGGCGTAAAGCCGAATACGCCGAAGCCGAGCGCGCCATCCGTTCTTCCGCGGAGCGCATTATGCTGATGGGAGGCATGGTAGTGGATCGCGAGGCGGCGCTCGCCGCCAATTCCCGCCTGGCCGCCACGGGCGCAAACCTCCAGAATGCGATCCGGGAACTCGAGAGGCTCGGCTGCCAGGTGAAAGATCTCGATATCGGATTGCTCGATTTTCCGACCGTATACCGAGGAATGGACGCGCTCCTTTGTTGGAAACTCGGCGAACCGCAGATACGCTTCTGGCACCGCGACGATGAGGGCTTCACCGGCCGCAAACCGATCGACGACGATTTTCGCGAACACCACGGTCACGAGTGAAGAAGCCGTCAGCCGTCAGCTCTCAGCCAATCGGACCTGCCCCCGCCATCGGTCGCCATTAACAGCGGCCTCGCTCCTATCGAAGACTTTCTCGGCTCTCGACTAGGTTCGCGAGCGGGAAGCTGATCGCCGATAGCTGACGCCTGCCGGCTCCACTCGAAAGCTGGTAGCTTCGTAGCATGACGCAGAGTGGCCGTGAGACCGAAATCAAGCTGGCCTTCTTTGACGCCGCTGCCGCGCGAAGCTCGTTGCGCAGCGTGGGTTTCCGGCTCTCCAGGCGCAGGGTGTTCGAAGCCAACATCGTGTTCGACGGAGCGGATCAAGCGATCGGCGAAGCCGGTTGCCTGCTCCGCATACGCTCTGCCGGCCTGCGTTCGACGCTCACATTCAAGGGCGCTCCCACCTTTGACAAGCACAAGAGCCGCGAGGAACTGGAGATGGAGATCTCGGATGCGACGGCCCTGGCGTCCATTTTCGGACGGCTTGGCTTGAAACCTGTCTTCCGTTATGAAAAGTACCGGACGGAGTTCATCTTCGAGGACGGCGCTGCCATGCTTGATGAAACCCCAATCGGCGTGTTCGTGGAACTCGAAGGCCCTCCGGAGTGGATCGATCGGACGGCGGCCCGAATGGGCTTTCCCCAGGAACGATACATCACCGCCAGCTATGCATCGCTGTATTTTGAACTCTACCGCCGCCTTGGAAAGGAGCCCGGCAATATGATCTTCTCGAAAGCCCAGGCTCCAGCAACCTGCCGAGCCCCGCGTAATACCGCGCGCCATCGAACCGAGCCGCGACCGTAAGGGAGTGGTGGCGCAAACAATAAGGTCGCCCTGTTTAGCACCCTACCCGCACTAGCGGACTATTGGATACAACTTACTTACGGCGTGCAAGTTTTTTCCCCGTGCATACTCTTTTTTGTTGACACTGCCCGAACGCGAGCGATAAGTTAGGAAGTGGATGGGCTTGGTTTTGAAGTGACCCGAGTCCGCCCGATTTGCATGGATCCTCGGTAGGCGAGGCGTCCGCGCGGCAAACAAGCCACTGCCCTCAGGCATCGAAAGATGCTGTGTGGGGGGTGACCAGGGATTCCCGGGTTAAGGGTTTCTCTAATGTGGCTGAGGTCTTCGGATCTCTTACGGCGCGCGGTGCTGAAGCTTGGACCAGTGGGGGAATCCGTCAGCGATCGCTCGCGATAGTTGGCCATTTCTTCCGCTCGGGGGAAATGGCTTTTTGTTTCCCTCCAGAGCTTCGACTCGCCTCCAGAAAGGCATATGGAACCGAACGACGATCAGCCTCCGAGTAACGGCGGCTATTCGCTTCGGTTCCGGCGGTGAGTCGGGGTTCAATCCCGACTTGTTTCACCTGCCGGAGCCGCAGCGCGTGATTCAGCGGACTTCGGCAGGGTGAAGACCCTTCGTTTCTTCCCCCTACTGAAAGATACAGAACACGGCGACCCGCGCCGAGGGGAACTTCGGTTCCTTCTCGGCGCGAACGGTCCGCCACTGAGACTGCGGCGCCGGATGTGTGTCCGGCGATGCGGGGAAACGGAGTGCGACCATGACCAGGACTGTGACTCAGACGCTGCGCGCGATCGGCCTCTTCTTGAAGGCATTTCTCGAAGTAGAACCGATCTACAGGTAAGTAAAACGTAACTTTGCCGGCTGGGTCTGGCAGGCGAAGGCGTCCAATGCCACTCACATGAGAGCCGCTGCACGCAAACGTAGCATCGGGAATTGGCTCCGCCTGGAGCCAAGAAACAAAGAACGTCGAAATGAATCTCGACGCGGCAGGCCAGAGGCCCGCGCCACGCGCGCCGTTCCGGCATTCGTGGCGGGATTTGCGGAATCGAGAGGTCAGGAAGAGGCCCGCTAGTTGAGTGGCATTGGGCGAAGGCCCTGACCCGCCCGGCTGGGCGAGCAATGCCGGGGGTGAAACATGACTCTGCTTTCAAGACTGTATTACCGGTACAAGAAGTTACTGAAAGTCCTGCGAATGTATTTCATCATCGCGGGGCCATGAATCATAGTCATGGTGGCCGACAACGACGCCGGCGGCATCACCACTTATACGGCGGCCGGCGCTCAGTACGGCTTTCATCCGATCTGGTCCCCGATCCTTTTGGGACCGGTGGCTTATTGCGTTCAGGAAATGAAGGTGCGGCTCGGAGCGGTGACCAAGCGCGTACATGCCGAAGTCAAGAGGCAAAGGGCATGGACGTGGCGATGTATTTCTACGTCGTCTCTTAGAACAGAAGTTAGCATCAGAACTTGGGCAGGCGGACCCGGACGGCGCCCTGCCCTGTCCACCGCAAACAGCCGATGACTGGAACCCGACGGAATTTGAATCATCCAAGAAAGTGAGTCTCGAACCGTGAATCGTCCGCTCATCCTGATCGTCGGCGGCGTTCTGGCCACTTGGCTTCCAGCCGTGGCCCAGGACGCCGGGACCGCGCCGGCGGGCGAACGGTGGAGCATCCATTTTCAGGCGACTAGTATTGGCCAGGAGCACGGCTCGTTCCGCTCGCCGTACGAAGGGGCAAACAGCTTGCCGCCGCATCCGGAGAAGCGCGTCTCGTTGACGGCCACGGTTTTTCTGGCGTACAGGCTGAACTCCTGGACCGAAGTCGTATTCAATCCGGAGGAAGCCGGGGGCGAGGGGTTCGGGAACGTCACGGGAATCGCCGGCTTTACCAATGGCGAGATGCCGCGCGTGGCGAGCGCCACTCCCACGCTGTACGTTGCGCGAGGCTACATACAAAATACTTGGGCTCTCGGGGGAGAAACCGAGGCCCTGGAGGGCGGCCCCAACCAGCTTGCAGGGAAAACGCCAGTCCGCAGGTTCACTTTAATCACCGGCAAGTTTTCGCTCATGGACTTCTTCAACACCAACAAGTACAGCGACGACCCGCGCATCCAATTTATGAACTGGTCGCTCATGTACAACGGCGCGTGGGACTATCCGGCCGACGTACGCGGCTACACGGTGGGCTCCATACAAGAGCTGACGATGCGCACGTGGTCGCTGCGCGCCGCTACTACCGTGATGAGCACGGTGGCGAACGGCCCGACGCTGGATACGCGCCTCGCCAAGAACCGCGGCCAAGTAGTCGAGTGGGACCATCGGCACAGCCCCTTCGGTCACGCGGGCGTCTTTCGTGTCCTGGGTTTCTTGAACCGTGAGCGGGCGGGAACTTACCGGCTGGCGCCGATCGTCGATGGCGTTCCGGATTTGGATCCCACGCGCCGTCCCGGGACGAAGAAGTACGGCTTCACGCTGGACATGGAGCAAGAGATTGCGCCGAACGTGGGCGTCTTCGGACGGTACGGGTGGAGCGATGGCAAGACCGAGGCGTGGGAGTTCACCGAGATCGACCGCACGCTGAGCGGCGGACTTTCGATTCAAGGGAAAGCGTGGCGGCGGTCGCGCGATACCATCGGCATCGCCGGCGCGCGGAATTATCTTGGGGGCGACCAGCGCTGCTTTCTAGCCGCGGGCGGCTTGGGTTTCAGCATTGGCGACGGCCGGCTGAACTACGCGCCGGAATCGACAGTGGAGAGCTATTACGCGCTGGGCGTGACCAGGCAGTGGACGGTCACGCTGGATTACCAGCACGTGGCAAACCCCGCGTACAACCGCGATCGCGGGCCGGTGTCAGTCGCTTCGCTGCGGTTGCACTGGGAGCGGTAGAAAAATGCCAAGGCGGCGAAGCGCGCACGAATTTGAGGCCCGCCTTGTGCGGGCCGCTGCGCCCTCAACCGAACCTGTACACGATACAGGTCCCGCCGCCATGCGCCTGTAGCGCATGAAAACCCAAAGCGAAGCCATGTGATACGATTGGCGCGCTTGGAGAAGGATTACCGGATGAGACGCAATGCCATAGTTCGCGTGTGCGCCGCGCTCTGCGCATCGCTGCTTCCGCTCGCGGGAGTGCGGGCGGCATCGGATAGCCGGTTGCCGGACGGGACCGAAGTCCAATCGTGGGAGAAGCCTCTCACGTTTTCGAAGACGTACTACGTGGACGGCAAAGCCGCCAACGCGGACGATAACGGCCCGGGCGCCCAGCAGCGTCCGTTCCGGACGGTCAACAAGGCCGCCCAAGTGTTGCAGCCGGGCGAGCGCGTGGTGATTGCGGAAGGCGTGTACCGCGAATGGGTGAATCCGGCGCGCGGCGGCTCGGGGCCCGACAAGATGATCGGCTATGAAGCGGCGCCCGGCGCGAAGGTGGTCATCAAAGGCTCGGCCGTGCTCGATAAGGGTTGGAAGCCGAGCAGCCGCGGCGGCGGCAGAGGCGGACCCGGACTTGCGCCTGGGGCCGGCGGGCGGGCCGGAGCAGCCGCCGGAGCCACCGCTCCCAGCGCCTGGGAAATCGATGTCGCCCCCTTCCTGCGCGGCGCTTATAACCCGTTCGCCATGGTGAACGTGCCCGGCGACCGCTTCTGGATGAATTACAAAGTCATCAGCATGGCGCCTTACTTCCGGCGCCGCGGCATGGTGTTCGTGGACGGCAAGCCGCTGGAGCAGGTGGATTCGTACAACGACCTGTTTGGAAGCTCGGCGCCGATCCACCAATAATTACGAGGATATCCAGTGGCAGCCGCTATTCGACGAGATGGGCGGCGCCGGCGGGAAGTTCTGGGTGGACCAGAAGGGCAACAACATCTTTGTCCGCCTGCCGAACGACGATGCGCCGGAGAAGCACGTGATCGAGGCGACGGTGCAGGAACAGGTTTTTGCGCCCTCCGATCGCGGCCTGGGCTACATCCGCGTGAAGGGAATCTCCTTCCAGCACGGGGCCGATCCCTTCCCCATGCCCCAGAGCGGCATGGTCGCCACCAACGCCGGCAATCACTGGATCATCGAAGACAACACCATCGAATGGGCAAACGCCATCTGCCTCGCCGTCGGCAGCGGCCTGGGCGGCGGCGGAGGCTCCATGGCGCAGCCCAACGGATCGCACATCGTCCGCAACAACACGATTCGCTATTGCGGCATCGGCGGGATTGAGGGGCTTGGATCCGGCCGCGTCGGCGTGATCGAGAAGAATCTCATCGAGTGGGTGGGATGGCAGGACGCGGAGCGCGAATGGGAAGCCGGCGGCATCAAGCTGCACAGCGCGCGCGACGGACTGTTCCGCAATAACGTGATCCGGCACATGCGGCACGCCACGGCCTTCTGGCTGGATGTGAGCAACGTGAACAACCGCATCACCGGCAACATCATGGCCGATGTGGTCTCGGTGAGCGGCGTCATACACATCGAGGGCATGCACGAACAGAGCCAGATCGATAACAACGTCATCTGGGGCTCGAAGAACGCCGAGGCGACCGGGGACGGGCAACGCGGCGCGGGCGGCTGCGGCATCTTCGTCCACGGCACGGACAAGCTGATCGTCTCGCAGAACCTGATCGGCAACATACAGACCAACGGGATCTACGCCTTGACGGTGGAGGACCGGCTCATCGGGACGCGCGGCGGAACGGCGCGGGATAACAAGGTTGAGAACAACATCTTTTATGGCTGGGGGACCGCGGCCATCGCGTTCGCCAACGAACACAACCAGAGCTGACGGAAATCTGTACGCCTCGGGCGGCAGAGGCGGCGGCGGATACCTGAGAATTTCTCAATCCGCAACCGCAGCAGTGGCTCGATGTCGCCGCGGGGCGCGAGTTCTACGGCTGGGAGAAAAATGGCGCCGCGGGCACGGTGCAGGAACTTAGCTTCGACCCGGAGAAGCTGATCATGACCCTGGTTCCACGCGGCGACTGGCCGAAGGTAGCGCTTTTTAACTCTGTAGATACCGATCTGTTCGGCGCCCCGGCAGGCGAAAAACGCGAACCAGGCCCGTTCGCGAACCTGGGGACGGGATTCCAGCAGAGGAATATCGATCCGCGAAAGCGGTAGTGAGCGGGACAGGCCGTCGCATTCCGTGGCCTGTCATGGCGCGGCGAACCCCAAGACAGACGACAGAAGCCGATCGTCTCGGCGCTGTCTACTCCGCTTCCCAGGGATTGACTACCTCGACGCCGCAATCCTCAAAATCGCCGCTGTTCCGGGTGGCGATGGCGGCTCCCCTGGAGCGCGCTATTGCGGCAATCTGGGCGTCCAGTTGGGAAATCGGACGGCCCGCCGCGCGGCGGGTGGCCGCAATTACGGGGAACAACAGCGCCGCCTCGCTGTCGAACGGCAAAACCCGTCCTTTGAAATCGTCCTCGAACATCGCTCGGACAGCCGCATCCAGAGCGGCGCGGCGCCTGCCTTTGGGAAGAAGTTCGACGCCGTAGAGAACCTCGGCTTGAGTGATAGAGGTGGTGAATAGCGAAAGGGCAGGCTGCACGGCGAACCACCGAAGAACGGCGGACGAAGGAGCGGGTTTCATGACTTCGGACACCACGTTGGTATCGAGGACGATCATCTACCGGATCCCAGGCGGCCGCCGGATCGGTTCGCGCGGAACGGCCGGAATCTCGACCCCGCCAAACCGGGCGAATCGGCGCCGGATGGCGGTCGACAGGTCCGGTGGGCCGCTTGATTCCGCCGCGAGCCCCGCCTCGAGAATGGCGCGCGCCTCCGCCTCAATCGAGCGTCCGCGACTCGCCGCTCGCATGCGCAGCCGCGTCTTCGTGGATTCCTCCAAACGGCGGATGAGGATGCTTGCCATAGGCCAATGATATCATTGATATCATTACATGCTCAACAGACGAGAAGCCATGAAAGCGGCCGCCGGAGTGTTTTTCGACGGCGCGGCAGCGGCGATTCAGGCTCAGACGCCGTGTACCGCCGCTGTGCCCGGTTGGGCCGGCGAATTGCGCGCGCAACTGGAGGCGATGGCCCGTCGCCTGAACCAGACGGTCCGTCCGTGGAGCGGGCCGAACCGGGTCTTTGCGCCTGCGCTGCCCCGCTCAGGCTCTTCGGCCCTTGGGACATCCGCCATTCAGAAAGCGATTGATGACGCCTCGGGCGCGGGAGGCGGCATTGTGCGTCTCGCTGGCGGCGATTTTGTTTCCGGTACGCTCCTGCTCAAGTCCAACGTCTGCCTTGAGGTCGCCAAGGGCGCTCGTTTGTTGGCAAGCGCCAATCTGGCCGACTATCCCGAACACGTCGCTTCGCGGCGCACGGTGATGGATACGAACATGGGCATGAACCAGTCCCTGATCTTCGCCGAAGGCTGCGAGAACATCGCGATCGCCGGCGAAGGCGTGATCGACGGCCGTGGGAACCGGACGAACTTCCCCGGAAACGAGACGCAGGGTTCCACGCCCGGCCGCCCGTTTCTGATTCGCGTGCTGGATTCGCGGCGCGTCCACATTCACCGCATCACCCTTCGCGATTCGCCCTGCTGGGCGCAGGTCTATCTCAACTGCGAAGATTTGCTGGTGGACGGTATCACCGTCAGCAACGAAGTGAACTTCAATAACGACGGCCTGGATATCGATGGTTGCCGCCGCGTCATCGTCCGCAACTGCTCCATCAACGCGGAAGACGACGCGCTCTGCTTCAAAGGCGCTTCCCAACGTCCGACGGAGCAGGTGTTGGTTGAGAACTGCCGGTTCTATACCAGTTGCAACGGCATCAAATTCGGCACCGATTCGCAGGGCGACTTTCGGAACGTCCTGGTTCGCAACGTCGAGGTAGGCGGAACGCCGGATGACATGCCCGCCCTCGAACGGCGCAAAGCGGACTCGGGGATTTCGTGGGAAGTGGTGGATGGCGGCACGGCGGAGAATCTCTACGTCCATGACGCCCGCATCGTTCGAGCCAAAAGCCCCATCTTCCTGCGCCTCTCCGACCGGGGGCGCGTGAAGCCCGGCGACCCGAAGCCGGGGCCGGGCCATTTGCGCCGGATCGTCTTCGAGAAGGTGACCGGCGCAGACAATGGTTCCCGCGGATCGATGATCCTGGGTATTCCCGAGCGCAAGATCGAAGACGTTGTGCTGAGAGATGTCACGCTGAAACTGGACGCCCCACGCGAGGCGCTGCCCGAAGAGAGCAAGCTAGGCGAGATGCGAGACGAATACCCCGACGCGCACATGGTGGGCGAACAATCGCCCGCCTGGGGAATCTGGGCCCGGCACGCGATCGGGATCACTCTGAAAAACGTGGATCTCACTTCAGCCGGCGCGCCGGCCGGGCGGATGTTGAAGCACTCGGACGTGGATTCGTTCTGCGCTCGATAGCTGGGCTGGCAGGCGCAAGGCGAAAGGCGAGGGACCGAAGAGTCACCGCTTACACACGCACCATTCCGCAAATGCGCGTGAGGGCCGACGAAAGCGGGACCTAATCCTCGCCGAGAGAGGCAAAACCGGTAGTCCCGCCCGTACTATTAGGACTTTCAGATTCTGAAATGGCGGTCCGGCGGCCCTGAAAACAGCGCGCGGATTTATACTATTGGCAGCCGCGAGGCCCGCGAACGGAAATCTCGGCCGGCATTTTCGGCGGGCGCGAGAATCCGGTCCCCCTCACGGTCCTAAACGAACGGCGTATGCGGCGCGATTGGCTTTTACTCATTGGGGCCGGGAAACCTCGTGGAAATGCGAGAAGCAATCGGTACGCGAACCGGCGTTCGCGCGTTCGCTGTCATGAAAGCGGCGCGCCGCGCGGCGCCGAAACTAGGGACACCTAATGGTTACCCATAGAACTTCGTCCTATATCCGGATATGGCTGGCGGCGCTCGCGTGCATAGGAGCGGCCCAAGCAAGGGATGGCCTTGGAGTTTTCCCGGGGAACGGCACGGTGGCGAGCGGGACGCCGGGCGGGGCTGACGCGCCTGTTGGCGCCGGATACGTGTCTGCGGGCCCCACGCTCGGCGCCAATGCGCTCCTGGTCGGCAGCGCCGCGGGAGCTTCTTCGGTTGTGCTGGCCTCCAGCGGCGTATGGAACGCCACCTCTATCAGCTCCTTTCTGCACGTCTCCGCCGGGAGCGCCAGTGGCACGGGTAACGCCGTGGTCGTGTTCACGTATGACGCATTCACCGGCACGGGAACACGCGCGGGCACGCTGACTATCGCGGGACTTACGGTCACTGTGACCCAGGCGGGAGTGAACTACACGGGGCCGGGCCCAATAATAACGCTGGCGTCGTCGGGCCTGAGCAAGCCGTCCGGTGTAGCGGTAGACGGCTCCGGCAATGTCTACATCGCGGATTCCTGGAACCAGGTCATCAGGAAGTGGAGCGCCGCGACGCAACAGGTGACTACGCTAGTGGCGTCGGGCCTGGCCTATCCCGGCGGAGTGGCGGTGGACGGCTCCGGCAACGTCTACATCGCGGATACCAGCAACAGCGCGATCAAGGTATGGAGCGCCGCGACGCAGCAGGTGACCACGCTGGTGTCCGTCGGGGCTGCAATTTCCTATCGGCAGTGGCGGTGGACGCTCTCGGGCAACGTCTACATCGCGGATACCCTCAACAACGCGATCAAGGAGTGGATCCCCTCGACGCAGCAGGTGACCACGCTGGTGTCCTCGGGGCTGAATTCTCCAGCGGGCGTGGCGGTGGACGGCTCCGGCAACGTCTACATTGCGGACTCGACTAACAAGGCGATCAAGGAGTGGAGCGCCTCGACGCAGCAGGTGACCACGCTGGTGTCGTCGGGGTTGAGCCAAACTCCGTCGGAGTGGCGGTGGACGGCTCCGGCAACGTCTACATCGCGGACTACGGCAACAATGCGATCAAGGAGTGGAGCGCCGCGACGCAGCAGGTGACCACGCTCGCGTCCATCGGGGCTGAACGCATCCGTAACGGTGTAGCGGTGGATGGCTCCGGCAACGTCTACATCGCGGATACGGGCAACAACGCGATCGAGGAAATCCCCTACGCCTTCGTCGGCCCGGCCGGTTTGACCGAGGCTGCCTCGGCCGGGTCCGGACTCGCTGCTTCCGGTGCTTCCCGTCCACCGCGTCTCTTACCGGCGTCTTCGCGCCCACCAGCGACCAGAGTTGGCTCACCATCGGAACCATCGCGAACGGGGTCGTCAGTTTCTCCTTCACGGCCAACACGTCCACCATCCGCGCGTGGCGCACATCACCGATCCTGGGCCAGCAGATCGCCGTGACGCAGAACGGATTGGCGGTGGCGCCTCAGACGATCACCTTCGGTGCGCTCTCGAACCAGCCTTCTCGGCAGCGGCGCCTTTCACAGTCGCCGCGACGGCGTCCTCCGGCTTGCCGGTGAGCTTCAGTTCGCAGACCACCGCCGTGTGCACGGTCTCCGGGTCGCGACGGTGACGCCGATCTCCGCTCGGCGCATGCACCATCCAGGCGACGCAAGCAGGCGACGCCAACTACCTCGCCGCGGCGCCGGTCAATCGGACCTTCCAGGTGGCCCAAGCAACCCGGACGATCACCGTCGGCAGCGCCGCCGGCGCATCTTCTTTCGAACTGTCGTACAACGGCGCCTGGACTGCCACCGCCAACAGTTCCTTTCCTGCACATTTCCTCCGGGAACTCCAACGGCACGGGCAGCGCGGTGGTGGTGTTCACGTATGACGCGTTCAGTAGCGCGGGGGCGCGGACGGGCACGCTGACCATCGCGGGGCTTACGGTCACCGTGACACAGGTAGGAACGAACTACATAGGGCCGGCGACGATGACAACGCTGGTGTCCGGCCTGAGCTCTCCTTCAGGGGTGGCCGTGGACGGCTCCGGCAACGTCTACTTCACGGATGCCGGCAACAACGCGGTCAGGAAGTGGACCGTATCGACGCAGCAGGTCACCACGCTGGCGTCGTCAGGGCTGGATTATCCCGTGGGGCTGGCGGTGGACGGCTTCGGCAACGTCTACATCGCGGACACGTACAATAACGCGATCAAGGAGTGGAGCGTCTCGACGCAGCAGGTGACCGCGCTCGTGTCCTCGGGGCTAAACCATCCCTATGGAGTGGCGGTGGATGGCTCCGGCAACGTCTACATCGGGGATGCCGGCAACAACGCGGTCAAGGAGTGGAGCGCCTCGACGCAGCAGGTGACCGCCCTGGCGCCGGGGCTGAATTATACGACCGGCGTGGCGGTAGACGGCTCCGGCAACGTCTACATCGCGAACAACGGCAGCAACACGATCCTGGAGTGGAGCGCCGCAACGCAGCAGTTGAGCCACGCTGGTATTCTCGGGGCTGAGCCGAACCCTACGGAGTGGCTGTGGACGGCGCCGGCAACGTCTACATCGCGGATACGCTCAACAACGCGATCAAGGAGTGGAGCCCCTCGACGCAGCAGGTAACGACGCTGGCGTCGTCGGGCCTGAATCAGCCCGCTGGAGTGGCTGTGGATGGCTCCGGCAACGTCTACGTAGCGGATTCCAATGACGGCGCGATCAAGGAGATTCCCTTTGCCTTTGTCGGCCCCGCCAGTTTGACCGAGACTGCCCCTGCCGGGTCCGACGCGCTGCTTCCGGTGGTTCCCTTTACGGCGTCTCTTACCGGGATCTTCGCGCCCGCGAGCGACCAGACTTGGCTGACCATCGGGCCCATCTCGAACGGAATCGTCAGTTTCGCCTTTACAACCAACGTGTCCTCCGCCGCCCGCGTGGCGCACATCACGGTCCTGGGCCAGCAGATCACCGTGACCCAGAACGCATTCGCGTCCCAGACAATCGCATTTGGAATGCTCTCAAACCAGACGTTCGGCGTTGCTCCAATCACTCTCGGCGCGACCGCCACTTCCGGCTTGCTGGTGAGCTTTAATTCGCAGACTACCTCCGTGTGCACGGTCTCCGGTTCGCAAGTGACCCTGGTCGCCGGCGGCACATGCACAATCCAGGCAACCCAGGCAGGTAACGCTACTTACTCCGCCGCGACGCCGGTAAGCCAGAGCTTCCAGGTGACGCAGGCAAGCCAAGCCATCGGCTTCGGAGCGCTGGGTAACGTGACCCTCGGCGCCGCGCCCTTCACGGCCAACGCGACGGCTTCCTCCGGCCTGCCGGTCAGCTTCGCTTCGCAGACCGCCTCTGTGTGCACGGTCTCCGGCTCACAGGTGACGCCGGCCGCCCTCGGCCTATGCACCATCCAGGCGACCCAGGCAGGCAACGGCGCCTATGCCGCCGCCACGCCGGTAAGCCAGAGTTTCCATGTGGTTCAGGGACTCCAGACTATCGTCGTTGGCAGCGCCGCCGGCGCATCTTCGTTCGTGCTGTCGTACCGACGGCGCATGGGCCGCCACCGCCAACGATTCTTTCCTGCACGTCTCCGGCGGAAGCGCCGCCGGAAGAGGCAGCGCCGTAGTGGTGTTCACCTATGACGCATTTACCGCCGCGGCGACGCGCACGGGTACGCTGACCATCGCGGGACTTACGGTCACCGTGACACAGGCGGGCACAAGCTATCTTCGGGCCGGTTCCGCAGATTCAGACCACGCTCGCGTCAGGGCTGAACGGCCCTCAGGGAGTAGCGGTGGACGGCGCCGGCAACGTCTACTTCGCGGAATTATTCAGCTACGACGTCAAGAAGTGGACCGCCTCGACGCAGCAGGTAACCACGCTGGCGTCGTCGGGGATCTCTCATCCTCAGGGCGTGGCCGTGGACGCCTCTGGCAATGTCTACATCGCGGACACCGCCGTGATTAAGGAGTGGAATGTCTCCACGCAGCAGGTGGCCACGCTGGTATCGACCGGGCTGTCTTCTCCTCAAGGCGTGGCGGTGGACGCCTCCGGCAATCTCTACATCGTGGACAGCGGCGTGATTAAGAAGTGGAACGCATCCACACAGCAGACGGCCACGCTGGTATCGAGCGGCCTGTCCGGTCCTCAGGGCGTGGCTGTGGATGGCGCCGGCAACGTTTACATCGCGGACGGACACGCGATCAAGGAATGGAACGCCATAACGCAGCAGGTGATTACGCTGGTGTCGGGGCTGAACCTCGCAACCGGAGTGGCGGTGGACGGCTCCGGCAATGTCACCTTCGCGGATACCGGCAACTCCCAAATCGAGAAGTGGAGCGCCTCCACGCAGCAGGTGACCACGCTGGTGTCGGGAGGGTTGCCTGCCTATGGAATTGCAGTGGACAACTCCGGCGACGTTTTTGTGGCGGAGTATCCCATTAACACGATCAAGGCGATCCCGTTGGCTTTCGTCGGCGCCGCCAGCGTGACCGAGGTCGCCTCCGCCGGGTCCGATTCCCTGCTTCCGGTGCTTCCCTCCACTGAGTCTCTCGCCGGGATCTTCGCGCCGACTAGCGACCAGAGCTGGCTGACTATCGGAAGCGTCGCCAACGGAGTCATTAATTTCTCGTTCACCGCCAACACGTCCGTCCCACGTGGAGCGCACATAACCGTCCTGGGCCAGCAGGTCGCCGTGACGCAGTTGGAGGCTCAGACGATCACTTTTGCGGCGCTCTCGAACCAGACCTTCGGTACGAATCCAATCATTGTCCCCGCGGGGGCCTCCTCCGGATTGCAGGCGACCTTGACTTCGCTGACGACCTCCGTCTGCACGGTTTCGGGCGCCGCCGTGACGCTGGTCGCCACCGGTACTTGCACTATTCAAGTCACGCAGGCAGGCAACGGAACGTATGCCGCCGCGGCGCCCGTGATTCAAAGCTTCCAGGTGATTCAGGGAAGCCAGACAATCACCGTTGGCAGCGCCCCCGGCGAATCCTCGTTCGAGTTGTCGTGCAACGGCCCCTGGACCGCCAGCTCCAACAGTCCTTTCCTGCACATCTACGGCAGCACCAGCGGCACGGGCAGCGCGGTTGTCGTGTTTGTCTATGATGCGTTCACTGGCACGGGAACACGAACGGGTACGCTGACCATCGCCGGTCTTACGGTCACCGTAACGCAGGTGGGAACCAACTACATAGGGCCGGGGCCGGTGGTGACGCTGGTGTCTACAGGGCTGGCTGGCCCTCGGGAAGTGGCGGTGGACGCATCCGGAAACGTCTACATCGTGGATAACTATAACGCCGCGATCAAGGAGTGGAGCGCCGCGACGCAGCAGGTGACCACGTTGGTATCGACCGGGCTGTTCGGTTCTGAGGGCGTGGCGGTCAACAACTCTGGCGACGTCTACATCGCGGTCGGCAACAACGCGATCGAGGAGTGGAACGCCGCGACGCAGCAGGTGACTACGCTGGTGACCTCGGGCCTGAACGGCCCTCAGGGGGTGGCGGTGGACGGCTTCGGCAACGTCTACATTGCGGATTATGGCGACAACGCGATCAAAGAGTGGAGCGCCTCGACGCAGCAGGTGACCACGCTGGTGTCCTCGGGGCTGAAAAATCCTATCGGAGTTGCGATGGACGGCTCAGGCAACGTCTACATCGCGGATTCCCTCAACAACGCGATCAAGGAGTGGATCTCCTCGACGCAGCAGGTGACCACGCTGGTGTCATCGGGGCTAAATTATCCAGGTGGAGTGGCGGTGGACGGCTCCGGCAACGTTTACATTGCGGATTCCGGCCATAACGCGATCAAGAAGTGGAGCGCCGCGACGCAGCAGGTGGCCGTGCTGGCGTCATCGGGCTTGAACCAGCCTAATGGCGTGGCGGTGGGCGGCTCCGGGAACGTCTACATCTCGGACACCTACAACAACGCGATCAAGGAGATCCCTCACGCCTTTGTCGGCCCCGCCAGTTTCACCGAGGCTGCCCCAGCCGGGTCCGATTCGTTGCTTCCGGCGATTCCCGCCACGACGTCTCTCGCCGGGATCTTCGCTCCCACGAGCGACCAGAGCTGGCTGACCATCGGAACCATCGCCAGCGGAGTGGTCACTTTCTTCTTCACGGCCAACACCTCCACCTCCGCGCGGGTGGCGCACATCACCCTCCTGGGCCAGCAGATCACCGTGACGCAGAACGGATTGGCAACTCAGGCGATCACCTTTGGAGCACTCACGAATCAAGTGTTCGGAGCGGCGTCATTCACGGTCAGCGCGACAGCGTTCTCCGGACTGGCTGTGAGCTTCAATTCACAAACCAACTCCGTGTGCACGGTTTTGGGCGCGACTGTGACTCTGCTCTCCGCCGGTACATGCACCATCCAAGCGACGCAAGCGGGCGACGCGAACAACGCAGCCGCCGCGCCGGTGAACCAGAGCTTCCTGGTGACGCAAGCAAGCCAGACTATCGCCTTCGGAGCGCTGAGTAGCGTGACCTTGGGCGTAGCGCCATTTACCATCGGCGCGACGGCGTCCTCCGGCTTGACCGTGGGTTTTGCTTCGACCACATCGTCGGTCTGCACTGTCTTCGGCGCCACGGTGACGGTTCTTGCCGCGGGAAGCTGCTCGATCACCGCGAGCCAGGCAGGGAATACCAATTATGCGGCTGCGACGCCAGTGACGCAGAGTTTTACCGTCAACGCGGCCGTCACGCCGCCAGGCGCTCAAGGGACGTGGACCACGGTGGCCTCCCTTCCCTATAGCGATTCCGAACTGGCCGCCGTCGGCGCCGGCGGGACGCTCTATGCGGTTGGAGGATGGGCCGGGGGCTGCTCACCTATCGGGACCATTGAAGGGTACAATCCGGCCACCAACAGTTGGACCTCGATTACCTCGTTGCCAACCGCGCGAGGTTACCTCAGGGCCGTGGTTCTAAACAACGTGATTTATGCCCTTGGCGGCGCGACGGGTTGCGGAGATCCCGTCCAAACGGTCGAGGCCTACAACCTGACCGCGGGATCGTGGAAGACGGCGGCGCCGATGCCGTTTGGGACAGGCGGGACCTTCGGCGTCGGGGTCGTCAATGGACTTATCTATGCGGTTGGCCAAGTCAGCGGCGGTATGTCCGCCGCTTCATACAATCCGAGCACCGACCAGTGGACAACCATAGCAGCTCCTCCGACGGCGAGGTACGGATTCAATGTGTACGGGCTTAACGGTCTGCTCTACGTTGTCGGAGGCGTGAATGCTTCCGTGTTTCAGTATCTAGGAACGGTCGAAGCGTATGACCCGGTCGCGCAGAGTTGGTCCACCAAAGCGCCGATGCCGACGCCGCGCTCGTATTTCGGGTTGAGCGATATCAACGGGACTCTCTTTGCCGTCGGCGGCCAGGGGGCCACTGGGTATCTCCCGACGACGGAAGCATACAATCCGGCCACCAATCACTGGCAGACGGGCTCGCCGCTCGTAACGGCGCGATCGGAGCTGGCAGCAGCGACGGTCAATGGCATCTTGTATGCGGTTGGAGGCTCGCAGAACGGATCGCAAACGACCCTCGCCGAAACAGATGCGTATACGCCTGGCTCCGCGCCGGTGCTGGGTTCCAACACGCTCCTGGTTGGCAGCGCCGCAGGCGCGTCTTCCGTCGTACTGACCTGCACCGGCGCTTGGACTTGGACTGCCAGCCCCAACGATTCGTTCCTGCACATTTCGGCCGGGAGCGCAAGCGGCACGGGCAGCGCCGTAGTTGTGTTCACCTACGACGCGTTCACCGGAACGGGAACGCGGACGGGGACGCTGACCATCGCCGGCCAAACGGTGACGGTTACACAGGCAGGAACGAACTATATAGGGCCGGGGCCGGTGGTGACGCTGGTATCGGCGCCATACCTCGCGCTCGGAGCGGCAGTGGACGGCTCCGGCAACGTCTACATCGCCGATTGGTCCTATAACACGGTCAAGGAGTGGAACGTCTCCACGCAGCAGCTCACCACCCTGGTGTCCTCCGGCCTGCACACTCCCTACGGTGTGGCGGTGGATGGCTCCGGAAACGTTTACATTGCCGATCTGAATAACCACGCCATCAAGGAGTGGAGCCCCACGACGCAGCAGTTGACCACGCTGGTGTCCTCGGGGTTGAGCCATCCATCAGGCGTGGCCGTGGACGGCTCCGGCAACGTCTACATCGCGGACGAATCGAACGCCATCCTGGAGTGGAGCCCCACGACGCAGCAGTTGACCACGCTGGTATCCTCCGGGCTCTCGGTTCCCACAGGACTGGCGGTGGACGGTTCCGGCAACGTCTACATCGCGGACTTCGCCAACAGCGCGGTCAAAGAGTGGAACGCCTCGACACGCCAAGTGACGGCGCTGGTTTCCTCCGGGCTGGACGGTCCGGAGGGAGTGGCGGTGGACGGCTCCGGGAATGTCTATATCGCGGACACCGAGAACAACGCGATCAAGGAGTGGATCGCCTCCACGCAACAGGTGACCACGCTGATTTCGTCGGGGTTGATCTACCCCGGTGGAGTGGCGGTGGACGGCTCAGGCAACGTCTATGTCACTGGCGAGGAAAGCACCGTGCTTGTGGAGGTTCCCAACACCTTCGTCGGTCCCACCGCCGGCCTCACCGAAAGCCCGGCTGCCGGCTCCGATTCCCTGCTTCCCGTCATTCCCGCCACGCAATCCCTTGCCGGCATCTTCGCGCCCGCCAGCGACCAGGGCTGGCTGACCATCGGAACCATTGCGAATGGTGTTGTCAGTTTCTCGTTTAGCGCAAACACAACCACCTCCGCCCGCGTGGCTCACATCACTATTCTGGGCCAGCAGATTACGGTCACACAGAGCGGGCTAGCCGCCCAGACAATTGCCTTTGGCGCCCTGAGCAACGTGACCTACGGCGTAGCGCCGTTCACGATAAGCGCGACGGCGAGTTCGGGTCTAGCGGTGAGTTTCGCTTCGACCACCACGTCGGTCTGCACGGTTTCGGGGAGTACGGTGACGATTGTGGCCGCGGGCTCTTGCTCGATCACGGCGAGCCAGGCAGGGAACGCCGCTTACGCGGCTGCTACGCCGGTGACGCAGAGTTTCACTGTCGCCGCAGCGCCCGTGTTAAGCATCGCAAGCGCTCACACCGGCAACTTCACGCAGGGGCAAAACGGCGCCGCCTACACCGTCACCGTTGGCGCTACGGTGGCGGCGACGAATGGGTCGCTGGTGACGATGACTGAAACCGTGCCGAGCGGGCTGACGTTGGTATCGATGGCTGGGACGGGCTGGACATGCGCCAGCGGCGGGACCACGTGTACTCGCAGCGACGTGCTGGCGGCGGGTTCGGGATACCCGGCGATCACGGTCACTGTCAACGTGGCTTCGAACGCGACATCGCCGCAGGTGAATCAGGTGAGCGTAGCGGGCGGCGGAGCGATCGGATCGGCCAGCGCGACGGACTCCACGGTGGTGTCGGTGGCGTCGCCGAACTCCATCGCCGGCGGGGCTGCGTCGGCGGCTCCTGGGGCTGCGTTCAGCGTACCGATCACGCTGACGCTGGGGACCGGGGTGAGCGTGGATGCGCTGACCTTCGGGCTGCAAATCACGCCGGTGGGGGCCGCGCCGGCGTTCACAGGGCCGCTGGGGTTCACGGTGGACAGTTCGATTTCGGACCTCCCGTTCAAGAGCACGAACGGGACCACGAACTCGATCAGCGTGGTGTGGTCCTCGTTGACGACGCCTATCGGCGCGACGCACGCGTTGGGCGCGATCACGGGGACGATACCGTCGGGAGCGACGGCCGGGCAGACGTACCTGGTGACGATCACGGGGGCGAGCGCGACGTACCTGTCGAATCTGGTGACGGTCGGGGCGGGAGCCAGCGCGACTCTTACCGTGGCGATCACTTATAAGGTAGGCGATGTGTATCCGTACACATCGGATGTAGCTCCCAACTTCGGAGATGGCATTCTTGACATCCGGGATCTGATCCAGGAGTTGTTCGCGGTGAACAGCATACCGGGGTACCGGCCGGCGGCATGTTCGGACCGGTTCGACGCAATGGATCTATATCCGGCGGACGCGGGGACGACGCGAGGGGGTGACGGGAGTCTGGACATCCGGGATCTGATCCTGGAGTTGTTCCGGGTGAACAATCTGGACTTGGCGCGGCCGGTGCGGGCGTCGCGCGGCGGCGTGTGCGCATCGAGCGGTCCGGCGGGCTCGACGGAGTTGGACACGGTGCGGCGGGGCGGAACAACGCCGGCGATCCGGACGGCGGCGGCGGGCGCGGTGTTGCTGGGGCCGGTGGAGCGGCAGGCGGACGGGAGCGAGCGAGCGCCGGTGTATCTGTCGGCGGCGGAAGCGTTGACGCGGGTAGCGGTGACGTTCGGGTTGGGGGACCAGCAGTCGCAGTTACGGTTCACTAAGGCTCCGGGCTTCGAACCCTCGCTGGTGCAGGATGGCCAGTTGGGGGTAGTGGCGGCGGCATGGCTCGATGGAGTAACAGTGCAGGCCGGCGACAAGCTGCTGCTGGGCTACGTCAGCGGTCCGGCGGGGGCGCTGGCGAAGGTGCAATTCTACGGCGTCTCGGCGAGCGGATTGGACGACAGCCGGGAGGTGCGGTTGGAGGCGGGAAGCGCTTCGGACCTTCGACGCTGAGCCACCAGCCGACGCACAAATATTGATTCGCGTCCAAGCAGGGGCATTCGGCAACCGCCGACGAGCATGCTGGGACCTTCGAAGCTTATTTGCGAGAACTCCGCCGGAAAAGTGGAGCTGGCGGAGGGAATTGAACCCCCGACCCTCTGATTACAAATCAGATGCTCTACCAACTGAGCTACGCCAGCGGACTGGAGCGGGAGACGGGGATCGAACCCGCGACCAACAGCTTGGAAGGCTGTGACTCTACCACTGAGTTACTCCCGCTTGTCTTGTTTTCCAACTACTAACGTAATGTCCTAACAGACCCATCCTGTGCAGAAATGCCCCAATGGAGGCAATCCGCACAGAACTTGCACAAAATCGCAAGTCGCTCGCCCAAATGCACAAAGTCCCCTTCCCGGGTTCCCGGAGGCAGCTTCGGAGCGTGGCGAATTGGTTCTCGACTTCCCTTTCTTCGGTTGGCGCTTCGCCGTACCCTTCTTCGGTTCCCCCAACTCCTCTCAATTTACCACGGTCTTCCAGGTCTCTGGATCGACCGCGGGGTGGACTCAATTGCGGCTTGGCAGGAAGAACTGAGACGCGCACGGTGAAATGGGACGGGCCACCGCGGTGTGTGGCCCGTTTATCCCGGCGGACGGACCGGTGAACGCAAGGTCGCTGTGTGCCTTCAACTCGGCCATCCTGCCGGATCCACCTCTGCCGGCGCCCCGCGGAAACGGGGCGGCAGGCGGAGTTGGACGAGGCGGCAGAGTCTTACTTGAACAGAAGCTGGGCAAACGTATACAGGCTCCTCCGCCACGTCTGCCATTCGTGCGTGGTGCCGGGCGAGATGTAAACGTAGCTGTTCTTGATCCCAGCGGCGATGAGTTGTTCCTGGTGCCTCTTTAAACCTTCGGAGTTCTCGATCGGCGGCTGTGTGCCGAAACTCATGAACAGGACTTTTACCTTCCTGTTGAACTCCGCCGGATCGGCCATCTGCCCGTTGTAGATGGTCTTGAGGTCGAGCGCCGCAGGCGCGGCGGCGGGAGCAGGGGCGGGAGCGGCTCCCGGAGCGCCGCCAAGGCCCCGTCCAGCGCCTCCGATCTGTGCGCCGCCGCTGAATAAGCCGATGTAGGAGAACTTATCGAGATTGGCCATGGTCACGGTTGCCGTCTGGCCGCCGCCCATCGAAAGGCCCGCCATGGCCCGATGGTCTTTATCGGGAAGCGTTCGGAAAGTCTTGTCGACCCACGGGATCAAATCGTTGACCATGAGCTGTCCGTAAGGGCCTCCGGGAGGGCCGGCCGCTCCACGGCCCGCGCCCGGAGCGGCTCCGGCTGCGGCGGGGCCGGCGCCGGGCGGCAGCTCCGGCCGCGTCCCGCGCCGGCTCCGGGAGCGGCGCCAGGGCCACGGCCTGCACCGCCGGCGGGAGGGGCCCCGCCCATACCGGGTCTGCCACCAGCGGCGTCCGGGGCGCCAGTTGCGCTGGTCTCCATGACGACAATCATCGGCTTTACCTTGCCCAACGCAAGCAGGTTGTCAAGAATCACATTGGTCCGGCCCATCTCGAACCATACCCGCTCGTCCTCGCCGCCGCCGTGTTGAAGATAAAACACGGGGTAACGCGTCTTGAGGTTGGCATCGTACCCCGGCGGCGTGTACACGAAAATGTGCCGCCAGGAATTGGTCCCCTTGGCAAAGTAGTTCTCGATCTGCACATGGCCGTGAGGCACATCCTTGATGTCGTACCAGTCCACGCCCGGCTCGGGCACTTCATAGCCGTTGCACATATGGCCGTAACCGATGAACGCTTGCGTGGCGGGGTCCAGCACGGCCGCGCCGTCCACGAACATCCAGTAGTTGTGATAACCGGGGCTCTGCGGCGTGGTCGTTGTGTAGCTCCACACGCCGTCGGAGCCTTTGACCATGTCAACCGGAAGCGGGTTGAGCGAATTCGACCGGGAGTGACAAGTCCGACCTGCACCTTCTGCGCAGTGGGAGCGCTGAAGTGGAAGGTCACCCGGTTGTCGGCTTCAATCCGCGGGAACTGAGTGCCCGGGAAATTGTACGGCGAAGGATGCGCCGTACCCGCGGGCGCGTTAGCGGAGGCCACCGGTGGAGGAGACAACTCCTGCCTCGCGGCGGGCTTGGATTCCTTCGAAGACTTCTTGGTCTGAGCTAAACAGTCGCCACCGCCAAGAACGGCTGCGAACAAAACAAAGATCAATGCTCGTCTCATAAGCTGCATCCTCTTCTAAACGTGGGCGCTCTTTGTTGCAGTCTACGAGTGGGTATTGTAATCGCTTGCTGGGCAACATGCAAATGGGTTCACGCCCTGTTCATGCACCGAATGAGATCTTCGTTTGAAATCGGCCCGGCGCCTCGCTGTAGCCTTCTGGCAAAAAGTCGCAAGCGTTTACAGCAAAAGGTCCGGCAAATAGCGCTGCCGTTTGCCCGCTGGACCCGCGCCCGGTGTGTTCCGAGCTTGCCCAAAGGGCCAAAGTCCAGAGGCCGGCATGACCGCCGACGCTCCAAACCCGGCGGCTTGCGCCACTAACCGAGATCGGCCTTAGCTTAACGCCTATGGGGGATGAGGGAGAGGACTACGGCATGACTTACTAGGCCGCGGCTGCGGTCGAATTCGAAGCCGCGGGCTGAGCGCTCGAAGTTGCGTTCACGGCGGCCGGGGTCGAAGGCGCGACGCTTGTGAGCGTTACCGTGGCCGCGGGCGTAACCGGGCCCAGCGGCGATTTCATCAGGTAGGCAAGCACGGTCGCCAGCGCGGCGATTCCCGCCGATACGGCCACCGTTTGACTGGACTGTCCGCTGGTAAGCGTACTCGCGGCGCCAGTTGCACCGCCGCCGATCGCAGCCGCGGCCAGACTCTTTAACCAAGTACTCCAATTCATCTAGTTTCTCCTTGTGGCGTGGAAATAGATCCACATTCCGTTTTCAAACTAGCAAACAGGGCCGCGGGAGAAACCGGAGCGATTCGCGTAAGCGACTAAAAGAAAAGCGGTTAACGCTTCTAGAAAGCCTGTGATTGACTTCCCGAAGGCTCGCCCGGAGCGGGCAGGGCGAGCGGCCCTCGGCGGAGCTCAAGCACCAAGCCAACCACCAGACGTTCGATTTCGTCGCGGATTGCGCAATGGTCCTTGTAGCTCATCGAAACCGGGTCTGCCACCTTCCAGAACCGAACCGGCGCCTGGATGCCTATCGGCGCCGAGACCCCGCTCATGTCGATCACGAGGTCAAACCTAGCGCGGCTCAAATGGCGAACGGCCTTGGGGAAATGGTCGCTGAGATCGATGTTCTTCTCCTCCATCACCGAGAGAGTGGTGGTGGAGACGCGGGTCGCGGGCGCAAGGCCGGCGCTTGCGGGAATCATCACGTCGCTGCCATAAGCGCGCGCGAACGCCTCGGCCATTTGGCTCCGGCAGGCGTTGCCGATGCACACGAACAACACTCGGGTCAACTGAGTTTCTCCAGGAACAGTTTATGAATCCGGCAACCCGCGCTCAATTCGGGATGAAACGTGGCCGCCATGTGGAGCCCGTCTTCCACCAGCACCGGGTCTCCGGCGTATCGCGCCAGCACGTTAAGCCCGGCCCCCACGCGCCTGATGATGGGCGCACGGATGAATACGGCTTCGAGCGGCTCCTCGCCTGCGCGCCCCGCGAAGCCGCCTTCCGGCGTAATCCGCACAATCCGGCTGTCAATCTGCCGGCCGTATGCGTTGCGCTCGACGTCGATCTCCATCGCTCCCAGGCTTTCCTGCTCGGGGTTCAGGACGCGGCGGGCCATAAGGATGGCTCCCGCGCAGGTGCCGAAGACCGGCCTGCGTTTCGAGAACGCAGCCAAAGCTTCAAAGAGCCCGTCGAACCGAAGCAGCTTCAGCATAGTTGTGCTTTCGCCGCCAGGGAGCACGAGGCCATCGAGCGCATCGAGTTGCGCGGCCTCGCGGACGTACACCGGCTCCGCTCCCGCGCGCTCGAGCGCCGCGCCGTGCGCCGCGAAATCCCCTTGCAGCGAAAGCACGCCGACTTTCTTCATCACCAGCCCCGGGTTTGCAGCATCTCCGATTCGGGCATTTTTGCGATGTCGAGACCCGGCATGGCCTCGCCCAACGTGCGGCTGGCTTCGAGCAGCTTCTCCGGGTTATTGAAGTTCTTGGCGGCCATGACGATGGCGGCGGCCCGCGCGGCCGGATCGGACGACTTGAAGATGCCCGAGCCCACGAACACGGCTTCCGCGCCAAGTTGCATCACCAGAGCCGCATCCGCCGGAGTCGCGATGCCTCCGGCCGAGAAATTCGGCGTAGGCAATTTTCCGTTTTCGGCCACCCACTCCACCAGCTCCAGCGGACACTGGAGATTCTTGGCCTCATGCACCAGCTCTTCCTTGCCGCGCACGGTGAGGGTCTTGATCTCTTTCACGATCGTGCGGATGTGGCGGACCGCTTCGACAATGTTACCCGAGCCGGCTTCGCCCTTGGTACGAATCATGGCCGCGCCTTCGGCGATGCGCCGCAGGGCTTCGCCCAAATTGCGCGCGCCGCACACGAAGGGGACTTTGAAGGCGTTCTTATCGATGTGATGCTCTTCGTCGGCGGGCGTGAGCACTTCGCTCTCGTCCACGTAATCCACGCCCAGCGCTTCCAAAATGCGCGCTTCCATGAAGTGCCCGATGCGCGCTTTGGCCATCACCGGAATGCTGACGCACTTCATGATCTCTTCCATCTTGGCGATGCTGGCCATGCGGGCGACGCCGCCTTCCTTGCGGATATCGGCGGGCACGCGCTCCAGGGCCATCACCGCCGACGCGCCCGCGTCTTCGGCGATCTTGGCCTGCTCGGCGTTGGTGACGTCCATGATGACGCCGCCCTTCAGCATCTCGGCCAATCCTACTTTCAAACGAAACGTTTCGCTGTTGAACTGAAACATAGAGTCTCCAAACTAGCTCTCGGCTGTCAGCTTTCCGCTTTCCGCTCTCCGCTATCCGCTCCCGGCTGTCGGGGTTTCGCGGATAGCGGATAGCTGAGAGCGGAAAGCTTTTTCACACCATCGCGGGGGCCGGCTCGGCGTTGTGCGACGATTCGGCCAGTTCCGCGGCTACAATTCCCCCAAAGATGCGCAGGCCCCGCCGGATGCGCTCCGGATCGAGACCCGCAAAACTCAAGCGCAGCGCGCCTGCTTCCACTCGCGACACCGCAAAATAGCGTCCGGGTAAATAAGCCACGCCTGCCTTCTGGGCGCGCGGCAACAGGCCGCTTGCATCAAGCCCCTCGGGCAGGCGCACCCACACGTTCATGCCTCCCTCGGGACGCGTCCAACGGGAACCCTCCGGCAAATAACGGCGGCACGAATCCAGCGTGGCCGCAAGCCTTTCGGCGCCGGCGCGCAGCACGCGCTCGCGATGGGCGTCCAGCCGCCCCGAGTCCATGAACTCCAGCAGCACGGCCTGCGCAAGCTGATCCGTGTGCAGGTCCGACGATTCCTTGGCGTGGCGCAGGCGATCGATGAGCGGCTTCGGCCCGAGCGCCCAGCCGACCCGTAACCCCGGGAAGCTGACCTTCGAGAAGCTGCGGAGCAGCACCGTTCCCCTGCCCTCGTCGAGTTGTTTGATTGCGGGGAGCGGTTCTCCGTGGTAGCGAAGCTCTCCATACGCATCGTTCTCGATGACGGGCACGTGCGCTGCGTGAGCCGCTTCCAGCAGCGCCCGCCGCGACGAAAGCGGCAGCGTGGCGCCGGTCGGATTCTGAAAGCTGGGAGTCACAATGATCAGCCGCGGCCGCTCCCGTTCGAGCGCGCGTTCCAACTGCGCGATGTTGATCCCTTCGGCGCCGACCGGAACTCCGACCAGATGCGCTCCCATCCCGGCCAGCAGGTTCTTGAGGCCGGCGTAGACCGGATCTTCCACGATCACGCGATCACCCGGTTTCAACAAAACGCGCCCGATCAGATCGAGCGATTGCTGGCAGCCGTTCGTGACGATCAGGTCGTCGCCGGGCGAAGCAATTCCGGCCCGGCGGGCATCGTCGAACAACCGGCGGCGCAGCGGCTCGAAGCCGCTTGGCGAGCCCAGTTGCAGGATCTCGGCCAGATCGGCGCGCGCCAGCACCGCCGCGCAGCTCGCGCGGAAGTCGTCCAGCGGGAACAACTCGCTCGACGGGCGCGACATGACAAAGCTGATAGTGCCTGGACCGTTGCCGCCGGCCGGCGCGGAAGGCTCGGCGTCGGGACCTTCCAGGAGGGAACTCCAATCCATGCCTCGGCCGCCATCCGCGCTTCCGCGAACGAAACTTCCCCGGCCCACTTGCCCGCTGATCAGACCTTCGGCCTCGAGCATTTCGTACGCGGCGGAAACCGTGGTCCGATTCAGGCCAAGCAGGCCAGCCAATTCGCGAGTGGCTGGCAAGCGCTGTCCTCGGCCTAAGTCTCCCGAACGTATCCTTTGGGCAATCTGCTCATAGAGTTGCCGGTAAATAGGGGATTCCGAATTGTGATCGAGCTCCGCCCGGAAATCCATCATCCATACCATACCACGGGGATGTGGAAGTGTGGTGATGGGTTGCTTGGCAAGTTCCGGCGCCGCTGACCGCTCAATCCGAAGCCGTGAAGAAACGCCCGCCAGCGGGCGAGGCAGGCGGTTTCGCCTGCGTTCGTCCGATTACTTCACAGCTTCTCCGTTCGCGGTGCGGAAACGGTACGCACTATTACGGCTTCGGCAGAATCTTCATGTTCCCGGGAATCGTGAACAGGTCGTCGGCGGGGTCTTTATTGATCTCCACCGAATCGGAGAATATCTCGAAAACCCTGTCGCCGTTCCGTTCGCGCCGGATATTGAGAGGCCACTTCACGCCGCCTCCCACATCGTGGTACTTGCCGAAAATCGAGACTTCCGTGTCGAAGTCCTTGAACTGGAGATTGCGGCGCTTGAACGACTGCCGGACCGGCAGTTTATCGTCCTGGCTGAGATAGACGGTTACGGTCTCTCGCGCGTTGTCAGTGATATCGACCTTATCCACGGGCCGGTTGTCGGCTTTGTCGGAGCCCATCCAGTAGAAGTCCAAGCCGGGTTCGTTCAATCGGTTGTGGAGGATATAGAAAATACTCTTGCGCGTGGTTTCCTCGAAGTTCGCATAGCGCTGGCCGTCGATGGGCACGGCGCCCCGGTAAGTCAATTGCCACCCGCCCTCTTCCGTCAGCAGCATGGCGGAATCTTCCACTTTCGTGCCCAGCCGCGCAAAGAACGCCTCGCGTTCGCGCACGGCGGCCTTCCCTGCTGGCGAGGCCGCAATGTACCTCGTGTAGATCTTGGCTATCGCGAGGCCGCTGACCCCGGTGTGATCGAAGGAAAACGCGTGGCCCGTCTCGGTGCGGTCCCGCATGTTGAGGAACGCTTGCCCGCCGAGCGCCTGGAGCGCCTCGTCGATGAGACGCTTCCCTTTTTCGGCCGCCGTTTCGGCGGCCTGGGCGGAAAACGCGGCCAGACACGCCGCCAGAATGCGAACTCCGCGCCTCATGGGTGTTTTTGCAGGTCCTCCAGCTTTAGCCCGGAGTTGATCCGGTACTCGTTTACAGTGACGTCGGCCACTTTTCTTCCGTTGCCGGTTATGGCGATCTGGTAAGGCAACTTGACTCCGCCGGCGTCGCGAAAATCCGACCAGGATTCCTCCTCCGAATCCGGAGGCGCGCTGATTTGCGGAGGGACATAGCGCACCCCGATCGGCATGCCTGTTGCCTCGTCGAAGGCAACCTGCGCCGTCTCCCCGGCGCGCCCCACTATCTCCACCATGTCCGGCGAGACGGCGTTCACCGTGCGATCCTCGATGTGGTCGCTGGTCAGCAGCCGAAACAACAGGCGGAACGCGTCCCCGATCCGCTGTTGGAGTTGCACGCCCGCCAGCGCGTTGGTGGAACCCGCCGAGGCGGTCCATCCCCCGCGGCCGTTCAAGAAGTTCACAACCACCCGGTCCCCGACGGCTTGCTCGCTGCGGTAGGCCGCGGGAGCCAGCCACTGCTCGACTTCCCGGACAGCCTGATCGGAGTTCGCCGGCTTCATGGTGGCATTCCGAGTGAAATCCCGAATTTCCTCCAGCTTAAGGGACCCCTCAATCGCCTGACGGGCCCGCGCCAGCATCGCCGCTCCCTTGGCCAGGCTGGCAGCGTCGGCTGGGGCAGGGAGCAACGGCAAATTGGTCAAGTCGAGTTCACTTGGCCGGCTGGCGGGCGGCGCGCCGGGGGGCGTCACCGAGGCAGGCACGCCGGCGACGACCAGTAGGAAGGTGGACGGATCAAGCCTCGCTTTAGCCACGCGCAGCACGTCCGCCGGAGTCACCCCTGCCAGCGCCTGCTGGCGCTTCTCGACAAAATCCTTCGGATAGCCGAAGTACTCGAGGTCGAGCAGCGCGGCCCATGCGCTTCGCGAGTGGAGTCCACCGAAAACGCCAGGCCGGAGAGCGCGGCTGTTTCCGCCTGTTTCAGTTCCGCGTCGCTCAACATAGCCGCGCGCAGGCGCGCGATTTCGTCTCGGATGGCTTGCAGGGCGTCGCCCACGGCGGCCGATTTCGCGCTTCCCGATATGGTGAACATGCCCGCGTAACCGTACTGCGGGAGCCAATCGGCGGAGACCTCCAGATCGGCGGCAGCCTCCGCTCCGGCGCTTTGGGAAACGCGGCCACGGATGCCCGCGGGCAGCGCCCGCGCGATGACGTCGAGTTCCGCGGCGTCGGCCTCGTCCGCTTGGCCGCACAGCCGTCCGAACGCGAAGTACGTGCGGCCCGCATCCCGCTTCGTAGCCTGGTAGACAACGGCTCCGGCGGATTCGCCGACGTTGGGAAATGCGGGCGGACCGCTTCCTTCGACGGTCCAATCGGCGAAGAGCTTTTCGATGGAACTCCTCATGGCCGCGGCGTCGAAATCGCCCCACACGGCGAGCAGGATATTCTTCGGGTAGAAATAGCGGCGGTGAAAGGCCAGGAGATCTCCCCGCGTCACCCGATCGACGGTGGAGTATTCCTCGCGTCTGCCGTATGGCGTGGTTTTCCCGTAGAGCATAGCGCCGAATTCTCGTGCGGCGATGCGCCGCGCATCGTCGTTCCGGTGGGCAATGGCCGTTCGAAGCTCGGCCTTGGCCTGTTCGAGCTTTTCTTCCGGAAACTCCGGCGCGGTCAGCAGATCCTTGAACAGCTCCAGCGTACCCGCCGCATTTTCTTTCAGCGCCGAAAAGGAGATGCCGGCGTAGCTGCGCTCCATGCGCACATCCAGCGCGGACGCCATCGCATCCAGTTCGCTGTCCAATTGCTCGCCTGGCCTGGACTTGGTTCCACCCGAGCGCATGACGGCGCCGGCAAGCACGGCCATGCCCGTCTTTTCGTCCGGATCGAGCAAGCCGCCGGTCCGGATGCGCGCCGCGCCCGACACAGTTTGGAGGCTGTGATCCTCCAAGAGGAAGACCTTCATGCCGTTGGGGAGGGTGAAAGTCGAGGGCTCCGGCATGCGGATCGGATTGAGCGGAGAATACTTCAATGCCGAGACGGATGGGAGTGGAGCGGGCGGCTTCGGCTGGGGGCTCTGAGCCGCGGCGGGGGGGCGCGCCGGGGAAGGAACCGCGCCGCGAGAAGCGGGCGGACGAATCTGTGCGCAGGCGGCCGCCGCCGCCAGCGCCGCTACGGCGAGCTTCCCGGTCACCGCCTGCCTCCCGGCGCGGCCTGCGGCGGAGCCAGATACGCCGTGGTGCGGCCTTCCGGAATAAAATACCTGGCGGCGACCCGCTGCACATCCTCGGGAGTCGCCTTTTGGTACTGGTCCAGCGTCGCGAAGGCCTTTTGCCAGTTCCCGTAGTCGCCGTGTTCTTCGGCGAGCAGGTCCGCTAGCTGCGCGTTGTCGTCCAACCGGGTCAACAAGTTCATTCGCAGCAAAGCCTTCGCCCGAGCCATGGTCGCGGGGTCGGCCTTTTGAGTCTTGAGTTTCTCGATCTCATCGTCGAGCGCCTTCTGAAGTTCTTCCAAACTGTGGCCGGGCGCAGGAGTCGCCAGCAGCACAAAGAGCGAAGGATAGCGCGAGCCTGGATAGGCCGGCGAAGAACTGGCGCCCGAAGCGATGCGCCGGCTCTGCACCAGATCCTGGCTGAGCCATCCCGACCGTCCTCCGGAGAGAATCTCAAAAATCAGATCGAAGATCGGATCGTCCTTGTCGAGACCGGCGGGCCGCTTATAGCCGATCGCAAGGAGCGGCTGCGCGTTGAGTTCGATGGCGACGGTTTTCGGTCCGGCCTGCGGCGGCTCGATGGAGTGCTCGCCGGGAGGAACGGCATGCGCCTGCATCGGTCCGAAATAGCGCTCCGCCAAACGTCTCGCCTCGGCGGGGTCGGCGTCGCCCACAATAGCGATCGTCATATTGGCAGGCACGTAACTCCTCTCCCAGAACATGCCCGCCGAAGGACGCAGCAACCCAGCCGCATCGCCGGGCCAGCCTTCCTCAGGATTGCGATAGGGATGCGTTTGGAACGCGGCGGCGCGGAGTTCATCGAGCGCTCTCTTCTGGGGACTCGATCCAGCATGCGAACGGCTCTCTTGGAACAAGCTATCGCGCTCGTCATAAAAATCGCGGAGCACCGGGCGGACAATGAGCTGCGACTCCAGAAGGAACCAGAACTCGAGGCGGTTCGACGGCAGTGAAAAGGAGTATTCCGTCGAATCGGCGCGAGTGGAGACGGACATGCCGGCTCCGCCATTTTCCGTGTACATCCGGGATACCGCGCCAGGAACCTCGAACGCCTTTGCGCCGTCGCGCGCAATTTGCAGACGCGTTTGGAGCGATTGCAGGACATCTTGACGCGCCTTGGCGCCCATCGCGCGCTCGGATTCGAACAACGACGCAATCTGATCCATCTCCGCAAGCGCCTTCAGCTCGGAGGACCAGTTGGAGGAACCGATCGTATCCGTCCCCCTGAACGCAAGGCGCCCGATCAGGCGCGTGACTCCCGTGTATCCCGGCGGATCGTCCACCGAACCGGAGTTCACCCTCAGATGCACTGCCACGACCGGCGATGCGTGCCGTTCGGCGACGATGAAATGCAGCCCGTTGGCGAGCGTGAATTCGGTGATCCGTTTCCCTAGGTCGCCGGCGTCCTGCGCTTGCGCTGCCAGCGCCGCCGCTAAAACGGAGAGAACGGCTCCCAAGCTTCTCACCATCGCCTCCCGATACTTTCGAGCATAACAAGCCTCGCAGCTTAACCTGGCTCCGGCCGGTTCCGCCTCGTAAGTCTAGCCGTCCGGGTACTTTAAACGGTACCGCTGGGTCTGTTCAAAGCGCAAGAAGCCCCGCATAATGGGTTTCAGTGCCCCTGAAGAGCGCTTCTATGCAGGCAATGAACGACTGGGAAGCTTCGCCGGAGGAGAACGACCGTAGAGCCGTAGACCGCCGGCTCAACAGGCGGTACGACCTCAGGCTCGACCTTCGATGGAAACTGGTGCGCCGCAAGAAGGTCGTGGACCAGGGGACTGGCGCAACGCATGATCTTTCGAGCGGCGGAGTCTCCTTTGAAGCGGGCCGCCCGCTTTCGCACGGTCTCACTGCCGAGCTTTCGATCTCATGGCCCGCCCTCCTGGATGGAGTGTCGCCGCTGCAACTGGTCATTTCCGGACGTGTGGTCCGTTCGGATGGAGGCCGGATAGCGATCCGCATCGCCAGGCACGAATTCAGGATCTTATCCCTGAAGACCAATGTGGCCAAAGCCGCGGCTGCGGCGTCTGCCTCTGCGACCGGCCAGGTTTTCCGTGCGGGCGCGTTCCCAACCAAGCTCCAGTAGACCGTGGATCGGAACCCGGCCGTATACTGAGATCATGCCGCTCGGGCGCCTACTGATCCTGGCGGGACTGGTGTTGCTTGCAGCCGGACTGTTGATCTCGTTCGCCGGGCATTTGCCGTTTCGATTGGGAAGGCTGCCAGGCGACTTCCTGGTTCAAGGCAGACGGTCGACCTTCTATTTCCCCGTGACCACTTGCATTCTTTTAAGCGCCGCCCTTTCATTGGCGCTCTGGATTATCAAGCGGTGAGTGAGTGGGGAGGCGCTCCCGCGCTGCCTTCTTTTGTTGGGAGCGCGGTTGAAAACCAAGATGCCCTTGCGCGAATCTTAACCTCCGCCACTTGAGCCGCACTACACTACCGGACCGCGCCCATCCGAGTGGGAGGCCAGTAGGCGAAAACGGCTTTGCCGTAAATATTCCGCCGCGGTACGAATCCCCACGCGCGGCTGTCACTCGAAAACGCGCGATTATCTCCCAGCACGAAATATTCGTGCGGAGGAACCGTTCCCTGATCCGGCAGCTCCGGCCACGAAAGCGAATCGCGGTCCGCGACGTAATCCTCCGCCAGAGCGCGGCCGTTGACGTAAACTTGTCCCGCCCGAATCCGAATCCGGTCGCCCGGGACGCCGATCACCCGCTTGATGTAAGACTTCGTCGGGTCCAGCGGGAAGTAAAACACGATGGCGTCGCCGCGATGAATTTCGCCGAGCCTGTAAGCGATCTTGCTGACAAAGAGCCGTTCCTGATCCACCAGGCCCGGAGCCATGCTGCTGCCCTCAACCTTGACCGGCTGATAGACGAACACCACCATCACGACCGCCAGCAGCGCGGAGAGAGCCAGATCGCGCACCCAGGCCAGCAGCAGGCGCAAGCCAGCGGAGGGCCGTTCTGGCGTCTCCACAAATTCCCGTTCCGCTTGATTCTCCATTCGCGCCCCAGAGCCGTTATTATAGACGCGGCGGAACGGGGGATGTACTATCCGTAAGTGAAGGCAACTATGCCGATGTCTCGCTTCACACGCAAAACCGGTTTCTTGGTAGGGGCGCTGGTGGCGGCGGGAACAGGGTGTGTCCATCGCGCCGGGCTGATCGATTACCGTTTGCTCCGGCTGGACCAGGGGCAGGTCCTGCTTCCTCCGGAAGTCGCCTCCTCGGACCTTAGCCAACGGACGTTCATCGCAGGCGTTCCCGCGGGAAAGGGGCCGTGCCCCGCGGAAACGGGCCCCATTCATATCCGGCTTTCGGGAAAGAGAATCCGGGTCACCGTCGACCGCGAGGCGTTGATCAAAGAGCCGCTTGCATGGCTGAGCGACTGGGCCATTCGGGCGGAGTCGCAGGGATGCGCGCCGATGGGACAAGGCGAGAGACTCGCGCACATCATCGTTGAGTCGATGCCCCTGGATTCGGCCGTCGCTTCGCGGCTGCTGTCCCCTGCCCCCACCAGAGATTACGTGGAACTGGGAGCGGTGAACAGGCTGCAAGTCAATAGCCCCATCATGCGGGAAGGCGTTCCCATGGGAGCCGCCTCGCCGGAGATCGCCAGAATCGGGGGAGTTGGAAACCGGGTAGAGGTCGAATTGAAACCCATGCCGGACGTGATTGGGTACGAAACAGCCTGGTATGCCATCGAGCGGAACGAGGGACGGCCGGGATACCATTTCGTTCCGCTCTCCGCGGACAGGAACATACAGGGCGCCGTGGAACATGCTCCCGGGCCAGCCGCCAACCCTTTTCAGTTCCCGCCCCAGGCGGCGTTCTTCCGGCTGTTTTACAAGACCGACGGTAATGGCGCTTTGGCGATCATAGTCTGCGGCGCGACGCGCGAGGATTTGGACCGGCGCATGAGAGCCGTGGCCGCCGATTTCGCAAACTGCCAGCGGCAGTCCGGAATGTGCTTGGCGCTGCCAAGACAACTTGGAGTGAATCCTTTCATGGCCGTGGACGTCAATGGCAGCGAGGTGCGCGTGGGTTTCGGCTCCACGGTAGGGGCCGCGCTATTCGGGGCCGGCGTGAAAAGCCCCGCAACCGCGCTTCCGACGCTCCAGGTCACGAGACTTTTCCATGGCGCCCCCAGAACCGTGCAATTCAACCGCGAATCGCAAGAGATTCTGAATCTGCAACTGATCGGGGGCGAACGGATTTCGTTTTACGAGCCTCGCATGAGACCACGCGCCATCGAACCGAGCCGCGACCGTTAGGGAGCGTAGGCCTGAACGTCGCAGACCGGCTTTGTAATATGCGAGCCTCTATAGGATAAATCTGCAATTCGTGACAGGCGGCCCCATATGCTTTACCCTGGAAAGAGGAAGGAGCCCGCCGATGACCCTCACGCTGGAACTTTCGCCGGAACGGGAAACCGCGCTCAAGGCGCAGGCCCAGGCCCGCGGCATGAGCGTTGAAGAGTGGCTCTTGCAACTTGCGGACCAGCTCGCGCCGCCGGCGTCCATCGCATACCTGCAGAAGACGGACCCTCAAGAGTGGCTACGGCAATTCCGCGCCTGGGCCGGAGGCCACGACCGCACCACGCCGTCGCTATCGGATGAAGCCGTCAGCCGCGAGAGCATATATTCGGACCGCGTTTAGGCGCCCTCGTGCTAGTCGATACCAGCGTTCTTACGCGCATCTTGCAGCCTCATCATGCGCTCTATGCCGTGACTGACCGGGCTATCGAGCGTCTTTTGGCGGAGGGTCGGGAGCTGCATGTGGTTGCTCAAAACCTCATAGAACTGTGGGTTGTAGCGACCCGTCCTTTCGAACAAAACGGCCTTGGCATGACGCCGGCCGCCGCCGCTGGCGAGTTGGCGCTCATCAAAAGCATGTTCGAATTCCTGCCGGAGAGCCCCGCCATCTATCCGATATGGGAGAGCTTGGTAATCCAGCACAAAGTGTTGGGCAAACCGGCGCACGATGCGCGCCTGGTGGCCGCCATGCGGGCGCATGGCCTCACCGCCATTCTGACTTTCGATGCTAGCGGTTTTTCTCGCTATGCCGGCATCGAGGTTGTGCACCCCGCCGCCGTGGACGCCCCATGATGCAACCCGGCGAAGTTAGCATGACGGTTTCAGAGCCTGTTGAAAAGCCCCGCAACCGCGCTTCAGACCCTCCGGGTCACGAGACTTTTCCACGGCGTCCCCAGAACGGTGCAATTCAACCGCGAATCGCAGGAGATTTTGAATCTGCAACTGATCGGGGGCGAACGGATTTCCTATTAGCCCCCTGCAAAAAGGCAACCATCAGCCATCAAAACAAGGGTTGGCGCGTCGCTCCATATCAATATCAATTCGCTTCTGGCGTGTGCGCGACGTGATCGACTACGAACACTTGGATCGGAGCTTTTCCCGTCTCGGCTTGAAGGCCCAGTTGGGACCGTAACGCACTGAAGAGGGTTTCTCCAGTCTCGAGGGGCGCCGGCCCGCCTGTGGCGTCCACAAGTGATGTGGCTCCGGTGCGGCCTTCGTCCGCCGACCAAGTCAGGCTGATGTCAAAGTTGCCATGCAGGCCCGTACGATCAATTACCGGAGCGTCGAGCTGATTTGAAAGCCGAATCGCAAATTCTGAAAGGGTACACTCTGTCGCCCGCAGCCGGTAATGTCCATTCATTGAAGCGAGCATGAATCCGCGGCCAGGGGGGAGAATCGGCAATCCGTCCCGATCCAAGCGTAGCTCCGGAGGACGGTCTTGCCGCTGCTCACTCGGCTCCCCACCTTGTCGGTTGGCATCCTCCGATTTCTGCAACGTAGGGCCGCTTTTCGATACTTTCAAAATGTAGGCAGTTCGGCTCTCGGTCGCACGATGGAAGGTCAAATGAAATCGCTCCTTCAGCAGGTTTTGGAGCATGAAACGGAACTGGTCGCTCGATGCGTCCCGCGGTAACCGCGCTTCAATACTAAAATGTAGCTCCGTGGCGGATACAGGGACCACAACCTCAAATGCGTGCAACTCAAAAGCCTTACAGACGAGCATCGAAATGGTGCAGTTCTCGCACCTGAATAGGCCGGGATCGGAACTGCCAGGCCCTCCACTCATGCCCATCCGAGACCCCGGCCCCATCGGTGGAGCTTCGTGGATCGCCGCGGCGTCAAACTCCGGCCCAACCGTATCCGTGGCTTGCGCCCAGCAGCCGCAGGCCAAAGCGAGGAAAATACCCAATCTATGCGTCACACGACACTCCTTCAAAACCAGGGACATCAACCGTCTTGGCTAATTGTCAGCCTCCCGCAGTCGCAGTGGGTTCTCAAGACCACCGGAACAGACCGCTACTTCCGGCTGCTAATCAGCCCCGGCAGCTCGCTCAGCGGCACGGCGCCTTCCTTCAACGCGTGGTCGTGGAATTCGGAGAGGTTGAAACCCGAGCCTTTCGCTTTCTAATCGGCAAGATAGCAATGGTCCGCACGCTTTCCATTCGAATATTATTAAGACCTTACTCACAGCACGGCTTGCGCCCGGCGAGACCGGGCGAGTCACGCCGCGTCCTCCACTTCCATGGTGAGCCGTTTGCCCAAAAACGCCAAGGCTGCCTGGATCTTCTCGGCTTTGGTTTCATGGGCGGGGTCGAGCATACGGCGCACGACGCGTTCATCGACGTTCAAACGACGCGCCAGTTCGGAATTGTTGACGCCCTGGTCCCGCATGGCAAAACAAAGGGCCAGCTTGGGCGTAAGCCACCAGGGGACGGGGACCGGGCGCTGTCCGCGTTTGGCGAACGAGGGCGCGGGGATCTCTTCGTGCCGCGAAAGGCGAATGGAAAGATCGGACCCTAAGGCGTCGATCGCTTCCTCCATAGCCTCCGCCGTGTTGGCGCCGTCGGTCGCCACACGCGGGAGATCGACGAACTCAACCAGGACTCGGCCATCCGGTCCGGTCGAGAATCTTGCTGGGTACGCAAATGCAGACATCGAAAAATCCCTCAAATCGTTATCTATAATTCCTCGGCGCCGATCTTAAGATCCCGGCACATCTTGGCGAGGAGCCCCTTGCCTAGCTCTTTCTTACGGTCTTTGAGAGTAGTGCACTCGGAGCCCAAGTACAAGCGGCCATGGCTGCCCTTGCCCCGGTCGGCTACAAACGAGCGCGCGACGCTCAAGCGGTAACACCGGGCCGCGCCGACAAATCGAAGAGCAGATCGCCAAATTTCTGAACCCGAAACCACAGCCGGGTTGATTCACTTCCTGCCACCAGACACGAAGCCGATGGGGCGCTTCGGAGCGTCCGGGGGCGCGCGCCATGAGTTGGCGCAACACCTCGAACACTACCTTGAATTGCTTGTCGTATTTGCGCTCCATGGCCTGGAGTTTCTCCGCAATGTCCTGGTGCGTCGCTAGAATCTGCCGCAGCCGCACGAACGTGCGCATGACGCGACGTTGACCAGCACCGCACGGTTGCTCCGCAGGACGCTCGAAAGCATCGCGACGCCCTGCTCCGTGAAGGCGCAGGGTAAAGACCCGCCGAGACTCCGGCGCGACGGTATCACAGTTTGTGATACCAACGTTTCGGCCTCTTCTTTCGTGAGCTGGAGAACGAAGTCGGCGGGAAAACGGCTGCGGTTGCGCTTGACGGCTTGCCGGAGCGCAATGGGCTTCACTTGGTAGAGCGCCGCAAGATCCCGATCAAGCATCACCTTCTGCCCGCGGATAAGGAGAATCCGGCGCTCGATCACCTCGCTCGGGACGAGTTGCTCTTCGCTCGCTGGTTTTGTTGGCATGGGCGCAAGTTTCTTTAAGAGTAAAGCATTCACATCCGGAGTCAACGCCTCGGCGTCAATCCGCGTTTACCTCCGTCACTTCGTGTCTCACTCCAGGGGTTCACTGCAACCACTTTCACCAACTGTCAGCCTCCCGCAGTCGCAGTGGGTTCTCAAAATCACCGGGACAGAGCGCTACTTCCGGCTGCTAATCAGCCCCGGCAGCTCGCTCAGCGGCACGGCGCCTTCCTTCAACGCGCGGTCGTGGAATTCGGAGAGGTTGAAAGCCGCGCCTTTCGCTTTCTTGTACGCGTCGCGCGCGTCCAGCCAGCCGTGGAAGCCGGCGAAGTAGACCGGCAACTGGCACGAGGTCAGCTTGGCCCGTTGCAGTTTTCCCACGGCCTCTTCTTTTTCCTGGAAGGTCCGTTTCTCCATCAGGTCCATAGCTTCCCGGTCCGTCATGTCGCCGCTTTGCATGCGGATATCCATGATGGCGTTGGCGAATACGCGCAGCTCCTGCTTGGCCCAGGTGAGCGCCATTTCCTTCGAGCCATCCGGGTAGCCCGCGTCCAGCATCGCCTGCGTCGCGTAAACCGCCCAGCCTTCCACATAGGGGTTGTTGCCGAACACCGATCGCACGATGCGCCGGCCCTTGGGCTCGACGGCGTTGGCGAACTCGAACTGAACGTAATGGCCGGGCATCGCCTCGTGAATCGTGAGGATCTTCAAGCCATAGAAGTTGTATTCGCGCAGCTTGGATTCCACGCGCTCTTTGGGCCAATCGGGCGAAACCGGCGTGACCCAGTAGAACGCGCCCAGTTGCGGTTCGAGCGCCGGCGCCGGATTGAAACCTCCCACGCCATATACGCCGCGCATGAACTCGGGAGTTGGAATTACCTTGAGATTGGACGAGTTTGGAAGAGTGAGAAGGCCCTTGGCCTTTACGAACGCGCGGGCCTCTTCCAAGTCGGCGTTCGCTTCATCCAGATATCTATCCGGCGCGGCGTGCCGTTGCGCAATCCGGTCCAGCACTTCTCCGATCACCTTGTTCTCGCGCTCCTCGCCGTTCAGTTCCGCGTGGTCCTTGTGCGCCGGGAACATCTGGCGGTGCAGCGGAAGGGACAGGTCCATCATGCGCGCGCGGACCTCGATCAACTCCCGTTCGGCTTGCTGGAGGACGGTTTGAGGTTCCGCGCCGGTTTCCAGCTCGGCCCGGAACTTGCGCTCGTAGCGGTCCCGGCCGAGCCGCCAGTCGGCGCCGGTGCGCGCGGCGAGCGTGGTCGTGAGGAATTGCTGGAACTTGGCCAGGGCCTGCATCGCGGGCACGAGCGCCGAATCATACTCGCCTTTGAGGTCCGCGGGGACTGCGTTGCGTATCGTCGTGTGCACCAGGTTGACGTTGCCGACGTTTTCGTCGATCGCCACTTTAGTCCAGATATCGGGCGACGAAGTCAGATTGGCTTGCGCCTGCTCGAAATACGTGGGCGTCTGGCGCAGGCGCGAGACGATGCTCGCGATCCTCTGGGGAAGCGGCGCGTACTCCAGCACGAAGGAGTTGAACATGGCGTTGCCGTAAGCTTCCACATACGTGGTCGGGTTATGGCGATAGCTCTGCACCTCGTCCAGATCGATGAGCGAGAGCGCGATCTGATCTTCCACGATCTTTCGGTCGGCGCGTTCTTCGGGAGTGAGCTTGGCCGCGTCGATGGCGGCGAGGCGCGTTTTGAAATCGCGGTAGAACTGGCGCTGCTTATCGATGCCGGACTGACTGACATCGTCGAGCATGTCATCCAGCTTCTGGCCGTTGTATACGTGCAGGCCCGCGCCGGTGGCGGCGATAGGGCTTAATGCGAGCGAACCGTAGACGAAATCGTCCGAGAGGCGGGCAAACCGCTCGGAAGCGCTGGGGCCGCAACCGGCGAGAACGAGCGCGAGGGGCAGAACAAGAGCGAGATGTCTCATCGCTAGAATTTTACATCCGCGCTCGCCGCCTGGTTAGCAGGCGATGTTTCTCTGAGGGCGCCTCCGGGGAGAGGGCGCGAAATGCAGGTCGGGCCGGCGCTGGATTTGGCGGGCACGTGTTACCCGCGCCAGGGCCGCGCGCCCGTCGCGTAGCGCGTGCGCCATGGCGCGTTCGATCGACGGGGAGACCCACGGGAGGACGGCGGCGCAAGCAATGGCAAGCAAGCCCGAACGCGAGATGTTCATCGGTGGCGCCATCCGTCCTCCACGGTCTTGCTCCCTCGCAAGCTTTATGCCAAGCCTTTTTGGCGCGGAAACGCGGGGTTTAGTCTTATGCGCCTGTGGCCCGTCCGGCACAGAAGGGCACGTGAAGCACTGGCGGCCACGTGATGGCGATTCCGTGCCAGGGAACTTGAGGGTGGTTACGGTAACTACCGGGCCGCCATGAGCGCGCGAAGCCGGCGAGCCCGTTCGGGCGCGCGCAACTGGCGCAATGCTTTGGCTTCGATCTGCCGAATGCGCTCGCGGGTCACGTCGAACTCCTGGCCGATCTCTTCGAGCGTGTGTTCCCGCTCACAGCCGATGCCGAACCGCATCCGGATGACCTTCTCTTCTTTCGGAGAGAGCGTCTTCAGGATGCCGGCCGTCTCATCGCGCACGTTCAGGTCGATAACGGCGTCCACCGGCGAACCTACCCAGCGGTCCTCGATCAGATCGCCCAGCGCCGACTCGCCGTCGCGCCCCACCGGCGTTTCCAGCGAAACAGGGTCACGGGAAATGGTCTTCAGCTTCTGGACCTTTTCGACCGGGATCTCCATCCGGATGCCAATTTCGTCATTTGTAGGAGTACGGCCAAGCTCCTTTTCCAACTCGCGGGTGGCCCGCAGGAACTTGTTCATGCTCTCGTTCATGTGGACCGGGATGCGAATCGTACGCGACTGGTCGGCGATAGCTCGCGTGATCGCCTGGCGGATCCACCAGGTCGCGTAAGTAGAAAACTTGTATCCGCGGCGATACTCGAACTTGTCGGCGGCCCGCATGAGACCGATGTTGCCTTCCTGGATGAGGTCCAGAAGATGCAAACCCCGGTTGACGTACTTTTTGGCGACCGAAACCACCAGGCGGAGGTTGGCCTCCACCAGATCCTTCTTCGCGCGTTCCGCCTCGGCTTCGCCGTGACGGATGACGGTCAGAGTGTGCTTCAACTCCGGCAGGCTGGCGCCAGCCATCGCCTCTCGCCGCTTCAACTCGCGCTTCAGTTCCTTGAGGCGCTGCTGAAGGGTCGGGTTGGCCCGGCTTTCCAGCTTTCGGATCTCGCCATCCAGTCGGCTGATCTCGTCGATGGTCCGCTCGATCTCGCGAGCGAACTCCTTCCATTTGTATACCTTAAAGGCTACTCGCCGAATTGCGAGGGAAGTTTCTACGCGAGCCCTGGCGGTCTTCGCCTGAAGCCGCCTGCGCGGTTTCCTCGTGCTGACCGCCGTATTGTCCAGCTTGTCCTGCAACTGCTGGAGTTTCTTGTACAAGGAGCCGATTTCGGCGAACTGCTTGGAAGCTTCCGTTCGCGCCGAGATGTCCGCCGGCGAACCCTCTTCGACATCCCCCAAGTCTACAAGCGACTCTAAATCGATGGCGCCTTTCTTCAACTGATCGGTCAGATCCACGACCACGTGTTGAACCACGGCGGAACGGCTAATAGCCTTTTGCATCCGCAATTTGCCGCGTTCCATCCGACGCGCCAAATCCACCTCGCCTTCGCGCGTGAGCAACGGTACCGCGCCCATCTCGCGAAGGTACACGCGCACCGGATCGTCGGTGTAAATCGACTCTTCAACCGGCTGCGGGTGCAGGAAATCCGCCCCGTGCTCGGCTTCGGCGTCGAAGAATTTGGCATCTTCCTCGAAACTCAGGCCCAGAGCTTCAGGATGGTCGCCTAGGAATTGGTCTTCAAACTGATCCAATGAGACTCACCTCCCAACGGACATTCCACTGCCTGCAGAGAATGTCTGGGAACGAGGGCAAATTTGTGACACAGCGCCGGTTTGGCGGTTGGGCATCAACTGTCGAAAAGGTTGGCTCCGTTTGGGTCTTCGCCTGATCATAACATCAAATCCCTCCAAAGTTAAGCCCTATTTTTAGAGATGCCTTGCGGTTGTATAGGTTACAGGTGATTTCCGAAAATGGAAGGGCTGGAGGCGGCGGGCTTCCGGTGGCCAGCTAACTACATACATAGAATAATCTGCCGGATGCGGTCTCGGCACAATCCCTATAACTATTTATGTAGTTTTATTACAAACCCCGCTGATGGCCCGGCGCCGGTTCAGAACCCCATGATCTGCATTCCAGCGTTGACGTAGACGATGTTGCCGGTTACGCCCCGCCCCAGGTCGCTGGCCAGAAAGACGGCCGTATCGGCCACTTCTCCGGGTTCCGTGTTACGCCGTAGAGGGGCGCGGGTCTCCACCGTGTCCAGGATGCCGGAAAAGCCCTTGATGGCGCGGGCGGAGGCGGTAGAGACCGGGCCAGCCGAAATGGCGTTGACCCGAATGCCGATGGGCCCGAGCTCGCTTGCCAGGTAACGCATAGTGGATTCAAGCGCCGCTTTCGCTACGCCCATGACGTTGTAATTCGTGACGACGCGCGACGACCCAAGATAAGTCAGGGTGGTAAGCGAGCCGCCCGCGGTCATGAGCGGCGTCGTAGCTCGCGCCACGGCCACCAGGGAGTAGGCGCTCACATCCTGCGCCAGCAAAAAACCGGACCGGCTGGTCTCGATGAACGGGCGGGCCAAGTCCTCCTTGTTAGCGAAAGCCAGGCTGTGAACCACCGCGTCGAGCGGTCGCCCCAGCCCGCGCAGCGACTCGGTGAGCGCGGCGAGTTCCTCGTCCCTGGTTACATCGCACGGCAGAATGGCCACCGTGTTGAGTTCCGCGCCGAGTTTTTCGATGGCCTCCCGCTGCCGCTCACCGAGGTACGTGAGGGCCAGCGCTGCGCCTTCCCGCGACATGGCCTGAGCGATGGCGTAGGCCAAACTCCACCTGTTCGCGATTCCTGATACAAGGGCAAGCTTGCCCTCCAGCAGTTTGGACATGAACTATCCAGTTTACCCGTAACGGGCGGCTCCGTTGTATAGGCTATGATTTGAGTTGCGGAACCGAGCTTCCGAAGGAGCAAGCATGGCCGAACGCGTTGCATTCGTCACAGGGTCCAGCCGGGGAATCGGGAGGGAGACGGCCCTTACTCTGGCCCGCGCGGGCAACTTCATCGTGGTCGCATCTCCCGAAGTCGAGAACAACGAGAAAGTGGCCGCCGAGATCCGCGAAGCCGGCGGCGGCGCCATGACCCTGGACCTCGACATCTCCTCCCCGGAAGCCGTCAAGGAAGGCTTCGCCAAGGTGAACGCCGAAAAGGGCCACGTCGATATCCTGGTCAACAACGCCGGCATCACGCGCGACGGCCTGGCCATGCGCATGAAAGTGGCCGATTGGGAACTGGTGCTCAGGATCAACCTCTTCGGCGCCTTCTTTGCTGCGCAGCAGGCTCTTCCCGGGATGATGAAGGCGCGATGGGGCCGCATCGTGAACATCGCATCCGTGGTCGGGCAGGCCGGCAGTCCCGGGCAGGCCAACTACGCGGCTTCCAAGGCAGGTTTGATCGGCATGACCAAAGCGCTGGCGCAGGAAGTCGGCAGCCGCGGCATCACCGTGAACGCCGTGGCGCCGGGCTACATCGGCACGGACATGACGGCCGCCCTCCCCGAGGAACTGAAGCAAAAGATGCTGGCATCGATTCCGCTGGCCCGCATGGGCACGCCTGCCGATATCGCGAACGCAGTGAAGTTCCTGGTGAGCGAGGAGGCCAGCTACATCACGGGCCACGTGCTTTCGGTCAACGGCGGGATGTACATGTGATAGGGCAGGCCGGGGCCCTGCCTGCTAAAACGGTTCCGGGTGAACCGTAATATCGGCGCCGGGGGCTAGCTTCAGAATGGCTCCTTCTATTTCTTCGGTCAAGCGATGCGCCTCAGCCAGAGTCTGGCCGCCGTCAACCAGTACGTGGAGGTCGACAAACAACTGCGGGCCGGAGGGGCGTACGCGAACATGGTGGCAGTCGCGGACGCCGGGAATGGCTCCTACGGCTTGAGCGATGCGGCTCTCCATCCCTTCCGGCGCCGTATCGACCAGCGCATCCACCGTTCGCTTCCCAAGCTGCACGCTTACCCAGACGACAATCACCGATACGCCGAGCGCCGCAACCGCATCGCCGGCCCGCAGCCAAGCCAGCGCTGGGAACCATTCGGCGATCTTGACCGCGCACAAGCCGAGGATGACCACCGACGAGCTCCAAATATCCGTCCGGAAATGCAGCGCGTCGGCTTCGAGCGCCTGGCTGTTGTACTTTTTCGCCGTGCGGGCCAAAGCGCGCGATCTCGAGGCGTCAATGACGATCGACGACCCCATAACCGCGAACGACCAAACCGTAGCCTGCACCTCGCCCAGGTGGAACCGCAGCCGGTGGACCGCTTCGTATGCGATCCACGCGCAGGTGATCAGCAGCAGACCGGTTTCCGCCAGCGCCGATAGGTTCTCCACTTTCCCGTGCCCGTAGGGGTGATCGGAATCGGCCGGCCGCGCCGAGATGCGCACGGCCAGAAACGTCATGATGGCCGCCACCAGATCGAGCCCGGAGTGCGCGGCCTCCGCGAGCAGGCCCAAGCTGCCCGTCACGAGACCGGCAGCCAGCTTGAATCCCGTGAGGAACACGGCGGCGACAAGGGAAGCCAGCGCGACGGATTGCTTCTCGCGGATTTCGAGTTGGATTTGCGCTGTCATGCGGATGAGGCCGCGCTCCGAGGCGCGGTTTCTTCCCAGTCTACGCCAGTCAGCCCGCCGCAAATGCTGCAACAGCGGCGGCGCGGCCGCGGTCCAGCGTCCTGGCAGCCAGGGTTGGCGTACGCGGGTACTTATTGAGGCTCCCATATTGCAGAGCCGGTCTGCGACCGTCGGCCGGCGCTCCCTCACCGTCGCGGCTCGGCTCGATGGCGCGCGGTGTTATGGGAGGCTCGGTAGGACAGCGATGGCCTATCAGACCACCCAATCAACAGGAGTCCGGGCATCAGCCACAGTCCGTTGCAGTGCCCTGCACGCCGGCTCGATTGCGGGAGCCTCCAGACAGATATCTTCGAGCAGATGGCCCAGGGCGACCGCTGTCGGGCCCAGCGGATCGGTCCCGCCTCCGAAAGGCTTAAGCCGTTCGCGGAGCCAGGCGAGTTGATCGGCCACCGTCTTGTGGCTGAGCGCATCGGCCTCGGTTATCAGATCCCGCCTGAAATGACCGTCGAAATCCACCTTCAGATCCAGGTCCACGTAGTCGGGGAGGCGGTGAGCGCTGGCGGACAATTGAAACCCGATGCGGGCGATACAGTCATCCATCGCCTGCGCCGCGAGCCTGTGCGCGAATCGCCCGGCCTTTCTTCGGTCCGGCGCGCCCGGCAGCTTGGCGCCTTCCACATCCGCGTAGATCTTGGCTTTTGGCTCGGTGCCGGAAGGCCGGATCACGATTTGCGCCCGTTCCGTTTCGAAGAGGAGGAAGTTGCGAGACAGCCGGTCGGTATCGCTTTGAATTGGCCCATGTTCGGCCGACAGAAAATCGTGGAAAGCCAGCACCGGCATTCCGGCGAATTCCGTGGGCGGTTTATCGCGAAGCGACTTCATCATTTCCGCCAGCAGGCGCGCGCCTCGGATCCCGCGCATCACGATGCTGCGAGACACGTTTTGATGGTTGCCGCATTCGAGGGCCAGAAAATCCAGATATTCCGGCAGGCGCTTGCCTTCGGCCTGCAACTGCGAAACCAGCTCGCATAAGACAATGGCGCCGCCCGCCGCGTCCTTATCTCGAATCTCGGGAGTCAGCAACACGCCGTGGCTTTCTTCGCCGGCGAACACCAGGTCGCTTGGCGCGGCGTGAACATTGCCGTAAGAGCCCTGTCGTTCCAGCGAGAGCAGCACATTGGCTATGTATTTGAAGCCGACCAGCAAGTCCGGCACAATCTGGCAACCAGCGAGTTCAGCCGCTCTTTGGAGGGTTCGAGTCGTGACCAGCGTCTTGATGAACACGCCGCGGCGCTGCGGCCCCCGTTCCTTATCGGCGGCCAGATAGTAGCCCAGAATGGAAGCGATCTCGTTGCCGTTCAGATAGCGCCAGGCATCGTCCTTGTCTCTGGCGAACACGCCGATCCGGTCCGCGTCCGGATCCGTGCAAAGCACCAACGCGGCCCCAACCTCGCGAGCCCTCGCCAGCGCGGGGCTGGCCGCCTCGGGCACTTCCGGATTGGGCAGGCGGAACGGCACCGACGCGAATGTGCCGTCGAAATTCGCCTGTGGCGCGAACGTTTCTACTTTGTGCCCGGCTGCGCGGAGCACGTCCCCGACGGTCCCGTCGCCGGTGCCGCACAGCGGCGTGTACACCACCGAGATCGGCCGGGACTCTTTGGACCTCAGCCCAAGGTTCAGTTGGATGTACGCCTGATGAAGCTCGGCGGGCAACGAGTGGATGTGTCCTTCGCGGACCGCGTCGTCGAACGCAGTCCGGTGGACCTCCTGTACGTCGCCCATATACTGAGTCATGAGCTGATCGGTGGGCGGAACGTCCTGCGCCCCGTGCTCGTTGAAGAACTTGAAGCCGTTATCGTCGGGATGATTGTGCGACGCGCTTACGTTCATCCCGCCGATGGCGCCGAGGCGCCTGATGGCGAACGATAGCTCCGGCGTCGATAGATATTCCGTGTCCGAATTCAAGCCGGCGACGTACACCTCGAAGCCGTTCGCCGCATAGATTTCGCACGCGTTGCGCGCCAGAATTCCGGATGTCAAGCCAATCAGCGGGTTCCCGTCGCCCAGAAAAGCGTACGTGCCGGAGATATCTTTGAAGTACCTGGTGTCGAACGCCACCACGATTTTGGCGTTCTTCGCCGATGGGTATACATCGCGAAGGTACGCGCAATACCCTTGAACGGACATCGCGACTGTGATTGGGTTGATCCGGTTCGGACCGAATCCGACCCGCCCGCGCCGGCCGCCCGTGCCAAAAGGCACAAGCTGGTAGAAAGAATCGAGCAGCAACGGGTACTGATTGTGCTCGATGTGCGCGAGGATCGGCGCGTGCTGTTCGGCGAAGATCGGCTTGGAGAGCCAGGCGTCCAGAAACTCCAGCGCCGTCTCATCCACGTCGCCGCCGGGCGCCAGTTCGGAAAAACGGCTGTCGACTTGTTTGCGAAGAGAGTTCCACGCAGCTTGTTGTGACAATTCAGCCACTCCTCAACTTTTGGTTCGCAGTATCGCGCGGCGCCACAATCGAGCGCCGGTCTTATATAGCCGCATTGTACAACTTAGCCTGTCTGTATCGACGGCTTTTGGACCCGGCGTCTCCATGCGCGATATTTCGCGCTGTTTCCCCCGCGCCCGCCCGTTCTGCCGCGTTGCCCCTCCGCGAGCAATCATGCTAGCGTGAGGCTTCGAGGTCCCACGCTGGATCGATTGCATTCCTAAGGAGGATTACTACTTATGCCACTAGTGTCTATGCGGCAGCTTCTGGACGAAGCGGCCAAGGGCGGCTACGGCGTTGGCGCGTTCAACGTCAACAACATGGAACAGATTCAGGCCATCATGGAAGCGGCGCGCGAAACCAAGTCCCCGGTCATCGTGCAGGCCAGCCGCGGCGCGCGGTCGTATTCGCAGGATCAGTACCTCTATCACCTGATGCTGGCGGCCGCCGAGTTGTACCCCGAGATTCCCATGGTGCTGCACCAGGACCATGGCAACAGCCCGGCCACCTGCAAGTCCGCCATCGACCTGGGCTTCACGAGCGTCATGATGGACGGCTCGCTGATGGCCGATGGAAAGACGCCGTCGTCGTTCGAGTACAACGTACAGGTGACGCGCGAGGTGGTGGAGATGGCGCACGCCAAAGGCGTCACAGTGGAAGGTGAGATCGGCTGTTTGGGCGGCATTGAAGACGGTCACGGCGCGGGCCTCGACGGCCTCAGCCACGTTACCGATCCCGCGCAAGCGGTCGATTTCGTGGAAGCCACGGGCCTGGATGCGCTCGCTATCGCCATCGGCACAAGCCACGGCGCCTATAAGTTCTCGCAGAAGCCCACGGGCGCGACGCTGAAGATGGACATCCTGATCGAGATCCACAAGCGGCTGCCGAACACGCACCTAGTGATGCACGGATCGTCGAGCGTTCCCCAGGATCTCCAGGACGTCATCAACAAGTACGGCGGCAAGCTGAAGCCCACGTGGGGCGTGCCCGTCGAAGAAATCCAGCTCGGCATCAAGAACGGCGTCCGCAAGGTGAACGTCGATACCGATAACCGGCTGGCGATGACCGGCGCGATCCGCAAGGTGCTCTGGGAGTCGCCCGAGAAGTTCGACCCGCGCGACTACATGAAGCCCGCGCGCGACGCCATGAAGAAAGTGGTGGCCGAGCGCATGGTGCAGTTCGGCCAAGCCGGCCACGTCGGCGACTACGAGCCGCTTCCGCTCGACTTAATCGCCAAGCAGTACGCCTCCGCCGCGGCGTAGTGGGGTCAGGCCTTTCGGCCTGCCGCCCCGCTTTGGCGGGCGTTCCGTCGGCTGGCAAGGATGTTGGACGGGCCATTGATTTGTAGTGGCGTGTGAATTCCAAGCTGGAAGACAGGCGGATCGCCCAGTGCCACTTAAGTACCGGCTTCCTCTACGTTATCTGTTCGAAGAATCTCGGCACGAATCCCGAGACGGGAGCCACGAATGGCCGCGCCGAGACTCGTCTCGGCGTTTGGGCCTCGACTCTTGCATCACTTGCGCTCGGTGAAACTGCGGACGCCCCCCGGAGTCCCTTGCAGCAGATTACGCAGCAGCGCGACCTCGGCCGCGATTCCCGTCCGTAGAGCCGGTTCCACCACGGGAGCGAATACCGCGGAGTGGAGACTGGGCATGGGCGCGCCCGCGGCATTGGCGGCGGCAAGTCTCTTAGCGTCGGCCGCGCCAAGCTCGAAGTAGAGTGACGGCACGCCCGCTTCGACGAAGACCGAGTAGTCTTCGGAAGTCATGATCGGCTCGCCCGCGATCGCGTTGTTCTGCCCCAGGGCTGTTTCCAACACCGGCGCGAGATGGCGGGCCAGAGCCGGGTCGTTGTAGACGGCTGCAGCAGACTCCAGTTTCTCGATCAGCGGCTTCTTTTCCGCGCCGCCGGCTTGCGCCTCGGCTTCCACCACGCGGCTGATGGCATCGAGCAGATGCTTTCGTACCTCCGGCTTCCGCGAGCGGACGGTCAAGCCCATCTCAGCCTGATCCGGGATGATGTTGTTCTTGGTTCCGGCCTGAAGATAACCAACCGTAATCACCGCGGCGTCGCCCGGATGTATCTCTCGCGCGACGATAGATTGCAGCCGGACGACGATGCTCGCCGCTATGAGCACCGGGTCGATGGTGGTCTCCGGCTTGGCGCCGTGCCCGCCTCGACCGTAAACCGTAACTCGAAGCGAATCGGCCGAAGCATTATAAAACTCCGGCGTGATGCTCACCGTCCCGGCGGCGAGGCTGTTGGAGTCGTGCAGCGCGATACCTACGTCAGGCTTCGGGAAAACGCGTGAACAGGCCGTCCGCCACCATCCCTTCCGCTCCGCCGATCGTCTCTTCCGCCGGCTGCGCGATCAGCATGAGTGTCCCGTGCCAACGGTCCTTGGTTCGGGCCATGATGGCCGCCGTTCCCCACCAGGCCGACATGTGAAGGTCGTGACCGCACGCGTGCATGACGCCTACTTCGCGGCCGCTATCGTCCTTCGTTCGCACTTTGCTCGCGTATGGGAGTCCGGTCCGCTCTTCCACCGGCAAGCCGTCCAGTTCCGTCCGCAGCATCGCCACGGGACCGGGCCCGTTCGCCATCACACCGACCACTCCCGTCCCGCCGAATTTCTCCGTTACGGAGTAGCCGAGGGATCGAAGCCGTTCCGCCAGAACGGAAGCCGTTCGTGTTTCGTGAGAGGAGAGTTCCGGGTGCTGGTGAAGATCCTGGTACAGCGCCAGCGCGTCGGGATAGACGGAGTTGACCTCATTCGTAAGCGCGGCGTCTTGCGCGAGCGCGCAGCACACAACAAGAATCCCAAGAGACGCGGCGCGTATGATTCCGGCGAACATCGATATTCTCCTTTTGATTCGGCGAGCACAGCAACAAATTGAATCTGAGCGGTAGCGTCCTACAATACTACACCGAGCCTGCCGGAGCGGCTCATTCGCAGCGGGCAGACCGTGTATAATCGACTGAACACTCAGAGGGTTTCGCGGTGCCCGACTTGAAGAAGTTGATCTCCGTCCTGAAACGCCATTATGGCGAACCCAAGCTGCCTCCGGCTCGGGGACCATTCGAGCTGGTTGTGTGGGAGAACGCTTGTTACCTGCTTTCCGACGAGCGGCGCGCGGCGGTGTTTGAGGGCTTGCGCCGCGAGGTCGGATTGAACGCGGAAACAATCTGGAAAGCCGACCGCGAGGTCCTTCTCACGCTCGCCAAGATGGGCGGCATGCGGCCGCAGACCCGCGTCTTTCGCTGGCTCGAAATCGCGCGCATCACGCTCGAGCAATTTGAAGGCGATCTGGATCGAATTCTGGAACTGCCGTACGCCAAGGCCAAGAAGGCGCTTCATCAGTTCCCCAACATCGGCCAGCCCGGCGCGGAAAAGATTCTGCTCTTTTGCGGCGCGGGTCCGGGCTTGCCGCTTGAGTGGAACGGCAATCGCGTGCTGACGCGGGTAGGATTCGGGAGGGAATCGAAGAACTACGGCGAGATGTACAAGTCGGTGCAGGCGGCGCTTGAGGGCCAGCTTCCTAAAGATGCCGCGTCCTTGGCCCAGGCCCACCTTCTATTACGCCAGCACGGAAAGACGCTGTGCAAAAACAACGGTCCGTTATGCGGCGAGTGCCCGGCGGCGGCCCAATGTGGCTTCGCTCTGAAGGGTGGGCATTCACAACGCTGGCGGCGGTAGAATGGATGCGGGATGATTCAGACGATCCAAGCCGACGAGTACGGCGCCTTGGTAGTGCCAGCCAGTATGGTGGGCCGGGTGGAACCCGGCGCCAGATTCTCGGTTGAGGCGGGCCAGGACGTCGTGATCTTGCGGCGTGAACCGGACGAAGCGGAACGCTGGTGGACCACCACAACGCCGGCCGGGCGGGTCGCATGGCTTGAGGAATGGATTCGCGGCCTGCCTGCAAGCCCTGCGCTGCCGCCGGATGCCACACGTCGAGATTCGATGTACGAATGACATCCGCCTGCCTTCTGGATACCAACATCCTGCTTTATCTTGCCAACGCGCAAGCGCCGGAACACCCGGCTGCGAAGGCGGCCGTTGCCCGATTGCTCGTTGGCGAAGAGCGGCCGGTCGTTGCAGCTCAGGTTCTGTTCGAGTTTTGGAGCGTGGCAACGCGACCAGCCGCCGCGAACGGCTTGGGATGGCCCGTGGTCAGGGCCAGGGCGGAAGTAGAGGCCATCCGCAGCCGATTCCGCTTGCTTGAGGAGCCGCCAACCGTTGTCGATCTCTGGCTCGACATTGTCGTTGTCCACAATCTGACCGGTAAGCGCATCCACGATGCCCATCTGCTCGCCACCATGAAAGCCAATGGCGTCCTCCGACTGCTCACGTGCAATGCCGCCGATTTTCCGGCCGTATCCGGCATCTCCATTCTGACTCCGAATGACTGATGCGCGACCTGCAATCCAGCCGGTTGTTCTTGATCGCTCTGACTTACGGCGTGAACAGTCCGCGGACCTCTGCCTTCAGCCTTCAGTATTCGGGATTCTGGCTTCTGTCTCCTGGCTCCTGGCTTCACTTCCCCCTATAACTCTCCAGCACCTTCAGTCCCTTCGCCTCATTCAGCCGCAACCATAACTCGTTGTACTTGTTCTCATCAAGCGGTTGCTTGAGGGCGAAGTTGAAACCTTTTGCGTCTCCGTAGTGCGTCTTGGCGCGCTCGAATGTGGTGATGGTCAATTGAAACGGCCCGGAACTGCTGATGTTCTGAATGTCCCGGTATCGCCAAGTGCGCGACTCACCCGCTTTCGTGGATCCGTAGACTATTTGGTCCACACCCACATCGAGCGTCCCTTCGTCGCCTCCGAACCGGAGCAGGTGTTTCGCCGGAAGAGACCAGAGGACGCCGGTCACGGGGTCTGGAAACTCAGCCACGAACCGTTGATCCAGCCGGGTCTTCAGAAACTGGCCGGCGTCTTCGAACGATTTGGTGGAGAGCAGATCGAAGCGGTATTCGCGATCGGCGCCCAGCTTCCACTTATTATCCCGGTAGGTCAAGACAGTTAGTGTCTTCGGCGCAATCTTGAGCTGCTGAATGTCCTGATAGCTCCAACTCCACTTGTGTGGGTTCTTGGGCGGCTTGCCTTTGTATGTTTCAGTGAAGGAGATGCCGGAAGCGGTGATTGTCAGCGCGCCCATGTTGCCGGCCTTCCGGATGTGGGGCGGGCGCGAATGGCCGTGCCAGACATCGAAGTGGAACTCCTGTGGTTGACCGAAGGCGATCAAGGTGAAAAGCAGCAGCCCGCCGATGGCAAAAAGGCCGGCCCGTCCGTGTGGGGCGGGCAATGGTGCCTGCCACCGGCTATCAGCCGGTGCTTCGAGCGAATTGCCAGTCTCAGTACGCCGCCTAAGAGGCGGCGGCAGACAAGATTGTCCGCCCCACACAAACTGCGGTTCCCTCACAGCCTCGCCAGCTCTTTCTTCAATTCGAAATGCCATTTCCATACCTCGTAAATCGCCGGATAAACCAGCAGCTCCAGAAGGAACGACGTGAAGATGCCGCCGATCATCGGCGCGGCGATGCGCTTCATCACGTCGCGCGCCGGCTCCCACGGACCACATGATCGGAACCAAGCCCACGAACATAGTCGCCACGGTCATGAACTTCGGGCGGATGCGTTTCACCGCGCCGTGCATGATCGCTTCCTGCAGGTCGCTCAAGCTTCGCAGCCTGCCCTCGGCCTTGGCCTGGTCGTGGGCCAGATCGAGATACAGCAGCATGAACACGCCGGTCTCGGCATCCACGCCCATCAGCGCGATCAGCCCGACCCACACGCCGATGCTCATGTTGTAGCCGAGCAAGTACAGAAACCAGATGGCGCCCACCGCCGAGAACGGCACGGCCAGCATGATGATCATGGTCTTGGCCAGCGACTTCGTGTTGAAGTAAAGCAGCATCACGATCGAGGAACACCGTCAGCGGCAGCACCAGCTTCAGCCTCTCGCGGACGCGCTCGCATGGCTTCGTACTGGCCGCTCCACGCGAGCGAATAGCCGGGCGGCAGCTTGATGCTGTCGCGCACCACCTTCTTGGCTTCGCTCGACGTAGCCGCCGACGTCGCGGCCCGCCACGTCCACGTACACGTAGCCGTTCAGCATGCCGTTTTCGTCGCGCAGCATCGACGGGACCGCTCACCATGCTGGATATCGGCGAGCTGCGCCAGCGGCATCTGGGTCTGCCCGTCCATCGCCGGAACCAGCACGCGCCCCAGCGCCGCCGGATCGCTGCGGTAATCGCGCATGTAGCGCACGTTCACCGGGTAGCGCTCGCGGCCTTCGACGGTGGTGGTGACGTTCTCGCCGCCGATGGCGCTCGATCACCACGTCGCTGCGCGTCGTCGATGCTCAGGCCGTAGCGCGCCAGCGCGTCGCGGTTCCATTCGAAATCGAGGAAGTAGCCGCCGCCGGTGCGCTCGGCGAAGACGCTGCGCGTGCCCTGCACCTTGGGCAGCAGCGCTTCGATCTGCGTGCCGATCTCCTCGATCTTCTTGATGTCCGCGCCGTAGATCTTGATGCCCACCGGCGTGCGGATGCCGGTGGTCAGCATGTCCACGCGCGCCTTGATGGGCATGGTCCAGGCGTTGGAGGTGCCCGGAATCTTCAGCGCCTGGTTCATCTCTTCCACCAATTGGTCGGTCGAGATGTGGTCCGGCGTGAATCGCCGGAAGATGCGCCGTTCGCCCACTCCGGCGCCCAGTGCGGAATACCACGTGTCCACCTTGCGCCACTGGCTCTCCGGCTTGAGCACGATCACGGTTTCCATCATCGAAAGCGGCGCCGGGTCGGTGGAGGTCTCCGCGCGCCCGGCCTTGCCGAGCACCGTTTCGACTTCGGGAAACTGCTTGATGATGCGGTCCTGCAGTCTGCAGCAACCGCTGCGCCTGCGCGATGGAAATGCCCGGCAGCGTCGAGGGCATGTAGAGCAGCGAGCCTTCATCCAGCGGCGGCATGAACTCCGAGCCGAGCCTCTCGGAACACCGGGACGGTGAACGCCACCAGCGCCACGGCCGCGACGATCACGAGCCACTTCCATCGCAGCGCCCACGCGCAAACCGGCTCGTACAGCCGGATCAGGACCCTGCTGATCGGGTGACTCTCCTCCGAGTGGATCTTGCCCACCAGCACGGCGTTCGCCGCGCGCGCGAGCCAGCGCGGCCGGAACTCGAAGTTCTTCATGTGCGTGAAGAGCAGCCGCATGGCCGGATCGAGCGTGATGGCCAGCACGCGCCGCCACGATCATGGAGAAGGTCTTGGTGTACGCCAGCGGCTTGAACAGCCGCCCTTCCTGCGCTTCCAGCGTCAGCACCGGCAGGAACGAGACGGCGATCACCAGCAGCGCGAAGAAGCTGGGGCCGCCGACTTCCTTCACCGCGTCGATCACCACGCGGTGGTAATCCTCCTTGCCGGCCCGTGCGTTCCCATTCTTCGAGCTTCTTGTGCGTCTGCTCCACCACCACGATGGCCGCGTCCACCATGGCGCCGACGGCGATGGCGATGCCGCCCAGCGACATGATGTTCGAGGTCAGTCCCATCGCCTTCATGGGAATGAACGCGATGATCACCGCCACGGGAATGGTGACGATGGGAATGATGGCGCTGGGAATGTGCCAGAGGAAGACCAGGATCACGAGCGCGACGATGATCAGCTCTTCGGTCAGAGTGTGCTTCAGGTTGTCGATGGAGCGCAGAATCAGTTCGGACCGGTCGTACGCCGTGACGACCTTGACGCCCGGCGGCAGGCCGCCCTCGACATCCTTGAGCTTCTGCTTGACTCGGTCGATCACCTGCAGCGCGTTCTCTCCCTGGCGCATGATGACGATGCCCGCCACCGCGTCGCCTTGCCGTTCCAATCCGCCACGCCGCGGCGCATGTCGGGACCGAGCGTCACTTCGCCCACGTCCGATACGCGAAGCGGCACGCCGTACTGGTCGCGCCCGACCGGCGATCTTGCCGAGTTGCTCCGTGGTCTGCGCGTAGCCGCGGCCGCGCACCATGTACTCCGCGCCGCCGAACTCCACCAGCCGCCCGCCCACATCGTTGTTGCCGGCTGCGCACGGCATCCACTACCGTGGCGATCGGGATGTTGTAAGCCTGCAGCTTCTTCGGATCGACGTTCACCTGGTACTGCCGGACGAAGCCGCCCAGCGGCGCCACCTCCGCCACGCCGGGTACCGACTTCAGGTGATAACGCAGGATACCAATCCTGGTAACTGCGCAAGTCCGCCAGGTTTTGCTTGCCTGTCGTATCGATCAGCGCGTATTCGAAGACCCAGCCGACGCCAGTCGCGTCCGGCCCGAGTTCCGTACTCACTCCCTGAGGCAGTTGCTGCAGCACGCCCGAGAGATATTCGAGCGTGCGCGAGCGCGCCCAGTAGATATCCGTCCCTTCTTCGAAGATGATGTAGACGTAGGAATAACCGAAGTCCGAAAAGCCGCGCACGTCCTTCACTCGCGGCGCGCCCAGCATGGCGGTCACGATGCGGGTAAGTGACCTGGTCCTCGATGATGTCCGGGCTGCGGTCCCAGCGCGAGTAGACGATCACCTGGGTGTCGCTCAAGTCCGGCAGCGCGTCGAGCGGCACGGTATGCATGGCCCACAAGCCGCCCAGCACGCGCCGCGGCCACCAGCGATGAAGACGATCGTCTTGTTCCGGGCCGAAAACTCGATGATCGCGTCGATCATCTACTTCTCGCCCTCGCTGCCCAATCCCGTCACCAGCTTCTTTGCGCCGCCCGTGGCGGCCGGGGATCGCAACTGGCTTTCCGAGTCGATCAGAAAGGCGCCGGACGTGACCACGCGCTGGCCCGCTTTCAGTCCCGATACGATCTCGACGCGGCCGCTGTCTCTGGCGCCCGTCTCCACCTGGCGCGGCTCGAAGTAGCCGTCGCCGCGATCGAGATAGACGATCTTCCGCTTTCCCGTATCGATCACCGCATCGGCCGGAACCGTCAGGTGCGGAGACTCTTCCACGGTGAACTCCACTTCGGCGTACATATCCGGCTTGAGCGCCAGGCCGGGGTTGCCCATATCCAGGCGCACTTTGTAAGTCGGGGACGTGGCGTCCGTCTGCGGCTGGATGTACTCGACTTCCGCCGTGAATGTCTTCCCGGGCAGCGCCAGGAGAAAGACCTGGGCCCGCTCTCCCACGTGAATGTTAGGCGCTTCATAGGTGTAGACGTCAGCCAGAATCTCAACCTGACTCGTATCGACTACCGTAAATAGGTCCACCTCGGGAGTGACTCTCGACCCGGGCGTCGCCTTGAGATCGGTGATGTACCCCGTCACGGGCGAGTACAACGTAATCGTCTTCACCGGCTCGCCGGTCCTCAAGACCTGGTCGATCTGCCCCTGCGTCAGCCCCCACAATTCGAGCCGCCGCCGCGCGGCCTGTAACAGCGCCCCGCTCGGGTCAAACGCTTCCGGCAGAGCGCTGTCCTTCATCTCGCCGCTCGACCGCGCCACCAGCAGCATCTCTCGTTCCGCGGCCAGCACTTCCGGGCTGTACAGAGTCATGAGCGCGGCGTTTCTCTGCACGCGCTGGCCCACGTAATCCACGAACACCTGATCCACCCAGCCCTCCACGCGCGTACGAACCCGCCCCACGCGCGGCTCGTCGATCGCCACGCGCCCTACGGTGCGGAAGGTCCGCTTCCCGCCGCTCAATTCCGCCTGCCCGAATTTCACGCCGATGAGCTGTTGCTTGTCGGCCGGGATCTGAACCGTGCCCGCCGGCCGCCCCTCCGTATCTTCCGCGTAGACCGGGACCAGATCCATGCCGTCCGGAGCGACGCCGGGCTTGTCCGATCGGTGCGCCGGATTCATTGCGTCCACCCAGTACAGGATCTTGCGCCCGGCCTTATCCGCCGTGCTTCCGGCGGCGCGCTATCCGCATAGACGGGTTCGAGTTTCATTCCGCAGTCGGGCGCAATTCCGGGCTTGTCCGATTTGTACGCCGGATGCATGGGGTCCACCCAGTAGAGAATCTTGCGGCCGTTCGTGGAGGCCGTTCCAACCGCGCCTCCGCGTATGGCCTTATAGATGATAGCCGGCGGCGAATGCGGCGGCCATCAGGAATATCACGGCAAGAGTGCGAACGGCTTTCATAAGTTAGTCCGTTAACTGCCGGCCCGTCTCTTCTTCCAGGCGTGCCAGCGCCAGTTCGTAACTGAGAGCTTCATCGAAGTAACTCATGGCGTAATCGAACGACGTGATGTAGTCCGATATCACCGCCAGAAACTCCACGCGCCCCTCTCCGTAAGCCAGCATCGAGGACTCCAATGCCAGATTGGATTGCGGCGCAACGGTCTGAGTGTAGGCCTTCATCAGCTTGGCCGATGCCTGCGGCCGCCAGGAGATCTTCCTGAATCCGGTCGCGCAGCGCCTGGTCTTGGGCCTCATACTCGCGGCGGGACTGGCTGAGAACGCTGACTTGTTCGGCGACGCCCGCGCTCTGCTTGCGCCAGAAATACAGTGGAACCTTGACGTCGGCGCGCACTTCGTACATCGACCCCATCGATCCCATGCTGTAATACCCCGCGTTCAGAGTAAAGTCCGGATCGTATTCTTTTTTCGCCGCGTTCACGGCGAGTTCCGAGCGCTCGATCATCTTCTGGTCGCGCGCCAGCAGCGGTGAGTTCTTTCTGGCCGTGGCGAACAGATCTTCGAGAGTCACGTTGGTCTCCTTGGGCTTCAAGTCCTCGGGCCGGCCGACCGGAGCCCCCGACGCGCGGTTCAGAATGGCGTTGATCTCCGCCTCGCGGCTCTTGCGCTCCTGTTCCACCTTCACCAGCTTCGTTTCGACGATACTGATTTGCACCTGCGCCTTGAATACGTCCGACTGCGCCGCCAGCCCGGCCGCGTAGCGGTCCTGCGCCAGTTGCAGCAGCGCGTCGAACAGCTCGCGGTGGTGCGCCAGAAGGGCCTGCGCGGCGTAGGCGTACTGCAGGCGGAAGTAAGCCTGCTTGAGGCGCGAGATCACGCCCAGTTGCACGGCCTGGTATTGCTGGAACTCCGCCTCGGCTTCGCGGGACGCCATATCGCCCTTCAGCTTGAGCTTGCCGGGGAACGGAATCGCCTGCGAAACCATCAGCCCGGCATTGGCCTGCGGCTGGCTCCCAAGACCGGCGCCGGGATACGGCTTGCCGACGCTGGCGTATCCCACCGAGACCATGGGATCGGGCAGCGTGGCCTCTTGCGAGGGCCTTTGGCGCGCGGCTTCATACCCTTTCTGCGCCGCCACGATCTCCGGGCTGTTCTTCATCGCGTCGGCGACCAGTTCCCGCAGCGTTACCCGTTGGGCGGGCATTTGCGCGGCGAGCGGTAATGCCGCCAGCGCGCAGAACGCCGAGACCCGGTAGAGAATCAAACCCCGGCCGGCTCGTCCGCCATCTTGGCTCGCCGTCTTCCATTCCATAGCCAATACGCCTCCTCGCGATTCACTACGCGGGCTCAACAACCGAGCGCCGCTCCGGCGTTCAGCCGCCGGCGCTCGGATACCTTCCAGCACTTTGGGTAATCTTGATCGTAATACCCTGCTCCGCGAAACGCTTCATGCACCAGCTTTTTGATGAGCCGAACAGCCGCTCCGCAAAGACTCCGCGGCGAGCATGTCTCGGCCTCGGAGCCTCGCTCGCAACGCCGGAGACCGCGCGAAGGCTCTGGACTCTTGCAATCTCCAGATTGCCGATATAGAATGGTATGTTAAACTGACGCTATGATCTTCAGCGACAATTCTCTCAGCATCGGACACACGCCCCTGATCAAGCTAAACCGCATCGTGGATGAGGGCGCAACCGTACTAGCGAAAATCGAGGGCCGCAATCCGGCTTACTCGGTGAAATGCCGCATCGGCGCCGCCATGGTTTGGGACGCCGAAAAGCGCGGCGTATTGGGCCCTGGTAAGGAGCTGATCGAGCCCACGAGCGGAAACACCGGCATCGCGCTGGCATTTGTCGCGGCGTCGCGCGGTTATCCTATCACGTTGACCATGCCGGAGACCATGTCGCTGGAGCGGCGCAAGGTGCTGGCGGCGTTTGGCGCGAAGTTGGTCCTCACCGAAGGCCCTCTGGGGATGAAAGGCGCGATAGCCAAAGCGGACGAGATCGCGCAATCCGATCCCGCCCGCTACGTGATGCTCAATCAGTTCAAGAATCCAGCCAACCCCGATATTCACTTCCGCACAACCGGCCCGGAGATTTGGGATGACACCGAAGGCCAGATCGACGTTTTGGTATCGGGCGTCGGAACGGGCGGAACCATCACCGGCGTCGCGCGATACATCAAGGAAGTGAAGGGTAAGCAGATCCTCGCGGTCGCCGTGGAACCCGAAGCCAGCCCCGTGATTAGCCAAACGCGCAAAGGCGATCCCATCAAGCCCGGACCGCATCGCATTCAGGGCATCGGCGCCGGATTCATTCCCGACACGCTGGACCTGAGATTTGTGGATCGCGTCGAGACCGTCTCGAATGAGGAATCCATCGAGATGGGCCGGCGTCTCACCCGCGAGGAAGGCATCTTGTCGGGCATCTCTTGCGGAGCCGCCGCCGCGGTGGCTGCGCGCCTGTCTCGCCTGGCCGAGTTCAAAGGCAAGACGATCGTCGCGATCCTGCCCGATTCCGGCGAGCGCTATTTGAGCTCGATCTTGTTCGAGGGTCTGGCATAGCCGCGTTTCGAAGGTGCGAGGACGCCGCCTGCGGGGTCTACGGGTCCGCCGCGTTGGCAGTTTCCGCAGGCGCTCCTCTTCAACGTCCGCATGGGAAAATGGAGCTGACTCTCCCCTACGGGCGCGATGCGAACGCCGGTCTATCTCGATTACCACTCCACGACTCCCGTGGACCCGCGCGTTCTCGAAGCCATGCTCCCGTATTTCGGCCAGCGCTTCGGAAACGCCTCCAGCCGCTCGCACGTCTTCGGCTGGGAGGCTGAAAAGGCGGTCGAGTTGGCGCGCCGGCGCGTAGCCGCGCTGGCAGGAGCCGAACCGCGCGAAGTCCTGTTCACCAGCGGGGCCACCGAATCCTGCAACCTCGCAATCAAAGGGACCGTCGAGGCAACCGGCGCGCGCCTTCGCCGCATCGTGACCATGACGAGCGAGCACCGCGCAGTGCTCGACCCGATCCGCCACATGCCACAAAACGGCGTAGAGGTTGTGGAATTGCCTCCGAACCCGGACGGCCTGCTGGAACTTGGACAGTTGCGCCGCTCCATCCTGCCCGGAGCCACGCTCGTCAGCGTGATGCACGCCAACAACGAAATCGGCGTCATTCAACCCATCCGCGAAATCGGCGCGATGTGCCGCGAGATGGAAGCGGTCTTCCACTGCGACGCGGCTCAGTCTTTCGGCAAGATTCGCGTGGATGTAAACGCGGACAATATCGACCTGATGTCCCTCAGCGCCCACAAAATCTACGGCCCCAAGGGTGTGGGCGCGCTTTATGTACGGCGCAGCCGGGTGCGCCCTCGCGCGCAAATGGAGGGCGGCGGCCACGAATCCGGCTTCCGTTCCGGCACGCTCAATGTTCCCGGCATTGTGGGGCTCGGCGAAGCCTGTGTGATCTGCGGGACCCACATGGCGGAAGAAGCGGCCAGTGTCGGAGCCCTGCGCGATCGGCTCAGAGCGAGGATCGAGGCCGAGTTGAGCGGCGTGCGGTTGAACGGGACGATGAACCCTCGGCTCCCTGGCAACTTGAACATCGCGATTTCGGGCATCGATGCGGACGCATTGCTGACCAGTATTCCGGATGTCGCTCTCTCGACTGGTTCGGCCTGCTCCTCGGCGGAGCCGGGGCCGAGTCACGTTCTCGCTTCGCTGGGATTGAGCCGCGAGGAAGCGCGATCGTCCGTTCGCTTCGGCCTGGGCCGCTTCACGACGGAAGATGAAGTAGAATACGCCGCCGGCCGCATCATAGAGACGGTGCTGAAACTGCGCAGCCTGTCCCCCCGCTGATCGGGCCGGCTAGAGCATCGGTCTGGGCCGCCGGAGTTCGGACTGCGCCGCACAGGAAGACTGGCCCACTGACCCTCAGTCCTCTGACCCTCAGTCCTCAAGAAAACCCATCCCGGCTGAAGTATAATGCACCAATCGGGTTGTTTTGACATCGGGCCGGTTCAAGCTCCGGCTCGACACTTACGCACACAGGAGGGAACAATGATGATGCTACGTAACGGATTCGTGATCGCGGGTGTGACTCTGGCCGCTCTGGCCGCGGGTTGCGCAAGCCCGCCGGCGGCTCAATCGGACACCAGCGCCGCGGACATCCAGGCGGTTCGAGACGTCGAGGCCGCGTGGGTGAAGGACGCCGCGACCAAAGACGCCGATAAATTCGCCGGCTACTTCGCGGAGGACGCCTCTGGGTTGTATCCCGGATCGCCCATTTTGAATGGGAAACAAGCCATCAAGGCTTGGGCGGCGCCACTACTGGCCGACCCTAACTTCGCGCTTACGTTTCAATCGTCGCGCGTGGAGGCGTCGAAGGGCGGCGATCTGGTCTACACGCAGGGGACCTACACCATGACCGCCAGCGACCCTAAGACCAAGAAGCCCATGACGGATAAAGGAAAATATCTGACCGTCTACCGCAAGCAAGCCGACGGAAGCTGGAAAGCGTTAGCGGATACCTTCAATTCGGATTCGGCCATGTAAGTATCGGCGAAGCGAACTGACTCACCGTGGAACAGAGAGGAACAAAATGCCGCATTATCTGATTCAAGGCAGTTACACATCGGAGGCTTGGGCCGCGATGCTGAAGAAACCGCAGGACCGCTCCAAGGCCATTCAAAAAACGGTCAAGGAACTAGGAGGCCGCGTGGAGGGATTCTGGCTGGCCTTCGGCGAATCCGACATCGTGGGCATTATCCAGATGCCGGATAACGTCTCGATGGCGGCGTTCGCCATTTCGGTGGCCGCCGGCGGCGCATGTTCGTCCGTCAAGACCACCCCGTTGCTTTCCCTGGAGGAGGCCAAAGCCACGGTGGAAAAAGCCGCTGCCGGCAGTTACCGTCCGCCGTCGGCGTGACGGGGAGGGCGGAAACCCGACAGAGATCGCAATTGCTAGCTAGCCCGCCGCCTCCGGCGCCGCGCCCTCGGCGGCGGGCATGCGAATCGTGAATGCGCTGCCTTTGCCGACTTCGCTTTCGACTGTAATCGTTCCGCCGTGCGTCGTTACGATTCCGTACGCGATCGAAAGGCCCAATCCCGTTCCCTTGCCGCTTTCCTTGGTGGTGAAAAACGGGTCGAAGATCCGGCCGATTTGTTCCGGAGGGATGCCGCGACCCGTATCGGCGATCGTGACTTCGACGCTCCGCGCGGCCGCATCGGACCTCGTCGCGATGGTAATCTCTCCCCGCTCGTCCATAGCTTGAACGGCGTTCATGAGGATGTTCATGAACACCTGCTGGAATTGATTGCGGTCCGCCTGCACGGCAGGAAGGGCGGGATCGAGCCGCTGCACCACGTTGATGTTGAAGAACAGCGCTTGCTTGGCGACCAGCGAGAGCGTGTCGGTGAGAACCTTGTTGAGGTCCACCAGCGAGGTGTGACGCTCCGCCTTGCGCGAGAACTCCAGAAGTCCGCGGACGATATCGCGGCAGCGTTCGGTCTGCCGGATCACCTCTTCCAGATTCTCGCGGCTCGGATCGTTCGCAGGCAGGTCCTCGACGGTCAGGCCGGTCAAAGCGAGTATGGCGCCGAGCGGATTGTTGACTTCGTGCGCCACCCCCGCCGCCAGCATGCCCACCGAGGCGAGGCGCTCGGACTGGGCTACGCGCGCCTGCATGGCCACCAGTTCCTGGGTGCGTTGTTCGACCTTCTCTTCCAGCGTGCGACCCCATTCCTCCAGGTCGCGCTTCATCCACCGCAGACTCTGGAGCATCGCGTTGAACGACTCCGCCAGAAGGGCAAGTTCGCCAGGCGAGTTGGAGCGCACCTCCTGATCGAGCCGCCCGGCGATGATGCTCTTGGTTGCCGCGACCATCTCGCCGATCGGCCTGGTAATGTAGCGGATCATGTAGTACGTGATGCCGATGATCAGCAGAAATCCCATCGTGGCGATGCCAAAGAACGACAGAATCACGCGGTCCCGGATGGCCGTGTAGGTATTCTCGAGTATCCCCAGCCCCAACATGCCGATCGCGTCTCCGGCATAGTTGCGGATCGGCGCGTACTCGCTGATGTACCAATCGCGGACCACGTAGGTGCGGCCTTTCCAGATCTCGCCGCGCCGTAAGACGGGTTCGCGAACCTCAGTGGGAGCTACTGTGCCGATCGCGCGCTCGCCGTTCGAGGCCTGGACGTTGGTCAGAATGCGGCGGTCGCCCTGAAAGATCGTAATGACGCCGGTTTCGCTCGCTGTGAATCCGTCTCCGCCGAACAGAAGCCGCCAAACGCGATTGACTATAGCGGGGTTTCCGCTGAGTAACATCCCTCCGTACAACGCGCCGATTACCCCGCCGTTCCCCGATTCAACCGGCGCGGCGGCCACGAGGGTCATGCCGGCGATCATTTCACCCGAACCCACGCGAAGGCGTGCACGCTCGCGAAGCGCGGGGCTTTCCTCCTGAAGCCGAGCGGCGGAAAGCATTTCGGTCGCGGCGGCCACCTTGCCGGTAAGCGCGGCCTTCACGACGCCGATATCCGACGGCGATTCTCTCTCTCCGCCATCCCGGGACGCCCGCAGGAGCACGCGGCCCTGGCGGTCGGTAAGGCTCAGGAAATCGAATCCGGCGTCGCGGCGAATCCGCTCCAGGTAAGCGGCGAGCGAAGCGCGGTCGCCGGCGGCCAAGTCCCGCTGGATGGTCGCGCCGGAAGCGGCGAACTGAACGGACAGTTTCAACGCTTCAAGCTGCTGGTCATAGATGGTACGAGCGGTGGCGAAGTCGTGATCCACGGCGCGGCGCGCCTGCGTCATGATGGTGGTGCTGACGATGCGGGACCCAACGATCGACGTAGCCAATCCACCTACCCCGAGAATAATCAGGTAGCTGAGGACGAGCCTGGCCTTCAGCGATAGTTTCGTGGAAACGAAACTGAAGAGCATGGCGTAAAGGCGTCAGGCCGCGGTTCCGATGCGCTGTTGGATCTTGTCGAGCAGATGCGCCATGTCGACGGGTTTGGGCAGGAAGAGGTCGTGGGCCATCCAGCCGCCCACATCGGGGATATCGAGATCGGGAAGCCGGTTGCTCATCGCGCTCACCACGAAGATGGGCGTGGCGTGGATTTCGGGCGTGCGCCGGATCTCCTGTATGGCGAAGAACCCTTCCGTCCTCTCGCTCATCATGATGTCCATCAGGATCAGGTGCGGGCGGTCCTGCTTGGCCAGTCGCACGCCTTCGGCGCCGCTATGGGCTCGTGAGACGGCATAGCCGTTGCTCTCGAGGAACCGGGCCGTGACCTCGACCAGATCCTCATCGTCATCCACAATGAGGACTCGCTTTTCGTCTGGAGGCATACCGATCTCCCAAGCCCGGACCAAAGGCCAGGGCCACACGGCCTGATTATAGGTGATCGTACTCCGAAACTGAAGGGGGATGGCGGGTGCGGCGCATCTCTCACCGGGCAAGCAATACCCGGAGACGAACGGTAGAACACAGCCGATCGGGAAAGCGGCTTACTTCGCAGCCATCTTCACGTAGTCTTCCATCCAGTAGGCGTTGTTGCCGGGATAACCGGATGTGTCCGGCATATGGGCAAGGATGCTGCGACGGAAGTCGAGCAGATCGGGCGAAGGGATTCCGTCGGCGAGCGTACCGAGTGGGAAAGACCCTGGCTTCGCCAGGAGGCCTTCTTTCCTGTAGAGCGCCTTGCCGTCGCTGCCTATGACCATGGTGAACATGGCGCCGGGTTTCCACTTTTCGCCGAAAGCGGCCTGCACCGCGGCGAGCGAGACCGACGCCTGCAGGTTCTGGCTTGTAAACGTGGCGGAGTTGCCGGGCGTGCGGGTCCCGTCGGAAGTGGAGGCGTGCTGCTTATTGAGAAAGGCCATTACAGCCTCCTTGCTCGTGGCCGGATCGGTATTCACGGTAACCAGAGTGAAAGCGCGCGTCCGGAACATACGCCATGTCGTTTCGATCGCGTGGAAGGAATCGGCGCAGGCGTCGCACTTTGTGGACCAGAAGAGCACGGCTTCCACTTTACCCGTTCCGTTTGCCCTTACCTTCTTCAGTGCATCGGCATTGGCGGCATCGAGAGTTACCGGTTCGGCGAGGATTCGCGTCATCTCGGCTTCGCGCGATTGCGAACCGGACATCTTCGACTTCCATTTGGTGGAGCAACCGTGGACTCGCGTATCCGTCACCGTCACCGGCTTGCCGGCGAGAAGCTCGTCCAACGCGGCGCGGGTATCCTTCGTTTTGACCAGATCGGGGCGCTGGTTGTTGTCGATCTGGCCTTCGTAGCGCAAGTTGCGGTTCTGATCGAAGATGAAGACGTGCGGCGTGGCGACGACGCCGAAGATGGCCGAGGTCTTCTGCGTTTCGCCATCGTACAGATACGGCCAGGTAATGTGGCGGTCCGCCATGCGGATCTTCATTTCGGGGAGGGAATCTTCCAGATCGGTGTACGCCAGTTCGTCCAGGCGCACGGCGGCAGGATCGTTGGGATTGATGGCAATGAGTTGTACGCCCTTGGGTCTGTAGTCCTCATAGAGCGCTTTGACGCGGCTTTCGTAGTTCTGCGATTCCGGGCAGTGAGTGCACTCGAAAACCACCATCAGGAACTTCGCGCTGGCCCATTCTTTCAGGCTGTGCATCTTGCCATCCGCGCCAGGAAGCGTGAAATCGGGGATATGGGCGCCGATCTTCATGACTGGATGGTCCGCATCGGAGCCAATGCCACCGCCACGCCCGCTTCCGCCGCCGGAGGCCTGGGACCAGACGAGAGTTCCCGAGAGGAACAGCGCGGCGGCTGCGATGGAGCCCACGGCGCGCCAGCGGCGCGACGTCCAAATATCGGACACTGAGCTAAATCCGTTTCGTATATACATCGTTGTTCCTCTTCGGCTACCGCAGGGTTTGCTTCCAGTAAGCCTGCAAGCCGGGATGATCCTTATCGTCGGGAAGATTGGCGAGAATGGCGCGGCGTAGTTTTCCCATGCTGATCTCGCCAATCTCCTCATAGAGAACGTCGCCGTCGGGAGCCAACAAAAGCGTGTAGGGCACGGCGCCGCTCATCTTCGGATCGAACGAGTCCTCGACGGCCGTCGTGTCATCGGATGCGAACAGGTAATTGATACTGGTCGCCTGGTTGTTCCTCAGAAACCTCATCACATCCGGCTTCGCTTCCGGCGTGTCTTCCGAGACCGTGACCAGGCCGAAGTTGCGATTTCGATACATCCTGTAAGTGTCCTGAAGATCCGGATATTCGGCGACGCAGGGACCGCACCAGGTTGCCCAGAAATTAACCAGCAGCAATTTGCCCGTGCCGTTACCGCGCAGTTTCTTCAAAATCCGAGGCGTGGTCATTTCCAGGTTCACGGGTTCCGCGCCGATCTTGGCAAGTTCGGGGTCGGCGCCGGTTTTTCCGTTCCACAGTGTGGCGCAACCGGTTACCGGCGTGGTGGCGGCCGCGACTGGCTTGCCGGCGAGAAGCGCCTCGATGGCGTTGCGGGCGTACTGGGTTGTGACTTTGCCGGCTGCCTCGTTATCGTCTATACGGCCTTCGTACCGCAGCTTGCGGTTCTGGTCGAAGATGAAGATCTGGGGAGCGGCGGCGGCTCCGAGCTTGCCGGTGAGCGACTGGGCGTCGCCGTCGTAGAGGTAGGGGAACGCGATGCGCCGGTCGGTGGCGCGGTCCTTCATCGCGATCGGCGAATCGTTCGAATCGCTGAAGCCGAGATCGGCGTAGTGGACGGAGGCCGGGTTATCCGGGCTCACGGCCACGAGCGCGACGCCTCTCTGGCGATAATCGTCGTACAGTTTGTGGATGCGGCTCTCGTACAGGCGAGACGCCGGGCAGTGATTGCAATCAAAAACGATGGCGAGGACCTTCGCAGGCCCGAATTCGCTCAGGGTATGGATCTTATTGTCGACGCCGGGCAGCGAAAAATCCGGGGCCGGGGAGCCGATGGCGAGAACCGGATGTGCGGGGTCGGGCTTCACCTCGCCTGCGTGCGTTCCACAGCCACCCAGTACGATTGCATAACACACCGAGGCGAGAAGCAGCGCATTCAGGGACTTCTCTCTTGATCGCGGCGTCTCGTGCAAGGTGGCTCTCTAAAGGCAGAGTATCACCAAGCCCCTGTGCCTATGCAGGGGACGTGAACCACTTGCCGATCTTGCGGCGCGCAGGGTGAATTGGCGGAACGAAGCCAATTTGGGGGTGGGGCAGGTCATGCCGGTCTTGGGCGGGAGGTTGGAAGCGCGCGATGTTTCCTGCGGCGAAGGCCTCGTGGCTTGCGCCGCGCATGATTGGCGATTTGGGGTTGACGCCGGCTTTCAGGGCGTTCATTCGGGAAGCGGATCTGCCTTCGAAAGCGCCGGGGCCCGCGGGCGACTGCGCGTTTAGGAGATTGGCCTGAATTTGTCCGAGATTATCCATGGCCGTTCTCCGGCTTCAGGATATCAGGCGAAGGGGCGTCGGGCGGGTCGCGGAAGCCAACGAGTTCCCTGATTTCATATAAATACGGATTGTGAAAGTGGCGTTAATGAAAAAGGCTTCATCAGTTTCGCGGCGCGCAGAACGCGATAAACGAGAGGCCGAACGCCGCGACAGTGATGAAACCGTCCAATGGATTGGGCGGAGGGGGTTCGGGGGTATGATTCGAACGCGGCATGACTTGGAAACGGGGAAATAGAGCAACGCGACGCTGGCTTCGATTGCAGGATGCCAGGGCGTTTCGCGTTCCTAATCCGTCGGAACTTCACACAAGCGGACTTGGAGCCCATGCTCGCCCCCGACCTGTTTCCGAGCGGCGCGTATTCCATCCGAACCGCGAGAAGCGGGTTTGCGGGCAGATCAGCGAGATGGCGAGTACGCGTCCGGGCGCCTCCCCGAGTTTTCGGTAAGCCTTTCCAGCCACCGCGGAGTCCCAGTGTTGCCAACTATACGCAAATCGCGTAGAGTAGGGATACATGGCCGCCGCTCCGATGACCGTAGTGGAGACCGAGCGATTCCTGAGAGATGCGAAGCCGCTCCTCCCAGACGAGGAACGCTCCGAGCTTGTGACGTTCGTCGGAGCCAATCCGCAAGCCGGCCAAGTGATCCCCGACACCGGCGGCGTGAGGAAGTTGCGATGGGCGTTGCCTGGAAGAGGCAAGCGCGGTGGCGCGCGGGTGATCTACTACTACCACTGCGAGCGGTTACCAGTGTTCTTACTGGCTGCGTACGGCAAGAACGAGAAGGCGAACCTGACGCAGGCCGAGCGGAACGCTATGAAACGTCTGACGCCGAAGCTGGTTGCGGGATACCCGCGAACCGACTAGGGAGGATTGCGATGGCTGCGAAGACCACGAGAACGGTGAAGAAAGCGCCGTATGTAACGAAGCGGCCAACTGTAGGCGCGCGGATTATCGAGGGGCTTGAAGAGGCAATTGCGTGGACCCAAGGCAAGGGCGACGCGGTTCGCGTCACCCTCGTGCATGTGCCGGAGGTCGATCTCCGCGGCGTCCGCCAGGGGATGGGGCTTAGCCAGGCGCAATTCGCGACCAAGTTCGGCTTTCCGCCTGCCACCCTGAGGAACTGGGAGCAAGGCCGGTCCCGTCCGGACGCGCCCACACGCGTGCTACTGGCTGTGATCGCGCGTCACCCAGAAGCCGTTGAGGATGTTCTGCGTAAAGCCAGTTGACGGCTGCGAAGGCTGCGGGAATTCAGGAGTTTGGTAGCCTGTCTCCGAAACTCGTTCGAACTCCGCGGCAAACGCCCCCACCCGCCAGGTGATCGCTATGAACCCCGCACACCGGGTCCGTCGAAGTGAAGAGTTATCAAGATTAAAGGACATCCGCGACGCAACGCAGCCCGATATTGCTGTAACGGCTGTCCGGTGTGTACCTGCTACGGTCCGACACGCGGACGCGGTCCGCACCGTAGTCCCAGGACCCGCCCCGCACGACGCGTTCCGTACGCCTCAGTGGGCCGTTTGGGTTCCACCGTTCATTCTCCTCGTAATATTCGTGCCAATCTGCTGTCCACTCCCAGACGTTGCCCAACATGTCGTACAAGCCAAATGCGTTCTCCTTCTTTTGCCCCACAGGGTGCGTCTTGCCGCTACTATTCGCCTCATACCACGCAACGTTCCCGATTTCGCCATACCTTGCGTCCGGGCTTCCTGCGCGCGCCGCGTACTCCCACTCTGCCTCCGTCGGCAGCCGCATCCCAATCGTTTGGCAGAATCGTCGCGCCTCGTCCCACGCGACATTTTCCACCGGCAGATCGTCGCCCTTAAAGTGACTAGCATTCCGGCCGGTTACCCCCCGATAGGCCCGCTGCGTAACCTGCGTTTCTCCCATCCAGAATCCCTTCGTGATGACTACGGTGTGTGCCGGCCTCTCGTCGTTAAAAGCATTCTCATCTCCCGGCGAGCAGCCCATCTGGAAGGCGCCTGGAGGAACTCAAACGTAGCGCTGGCCGTCTTGCGCGTTCACTTTCACACCCATGGGCGTCCACAACATGTGGGAGCGCTTTGGGGTGCGCTCGAAAAAACGTCGAGATGAATCTCGACGATTCAAGCCTGGAGGCTTGCGCCACGGGCGTGAGCCAGTGAGCCAGCCGTCCAGACCTGCCCACCCCGGAATTGGCTCCGTTCGCCCGCGCGCCGCAAAGCCGGGCAGGATTCCGTCCTGCCCCCGCGAGCACACGGAGCCATAACCCAAAATGGTCGTGGGCTAGAATAATGTTGCCGGAGGTAAGACGCTTATGGAATTTCTTGCGACCAGCCTTTTGGAACTGATCGTTCAAACGTCCACCAACCTGCCGCCCGACGTGCGCGCGGCCATGGCGTTGACCGCAGACGGGGAGACGCCGCGGACGCAGTCCTCTCAGGCGCTCGATATCATCCTGAACAACATCGATATGGCGGCGGGCGACGAAGGCCCCATCTGCCAGGATACCGGGATGCCGACGTTCGTCGTCCACACCCCGGCGGGAGTCAGCCAGATCGCCATCCGCAAGGCCATTTTGGAGGCCGTCGCCGAAGCTACGCGGCGCGGGAAGTTGCGCCCCAATTCGGTGGATTCCCTTACCGGGAAGAACAGCGGCAACAACCTGGGCGTGGAAACTCCCGTGTTTCATTTCGAGGAATGGGAAGAGGCGGATATCGAGATCAAACTGATCCTCAAGGGCGGCGGCTGCGAGAACATGAACAGCCAGTATTCCCTGCCCTGCGAGGTCGCGCGCCTGGGCCGCGCGGATCGCAACCTGGAAGGCGTGCGCAAATGCATCCTGCACGCCGTGTGGCAAGCCCAGGGGTACGGTTGCGCGCCGGGAGCCATCGGCGTGTGCATCGGCAGCGACCGCGCGCATGGTTACGACTTGGCCAAAGGTCAGCTCTTCCGCACGCTGGACGATGTCAACCCGGAGCCCGCGCTGGCCAAACTGGAGGCGGAGATTCTGGAAGAGGCTAACCGGCTCGGCGTTGGCGCGATGGGTTTCGGAGGGAAGGCCTCGCTGATCGGCTGCAAGATCACCGCCGCCAACCGGCTTCCCGCCAGTTTCTTCGTCTCGGTCGCGTACGATTGCTGGGCGTTCCGGCGGCTGGGAGTCCGCCTGGACGCCACCACGGGCGCCATCGTGCAATGGCTCTACCGCGACCCCGAGCGGCCCGTTGAACGCATGGCCCAGCGCGAGGGCTTCGCGCTGACCGGCCGTGAGGTCATTCTGAATCCGCCGCTCACCGAGCCCCAGATGCGCGCGCTGAAAGTGGGCGACGTCGTACTGATCACCGGGGAGATGTTCACCGGACGCGACAACGTCCACGCTTACCTGATGAAGAATCCGCCCCCGGTGGACCTGAACGGCGCAGTCCTATATCACTGCGGGCCGGTGATGCTGAAGGAGGGAGACCGTTGGACGGTGAAGGCCGCCGGTCCGACAACCAGCAGCCGCGAGGAGCCTTACCAGGCTGACGTGATCAAGCGCTACGGCGTGCGCGCCGTAATCGGCAAGGGAGGCATGGGCGCCAGGACGCTGGCCGCCATGCAGGAATTCGGCGCCGTGTATCTGAACGCCATCGGCGGCGCCGCGCAGTATTACGCTCGCACGGCGAAAGAGGTCAAGGGCGTCTACCTGATGGAATTCGGAATCCCGGAAGCCATGTGGCATCTCCGCGTGGAGGGCTTCATGGCCATCGTCACCATGGATTCTCACGGCGCGAGCCTTCACGCCGATGTGGAACGAACCACCGGAGAGGCGCTCGCCGCATTGCGGCGCTAGCGAAAGACGAAGCGGCCAGATCGCGAACCGCTGCGCCGGTAGCGGACGCGGCGGCGGTCCGGCTCACGGCGAGTTCGCGGCTTTGAAGCTGTAGTCGAGATAGCGCCAGGTGGAACCGGTCTTCCACCAGAGCCGCACGAAGACGGAACGTGTCGTCGGCAAATTGTGGACTGTGACCGACGTATTGGTTCCCGCGCTGGCGTTGTACAAATCCGTGCCGCCAGCCGCCACCGCGCTGACATTCAGCCAGTACTCGGATGCGCCCACCGAGGTCCACTGGAAGGTGACGCTCGTCCCGGACAGGACGGCGCCGCTAGGGCTGGTCAGGGCTGGCGTGGAGGTAGAAGACGAAGACGGCGGCGTCGTAACCGCGGCGGCCGACGCGGCTGCCGTGTAGGTGAAGTCCAGGAACGACCACGCGCCGTCGATCAGCGAATACAGGCGGGCGTACAGGGTAGCGCCATTAAGCGGCAGGTTCGTCACGCTGGCCGAGGCGCCGGTAATTGCGCTGCCGGCGTATAACTCGCTACCCCCAGGGCTTATCGCGCTGACGCTCAGCCTGTACTCCGACACGCCGACGCCGGCCGACCACTGGAAGACGACGGACGCGCTTGTCAGGCTGGATCCGTTCACGGGACTGGTAATGGCCGCCGGAGAATTCGCCGCGGCGGAACTGGAATTCGTCGCCGTCGATGCTCCGTTGGATGAGCTTCCACCCAGCTCGTCTCCGACAGTGCCAGTAAGCGAGTACCGTACTGCGCCCACAAAGCAATAATAGTCGTCGGTTGTAATGGCCACGCCGGTGATGTTTCCGCCGGTGGCTGCGAAAAGATGGGAGCCGCCGTGGGTGCTTATTCCGGAATAGCCGATGGGGAGATCGGGAACGCCGTCGCGCAAGAACACCGCGGTGATGGTGGCCGACGTGGAGAAGGGCGGCTCCGCTTCGAATCCCAGCGTCGCGACGGGCCGCGAGAGTTGCAGTACCACGGCGGGCGAGCCGTCCTCGAAAATCGGGATCGATCCGCTGGAAGTCCGTTGCGATTGCGGCCAGACGTTCCAGGACAGTCCGGTAGGATTAATCGTCGGATCGTAGGGACCGCCGTACCACGGTCCGGGAGTCGTGAGTTTGGCGATGTCCTGCAGGTAATACGTTCCTCCGTATGTCGAAAAGAAAGACATCGTCACAGTCGAATCGCCGAAGTTCCAGTAGGTCCGCCACGGAAAGCTCGTAAGATTCACATCCTGCAGTCCGGAGAAATCCACGTACGTAGTTGCGTTCACGTAGGAAGTGAGGGTGCTAGCGTCCGCCGGAGCCACTTGAGTCAACGAATACGCCGGGACGGTCCAGGCCCCCTTGCGCTGCCAGCCCGTGGAGACCAGAGCGTCGCTGGCTTCGGCGTAGATATTCGTCGAACCAACGAATGGCGTTCGAAACGTAAGCGCCATGTCGATCGTCAAAATCGACCCCACGGCCGAAACGCTCGACCGGGAACCGCTCAAGATGCACTGCGCGTTCACCTGGAGGCCGCTGCCGGGGCTGGTCGAGACTCCCTGCCCGCCGGAGTCGGTGAGAAGGGAAAGCGCGCCGTTTGCGCCGTTATAGACAACTGCGCAAGCGCTCGTAGTCAAGGTAGTGGAGTTGAACAACAACGTGACGGACGTCAGACTCGACGCGCCTCCGGAGTCCCAGACCTGTAAACTGAACGTCTGAGACGTTCCGGCGCCGGTATTCGGCGTCACGCCCAGAACGACTGGCGCCGATCCGGATGACTGCAAATTCATTTTCGCGATGAACGCGGCGTAATTGCCGGAATCCGTGGACTGAAAAGCGTTCTGTAACGGGAAGTTCGCGGACATGGTCCAGCCGGCGACGTATACAGCGCCCGAATTGGTCGCGACGCCGGAGGCCGCGTCGGAGCCACTTCCGCCCAGGTAGCTCAGGTATCCGATCGCTCCGGTGGCTCCGAGAGCGGCGAGGAAAGCGTCGCAGCCCCCGCCGTTTGCAGTTTGAATCGCATTGACGACCGGAAGATCCGTGGAGTAGGTATAGCCGGCTACGTAAGCCGTGTCGCTTGCGTCAACGGCAATGGCATTGGCGACATCCGCGCCGGATCCACCAAGGTACGTGCTGTAGACGAGGCCGCCCGAAGCGCCGAACTTGGTGACGAAGGCGTCCATGGGGCCGGAAAGCGAGGATTGCGCCGGATTCAATGTGGGAAAGTTCGGCGAACTGGTCACGCCCGCAACGTATGCATTGCCCTGCGAGTCCAGAGCGATGGCTTGGGCGGCCTCGGGGAACCCATTCGTCCCGCCGCTGCCTCCAAGATATGTGCTCATCGGAAGCGTGTTTCCATCCGCGCTGAACTTCGAGACAAAGGCATCCTGTCCGCCTCCCGACGCACCCTGATACGCATTCGCGATTGGAAAATCCGACGACCAGGTGGAACCGGCGACCCACACGGCGCCGGACGAATCCACGGCTACGCCCGCCGCGTGATCTGTATTGGCCCCACCGAGGTAAGTGCTCCAAGTCAAGCTGCCTCCCCCGCCGCCAGCTTGACCAAGAAGGCGTCCTGGCCTCCATGGCTCGAGCGCTGAAAACTCGAAGCCGGGAAGTTCAGGGAGGTCGTGTCTCCCGCTACATAGGCGTTCCCCGAAGCGTCCACGGCAATCCCATAGGCTGAATCGGAGCCGCTCCCGCCCAAATATGTGCTGTAAACCATGGAATTGCCAGCGGAAGAGAGCTTCAACACGAAAGCATTCCGCGCGCCCGCGAGCGAAGATTGCAGCGCGCTGTGCGTGGGGAAGTTCTGCGACGTTGTCGATCCCGTGACGTATGCCGCCCCGGATGCGTCCACGGCTATGCCGAATGCCCGGTCGTCGCCCGAACCTCCGATGTACGTGCAGTATACAACACCCGTGCCCGACGCATTCAATTTGGCAATGAACACGTCGTTTCCGCCGCCGTTGAAGTTCTGAACCGGATTCGACGTCGGGAAGTTGATGGATTCGGTGAACCCTGCCACGTACGCGGCGCCGGTGGAATCCACCGCAATCGCGTTGGCGGCGTCCGCCCCGCTCCCGCCCAAGAGCGTGCTGTAGGAAATCGCCGGGTCGATAATCAACGGCTCGGTCAAATCGTAGCGTCCAATTGCGAATCCGACAACATTCCCATCGAGCAGAAAGCGTGCATCGACCCGCACACGCGACGCGCCGTGTTCCTGGAACACGTCGGGCGGCTCTTCGCGTAGCTCGCCGCCCCCGTGAAGACCGATCACCAGCGCTCCGTCCGGCCCAAGGCTCAGCCCCGCGGCGCCTTGGTACCGGACCCGAATGGCGGACGGGTTGGCTCCAGGGTGTACAACGAACTCGGACTTCAAGGTTCGCCCAGCCGCGCCGTAACTCATGTCTATTCCGGTGTAAAGGCCTGGATAGACAACGCGTCCGTACATCGCCTCTCCAACGCGCCAGTGGTCTTCCGGCCCCAACAGCAGATTCAAGGCCCCCGGAAGACGGGCCTCAACCTTCGGCCGGGACGCGCGCGCCCTCTCAAACCGCACTCGGAGGGCCTGCGCGCCGGCAACCTGAAAGATGGCCTCGCCCGGCGAGAAGTAGGCGGCGAGTCCGGGCGCTTTGGCGAAGTAGAGCGCCTGAGGCGGCGCTTCCCCGTGATTCTCGGCAAAAAAAGGTGGAAGATCCGCCCGGGGCGACACTACCGCCCCTATCGCCACATTGCAGAAGATCAGAAGTGAACTCAGTCCGCGCATCGCACTCTGCCACATACATCGGCAGAGCCGGCGCATTCCGTTAGAAGGGCAAAAGGACGGGCGGGCTAGGAACGATGCCCCTAGGAAGCGGCTGGCGTGGCAGGCCTGGATAACCGGTCTTCCGGGAGAACGGCGATCTTCGGCGGTGTCGCGCCACTCTGATAATGTCCCCTTGTGGCCTCGTTAGAAATGTCCCCTAAGCTGAAGACCTCTAGAGGAGGTCGGATTGGGGCGGACAGCAATGAGCACCAGGGAACTGAAGCGGCTGGGGGTGATGGCTCGGGTTGAGAAGGAGGCACTGAACTTGGTGAATGCTGCGGCGATCCTGGGTTTGAGTTACCGCCAGGCGAAGCGCATCTGGCGGCGCTATCAGGACGAGGGGGCCGAGGGATTACAGCACCGCGGCGTAGGGCGAGAATCGGGCCGCACCAAGCCGAAGAAATTTCGTTTGAAGGTGTTGCGTCTGGTGCGCCAGAAGTACTCGGGAGAGGTGGGGGAACGATTCGGGCCGACGCTGGCCGCGGAGCATCTGGGCAGTGAGGACGGGATGGCTGTGCACCCGGAAACGCTGCGGCGCTGGATGCTGGCGGAAGGACTGTGGAGCCGGATGCGGAAGCGGAGAGCGCACCGCAAGCGGCGGGAGGCGCGATTACACTTTGGCGAACTGGTCCAGATGGATGGGAGTTTCCACCACTGGTTCGAACAACGGGGGCCGAAGGGCTGCCTGATGAACTTGGTGGATGACGCCACAGCCACGACGCTGGCGGCCATGGGAGCTGAGGAAACGATCTGGACGGCGGCGGGGGTGCTGCGGAGTTGGATCGAGCAATACGGTGTGCCCGTGGCTCTGTACACGGACTGGAAGACGGTCTATGTCAAAGAGGCCACCGAACAGCAACTTCTGCGCGGCGAGGCTGCCACGACGCAGTTTGGGGGCATGTGCCAGCGGTTGGGGATTCGCATTATCGCGGCCAATTCCCCGCAAGCGAAAGGACGGGTGGAGCGCAACCACGGCACGCACCAAGACCGGCTGGTGAAGAAACTGCGGCGCAAGAAGATCCGGACCTACCAGAGCGCTAACGAGTATCTGGCGAGTGACTATCTGCCGGAGCACAACCGGCGTTTTGCGCATGCGGCAGCCTCGCCGGAAGACTATCACCACCCGAAGCCAACTCGGGCGGCGCTGGACGAGGCGTTCCGGTTGGAGACGGAACGGGTGATCGGCAACGACTGGGTGGTGCGGTATGAGAACCGGTTCCTGCAAGTGAACCGGCAGGGGCATCACTGGGCACCGGCCAAAGGTAAGGTGGCGGTCTGCGAGTGGCCGGACGGCCGGCTGGAGATCCGCTATCGAGGCCAGAGGGTGCAGTGGGAGGAAATCGCCGAACGGCCGCGGCCTGTCGAAGGCGAGCAACCCCGCAAGGCGGCCATACCTTACGGCGGCACTCCACCCAAGGCAAGCCATCCGTGGAGACAGCGTTACGACGGGATGCCAGAACAGAGTCTGGCGAAGCACCAGATCCAGGGCTCGGAAATTGTTCGGGCGGCCCCCTGCGCTACGCCCTAAACGCTCGGCCTACGGCCTCGCAGGGCTTCGCTTCGGGAGCCGCCCGAACAATCGGAACAGAACCAACAAAAGGGACACTTCTAATGAGTTAAGACAGGGGACATTTTAAACGAGGCTTGACACGGCGATCTTCGGCGGAGGAGGACAGGGATGGCCCATGTTAAGATGGGCGCGCAAGGCCGTCAGGGCCCAAGAAACACGGATGTGGACTAGTACTGATTCGGACCATCGCATCTTGCTTTGGGGATTCGCGGCATCGGTCGGCGGGCTCCTCATAGTCTACTCCGCGACGTTTGCTTACTATGGCGATGAGGGCTTCCACCTACTGGCCGCCCAACTGATCCGCGCGGGAAAGAAACCGTACCTCGATTTCATGTTCCCGCAAACGCCTTTAAACGCCTATTGGAACGCGGTCCTGATTCGGGTTTTCGGCAATAGCTGGCGCGCGGCGCACGTGTCCGCCGCGGTTCTCACGGCTGGGGCCGTGGCGTTGACGGCGGATTTCGTCTTCTTGCGGCTTCAGTCGCCGCGATGGCGTCTGGTCGGGGCCTTGGCGGCTGCCTCGTTTATCGGGCTTCACTCGATCGTCTTCAGGTTTGGCTCAATCGGCCAGGCCTATGGGATGAGCCTATTCGCCACAGTGGCCGCATTTCGCGTGACGGTGACTGCCGCCGGAAGGCGGGGCATCCGTGAAGCCGCGTTTGCGGGCTTTCTGGCCGCGTTTGCCGCCGGCGCCTCGCTCCTGGCCGCGTCGGCCGCGCCCGTTCTTCTCGTCTGGATGATCGCCAACAACCGTTCCGGGAACCGGCGCCGGAAGGCCGCTGCTTTTGTGGGTAGCGCGATAATTCCATTCCTCCCAGTGGCCTGGTTATTCATCCAGGGGCCGCGCCAAACATGGTTCAACCTGGTCGAGTACCACCTCCGATACCGCGGTGGGTCTCTGTCCGGGGACCTTCGGTCGCTTGGTTCCCTATTGCATTACCCCCAATTCCTGACGCTAGGGCTGTTGGCGGGCTTGGGACTGCTTGCCATCCGCGCCAACGAATGGGGAGCGGAACATCGCGCTGAGTTCAGACTTTGCGGTTGGCTCGCCCTGTTCGAGGCCGGGGAGGCCGCTTTGGCCAATCCGCCATTCAAGCAGTACTTCTGTCTGGCGATTCCCTTTCTTGGAGCGCTTGCGGCCGCCGGCTACTACGGGATTTGGCTCAAGATAGCCGAGCCCGCCAAACGGAGGTGGGCCTTGCTGGCGCTGGCCCTGCTGGTCCTTCCAGCCTTCCTGCAGGATTTGCACGGTAGCTGGTATGGGAGTTTCTGGACTGACCGGGAACGGTTCGCGCGCCAGGTCCGGGGGGTCGTCTCCGAGCGCGATCCGGTCTGGGCCGATGATTACGTCTATTTTCTAACGGGGCACAGGCCCCCACCCGGGCTGGAGTTCGTCTACTCCCATGACCTGACGACGCTCTCCCCGGAGGATGCCGCGGACCTTCACGTCGTGAACTACGCGACTCTCAACCGTATGGCCAAGACCGGCGGCTTTTACGCTGTCGCCTCCTGCTACCAGACGTTCCTGGGGTTCGACGAACCCCTTTCCGTCCTCTCCGGGTACTTCACCCACAGCGCCGCGACGGCGGACTGTCAGGCGTATTGGGGCCCGGCCCCGCGTGCGATCTCGCCGTAACTCCTATCTCTGCCCAGCCAGCGCGCTCGCGATCGCGCCGCGTTGATGCTTCCAGGCGGGGCCTGCTAGTCCGCCTCGGAAAGGCCCCATTCGGCCACTCCCAGCAAAGCGCGCTTCAGCTCGGTTTCAATGAAGCCGACATATTCGGGCGGAGTGTACCCGCTGAAGCAGGATCTGCATACGGTAACCACGCTCGGCCTAATTCTCTTTTCGGCGAGCGAGGCGACCACATGCTCAATCGCCGCGACGACCTCCGATCTGGCCGGCAGGTAGGCCCGCTCTTCCCGCTTTCGCGGCGATATGCGAACGAATGCACGGCCATTTTCTTCGGTGAACACGAACTCGACTTCGCTGAATGGAAGGGTCCTGTCCTTCAGGAAATCCCCTCGGGCGCGGTATTGTTCGGCGGTGATCTCAAGCCGATAGGACAACTGATTGGTGGGTGAATCCCGGCACGCGAAGAAATCCAGGTCGAAGTCTAAAATGAACTCCCGGTTGCGCGGCACTCGTTCGAGCGGGATTCCATCGAAGCGAAACACCCTCAAATCCGGAAAGGCTCTGAGCGCCTGCGGGTTCGAGAGTTCGCCCCGCCTTAGCCCGGACTTCAGAATCTTGCCTTCGCCGAAGAAGGAGCAGACGTTCATTTTCCGGCGCTCAATCTTGTGGTTACGCCAAGCCGGAGACACGAAGTAGACGTTTCGGACCAAGCCTTTCAGGACGGCGGGCAGGATGAAGTCGCTGATCTCAAGGTGGTTCCGGACGAATCGCCGGTAGTACTCCAGTTCCTCGCTCTCCGTCAGACCTTCGGGCGCATACAACGACACGGCCAGGTTAGAGGGAATGGCCATGTCCGCATGGGCGTCCACGTGCAACAAATCCATGGGACCGCCGATGGAAGCTTCCTTCCGAGCTTTGTACCAGAAGAAGAACGCCTCGTTGTGCTCATCAAACACGTAGATCCTTCGGTTCATTACGATTTCCCTCGAATGGTCCCTGCGAAGCGTCCCGATCCAGTTCCGATCAATTGGCCTGTACCCGGACGGGCCTAGGAAACAATGGCGTCGATATCAGTCGCCCGGAACGGCGCCAGACCAGTCCGCCCGGGAGGAAATGGCGGGGCGCCGCGGCCTTCTGGATGGCGTAGTGGGGCCCGGCCGTGGAGCTTTTCCATAGGCGGAGAAGGAACACCAGTACGAGCATACGCCTTGCGGCACTCCAAAGAAGAGGGCCCGGCCATATCGCCCTCCCGGTAGGCCAGCCCAGGGCAGCGCGAGCACACGCTGAGATTCGCGCATGAACTGCACACACCCACGTTCCGGTTCCGGATCTCGCGAATGCCGAGCAGCCTGGGGGAGTCCCGCCAGATATTCGAAAAGGCCGCCTGGCGCACGTTACCGCACGCGACCGGGAACTGGACGCACGGAGTGACGTCGCCGTTCGGAGCGATGTAGCAAGCGGAGTGCCCGGCCGAGCACGGAAAGGCGTCGAGGAGCTCATCGCCGGCTGGAGCGGGAGGACGGCAGAATTCGCCGTTCTCGCCGACGAACGCAGTATCCTGGAAAAGATCGCAGAGCGTGTCCGGAGAGACGCCGTACGCGGCAACCGGACCCCATCCTCCATCCATGCGCGGCGTCACTTGGACGTCGAACCTGGCTCGAACGCCGAGTTCGTCCGCAAGCGCGCGGACGCCCAGGTAATCGCTCTGGTTCGATCGCATGATCAGGCAACGTAGGCTAACGCCGATTCCGCGCCTTTTCAGACGCCGGACAGCTTCCAGGGAACGGTTTAGCGAGCCCGAGACTCGCGTAATGGCGTCGTGAACCTCGGGACGGTAGGAGTAGACGCTGATATGGACCTCGCGGACCCCCACGACGGCCAATCGCTCCGCTTCGCGTTCGCCAACCAGCGTCCCATTGGTTTTCAGGCGGACATCAAACTGCAAGGATCGCGCATGGGCCAGTATCTCAAACAGATCCGCGCGAAGCATGATCTCACCGCCGCTCAAAACCAGGAAAAGACATCCAGCTTCGGCCAACTGTTCCAGCAGGGACTGCATCTCGGCGGTGGTCATCTCGCCGCCCAGGCTATGGTCCAGGTAGCAGTGGCCGCAACGTTCGTTGCACCGCCAGGTGAGATCCAGATGCGCGTTCAGGGGGATGGCCAGCGCTTCGGCCTTGGCGCCGATTCGAGCGATCAAGGCCCCCATGGCTGTCAGCGCCCCGCAGGAATTGGCTGGTCGGAAAGAAGCAGGATGCCGTGTTCGGCCAGTTTGCGGCAAAAGCTCTCCGCATCCGAATACGCGACATCGGGGTCCACGTCAAAGTTCGCGCAAACGCTGTCGCGAACTATATCTGCCAGTGGCTTCTGTCCGTTCGCGGATTGCCAGATGTCCCTGGCCACTTCATTCAAAGTGAACAGCGTGGAATCGCTAATGGACATGACAATCATTTCGCTGCCCAGCGATCGCGCGGCGATCGCCGAACTTCTGGCGACATATAAACTCATAGAACTCCTTGCTATGCAGCCCGGCTCTACGAAAAAGTGCCGGATCCCGGGCTGTTTGGATAGGCGTTGCAGGCGCCGCCCAGTACCGACAACTTACCGCAAGACAGCGCGCTGGTCTCGAAAACCGGCTCCCATGTAAAATCGGGCTTATCGTACGGCCGCTTCCGCGGCCCGCCGATCCCGTCCGGATCTTCCATTATCTAATTCTCGATTCTATGGAATTATATTTGAATTATATCTCACCCCTTCCTGCTGAAACTCGCGGAGTCGCGGCGACAAAATCCACCCCCCGTAGGCGGCGGAGCGGGACGCGGCGGCCGCGCGGCGCTCAGTAGCCAGCGGAACTGGAATACTGTGGGGCCACATTGGCCGGCATCAAGGCCGCGAGCGGAACAAACTGGCCCGATCGCCGGTTTCCCGACGATCGAACGGCTCCGGGATCGGCAGGCGGGTAGAGCGGCGTCGGGATGTTCGTCCGCGCGTACATGTTCGCGCAATCCTGTACCGCGGCCCCGCGGATGTCCCCCTCCTGATACGCCAATCCGGGGCATCGTCTGCACGACGAGAGCTGCGAGCAGGAACCGCACGTGTGCAAATCGCGATTGCGAATCGAGCGCACTTCCTGAAAGTGCGGAGAGAGAGTCCAGATATCGAGAAAGCGGCTTTGGCGCAGGTTACCGCACACCAGAGGGAAATCGACGCACGGAGTCACGTCCCCCTGCGGCGAGATGTAGCAATAGTTGAACCCCGCGCCGCACGAGTGCTTATCGAGCACGTCTTCGGTAGGCGGGCCAACGGAGGCGCACATTTCTCGATGCACAGAATCCGGCGTTAGCGTAGCGTAGAATGCTACGCGAGCGTCGGCATCGATGTTAAGCGCCGTGTTCTCCCTTCCACCGTCCAGGCGAGGCGTAATGGTAGCGTCGAACGAGACACTGACTCCCAATTCGGCCGCCAGGGCTTTCAGACTGTCAATGTCGTCCACTCCGGCCTTCATGACGCAGACGTTCATGTGAGCATTTAACCCTCGCTTGCCGAGCCGGCGCAAGGCTGCGACGCTTCGAACAAACGAACCGGGCACGCGGGTGACGGCGTCGTGCACCTCCGGCCTGTGCGAGTAGACGCTGATCTCGACGCCGCGCACTCCGAGATCGCGGAACCGGTTGGCTTCGCGCTCGCCAATCAAGATCCCATTGGTCTTGAGCTTGACGTCGAACGTCAGGGATCGGGCGTAGGCAACGATCTCGAAAATATCTTTCCGGAGCATGATCTCGCCGCCGCTGAGCGTCAGGAACAACGTTCCCGCATCGGCGAGCTGATCCAGAACCCCCTTCACTTCCGCCGTTGACAGGTCCCCGCCCAAGCTGTGATCCAGGTAGCAGTGGCCGCAACCCTCGTTGCATCTCCAGGTCAGGTCCATATGCGCCTCGATCGGCACGTTCAGCGCATCCGACTTTCGGGTGATCCATTCCGTCAGAGACAAATGCGGAGCTTCCTCCACCACCTGCAAGCCAGTCCGTTCGTCCGTCATGGTAAGCTATCTCCCCTCGTTGATGGACCGGGCGGGCATCGCTGGCATGCCGCGCACGGCGTTTCGCCTGCCGGAAATCTCCCCACCGGCAACACTGAAACTCGTTCCGGCGGGAGGTCAAAGCAAACGATAATGCACCCGATTCACGCAGGGGGGGACTGCGTACCTGGCCGCCAGGCGGGACATACCGCGGCGGCCCTCTTCACTGCCGTGCTCAATCCAAGCGCCGGCGCAAACGCCACCTTGCGGACCGAAAACAGAACCGCAATTCGGCGGTCCAGAGCAGCTTGGATATTCATCCGATCAAATCCCAAACCTGAGGCGTAGGAACAAAAGTGAGCCGGCTGACGGGAACGCAACCAGCGATCCGGCAGGCCGTCTCGAACAGTCGCTCGACTAGTTGCTTCTCGTTCGCGAAGAACAGTATATTCCTCATCAACGCGGCGACGGCATCTCTCGGCGAGAGCGGCTCGATCCGGTTAGCGGGCCCTTGCGCCAAGAGGTACACGGCCGCTAGCGGAGCCGAGGTGTTTTCTCCGAGCTTTCCCAAGTCGCCCGCGAAAGGCGTCCCGAAAGCCCGGAACCCCGCCCCAAACGGCCGGATATAAGATATTTCATCCGACAGGATTACCGCGTCGGGCGGCGCCAGCCTCGAAATGGTTGTCTTGCCCGCGCCTGAAATCCCCGGAAAAACAAACGCCTTGCCATTGCGCGCCGCGCTCGCCGCGTGAAACAGACACCCGCCCTGCCTCGCGGCAATGATGGAATGGAAAATCCGCAGCACGGAGCCGATCGAGTAAGCTCCGGATTGCGGATGCCGCACATGGCCGCGGCCCGCGCCCAGCGACCATTCCGCGCGGAAATCAAAGCGCTCGAAGAGCCACTGGCCGTCGCTGTTCTCGAAGCGCGGGACCATGGACGATCCGGTTTGGTTCGCGGTGGCCTGCCCATTCGAGTCCATTTCCACGGTCAACTCGAACGGCGTAGAGGATGGGCTGGAGGTGATAAAGCCCGGAAACGTTTCCGAAATCGTTTCCAATACTTCCCGATCCCGCGAACGCAACAGGACCGGCGTCCCGCCGATCTCTACCACCGTTTCCGTGGTCATACGATCGCCTCTTTCCGGCTCTTCAGTCGATGCAGCCTGAGGCGGAGTCCGATGAGACGCATCGCCAAAGCCTTGAAAGGCGAAAAGCGCCGCAGGAGAAAACGCAGGAGGCGCTGCGCGCGCTCCCTACCCGAAGGGGGAGTCAGACGGAAGCCGCCACGCCGGATCGCCACAACCTTGCCGCAGACTTGATCCGCCTGCGCCGGAGGATCGTCGGAGTGGCGCGCGTCGCCGCGGGCGATTAATATGCCGCCATGGTTGCTGACCACGCGGTGGACAACGAGGCCTCCCATGCCCAGGTAGAGCACCAGATCGCCTGGCCCCACCTCGGAAGCCGTTGCGCGACGAATCGAGAGAAGATCGCCAGGCCACACGGACGGCAGCATACTTGTTCCCAAAACCCGCATCTGCAACATCCCGGACACCCGGAGGGTCTCCAAAGCCACCTCCAACCGAGCTCTGGCCTTGGGGTTCATAGAAACATGTGAAAACTGTTACCGTTTAGCGAACACCGCCGGGCAACAACCCCTGCCCGTCCCCCAATTCTCCATCCAAAGCGCGGCGAACTTGACCCTGCATGAAAGCGAAGAGAAGTCGAACGCGTCATCGGAACCCAGGGACCATTGTCTCACGTCGCTCAAGGACTACAGAGGGGGGAACAACCTTGGGGGAGGACTTGCGAGGATGGAATCCTCGCAAGTGCTGGAAAAGACCTGGTAAACCAAGTGCGGGCGAACAAACAGGCCGCGGTTCGGTTAGCCGCGGCGGAATTTCAACGCCACCAGAGAACCGATGCCGAGCAACCCTAACACGAAGGTGCCGGGCTCGGGGCTATAAATATCCGCCGCAAAAGCGTCGTTGTAGTCCGGGGCGCCGTTCGTGTTCTCTAATGGGCTTTGGCCGCCAATATAGTTCCACTCGGCGCCAACACCAGGGCCAGACAAATCGGCCGTGTACTGAATGTAGATGTTAGAAGAGGTATCCGAGACCTGCAGCCAGTACTCGCCGCCGGCAGTCAGCACAAGCGGGGTCGTCAACTGAACGTCGACAAGGGAGAAGGCGGACGAAATCAACGTGGAGGGAATCTGGCTATTTGCGATAGATCCAACGTTGCTACCCACAAGGGTCCCCGGCAGGGGGAGCGGGTTATTGCTAAGAGTGCCGGGGCCGACTGTGGAGCCGTCGGCTACGTACACCGAGAGCGACAACGTTCCGGAAGTGTCTTGCTCGGGGATGTTGCTCACGATATTCATGTTATTGTCCAAGACGAGCGCAACATCCGTAATGGCGAAGTTCGCCGGCGCGGTAAAGGACGAATAGATAGATGGATAGACCCCGGGGTTATTGATGAGCTGAGATCCAGCGCTCGCTCCGGCGGTCGCGTCATAGACCGTACCCGCGAGCGAAACCGAAGCCAACAACGGAAGACCGATCAAGCACACCAACCAAGTTCGATTCATCATATCTACCTCTTTCTAAACTCGCCCCTTCGGGATGCTTCCTAAGACCGCGAGACCCGGAACGCTTTACGAAGACCCGCTTCCTGTGCAGCCCGATCTTGTCTTGGCAGTTCTGCCCGAGATAGTACAAGACAATGCCGTCGCCTCAAAAACCGCCTCGCACAGGAACGTCGGCTTTACGTAAGGTCGCTTCTCAACCACAGGCTTACCTGCCTCGTGCTCGTTCATTCCGTCCTCACTTGTTCTCATTCTAAACCAGCCTTCCAGCTTCTGTATCGGTTTTCCTTGGCCCAGAATACCATGAAGATACCGCTTAAGTACTATTAGTTTCAGGCGCCAGCGGCTGCGTTTGTGGGGTTTGGCACCATCTCGCGCCGCGCGCTGGTCGTCCGGCGGTCTTGGGGTCGGTCTCCCAGACGGGCGCTTGCCACGGAAGCGGCCCCGGTTTCTGGGCTATCGCGAGGGCATATTGAGGATCTCAAAGCGTTTGAGGAGGTACTACTCTCGTGAACATTTACGCTATCCGGCCTAAGAATCCCCCATCTCACAACGCACCCGCCGCGGAGATAGCGTATAAGTAATTTATTTTTCAACAACATGCCTTCCGCCCTTCGAACGCACGCCGAACTTCCAGGCCAAGCGGAGTGGTCTGATGACGATATACAGGGGGAACAAGGCTCGCGGTAACGGCACGGCGCGCCAGTCGCTCTCGTTCGGGCGCAGGTAGCTCCAGAACAGTCGAAACCGGTCGGCCGGGCCAGCCAGAAGGCGAAACTGGAAGCCGAACCACTCCGGGTTGGTGGAGAACGACTCGCGGTCCAACCTGGCGTACGCATAGGCCGCGAGATCCCGGGCGGCATGGTCGGATTCGACGCGGCTCCAAACTTCCCGGGGCACGTCCGCCCCGAGCAGATCCACGGCGAGACGAACCGCTAACAAGACACAGCGTTCTATGCGCATCTCGTGGGCCCTCGACAGGACGGAATCCCAGTCGATGCGAAACCCTGCGACGATCCGGGCGACGTCGCAGATTCCAAGGAGCGAATTCCAGCCGTGCTTCGCTCCGTGGACCGAGAGGTACACGAACAGGTCTTCGGGGTGCAGCGTCAGCATTTCCTCGTCGGCGATTACGACAGGTTGCAAACGGCTTGCCAGACGAGCGGAGTCCACGCCTCGGAAATACTCTGGGGCCAGACGCGTATGGATGTCCACGCCCACGCGCGATGCGTCGTCCGAGACAAGATCCACCGAAGGCGGGGAACTGGACAACGGGCCGCCCAGAACCTGATAAATCCGGCGGTATCCCCGCGCCTCCAGGAGTTGGATAGCTACCGCCGCCCCTCCTTCATCCAGGTAAAGATCCAGATCCCTCATTGGACGCAAACCCGGAGCCTCGTAGACGGTCCACGCGAGAACCGGTCCTTTAAAGGGAACGGGATGAAGCCCGGCTTCGTGGAACAACGCCATGCGACGAACAAGCTCCGCGGCGAAAAGCAGGCTCTGCTTCGTTTGCGCCCGAAAAGCGTCCCGAAGATTGGAAAGGATAGGCCCGGGTACGGCGTCGGCGCAGGCGGCATTCAGGCTCCAGAACGCCAGCGGAGTCGCCTTGTAAATCGCCGCCGAACGAACGAAGCCGTCCCAATCGGCGCATTGGGCGGCCAGTTTGCGAAGCTCGGCGGGGTCCGGATGGGCTCGGCAACACTCGAGCAGCAACGGGCTGATCATGCTCTGGGGATCGGCGGGAACCTGGACCGCCTCTGTCCGCGCCGAGGCGGCGAGGCCGCTTATTACTGCTGGGGGGCAGCCGCGGCGCGCGAAGGGTGCTCGATAATGCGCCGGAGCAGGTAGGAGCTGGGACTGTAATCGAGGACGAGCTCCTTGAGGGCGACAACCAGGCGGCCGGCGTCACGCGCTTCGCAGATCCTGTGGAGATCGTCGAGCCACGTCTGCATGTTGCATTCGGGCGCGCCGGTCCCTACAAAGACGCGGATCTGGTCGTGCAGCGTCGGAACCGTGTCTTCCAACATGGTGCTCAACTCTTCGTAGAGCTTCTCGCCGGGGCGCACGCCGGTGAATTCAATTTTGATGTCATCATCCGGCCGTAGCCCCGAAAACAAGATGAGATTTCTCGCCAGGTCGACTATTTTGACCGGCTCGCCCATATCCAACACGCAAATCTGACCGGCCTTCCCGATAGTCGACGCCTGGAGAACGAGTTGACATGCCTCGGGAATAGTCATGAAGAAACGCCGCATCTCCGGATGCGTGACCGTCACCGGACCGCCCGCCGCAATCTGGCGCTTGAAGATCGGGATGACGCTGCCGTTGGACCCGAGCACGTTCCCGAACCGCACGGCCACGAACTTGACGCCGCCATCCTGAAGGCTCTGCAACAGCAGTTCCGCCACCCGCTTCGTGGCGCCCATGATATTGGTGGGGCGCACCGCTTTGTCGGAAGAGATCAGAACAAAATCCTGAACGCCGCAGGCCGCGGCGGCCATGGCGACGTTATAGGTTCCGAACACATTGTTTTCCACGGCTTCGAAGATGTGCTCTTCCATCATGGGGACATGCTTGTAGGCCGCGGCATGGTACACCGCCGACGGCGAGTACCGCCGCATGACCTCGTCGAGGCGGGCGCGGTTCTGGACACTCCCGATTTCGGGGTGGAAAGGTACATCCGGGAATGCCTGGCGCATCTCCCGATCGATCTCGAACAGGGGCGACTCGGCGATCTCAAAGCCGACGATTCCGGCGGGCCGAAATCGGGCGATCTGGCGGCAGAGTTCGGAGCCGATCGAACCCGCCGCTCCCGTAACAAGGATGGTCTTGCCCTGGAGCGCGGCCCGAATCTGACTTGTCTCCAGCTTGACGGGATTGCGGCCAAGAAGATCGTCGACGGCCACCTCACGGATCTGCCCCGCAAGCCCGCGCTCCTCGATGACCTCCGCCAAACCCGGCACGGTCTTGCAGTCCACGTTGGCTTCGTGGCACAACCTCAGGATGCGGCTCATGGCAGGGCCATGCGCGGAGGGGATGGCGACGAGAACCACATCGATGGAGAGCTTGGCCACGAACATCCGAACCTGCTCGCCTCCTCCGAGGACCTGCACTCCGAAAATCCGGAGGCCTTTCTTGTCCGCCCGATCGTCCAGAAAACCCCGTACGTTGTAAGGCAACGCCGGGTTCTTCTGGATCTCCCTCAGAAGGCTGACTCCGGCGTCGCCCGCTCCGTAGATCAGAGCGTTTCGCGCCGAGCATCCTGCTCCGTCCCTGCGTGGCCGCTTCCGCCAACATCCGGACGGCCATGCGGACGCCGGCCGTGCCGAGGAAGCAGATCATCAGATCGAGCGCGTAGACGGAGCGAGGAAACGGGCGCGGAGCGATGAAACGGATCAAGAGAAGACTAATAGCCGACGCTATGGAATTTCCGAGCGCGATTTGAACGAGATCCTCCACGGAGGCATAACACCACCAGCCTCGGTCCAGGTTCCCGATACGAAAAGCAGCGGTCTTGACCAGAATCCAAATCGGCAAGGCGAAGAGAAGCTGGCGCACGAACGCATGCGGCAGAGTAAAGTCGAACCGAAGGAGAAAGGCTAAGACTCCAGAGAACGCAAATGTCCCGATTTGGGCGAAGTATACGATTGTCCGATGACGCGACCGGAGCGTGTCGAGTGAGTTTCTGACGGTCGAGCATTTCCTTACTCTTCAGCTACGGATCTCAGGACCCGGCTTGAGCGGCGCAAGGCGTCCGATCCAACGCGCCTTGCGGGCGCGCGCCTGCCTTCCGTCGCACGGCGTTAACAACGTGCAACTGCTCCTGCCCGGTCAAATTGCTTGAGCTTGGCAAACAGATCCCGCGGTGAAACAGATCTTCGGCGACCTCGCCGCCGTAGCGTTCCGATCCGGCGTACAGCGGCTGGAGGTGCATCGGTTTCCAGACGGGCCGCGATTCGATATTCGCCTCGTCGAGCGCGCGAATCAAGGCATCGCGGGAGCATCCAAATTGCCATTTCGTCGATCAAGAAACAGCTTAGCCAATTGGTGTGCAGACCGTAAGCGGCCTGCGGCATGAATGAGATTCCCGGCAAATCGGCGAAGGCGTCGCGGTAACCGAAACGCGATCGCCCGGCGCTCGGCGACCCTCCGATCCAACACTCTGAGCTGCCCCCGCCCAATTCCTGCCAGCACATTGCTCAGGCGATAGTTGTAACCGAGATCGGAATGTTCGTAGGCGACTGCCGGGATCGCGGGCTTGAGTGGACCAGAAGCGCGCCTTGTCAACCCAGTCCTGCCGGGACGAAACGAGCATGCCGCCACCCGTGGTGGTGATAATCTTATTGCCGTTGAAGGAGAAGACCCCCACGGCCCCCAATGTTCCGGCGGGCTTGCCCCGGTAGCTAGCCGCCCAACGCTTCCGCCGCGTCTTCCAGCACGGGAACGCCGTAATGGCCGCAGACTTCGAGAATCGGGTCCATGTCCGCGCATTGGCCGTACAGATGGACCACGATGACGGCGCGAGGCAGACGGTTGAGCCGCGCGCGGTCGGCGAGCGCATTCGAGAGCATCTCCGGATCGAGGTTCCACGTGGCCCTGTTGCTGTCAATGAACACGCAACGAGCGCCGAGATACCGGACGGGATTGGCGGTAGCGACGAAAGTGAGGGACGGACAAAAAACTTCGTCGCCTGGGCCGACGCCGAGCAGACGAAGGCCGAGGTGCATCGCCGCGGTCCCGCTCCCCAGCGCAACTGACGGCAGGCCGATTCGCGCTCGGAGAATTCGCTTTCGAAAAGCGGTGATGATTGGGCCCGACCGTGGACAACCAGTTGGACTCGAATGCTTCGCGAACGTACTGTTGTTCAGCCCCGCCCATATGGGGGACCGACAGGAGAATTCGTTTCAATGCCATAGCGAAGTCAAAGGCGTGCGATTAGATCGGCCAGGCCGGAGCAGTCGTTCATCTCATAATCCGGGGCGGGGTCGGCCCGAGTCTCGGCGGAGTGAAGTCCGCCGGCGCGCCGGATCCGGACGGTGGACCATCCAAGATGATGGGGCGCCGCAAAGTCCTTCACCGGGTTGTCCGCAATATAGATGAACGCGTCCGCCTGGGTGCATTGCATCACCCGTTCAAACGCCCAGGGTGGGGTTTTCCAAGTCCCTCGCCGAGGATCTCCGTGAGAATGATTGGATCCGCGAACGATCCTAGCCCTAGAGCCTCGACCTTGCGGCTCTGGCTGACTGCGGGGCCGTCGCTGATTACGGCGATCGATGCGGTTTGAGACAGTGCGGCGAGAGCAAGCGCGGCGTCCGGCTCAAGCGAAATCGACGGCGCGTGCGTCCGGTAGATCTCAACCAGAGCCGTTATGAGAGCCAGCGCCGGTTCCCGGCCCGAGTCGCGCAGCGCGTCGTTGAAAACGGAACCGCGCCGTCCGGCCATAAACTTGCTCCAGCAGCGATTGGCGAAGTTGTCGATCTGAAGCCAGTCGGACACCCAGCGGCCGACCGCCTCGAATCCGCTGCGGACGTAATCTCGCTCTAAGTAAAGCGTGTCGTCGATGTCGAAGACAGCGCAGATCCTACGGCCCATGCTCGAATCTCGCTACCGGAAACAAATACCGCTTCGTCGTACCGAAGCATCGCCAGATCGTCCGTCCATCCATCGAACTGTGGAGGGACGCGTCCTTGCATCTCATCCAGAAGCCAGTCGGTAAAGCGCGCCCCGGCGCGATGGGCGAGGGGATATCCGCCCCCGAAGCGCGCGTTCATCTCGATCACCCGGATGCCACCCGAATCGTCCATGAAGCACTGAATATTCAGCGCGCCGTAGCTTCCGGGAAGGGCTTCGGCGATCCCGCGCGCCAAATCCATCAACCGGCGGTCTTTGACCAGAAGCCCCTTGGAGACCTCGCCGGCTCTCACTTCCATGCGCCAGTGCGGCGCCGCGCAGATGCACTTTCCGGCGCGATTTACGTAAGCGTTGACCGTGTGCCTCCGCCCCGGCGCAACTTCCTGAATGATATAACCGCGCTCCACCCTCGCCACCGCTTCCAACTGAATCCTCGTCCGGATGAGGCGCACTCCGATGGAGGCGCTTCCATCGCAGGGCTTGGCGATGAGCGGAAAAGGCCATTCTTCCGGGCTGGCCAGGGCGTCGTCCGGATCCGTCTGGCGGACAGTGGGAAAGCCTTGCGCAACCAACCAATCGTGGGTGGCGGATTTGTCGGAGCAGATTCGAACGGTTTCAGGCTCGGAGATGGATACCGTCACGCCGGACTCGGCGAACCTCTTCGCCTCGGCCGCGTAGACCGGAAGCTCCGTATCGATCGTCGGGATAATGAGGCCAATTCGGTTTTCCGAGCACAGGCGGAGTACGGCGTCCGCGAAATCCGGGGCCATGCAGCGCGGAACCCGCCATGAAGCGTCGGCCAGGAAAGCGGCCGGCGCGTTCGATCCGGAGTCGATGGCGAAGACCCGGCCGCCGGATCCGCGCCTGGCGATCGAATCGCGGACGCAGGCCATGAGAGCGCCCCGGCGTCCTGCGGACGAGATCAGAATGTTCTCGCCGGCCATGGTCTATTTCCTTTCCGGTTCGGTGGGCCGGGAGCCCATGAATTCAGGCATGGTGGCGTGGCCCTGTCGGCTGATTCCCGCCCGCCGCAACACCCAAACCAGCGTGAGCCAGAGAATCCTGAGATCGAGCCAGAGGCTGGCGTGATCCACGTACCAGACATCGAGGTCGAACTTCTCCTCCCAGGTGAGCGCGTTGCGTCCGTTGACCTGGGCCCAGCCTGTAATGCCGGGCTTGACGCGATGGCGCCTGCGCTGCTGGGAGTTGTAGCGCGGGAGGTACTCGGGCAGTAGCGGTCTGGGCCCCACCAGGCTCATGTCGCCCCGTAGAACATTCCAGAATTGGGGGAGTTCGTCAAGGCTGGTGGCGCGTAAGAGACGGCCAAGCGGTGTCAGGCGCCGCTCATCCGGCAAGAGCGCGCCGCTCGCGTCGCGCTCGCCGGTCATGGTCCGGAATTTGAGGAACCGGAAGGGCCGTTCGCCGAAACCTATCCGAACCTGGCGGAACAGCGCCGGTTTCCCCAACCGAAATCGAATCAGGCAGGCCAGGGCCAGGATAAACGGCGAGAGGACCACCAGCAGCAGAGCCGAGACGGTGCGGTCAAGCGCGTTCTTCATTGTCCAGGGCGTGTGTGGAGAGCCGCTTCCTAGATGCCCGTACGCTGGAACGCTAGATCGTACCAGCGGCGCGCATGGTACAGAGGCAGCCACAGGGAAGACCGGAAAGCGTAACGTTGCTTCATCCAGGCAACATCGGGGAACACCGCGCGAAGCAGATCCCGGCGGCGATCGTACAGCAGAGCGTTGAAGCGCAGATACGCCGGCGCGGTGAACTTCCGCCGTTTGGGATGGAATAGTCCGGCGGCGAGGATGGCGCGCCAGATGGCCCGCTCTTTTCGGGCCGGCGGCCGCAGGCTATCCAGCACTCTGTGTGGAATTGGCGTGGCCATGCCGGCCGCCGGGATCGCCAGCGAGAAGTAGACGGCCGTTTTCACACGCAGTTCTTCGACTCGCCGTGTGAACAGAGGCCAATCCACGGCGACATTCCGGACAATGCGATCCACGTCACAATGCAGGCGCAGTCCGGGAGCGCGCAAATAACTGTGCTTGGCGGTATGCAGGCAAACCTGCAGCAGGTTGTCCTCCGGCGACAGGATGCGGGCGTTGGAACCGGCGATCGGCAGCGAGCGCGCGATGAGATCGTCCCCGGCGGGTTCCTGGTCGGGCCGGATCCATCGGCCGGCCACCGGCCGCCATTGAAGCTCCAGCCAGAACTCGCCGGCTCCCGGCAGATCGCGGGAATACTCCAACCCACCGGAGAGCTCGCCCGCGGCGAATGCGCCGCTCTCAAACGGGTCGCGCGAGGCGCACGTATATCCGCTCGCCGTTAGCAGCCCGTGAACCGCCGGAAAATCGCGCCGCCGCACCAAAACATCCACGTCGCCCATGGGCGAGCACCCGAGACAGCGGTAAACGCCGCGCGCAATCCCGGCATTCTTGAGAGCAACCACCGGTATGCCTTCCGGCGCGAGACCGGCAGCCACCCGATCCATCTCATTCAAGTAGGCGGAAACGCGCTGCGCGGTGGCCTCGTGGGCGCGAACCCAACGCTCGGGAACAGGCTCGCCCAAGCCGGCGAGTTTGTGCGCGAGATGCCCCGTGAGTTCGTGCTCTTCGGCGGCGGTCCAGGCGGCCTCATCGCCGATGCTTCGGTAGTCGTCGACCAGTCTGGGATCCAGCGCCCCGCTGCAAGCCGCCAGCAGCAGCCTTTCGGTGGTGGACAGATTAAAGTTCACTGGCGCGCGCCATGAGCGGAGGCGGCAACCGCCGGCAATGGGCCACCGCCCTCTCCAGCCTGCCTCAGCACGGCATAGGTCTGTTCGGCCGCCGAACGCCACGAGTATTGGCGCGCGGTTTCGAGACCTTTTTTCCTCAAGGAATCCGCCAGCCCCGTGTCCGAAACCAGGCGAGCTATCTGGCTGGCCAGCCCGGCCGTGTCGAGCGGTTCGAAGGAGAGGGCCGCATCTCCGGCAACCTCTTTGAAGACCGGTATGGCCGAGCAGATCACCGGGCAGCCGCACGCCATCGCCTCCAACACCGGCAGTCCGAATCCCTCGTAGAGCGATGGCGCAACAAAAACCGCCGCCGAGCGGTAGTACGCGAGCAGTTTTTCGAAAGGAATGAAGCCCGTAAAATGAACGAACTCGCTGACGCCGAGATCACCGGCCAGCGCTTGCATCGTGCCCATCGCATCGCGGCCGACCATGACCAAATGATGCCTTACGCCGAACTCCCGCCGCGCTTCGGCGTAGCCTCGTATCAAGTTCGCCTGGTTCTTCACGGGCCAAATAGTGGAGACCGACAACAGATAGGGCTCGGCGAGGCCGGCATCCGCAAGGGCGGCGGGGCCCGGGCGAAACCGTTCGTCCGCGGCTTCCTGGACCACGCGCAGTTTGGCGGCGGCGAAAGGGAAGAAACGGACAATGTCGCCGGCCGTCGTCTCGGAAACCGCGATGACGGCATGAGAGCGCTTGATGCCGCGGGGAAGCATGGCGCGCAGATAAAGGGCGCGCGTCCGGGTCAGATATTGGGGGCAGACAAACGAAAACATGTCGTGAACCGTCACGACGGACGAAAACCGGCCCCTCAACGGCCCCACGTAACCGGGCGAGAACAGCACGTCGATCCGGTCGCGCTCGACGATCCTCGGGTACGCCGTTTGCTCATATACGATTCGCAAGGGCATCGAGCGAACGAGCGGTATGCGCCTGAAACTGAAATTCCCGAAAGGCGCGCACCAATCGGCGATTTCCGGATAGATCCCATAGACGACGAACTCGTCCGGCAGCCCAAGGGCTCCGAAGTTTCGAATTAGCTCGCGCGTATATGTTTCCGTCCCACCGTTGATGCCAGGGCGGATAAAGAGCGCGTTGATTCCGATCTTCATCGGACCGGCTCCGCGACGCCATCCATCACCCCGGCCAGGACGCGACGGACCACTTCGCCGTTCACTTTCCGGGAGAAAGAGCGTACCGCGGCCTCACGGGCGTTGTCGCGGAGCCGCCGCAATTCAGCGGGGAAGAGCGCAGGGACTCGATGGCGGAAACCAACCCATCGACATCGCCAGGCTCGACTCGAAGCCCGCAACTGTGAGCATTCAGCACATAGGCAAGATCGCTCCGCTCCGGACACAAGCCGATGATGGCCGAACCGGCCGCCATCGAGTAGTACGTCTTGCTCGGCATACTGATGCCCTCCATGCCCTTTTCGAGCGAGACCAGCGCAATCTCCGCGCAGGACAGGGAATAGGGCAAGACGTCTTCCGGCTGCAACGGCTGCAGAGTAATGTTGGCGTCGCCGTGGACGGCTATGGATTCGGCGAGGTCCTTCCACTGCGGCCCCGCTCCGACGATCATGAAATGCACGCCGGCGCACGCCCGCATGCGCCGCGCCGCCGTGAGGATCGTACCTAGATCGTGAGTCAGGCCCAGGTTGCCCGAATACATAACGGTGAGTTTCTCGATCTGACCGTCGCTCGCGGGCGAAGGAGTTCTCCCGCTTGGGTATCGGATGAATCGAATCCGTGTCTACCCAAGTGGGCGCCACCGTAATAGGGACCGATTCCGGCACATACTTCCGGAGGAGTTCCTTCATGTAAGGACCAAGCGTAAAGACATGCTCGGCCTGAGCGAATACGCGACGGTTAAACCACCGCCAGGCCCTCATACCGATGGAATTGGGACGGCTCAGTCCCCGGCGCTCGATGACGTCCGGGTAGATGTTGTTGACCCATACCACGTAGCGGCGGCCCAGGAGCTTCTTCTGAAGGTATCCGAGCAGAGGGAGAAATGGAGGCTGCGCCACGATGAAGAGCAGCGGCCGGCCGCGCACGCTGAACGCGAAGCACGTGGCTTTCCAGAGGTAATGCAGCCACGTGGTCATGCGCCCGCGAAGCGACCCGCGCTTATACAGCGGGCCCCCTCCGGAACGCAAGCGGACCCACCGGAGCGGAATCAATGTCCGAAAACAGGATCGAAACCCGGTCGGGAGCCGCAACCTCCATGCACACCTCTATGAAATAGCTGCGAGAAGGAACTGTCTGCTTGAAGAAAAGGAATCGAGGTTCAGGGACTTGGCTCACGGCCTGCTATCCGGTAGGGCGCGGGACGCGCGCGCGCACTCGTACATGAACTGGTCCCACTGCGGACAGATGGCCCCGGCGCCGAATCTCTCGGCGTCTTGAATCCGAAACAGAAGCTCCTCCAGAAGAAAGATCCTAAGCCGTAACGCCGCGCCGGGTTCCGCGCGCATGCGCCGAAGGATTCGATCGGCCAGACCCGGCGGGAATCGCGCATCCAAATCGTACGTGAAGGCGTCGTAGTCGATCTGGCGGCGCGCGGAGAACTCAAAGTCGATCAACCAACAGCCGTCGCCCTTCCAGAGAATATTCGCGGGTTGAAAATCGCCGTGGCTCAGCGCGGTCGTCACTTCCCGATCGCCGTAGTTGGATAACGCCGCCGCCAGGCTGCCCAAGCAATGTTGAATTTCTTTCTCGCGGGCGCGAGCGTACTCGCTCCGCGCAACCAAGGCAGGAATCTGTGCGGCCAGGTCTTCACGGTATTCCGCCACCGTCATGATACGCAACGCATGATCGTGGAGCGGCCGCAGCGCCGCGAGAGCCAACTGCCTGCCCCGCTGCCGGATCGGCGCGGAACTCAGCCTGTTCAGCGGAGTGCCGACAATCATCCGTTCGACTATGCAGTCAGGACTCAATTCCTCGAGGATCGGAGCCACGGGCAGACCGAGCGATGCGCCCAGGCGGCGCGCCTCGATTTCCTGGCGGAAGCGCTCCGGAACTGCGTTCGACTTGCGGCAACAGTACACGATGCCGGCTGCCGTGTCGATGACCCTCAGCTTGCTGCTGCCGGTTACGATCAGCCACTTCTTCGAGCCGGGGATCTCGGGAGAAATCTCCAACTCGGCCTGAGCGAGGAATCTCGCCAAAGGCCGGCTTACCGCGCCGGCGAAACAAGCGCTTCGGAGCGGCCGGAACCACCGGACGCGCGTGTTGGCGAATTCGCGCCGTAATACCTCGAAGATCTCCGGAGCCGCGCCGGCACGGAAGATGGCGTTGATATAGAGATTGCAAATCCACCGTCCCGGTGAGGAACGGAAGCCCCGGCCGGCTTGCCACTTCACTTGCCAATCCCCGCCGAAACGCAGGCGCAAGAAGCCCGCCAGCGTAGCCTCCACGATCCGCGGCAGAGGCTCGCGGGCCATCAAGTCCGCGGCCCTCACCGGCCGCCCTTCGGAGAATCGCCGGATGCCGGCCGGTCCGTTTCCGCAATCTGGCGTACGATCTCCCGGTGAATCCGCTCGATGTCGCTAAGGGCGTCGATGACCAGCCAGGTCCGTTTCTGTTTCGCGGCGGCGTAGAACTGCGCGCGGACCCTCCGTTGCTCGTCCGCCTCGGGAAAGGGTTCGTTCTTTTCGCGAGAGCGGCGTGCCGACTCCTCGAACGAAAGATCCAAAAGAAACGCCGCGTCCGGCTTGGCCGCCAGGCGTCTTAACAGCCGCCAACTCCGCCAATCGGCGACGTGGTCCTCGGGAAAGTGAATGGCGAAGTCGATCTCGGTATCGTCCAGGGACCGGTCGCAGATCACGGTCCGGCCCATCAGGCGAAGCCAGCGCACCCGCAGGACGCACTCCACTATAAGGTCCAGGATCGCCATGCGCAACCAGAAATGGCGCCGGCCGGCGCGCTTCATAAACGCCTGCCGCTGCGCGGTGTGCCCGGCAGGGAAAGCTTTCTTGCCCATCAACCGGCGCACCGCCGTTCTGGCGGCCGTCAGACGAGGAGTGTACCCGCCGCGCACCCACAGACAGATGGGGCGCCGGCCCGCTGCGCGCAGGCTCGACTCCAGCAATTCGATCTGCGTGGATTTGCCGCAGCAATCGATTCCGCTAAACGTAAGCAGCGAAGCCCTTCCCATTGGCTATGGCGGAGTGCGCCGTAAAACCGTCCGCCTTCCGCCCCCTTCGTTGCGGCGCTCTCGAACCATCGCTGGGAACTTCGCGTGGCTCGCTCGATACCGAGCCGGTTCGCGGCCCTCGGGCCTCCGCTCCCTCACGGTCGCGGCTCGGCTCGATGGCCCCGGTATGATGCGAGGCTTAGTAGGAGGCCCGCCAGATCCGTCCTCGCGCCCTGCCGTTCCGGAAGGCGGCTATCGGCCCATCGAGCCCAGCGGCGCTTCCGGGTCGCGATTCAGGGATCGCCGGAGCAATCTGACCTGCCGCCAGGCGCCATACAGCGGACTGGCTCCCCACCGGAGCGTCCAGGCCAGCTTACGCGCCGGCCATTGAGGCGAAACGACATCGCGCTTCAGCACCGGCGACGCTGCCCGCATAAAGCCCCTGTCGATGGTCGCCAGGGTCTCGTACAGACCCGTATCGCGAGCCGCGGACAAAACCGCGGAGTCGTATTGGCCGTATGGAAAAGAAAAATGTTGCGCTTGAATGCCAAGGTTATCCTGAATCGCCCGCTTGCTTAACTCCAGCTCTTCGCGCAGCCGCGCCGGGCGGCATCTCGTGAAATCCACGTGCGTGTGGCTATGGGAGCCGGCTTCGTGCCCATCCGCGATCAGTTCGCGCAAGGAGTTCCACGACAATGCTGGAGCCGCCGGGCTGTCGCGATACCGGCTTCCGGTTGCGATGTAGTCGGTAGCGATATACAGCGTGGCCCGCACGCCAAGCGATTCCATCACGGGGCGGGCGACGGAGTAGACGGTAGCGTCGCCATCGTCAAAGGTCACCGAGGCCCATAATCCGGAATCGCCGCAACGGAATTTCTCGATTGCTTCGGTAACCGTGCAAAACCGGAAACCCCATCGGACCAGCAAAAGCAACTGTTCCCGAAACGCGCGGGCGTGCTCGGGCTCGACGCCATGATACGCCAGCGCTCTCCATTTCATGCCCATGGAACCGGCGGTCCCCTTAACGCAGCGCTCCTACGCCTCCGGCGGCTTGATGAAACCGCGGAGCGGGACGTTCTTTCCGCAAAAACGAGCCGGGCTGCTCACTCGTATTCAGCCCAGCGCTTCCGCCGGCGAATCGGGCACAAGGCCGCCCACTGGGGAAGGCGGAGGCCCCCACGCCGGAGCCGGGTTCTCGGCGTCCACCGGCTGCGCGGCGCTCGTCACCACGACGCTGGGCCGCACGCGCGCCGCATTCGAAAGGAGAGCGCCGGATACGAACACGAAGCCGGCCAGGGTGGTCCAAGGCACAAACATGCCGATCAATCCACATGCTTCGAGAATCTGAGCCACTTGAATCTGTCCGATGGAACGGAGTTTCCTATCGCCGGCCCACACCGCGAGCCCCAGGGCGCACGCCGCCTACGACGCCGAAATTGCCGAGAATTTCGTCGAACCAGGTACGAGGGGGAAATTGTTCCCCCACGGTGGAGATATACCGGGTCGATGTACGAGATGAGCTTGAAGTCGACCCCTCCAGCCCCTTGGCCTATCACCAAACTGGACGGATTCTCCAGCGCGTACTGCCAAAACGCCTGGTCCTTAACCTCGAAGCGTCCTGGATCGGCCGCCCGTTTCAGGACCCGGTCTTCGACGTTCCTATCGACCACCTCAAACCCGGTTCGACCACTGATCAGCATGACTCCTACCCCGATCAATCCAAAGCACGCCGCGAGGCGCCACCGCATAGGCCAGCTAACAACAAGCACGAAGTAAACCCCCCCCGCAACCGCCGCCAGCCACCCCGACGTCGAACGGGTGAAAAGCAACGCGGCGAGAAGGACCACCGTCTTAGGCCAGAATAGAGGGATGCTCTTGCGATATCTCTGCGAGTGCCTCGCCCACATGAGGATCGCCAGCGCGAGGACGAAACCGGCCGCCGCGTGCTTGGGCTCTCCGGCGAATCCTTCCAAGCGGTATTGCTCGTCAACTCCCACCAGGGTCTCCGTCGGGCTGGAGAGCAGGGCGCTGACCGTACTCAGCCCCAGGAGATCGGCTCCGACCTTGCCAAACCCCGTGACCGCGTTAAAAAGATTCCCGGCAATGAACCCGTTGAGTGCCGCGCCAACCGATAGATCGCCCTCGGCGAACCAGTGTCCTGCGAAGATCAAGCCCCAGAAAAGCACCGCGCTCGTTAGTTGCACCTCGAGCCGGTATTCGGATTGTCCCCTCGCCCACCCGATACTTAAGGCTCTCTGGATGTCGTCTGCGTGAGAGCCCAGCGCGATGCGAGCGAAGGTCAGAAGCGTAATATACGCAAGAAACAACCCCCAGAGCCTGGCGCCGGGTAGGACGGCCCGGCGCCCGAAGGAATGCCGGGCTCGCACCAGACGCACCAGAAGGGCCACCGGCAGAAGCAGCTTGGCCCACGTGATCAGAACCCCGGCATTCATCGCCAGACCCTGGAGCGGCAGGACGAACGCGCACAGGTAGACGAACCTGCGGTTGCTCGTTACCGCCGAGAGCAGCAACGCCGGCAACATCAGCAGGCTGAAGGCTACAAAGGTCCAGTTCATGGATGCAAACTCTTCACCGGCCGAATGGAGAGAAGGCGGCGGATTTCGAAATACCCCCTCGCATAACACCGCACGGCTAGACGCCCCCGCTGCCGAGGTCGCGACCACACAAGCCAGGGCCAGAGGGTGGGGCGGACCTCCTGGTCTGCCTTGTTCTTGTTTGAAGGCGCGGTCGAAAACCAAGAAGGCAGGCCGGGAGGCCCGCCCCACACGGACCCGGCGTCTTCATTACCTTTGGCGGGCCGCGGCCTATGGGACACTCCCTCACGGGGGAGAGAGAGCAACCGGCTGTCTCTATAAGCTTCGGGCATCAGAAATTGCGCGAGCCGGCGCCGCCCGCCAGACCCTTGACCAATCCGGAGATGGTCCGCGCACCGGCCGCGGCGGTCAGTCTCCGCGGCGCGGAGGCGGGCCTTCGCCCCCATGGTACGGATGAGATCGGGGGAATCAAGCAGGTGCGTCATTGCCGATGCAAGAGCTTCCGGAACTCAGGCGCGGCAGTATCAGACCATTCTCTCCATGCTCGATCATGTCCCGGGCGCTTCCCGCCTCGCGGGTGGAAATAACCGCCATTCCGGCCGCCATTGCCTCGACGAGCGCCATGCCCCAGCCATCGTAACGCGAAGGGAACAGCAGCGCGTCGCAACGCGCGAACACCTCCGGAACCTCGGCCAATTGCTTGAAGCCCTCGTACCGGACCAGCCCGCGGGCTTTTTCCGAAAGGCGATCGGTGAAACTCAAATCCGGACCGTCGCCGATGACGACCAACTCGAAATCGTTCCTCCTCTTGGCGAGCAATTCGATCGCGTCAACGACGCGGTCGAATCCCTTGTGAGAGACCAGCTTGCCTGCAAACAAAAACCGCACGGGGTAAGCAATGGGGCCGCGTTCCGTTGCCCGAAACGCCTCCTGATCGGAGTAATACGGAATGTTCCTCACCGGCGCGGAGGTGACGCGCGAATAACCCTCCACCGCGCGCTGGCCGATTCCCCACACTTCGCACGGTCCGGCCAACCGAAGCGGCCACAACGCGACCTTGCGAAACGCCCTGCGCAGCCGCTCGCTGGCGAATATGGGCAGATCCGTGTACCTCACGCCCGGCGGCTCGCTCCAGTAAAGCCATTTCTGGCGCTTCAGATGCGCGCGGTACATCATCCACTGCATTCCAATGCTTGCGTACTGGGTGATGATTTGCAGATCGGGCTGGAACGCATCCACCGCCCGCGCCAGCCCAGGACTAAGGTAGAAATGCCGGTGCCACCGCAGCTCTCGAATGAACTGATGCGGATGCCGGATCTCCCGCAGCGTGGACCACTGCCGCCCCGGCGTGATGTGGCGGAGGTAGAAAACCATCAGATCGATCCCGGGCTGCGCGCACAGAGCGTTAAACAGGTCCACCTGGTGGTACGAAGGGAAGTTGGTGATGACCGCTAGTCGAAGATTGCCGCTGGAACTCACGAAGGTTTTCCCCAATCAGGCAGCCGAGCAGCGTGTCATCGCACGCCGGCGCGCGGAGCCCCCCCAACAAACGGTTGTCCGGTCAGTTTGCCGTACAGTAAAGATGACCATCCGCCGCCACCGAACTGTCTTCGGGCGTGACAATGGTTCCTGTCTCGACGTGAAGAATACGCCTGTAATTCAAACTCCACAAGAAGGCAACGATCTCGGCTGCCCGGCTCTCCTTCTCCCGTCTTGTCTCGCCATGCATCTCCAAGAATAACGCCGGCCTGGCTGACTCCAGCGCGTGGCGCGCCCCCCGGAGCGCTTCGAGTTCCCAGCCCTCGGTGTCAATCTTAATAAAGTCAGGCTTGGGAAGGCCAGCCTGTGAGATCTCATCGTCCAGCGCCACGATGGCGATGTCCTCGGCGACGGTTTCCACGCCGGCCCGAATCAGATCCTCCACCCGGTGGGTATCGACGCTCGCTCCGCCCATCCAGAGTGGACTCGCCACCATCCTGCGCACCTCCCGTCGGGAACCTACGCCAACCGGACGCACCTCGACGTTCTGAATCCGGTTCAACGCCAGGTTCTCCTCCAGCCGTCGGCGGTTCCGGGAATTAGGCTCGAAGCAGATCACGGAACTGGCCCGCGATGCAAAAAACAAAGCCATGTAGCCGTGGTAAGCCCCGATGTCGTAGACGGTCACTCCATCGAAACTCAGACCGGCCAACAAACGTTCTTCGGCGTTCGCGGCGCGTGGCAGGAACAGGGCGGGAAGCCATCCGAGCCCGCCTTTCCGCTTCATGCCCGTCAGCAGCCCGTGGCGGACGGTGTAAACCATGCCATCGAAAAGTCGAACCCTGAGCCATGACATCAGCCGGTTCTTGAGCGAATAGTGCCCTACCGGCGCGTCCCGGGGGGCATTCAGTTCTCTGGCCATTTCCGTACCTCCCGATATAGCTCAACCAGGCGTTTCGCGCTGTGCCGCCACGTGTAGTTTTCCTCGCAGTGTTTCCGGGCCGCGGTCCCCATGGCGATCGCGGCCTGCCTGTCCGCGAGGACGTTTTGAATGATGCCTGCAAGGCCAATGTGATCGTTGGGGGGACAGAGATAGCCCGTGGCGCCATTCGTGATGAACAGTTCAGGCCCTTGCCCCAAGACTCCGACGACCACTTTTCCGAGCGCCATCGCCTCAAGATGGGCGATGCCAAAGGCCTCTAGGGAACTCGGCAGGCAGAAGATATCGGCGGCTGCGACTTCCGCCATTGCGTCGGCGTGCGATAGGGCCCCTAGGAAAAACACACGATCACCGAGCCCCATCTCCCCGACCAGAGCGCGCAGCCTCGGGAGTTCGGCGCCCGGTCCCACTACGATGTAATCAACGTCTTCACAGCCCGCGCGGCGAAGCTCCACAAGCGCGCGGACAGTCACATCGATGCCTTTCGTCGGGGTAAGGTTCGAGACACTGACTAGACGGTTGCGGAAGCGGCGTGGCACCCGGCTTCGGGATGGGATGTTCTCCGGCAGCCTGTACCCGTTCGGAACCACGGCTAGTCTGAGGGGATCGGTGCAGAGCGGGGCTAGGTCATTTTGGAGGGGAGTCCCAACCAACACAACCCGCGAGGCGAGCGATAGCGTGGAGCGGAATTGCCTGTTCCAGGATGGGTCGCGAGCCGCTGGGCCGTTCGGATCGAATCCGCCGATGTGCACGACGGATGGCAAGGCGAACTCCCGGCCCAGGCGCGTGGCTACGAAGCCACACATGCTGGTGTGCGCGTGCAAGAGCGACGGCTTCTCGCGTTTCAGCCACCTCCGCAACCACGGTCCGACGCTCGCCAGAGCCACCGGGCCCTGGAGTGCCGGAGACCATTGGGGCCTGGGAGCGAAATACCGCAGCACGTGCAGATCGAAGTTGCGCGCGAGAGCGGCGTCGGGGAGGCCGGCCGAAGAACTGGAGAGGCCGGCGAGCCACGGACGCAGAACCACGACCGAGACTTCAACACCCTCTGAAACCAGCGCCTCGATCTGATCGACGATATAGAGGTATTTCTGGCGCCGGCGGTCCGGAAACCAGGATGTGAGCATGAGTACTTTTATTCCCATTGCGTGACCGGATGGGAGAAATCGGCGGAAAGCGGGCCACTCAAGACGGCGCGGCCGGAACGACCCGCTTCAAGCCAGCCGCCCGCCTCTGCCGGTATCGCACCGGCAGCTCGCGCCGCCAGGAATCGATCCATGCTCGGATCTGCGCCCCCAAGACCGCCGTATCGAATCCGTTGACGGCAAATGCCTTCAATGTCAACAGGCTGTAAAGCGCCGCAATCGCGATGTCGTCCCACCATTTCTTGCGATACATCCGCTTGATGATCAGAGTGTTGCGGTTGAAGTAATACCTTCTCCAGATGGTTTCCTTCGGGTCGATCGGCAACTGCCGCACGATGCGCGCTCCGGAGACGCACAGCAAGGGACCGGCGCCGGCGGGAAAGAATTCTCCAGGCGTATTCCGTGTCGTCGCAGAGAACGAAGAAATCGCGTCGCGGTAAACCGACTTTGTCAACGATGGAACGGTGAAACATAGGTCCTTCGAACGACATGTCTTCCACTCGAATCACCTCGGGAATTTTCGAGAGGTCCGGGTATAAGTCGCAAACCCGGGGGCCTTTCAGGCAGCGCACGCCGGGGCGATTCCAGTACGCCGCGATGGAGCAGAATTCCGAATTCTCCCCTTCTGGCGTGATCCGCAGCGGAACAAACGCTTTGGCCTCGGATTTGTGAAGTAACATCCGCTCCAGGCACTGGGGCGCCGGCGTGACGTCGTCATCCATGACCCAGATCCAATCGAAGCCGGCCTCGTATGCGATCTTCATACCGTGGTAGAAACCGCCGGAGGCCCCGAGGTTTTTCGTCTGTCGAAGGTGAATCAAGTTCGGCGCGGAGTACTGCTTGATCATCTCTTCCGTCCCGTCGGTCGAGGCGTTGTCGAAAACGTAGATAGCGTCCAAGGGGCGGGACTGCCCCAATAGAGAATCCACTCCGCGGCGGAGAAGTTCCTTTCGGTTGTAAGTGACGACTACCGCCGCGACCCTATCGGACTCCCTATCGGCCACTTGCCAAACCCTCCTTCAAATTGAACCCGCTCACGGAACTTCTAAAGCATGGATCTGCGCCGCATCCGTAGGGCGAAGCAGACGCAGATGCCGATTTCGATGGCCGTGGACAGCGCCGCCAGGCCCATCGCGCCTTTCCAGGCGATACACAACGGAGCCAGCGCCAGGCTCGATACAGCGGCCCCGAATACCACCGCGAGTACGTCCGAATAAAACCCCGAAGCCATCAGCCCGTGAATACCCAAGAGATTGCTCGTCGCGATCGCGCAAACCGAAAAGATCAAGAATTGAATGATCCGGACGGAGTGGGCGAATCTCGGCCCGAGATATAAGGGGACGAAATAGGGAGCCGCGAAGCAAACGCCAATGGCCCCGAGAAGCGTAACTGCAAGCACGATGCCCACCAGTCGCTTCAACTGGCCCGCGGCGCGGATCGGGTCGGTGTTGAACGATTTGCAAAAATGCGGATAAAGCGACTGCGAGACCGGAGGCCAGAGAGCCTGAACCCCGGAAATCACACGCTGGCCGGCCGAATAGTAGCCGACCACGGTGGTATTCGTCATGAGCCCGAGGATGACCGTGTTGGTGGTGGTGTATACGTTGATCGAGACCGTCGTCAGAAAAGTCCGCCAACCGTCTTGTACTTGGCTACGTACGCCATTCCAGGTCGGCGCGGGCAGGGGCACGCGCAGCCTGCCGCGCACGAGCGCCGCGCCCGCGAGTCCGCTGACGAGGAACGTGCCCGATTGAATCAGAATGACCAACATCCAGTCCGAGGGTCTCTTGACGAAAACGAAAATCAGCGGCGTGAGGAGGACCTTGGGAATCACGTTGATGATCGTGATCCATTTCATTTCCTCGATGGCCTGGAAGAACCAGTCCAGATACAACACTCCTCCGGCAACGGTAAGGAATCCGCATAGATAGGGCCCCATCAAGGGCCGCAACGACGGCGTCACGGCGAAAGCGCCGAGGCTGACGCTCAGGCAGAACGCCATCAGGGCGAGCTTCGCCGTCCAGACATTGACGACGATTTCCGCGAGCTTCTCCGGAGCGCCCTGGCAGACCGCGGCCTGACGCGTGGCGGAGAAGGAGAATCCGTAGTTGGTGATCAGCGTCGAGTATTGCACCACCGCCTGGATCATCGCGATCATGCCGAAGCCGGCGGGACCTAAGACGGAAGCCGTATACGGGATGACAACCAGCGGCAGGAGATAGGCCGCCGCCTGAGCGATCGAAAGCGCCGCGATGTTCTTCAGGATGCGGCGGCTCGTCCGCGCCCGCAGCGCTCGCCGCGCGCCGGCTAGCTTCTCGGCGAGCCAGGGCTGGCTGATGCTTGGGTCGCCATTCACTGGTTCGTCTCGCTCAGAGTAGCGTTGGGGCCGCGATGGCGCCTCACTCCCGAGTTGGCCTTGGCCGGGTCGAACGCCGTCAGTTCCGGCGTCCCAAGGACGATGCGGTCCACGGCCTCGACGCCCTGCATGCAACTGTGATCCTGGTTGGATACCTCGTACTTCCAGACCCCGAACCGGCCGCGGGAATAAATCGAGCGCCGGTCGAGAAGCGACAGCGCGCAGTGAACATGCTCGTCACGGTCAATGGTGGGCACGGGATAGCCGCGCTCCACGCGCCGATGCCAAACAGACGCGATTTCCTCATCGTCTCGAATCAGGCGCGTCGTTCGCAAACCCTTGATTACGCCTTGAACTACCGACGCGGCGTCCACCGGTTTTTGGGCCGACTCGGACACCTCGGCGATCACCGACCAGTAGCGCGCCGGATCGGGGACGTTGCTGGGGGCATAATTCGAAAAGACCGTGACGCGATAGAACGGGCAGTCGTCTTCCGGGTAATAAATCCACGTCTTGCCGGCCGCATGTTCGGGAGTAGCCCCGCCCAAACCGACCCCTACGATGTGGGTCGTGGCATATTTGAGTTCCTCCGCTTCAGCGGCGACGGCCGGATCTCCCACGAGATTGCCTAGAACATCCAGTGGCAAGCTCGAAATCAGGAAGTCGTTCGCGTCTTCCTCGCCGCCCGCGGTACGGACGATGTGTTTATCGGCGTCGATTTCCGCGGCGGCGGCATTGTAATGAAAATGGCGTTCCGGAGTCAATGCGGCGACCGCGTTCCAAATGGCGCCCGTGCCGCCCCGCTCCGGAAATCGGAACATGTTGTTCGGGCCCCATGCCGAATCGTCGCGTCCCAAGATGACGTTGTCGATGATCCGGTCCAAGTCGATCGGCGCCACTCGCTCTCCTACCCACTTGTGGGCCAAGCTGGCCGGAGGATGCGCCCAGACCTTGAAGTTGTAGGGAAGCATGAAGACATCGGCGACGCCTTGCCCGAACGATCTCAGAATCCAATCCTGAAAATTAGCCACGGGCTGCCGGCCGTCCCGCTGCGCATGGATCATCCCCTTGATGCATGCCGCCAGGTCCTGCGGAGGCAGGTGACGGACGTTATTCTGAAACGGATACGGGATGAACCTCTCCCGCGCCCAGACGTCACGAGCGGCGCTGATGATGGAGCCAGGAAGAGCCTAGCGCGCGGTCCATCAAATCGTCGAAGTAATCGTAATGGGAATAGAGGACATGGACGCCCACATCCCACGTAAACCCCTTGTCATCCACGAAGGAAGCGGCGAGACCACCGGGATAAGAGTTGGCCTCCAGGACCAGGAAATTCGTCCGCCCGAGTTCGTGCAGGCGGTAGGCGGCGCCCAGACCGGTACATCCGGCGCCGAGAATCAGGATGCGAGGCTCTTGCATGGATCTTATTCTTCACAACGTGTACGGCATTCGAGAATCGGCCCGCCCTGGCCAGTCGCCGAGACTCGCTTAGAGGTGGGATCAAGGCGCGCTGCGGGAGACGGTAGGCGCCCAGCCCCTGTTAACTCGCTCGCAACGCAGGAATGAGACTACGTATGGCGCGGCCGACTGTGCGCACCTGATCTTCAGTCAGTTCCGGGAACATCGGGAGAGCCAGGACGCGCCCGGCGGCGCGCTCGGCTACGGGCATTGCGCCGCGCCGGTAGCCCAGATCCTCGTGGGCTTTCTGGAGGTAGACGGGCGCGGGATAATACACCGCGGTTTGTACGCCTTGCTCCGCGCAGGCTCCGCTGCAAGCCGTCGCGGTCCGGCGTCTGGATTACGTAGAGATTGAATACGTGCCGGGCGTAGGGCCGCTCGACGGGGAGGTCGAGATCCAACCCGGCCAGTTCGTCGCTGTAACGGCGGGCCAGAGCCCGGCGTTTCTCATTCCACTCTTCGAGATGGCGCAGTTTCACGCGCAGGAGCGCCGACTGGAGCGCCTGAATACGGTAGTTAAAGCCCTTCAGAAGATGCTCGTTCCGCTTCTCGGCGCCCCAGTCGCGAAGCAGCCGCAGCTCTGCGCGCCAAATCGGCATCGTCCGTTGTAACGGCCCCCCCCTCGCCGCACGCGCCGAGGTTCTTGGTCGGATAGAAGCTGAAACAGCCCATCGCGCCGATGCTAGCCGACGCGGCGGCCCTTGTACTCCGCTCCATGGGCCTGTGCGGCGTCCTCGATCACCGCCAGATCCCGCGCCGGCGCGCCACCTCCAGGATCGGATCCATGTCCGCAGGCTGTCCGTACAGGTGCACGGGCAATATCGCCTTGGTCCGGGCAGTCACCGCGCGTTCCACGCCGCCGGCGTCGATATTCAGCGTTTCCGGGTCGATATCGACGAAAACCGGCCGCGCGCCTGTGTAGCGGATCGCAGCCACGTGGCGACAAATGTGAACGGCGTGGTAATGACTTCGTCCCCTTCGCCGACGCCGGCGGCAACGCAGCGCTAAATGCAGCGCGCTGGTTCCGGAACTAACCCCGACCGCGTGACGGACGCCGCAGTACGCGGCGAATTCGGCTTCGAACGCCGTTGTCTCGGGACCGAGAATATACTGGCCGCTGGCCAAAACGGACCGCGCGGCGGCGACCAGTTCGGTTTCCAGGCTCGCGTATTGGAGCTTATTGTCGAAGAAAGGGATCAATCGGATCTTCCCCAACCAGGCTCGGGCTAATCTGCAATACTGTTCATCTAACGCCGTGGCGCGGGCTGTCAAGCCTGCGGAGCCGAGATCGTCTCGGCTTTTCTTCCGGCGCATCGCCTGAGTGAACAGTATTGGGGCTAGATGTGATCGCCCGCTCCGGCCGCGGACCGCAGCGAATCCATGACGCGCGGCGCCTTCCCCTTCGATGCGCCGGCGTTCGGAAGCGAGGTCGGCGTCCACCATGATCTCGATGAGTTTCTGAAAAGACGTCTGGGGGCTCCAGCCGAGTTGCTTGCGCGCCTTAGCGGCGTCCCCCAACAGAACATCCACCTCGGTCGGACGGTAGTAACGCGGATCGATTTTCACGTACTCCCGCCAGTCCAGTCCGGCGTACGAGAAAGCCCGCTCCACGAACTCGCGGACGGTGTGCATCTCTCCGGTGGCTACGACGTAGTCGTCCGGCTCGCGCTGCTGGAGCATCATCCACATGGCTTCCACGTAATCGGGAGCGTAACCCCAGTCGCGCTGCGCTTCCATGTTTCCCAGGTAGAGCGCCCGCTGGACTCCCAGTTTGATGCGCGCCACGGCGCGGGTGATTTTTCGCGTAACGAATGTCTCTCCGCGGCGCGGAGATTCGTGATTGAACAGGATCCCGTTGCAGGCGTACATGCCGTACGCCTCACGGTAGTTCACGGTAATCCAGTAGGCGTAGACCTTTGCGGCGGCATAAGGGCTTCGCGGGTAGAACGGCGAGCTTTCGCGCAAAGGCAATTCACTCACTTTGCCGAACATCTCACTGCTGGAAGCCTGGTAGAAACGGATGGCGGGGTTCGACCGCTTGATGGCCTCGAGCATACGCAACGCCCCGAGCCCGGCAATCTCGCCAGTGTACTCGGGAATTTCGAAACTGACCCGTACGTGACTCTGGGCGGCAAGGTTGTATACTTCATCGGGCTGGAACGCGTCGATATGCCTGGACAGGCTGCTGCTTTCGCCCAGGTCCGCGTAGGCCAGCGTAAAGCGAAGCGGCGTCTCGTGGGGGTCCTGGTAGATCTGGTCGATGCGGGCGGTGTTGATCGAACTGCCCCGGCGGATGAGGCCGCAGACCTGGTATCCCTTTGCGAGAAGGAACTCGGCCAGGTACGAGCCATCCTGTCCGGTGACGCCCGTGATGAGAGCCCGCTTCAAGACTTTTGACCCTTGGGTTCCGCTGTGTGCTTGTAGTAGCGGCTATAGTACTTCCCGTAGTAGCCGTAGTAATAATAGCGGTCGCTCATGTCCTGGCGGACCTCGTTAAAGGCCACGCCGATAACTCGAGTACCCAACCGCCTCAGGTTACTGAGAACGCTCGCAAGCGCGTTGCGGCTGGTCTGCCCGGCGAGAGTAATCACGACAACGCCATCCACCAGCGTCGCCAGTTGAAGCGGCTCGGCGAAACCCAGCAAGGGGGGCGAGTCGACGATGATCAAGTCGTAGTCGGGACCCGCTTCCGCCAATAGTTTTTCGATCGTGCTTCCGGCCTGGTCGGCGGCCCGCCGCGAGGCGGGTCCGGCCGTTAAGACGTCCAGGTGAGGGAAATCCTTCGGCGTTTGCAAGAGATCGCGCCATGGCGCTTCGTCGTTGATGACCGACGACAGGCCTTTCTCGTTGCTTAAACCGAGGCGGCCCGATATGCCGGGGCGGCGCATGTCGGCGTCGATCAGCAGCGTTTTCTTGCGCTGAAGGCTGTGCGCAATCGCCAGGTGCATCGAAACCGTGGTCTTACCTTCGCGCGGCACCGCGGAAGTGATCAGCAGACTGCGCGGCCGCGTGCACCCTATCGGACAGCAAAATCGAATCGCGCAGAGTCCGCACGGCTTCTTCGAAGGCTGTCGCCGGACCTCCCGCATAATAGCCGGGTTTGGTCAGCGACCGGCTCCGCCTGGACGGAGCGACGACGCTGCCCCGCCACCCCTTCACCACCGGAAGCGATCCCAGAACCTCGACGTGCATTCCGCGTTGCACCTGATCCGGGTCTTTTACGGTGTCGTCCAGAGCGTCAGCCAGGAATGCGACGCCGATCGCGATCAAGAGACGCGAACAGCAACGCCAGCGACGCGTTCATCGTGGTCCTTGGATAGACCGCGTAGAGGCGCTGGCCGGGCCTTATCGGCCAAGCGAATAGCCGTATCCGGAAAAGTCGAGTTAATGCCGGCTTCCTGGATCTTTCGCACCAGGTCCGGTGTACACGCTGCGGTCGGTATCGGCCTCGTTCTTGATGCGCCGGTAGTCGGTGGATTTTGCGTTGACGTTATCCCACTCGTCCTTGGCTCCGACGTACTGCTGGCTTAACAACGACTCTCGATTCTGAGCCGTCGCTAAATCCGCAGCTGCCCGCTGGATAACGCTCATTCGCTGCGTATCGAACTGGCTTTGCATTCCTGCAGACGGCTTTCGGCTTTTTGGTACTCCGGATGGTTCGATCCCCATTGGGCCTGAGCGAGGGCGAACTGCGCCTTGGCTTTGTCCAATTCCGCCTTAGCGATTCGCAATTGATCGCCTTTCTCGGATGCGTAGGCCGCATCGAGCGAACCTCCCTTTACGGAGTTGTACGCGGCTTCTTTCCTGATTCGCTCGTCCTGCGCGCTGGTCAGATCCGTGTTCAGCGCGACCAAGCGCGCGGTCAGCGTGCTGATCTTCTGGTCGGGGTCGATCATGCCCAGCTCTTTTTCGAAACTGTTGAGCGCGTCGGAGGATCGCTCCATCTTCGCTTTCAGGGTCTCCAACTGCTTTCCATGTACTTGGAGGCAGTTGAATTGGCGTCAGAGCGCATGTCGAACGTGTGGTCCATGTAGCTCCTGGCGATGTCATTCGCTACGGCGGCGGCAAGTTGTGGATTCGTGGAGCGATAGCTGATCTGGAGCAGGTACGTGCTCGGCGGCCGGGCAACCTTCAGGCCGCCGACTGCCACCGGGGCCTCTTCGTTAAGGGTGGACGGAAGCGTGGCCGGCTTTGCCTGCGTGGGAGCCGGAGATGCGTTCAGCTTGAAACGCTGCACCACTGGCCGCAGAACAGCATCGGACTGAATGAGCCGGATCTGGGTAGCCAGGAACTGGTCCGCGTCGTAATCGTACGGCCGGGCGGCAGCCGCATCGCCCAACGACGCCCGAAGGAGCCTGCCGATCTACATCGATCGTCGCAGTCGATTCGTAAATCGGCGTAAGGCGAGAGGAGACGATTATCGTGGCCACCACCGCGGTCGTTACGAACGCGATGATGCGCCACACGTGCCGCCGAAGGACCCATAAATAGTGAGTCAGCGAAACCGCGGACTCGTCGGAATCCGGCTCCGCTCCGGCCGCGGGTGGACGCGGCACGCATTTGCTAGGAAGCGCAGGCAGCAACGCCTCCTGGCGCGGAGCGGGTAGCGCTAGATTGTCTTTTTGTTCCATCGTCGAATTCGCTTTGCTGAAGTCTACCTGCTGTAGATGAGCGCCGTGGCGCCCGCGGTGCTGCCGAACGTCGCGATTCTTTCCAGCCACCGTCATGATGATTCGCTGGCCCTTTCTATCCGGCACGTAGAAAATATCGTTGGCGACCAGGGGAACGTCCGGAGCCTTTCGCTTGAGAATCTTTTCAAGAGGGATGGCGATCTCCGTCTTGTTCCCGGTTGCGTCCACCCGGTACACATAGGCTACCTTGCCGTAGAAAGGGGTCAAGCCCTTAACCAATGCGAGCGCCTCGAAGACCGAGGTCTGATCGTTGTCTTGAACTTTGATCGCGCTCGGCTCTTTAACATTGCCGACCACGTAGATTTTGGCGGCTTCGGGCACGCGGACTTCCTCGCCGCCCGTCAGGACCAGATTCAGGGCGGGGTCTTCGTAATCGATCAGCCCTTTCTTCGAAACCCGTCGGCTAAACGGCGCAAGCTTGCCGTCGGTTCCGACCTGCATCTGCGTGACGAGGATTTCCGGACCGGCTGATTCGCTCACTCCCCCGGCCCGATCGATCGCCTCTAGAAGCGAGGTTGGCCCCTCGGCCTGGAAGGTCAGCGGTTGTCTCACCGCGCCGCTGACGGTAATTGGCCGGCTGTGGTACTCCGCTATGGTCACCGTGACGAGGGGATCCACGAGCATCTTGGCGTCCTTCAGCGCGGCGGCGATCGAAATCTCCAAATCGGAGGGAAGCAAGCCCGTCCGCCTTGATGAGGCGGTCGCGGAGCATTGGGATTCGGATGATTTCCGGCAGAATCCACTCGTACCGTGCCGCTGAATTCAGGCGCATCGTACACCGAAACTTCGATCAGGTCGTTTGGCCCGATCGATTGCGCCGGCAAATTCTTGCCGGACGTCTGCATGATGCGCGGCGCCTGTTGCGCGCCGGCTAGAGCAGCCAGAACCGCCAGACAAACTAATGTGCGCATTACAACACCTCCTCGGAGCAGCACGCCGCTCCGCTTGCCTAGTCGCCGTCCGCCGAGAGCCTGGTGGCTCCCAGCTTTCCGGTGATCCGGGCCACGTCAGACTCCAGAATCGCAAGCCGCCGGTTCAGCGAGGTCACTTGGATGTCGAGACCGTCGGATCCGTGCGTTCCGTTCCCGTTCGCCGTGCCGAGCATCACCATTCGCGCGAACTCGGACATACAACGGCAACCCTGCAACGCCGCCGCGGCTTTCAGTTGCTGGAACTCGTCTTCCGTGACCCTGAAATTAATTAACCGGCTTCGAACTCTTAACACGGTCAGTACCCTAGCCCGGCCCAACGAGAAACTGGATCGGCGGCACGAAACCCGTTCTGAAAATCAATCGCTACGCGCCCCGCCAAACCAAAGCTCACGCTCCGTCAGTCCCAGATTTTGAGACGACGTTCCGACCTACGCCATTCCCCTACCATCGGGATTACTACAGGACCGAACAGTAGTACAACCGTAACACAAACATGTTGGGCTGGCAAGCAATCTGCATGAGGGAGAGCCGTTGCGCGGATGATATTGGTGAGTCGCCGCACGGAACCAATAGTACTGAAAGCGCGCGTCGGCGGCCGAGCCATCCTTTACAGAAGAACTGAGACGGCGCGCCAAGCCGGGACCGCCTGAATCGGATCGGCCGCCGGCCGGCTGGGTCCATGAACATGATGTAGTATGATTCCCTCAGGCGCAAGCTTTGAGCGCGTATGGACTTTTACGATGAATTCGGCCTGTCACGCTCGGCCTCGCCTGAGGAAATCCGGCAGGCTTACCGGAGCGTAACCCGCTTGCTTCATCCTGACGGCCAGCCCGAGCCGCGTCTGAAAGCGGTGGCGGAATGCCAGATGAAAAGGGCAAATGAGATCTTTGCCCTTTTGCTGGATCCCCAGCGGCGGCGCACCTACGACATGGCGTTAGCTTGGCCCCTCGGAACCCCGAGGGCGCATCCCGATACGAAGGCTCTCCCGGGAACCGCTTGGGCCATGCTTGCGCTACGCAATGGATTCTGGATCCTGATTCTGGCGACTATGGTGGCGAGCGGGCTTTGGTACTTATACGCAGGCGGATGGGAAGAACCGGCGGCTGTCACCAGGCCCGCCCAAGAACTGGTTTCTCCCGCGGAAGCCTTCCCTTCGCTTGCCGGAACCTGGCTTCACTTTCCCGCGAGCGGCCAAACCGATCCCCTTCTTCCCCCGGATGCCGAGCTTCACTTGGCGGAAAGCGGCGGCGCCTTCGCAGGAAGTTACCAGGAGCGGCCCGGGCTGCCGGGGCTCCGCTCTGCTTCGGGGGTTCTCTTGCACCTGGAAGGTCGTTCGCTCGGCGAGAGATCGGCTAGTCTGGTCTGGACATCCGACGACGGCGGCGAAGGGGAGATGGACTTGGTCATGCAGACTCCCACCCTGGTGCGTGCGACCTGGTGGACAACTCATCTCGGCCGCCGGTCACGGGTTACTTCGGGAGCCGAAGTCCTCGCCCGGCGCGAAGACCGGTAACCGCCCGCCGGTCTGTTCCTCCGCTTTGTGGCCCCCCGAGGCCGTTCAGTCTCAGTCAGCCTCTGTTATTCGAAGGCCGCTGTCGGGCGCGTAATCATATATAGGAATATCAGAAAGACCAGGATGCCGATCAGATACAGAACCAGCTCTTGCTTTTTCCGCCGCCAACGGATCGCGTTTCGAGTCGAACGGATCTCTCGCTCGGTCGGCGTGGGCTCGAGGCTAGGCGAACCTGGCGCGTAACGGAACCGCAAGAAACGGTGCTCGCACGCATGACAGCGATAGGGATAGAAGGCGAACCAACCGCCGATATACTGTCGGAGGCCCTTGCGGTGCGAGCGGTGCGCTCGATCTTCTTTGCATTTAGGACAGATCACTCAGTGACCTCGCTCGCGCTGCTAAACCGCTTCTTCGTATTCTAATCCGCTTCAGCTCTGGATTTCCAAAAACTCCACCACCGCCGGGGCCTCCGGACTTGAAAGGACTGACTGCCCCCGGCAATAGCGAAACCCTGCACGACGCACCTGGGGTTATTTTGGAACAGGCTTTCCGCAGTCTCGTCCCCGTACTTGTCCCGAACCACCGCATAGGCCTCCGCGAGGCGCGTATGGCGATAATTCGGATCGTGCGCATCGCTCGCTACGATGTGGGCGAGGCCCCGGCCGAGAAACTTCTCACTGGTGGAGGCCGCCGTCCGGCCAAAAATGCCGATGATCGATAAGGCCGTGATCTGCGACAGGCAACCCAACTCCACCCAACTGGCCAGGCGGTCCGGATCGCGCTGTAATACCGGCACGCGCTCGGGATGGGCGATGATAGGGACAATCCCCGAATCGAGAAGCTGTCCCAGGATCGTTTCGGCGTGCCTGCCTACATGGTGGTCCGGACACTCCAACAGCAGGTACTGCTTGCCATTGATCGTGTACGTCCTTGGGCTTGCCGTGAGTGAATCCAGGTTGTCTACGCTCAGGTGGAACTCGCAGCCGTAGTGAATTCTCGGCCCCTCCGGTAATGCGGCCTCCAGCTCGGCGATTCTCTCCCGCACCAAATCCGGCTGAAAACTGAACTGGCCATTCATGTGTGGGGTCGCGACAATGTCGGTCGTGCCGCTCTCACGCGCGATCTTGAGCATCTCCAGGCTGACGTCGATGGTAGGCGCGCCGTCGTCCACGTCCCAGATGATATGTGAATGAATATCGGTCATTCGGATGGCGTCAATATCTTAGTATATGCGGCGCGCTCAAAGCCCCGCCGCCTGCCGCGCCCAGGAGTTCGCGTACAGTCCGCCGAGGGCGAGCAATTGATCGTGCGATCCCGACTCCACAACCGCGCCATCCCGCAAGACGTAGATGCCATCTGCCCGCATGGCCGTCGTGAGCCGGTGCGTCACCAGAATTACGGTTCGGCCGGTGGCGAGCGTGCGGAGGCGGTCGAACCATTCCGCCTCCGCCCAAGGGTCCATCGCGCTGGTCGGTTCATCCAGTATCAGTATCGGCGCGGCCCGAAGAAACGCGCGCGCCAAGGCGACCCGCTGCCACTCGCCGGTGGAGAGTTCCACTCCCTCGACGAACGTCTTCCCGAGGAATGTATCGTAGCCCGCCGGAAGGTGGGAGATGATTTGGTCGGCGCCCGCGGCTCTTGCGGCCGCCACAACATCGGCCAAGCTGCGAGAGACGTCGCCGAGACCGATGTTCTCGGCCGCCTTCGCGTTGTAGCGAACCGGCTCTTGAAACAGGACCGTAATCTGGCGGCGCAGTTGATCCAGATCCAACTTCCGCAGGTCTGCGCCATCCAGGAGGATGCGGCCCGCTTCCGGGTCGTAAAACCGGCAGAGAAGTTTCAAGAAGGTACTCTTCCCTGCGCCGTTCGGCCCCACGAAACAGGCAATTCTTCCGGCCGGTATGACCAGGCTGAAATCGCGGAGCGCGGTTTTGCGCGCCCCTGGGTAGCGGAAAGTCACGCCTTCAAATCGGATGCCTTCGCTCAAGGCCGTGGGCGCCGGCAACGGCTCGCGCGGGCTCACCACCGAGGGCCGCAAGGCCAGGAACTCGAACAGATTCCCCAGGAACAGGCTGTTGTAGTAAAGCTGGCCCACGTTCGAAAGGAGCGACCGCATCAGCCCCAGGCCCTGCTGGAGCGCCTGATAGAAGAGAGCGACGTCCCCTACGCTGATCAAGCCCCGTATGGCCCTCCAGCCCATCCAGGCCATGGATCCCGCGCTCATCAAAAGGGCGGTGGCTCCGGCCGCGAATTCGCCCGAAGCTTGTTGTCTGGCGAGCTTCAGTCTTCCGCCGCGCAGACGCAAGCGGAGTGTCTCGTATGCGGCCCGAAACCGGCCGCCCAGATTGAACAGCCGGAGTTCGGCGGCGGTTTCATAGCTCGTCAGGAGCCAGCCGTAATACCAGGTCAACCGCTCGTCTTCGGTCGCGCGGACGTACCAATCGTGTTGGCGGGCCGTCTGCCGCAAGGCCACCCACAGAGCGGGGAGCGTGCTGGCCAGCAAAGCCACGGGCAGCCAAAGCCCAAATGGAGCGATCACTCCCAGCATGGCGATCAGGGTGACGCCATTCTGCAACAATCCGCTCAGCGTTTCCAGCAACTGCACGGGGCGGTAGGCGGCCTCGCCGCGCGCGCGGTGCAACCGGTCGAAGAACTCGGCTGAGTCGTAAAACGCCAGGTCCACCTCCGCCGACTTATGGTGGATCAGGCCGTTGATGTAGTCTTGCGCGAGTTCGGACTGCTGTGTGCGGAGCCAACTCATGAGGCCGCGCAGAATCTCGGAGAGGGCCGCGATGGCCGCCAGGGCCAACGCGGTGACCACCGCGGGCCGCACGCTCTCCCAGGCGCCCCTGGACTTGATGGCGGCCAGAGCGTTGTTCACCATGGGGCGGCTCAGGTACACGGTGCCTACCGGGAGCAACCCCTCGACCACGAGCAGCGCGGCCCACAGAAGCGTCCAGTGTTTTCCCGCGCTCCAGACCAACTCCAGCGCGTCGGGCAAGCGGCGCAGGTCGCGCGCGGCATTTCGCAACTTCTCGCGGATAAGAGCGTTCAGCAAGGGATACGATCGAGCGGCCTCCGGCTGTAGTTGAGCGCCATGCGCTACGCTGCCAAGGCTTCCAGGAGTTCGAAATGGCCATCGTAGCACGCACGGAGCCGTGAGACGCCTGAAACCGCCGGAAGCCGCGCGCCCAAGTGTGGGATTGGCGATTCCGCCCACGCTCGCACAAAAACTTGAGAACTTCAGTCCGATCCGCCGACTACAGTAAATACCGAGATGAGTCCACGTCTATGCCTGACGGCCTTGGCAGGCTTCGCCCTTGCCGTTCAGTCCAGCGCGGCCGAGCGGGGCTCCAAAGCGGAATTGCTGGGCGGCGCGATCCCCGGATGCGCCGTCAAATCGTCTATTGGCATCGACCTCACGGGCGCCGAGACGCTTTCCATTTTCTGTCGCGGCAAGGAGTTCCAGATTCCCTACCGCAAGATCGATCTCCTCGAGTACGGGCAAAACGTGAGCCGGCGTTACCTTGCCGCGGTGATGATTTCTCCCGTCCTTTTGCTCAGCAAGGAGCGCAAACACTTCGTGACGCTCGGCTACGTGGACGGCGACGATCACCAGCAAGTTCTCGTGGTGCGCGTGGAGAAAGACTGCATACGCGCCGTGCTCAGCGGCCTGGAGGCGCGAACGGGCCGCCGCGTGGAATACCAGGACGAAGCGGCCCGCGCTTCCGGAAACGGCTAGATCATGGACCAGAGAAGGCGCATGTTCCGGGGAATGCTCGCCGGCTTGCTGGTGGGATCGGCAGCCCTGTTGTGCGTGGCGCAGACCGCGGCCGGACCCGGTCCCGTCGAGTCGGCCGGACTGGAGCAGCTCCTCACCATCCACCGGGTCTATGTGGATCGGCTGACAGGCGGGGAAACCGCGGCGCAGATGCGCGATATCGTCATCAGCGCGCTGGCGGCCTCGAACCTCTTTGTGATCACCGAAACCGAGGAACACGCCGATGTGGTTCTTCGCGGGGCGGCGGAAGACCTCGTCTTCAGCGAGGAGCACTCCTCTTCGGACAACGTTAATGTCCGGGCCAACGTCGGAACGGGAAGGACCACGAACAACTCGCGTGGGCAATCCGTCGGCGTGGGTCTTGGCGAAGGGGATACAGACCGCTCTTCGGAACGGCGCCACGAAGCGATTGCCTCGGTCCGCCTGGTGAACAAGGATGGAGACGTCATCTGGTCCACCACCCAGGAAAGCCTCGGCGCGAAGTTCCACGGCGCCAGCGCCGACGTAGCCGACAAAATCGCCTCGAAGCTCAAGGACGATTTCGAACGCGCGCGCAAGCTGGCTCCCTAACTCCCGCCTCTCCCCGCTTGTGTGAAAACGATCCGTATTGTATCGTTTGATGATCCGGAGGTTTTGCGCTCTCCGGATGAAAGGGGTTCACATGTCTCTCGATACGAAGAAGCAGGGCCGCCGCACGTTTTTCAAGCGCGCCGGGATGGGCGCGCTCGGAGCCGGATTGTGGTCCGGCATCGAGCATGGAGGCGTACCCGCAGAACGTCAACACCAACTCGAAACCGTCGGACCTGCGAATCACGGACATTCGGATTTCGTGGCTCAGGGCGGGTCCCCATGAACTCCCCTATCATCCGCATCAACACCAACCAGGGTATTTACGGCCTGGGAGAAGTGCGCGATGGCGCCCACAAGAACTACGCGCTGGAGTTGAAGAGCCGGATCATGGGAATGAACCCCTGTAACGTAGACAGGATCTTCCGCAAAATCAAGCAGTTCGGAAACACGGGCCGCGCGGGAGGCGGCATTCTCCGGAATCGAAGTGGCGCTTGTGGGATCTGGCTGGGAAAGCGTATATACGTACCCGTGTACCAGATGATCGGGGGCAAGTTCCGCGACCGCGCGCGCATTTACTGCGACACCACCGAGTCCGACGACCCCAAGGTATTCGGCCAGCGGCTAAAGGACCGCGTGACGGCGGGCTTCACCTGGCTCAAGATGGATCTGAACGTGACCCCGGGCGCCGGGCGAGGCGACTTCTCCGGCCGGCATTCAACAACAGTACGCCGGACTGCATATCGGAGCATCAGTTCATGGCCA
>CAWAOP010000021.1:0-184959 GCA_963783505.1 Terriglobia bacterium | reverse complement strand
GGGTTAAGGCTCAACCACCACGAGCCCTTCAACGGCTTGGAAGTCGCTGTCGCGGCTGACGAGCGTTGCCCCCATGACAAGGGCGGTCGCGGCTATCCAGAGATCGTTCTCATCCAGGGGAAGGCCCCGGCGCTGCTGAGACGTCTTCACGCTCGCGTACCGATCCGCGGCAGCCGGCGTAAGCGGTTCGCAAGGCAGTATTGCGAACAGCTTCGCGGCTTTAGTTTCGAGCTCGGTTCGGCGCCGCCCCATGGCCAGCCTCTTCAGTCCGAACAACACCTCGCCGCGCGTGATCGTACAGATCGCCACTTGGTCGTCGGCTCCAATCGATGAGAGCCAGGACGCCATCCGGATATCCGCCCGCATCAGAGCGCTCACCGCGTTCGTATCGAGGAGATAGACCACGTTGGATTAGTCCGAAAAGATGTCGCGTGTCCGGACGGGAAGCCGGCCGGCTGCAATAGCGGCGTCGAGTTCGTCAACATCCTCGGAACTTGGGTACGGGGGTTCCTGCATCACCCGCAGGACCGCGGCCGGGGAGCCGGCGCGGGATTCACGGATGACCCCGACGAGCGAGATCAATTGCTCCAGTGCCAGTTGTTGGACGCTCTTACGCTGCGCCGCTGCGATCCCCGCAAGGCTCCTCACGAGGTCGTCTGGCATCTCGATATTCAGGTTCGCCATATGCCTACGCCCCCTGTTCTATTGTGACGCATTGCAAACTACTGCGCCTGGCCGGCGTCTCCGCGGCAATTCCCGTGAAGACGTTTACCGGAAGGAATCGCTGCGGACGCGCCACGATTCCCCGAAGCGGATTTCGGGGGCGCTTTGCGGCAGCAAAGCAGCGGGCTGGACGTTATGCGTCAGGATGAGGAGAGACGCCCAGCGGCAAACGGAGCGGCTTCGGAATTGCGTAGCCTGTCCCGACGCCTTGTCCCCGAATCCACACTTTCGTGTCGAAGAAAACCGAGTCCCTATATGGGCAGCTAGCCGTGCGGCCCTGAGACCTGCCAATCGAACGTCCACCTTGCACGGGAATGGTGCGATGTGTTGTGATGTTTCGCTGGAGGGCACGCCGCCAATGCCGCTCTACGATTCATGCCCAAGCTGTAGAGGCCACAGAAGTTTCGATTGCACAAGTTGCCGTTGTGCGCGCTGCAATGCCACCGGCCAAATCACTGTTAAGTGCTCATCCTGCCAAGATGGGAAGATCACATGCCCACGATGCGAGGGTAGCGGGCAGGTAATCGTAAAGAAGGGATTCTTCGGGGACAAGTACGGAACCTGCCCGAACTGTGGTGGAACACGGCGTATCAATTGTGGCAAGTGCGCTGGCAGCGTGCAGGTCAAGACCGCCTGTACCGCCTGTAAAGGGACGAAAGGTAACCCAACCTGCAACCAGTGCGGGGCAACGGGCAAGATCAAGTGCACGACCTGCAACGGCTCCGGGGCAGTGGAGAGCGAGTGGTCCCGGTCACTGCGCGAAATGCCTATTGACCGATTGAAGTTTGAGTACGAGAAGCGCCACCGTAGCATTTCGACCCTGCGGACGAAGCATTCAAGCGTAACTCATGACTACGAACAGTCGGAGCGGGAGTGCGAAGAGTACCAGGAGGAACAGCGGTCGCACGGCATTCGCCACCCTGATCTGATCGGGGAAAACTACCGAAATAAGCTCATAGGCGAAATGGGGTCCTGTGAGTCTCAGATCAGTGAGATGGAGTCGGAAATGAAAGCCATCGAGAGAGCCATGGAATCGAATTGGAAGTAGGCTTTTACGTAGCTTCCAGCGTAAACGAGTCCACCCACCGGCCCGCTGAGATGCAGAGCAAGCTGCTACGGACGGGACGGAACGCCTTGGGCGCGCGGCCCTTCCAAGGCTATGCCGGCATCGAGCCCGGCAAGCTACTGTTCAAGCGGCTGGACCGCGGACGCGGAGAACCCGTCGCCTTCCACGCGGGCATCCGCGAGGCCGACTGCCATCCCGCAACCCTCACGCTATAATCGCTTCGGATGGACGTATTCGAGGAGTTGGTGCGGCTGCGCGCGTGTGGGCGTAAGTGCGCGTTGGCCACCATCGTCAACGTGCGCGGGTCGATTCCGAGTTTCGAGACCGCCAAAATGCTGGTGCGCGACGATGGATCGATTGTCGGGACCATCGGCGGCGGGTGCGTGGAGGCCGATGTCTGGAACGCGGCGTGGGAAGTCATGGAAACCGAAAAGCCGAAGCGTTTGATGTTCAATCTCGGTCAGGATGCCGCGTACGATAACGGGTTGATTTGCGGCGGGCAATTGGAGGTTTTCGTGGAGCCGGTGCTGCCCGTTCCGCGCGCGTTTATCTTCGGCGGCGGCCACATTTCGAAGAGCCTCTCAAAAGTACTGACGCTCGCCGGATTCGCGACGGTAGTGATGGACGACCGGGAGACCTTCGCAAACCGCGAGCGGTTCCCGGAAGCCGCCGGCGTCCACGCCGGAGAATACGAAGAGATCTTCCCGAAGCTGGGGATCGGCGAAGCGAGCTTCATCGTCATCGTGACGCGCGGCCACCGCGACGATATGCGGGCGCTCAAACTGGCGGCGGCCACCCCAGCGCGCTACATCGCCATGATCGGCAGCAAACGGAAAGTGCTGAGCGTGGTTCGGGAACTCGAAAAAGAAGGAGTTCCGCGCTCTACGTTGGAACGGCTGCATGCGCCGATGGGGCTCGATATCGGCGCGGAGTCTCCCGAAGAGATTGCGGTTTCGGTAGCCGCGGAAATGGTCGCGGTGCGAAGGGGCGCGAAGTCGAACTGGCGCTCTCTTTCCATGTCGGTGTTCGCGGGCGAATCGAAACCGGAAGCGCTGGCGAAGTGAACACGGCGGGAATCATTCTCGCGGCAGGCGAATCGCGGCGCATGGGGTCGCCCAAGGCGCTCTTAGAGTACCGCGGCGCGACTTTTCTGGATACTCTGATTGGGCTGTTTACGCCGCGTTGCCGATGGGTAATCGCCGTTCTGGGGGCCCGGGCGGAAGAAGTACGAGCGGGTACGAAACTGCCGGCGGCGTTCGCCATCAACGAGAGTTACGCGGAGGGAATGATTACGTCCGTGCAGTGTGGTCTGCGGTCGGCGCCGGCGGAAGCGGATGGCGTTCTGCTGACCCTGGTGGATCACCCCGCGGTGGCTCCGGAAACTCTGGATGCGCTGCTGAAGCCCGCGCCGGGGGCGCTCGTCCGCGTGCCGCGTTACGGAGGCAGGCGCGGGCATCCCATCTGGATTGCGCGCGAACTGTTCGCGGAGTTTCTGGCGCTTCCGGCAAGCGGCGCGGCGCGCGACGTGGTGCGCGGTCACCAGGCTGAAACGCTGTGGCTTGACGTAGACGATCCGGGAGTGATTGCCGATATCGACGACCCGGCTGCCTACCGCGCGCTGATCGGGGCCACGGCATGAAGCTCGACGCCAAAACGGCCTTCAAGGTCCTTGGCGCCGCGGCGCTTGCCGTTGCCGCCATCGGCGTGATTGCGCCGTATGTGAGCGCGGACCGCTACGGGGAGCGGTTGCGAGTGTCCATCGAGAGGGCCTTGGGCGGGAACCGGCGCGTCGAAATCGGGCGCGTTCATTTCAACCTATTCAAGGGCCCCGGCTTCTCCGTGGACAGCGTGACCATTCACGAAGACCCGGCCATCGGGGCCGAGCCGATCGTTTACGTTTTGGAGGATTCCGGCAGCCTGGAGGTGCGGCCAAGCCTCTGGTCGCTGCTGGGCGGAAAATTCGTAGTCGCATCGATCCGCCTGACGGGCGCGAAGCATTAACCTAAGCAAATCCGGGCCAGCTTCGGAATGGGGGCAGTGGAACTTCGCATCGTTTGCGAATCCTTCGGCTCTCAGCGCGGCGCCAGCGATTCACGTTCGCGATAGCAGGGTGAATATCAAGTTCGGCGACACGAAATCGGTCGTTTATCTGACACAGACGGATCTGGACCTGACGCCTCCCTCGGGCGCGCACGGCGCATGGAACATTTCCTGCTCGGCTCAGCCGGCGCGCACGGACAGAAGCGGGCAAGGGTTGGCTGCCTTCAAGCTTCAGGGACGCTGGTATCGAAACCCGCAGCATATGGACCTGGATTTGGTCATGGATCGCGCCGGACTGGGCCAGATCAGCGCTCTGTTCAGCGGCCAGACCGGCGGCGTCCACGGTGACTTGACGGTTCGCTTGCACCTGGCAGGGCCGCTGGACAATCTGGGAGTTGCGGGCCGTGTCGCGTTGGAAGACGTTCACCGCTGGGACATGCTTCCAACGCAGGGAAGCGGCTGGGCGCTCGATGTGGGCGGCAAAATCGACCTACTGGCGCAGAAGATCGAACTGGAGTCTATGTCCGCGAAGGGGGCGCCGTTGCCGCTGGCGCTTAAGTTCCACGCCGAGAACTACCTCTCGCAGCCGCACTGGAGCGCGGCGATGTTCTGGAATCAGTTCCCCATTGGCCCGATCCTCGAACTGGCGCGGCACATGGGAATGCAGTTCCCGCAGGGCCTGAAGCTGAGCGGGACGATGGATGGGGAATTGGACTATGCGAGTGGCCAGGGATTCGACGGGCTGGTGGCGTTTCGCGACGCCGCGCTGGCCCTGGCAGGTTCCCCGCCGATCTCTTTCGAGCAAGCCAAGGTGACCATCGAGAAAGGCCGGGTGAAGCTGGAGCCTACCGTGGTGCGCACCTCGACCGGCGAGGAATCCAATCTGGAAGCCGTCTACGATGCGGATCGATCCAGCCTGGATCTTTCGATTTCCGCCGAAGCGATGAAGGTGGCCTCGCTACGATCCCAGGTGGCCATGGCGGCGGTTCCATGGATGGAGCAACTGACCGCGGGAACCTGGGCAGGCTCGCTCCGCTACCATTGCGATGCCACGGCGTCCGGCTGGTCGGGGAAGCTTCAACTGACGGGCGCCGAGATCCCAATCCCAGGGCTCGCCGACACTGTAAAACTGGCTTCGGCGAGGGTTCGCATCGACGGCGCTCGCGTGACCCTGGATCATGCAAAGGCCAGCGTGGGCAGTCTGGAATTCAATCCGGAGTACAGTTACGAACCGGGCGCCGCACGGCCACATCGGCTGGTGCTCCTGATGTCCGAGGAGGATGCGGCCGATCTGGAAACGGAACTGATGCCCACCCTGCGACGCGCGGGGCTGATCGGGCAGGCACTGGGGCGCGCGCCGGTCCCCGACTGGTTGAAGGACAGGCAGGCCGAAGGAAGCGTTCAGATCAAGGATTTGGTTCTGGCTGGGGTCCATTTGAAAGATGCGCAGGCGCGCATCGTGTGGGACGGGCCGCGCGTCGACCTCACTGGGATCAAGGCGAAGATGGACACGGCGGCCTTCACGGGCGCGCTTTCCGTGGACCTGCGCGGGACACGGCCGGCTTATAAGCTGACAGCCAAAGCCAAAGGGTTGGTTTGGCAAGGCGGGAAAGTGGATGCCGATGGGACGGCCGCGACCTCTGGATTTGGCGCGCAAACGCTTGCCAATGCCTCGGTTACGGGCTCCTTCTCGGCCACGGGAGTGGACCTGGGCTTCGCCTCGGCCTGCCGCTCAGCCGTGGGGGACTTCGCGGTGGATTGGCAGCGTGGCGTGGCGCGCCTGCGGTTTGCCAACCTGACCGTCCGTGCGGATGAAGTAACCTTAATGGGTCGGGGAGCATCTCAGGAGGAGGGTCGGATCGCGATCACCCTATCGGGCGGGGGCAAGACCGTGGAGTTGGGCGGGACTCTCGACCGGCTCAAAGTTGAAGAGCCGCCCAGATAGGGGTTCTCCGGGGCGGGCCACCCGAGTGCGGGGCGCCCGGCGGCCGTGACTGTGCGTGATAGACTAGCCTATTAAGGCTTAGTCCTCGTTACGGAGCTCGGCATTTTGAAAAGCCGCCTACTGGTATTGTCGATAGCCGTTGCAGCATCCCTTCTGGGGGCATCGTCGCCTGACGAACCGGGTACGATTGTGGAGAATTACTGCGTGGCGACGGAGACCCAGGCGCGGTTAATGCGCGCGGCCACTATGGATATCGATATCGAGGCGTCGCTCCCGAGCCTGAAAAAACACGGCAAGCTGCACGCGCTCAAGCGCATCACATCCCTCGGCCGCATTACCTTTGAAGCGCTCAAGTTCGATGGCGACGGGACTGTCAAGAAGGACGTCATCTCGCGCTACCTCCAGGCTCAGGCGGACAATGCCCAATCGGCCGCGCTGGCCGTGACGCCGGCGAACTACAAGTTCAACTACAAGGGCCGCGGCGTGTTCGAGGGGCGCGATGTCCACATATTTCAAGTAACGCCCAAGAAGAAACTCGCGGGCCTCTTCAAGGGCGAGATTCGGATCGACGCCGCAACGTACCTGCCGGTCCAGGAATCCGGCTACCTGGTAAAGAGCCCCTCCATCTGGTTGAAGCGCGTCGAGTTCGTTCGGACCTTCGAGATCCGGAACGGGTTGTCGGTACCCCTCCAGGAGCAGAACACCGCCGAGGTATGGCTGGCCGGCAAAGTGGAAATGACCGTCGATTACAGCAACTACTCGGCGGAACCTGCCGACGCCAGTAGCGGGGACGACTTACGGTAACGGCGGCCTGCGGCTGCCGCGCTCGAAACGGGGCTTTGTAACGGGATTCAATGCGGACTCTTTTTCTCAACCCACCTTCGTTCGATAACTTCGATGGCGGCGCCAGTTCCCGCTGGCCGGCTTCGCGCGAGATCGAGTCGTACTGGTATCCGGTGTGGCTCTGTTATCCCGCCGCCATGCTGCCGGACAGCAAAGTGGTGGACGCTCCGCCGCACAAGATCTCCATCGAGCGCACCGTGGAGATGGCCAGGGATTTCGAGCTTCTGGTGCTCTACACTTCCACGCCCGGCTTCAACGTCGACGTGAAAATGGCCGGGATGATGAAGGACGTCAACCCGAAGCTTCAAGTGGCGTTCGTCGGGCCGCCCGTCACCACCGAGCCCGAGAAGACTCTCCGCGCCACTTCGGCCATCGACTTCGTGGTGCGGCGCGAGTTCGATTACCAGATCGCCGATTACGCCAAAGGCAAGCCGCTTGAAGAACTCCCCGGCGTGAGCTTCCGCAAGAACGGCGGATTCGTTCACAATCCCGAAGCGCCGGCCATCGAGAACCTCGACGCGCTGCCGTGGGTAACGAAGGTCTACAAGCGCGATCTGGATATCACGCGCTACAACGTCCCGTTCCTGCTCAATCCGTTCATCGCGTTCTATACCTCGCGCGGCTGCCCGGCGCTGTGCACGTTCTGCCTGTGGCCGCAAACGCATTCGGGACACCGCTGGCGATTGCGCTCGACGGACGACGTGGCGGCCGAATGCCGGTACGCGCTCGAGCAGTTCCCCAACATCAAAGAGATCTTCTTCGACGACGATACGTTCAACTACCGCAAGGAACGCACCATCGAGCTGTGCAAGAAGTTGCAGCCGCTGGGCATGACCTGGTCCTGCACGTCGCGCGTCACCACCGATTACGACACGCTGAAAGCCATGAAGGATGCCGGCTGCCGGCTGCTGATCGTCGGCTATGAATCGGGCGACCCGCAGATCCTGAAGAACATCAAAAAGGGCGCCACGGTGGACATGGCCCAGCGCTTCACGGCCAACTGCAAGAAGCTGGGCTTGCTGGTGCACGGCGATTTCATCATCGGGCTGCCGGGCGAGACGAACGACAGCATCCGCAAGACCATCGATTTCGCCAAGCGGCTGGATACGGAGACCATTCAGGTTTCGATCGCGCACCCTTATCCGGGGACGGAGTTCTACGATTACGCGAAGAAGAACGGCCTCATCACCATCGACTCGATGACGGACGACGTGGGCCACCAGCTTCCCAACGTGATCTACCCGGGCCTGGACCGCGGCCAGCTTGTGGATTGGGTGGAGCGGTTTTACGGCGAGTATTTCTTCCGGCCGCGCGTGGTCTGGCGCATCGTCCGCAAGGCCATCTTCAACGGCGAGGAACGGCGGCGGCTCTACAAAGAGGCGCGCGAATACATGGCGCTGCGCTCCAAGCGCAAGCGGTTCGTCCAGGAACAGCGGGCCGCCAAGCCCGCCCCGGCTCCCTCCGTTTCCGGCGACTAGTCCAATGACTGCGTGGTTCGGCGTGATCGGCAACCGCTCCCTTACGGTCGCGGCTCGGCACGGAGCCGCGACCGTAAGGGAGCGGAGCTTCTGCCGTACCGCAACGCTGCTCGGTTACCGTACCAGGCTCCGCGCATGACCCACGAATCCGCCCGCCTGCGAGCCAAGACCTGGCTCGGCACGACGGTGGTGGTCACGAGCAACGTCTTCGGCAATTTCTTCCTCAAACGTGGAATGACCGGCGAGATGACTTCGCCGTTGGATTATCTCGCCGCGCTGTTCCGGCCATACGTCGCGCTCGGCGTGGTCCTGCTCATCGTCTTTCTGCTTTCGCGCATGGCGCTGTTCAGTTGGGCGGACTTGAGCTACGTCGTCCCGGTAACGTCGGTGGGTTACATTCTGACTGCGCTTGTGGCAAAAGCGCTGCTGCATGAGCAGATCGGCGGCAAGCGATGGCTGGGCATTTTGCTGATCGTGGCCGGCGCGAGCCTCGTGAGCTGGAAGACCTCGCCGCGGACTGCGCTCCGGTGAGCGATCATGATCCGGTGGATCTACATCGCCGTCATTGTCGCATCGACCGCCGTTGGCGAAGTGATGCAGGCCATGGGCATGAAACGCCACGGCGAGATCCGTGACTTCCGGCCGGGCGCAATCGGCGGAGCCATGGCCGCGCTGGCGCGCAATCGCTTCGTGATTGCGGGCGTCGCTGCAATGGCGGTATCGTTCTTTGGGTTCATGGCGTTGTTGAATGTCGCGGACTTGAGCTTTGCCGTGCCGGCCACGGCGATTACCTACGTACTGGAGACGGCGCTCGCCAAGTACGTGCTGAAGGAGCGCGTCAACTGGCTCCGCTGGGCCGGCGCGTCGCTGGTCATTTGCGGCGTGACGCTCGTGAGCCTGTGATCTGGCTGGCCCTTCCCGCCCTGGCCGCAACAGCCTACTATCTGATAGCTATCGTCGCAGCGTTTCGGTGGATAAGGTGGGGCAGGCGCTTTCGCCTGCCAAGCTCCGAAGGAGCGAAGGCGCTTCTTCCCCTCTCCATCCTCAAGCCCATCCACGGCCACGACCCGCACTTCTACGAAGGCATCCGCTCGCATGCCGGGCAAGACTACCCGGAATTCGAAATCCTCTTCGGCTTCGACGATTCGAACGACCCCGCGCTCGAAGACGTCTTCCGCTTGCAGCGCGAGTTCCCGGCGTTGCGCATCGAGGCCATCGTCGTTTCGAGCGACACGCCGAACGCCAAAGCGGGCGTGCTGGCTAAATTGGCGAAACGCGCGCGTTATCCGTGGCTGCTGATTAACGATAGCGACATTTTCGTGGAGCCGGGCTATCTGCGCGCCGTGGCGGCGCCGCTGGCGAATCCCGAAGTTGGACTTGTCACGTGCCTGTACCGGGGCCGCGCCGAGTCGTGGGCCTCGCGAATGGAAGCCATCGGAGTGGCTACCGAATTCGCAGTGAGTGTCATGGCGGCGAGGCTGCTGGGGCAGGCGGAATTCGCGCTCGGTTCGACCATGGCTCTGAGCGCCGATACGCTGCGCGCGGCGGGCGGCTTCGAAGCGGTCGCCGCTTATCTGGCGGACGATTATCAACTCGGCAAGAACGTCAGCGCCACGGGCCGCCGCATCGAGTTCGCGCCGGTCGTCGTGGAAACGGACCTCGGGGCCGAATCGCTCGCGAGCGTCTGGCGCCACCAGGTACGATGGTCGCGCGCCATCCGCGTTTCGCGCCCCGGCGGCTACTGGGGATATGTGGTCACGCATGCGACGGTTTGGGCGCTGGTGGCATTCGCCGCGGGCCAATGGTGGGCCGGCGCCGCAGCTCTCGCGGCGCGCATGATCGCGGCGGCCCTCGCGTCCATCGCGCTCGAAGACCGTTACGTCCCTGCCGCACTGGGCTTGGTCCCGTTGAGAGACCTGTTCGGATTCGCCGTGTGGCTGACCGGCGCCTTCGGCGACACGGTATATTGGCGCGGGCACAAACTCAAACTACGGAGAGACGGAAAAATCTCCGCGAACGCGGGTTGACTACAAGACGGCCACGGACCTAGCTGCTTGTATCCCGGGTACGGGAGCAGTCGTTGTTGCGCCGGGTCGAGCGCTGGAACGGAGGACAGGGTAGTTCGTTCGAAGGAGGCCAGAGGTCGTCAACGTACGGAGGGATGAAGGAAGAGATCGAGGACCGCTTCCCATGGTTGTTCGACGAAACGGGGTTTCGAATCGTCTCACACGACTCATTCAGTGGGCCGATGGGATACTCGTATGCCATTCTGGAGTCCAGTTCTATGCGCCTCAGGTTGACTGATGATCGAGGCGTCAGCTCCGAGGTTTCGGCCCTGGCCGAACCTGAGCAGTGGATGGATTTGCGTTATCTCTGGCTGGCTCTGACCGGGTGCCCCCCGAAGCCGGCGCTCGTCGGCTGGGCTGCGTTGGTGCGGGAACATGCTGGCGAACTGGCCGAGGCCCTCGGTCCGGCCCTGAAATCTACGGAAGCCGCGTATCAGGAACAAAAGCAGGCCGCTGCAGAGAGTTTCAAGGGCTTTCGCTCTGAGTTGCGGAGGAGGTCATTGAGCGCTCGGGTACGTCTGTTCTTTCGCGGACCTGCCGGATGGATTGTCGCCGCAATCCTCTTCCTCTGGTTGACAGCGAGATGAGAGCGATTGTAGACCCCAGAGACCCATCGCGGTCAGATAATGAACCACCGCAGCGACGCTGTAGCCGTAGCGTCTGTATGCCGATGGGCGCAGTACCCGATTGCCCAGCCCCTATTTCGGCGTATCGCCACCGTTAATCGCTTCCAATAAGTCCGATGCCCCGCGCCGCCGCGCTTCTTCCCAATCCGAAGCAGACAGCCGCCCAATAACCCGAGTCTCCCGGCTCTGCAGAGTAACAAGGAAGAGCCCGAAATAAGATGGAGCGTGCAAACCGGCCTCCCCCAATCGCGGATTTCGCGGCCCGTCGGAGACTGGACCCGCGGCGATTGCGAAGGGCCAAGCCCCGACAGGGGCGTAAGACAGTAGCCCATGGCGCGAGCCATGGGTGGTACGCAGCATCAATCGAGCCCCGGAACGGGGCGGAAGACAACACCCGCGGGACCAGCCTCGAAACAGCAGCCCCTTTCGCCCCGTTCCGGGGCTGATTTCACATTCGCAGCGGTCCCAGCGTTCACGCGCTGGGCTACATATCTTGCGCCCTTACGGGCTAATCGAAGACCCTGCGATACGAGATTTCGAGCGCGGCAAGCGCTCCAAAAACCGCGAAGGCTCATCCGGCCAAAACCGTGTTAAACTCAAAAAAGCCAACCACATGCGGATGTGGCGGAATTGGCAGACGCGCATGGTTCAGGTCCATGTACCCGCAAGGGTGTGGAGGTTCAAGTCCTCTCATCCGCACCATGATTCCAATTGTGTCCTGGGAGTAGCGGAGCCCTAGCCTGTCCGGGATCCCGGGATCGAATGACAGGCCCGCTTGAATGCCGTGTACGCGAGCTCGCACACGGTTCGGCAACGGTCCACCAGGTCCTCCACCAACGTAAGCCGATGGCGGAGTTCGTCTTGAAAGGCCCCATGGCCGGTATGGCGGATTTCAATCAGGAGCTTGGCGCGTTCCCATTCGAACAGTTCGCCGATTATGGCAAGCCGCTCGCCGCTCAGCTTCAAAGGCTCACGATTTGTCGCGTTCGTGGTTGCCTCTCGCGCAGGATGACCTTCATGATCGTGTGCGGCTTTCGCGGTTCGCGCCGCGAATGCGGGCCACCCGCTCATCGATGTCCTGAAGTTCCAGTCCGATCAGTTCACTCCAAACAATCCGATCCTCGGTGGGCTGGCCAAGATGCGGGTCGCCGCTGGCTCTTCGCTCGGCGTCGAGACGCTCAAGGCAAGCCGCCTCCTGAATCAGCCTCTGCCGCAGAGTCTCTGCCAGGCGGGGCTCGATTCGCACGTCGCCCGCGGCGCACGGACGCGACTGGTCCACCGACGGCTGCGTGTCTGGGGTTCGCCGCCGACGAAAAACCGCCGCTGCGATCGCGCTTAGCGCCCTTCGGATAGGGGACCGGCCCACATCGAATTGCGAAGCTGCCATGGATCACCTCCCTCGGCCGATGATCCGCGTTCCCCGCGCCGGCGCCGCGCAGTGCATCCTCCGCGCCGGGCGCTCAACGGCCGCATGAGCTTCCGCAGCCGACTCAAATATAGGCCAGCTCTTTCCGAAATGCAATGCCATTCCACCGCCAGGAGCGCTCCATGTCGCACGATCTACGGTCCCGGACGTAAGCGCACGGCCATTTCCGCAGGGAGCCTGGCGGGTCTTACAGCCGGCATGCGTGCCGAAGGACGTGAACCCTTGCGTAGCGAGGGACAGGATCGCCCATAATGGTGGCATGGATCAGCGATTTCTCGGCGCAAGCGGTCTGAGCGTGTCATCGCTCAGCCTGGGAACCATGACGTTCGGCGGCAAGGGCAGACACGCCGCCATGGGAACTGTGGGCGTGGAAGAAGCCCGCCGTTTCATCGATATAGCGATGGAACATGGCGTCACCTTGATCGACACCGCCGATATCTACTCGGAAGGGTTTTCCGAGGAAGTGGTGGGCGAGGCGTTGAAAGGCCGCAGGCAACAGGTGCAGCTTGCGACCAAGTTGTTCTCCCGCATGGGCCCGGGGCCGAACGACATGGGGCTCTCTCGTCACCACGTGATTGAGGCGTGCGAGGCCAGCCTGCGCCGCCTTCAAACCGATTACATCGACTTGTACCAGGCGCACTCGATGGACGCTATCACGCCGATGGAGGAGACGCTGGCGGCGTTCGATACGCTTGTCCGCCAGGGGAAGGTGCGCTATATCGGTAACTCGAATTTCTCGGCGTGGCACACGGCGAAAGCGGTAGCCATCTCCAAGCGGGAGGGTCTGGCGCGCTACATCAGCCAGCAGATCCATTACTCGTTGCTGGTCCGGGATGTGGAGTTCGAGCTGATACCGATGGGTTTGGATCAGGGCGTCGGAGTCATGGCGTGGAGCCCGCTGATGTTCGGGTTGCTCTCGGGCAAGATCCGGCGCGACGCTCCGGAGTTTCGAGAGGGGCGCCTGGCAGCGCTGGGCGCGCCCATCAAGGTGGATTGGGAGCGTCTCTTCCGCATCATGGACGCGGTGACGGCGATCGCTCAAGCGCGCGGCGTCTCGGCGGCGCAGGTGGCCATCAACTGGGTTCGCGGCAAACCGGGCGTGGATACGGTAATCCTGGGCGCGCGGAACGAGGAACAACTCAGGGATAATCTTGCCGCGGGGGCTTGGGAATTGAGCGCCGAGGAGATGACGAAGCTCGACGAGGCCAGCGCCGTACCCTTTCCTTACCCGTATTGGCATCAGCAATCATGGGCCAGCGCACGGAACCCGCGCCTGGCATCCAAGCGCGGCTGACGTACGGCTACAACTGCGAGCCGGTGCGCCGCTGACGGTGTTTGCGCGGTTCAACGGACCAAGCAGGGGCGCTTGTTGTCGAACGCCCAGCCTGGGATCAGAAACTGCATGGCTGCCGCGTCGTCGCGCGCCGCTGTTCCAATGCTTGCGTAGAGTTCGTTTGCGCGCTCCACCTGCGCCATGTCAATCTCGACGCCCAGTCCGGGTTTCTCCGGCACGGCTATTTCGCCGTTTGCGATGCGCAGGGGTTCCTTGGTGAGGCGCTGGCCTTCCTGCCAGATCCAGTGCGTGTCGATCAGGGTGATCGCTCCAGGAGCCGCCGCGGCGACGTGCGTGAACATAGCGAGCGACACGTCGAAATGACTGTTGGAATGCGATCCCCAGGTGAGGTCCCATTCGCGGCAAATCTGCGCGACCCGGACGGAGCCCTGCATGGTCCAGAAGTGCGGGTCGGCCAGGGGAATGTCCACGGACTGCAACTGAATGGCGTGGGCCAACTGACGCCAGTCGGTCGCGATCATGTTGGTGGCCGTCGGCACGCCGGTGGCGCGGCGAAACTCGGCCATGATTTCGCGGCCGGAATAGCCGTCTTCCGCGCCGCACGGATCTTCGGCGTAAGCAAGGACTTTCTGGCCGCGGCAGAGCGCGACGGCTTCGCGAAGGCTCCATGCGCCGTTGGGATCGATTGAAATGCGGGCCTCGGGAAAACGCGCGGCCAGCGCGGCGGCGGTTTCCATTTCTTCCGCGCCCCGGAGAACGCCTCCTTTCAGCTTGAAGCTACGGAATCCGTAGCGGGCCTGCGCGGCCTCGGCCAAACGTACGACGGCGGCGGGGCTCAGCGCGGCCTCCGTGCGCAGGCGAAACCAGTCGTCCTTTTCGCTCGCGCCATCCGGATACGGGAGATTGGTCTTGCGACGGTCGGCGATATAGAACAGATAGCCGAGAGCCTCGACGGCGTTCCGCTGCCGGCCTTCGCCGAGGAGCGCGGCGACGGGAACTCCAAGGTATTGCCCGAGCAGGTCGAGCAGGGCCGCTTCCACGGCGGTGACGGCGTGGATCGCGATGCGATTGTCGAAGGTCTGAAGTCCGCGGCCACCGGCATCGAGGCAGGCGAACTGCGCCCGAATCGAGTTCAGAACCGCGTTGTAATCGCCGATGCGCTGGCCGCTGACCAGTGGGCGTGCGTCTTCGAGGGTCTGGCGTATGGGCTCGCCGCCAGGGACCTCGCCGACGCCCGTGTGACCCGCGCTATCGGTCAGGATCACGAGATTGCGGACGAAGAAAGGAGCGTGCGCGCCGCTCAGGTTGAGCAGCATACTGTCGCGGCCGGCGACGGGGATCACGCGCATGGAAGTGATGGCGGGGGATCGGGAGGTCATATGGCGCGGAGTTCCACTCTCTTGATCTCGCCCACCACAAACACGTAGGCGAAGATGGCGACGGCCGCGTTAGCCGCGACGTATATGAGCGCGCCCCGATACGACTTGGTGAAATCCACCAGGTAGCCGATCACCAGAGGCGTCACGATGGTCGAAAGGTTGCCGAACATGTTGAAAAGCGCTCCGCATAGTCCCGCAACCTGCTTGGGAGACGTATCGGCCACCACCGCCCAGCCCAGCGCGCCGCAACCTTTGCCGAGGAACGCCAGCGACATGATCAGCACGACGATCCAGACGGTGGTTACATAGTTGCAGCCTACCATCATCATGGCGAGCAACATTCCAGCCACGATGGGAACCTTTCGCGAGGCCGACAGGGAGTGGCCTTTCTTCAACATGCCATCGGAGAGCAGGCCGCCCAGTATGCTGCCCGCGAAGCCGCACAATGCGGGCAGAGATGCGGCTAATCCGGCCTTCAGGATGGACATGTGACGCTCCTGGACCAGGTAGAGCGGAAACCATGTGGCAAAGAAGACCGTGAGGGTGTTGATGCAGAACTGGCCGAGGTAGACGCCGGCCAGCATACGGTTACCGAGCAATTCCCCGACCGCGGCCCAGCGCTGCCGGCCGCTGGAAGCCGGTCTTTGGGGCGGTCTCTTGAGTGAATCCTCCAGCGCCTGCTCCATATCGACGAGCGCGCCGCCCCGTTTGAGCAAGTTCAGTTCCTGCGCGCCGACACGCGGATGACTCGTCGGCGTGTATATCGTCTTCGTCCACACGGCGGCCATGACGGCGCCCAGGCCGCCGGTGACGAGGAACACCCAGGGCCATCCAAATCGGTACACGATCCAGCCGGAAAGCGGGGCGAACAGGAAGGTGGCGAAATACTGGCTGGAATTGAAAACGGCGGACGCCGTGGCGCGTTCCGAGGCGGGGAACCAGGCGGCGACAATGCGCCCGTTGCCTGGGAAGGCGGGCGCTTCGGCGAGTCCCAGCAGCAGGCGCAGGGCGAGAAACACGGCCAGCGCGATAGCTGGCGTGGAATAATCCGGCGAATCCCTGCAAAAAGGTGAATACCGACCACGCGAGGATGCCGAACCCATAGACGTTCTTCGAGCCGAACCGGTCAAGCAGCCACCCGCTGGGAATCTGCGCGATGACGTAGGTGTAGCCGAAACCCGAAAACACATAGCCAAGCTGGAGCGCGCTGAACCCGAGTTGCTTCTGCGCCGCCGGTCCGGCCATGGATAGGGTCGCGCGGCTCGCGTAATTCAGCGTCGAGGCGATGAAGATCATCGCCAGGACGGAGTAGCGTACGTGGGTGGCTCTCTGTCCGTCGAGGGTCTGGGGCACGGACTTCATATTGTATGGCCCAGAGAAGCTCCGCGGCGACTTAAGCGCCGCTTGCGGGGCCCTACGGTCAGGTGACGGGGCCGGGGTTGAACGGCGCTAGCGCGTTCGCGAGACCCCAATGCTCCGCCCAGGTCTTCTTGCGGCCGCTGGCGACGTCGAGCATGAAATGAAACATCCGCATGCCCACTTCCTCGACTGTCGTATCGCCGGTAGCTATGCGGCCGGCGTCGATGTCGATCAGGTCGGGCCACTTCTCCGCCAACGCCGTGCGCGAGGAAACCTTGATCACCGGTACGAGCGCGAGCCCGTAGGGAGAGCCTTCGCCCGTCGTGAATACGTGCATATTCATGGACGCGAGCTGCTGGGATCCACAGATGAAATCGCTGGCGGGCGTGGCGGCGAAAACAAGACCTTTAGCGGTCACCTTTTCGCCATGGGACGCGACGGCGCGGATAGCGGTGGACCCGGCCTTGGCGACGCTGCCCAACGCTTTCTCCACGATATTGGCCAAGCCTCCGCGCTTGTTGCCCGGCGTGGTGTTGGCGCTGCGATCGGCGCCGCCACGGGCGAGATAGTCGTCATACCACTTCATTTCGCGGATGAGCGCGTGGGCGACATCGGGCGTTTCGGCGCGCGGCGTGAGCAGATGAATGGCGTCGCGCACTTCGGTGACTTCGGAGAACATCACCGTGGCCCCGGCGCGGACAAGAAGATCGGCGGCCGCTCCCACTGCGGGGTTGCAAGTGACGCCGGAAAACGCGTCGCTGCCGCCGCATTGCAGACCGACGATCAGATCGGAGGCTGGGCAGGTCTGGCGCCGGCGGCGGTCGAGCGTAGCGAGCCGCTTCTCGGCGGCTTCCATGATGAACGCGACCATTTCACCGAAGCCGCGCCGATCCTGCAGGCGGATTACGCCGGCGGATTCGGTCACCGGGAAGCCGCTGCCAAAGAGTACCTCGGGCTGCATCTTCTCGCAGCCGAGGCTGACCACCAGAGGCTCGCCGGCCATGTTGGCGTGCAGCGAAATGTGCCGTAACGTGGCGATGGGAATGATGGCGCCGGGAGCGTCGATGGCCACGCCACATCCGTAAGAATGAGTGACGGCGACTACGTCATCCACTTTGGGGAAGCGGGGAAGCAGTTCGGCCTTGATGCGCCGCACGGCGTATTCAACGGTAGGCGCGACGCACTGGACGGTAGTGACGATGCCGAGTATGTTGCGGGTCCCCACGCTGCCGTCGGGGTTGCGATAGCCCTCAAACGTATAGCCGGTGAGGGACGGGAGCGGCGACGGGACGGCGGTAGAAAGCGGGAGGTCGTCGAGCGGCGGGGCGAGCGGCAGGTCGATCAGGTCCTCGCGGATCCAGGAGCCGACGGGGATGGCGCGATTGGTGTAGCCGATGACTTGGCCATAGCGGAGGATGGGGTCGCCGGTTTCGAAGTCGCGAAGCGAGACTTTGTGGGACTGCGGAACATGCTCACGGGCGGTAATTCCACCGGGGAGTTGCGCGCCCGAGGCGGCGCCATCGGGGTGGACGACAATGGCGACATTGTCCCGGGGATTCACGCGAATGTACATAGATTCCGCCGGCCGTGAAATCCAGAGTAATGGAAGCGCTCCATCGAGCGCGCCTTCGGACTTGCCGAAATACGGAACCGCAAACAGCTTCGCCGCCGCTCCCAGGCGGCGGCTGAAGTCCGAGACGCTTTCGTGTCCGTTCGGAGACGCCCTGCCGATTACTGCGGCGGCGGGTTCTTCTTGCGCGGGCGCGGGCTGCGCGGCTTGCGCTGGCCGGGTGTCGAAACACCCGCGGTCTTGCGCGGGGCGCGCGGGCGGCGCATCGGCTTGGGCGGCGGCTCCGGAATCGGGATCTCGCCGGTGGCCGTAGGCTGACCCGGTACGAGCGGTTGCGGCCCGTCACCTCTTCTTCCTCTTCGAGCTGCGCAACGGGCTCCGGCTCCGGCGGTGGCGCCGGTGGATGGAACTCGGCGCCGAGGAAGATCATCAGACCCTTCTCTTCATCGGGCTGGACGCGAACCAATCCCTTATCCTGCGAGTAATTCAGAAGCGCGCCGAATTCCTGGAAGCCGTACTGGCGCCAGTCGAACCCGGGGTGCGCTTCCTTGACCCACTCGGCCAGTGCGTCCTCGGTGGTTCCGTTGTCGGCTTCGAGGCGGTGCTCCTCAAGCACATCGCGCAGCAGCGGGATGGCTTCCTCGGGCTTGGCGCCGGGTTTCTCCGTCAACGCGCCGCCCTTCATGCGGATCATGTAACGGCCTTCGCCACCCGAGACCTCGACGAAATCGGCCTTTTGCAGCTTCTCAATGAAATCCGTGAACGAACTGGCGCCGTAGGCTTTCTCGTTAAACGTGGAATCGAGCTGCAGCATGGTCGATTTCAGAAGACCAAGCTGCGGCCGAACCTCGCGGCGCTCCAGCACGCCCAGGGCGCGTTCCACCAGCGGCATGGCCAGCGCGAGATCGAGCGACACGCGCTTGTGCTGCCGGCCGCCATCGGGACGTGGCGGCCGCTGTTCCTGTCGCTGTTCCGGCCGCGGTTCCGACCGCTGCTCCGGCCGCTGTTCCTGTTGCTGCAAACGCTCCTGCGGCATGCGTTCGATCAGCGGCCGGGGGCCCTCTGGGCGCTCCTCGCGCGGCTGCTGCTGCTGATGACTTTGGGAGCGCGGCCGGTCGTCGATGATCGATTCGTAGGCGATGAACTCGTGGCAGTTCTTCTGCAGTATCGTGCTGGTGAACGCGCGCCCGCCGACGACGAAAATGCGTTTGTCGTACTGCTTCAGCTTGTTGACCAGCGCGATGAAATCGCTATCGCCGCTGACGATGGCGAATGCGTTGATGTGATCGTGCGTGAACGCCATTTCCAGGGCGTCCAGCGCGAGGTTGATATCGGCGCCGTTCTTGTCGCCGCGCGGCGACGGATCTCGCTGCACCATCTGCACGGCGTGCTCGGAAAGCGCGCGCGTGGCGGATTCCTGGCGTCCCCAATTCGCGTAGGCGAACTTGGTGACGATTTCGCCGCGCTCCTTGAGCGCGTCGAGCACGGCGGCCACGTCGAACTCACGGTGCAGCGTGGACTTGACGCCGATTTCGATGTTGTCGAAGTCGACGAACACCGCGATCTTCAGTTTAGGTTCCATGTTCAAAGAGTCCTTCATATGGGTACTCAGCGTCGCGGGCCGGGCTCCCCGCCAGGTTCCGCGCCGCGTTTGGAAGACCCGTGGGCCCCCAGTGGAAGAGGATTCCGCTTTAGGCTCCGCGATTGTCTTCAGCCTCATGCGTAGTGTATACCATAAACGCCCTGCACATTACGACGGCTTGCGAACGCGCCGCGCGAGCGAGGCCGCGCGCTCGAATTCCGTCTGAAGCTGGCGCGTCTTCAAGTTCTCACGAATGTGTTCCAATTCCTGCGCATAGGCGGCCAACGCGCGTTCGATATGATCGGCGTTGGTAGCCAGAATATCCCTCCAGAGATCGTAGGCGCTCATCGCCAGGCGGGTTGCGTCGATAAGGCCGGGACCGGCGACGGCCAGCAATTGCGAGCGTCCCAACCGCTCGTCCAGGACGGCGGCCAGGGCCGTGGATGCGAGCTGCGGCAGATGCGAGGTCAGCGCGACGATGCGATCATGCTCGTCCGGATCGAGGATCATCGTGCGCGCGCCGATGCGCTCCAGCCACCCACGGAATTCGCGGGCGGCGGGCGTTTCCAGATCCGCGGGATCATCCGGCGTGAGCGCCCACACGCGGCCGCGGAACAGGTCCGGGTCCGCCGAGGCGGCCCCGCGAGTCTCCTTGCCCGCCATCGGGTGCCCGCCAAGAAACTGGCCGCGAGCAATGCACTCCCGCGCCGCGTCCGTAATATCGCGCTTCGTGCTGCCGGCATCCGTAATGAACGCCCCGGGCCGGATGTGCGGATCGATGTGGCGGATGGTGTCCACGATGCGCCCGATGGCCTGCGAGAGGAAGATGAAATCGGCCTCGGCGGCGGCTTCCGCGAGCGGGGCGCCGCGGTCGATGGCTCCGGCAGCGAGCGCATCGGCAATGGCGCGATCCGAACTGACGCCGACGATCGGGCCTTTGAACCCAGCCTTTCGCAGAGCAAGCCCTAATGAAGAGCCGATCAACCCGGTCCCGACAATGGCGACGGAGTTCATATGCTCTCCAGTTGGCGCTGAGGCATTGTGGGGCCAGGGCTTCCGCCCTGCCGCCGCGCTTCCGCGCGGCGCGAGTTCCAGGGCGCGGAGAATGCCGCGGAAAAACGCGTCTCCGGACCAAAAGGGCCGACCCTACATGACCAGTGCCCGGCGCGACTCATCCTCGCGGCTCCGCCACGCGGCGGCCCACCGCCGGCGCGATGATGCGCAGTTGCGCCATCAATTCCTGGAACTGCTCGAATCGCAGAGACTGCGCGCCGTCGCTCAGGGCGCGATCCGGATCGGGGTGCACTTCCACCAGCAGGCCATCGGCGCCGGCGGCCACGGCTGCGCGCGCCATCGGCGCAACCTTGTCCCGCCTGCCCGTGCCATGAGAAGGATCGGCGACGATCGGCAGGTGCGAGAGCTTGTGCGCGACGGGAATGGCCGAGATATCCATGGTGTTGCGCGTGTAGGTTTCGAAGGTCCGGATGCCGCGCTCGCATAGGATTACGTCGTAATTGCCGCCGGAAAGGATGTATTCCGCCGAAAGGAGCAGTTCCTCGATGGTGGCGGAAATACCGCGCTTGAGCAGCACCGGCTTGCGCTGCTTGCCGAGTTCGCGCAGCAGCGTGAAATTCTGCATGTTGCGGGCGCCGACTTGAAGGATATCGGCGTAGGCGGCGACGAGCGCGATCTGGGTCTGATCCATCACCTCGCTGACCACCAGCAGGCCGTTACGGTCCGCCGCGTCGCGCAGCAGCCGGAGGCCCTCTTCACCGAGGCCCTGAAAGGCATACGGCGAACTGCGCGGCTTGAAGGCCCCGCCCCGGATGACGGAAGCGCCGGCCCGAGCCACCGCATCCGCCGAGCGTTCGATCTGGTCCTTGCTCTCCACGCTGCACGGGCCGGCCATCACGACCACGCTGGCGCCGCCAATCTCGACGCCGCCAACCTTGACTATCGTGCCCCCGGGCCGGAACGTCCGGCTCGCCAGCTTGTACGGCGACATGATCCGGTGCGCTTCCTGCACGCCGTCCATGACCTCGAAAATGGCGAGGTCGAACTCGTCCTTGCCACCCACGCCGCCGAGCACCGTATGCACGACGCCGGTCGAGCGATGCACATCGAAGCCCAGTTCCACCAGCCGGTCGATCACCGACTGGATCTGCGGCTCCGTCGCGCCTTGCTGCATTACGACAATCATTTGCTATTCACTTTGCGGACCGCGGGCCGGTACATCCGCGGCTTCCATCCTTAAACGTTGTATGGTCCGCATCTCATCGATGATGCGTTCGAACACGCGGCGGACGGCGTCCACGGTCAGGGGACCGTGATTCACGCCGGTCACATTGGCGAAGACCTGATCTTCGCGTTTCGGCTCGTAGATCGGCATCCTGGCTTCCCGCTTGATGGCGCCGATGCGCTCGACCACCTTCGTGCGTTCGTTGAGCAGCGCGACGATGCGGCGGTCCACGTCGTCGATCAGGATGCGGCATTCCTCGAGCTTCGCCAGCGCCTCTTCCCTGGTCATGCGTGGACTCCGAATCCGCGCTTGAGTTCGCGGGCGAAAGCTTCAAGCTGAATCTCGAGCGAGGTGGGGCAGACCTCCCGGTCTGCCTGGGCAGGCCTGGAGGCCTGCCCCACTGCCTGCTCGATGAGGCGCACGAAAGCGCTGCCCACCACCACGGCGTCGGCGAGCTTTCCCGCTTCGGCGATGTGTTCGGGCTTCGAAATCCCGAATCCGATGGCGAGCGGCAGCTTGGTAATGGCTCGCATCGCGTTGGCCAGCGGCTCGACGGACCCGGCCAGCGAATCGCGCTCGCCGGTGACGCCCGTGCGAGAAACCAGATAGACAAAACCGGACGAGTACTCCGCCACCAGCTTCAGCCGCCGCTCCGTGCTGGTGGGCGCCGCCAGAAACACCGTGTCGAGGTTGTGCGCGCGCATGGTATCCACGTAAGCGTAAGCTTCTTCAACCGAAGCGTCCGTCAGCAGGCATCCGTCGATTCCGCACGCCGCCGCATCGCGAGCCAAACGGTCCAAGCCATAGCGCAGCACCGGGTTCAGATAGGTGAAGAGCAGGAGCGGGACTTCGGAACGCCCGCGGATTTGCGATGCGATCTCGAGAACGCCAGCGAGCGTCGTGCCCGCGGCCAGGGCGCGCTCGCCCGCGCGCTGAATGACGGGACCGTCGGCGATGGGATCGGAGAAAGGCACGCCGAGTTCGATCAAGTCCGCGCCGCCGCGCACCAGCGCTTCCACCAGATCGGGCGTGCGAGCCGGCGTTGGATCTCCGGCGGTGACGTAAGCAATGAGACCCTTGCGGCCTTGGTACTTCAGGCGTTGGAACAATTGGCCGATGCGCGTCATGCCTGGTCCAACTCCTTGAAGTTCTCTCGATAAATATCGATGTCCTTGTCGCCGCGGCCCGACAGGTTCACGACGAAAACCTTGCCCGCCGCCGATGGCGTGCGTTTGAGCGCTTCCGCCACGCCGTGGGCGGATTCCAGAGCGGGAATGATGCCTTCGGTGGTCGAGAGGATTCGCGCGGCTTCGAGCGCCTCGCTATCGGATGCGGCTACGTACTGCGCGCGGCCTTGATCGTGCAGCCATGCGTGCTCGGGCCCGATCATGGCGTAATCGAGGCCCGCGGAAACGGAGTGCGTCAGAGAGACCTGCCCGTGATCGTCCTGAAGCAGATAACTGTAAGCGCCTTGCAACACGCCGGGAGCGCCGCCGCGGAAGCGCGCCGCATGGTCCCCGGCGCCGGAGCCGCGTCCGCCGGCTTCCACGCCGATAAGTTCGACGCTGGAATGGGGAACAAAGGCGTGGAAGATCCCGATGGCGTTCGAACCGCCGCCGACGCAGGCGAAGATCGCGTCCGGCAGCCGGCCTTCCGCCTCCAGAATCTGCCGGTACGCCTCCTCGCCGATGATCTTCTGAAAATCGCGCACCATCAGCGGATACGGATGCGAGCCCAGCGCGGAGCCCAGTAAATAATACGTATCGGCAATGTTCGTTACCCAGTCGCGCATGGCCTCGCTGATGGCGTCCTTCAAAGTGCGGCTGCCGCTCGCTACGCCCACGACCTTCGCGCCGAGGAGCCTCATGCGGAAGACGTTGAGCCGCTGCCGGCGCATGTCTTCCGTGCCCATGTACACCACGCATTCCAGGCCCAGCAGCGCGCAAACGGTAGCCGTCGCGACGCCGTGCTGGCCCGCGCCCGTCTCGGCGATGACGCGGCGCTTTCCCATTCGCCGGGCGATCAGCGCCTGGCCCAGGCAGTTGTTGATCTTATGCGCTCCGGTATGAAGCAGATCTTCGCGCTTGAAGTAGAGGCGGGCGCCGCCCAGTTTTGCGCTCAGCCTTTGCGCGCAATAAAGCGGCGTAGGGCGGCCGGCGTAAGTACTCAGCAAGCTAGCTAATTCAGTTTGGAACGCAGGATCGCTTCGGGCTTCCAGATAAGCCCGCTCGAGTTCTTCGATGGGCGCCATCAGCACTTCGGGTACGAAGCGGCCGCCGTAAGGTCCGAAATGTCCGCCGCCGTCAGGATACTGGGTTACGTGCATAGAGCCGCCTTGGCCGCTTCGAGAAACGCCCGCATCTTGGCGTGATCTTTTTTCCCCGGAGAGCTTTCGATGCGCGAGCATGCGTCCGCGCCCCATGGATGGGCGGCCGCAATCGCACGAGCTACGTTGGACGCATCGAGGCCTCCAGCGAGGATTGTGGGGCAGCCCTTTTGGGCCGCACGCCCGGCTTCGGCCGGGCGTGCGCCGGGCGGAAGCCCGGCGGCGGGTCCGAAGACCCGCCCCACCAAGCGCCAGTCGAATGTCTTTCCCGATCCGCCCCGGAGGGCGCCCGCGGGCCCATCCAGCACGAGCGCTTCCACGGGCAATCGAGCGAAGCCGGCCAGATCGAACCCTTTGGTCACTTGCTCGCCCTTCCACACGGCGACGCCCGCGGGATAATCCGCCGGAGTTTCCTCGCCGTGCAATTGCGCCGTGTCCAGTGCGGCGATGCGCGCCACCTCTTCAACGCGTGCGCGGCTCTCGTTGACAAAGACCCCGACGCGCCGCACTCCGATGGGAGTTCGGATCGCCGCGGCGCGCTCCGGCGTGATGCATCGAGGGCTGGGCGGGAAGAAGTTGAAACCGATAGCGTTGGCTCCCGCCGCCACTGCCGCATCGGCGTCTTCCTGGTTCGTAATGCCGCACACCTTGAGAATCATGCAGCCGCCAGGGTGGCGAGGGCCGCCGCCGGATCGCCCGAGCGCATCAGATGTTCGCCCACAAGAAACGCGTGGTAGCCTGCCGCTCTCAATCGCGCGATATCGGCGGGCCCGTGGATGCCGCTCTCGCTGACGAGAACCGCGCTGGCGGGCGCGTGCTCCGCCAGACCGAGCGAAACATCGAGCGAAACCTCGAAGGTAGTCAGGTCGCGATTGTTCACCCCGATGAGGTCCGCTCCGGCGGCCGTGGCCAGATTCAGCTCGCGGCGGTTGTGAACCTCCACCAGCGCGGCCATCCGAAAGCTCTCCGCAGCCTCGCGGAAGTCGCGGATTTCGCGCTCGGAAAGGATCGCCGCAATCAGGAGGATGGCGTCCGCGCCGTGAGCCGCCGCCTCAAGAACTTGTTCGCGGGAGATGGTAAAGTCCTTCCGCAATGCCGGAAGAGAGACCGCGGCGCGCGCCGTCTCCAGGTCCGCCAGGCTGCCTTGGAAGAAGCTCTCATCCGTGAGAACCGAAAGCGCCGCCGCTCCACCGCGGGCGTAGGCCGATGCGATTCGAACCGGATCGAAATCGGCGCTCAAAACCCCCTTGCTCGGCGACGCTTTCTTGATTTCGGCGATAATGGCCGGCTGCCGCAAAACGAGCGCCTCGCGAAAATCGCGCCGGGTATCGAGGCGCGCTTCCGCTTCGCGCTCCCATGCGTCTAGATGGACGGGGAGGAGCGAAAGCTCTTCACGTTTTCTAGCGATAATACGAGCCAGAATGTCCGGAACAGTCTCGATCAAGGGTGTTTCTTTATGGTAGCAAGCTCCGTATGCGAGCTTCTTAGCGGGACTGGACACTCGCGTATTAGAGCCCTTCAACAAGCGCGAACGCGACAAGGGTCTGACTGCCCGGCCCGTTAGTCGCTTCCAGTTCCCTGATGAGCGAGTCCTCTAGCCGTTCCGCGTCCGCTTCCACTGCGCAAGCCGCGATCTCCTCGTCGCTCGCGCCCCGATAGCACAATTCGCACACGCCTATCGCTTCGCCATGATAACGGATGGAAGGACCAAACACGCGACAGGTAACCGGCCGCGCCGCATATAGATCGCAGCCGCCGGTGACAGGATCGAGTGCCGGACAGGGGTCGTCGTTGGCTAACCCATCGAACCGCTCGGCGTCGGAGACGCTTTCCTCGATCGCGCCGGTCGCAAGGTCTACGGGAAAGCCTGGCTCCAAGCGAGCGATGGCCTCGCGCGCGCGTTCCCGCACCCGAGCGGCCCGCTCGGGGTCGCGGTCCGCGAGATCCTCAAGACCGGCGCGCAGCCGAAGAGCGTCCAACCGGGTGATGGGGAAAGGCCCCTTGCAGCAGTCGGTGCAACCAAGCCGGCAGGCAAGCCACCCTCCGCTCTTGCGCGCCGCTTCGGCGAGAGCCGAGTCGAGAATCTGAACCAAGTTGCGGTCGGCGGCCCTCAGCGCACGATAGGCGTTCGCCATATCCTTTTCACTCGACGACGCGCAAGCCACAGTGGCTGACAAACGGCTCAAAGTCTCTGTCGCTGTGGAGCAGTTCATAGCCGCTCTCGATGCAGCGCGTCGCAATGATCGTGTCGATAGTCTTTCGGACCGTAATGCCGAGAGCACGGAGCCTGCGATAGTTCCGCGCCGCCTGGATGGCAATCCGCTTTCCGCCTAACTCCACCATCGTGAGCGCCGCAAGCAGCCTTGCTGCGGTATCGAAAGCCCGATCGTCATCGAAACCCTGGAGGACTTCCGTCGCAATCAAGTCGCCGATGGCCAACGGCTCGCGGCCGAGCAAGGCGTCCAGCGTCCTGGTTTGCCTGGTGTCAGCCCCTTTGAAATAGTCGATCCAAACGGAGGAATCGACGAGTATCACCGATCGGTCCTCATGGCTTCGAGATCGCCCCTCCAGTCCAATTTGCCCCGGAATCGGCGGATCTCTGCCTGCTTGCTGAGGCGCACGAGCGTTCGCAGGCCCAACTCCACGGCCTCGCGTTTGGTCTTAACGCCGGTAGCGCGGAGGGTATCGCGCATGAGCCGGTCGTCAATAACTATGTTCGTTCGCACGAATGTGTATCCAGATAACTAATTATACACATTTACGAATTGTATGGAATGGGGCCCCTGCGGCCTCAATGCACCGTCGCGGCGACGATCCATGCCAGGCCGATAACAACCGCCGCGGCGACCACGGCGGCCGCTATGTTCCTGTCTTCGCCAATGTGCTTCTTGAAGTCGAAATGGGCCAGCTTGGCTACGAAGCCCATTGCCAGCACGAACACAACCACGCCCACGCAGGCGTAGAAGAAGGCGTTGAGCAGCGGGAACTCGGTCACAAACGCTCCTCCAGCCAGGCGCTCCAGCGATCCAGCCCCTCTCCGGTGGTGCAAGAGACGTCGACAATCTCGATATCCGGTTGAATGCTGCGGGCGTTCCGGCGCGCCATTTCCGCATCGAATGGAACGTAGGGCAACAGGTCAATTTTGTTGAGCACCATAACGTCGGCGTGGTGGAACGTGGCGGGGTACTTCAGCGGCTTGTCTTCGCCCTCGGTGACGCTGAGCAGCACAGCCCGCGCATCTTCGCCCAGATCATAGCTGGTGGGACAAACCAGATTGCCGACGTTTTCCAGGAACAGAATTTCGAGATCGTCGATGCGCCAGTCGCCCAGCGCCTTCTCCACCATCCGGGCGTCCAGGTGGCAGGCGCCGCCGGTCGTGATCTGCCGCACGGGGAAGCCGAAACGGGCCAGGCGGCGCGCGTCGTTATCGGTTTGGATATCGCCCGTGAGAACGGCCACGCGCCGCGACGGATCGAATCCTCCGAGCGTCCGTTCCAACAGGGAAGTCTTCCCCGACCCTGGGGAACTGATCAGGTTCAGGCAGAACGTTCCGTTGCGCTGAAACGTCTCTCGCAGGGTCGCGGCGATCTTATCGTTTTCGTTCAGGACTTTTCGTTCAAGCGGGACCCGCATCCTGGTGCCTCCAATTCCAAATACGAGAATTCCAATTCAGCGCCTCCGCAGGTCTCGGCGCTCGCCGAGTTGCACGCCGGGCAGACGGCAAGGGGATCGGCGACGTTGTATTTGCCGCCGCAATCGCGGCAGCGGCGCTTCCAGGGTTGAATCTCGAAATCAAATGCGAGAGGAGCGAGATCGCTGCCTGCCACCAGCGCCTCCAAGCAGAAACGGAGCGATTCGGGCTCGACGCCCGAAATCTCGCCGATGCGCAGCCCTGCGCGCGACGCGCGGGAGCCCGGGTAACGCTGCAATTCGGCGCGAACGGCGTCCAGCGTTGCGGCGGCGATCGACATCTCGTGCAACTTCCACTGTAAAGGCATAGCGCGGGGCGGGGCAACCGGCGGTAGGAGGGGATGGAATGGGCGCGAGTAACTCAGTGTTAGAGCGGCAGCCTTCCACGCGGTCTTGAAGTGGCAGAGCTGTATCGGAAGCGACTTGGCGAGACTCTCTGCGGGAGCCGCCGGAATAGCGAGCCGATCGTGAACGAAAGCGGCCCAAGTCTCATCTCCTACAAGGGCCGGTGGCGCGTGGACGATAATGGGGTGAGGTTTCGGATGCGCTATAAATTGACGGGAGGGACTGCCGTGGCGGTCCTTTGGATGATGTTGCTTCCAGGATTGGCATCCTCCCAACCTGCCGCGACGGGAGCCATCAATGGCTCGGTAAAGGACAGTTCCGGCTCGGCGGTGGCGGGCGCGATTGTCACATTGGAAACGGCCGCCGCCACAGGCCAGCGTACGGCGGTTGCGGACGAAGCCGGAGCTTTCCACTTTTCCCCCGTGCCGGCGGGACATTACAAGATCATGATCGCGGCCAATGGATTCGCGGTCTGGGCGGCGGAGGTGGCGGTGGGCCCGGACGAGAACCAACCGCCGCTCTCCGCCGTGCTGCAAGTGGCTCCCGTGACCTCCACCGTGGATGTTCTGCCTCCGCACGAACTGGCGGCGGAGCAACTGAAAACCGAGGAGAAACAGCGCACTCTGGGCGTGTTTCCGCACTATCTGGTCACTTACGATCCTAATGCGGCTCCGATGACCGCGGCGCAGAAATTTCAGCTTGGGTGGAAGAGCATCCTGGATCCGGTTGTGTTCGTGACCACGGGGATCGGGGCGGGCGTCCAGCAGGCGCGGAACAATTACCCGGAGTTCGGCCAGGGAGCGGCCGGCTACGCGAGGCGTTACGGGGCGCTGTACGGCGACCGGGTCATCGGCACGATGGTTCACCATGTAGTCGTACAGGCGGTGTTTCACCAGGACCCCCGCTACTTCTACAAAGGCACGGGCAGTTTCGGCTCGCGAGTGCTGTATGCCATCGGGACCGCATTCGTTTGCAAGGGCGATAACGGGCGCTGGCAGCCGGACTATTCCGACGTCGTGGGAGGCCTGGCGGCGCACGAGCTAACGAGCCTGTACTATCCCGCTACCTCGCGGCCGGGACTGCGGGCTTTTCATGACGTGCTGTTGGGTTTCAGCGGCAGAGCGTCGCAGCACTTGATGGAAGAGTTTGTGTTGCGCCATATCACGACTCACACGCGGAAGGGGATGGCGAGGGTTCAGGTGGTTCTGAGGGAGGGAACCCCCGTATCGCTGATTTCGGTGGAAGACCTGAGCTCGAAAACGGCGGAGAACGCAGGACCGATCGCCTTTGTGTTGGCAAACGATATTCAGGCGGGGGGCGCGACGTTGGCCACGGTCGGCGCGGCGGCGTCGGGCAAGGTGAGTTACGCGAGCGGGGCGGACGGCGATGCCCAGGCGATCCACGTGGGACTCAATGGCGTACGGCTCAAGGTGGGTAACGTGGACGTTCCGTTAAGGAGCAGCCAGGCGCGAAGGGGTCGACGGCGCATTGCAATATCACCAACTGGAGGGGTCGGGGAGGATCGCCATCACCCTCTACGTGGCGCAGGATGTAGCGATCACGCGGGGGCACTAAGGCAAGAACAGTACCCTGCCGCCGACGCGAGCGGCTCCGGATCCTGGGAGTGGGATCGGCCGGCAATGGACGGCAATAGGATCAATTGGCCCCGGAGATAGTGAGAGACAAGCCGACAGCGGCGAGGTGAATTGCGCCGGCGATCCAGGTTGCCCTTGTTTTGGATCGGCAGCCATGGACCTTTTCCAAAACCTGCCCTCCGCATCGCCCACGGTGTCATGCGGAAGCTGGGCCCCGGGTCTGTGCGTGCGAGGATGAACCGGCGCCCACTCGGGACCGGCGCTCCGGCAAGGTAACTTGTCCGCTGCCTCCAATGGAGGACTGCGGAAGAAGGATGACCACGTCTGACCCGCCCCGAGCAGGAACTCGGGGCGGGGTGAAGCGCGGCCTTATCTCGCGCTTACTTCTGCACTGCCACTAACGCTGTGTTGCTGCTGACGCCGCCTTGCGTGACCACTATCGGCAAACTGCCGCTCGCGGGCACGCTCGGGACTTGGATGTTGACTTGGTACAGACCAACCCAGCCGGGGCACAGACCGGCGAACAGAACAGGCGCGTTCACTCCGCCGATCGTGACCGTGGGCTGCGTGGTGACCCGCGATAGCGGACTGAGCGGAGTCGGGGCGCCATCGGCCACCACGTTATCCGTCTGGCCCATGCCAACCAGATACAACACCAGGTAGTCTCCGGGGCTGGCTGGCGCGGCCGGCGTCACGAGAGAGAAGTCCTCCCAGTGTTCGGCGATCACCGTCCCATCCGAATTCGCCGCCAGACCGGGTGCGCCCGGGGCAAGCTGTATGGTTTGCGCCGCGCTCTGCGCTCCGTTGTTCTGGACCGCCACCTGGTATTGCCCGGAGGGGGCCAGTTCAAACGGAATCTGCGCGCTGATCTGAGTCGGACTCACCGAGAACAGCGGCGCGGAAACTCCGCCGATGGTCACGCTGGTTCCGTTCTGCGAAGTGGGCAGCGGACTCGAAGCCGCCTGGAAGGACGTGGTGGCGAAGTTCGAGCCGTTAATCGTCACGATGGCTCCAGGAGCCAGCGCTCCGCCTGTTTGAGAGTTGAACGGCAGCGTGACGCCGTTCGCCGCCAGCGTGGGCGCGGAGTTCGGTTCGACAGACCCGGTAATCACAGAAGTCCCCGCCGGGAGGCCGGTTACCAGCGCCTGCGAGGTGATGGTCACCTGCGAAGATGCGGCGCCCGGCGTCCAGGTGGCCGAGTAGAGCCCGTTCGTGGCGTCCACGAGCGCCAGCGGCAGCGGCGGATCGCCATTCGTGAACGTCTCCGTCACTTGCGCGTTCCCGACCGTCGATCCGCAGTCGTTGTACACCTGGACCGTCAAAGGAGTCGGCCACGAGGCGGGCACGGAGAGGTTGTTCGCCAGACCCGTCTGGACCGGAATCACGATCGAGGGCGTGCAGCCAGCCTGCGAATCGGGCCTGGTCACATCGGAAGTAGCCGGTGCGGAGTGAGTCACAAAGCCCGCCGGCAAGACGATCGCAACCACATAAACAGATCGGACGCCTACCTGACCGCTGGCTGCGTAATAGACCTCGCCGAAATAGACGCCCGTTCCGAGACCCGCGGCATTTACGTTGACGGCGGTGAGCGCCGGCTGGAGCAGAGAGGCGTTGCCCGTCGCCGGGGTTACCGAGAGCCACGACACGGACGGGATGGCCCAGTAGGTAGCTGCCTGGGCCGACGGGTTAAACACGGCCACTGGCTGCGCAGTGCCGACGCCGCCCGCGGGGACCAGGAATATAAGCGCCGGAGGAATTGGAATCAGGCTGACGTACTGCGCCGTGACTCCCAAGTCCACTTCGAAATACTGAGGCGAGTTCAAAACTCCAGGAGCCGAAACGACGATCAGCCCGTAGTACTGGCCGGCGCCGAGATTCGCCGTGTTGGAAATCGAGAAGGACGCGGATCCGGCCTTCGAATCCGACGAACTTCCGCTCGGCGTCCCGACGCTCAGCCACGACGATCCAGCGACCACGGAAGCTGTCCAATTCACGGCGCCTCCCGCGGCCGTAACCAGGAACGAGCCGTTCGGGTTCGCGGGCGATCCGCCAACCTGCATGCTGTACGACGCGCCCGAAGTCCCCAGACCGATGCTCGCGGTCTGCAATACCTGGAACGAGACTTGCGCGGACGCCGTCCCGGCCGAGCTCACGATATCGACTTGCGAATGATACTGGCCCGGCTTCAATTGAGTGGGATCGGCGGTTATCTGAACAAACGCTTGCGAACCTCCGGTGAGCGAAGCGGGGTACGAACCCACGGTGCACCACGCAGGGGCCTCGCAGGATATCGATGTCACGCCGAGCGAGCCGCCTCCGGAGTTCTGAATGACCAAAGACTTGGTTTGGGCGGCGGGCGGCGTCGCACCGGAATTGTAGGCAAGCAGCGTGGTCGGCACGCTAAGCTGTGGAGGCGGCGCCGTAACGTTCAGCGTCACCTTCACATTCTGCGTCTTATTGGCGCAGGGATCCGACGTGCAAGTCAGCGTCAGCGTCGTCTGATACGTATTGACCGCGAGCGAAAGCGCTTGCGAAGAAAGCCCGACGCTGAGGATATCCGGCGCCGTGCCCGTCGCGGGAACGTTCAGCCAAGCCGCCGCGGGATTCGCGGCAACCGTGTAGTTGACGGTTTGACTGGAGACGGATGATTGCACCGTGACTTTCTGCGAAGACGGAACGGCGGCTGAGCCGACCGTCATCGAGAGAGTAACGCTGCCGGTGGAGACCACCAGGTCGGAACTCTGCTGGCGAATCGTCACACTCAGGTTCGCGGTAGCTGTCGTGTTGGCCGAATCGGTCGCGGTAAGCGTGAATGGGAATGTTCCAAACGCCGTCGGCGTCCCCGAAATCACGCCCGCGGTTAGCGTCAGGCCGGTGGGCAGCGCTCCGCTGGTCACCGTAAAGCTATAGGGAGCCAAGCCGCCGCTCGCGGTGAGGATCTGCCGCGAATACGCATAATTGACCATCCCGGCTGGAAGCGCGTTGGTCGTAATCGTCAGCGGGGCGGGTTTGATAGTAATGGAAGCGCTGGCGGAAGCCACGCCGCCGTTAGTATCCTTTGCCTGAACCGCGAACGGGTAAGTTCCCGGCGTTCCAGGCATTCCGCCGATTACGCCGGACGGCGACAGCGAGAGACTCGGAGGCAGCGGTCCAGTCAGCAGCGACCATGTATAGGGCGAGGTTCCGCCGGTTGCGGTCAGGGTTTGCGAGTAGGCCGTTCCCGAAACGCCGGCGGCAAGCGTGGGCGGTGGGATCGTCACCGGAGCTAGCCCTATCGTCAGCGAATAGGCCTGGGATGCGACGATTCCCGCGCCGTCGGTGACCTTCACGGAGAACGAAATGGAACCCGCGGACGCCGCCGTGCCGCTCAGAATGCCGCTGCCCGAAAGCGTAAAGGTCGAGGGCAAGCCCGTCGAGGAGAACCCGTACGGCGACGTGCCGCCGACCGCGCTGAAGGAAGCCCAGTACGGTACGGTCGCCGCTCCGGAGGAGAGAGTCGCAGGTGAAAGACCGAGTATCTTGATGGTCGCTTGCGCCGTAGCGGTGGCGGACTTCGAATCGGTCACCTGGACGGTCAGCGTCGAGTTCCCCGCCTGCGCCGTACTGCCTCCGAACGAGGCCGTGGCACCGCTCGATGTAAAGGTGATCCCGGATGGGACCGAGCCCGCGGAGATACTGAACGTGTAGGGAGGCGTACCGCCGCTGGCCGTCAGAACGCCCGATACCGGCGATCCTACGCCGGCGCCCATCGAAAGGTTGGCGGGACCCAGCGCCAGCGCGGCCGTGGGAACGGCAATCGTAAGGGAAAGCGAAACGCTCTTCGTCTGATGGGAAGTCGAGTCCGTCGCGGTAATCACAACGGTCGAGACGCTGCTCGCCGCGGGAGTTCCGCTCAACACTCCGGCTGGAGTGACCGTGAGGTTGAAGGGCAGTCCCGTCGCCGACCAAGCCACGGAGCCGGATCCGCCCGTAGCAGCCAGCGTCACCGGGCTATACGCCGTACCCGCCGTTCCGTTCGGCAGGAACGCCGTCGTGATGGTTAAAGCGGCGTAAACCGTCATGGAGGCGGAGAGAGTTGCAGGCGGGGAGACTCCGTCCGCCGCTTGCACGGTGAAGTTAAACGGACCCGTCGCGGCCGGATTTCCGTAGAGAGTGGGGCCGGCCATGTTCAGGCCTGTCGGTTGGGCGCCTGACACGATGGACCACGTGTACGGACCGCCCGTGCCGCCCGTAGCCGTGAACGCGGTCGAGTAAGTCACTCCGGCGACGGCGCTCGCGAGCGCGCCCGAGGTATTGATCGTAAGCGGCGCGTTGACGGTGAGGGTCAGCGCCTGCGAAGCCGATGTGTTGGCGCTGTCCTTCACTTGCGCAGTGAACCCGAAGGGGCCCGAAGCTCCAGGCGTACCACTCAGAACTCCGCCGGAACTCAAGCCTAGAGTCGCAGGAAGGTTGCTCGAGGTAAGGGACCAGGCATACGGCGGCTGGCCTCCCGTCGCAGTTAGCGTCTGCGAATAAGCCACGCCCTGAATGCCCTTAGCCAGCGTGGCCGTAGTAGTAGTAACGGTCAGTGGAGCGTTTACTTGGAGGGAAAGCCCCTGGTACGCGATATCGCCGGAGGAGTCGGTGGCCTTTACCGTAAAAGAGTAAGGTCCCGAGGCGGCCGGGGGGCCGCTCAGAACGCCGCCGGGACTCAGGTTTAGTCCGGACGGAAGAATGCCGGCTTGCACAGCCCACGTGACGCCGCCCGATCCGCCCGACGTAGCGAGCGTTTGATTGTAGCTGACTCCTTGAACGGCCGCCGGAAGTTGCGCTGTGGTGATTGCCAACCCGGGGTTGACGGTAACTGTCGCCGTCAACTGCGGCGCGGCCGCGTAGTTTGCGTTGCCGGCCTGATTGGCGGTAACTGTGCAAGTCCCCACGGCCGACAAGGTCAGAACGTTTCCGGAGACCGAGCAGATACCGGGAGTGGTTGTTCCGAACCCAACGGCCAGCCCCGAAGTCGCAGTCCCGGCCAGCGTCACCGAAGGCATCCCAACGCTTCCCACGCTCGGGGGCCCAGCCGTGATCGTGATGGTCTGTGACGCCGGGTTAATAGTGATCGTACGCGTCGCCGGCGCCGCAGCCTGGTAGTTGGCGTTTCCAGTCTGGGTTGCGGTAATGGAGCATGTACCGCCGGTCAAAATCGCGACAGTGCTCAGCGCAACCGTGCAGACTGTGGGCGTGCCCGATGCCAACGTAACGGTGAGCCCGGAACTGGCTGTAGCGAGAATTCCGAACGACCCCGAACCGTAGGTAACGGACGTGGGCACGGAGATAAAGGAGATTGTCTGAGACGCCGGATTCACGTTGAAGGTCTGAGTGACGGAAATCGCGGTCGCATAATTCGTGTTGCCGGCTTGGCTCGCGGTAATCGAGCACACGCCGCCGCCGCCGATCGTGACTATGCTGCCGGTGACCGTGCACACGGTGGTCGAATTCGAGGCGAAGCTTACCGCCAGACCGGAACTGGCCGTGGCGCTGAGCGTAACCGGCGCGGCTCCGTAAACAACATCGACAGGCCCCTGGAACGTGATCGTCTGGCTCGCCGCCGTCACATTAAAGGACTGCGTAACCGATGAGGCAGCCAGATACGCCGCATTGCCCGTCTGACTGGCAGTGACCGAGCAGGGGCCCAAGGCCGTCAACGTGAGCGTGACACTGGAATTCGTGGTACTGGCGATGGTACAAGCCGTGGAGCTGAGCGCCAGAGCGAACGTAACCGGGAGCCCGGAACTCGCCGTCACCGTAAGAGTCGTCGAACCCGAGGTGATGGCTATGCTGGGCGGCTGAGGGAAATTGATCGTCTGCGTGGCCTGAGGCGTTACCGAGTTCGACGCCGCCGAAGCCGCGCTCGCGCCATACGTGTTCGCCGCCGTCAGCGTGCACGTGTACGCAGTGCCGTTCGTTAGTCCCGTCACTACGACCGGACTGGCGCTGCCCGTCCCAGTCTTGCTCCCGCACGTCGCCGTGTAGATCGTGATCGCCGATCCGCCTGTCGCCGCGGGCGCCGTAAACGTCACGGAGATCTGCGCGTTCCCGGCCGTCGCCGTACCGATCGTGGGAGCAGCCGACGGCGTGGCATAGCTTGCCGCCGCCGCATCCGTCAACGTCCCGCTGTTGGTCGGCGTGAGCGTCACCGGCCCCACCGCCGTCGGCGTGATCGTGAACGTCTGTCCCGCCGCCGAGTTGCTAAAGGTGAGCGTGGTTGCCGTCGATAACCCGCCGCCGGACGGAGTGACCGTGATTGTCCCCGTGTACAGCCCGTTCGGCGTCACCGTGAAATTCGTCGAGGCCGCGTTCAGCGCCCCGCCCGCGGGGCCCGTCAGCGTGTACGTCGTCGCCGGCGCCAACGGGGTAACCGAGTTCGATGCCGCCGAGGCTGTGCTCGTCCCGTACGTGTTCCCCGCCTTCACCGTGCACGTGTACGCCGTCCCGTTCGTAAGACCCGCCACTACAAGCGGACTACCAGTCCCGGTCCCCGTCTGCGTGCCGCACATCGCCGTGTACGTCACCGTCGCTCCGCCCGTCGCCCCGGCCGTGAACGTCACCGAGATCTGCGCGTTCCCCGGCGTGGCCGTCCCGATCGTCGGCGTTGCCGGTGGCGTCGCATACGTCGCCGCCGCCGCGTCCGTCAACGCTCCGCTGTTGGTCGGCGTTAAAGTCACCGGTCCTACAGCCGTGGGCGTGATCGCGAACGTCTGCGCCGAAGCCGAGTTGCTGAACGTAAGCGTGATCGCCGTCGATAAGCCGCCGCCGGACGGAGTGACCGTGATCGTTCCCGTGTATAGCCCGTTCGGCGTCACCGAGAAGTTCGTCGAGGCCGCATTCAGCGCCCCGCCCGCGGGGCCCGTCAGCGTGTAGGACGTAGCCGGTGGAAGCGGCGTCGCGGAGTTCGATGCCGCCGAGGCCGCGCTACTGCCGTACGCGTTCGCCGACGTGACCGTACACGTGTACGCCGTGCCGTTCGTCAGCCCGGTCACGACGACCGGACTTCCGCTGCCGGTCCCCGTTTGCGCCCCGCACGTCGCGGTGTACGTCACCGTCGCCCCGCCGGTTGCCCCGGCCGTGAACGTCACCGAGATCTGTGTGTTCCCAGGAGTCGCCGTCCCGATCGTCGGCGCCGCAGGCGGAGTTGCGTAGGTAACCGCCGCCGGGTTCGTCAAAGTCCCGCTGTTGGCCGGCGTCAACGTCACCGGTCCTAGCGCCGTCGGCGTGATCGTGAATGTCTGCGCCGAAGCCGAATTGCTGAACGTCAGCGTGATCGCCGTCGAAAGCCCGCCCCCGGACGGAGTGATCGTGATCGTCCCCGTGTAGGTCCCGTTCGGGGTTACCGTGAAGTTCGTCGAGGCCGCGCTCACAGACCCGCCCGCCGGGCCCCGTCAACGTGTACGTACTCGCTATCGGCATCGGAGTCGCCGAGTTCGATGCCGACGAAGCCGCGCTCGTCCCGTAGCCGTTCGTCGCCGTCACCGTGCACGTGTAAGCAGTCCCGTTCGTCAGCCCGGTTACTATGATCGGACTCACGCTGCCCGTCCCCGTTTGAGTCCCGCACGTCGCCGTGTAACTGGTAATCGCCGAGCCGCCCGCTGACCCGGCTGTGAACGCCACCGAGAGTTGTGTGTTCCCGGGCATCGCCGTGCCGATCGTCGGAGCCGCGGGCGGAGTGGCGTAGGTCAGCGCCGACGCGTTCGTCAAACCCCCGCTGTTGCTGGGCGTCAGAGTCACCGGCCCCACCGCCGCCGGCGTGATCGTGAACGTCTGCCCCGTCGAGGAATTGCTGAACGTCAGCACCGTCGCCGTCGAGAGCCCGCCGCCGGACGGAGTGACCGTGATCGTCCCCGTGTAGGGGCCGTTCGGCGTCACAGTGAAGTTGTTCGAGGCTGTATTCAACAGCCCGCCCAACGGGCCCGTCAACGTATACGTCGTCGCCGTGGGCGTTGCCGAGTTCGACGCCGCCGAGACCGCGCTCGTGCCGTACGTATTCGTAGCCGTCACCGTGCACGTATACGCTGTCCCACTGGTCAGCCCTGTCACTGCAAGCGGACTACCGGTCCCCGTCGCCGTCTGCGTCCCGCACGTCGCGGTGTATGTCGCCGCCGCTCCGCCCGTCGCCCCCGCGGTGAAGGCCACCGAAATCTGCGCGCTCCCGGCCGTCGCCGTTCCAATCGTCGGAGCGGCCGGCGGCGTCGCATAAGTCAACGCCGATGGGTTCGTCAGACTGCCGCTATTGGTCGGAGTGAGCGTCACCGGCCCTACCGCCGTCGGCGTAATCGTGAGCGTCTGCGCCGTCTGGGAATTGCTGAACGTCAGCACCGTCGCCGTCGATAATCCGCCGCCGGACGGAGTGATCGTGATCGTCCCCGTGTAGGTCCCGTTCGGCGTTACCGTGAAGCTCGTCGAGGCCGCGTTCAGCGCTCCGCCCGCGGGTCCCGTCAAAGTATACGTCGTCGCTATCGGAAGCGGAGTCACCGAATTGGAAGCTGCCGACGCCGCGCTCGCGCCGTACGTGTTCGTCGCCGTCACCGTGCATGTGTACGCCGTCCCGTTCGTCAGCCCTGTCACTATGATCGGACTGCTCGATCCGGTCATCATCTGCGTCCCGCACGTAGCCGCATAGCTCGTGACCGCCGAGCCGCCCGTGGATCCCGGAGCCGTGAAAGCCACCGAAATCTGCGTGTTTCCAGGCATGGCCGTGCCGATGGTCGGCGCCGCCGGAGGAGTCGCATAGGTCAGCGCCGCCGGGTTCGTCAGACTGGCGCTATTGGTCGGAGTGAGCGTCACCGGCCCTACCGCGGTCGGCGTGATCGTGAACGTCTGCCCCGCCGCCGAGTTGCTGAACGTCAGCGTGATCGCCGCCGATAACCCGCCGCCGGACGGCGTGACGGTAATCGTTCCCGTGTAGGGGCCGTTCGGCGTCACCGTGAAGTTCGCCGAGGCCGCGTTCAACGCTCCGCCCGCGGGGCCCGTCAGCGTGTACGTCGTCGCCGTGGGCGTCGCCGAGTTCGACGCCGCCGAGGCCGCGCTCGTCCCGTACGTATTCGTAGCCGTCACCGTGCACGTATACGCTGTCCCACTGGTCAGCCCTGTCACTGCAAGCGGACTACCGGTCCCCGTCGCCGTCTGCGTCCCGCACGTCGCGGTGTATGTCGCCGCCGCTCCGCCCGTCGCCCCCGCGGTGAAGGCCACCGAAATCTGCGCGCTCCCGGCCGTCGCCGTTCCAATCGTCGGAGCGGCCGGCGGCGTCGCATACGTCAACGCCGATGGGTTCGTCAGACTGCCGCTATTGGTCGGAGTGAGCGTCACCGGCCCTACCGCCGTCGGCGTAATCGTGAGCGTCTGCGCCGTCTGGGAATTGCTGAACGTCAGCACCGTCGCCGTCGATAATCCGCCGCCGGACGGAGTGATCGTGATCGTCCCCGTGTAGGTCCCGTTCGGCGTTACCGTGAAGCTCGTCGAGGCCGCGTTCAGCGCTCCGCCCGCGGGTCCCGTCAAAGTATACGTCGTCGCTATCGGAAGCGGAGTCACCGAATTGGAAGCTGCCGACGCCGCGCTCGCGCCGTACGTGTTCGTCGCCGTCACCGTGCATGTGTACGCCGTCCCGTTCGTCAGCCCTGTCACTATGATCGGACTGCTCGATCCGGTCATCATCTGCGTCCCGCACGTAGCCGCATAGCTCGTGACCGCCGAGCCGCCCGTGGATCCCGGAGCCGTGAAAGCCACCGAAATCTGCGTGTTTCCAGGCATGGCCGTGCCGATGGTTGGCGCCGCCGGAGGAGTCGCATAGGTCAGCGCCGCCGGGTTCGTCAGACTGGCGCTATTGGTCGGAGTGAGCGTCACCGGCCCTACCGCGGTCGGCGTGATCGTGAACGTCTGCCCCGCCGCCGAGTTGCTGAACGTCAGCGTGATCGCCGCCGATAACCCGCCGCCGGACGGCGTGACGGTAATCGTTCCCGTGTAGGGGCCGTTCGGCGTCACCGTGAAGTTCGCCGAGGCCGCGTTCAACGCTCCGCCCGCGGGGCCCGTCAGCGTGTACGTCGTCGCCGTGGGCGTCGCCGAGTTCGACGCCGCCGAGGCCGCGCTCGTCCCGTACGTATTCGTAGCCGTCACCGTGCACGTATACGCTGTCCCACTGGTCAGCCCTGTCACTGCAAGCGGACTACCGGTCCCCGTCGCCGTCTGCGTCCCGCACGTCGCGGTGTATGTCGCCGCCGCTCCGCCCGTCGCCCCCGCGGTGAAGGCCACCGAAATCTGCGCGCTCCCGGCCGTCGCCGTTCCAATCGTCGGAGCCGCCGGCGGCGTCGCGTAAGTCAACGCCGATGGGTTCGTCAGACTGCCGCTATTGGTCGGAGTGAGCGTCACCGGCCCTACCGCCGTCGGCGTAATCGTGAGCGTCTGCGCCGTCTGGGAATTGCTGAACGTCAGCACCGTCGCCGTCGAAAGCCCGCCCCCGGACGGCGTGATCGTGATCGTCCCCGTGTAGGTTCCGTTCGGCGTTACCGTGAAGTTCGTTGACGCCGTGTTCAGAGCGCCACCCGCCGGGCCCGTCAACGTAAACGTCGTCGCTATCGGCAACGGAGTCGCCGAGTTGGAGGCTGCCGACGAGACGCTGGTACCGTATAGGTTCGTCGCCGTCACCGTACAGGTGTAAGCAGTCCCGTTCGTCAGCCCGGTTACTATGATCGGACTCACGCTGCCCGTCCCCGTTTGCGTCCCGCACGTCGCCATGTAACTCGTAATCGCCGAGCCGCCCGTTGAGCCGGCCGTGAACGCAACCGAAATCTGCGTGTTCCCAGGCGTCGCCGTACCGATCGTCGGAGCCGCGGGCGGAGTCGCATAGGTCACCACCGACGGGTTCGTCAACCCCCCGCTGTTGCTGGGCGTCAGAGTCACCGGCCCCACCGCCGAGGGCGTGACCGTGAACGTCTGCCCCGTCGAGGAATTGCTGAACGTCAGCACAACCGGCGTCGATAATCCACCACCGGAAGGCGTGACCGTGATCGTCCCCGTATAGGGGCCGTTCGGCGTCACCGTGAAGTTGTTCGAGGCTGCGTTCAACAGACCGCCCAACGGGCCCGTCAACGTATACGTCGTCGCCGTGGGCGTAACCGAGTTCGACGCCGCCGAGGCCGCGCTCGTGCCGTAGGCGTTCGTCTCCGTTACCGTGCACGTATACGCCGTCCCGCTCGTCAGTCCCGCCACTACGACCGGACTAGCGCTTCCAGTTCCCGTCTGCGTCCCGCACGTTGCCGTGTAGGTCACCGTGGCTCCGCCCGTCGCGCCAGGGGTGAACGCCACCGAGATCTGCGCGCTACCCGCCGTCGCCGTCCCGATCGTCGGAGCAGCCGGGGGCGTGTCATAATTCACCGCGCTTGCGTCCGTCAACCCCCCGCTGTTGGTCGGCGTCAGAGTCACCGGCCCAACCGCCGTTGGCGTGATCGTCAACGTCTGCGCCGAAGCCGAGTTGCTGAAGGTGAGCGTGATCGCCGTCGATAATCCACCACCTGACGGAGTGACCGTGATGGTCCCCGTGTACAGCCCGTTCGGAGTCGCCGTGAAATTCGTCGAGGCCGCGTTCAAGGCCCCGCCCGCGGGGCCCGTCAGCGTGTACGTCGTCGCCGACGCCAAGGGCGTCGCCGAATTCGATGCCGACGAAGCCGCGCTCGTACCGTATGTGTTCCCCGCCTTCACCGTGCACGTAGACGCCGTCCCGTTCGTTAGCCCTGTCACTACCACCGGACTGCTAGCGCCGGTCCCCGTCTGCGCGCCGCACGTCGCCGTGTACGTCACCGTCGCTCCGCCCGTCGCCCCGGCCGTGAACGTCACCGAGATCTGCGCGTTCCCCGCCGTCGCCGTACCGATCGTCGGAGCAGCCGGGGGCGTGTCATAATTCACCGCGCTTGCGTCCGTCAAGCCCCCGCTGTTGGTGGGCGTCAACGTCACCGGCCCCACCGCCGTTGGCGTGATCGTGAACGTCCGCGCCGATGCCGAGTTGCTAAAGGTGAGCGTGATCGCCGTCGATAACCCGCCTCCGGACGGAGTGACTGTGATCGTTCCCGTGTATAGCCCGCTCGGCGTCACCGTGAAATTCGTCGAGGCCGCATTCAGCGCCCCGCCCGCCGGGCCCGTCAGCGTGTACGTCGTCGCCGGCGCCTGGGGCGTCGCGGAGTTCGACGCCGCCGAGGCCGCGCTCGTTCCGTATGCGTTCGTAGTCGTTGCCGTGCACGTATACGCCGTCCCGTTCGTCAGACCCGTCACGGCGACTGGGCTCAAGCGTACCGGTCCCCGTCTGCGCCCCGCACGTCGCCGTATAACTCGTGATCGCCGAACCGCCGGTCGAACCCGGCGCCGTGAACGCCACCGAGATTTGCGCGTTCCCCGCCGTCGCCGTACCGATCGTCGGCGCCGCGGGCGGCGTGTCATAAGTCACCGCGCTTGCGTCCGTCAACCCTCCGCTGTTGGTTGGCGTCAAAGTCACCGGCCCCACCGCCGTCGGCGTGATCGTGAACGTCTGCGCCGCCGAAGAACTGCTGAACGTCAGCACGGTCGCGGTCGATAGCCCTCCGCCCGAAGGCGTAATCGTGATCGTCCCCGTGTAGGTCCCGTTCGGCGTCACCGTGAAGTTCGTCGAGGCCGTGTTCAGGGCGCCGCCGGCCGGACCGGTCAGCGTGTAGCTCGTAGCCGCCGGAGTCTGCACATTCACCGTGGCCGCCGGTGGAGCGGGATAGGAGACGGGAACATCGGCATTGCCGAGCTTCGCATCGGCGCCGGTAATGTTGACGGAGTAAGACTGGCCTCCAACCGCACCGGCAGGCACGGTAAATTTGACCGTTCCCAACGCGATATTGCCGCTTAACGGTGGATTGCCGTCGGCTACGTCGAAGCTGGCCCACACCACGCCGATCGAGCTTTGTGTGGCGCTTTTCGTCCCCGCGTTTCCCGTCGTCAGGCCGAGGGTATCGGTGAATGTTAGGTTACCCGGGTTTGTGGTCATGGCGGGGGCGGATCCATTAGGAACCACTTGCAAGCCAAACGTAAAGGCGTCCGCGGTGACTGTGCTTCCCAACGAGAGGCTCAACGTGCACGACACGATCGTGCCTGCCGTGCCGCTGCTCGGGCAACTGATGCCCATGGAGTTCTGCGCCCACGCAGGGGCCGCGGCCATCAGGACCAACCCCAAACACAGAATCCAAAAACGCCGGTTCGTATTCATGCTCGTATCCTCCGACCGTTCACGCTGAAGTCGTGTTCGTCGCCTAGCGCCCATCTCCGAACAAACCGCACTGCGGCTCATCGAGCCCTTCCAGCCCCATCGGGCCCTGGGACATCGCAAGTTTCGCTGCCGCCTACCCGCCGCCACCCGCTAAGGGGTCTTGGCAATGACCCATTCCCCGATTCGACGCCAGTATAACCCTAATGCACACGTTTGGGGGGGGGCGCCCGGCGTTGTGTCGCGGCAAAATGATAATGTCCTATTTGGGCAAAGTAGAAATGTCCTATTGACCGGGTCCAGCCTGGAGGGTGGACAAAGGACAACTACTGATGACCCAAGCCGAACGAGACCGGCTGGTGGCCCTGAAGAAGGCCAAGAAGAAACTGATCACCCAGAAGCAGGCGGCCGAGGAGATCGGCGTCACCGAGCGGCAAGTTCGGCGACTCCTGCTGAAGCTGGGGAGGAGAGGGGACCAGGCGGTAATCCATGAGCTGCGCGGACGAGCATCGAATCGGAAGCTGCCGGCCGAGATGGAACAGCGAGCGATCACGCTCCTCTCCGATCCGGTGTATCGAGGCTTCGGACCGACGCTGGCGGCCGAGTACCTGCACAACCTGCACCAGACGACAGTGAGCAAGGAGACGTTGCGGCGGTGGATGGCGAAAGCGGGGCTATGGAAGGCGGGCCAGCGCGGCGTGGTGGAGGTGCACCAATGGCGGCCGCGGCGGAGCCGCTGCGGCGAACTGGTGCAGTGGGATACCAGCACGCACGACTGGTTGGAGAGCCGGGGGGAGCGGATCTATCTGATTTCGATGATCGACGATGCCACCAGCCGGCTGTTCGCGCGGTTCGTGCGGCACGACTCGAGCGAGGAGAACCGGCGCCTGCTGGGGTCGTACCTGGAGCGCTTTGGCCAACCGTTGGCGTTCTACACGGATAAGGCGGGCATGTTCCAGGTGGCAGTCAAGACCAAACGGCAGGAGCAGCGCGAAGGCCGGGATCGGCCCCAGATGCCGCCCACGCAGATCGAGCGGGCCTTGCACGAACTGAGTGTGATTTGGATTCCGGCGCACTCGCCGCAGGCCAAGGGGCGCGTCGAGCGCCAGTTTTTGACGGCGCAGGATCGGCTGGTGAAAGGCATGCGTGTGGCCCAAGTGGGCACCATCGACCAAGCCAATGCCTACCTGGAGACAGACTATCTGCCCTGGTGGAACCGGACCCTGATCGTGCAGCCAGCCGACGCTGCCGACGCCCACCGCCCGCTGAGCAAAGAGCACGATCTGGCGGTGATTCTGAGTCACGTCGAGCAACGGCAGGTGACCAACGACTACACCGTGAGGTTCGACGCCAAGGTCTATCAAATCGACCGCCGGGACATTCGGACGGGGATGCGCAAGGCCTGGGTGCGCGTGGAGGAGCGAATGGACGGGGTTGTCGCGGTGCGTTTCCAAGACCGCTATGTGCGCGTGCGCCGCTGCGCGCCGCCGCTGCGCGAACTGGCGGCGCCTCCGACGACGGAGGTAAAACCCGCGCGCCCCATTGGCAAGCCACAACGCAAAAGCGATTGGATGAAGAATTTCTCTGTCCGGTCTGGCCGCTCTCTCCGCCAAGCCATCGAGGTGTCCAATGCTCGCAGTTGAGCGGGCCCTCCGCTACGAAAGGCAAAAGGAGCGCCGGGCAAAATCGGCCCGGCGGCCTCTCGCGTTTCATAGCCCAAGGCCTCAGCTCCTCAAGGGCCCCACCAAAGAAAGTACGCCCTTGAAATCAAAACCCTCCGATGGCGACTTCGTCGCCGCCATCGGAGGGTCGCTAGCCGATGCTTTCTTCGGAGCCAGCCCCGTCGTCGCCTCGGCCTTGGGCATCCGCTCGGGCGCGACCCCTCGCGGACCAATCCACTCTAACCCCACCCCCTCCGCTTTACTTCGTAAAGCGGACATTTCTACTTTGCTGGGAATAGGACATTTCTACTTTGCCTTGACAGGGGCGCCCGGCGTTGGAACAACATGTACATTATTATTGGGCAGTTTTCGTCCCGCTTCCCGCCTCCAACCGCACCTCCCGGCTGTCGTCCAATCCGCTCGCCGAAACGCCGTAGAACTGCACGCCCGCCAGCGCACCCGCCGGGCCGCCCACATAGCCTAGCAGCAGGCGTCCGCCCGCCGGCACTGTTACTCCATCGAGCCATGCCGCGGCTACGACGCCCAACTGGCCATCCTGCACAAGCGACGGTTCGAAGCCCGCTGCCGCCGTGAACCGTAACTGTGACTGCTGGTCGCCCAGCCCGAACGTCACCGCTACCCGCGTCAACGCTTCCGCCGCCGATAGATACACCGGCGCTCGCTCGCTCCCGTCCGCCTGCCGTTCCACAGGCCCCAGCCCCACTGCGCCCGCCGCCGCCGTCCGGATCGCCGGCGTCGCTCCGCCGCGCCGCGCCGTGTCCAGTTCCGTCGAGCCCGCTGTCCCGCTCGATGCGCACACACCGCCGCGCGACGCCCGCACCGGCCGCGGCAAGTCCAGATTGTTCACCCGGAACAACTCCAGGATCAGATCCCGGATGTCCAGACTCCCGTCACCCCCTCGCGTCGTCCCCGCGTCCGCCGGATATAAATCCATTGCGTCGAACCGGTCCGAACATGCCGCCGGCCGGTACCCCGGTATGCTGTTCACCGCGAATAACTCCTGGATCAGATCCCGGACGTCCAGGACGCCATCTCCGAAGTTGGGCGCTACATCCGATGTGTACGGATACACATCGCCCACCTTATACGTGATCGCAGGGTAGCTAGAACCCGCCGCCAACACGTCGCTGCGAGCGCAAGTCGTCCCGCTGCTCGGACACGTCCAGCCCGTCCCAGCCATCGATACCAGCGTCAACCCGCTCGGAACGGTCTCCGTCATCGTAACGAGCGTGCCGTTCGTCGCCGCCACCGTAGCGCCGACTGTGACGGTGTAGGTCGCGCCGTTTTGCCCCTGCGTGAAGTTGCCGGTGTGAGCGCTTGCGATGCTTAACACCGGCGCTGCGGCGACAGTGAAACTCTGTGTCACGGGAGTTGCAGCCGCATAGGTAGCGTTGCCTGCCTGGCTGGCCGTGATCGAACGGGAGCCGGCGGCTACAATCGTCACCGTGTTGCCCGAAACCGTGCAAACCGAAGTGGTGGTTGAAGCGAAACTCACCGCTAGACCCGAATTCGCCGTGGCGCTCACCGTGTACGGTGAGACGCCGAACGTCACGTTGCTGAGAGCGCCGAAGGTGATGGTCTGCGCGGCCCCACTAGCGGAGGAGCTTTGCGTCACCGTGATTTGCTGGCCCAGTACCGTGATGTGCGCCACGCGGGCGGAGCCGGTCGAGTTCGCCGTAAAGGAGAAATTGACGACTCCGTTTGTGATAGTTCCGATGGTCAGCCATCTCTGGTCGCTCGAGGGCGCGAAGACTCCGCTCAGAGGCTGCGTGGAGGGAACGACCGGAAGCAACGCGTCGGACCCGGCTGCGGAACCCTCGGTTAAGCCGCTGGCGGGGCCTACGAAGCTGCCGAGCACTCTGTGCGCCAGCGCGCCGAAAGTAATAGTTTGGAGGGTTTGGGCCTGGATCGTGAAGCTCGCGCTGACCGGCGTGGCGCCCGAAAAGAATGTGTTGCCGGTCTGCGCCGCTGGAATGGTGCAGGTTCCGGCCGCGACCAGGGTTACGGTTGTGCCCGAAACTGTGCACGCCGAGGGGGTCGTGGAAGTGAAGCTTACCGTGAGACCCGAGGAAGCGGACGCACTGAGGGTGAACGTCCCGCTACCGAGCGTGCGGGTGGGCAGCGGCCCGAACGCGATGGCCTGGCTCAATTGGGCCGGGAAGGAAATCAGCAGGAGCTGGTAGACCGGAAGGCCGTCGCACAGCTTTTGTCCGTCTCCTTGCGAAGAACTCCTGGATCGGACCATCGTGTTCGTCGGAAGGCGGTGTTGCAGGGAAACCCCGCTGAGCCGTGCTGGCCTCCACGGGGAGAGAGTCAGGATCGAGTTCTCGGTGACATTCGCCGGGCTAGGCTTTGAAGAGCGGCGCGGGCCAACCCCGCTGCGCCGTACCGCTCGCGGTAAATTCGGGCGTACAGGCCCTCCGTGCCGCGGGGCGTCGTTGCGGGCTCCGGTTTGGCCAGGAGGTGAACGGATACGGACGGGCAACTCGAAACGCACAGGCCGCAGCCTATGCAGCGGGAACGGTTGACCGTCGCCGCCGGTCCTCCCAATGAAATGGCATCCATGGGGCAACGGCCGATGCACGTCCCGCACGCGCTGCACTCCGCGGCCTCGACCGAGGCGAAATAGTTCGCACTGAAGAACTCGACCGGCCTCTCCAGCCGCTTGCCCGCGCGGAGCGAAACGCAACAGCAACCGCAGCAGCAACAGATGAACAGCGGGTTGCGAGTGTTCTGGGGCTGCAGGACCAGGCCCTCCCGGTCCGCTTCGTCGAGCAATTCGATCATGCGCTCGCGGGAAATGTTCCGGGCCTGGCCGTGATCGAGCATGACGGTGGCAGCGGCCCCCATGGTCAGGCAGTTCTCCCGGACGGCTGTCTGGCGGCAAGGCTCGCCGGCAAGGTCTTTCATTTGCCGGCAGATGCAGTTCATGACGGCGAATGGACCCGGGGAGCTCCCTACCGACGCGCGAATGTCGTCGTAACGGCTGACCAGACGCTCGACGGGGATCGGCTTGTTCACCGGGACGGTTCGCAGTTGCGGCGTGAATTTGGGCCGGATCGCCTGGCCGAGCCCTCCATCGAAGTACTCCACCAAGTCGCGCGCCAATTCTTCCGACATCCGGTCCACTTGCCCCTCGTAGATGCCGACAACAAATGGCAGTTTGGAGTAGCGCGGTTCTCCCGGGCCGGATACAGCCCGGATCAGGCCGCGATACGCCATTTGTTCCAATGCGGACGCAAGCGCTTCGCCGCCGATGTCGTCCCCGAACCTTCTATGTATCGCCGGGACCGGATCGGGCAACAGGCCGAAGCTCAAGGCGATTCGGGCTTCCAGGGGCGTGAAGAGCCGCTGGAGAATCCGCATCTCTACGCCCGAATCGGTACGTGGAAAGCCGACCGGCATCCGGTCAAGATCTTGTTGGAGTTCGCGATAAAGAGCTTCGTCAGACACGGCTTCACCGAAAGCCTGATTCTATAATCGTGCGCCCGCCCGGAGGGACGGCCGAGCGGGTCCGTTCTGCCTTCGGCGCTTGAGGGGCCGGCTTCGGAAGATCGCTGAGGCCGCAGCCCGCGCCCGAAAACGCTCACTGGCAGTTCTTGCCGGAACCGAGGTTCTTGGCAAAGAACGGCATCACATGGTTTTGGAAGCGATCCGCGACGGCGCTGGTATACGTGCCGGAGTAAATCTCGAATGAATTGGGGACGCCGCATATATCCAGGATGTCGTGCAGTTTGCCCGCGTCCGGGCGCAATCCGTCCTGGTCGCCGACGTCCATGTGCTTGACGCCGCCTCTTCCAATTGGGAACGCCCGCGCCGCAGTCACGCTATAATCGCTTCGCTGGCGTGAACCAACCGAAAAAGCAGGAGCGCCGCCGCCGCATGTTGAAGGAACGGCGCGCGGCCGAGGCCCGTGAGTTTGACCGCGAGGAATCCCACTATCTTTTCGGGATCGCGGCTGGGTTGCGCGAGCGGGGGGACGATCCCGGCGCGGCCCGGATGGCGAAGAAAGCGCTGAATCTCGACCCGGATTGTTATCCGGCGCTCGATCTTCTCGCCCAAATCCATCTGGCCGCCGGACAGCGCGAACAGGCCATCTCCTACCTGCACCGGTTGCGCGAGTACCCCGAAGCGCCCAACGCCACCTACGACCTTGGCTTGGCCCATCTCGAGATGGGCAGCCGCGAGGAGGCGGTGAAGGACTTCCACGATTTCCTGGAAGCGACCCGATCGGCGCCGGGACGGAAATGGAAGCCGTATCGGGATCACGCCCGCGCGCTGCTCGAAAGCCTCCCGCGCCGGACTTTACCTCCGTCGGCCGCTCCACCTCCGCCGGCGATGGACGCTATGCCGGCGCCGCCGGCCGCGCCCGCCAGACCCGAGCCATTCGCTCCGCCGCCGCGCGCCTCGGTGGATTTCCAAGCGGTTCCCGCGCCGATTTTCGCGCGCGAGCCTGAAGGACGCCCCGGCACGCTGGCCGACTATATGCTCCGCCGGCGGCTATTGGAACTGCGCCTGGCGCAGAGCTTCGAAGGCCTGGTTTGCCTGCCTTCACTCAATGGCGTGGACACGTACATGTACCAGCAGGAAACCGTGCGGCGCGTGCTCCGGCGCCTCAAGGGGAGGGCCTTGCTGGCCGACGAGGTGGGGCTGGGGAAAACCATCGAGGCCGGTCTGATCTTGAAGGAATACTGGATGCGCGGCATGGTGCGCAAGGTGCTGGCGCTTACGCCTCCTTCCCTGGTGACGCAATGGAAAGGCGAGCTGGCGGAAAAGTTTGGCCTGGCCTCGGCGTCGCCCGACGATTCGGCGTTCCGCTCCGATCCGCAGCGGTTCTGGCGCGAGCAACCTCTGGTGGTCGCATCCATCGCCATGGCGCGGCTGGAGCCGCACGCCTCGGCGCTGGCCGGCATCTCATGGGACATGGTGATTGTGGATGAGGCGCATTGCCTGAAGAACCGCGCCAGCGCCAACTGGAAGCTGGTGAACTCGCTCAACAAGAAGTTCATCCTCATGCTGACGGCCACGCCGGTGGAGAACAATCTCATCGAGCTCTACAACCTGATTACCGTGTTAAAGCCGGGGCTGCTGGCGACCGAAGCCGAGTTTCGCAAGGAGTTCCTGGCGCCGGGCAAGCCGAAGTCTCCCCGCAATCCCGAGCGCCTGCGGGGGCTGCTTGGGGAGGTGATGATTCGGAACACCCGATCGGTTGTGGATGTGCGGCTGCCGCACCGGGTGGCCGCCAGCGTGGTGGCGCAACCCGAGCCGGACGAGGCGCGACTCTATGGAATGGTCTCCGATTACGTCGCAACGCGCCACGGGACATCCAAAGGCGCCGGCGATTTCGGGCTTCACCTCTTGCAGCGCGAAGCCGGAAGCAGCGCGCACGCGCTGGGCCGGGCCGTGGGTCGGATGCTCTCCGAAAGCGATCGGCTAAGTCTTGCGGACCGCCGCGAACTGGAAGCCATGCAGGAGGCGGCCAGCCAAATCTCCGCTACGGCAAAGGGCCTGCAACTGACGCGCATGCTGGCCGGGGCGAATGAACGCCCGGACGCCAAGACGGTCGTGTTCACCGAATTCACCGCTACGCTGCAATATCTGGAGGAAATTTGCGATCGGCGCTCTCTTCGGTATGCCGTCTTTAGCGGAGAAATGTCGAAATCCGAGAAGGACGCCGCCATCCTGCGCTTCCGGGACGAGGCGAACATACTGCTTTCGACCGGCTCGGGCGGCGAAGGGCGCAATCTCCAGTTCGCCAACACAGTCGTCAATTTCGATCTGCCCTGGAATCCGATGCGTTTGGAACAGCGCGTCGGGCGCGTGCACCGCATCGGCCAGACCCAAGAGGTGTTCGTCTTCAATTTCTGCCAGGCCGGAACGGTGGAAGAGCAGTTGCTGCGCGTGCTCCACGACAAGATCAATATGTTCGAGCTGGTCGTGGGAGAAATGGACGCCATTCTGGGAACGCTCGACGAGGGGGACTTCGCGGCGCTGGTGCTCGATCTGTGGCTTTCCGGGCGCGAGTCCGGAAAAATCGAGGAGGGCTTCGACCGTCTGGCGGAGCGGCTGATCGCGACGAAAAAGGAATATGCCGAGGCCAAGCGCCTGGATGAGGCGCTTTTCCAGCGCGATTTCGAGGTGTAGCCGGTGAACGCCGTCTCCGAGTGGGTGTGCGATCTGCTGATGAGCCGGGGCGCCTTGGTGGAACCCGGCGACAGCGGCCGGATTGGGGCCATGCTGCCCTCCGAATTGGCCGCGTCGTTGGGCGTGGAGGAATGGTTTTCGCTCGACCCGAAAGACGACTCCGCCGATTGGTTGGATCGAATGGAGCGCGTTCTGCCCGCGCAGCCGCTTCTGGTGGAGGCGCAATACCTGCGCGCGAGTCCGCCTCCGCCCATCGACGCCGCTTCCGTGCTGAGCGCGGAATTGGCCATACAGAACGGGATTTGGCGTCTCGTGGAAGATAGCGCCGCCGCGACAGTCTACTTGTTCTTCACCTTTCAGTACGCCATCGAGTCGGACGACCGCAGCCTGGGAATCGCGACGGTCTGCATCAACGCCGGCGCCCGATCGCTGGTAACCGCGCCCGAGAACTTCCTTCTGGGAATCCGCGAGGGCCTGGTCGAAACCAGCGGGGTTGCCGAGGCGGACCTGGTGAAACGCTCGTACCCGCCTGCCGTCCGTGCGGCGCAGGCTGGTTTGCGAGAACATGTGGCGCAAGCCGAGGACAACGCCAACCGCCGTCTGGCGCGCGATACGGCGCGCGTGGAATCCTACTACGCGGGCCTGCTGGCGCAAATTCAGAAGCGAATCGCCAAGCGCGCGAACGACGCGGCCGGCGCCGAAAAGGAACGCGGCCGCGAGGCGGCCACCATTGCCGATCGCGCCGCCAAACTGGAGGATCTGCGCCGCAAGTATGCGCTGGGCGTCCGCATGGAACCGGCCTTGCTGCTTGCCGTGCGCGCGCCCGCTCGGCGCATTTCGGTTCGGCTGATCCGCAAGAAAGAAGAGCGGGCGCATGCGCTGGATTGGAATCCCATCCTCGGCGTCCTGGAATCGCCGTTATGCGAGCATTGCGGCGCGCGGGCGAATCCATTGTGCCTGTGCGAGCGCGTCCATCTGCTCTGTAAAGACTGCTGGGCGCCATGTCCCGAGTGCTCACGCCTCTTCTGCCGCGTCTGCCAGCCGCGCTGTAAGTGCGGCTCTGCGCCAAAACCGCTCAGCCTGATCTGAGCGATTTTCCCGGCGCCGGTCAGTTAAATGGGGCGGATCAGGCTGAGCGAATTTCAGGGCTTGCCCTGCCGCACCGAGCGCGGACGACACTCTTGACGGCGCCGCGGCAGCCGGGGTATTACTAGAGGTATGAAAGCGGCTCTGTCGATTCCCGATGACGTATTCCAAGGAGCGGAACGGCTTGCGCGGCGAACCAAGAAGTCTCGCAGCCGGTTGTTCAGTGACGCCATGCGGGAATACGTCGCGAGGCACTCGCCGGATGACGTCACCGAAGCCATGGATCGGGTCTGTTCCGAACTGGGAGAAGATAGGGACGCCTTTGTATCCTCCGCCGCCAGCCGCGCTCTGGAGCGAAGCGAGTGGTGATCTCGCAAGGTGAGATCTGGTGGGCCGACCTGCCTGCGCCAGCCGGGTCGGGGCCTGGGTTTCGCCGGCCTGTCGCCGTCGTCCAGGGGGATGCCCTCAATCGAAGTAGAATTGGCACGGTGGTGTGTGTGCCGCTAACCAGCAATCTTCGGTGGGAGGACGCGCCTGGCAACGTCTTCCTTCCTGCGCGCGCCACCGGTCTCCCGAAGGATTCTGTCGCCAACGTTTCTCAGATCGTGACCGTCGATAAAGAGTTGCTGACCGAGAGAGTGGGTAAGATCTCCCAGGCGAAACTGGATCTGCTCCTCGCTGGCATCGATGTCGTCCTGGGCAGGTAGGCCGCCTGGTCTGTCGATGGTGGGCGCGACAGGACTCGAACCTGTGACCTCCTGCGTGTGAAGCAGGCGCTCTAACCAACTGAGCTACGCGCCCCGGTCTTCCGAAGGTTACCGAGAAGGAGCTAAATCGATTTCGAGCGTCTACCGCCTCGAAATCGTTTCTCTTCAGACTGTAGCATGGCGGCTTGGCCGCGGCCAAACCGTCATGATCCTGTCAGGCCTGCGCCTCTCCGGCCCCCAGCGGCACGGTTAGCCGCACCAGCGCGCCTCCGCCTTCGCGGTTCGAGAATTCCGACGCTGCCGTTGAGCATCTCCGCGCGCTCGCGCATGGAGACCATGCCCATGCCCTGCTTGTTATCGCGGGCGCCGAAGCCGATTCCGTGGTCCTCGATTTCCAGGACGAGCGAATCCTCCCGGTAACGCAGCCGCACGGCGGCGGACGGCGATTTTGAGTGGCGGGCTACATTATTCAAAGCTTCCTGCATGACCCGATAAAGGTGAATGCCCAGGCCGCGGTCGATTTCGCGGCCTTCTCCGTCCTTCGAGTACGCCACGCGAATGCCGGTCTGCTTCTCGAAGCCGGGGAGGAAGTCGTCCAGCGCGCTCTCGAAGCCTGCTTCGTCCAGGGCCACCGGGTGCAGGGCGCGGGAGAGCGTGCGGACCTTTTCCAGCGTCGTCTGCACCACTTCCTGGATCTCGCGCAGTTCGGCCTGCGCGTCCGGCGCACCGCCGCGACATCTGGCGGCCGGCGCGCTGGAGCATGGCGCCTACGGCGGTCAGTATCTGGCCGAACTCGTCGTGCAGCTCGCGGGAGATGGAACGGAATGTGTTCTCCTGCATCGAAATGACCTGCTGGGCCAGCTCGCTGCGCCTCTCCGACAGCGCCGCTACCTGCTCGAACAGGCGGCGATTGGACTGCATTAAATAGAGACTCGTGAACGCGATGAACACCAGCATGGCGGCCAGGAACCAATAGACGTTGCGCTCGACGCGCACGTATATGCCGCGCACGCGCTCGCTGGCTTCCTGCTCGGCCTCGTTATTGGACACCAGCAGGCGGGCCACCGCCGCGCTGACCGTCTCCTGCCGGGCTTGGAGCGAGTTCCGCACCAGGTCGCGCGCTTTGGTTTCCTCGCCCGAAGCGGCCAGCGCGAACATCCGGTCGATCGCGTCCCAGAACTGAATGACGTTGCTCGAGGAGACTGCTTGCGCTGATCGGCGCCGCGGTCGAGCGGCGAGTATTTCGCTTCCTGATCCAGCGCATCCGTCAGGTCCGTTCGAATGCGCCTGATGGGGCCCTGCCACGCCGTCAGCGGATAGGGCTCGCTCGATTCCAGCATGTCGCGCATGGTGAGGGCCAGGTCATTCATGTTCCGCTGGATGCGCAGAAGCAGCAGCGAATCCATACGGTTGCGGTCGATGGTACTGGTTTGGAGGTCCTCCAGATGGCGAAGCTGGACAAAGTTGTAGGCGGAGTAGACGGCTACGGCCGAAAGGGTCACGGCAAGGCCCGCCAGCAGACGGATTGTGGGCGAGCGCCTGTCCTTCATACGATCCGATGTGCCCCGTCTAATCTCTTTCTATTATTGGCCCGGCCGGGGGATAATCGTTATTCTAGCTACAACATGCCAATCCTCTTCAAGATTTTCTGACCGCTTCACGGCGTGGCCGGATTGGCGCCGGCCGGCTGGGAAGCGGTCAGAAATCGTTTTTCGAGAGGGATTGCGGGGGAATCGGGGGGCCTCAGCGGAAAACACTCATGAAGCCCGTGGCGCGGCTCGTACCGCCTCTTGTGGCCATCGCTTGCGCATGGCTTGCCTTCCCTCAATTGCGTCCCACCGGCGACGACCGCCTCTGGCAGCGCCGTAATCTCGGCAAAGCGTTTTACGAAAACCCGACCACCCACGAACAGGCCGTAGAGCAGTTCCGCCAGGCGCTGGCGCTGGCTCCGGATTCGGTCCGCGAGCGCGTCAACTACGGACTGGCCCTTCTCCGCGCGGGCGATACGGATAACGGCATCGCCGAACTCGAACGGGCGCAGAAGCAGGACCCGCCGCTTCCGCACACCTGGTTCAACCTGGGCATCGCTTACAAGAAACAGGGCGACCTGGAGAAGGCGCTCGCCGAACTTCGAGGGGATGGCGCAGGCTGGTCCCGGCCGAGCCGAAGACGCATTACCAGATCGGCTGCGATTTACAAGAACAACGGCGACAGACGACAAGGCGATCGCGGAGTTCGAAAAGGCGCGCAACCTCGATCCGCGCCTGGCCGCGCCGCATTTTCAGCTTTACGGCCTCTACCGCGAGCAGGAGAAGCAGGCGGAAGCCACGCGCGAGCTAGCCGCCTTCCAGGAAATCAAGAAACAGCAGGATGCATCGGGCGATTCCGAGGACATGGAGTGGTGCGTGTACGCCGAGGTCTACGATCCCATTGACGCGCCGCCTCCGTCGCCGCCGCCCGCGCCCGTCTACAATGCCACGAAGATCGCCGGAGGATTCGACGCCGCTACGGCCGGCCTCACGGCGCTGGCGTTTGAAGGAGGCGCGCGCCCAAGCCTGCTGGCGTGGTCGGCGCAGAGCGTGCGGCTGTATCGCTACGGCCGTACGCCGGTAGCGAACACGGGACTCGAAGGCCTGAAGGATGTGGTGTTCATCGCTCCGGGCGATTTCGATAATGACGGACTGCCCGATCTCTGCGTCATCACCAGGCAGGGCGCGTCGCTCTATCACAACGTTAAAGGCCAGTTCCGCAAGCAGGCCGACCTGGCTACCGGCTCTTTCAACAAGGCCGTATGGATGGACTTCGATCACGACTACGACGAGGATCTCGTTCTGCTGGGTCCCGATTCACGCCTGTTCCGAAACAACGGTTCGGCGGGCTTCAGCGACGAGACCAGGCGGTTTCCATTCGTGGCCGGGAGCGCGCTAGATGCCGTGCCGTTCGATCTGGATCCGGATACGCCGGGTTTCGACTTGGTCGTCTCCTACCGGAACCGCGCCGGAGTTCTGTATCACGACCGTCTCGGCGGGTCTTACGAAGCAATCCCGATCGATGCTCTGCCCGCCGGCGCTCATGCGCTCGCGGCGCGTGACGTGAACCGCGATGGCCGCACGGATCTGATGGTTTCCGCTCCGGAGAACCTGCTGCTGCTCAACCAGGGCGGCAAGCTTCAACCGTCTTCACCGGCGCCAGCGTCCGCCGGGGCGAACTCACTGCTTGCGGATTTCGATGGCAACGGGCGCCTGGCGCGCGCGCGTATCGAGAAGGACGGCTCGCTCTACGTGGACCGTGACTCGGTTGCGAGCTACGGCAACTGGATCGAGATCGCGCTCGAAGGCGTCAAGAATCCCAAGATCCCGCTCAATACCAAAGTTGAAATCAAGGCCGGTTCGAGCTACGAGAAAGCCACCTACCAGGGCGTTCCCGCTAGTCTTCCGCTTGGGCGGCCGCACGCAGATCGATACCGTGCGGATCACGTGGCCGAACGGCATGATCCAGAACGAAATGGACCAGGCGGTGAATCGCGTGGTGGCCATCAAAGAAGCGCCGCGCCTGGCGGGCTCGTGCCCCATGATCTTCACCTGGAACGGCAGCGCGCTTCCAGTTCATCACGGACGTGCTGGGCGTGGCGCCGCTGGGCGCAAGCTCGGGCGACGGCCATTACTTCCCGGTGGATCACGATGAGTACGTCTCGATCCCCGGCGAGGCGGTGCAGCCGCGCGACGGCGCATTACGAAGTGCGCCTCACCGAGGAACTGCGCGAGGTCTCCTATATCGATCAGATCAAGCTCATCGCGCTCGATCATCCGGCTGGCATCGACGTGATCACGAACGAGAAATTCAAGTCGCCGCCGTTCCCCGAGTTCCGCCTGTTCGGCGCGGAGCGCAAGATCTATCCCGTCGAGCGCGCGCGAGGCGAACTCCGGCCGGTCCAGGCGCCGAGGCGCGCGAGGCTCTGCTCAACGCGTCGATCGTCGCTATCCCGATACGTTCCGCCGCGACTCGGCCGGCGTCGCCGAACTGCATCACCTGGATCTGGATTTCGGCCGGCGGCGCGCGATAACCGCGCGGCGCTGGTGCTCAACGGCTGGGTGGATTGGGCCGACGGCAGCACGTTCCTGGCCGCCGACGCAGGCCAACGCAGGACCTGATCTTCCCCTACCTTCAGGTGAAGGACGCCGCAGGGCAATTGGAAGACGGTGATCGAAGATATGGGCATGCCCTCGGGCAAGCCCAAGACGATGGCTGTGGATCTGACCGGCAAGTTTCTTTCCGCCTCGCGCGAGGTGCGCATCGTCACCAACCTGTGCGTCTATTGGGACGAGATCTACCTGCTGGAAACGAGCGCCGCGCCGCCGAATCGCATGACCGCCGTTCCCATGGCTGTCGGCCGATCTGCATTACCGCGGCTTCTCGCAAGCCGACCATCGATCCGCAGCGCAAACAGCCGGAGACAGTTCGATTACCAAACCGTGGCTTCCACGTCGATGTGGAATCCCACGCCCGGCAATTACACGCGCTACGGCGCCGTGCGACCCGCTGCTGGCGGAGCCCGACGACCGCATGGTGGTCATGGGGTCGGGCGACGAAATCGCCATGCGGTTCGCGCGCCGACGGGCTTCCGGCTCTGCCCGCCGGGTGGAAGCGCGACTTCCTGCTGCTGGTGGACGGCTGGGCCAAGGACGCGGACGCCAACACCGCGTTTTCGCAGTCCGTGTTGCCGCTTCCTTTCCATGGAATGAGCAGTTATCCCTATCCCCCCGGAGAACACTTTCCGCAAGATGCCGGACATGCCGCGTACCTGCGAGACTATCTGACTCGTCCGGCTCTGCGGCTGATCCGGCCTCTCGCCGGCAGGCCGGGGACATAGAGGATGAAGCAGCAACCAAGGGAAGACGTTCTGACTGCGAAGCGGTGGGGCGGGATGGCATCCTGCGGGCGGTTGGTAACCGCCCTCGCGAGGCCGATTGGCAATCGGCCGCAGGTTACCAACCTGCCCCACCACCGAACACGCATCGAGCGCAAATCGCCGTTTCCGATGGCGGGAAAATCTTAGGTCATGCCGCAGGACCCCTTTTCAAGACGGATCGGCCTGGCGCTGGCCGCCCTCACTGTCAACAGCCGCATATCTGGCGCTGTTTCCGCGGGCCACGCTGCTCTATATGGGGAACGTGGCGCTGCACGCGGCGCTGGGCTGTGTGTCTCATGGCAGGCTGCGCGCTCGCCTGGCGCCGGCATCCGCGCGCGTGCACGGCTATCCTACTGGCCGGTCTTCCCGCGCTGTATCTGGGCCTGCGGCGGAAACACGCGAGACCATCGCTGGGCGCTATGGGCGCACGTGCTGCTGGCGATTGCGGCGGTGATCTTCGTTGGCGTGCGCCTGCTGAAGAACGCACGGCGGATGGAAACCGAGGTTTCGACGCGCGCCCGGCTTCGATGGAGCGCGGCGGGTATGGCGATTTGCCTCGCGGCGACAGGCGCTTCGTTGTATCGCAGCGTGCGGCCGGACGCGATCGAGAGGATTACCAATCCCGACAGCCCGCCGCTATCGATGGACCAGGAAGGCGCGGGCTCGCATTCTCCATTTGCGCCGTCTTCCGCGCAAACCACGGACGGGCGCATCATCCCTTCGAATTTCTTCATGGACAGCCAAGGCTGCGGGGAGTGCCACAAGGATATCTACGAGCAATGGAAAAGCTCGACGCACCATTTCGCGTCGTTCAACAACCAGTTCTACCGGAAGGCCATCGAGTACATGCAGGACGTGATCGGCACGCGGCCCAGCAAGTGGTGCGCCGGATGCCACGATCACGCGGTCTTCTTCAACGGACGGTTCGACCGGCCCATCAAGGAACAGATCGATACGCCCGAAGCGCAGGCAGGCCTGGGCTGCATGTCCTGCCACGCCATCGTGCACGTGGGCAGCACCATGGGCAACGCGGATTTCACGGTGGAGTATCCGCCGCTGCACGAGCTCGCCGCCAGCCACAACCAGGTGCTCCACGCGGCCGACTACGCCCTGACGTATCTCAATCCGGAGCCGCACCGGCGCACGTTCCTGAAGCCGTTCATGCGCGACCCCGAATTCTGCGCCGCGTGCCACAAAGTGCACCTGGACGTCCCGGTCAACGGCTACCGCTGGATTCGCGGATTCAACGATTACGACAACTGGCAGGCCAGCGGCGTATCCGGGCAGGGCGCGCGTTCGTTCTATTACCCCGCCAAATCTCAGATCTGCGAGGACTGCCACATGCCGCTGGTTGCGTCGCGCGATCCCGGCAATCGCAACGGCCAGGTTCATTCGCACCGCTTCGCCGCAGCCAATACGGCCGTGGCGTACGCGCAACCAGGACCAGGCGCAGATGAACGACGTCGAGAAGTTCCTGAAGTCGGGATTCATCACCGTGGATATCTTCGCCGCATCGCCTGCCGACGGCGGAGCTTGGCGGGACCGAGATGCGCGGCGCAGCGAATCCGCTGCAGGCCAATACGACCTTCGCCCAAGGCGAGGAAGTGGAACAGGGCGGGCCGGCCACCTTGCGCGAAGTGGGCCAGGTGGCCGCGCCGCTCGACGCGCCGGGGGCCGCGCTGGAACCGGGAAGCGCGGCGCGCGTCGATGTAGTGGTGCGCACGCGGAAGATCGGCCACTTCTTCCCCGCGGGCACCGTGGACGCGTTCGATGTTTGGCTGGAGCTTCAAGCAAAGGACGCCGATGGGCGCGTGATTTTCTGGAGCGGAAATGTGGAAGACGATGGCCGCGGACCCGTCGAGCCCGGCGCGCACTTCTACCGCTCCTATCAGCTCGATGGCCAGGGAAATCCGATCGACAAGCGCAACGCGTGGCAGACGCGCAGCCTGCTTTATGTGCGGTTGATTCCGCCCGGAGCCGCGGATGTGGCGCATTACCTGGTGCGCGTCCCGAAGGACGCGCGCGGCCCCATTAGCTTCACGGCGAAACTGAATTACCGTAAGTTCTCCTGGTACTACACGCAGTTCGCGTACGCCGGCCAGCCCAAGCCCGGCCAGGATTCCTCGCTGCTCTCGCCGGATCACAACGGGCTTGAGTATCAGTTTCTGAAGGCGTCGATCCCCGCCAACGTTTCAGGGAGTATCCGCGATCGCATTCCCGTGCTGCCGATCGTCACTCTAGCCGAGGCGCACACCTCGCTGCCTGTCGGCAAAGCGGCGTGGTCGCCAGTGGCGCGCAATCAGGATCGGGAACGGTGGAACGATTGGGGCATTGGCCTGCTGCTGCAAGGCGATTTGAAGGGCGCGGAATACGCTTTTCAAAAGGTGACGGAAGCCGACCCTGGATACGCCGACGGCTGGCTCAACGTCGCCCGCGCGCTGATTCAGGAAGGCGAAACCGACCGCGCCAAGCCGTATATCGCGAAGGCCCTTCAGCTTGATTCCAGTCTGGCGCGCATCTGGTTCTTCCAGGCCGCCATTCAAAAAGCCGATGGCGATTATGACGGCGCGCTGAAATCGCTGGAAACCGCGAGAGCGAAGTACCCGCGCGACCGCGTGGTCCTCAACCAGATTGCGCGCCTCGAATTCTTGAAGCGGCAATACGCCGCGGCGGTCGAAACGCTCAAGCAGGTCAACGCCGTGGATCCCGAAGACGTTCAGATGCACTACACGCTGATGCTCTGCTATCGCGGCCTGGGCGACGCAGCCGCGGCCGATCGCGAGGAGGCGCTCTTCCGGCGCTTCAAAGCCGATGAGTCGTCGCAGGCCATCACCGCCAGCCGCAGAATGATCAGCCCGGAAGATAACAACGAGCGCCAGCCGATCCACGATCACGAGAGCGCGGTGAGGGTGAAGCAGTGAGTCGCCTTCTGCTGGCAGTTGGCGCCGTGGGAGCGGCGCTGTTAGTGGGGCAGGTCTCCAGACCTGCCCAGCCTCCGCAGGCGGCTCAGGGCGCGCCCCGGCCTGCGCCACTGGTCTTCACCGATGTGACTGCTCAAGCCGGAATCCACTTCGTTCACAACGCGGGCCGAACCGGGAAGAAGTATCTGCCCGAGACTCTCGGCGCCGGTTGCGCCTTCTTCGACGCCGACGGCGATGGCTGGCCCGACATTCTCCTCATCAACGGCCGGGACTTCACGCCGCGTCCCGGGCACAAATCGCTTCCAGCGCTCTACCGCAACAACCGCGACGGCACATTCACCGATATCACTGCCGGCAGCGGGCTCGACGTGGAGATGTACGGCATGGGCGTCGCCATCGGCGATTACGATAACGACGGCCGCGACGATGTCTACATCACGGCTCTCGAAGGCGACCGTCTGTTTCACAACGAAGGCGACGGCAAGTTCCGCGATGTTACGAAAGCGTCGGGCATCCGGAACGCCGTCCTGGGAACCAGCGCCGCATGGTTCGATTACGACCGCGACGGCAAGCTCGATTTGTTCGTCGCCAACTACGTGCAGTGGAGCCCGGCGAAGGACTCTGTGGTGCTCGCTCGATGGCGCGACCAAGTCCTATTGCACGCCGGAATCCTATAAAGGCACGTCGAGCCGCCTCTTCCACAATCTGGGCAACGGCCGATTCGAAGACGTGACCGAACGCGCCGGCCTGGGCGACCCCACCAGCAAGTCGCTCGGCGTCACCGTGCTCGATTACAACGGCGACGGCTGGCCCGACCTCTTCGTCGCCAACGACACGCAGCCGAACAAGCTCTACCGGAATCTCGGCAACGGGACTTTCAAGGAAGAAGGTATGTCCGCGGGTGTGGCCTACGGCGAGGACGGCGTGGCGCGCGGAGCCATGGGCGCGGACTCGGGCGATTACGACCGCAGCGGGCGGCCGCATCTGCTGGTCGGAAACTTCTCCAACCAGATGCTCGGCCTGTACCACAACGAAGGCAATGGCCTGTTTGTGGATGAAGCGCCGTCGTCCACCGTGGGCCGCGCCAGCCTGCTCTCCCTGAGCTTCGGCGTGTTTTTCTTCGACTACGATCTGGATGGCTATCCGGATATCTTCGCCGCTAACGGCCACATCGAAGATCAAATCGGCCGCGTGCAGCCGAAAGTCGGCTATCGCGAGGCGCCGCTGCTGTTTCGCAACTTGGGCAATCACAAGTTCGAGAACGTCACCGCTGCGATGGGCGCCGATTTCAACCGCCCCGTGGTGGCTCGCGGCGCAGCGTACGCCGATTTCGATCGCGATGGCGATTTGGATCTTCTGATCTCCACGAACAACGGCCCGGCGTATTTGTTCCGCAACGATGGCGGCAACCGCAACCACTGGCTGAACGTGCGGCTGGCGGGAACAAGGTCGAATCGCGATGGCATTGGCGCCGTGGTCCGCGTGGAAGGCGCGGGCGGCAAGCAGTGGAACATGGTTCGTAGCGGCTCCAGTTACTGTTCGCAAAGCGATCTGGCGCTGACCTTCGGCCTTGGCCCCGATACGTCGGCGGCGGTAGACGTTGAGTGGCCGAGCGGGACAAAACAGCATTTCACGAGCGTCGCGGCGAACCGTTTCATCGGGATCGACGAGGGCAGGGGAATCGTCCCGCGTTAGCTTCAGTGGCGTGCGCTTCAGCGCGCCCGGGGGCCTTATGGGCGTGAACTTCAGTTCGCCGCGTGGATCGCAGTCTGAACCCTGCGACGGCCCGCTGAAGCGCGCGCCACGAAGCGCGTCGCACTCGCCCTTTTGCGAGAATGAAGACGATCCATGTATCTCTTCGAGATCTTCCGCTCCTTCTTGCCGTGGCTCAATCCTCTTGGTTTTGGGGCGGCCGATTTCATCGTCATTGTCATCGCCATTCTGCTCGCCGCGTTCATCCTAGCCGGACCATGGCTTGAGAGTGTGGTGAAGCGGGTTTCCCGGCGCACGGTGTGGTGCATGGTCGCTCTGGCCATCCTGCCCGTCGCGCTCCGGCTGGTCTTGCTCGCGCACCATCCGGTTCCGGCGCCGGATATCTACGACGAGTTCAGCCATCTGCTGGAAGCCGATACGTTGCGGCACTTCCGCCTGGCAAATCCCGCGCATCCGATGCACGCGTTCTTCGAGACGTTTTTTGCGCTTCAGCAGCCTACGTACAGTTCCATCTATCCCATGGGGCCGGGGTTGGCTTTGGCCGCCGGCTGGATTCTCTTCGGCCATCCCTGGGCGGGCGTACTGCTTTCCATGGGGGCGTTCTGCGCGCTCTGTTATTGGATGTTGAAGGCGTGGACCACTCCCGGTTGGGCGCTTGTCGGCGGGCTGCTGGCGGTTTGTGAATTCGGGCCGCTCAGCGATTGGACGAACACGTACTGGGGCGGATTCGTCGCGGCCATCGCCGGCTGCCTGATATTCGGCGCGATGGCGCGGCTACGCAACGGTCCGAACAGGCGCGACGCTCTGATTCTCGGTTCGGGCCTCGCGCTGCATCTGCTTACGCGGCCCTATGAGACGCTTTTCGTGGCGGCGGCCGTCTTGGTCTATTTTGTTCCCGCTATGCGAAATCGGGTGGAACGCCGCGCGCTCGCGCGCTATGCCGCGGCTGCCGCGCTTCCGGTGATTCTTGCACTGGGGACGACTCTGTTGCAGAACAAACAGGTCACGGGAAGCTGGACCACCTTGCCCGAAGCGCTAAGCCAGTATCGATACGGCGTGCCGCCGGCTCTGACTTTTCAGGACGCGGTGGCGCCGCATGGCGCGCTCACCCCCGAGCAGGCCATGGAGTACAAGCTGCAGCGCTCGTTTCAGAACGGGAAGGAGACCATCGGCTCCTATCTGGAGCGCCTCGAAACGCGCGTCGGCTACTACCGGTTCTTCTTTTACCCTCCCCTGTATCTGGTTTTGCCGGTATTCCTGGCGAGTATACGCTCGGGCCGGATGGCATGGGTTCCGCTTGCCTCGCTGTTCCTCGCGCTCGGCGTCAACTTCTTCCCGGCGTTCCAGAACCGGTACGTGGCTTCCGCAACGTGCCTCTTTGTTCTGATGAGCGTCGCGGGCATGGAGCGGCTGGGCCGGGTCCGCGTTGGCGGAGCGCCCGCCGGGCGGCAATGCGCCGCCGTGCTTCTGGCGCTGTGCTTCGCGCAGTTCATTTTCTGGTACGCGTTGCACCTCGCGGACGACCCTAATTGGTCCGCCCGCGCTCGCACGTTCGAAACCTGGGACAACATCAACCATCGCAATCCCTTCCGGCGGAACATGGTCAAGCGCGAACTCGATGACATCCCCGGCGAGCTTCTCGTTTTCGTGCGCTACTACTACCCTCAACACGTCTTCCAGGACGAGTGGGTTTACAACGCGGCCGATATCGATAACGCCCGCGTGGTCTGGGCGCGCGATCTCGGAACCGAAGAGAATCGGAAGATCCTGGCCTACTACGCCAACAGGACGCCCATGCTTCTGGAGCCGGATTACCAGCCGCCGCGCCTCACCGCATACCCGCGGCTTCCCTAATCGAGCGGCCTCGCCCGCGAGGTACGTTATAATGCGTTGAGCCGATCCGCGCGTGCATGTTTAAGCGCGAAGCGGAAGCACCCTGGCCGATTCGGCCGGCGGCGTAAGGGGCGCTCAGTCTCGCGATGATCCGACTATTTCGCGTCTTCGTTCCGCTCAGCGTTCTGCTGCTCATCGCGTCGGAGTCGCTGCTGATCACGGCGCCATTCGTCGCGGCGACTTACGTTTCTCTGCAGGTCGATCCCACCGTCTACCTCTTTTACGATCTGGGACTGCTGCGGATACTGCTCGTGGTTGCGACCTTCATGATCGGCATGCACTTCCAGGATCTGTATTCGCAAATCCGGGTGAAATCGCGCGTCCTGCTGCTGCAGCAGATCTGCATGGTCGCCGGAGCGGCTTTGTTAATTGAGGGACTGATCAGCTACGCGGCGCCCGACCTGAATCTGCCGCTCCCCGTCATGCTGATGGGCTGCCCCGCGGCCATAATCCTCATCTTCTTTTGGCGAGTGTTCTATACCGGGTACGCGCTGCCGGCGATGGCGCGCGACCGCCTGGTCCTGGCGGGCGATAGCCCATTGCTGGACGAGCTTGCAAAGCACGTGAATGCGCATCCCGAGCTGGGCCTGGAGATCGCCGGGGTGGTGCGCGATCCGGCCCGCATGGAAATGGCGCCCGCGTCGGGACAAGCCGGAAGGCCCGTTTCCGCGCTGCGAAACCTGGTGAACGCGGCCCATCCGCGCCGCATTGTCGTAGGTATGCGGGATGACAGGGCGGAAGCTCCCCTCAGCGAGCTTCTCGATCTGCGTTTCGCCGGATTCGAGATTGAAGAGGCGCAAGCCACGTACGAGAAGATCCTCGGCCGTACGCCGCTGGCGGCCGTGCGCCCTTCGCAACTGGTCAGCTCCGGAGAGCTTTGGCCGCGTCCGCAGAGCGTCTTTTACCAGACCGTTTTCAACACCGTGTTGGCGGCCGTGGGAATCGTAGTGACAGCTCCGGCGATGGCGCTTGCCGCGCTGGCCGTGAAGCTCTCGCCTTCGGGCGGGGTGCTGGCCCGCCAGGTTCGAATCGGATTGAATGGCGTCCCCTTCACGCGCTACAAGTTTCGGACCATGAACGCGGAAGCCGAAGCCGCGGGGGGGGCTGCCTGGGCCTCCCCGGACGATCCGCGACTGACCCGCGCCGGGCGTTTCCTCCGCAGGTTTCTGATCGACGAGATGCCTCAGTTGTTCAACGTGTTGAAGGGCGACATGGCGATGGTGGGACCGCGCCCCGAGCGCCCGGAGATCGTCGATGCGATTGCGGGGCGCCTGCCGTACTTTCGCCACAGGCACAGCGTGAAGCCGGGAGTCACGGGCTGGGCTCAGTTCAATTACCACCCGTTCTCGGGGTCGGAAAACTGCGCGACCGGGCTGGAATACGACCTCTACTACGTGAAGAACGCCTCCGTCGCGTTGGACGTTTTCATCCTGTTTCACACCATCAAACTGATCGTGCTGTCGAGGGGAGCGCAGTAGCGCCCATCGGGCTTTGCGCCGGAGCGAAACGAACCGAATGAGCGAAACGACAACTGCTGTGCTGGTGGCGGGCGGCGCCGGCTACATCGGCAGCCACACCGCCAAGGCCTTGCGGCTAGCCGGCATGACGCCGGTGGTGGTCGATAACCTGGTGACGGGGAATCCTTGGGCGGCGAAGTTCGGTCCCTTCGCGGAAGGCTGCACGGGCGACCGGAGTTTCATTCGCGATACGGCCAGACGATACGGCGTGGCTGGCGCGATACTCTTCGCCGGGCATGCATACGTAGGCGAATCCGTCGAGAATCCGTCCAAGTATTACCGCAACAACTTTTCGGCTTCTATCGAGTTTCTGGACGCTCTGCGAGATGCGGGCGTATCCAGCCTGGTGTTCTCTTCGAGTTGCTCGATTTATGGCGTGCAGGAGAAGGTGCCCATCGGCGAGGATGCTTCCAAATCTCCGTTAAGTCCCTACGCCGAGACCAAGCTCTATCTGGAAAATGTGCTCCGCTGGTACGGCCAGGCTTACGGACTGCGTTCGGTGTGCCTGCGGTATTTCAACGCGGCGGGGGCCGATCCCGATGGTGAAATCGGCGAATGGCACGCGCCGGAAACACATCTGATTCCTCTCGCGATCGGAGCCGTCATGGGAGGGCCAAGCCTGCGCATCTTCGGCACGGACTATCCGACCCCGGATGGCACGCCCATCCGCGACTACATCCATGTGACCGATCTGGCGGACGCGCACGTGCGGGCGCTCGGATATCTGATGGCGGGCGGAGCCGGCGCGGCGTTCAATTGCGGTACGGGCGCGGGGCATTCGGTAAGGCAGGTTGTTGAAACAGTGGAGCGGATTTCGGGCTGCAAGGTCCCGGTTGAGTACGTGCCGCGCCGCCCGGGCGATGCCCCGGCGCTGGTAGCCGATGCGCGCCGCATTCATGACGCGCTCGGCTGGGAACCGCAATTCTCCGAGCTCGATACCATCGTGGCCACGGCGTGGCGCTGGCACACGGCATTCGCGGACTCTACTCCCGCTGGGGAGCCGCGCCGCATCCCAAAGGGATGATTACAACCCGCGCCGGCCTTTACCAGACCAGCCGCGCGCCGACCTGAATGGTGCGGAAACGGTTGGCCGTCGCGGTGATCGTACCGAAGGCGCTGTTGGACGCAGTGGTGCTTGGCGCCGCGAAGGTCGGCCGGTTCAGCGCGTTGTAAGCCTCAAGCCTCAACTGCAGGTATGTCTTCTCGGTGAAGTTCATCCGCTTGAGCAAGGAGGGATCCCAGTCCAGGATTCCATCCACGCGCAAGTTCGAGAAGGTCGTGGGGAACGTGCGGATGTGATACTGGAGGGCGTCGGCGGAGGCCGTGTCGAACGCCGCCGTGTTGAACGCCTTCACGCCTTGAGCCACGGCTCGGGGATTGACCGTACCCAGGCCGCCAAAATAAACATAGTCGCCGGGGCTGCTGGAACTGCCGTTGAGCCAGGCGATCGGCGCGCCGGTCTGCCACGTGAACACGCTGTTGAGCACCCACCCGCCTGCGATGAGGTCCAACGCGCGCGAGCCGATGTTGAACCTGCGCCCGCGTCCGAACGGCAGTTCGTAGGTCGCGGCCACCACGATGCGGTTCGGATGATCCATGGTCGAAACACGCTTGTTGGGCACGGGGTCCGAATCGTTCAACCACATGATGCGCTCCATCAACCTCGAGTACGCATAGTTGACTACGAAGGACAGGCCGTGGCTTAGGCGCTGCTGCAAAGAAAGGTTCAGGCTGTGGTAATACGAGCTTCCGATGTTCAGGTTCTGCTCGAGGACGCCGCCCGAGCCGCTCCAGCCGCTGGCGCTATCGCCAACCGGGAATTCGGGGAAACGCGCCAGGATCTGCGCCGGCGTGGTGGTAGAGCCGTTGGAACTGCTCTGCAGGCCGGAGAAGGGGTTGGCCACGGAGCTGGTGAGATACGTCTCACCGCTGTCGCGAACCGGGAGCGTGCTCAGGAACTGCCGCGGGATGCCGTTGAGCTGCGTGTAATCGATCGGGAGGCGCAGGGAATGGTTGCCTACGTAGAGCGCCTGGATCAGCGTATTGTTCGTCAGGCTGTGTTGGAACCCGAAATTCCAGCGCAAGGAGTACGGACTCTTGACTTCGGGGTTCAGGAACGTGACCGCTTGGCCGGCAAAGGTCAGCAGTCCCAGCGAATTGCCGGACGCCTGCAGGAAACCGTTGGGGAATGGGTTGCTCAACGTCGCGCTCGGGGTGAGGTAGTTCGTGGTCGTGGTGATGGCAGGAGTGGTTTGGCTGAAGCCTTCCTGATTGGTATCCGGGTTGGTGGAGAACTTTCCGTCAATGCCCATCGCGGCGATAGTCACGGGCGCTTCGAACACCCCGAAACCGCCGCGCACCACCGTCTTGCCGTGCATCATCTTCGGAGACCAGGCGAATCCTACACGCGGGCTGAAGATGTGCGAGTTGTTCTTATAAACCGCCGTCCCGCCCGCTGAGGGGAACGCCAGGCCGCCGAGTACGTTGAAGGAACTGGCGGGAAGTTGCGCGATCGGGCTCTTGGCGTAGGCGGCCTGAGCAGCCACTGCGAGAGGATTCGCGGAGCTCGCATGTCGAACCCGTCCACGGTCCGGCCGTACTTTTCGTTGTAAGGCCCGTCGTGTTCGTAACGGATGCCGAGGTTGATGGTCAGGTTGGACGCCAGACGCCAGTCATCCTGCACGAAGCCCGCGCCATAGTACGAGTACCAGGAAGCGTAGGTGTTCACATCGTAGCCGGCGCTCGTGCTGCTAGTGGGCAAGCCCATCAGGAACGAGGCGAAATCCTGACCCGCGGTCACGGTGGAGGATGCGCTGCTGCCCGCCTTGTCGAACGAGTTGCCAAACGAGAACGTGCCCGTGGAATTCCCGGCGGTGAAGGTATTCAGCCGGTACTGCCGGAAGTCGCCGCCGAATTTGAGCGTGTGATTGCCCTGGATCCGTACCCATGTCGCATAAAGCTGGTAGGACTGCGACGGCAGCTTGTTGGCCCCTGTGGCGCCAAGGGCCTGCATGAGCGTAGTACTGTTAAAGCTGACGATCGGCATCTGCAGGTATCGTGAATTGGATGCCAAGTACGAGGGGAATCCCAGTGAGGTAGGGTCGAACCCGAAACTCGGCATATTGTGCCCCTCGTTCATGCGCGAGAAGTTCAGCCGCACGTCCAGAACGTTTGTCGGATTCAGCACGTAGACTTCATCGGCGACCACGCCCAGATTGGCGCGGTACAACAGCGAGCCTTCCGCGACGTTGTTGAACCAGTTGTTCTTCGCCTGAGAGTAATCCGTGTGGCGAATATCGAAGAACAGGCGGCTCTTGTCCGTCATATTGTAATCCAGGCGCCCCATCTCATTGTTGAAATTGTCGGTGGTATTGGGGGCGCTGGAATAGTTGTTTGTGGCGGGATTGCCCGGCACGTTCGGCTCCGGATAGAACTTCAGGTACGCCTGGGCGATCGGATTCATGTACGTGGAGTTCTGGGGAAGCTGATTGTTTGGAATCGGGTTGCGCTTGATGGTTGTGCCGCTCAAAGTTGCGCTGTACGGATCGTAGAGGCACGGCCATACCGCTGAAATTGCCCTGCTTCATGGCGTCCGTGGGCACAGTGCAACAGTTGTTCTGACTGCTGGGGTTGGGCTGGCCGTCCTTCATGGTTTCCCAGGCGAAGAACCAGAAGAGTTTATTGCGCGAGTCCATGACGTGGGGAGCATAGAAAGGTCCGCCCGCGGTCAAACCGTATTGATTGAAGTGCGTGACCGGCCGCGAAGTGCCGGCCTTATTCAAAAAGAAGTCGTTGGCGGTGAGCGTGTTCGGCTGGTTGAACTCCCACGCGGAACCGTGCAGGCCGTTCCCGCCGCTCTTGGTGATCTGGTTCAGCGTCCCGCCCGCGGTGTGGCCGAAAGCCGCATCGTAATCGGCGATTTTGACGCGCACTTCCTGGACGGCGTCCTGCGGCGGGCTGTAGGCCAGGCGTCCGTCCCAGGTGGCATTGGGCGAGCCGTCCAGCAGCAGTTCGCTGGTCTGTTGGTAGGCGCCCGCAATCACCCACCCGGCGGCGCCGCCGGCGTCGAAGGGATGGATCAAGCCGGGTTGGGCGTAATTCATGACGCCCATGGATAAATTAGCCGCCATCATCGGCGTGCGGCCGTTCACGGGCAAATCGGTGATCTCTTTAGTGTCGACAGTCTGGCCGACAGTCGAGTTTTCGGTGTCCAGAAGCGGCGCGGCCCCGGAAACTTCCACCGACTGCGCCACATTACCTACTTCCAACCGGACATCGATGGCTAAATGGTCGTCGGCGGCAAGCGTCAAGCCTTTTCGCGTGAACGCTTTGAACCCGTCCGCCTGCACGACGACATCGTAATCGCCCGGCAAGAGGAACGGAGCCGTGTACTTGCCGGCCGAGTCGGAAACCGTGGGAATCCTGGTTCCTGTGCGCGTCTCCGTAACCGTGACCTTGGCCCCCGGGACGCTTGCTCCAGAGGGGTCCGTTACCGCTCCACTAATAGTTCCACGAAACTCTTGAGACCAGGCAGCCGCTGCCAGCAGGCACACGACCGCTGTTTTGATGAGGATTCGAGAAGACATGGTCACTCCTTGGGCTTGCTTTGCAAGCCGCATGGTACTGCGGTCCGCAGACCGCTCCGCGAGCGAGACTCGGTTAAATGCTCTGCCTAATGATACATCCAGATATTGAACTGCAATATGCACAATAGGATAACGAAGTCCAGAAACGCGGTCACCAACCGGGTGAGTATCGGTGGTAAGATACTGATCCGATGGCTGTTGGCGCAGAAGAAGTGCGGGCGCAGATCGGACGCCTGGCGGGCAGCAAGACGTTCGAAACCTCCGAAGTCCACCGGCGTTTGCTGCATTACCTGGCCGAGAAGACGCTGTCCGGCGAGGCCGACAGGCTCAAAGAGTATACGGTTGGCGTCGAGGCTTTTTCCAAGCCCCCCTCCTACGATCCCCGGTTCGATTCCATCGTTCGCCTTCAATCCGGCCGTTTGCGCCAGAAGCTGATGGCGTACTACCAGACCGAGGCTTCCGGAGATGAAGTGCTGGTGAGCCTGCCCAAAGGGGGGTTCAAGCTGTCGTTCGAACCGATGCCGGCGCACGTCCCCGGCCACGCCGAAGCTCTCCGGGCTAAGCGGCGCATGTACGCTCTAATCGGCGCCTTGAGCTTGCTTGCGCTCTGGGCCGTGGTGGCGACCGCCGCCTGGATTCGGTCGCACAACCAACTCGCGCCGGTGGCCAGCCAGTGGACGCCGGAACTCGAAGAACTCTGGGCGCCGTTCCTGCAAAGCAACCGCTCGCTACTGGTGTGCCTTGGAACTCCCTTGTTCGTCCGGTTCCCGAATTACGGGTTCTTCCGTGACCCCAAAGCCAACGATTGGCCGGAAATCGGAAAGTCGGAACGCATACAGACCTTCCTTCGGGATCTGAAGATTCCCGAGAAGGACATTTGGCCCTCCTACGGGTTCACCGGAGCCGGCGAAGCGAGCGCGGGATTTATGTTCGCCCGGCTTCTGTCTACGCGCAAACCGGAGCTGCAACTCACGCGGAGCAGCATCCTTTCGTGGCAGCAGATCACGGACCAGGACGTGATCTTCATCGGACCGCCGAAGTTCAACCAGCAATTGCAGGCCGCCGCGCTGACCCAGGATATCGTGATCGAGCCGGAGGGCATCCGCAACCTGAAGCCCCGTCCCGGCGAGCCGGAGTTCCTGAAAGACAATATCCTGGCCGGCAGGCCCTCCGAAGGCCAGACGCACGCGCTGATCAGCCTGACTCGCGGGATCTCGGGCGTCGGCGAATTGCTGGTGATCGCGGGCAACGGCTCTCCGGACACGCAGGCGGCCGCCGAGTATCTGACGCGCCCGAACAAAGCGCGCGATCTGGTAGGCCATCTGAGAGGGCCATCGGGCAAGCTGCCGCGTTACTACGAGGCGGTCATTAAGGTGGATTTCAAGCAGGGAATTCCGGTAGAGAGTTCCTATGTGTTCCACCATGCCCTGGAAGAACCTGCGAAGCCCTCGATCGGGCGTTGACCGCAATTCGCTTCTAAGCCGAGTCCCAGCCTCTGAGACACGGAGTTTACGCGGAGGGATGCGGAAAGAAGAGGAAAGCTCGAACCCCGGCAGACACGCTATGCTCAAGGAAGAAGCGTTATGGACCTTGCCGAGCTGGATCGATCCGCTTTTCGCATAGACTCTCTAACCGCCGATTCCGACGAACGGGCCTACTGGGGGTCGAAGACGCCGATCGAGCGCTTGGAGGCTCTGGAATTCCTGCGACAGATTAACTATGGCTACGATTCTGCTACCGCGCGACTTCAACGAGTTCTTGAAATTGCTGAACTCGTATGAAGTAAGGTATCTGATCGTCGGCGGCTACGCCGTCAACTTCCACGGATATCCACGCGCCACAGGCGACATCGACGTCTGGATCGATCGGACTGCCGAGAATGCGGAAAGGACGGCTCGGGCTGTTCGTGAGTTTGGGTTCCGTGAGGTTGAACCGGAGTTGTTCCTCCAGCCAGCCAAGGTGATTCGGATGGGCCAGCCTCCGTTGCGGGTCGAGATTCTTACGTCGATTTCCGGAGTTGAGTTCTCGAACTGCTTCGAAAACCGATCCGTTGCGGACCTTGGCGGAACGACCGCAAGCTTCATAGGGGCCGAGGATCTTAGGACCAACAAGAAGGCGAGTGGCCGGCTGAAAGACCTGGCGGATCTCGAACAACTCAGGTAAGAACGACGAGACCCGTAGATCACCCCACAGAGCGCCGCTTGGAGCCACGATGGGTTGAATGGTCGCTCGTTATCAGTTCTCCGTCGGGACCCGCTCGATGTGGTCGATCACCAGGAACTGAGCCGTTACGTTTCGGCGCTCCAATCGCAATCCGAGTTGGTCCCGGAGCGCGGCAAACAGGTTGGCTTGAGGCGCCACGGGAAGGTCCGCGCTCGGGGGCGTGGCTGCCGATGCGGCAGGGTCAAGCGGCCTCGGTTCGAAGTCCAGGTTCGGCGCCCAGGAGAGATCGATATCGTACCTTCCCGTAAGACCGGTCCCATCTTGCACGGGTCCGTACCCCCTGCCGGAAAGATACCCGGCAAGCGACGCTATCGTCATGACGCCTTTAAGCCGGCCAACGCCCGCGCGGCCAATGAGCACCGCGCCGGCGCGGCCAGGACCCGTGAAGTTCGTGTTCGGGTCGTCCTCCTTCGCTTTCAGACCGCCCTTGTCCACCACTAGCACATTGCCAGGAAGCGACCGATCCTCTTTGTGGGCGGCGAGCTTCAGCCGTTCTGTAAGTAACGCCTGGAGCATTTCTGGAAGCCGATCGAGTGAGACACCGGCCGGTATCTTGGCGGAAATATCGAAGCAATCCGTTTCCAGCCAGGAAGGTCCTTCGATCTGGTCGTTCCGCACTCCAAAGGCGGTAATCAGAATAGGCTTGAGGGGCACACCTGCTAATGTCACCGACGCGGCATCAATGGTTCTACCGATTTCGCAGCGCTCCGCCCGTTTGACCGATGCCACTTCGAACGCCACCGGGACAGGCTTAGCCTCCGGGACCGCAGCGGAGGCAGCCGGAGGTTGACTTGCCGGGGCCGGAGGAACCTGCGGAGCGGCAGCGGTGGAGCCCGCCCTGTTGTCGGAAGCGATGGCAGTGGCTGCCGCAGGAACCGGTGCGATCGTCGCTATGCTAAGTGGTCGTGATTGGGCGTGGATCTGCGGCGCGTTCATAAGTCCGATGGAAACGGGGCCGGCGACCACTACTACCGCCGCCGAAACCAGGAGCAACCTCTTTCCGAGACTCAGTCCCGGAGTGAAGCGATTTCTCATAATGCCCTCGATTCTCTTCTTCAGGTCCGCGCCGGTCACTCCCGCGGAGCAATCCAGCGGCGATGCAACGTAGAACTTGCAGATGTTCAGGACGCCTTCGGCGTAGGCTTGCGGCGCTCCTGTCAGTTGAAGGACGGTTTCGTCGCAGGCGCGTTCGCGTTCTTCCACCAGGCGCGCGCCGATCCACCAGACCAGGGGATGGAACCAGAACAGAGCTTCCACCGCCATATGGAGAACAGCGGCCAGGTTGTCGCGGCAGCGAAGGTGGCAGAGCTCGTGGGCAAGGATGGCTTCCAATTGATCTTCCGAAAGGTGCTCCGCGATGCCTTCCGGAAGCCACAATACCGGGCGCAGGATGCCAAAGATGCCCGGCTCCATGCCGGCCGCCGAAGATAGCAGGCTCACGTGGGGCAGGATGGAATCCTGCGCGCCGGTTTGTAACCGGCGTGGCGGGTTGCCAACCCGCCGCAGGTTATCAACCTGCCCCACATGGGCTTCCGGCAGACCTCGGGCGCGGAGCCGTCGAAGTGCTTCCCATTCCCGGCCTTCCCGCAGCGGTTGCGCCGCGCGCACTACCGTGCGAACCCGCCACCAGCGCCGCCACCACGCAATGAGAATGATCGCGCTGCCGGAGAACCAAACGGCCAAGAGGACAGCGGGCCAGAGGGGAACGGCGGGATGCGTGGCCGCAGCCAGGGCTGAGGCCGGCGCGAAAACTCCGTCCGGCATCATGAACGGCTCGCTCAGCTTTACGGCCAGCGCCGAGACCCGCGGCGCCGGGGCCGCCGGAATGAGCCATGCGCCCAGGCGGCTGCCTATCGCGGATAGCCACGCAAACGGCAACAGGAACTTCACCGACGCAGCCATCCACAGCCAGTAGCGCGTCCGCGCCTGGTTCTTGCGCAGGACCAGGGCCAGAAGGGCGGCGATTGCGCCGAATGCAGTGGACTGCCAGAGGTGGTTTCCGAGCGGTCGCGCAATGGACGACCAGATGCCGGCCGCTGTTTCCAGAATCATGGCTGCTCCTCCTGCTTGGCCAGCGCGCGGAGGGTCTTCTGCGCTTCTTTCACGTCGTCCATGGTGAGCTTGCCGGTCTCGATGAGATGCGCCATCACCGGCTGGACGCCTCCGCCAAACAGATCCAGCAGGCTGTCGATGAACCGCCCCTGCGCCGCGCTGCGGGGAATCACGGCTTCGAATATGTGGGCGTTGCCGATTTTCCTGGTGCGCCGCACGGCCTTCTTGGTTTCCAGGCGGTAGACGGTGGTCTGAATGGTTGTGTACGCAGGCCGGCCGCTTTCGGGGAACGACTCCTGGATGTCGCGGATGCAGATGGGGCCGCTGTCCCACAACGCCCGCATGATTCGCAGTTCAAGGGGAGTGAATCTCGGTTGCGCCATAGCGATCTACTAGTTCAGTATGTTTTTATACTACTGCTACGTTTATCAGATTGCAAGCTCTTTTTTCGAGGACTAGCGCCATGACCGAGTGATGTTGTTCCCCTGCGGCCCTCCGCTCGGCTAGACGGTCTTGCGCATGGCCCGCGAGCCGAGCCGCGACCGTGAGGGAGCGGAGGGCGAATCGCACAAAATCGCCCGGGCAGTGCACAAGACGGAGCAGACAACTGTTGACGCTGTACATTCGGATGTACACTTGAATCATGCGGGACCTGAACGTCACGGAATTCCGCCGGCAGTGCCTTTCGCTGCTGGAGAATCTACCCGAGGGGGGAATCGTCGTCACCAAGCATGGCCGCCCGCTGGCGCGCGTGGCGCCGATACTGCCAGCGCGCGAGGGCAGGCGCGTAGAGCTGGCCCTGCTCAAAGGCAAGGGGAAGCCGGGCCCGCTTTGCCCCAATACGGAGACCCCCTACGACCTCGTACTTGGTTGACATCGACATCAACGTATGGCCGGCCCTGACCTGGGACCGACATCCGCAGCATTAGCACGCCATGCGAGGCAAATAACGGCCTTTCCTCGTGAGTTTTCCATCCAGGAATCTCGGCACGAACGCCGAGACGGCAGCCAAGAATGGCCACGCCACGCTATCATGGTCTCCCGTGAAGCGATTTGCTTTCCTCGACTGGATGCGTGGGCTCGCCGTGGTCTTCATGATCCAGTGCCACACTTTCAATTGCTTCGCGCGCATGGACCTCCGCGACGGCGGTCCTTACGTGCTCTCGCAGTTCGTTGGGGGAATGGCTGCGCCGCTGTTCCTGTTCATGGCGGGCATGACGTTCGGCTTCCAGATGGAGAGCCTCGACCGCCGCGAGCCCGTTTTTGTCAGGCGATGGCTGGTGTCCCTGCGACGCGGAGGATACATCCTCGCCATCGCCTTCGCGTTCCGGTTCACCAACTGGGCCGGCGACTGGCCCCATGGAAGCGTGGGGGAATTGACCAAAGTCGACATCCTCAATTGCATGGGCGTGGCCATGACCGTGTTGGCCGCGCTGGCCCTGGTTCCATCGCGTTCCCGCCCGCTGTACGCGGCGCTTGCCGGGCTGGCGATCGCTTCCGCCGCTCCCATCGTCGCCAACCTGAATTGGAGCGGCGCGCCGCAACTCCTCCACGAGTACCTGGCGCCGGGGACCGGCCGCGGCCGGTTCGCGTTTTTCCCGTGCGCATCGTATGTCGGATTTGGCATCTCGGCCGGCCTGGTGGTGAAGGCGGCCTCCGCCAACATCGAACGTCTGATGATGTGGTGCCTGGGAGTTGGCGTAACCCTCGTCTTCAGCGCGCAATATTTCGCCAATATCCCTTTCTCGATCTATCCGAACTCCGATTTCTGGAGCAACAGCCCGGCGCTGATCATCATCCGCGCCGGCATCTGCCTGCTGCTGATGGCCGGAGCGTACCTTTGGACCGAGTACTGTACAGGCGCGGGTTGGAGCTGGATGATCACCTACGGCAAAACCTCGCTGCTGGTTTACTGGGTCCACGTGGTGTTGGTTTATGGGGCGGCTGGCAAAGCGTTCCGCCGTGCCTTGAGCATCCCTGGCGCGGCGCTGGCCACACTGACGGTGATGGCACTGATGCTTGCGTTGGCTGAGTCTAAGCTGCGGTGGGTGGCGTGGCGCGCGGCGCGGCGGCAGCCGGCTTCAGCCTCAAAATAGCCGGCTGGTCCGCGGCGCTCCTCAGCGGATAGGCAGCGTCCCCGGCTGGGGATCGGGATCCGCGATTGCAGCTCGCCGAGCCAGTTCCCCTATAGTCGCCTTTTGCAGCACCACGGCGACCGCCTCTTGGGCTTCTGCCCACACGCCATGAGCGGGACACCATTTCTGGCGGCCGCAGGCCTGATCCGAAGTCAGGCAGAGGTTGAGCCGGATGGGGCCTTCAATCGCCTCAACCACCTCCAGCAGCGTAACGTTCTTGACCGGCTGGGGTAGCTCGAATCCTCCGGTATTGCCCCTATGCGAGACAACCAGTCCGGCTCTCGCCAGATTCTGGAGTACCTTCGAAAGGAATTGCTCCGGGCATTCGATCGTAGTAGCAAGTTCGGTACGGCTGACCCTGGCCCCCGGAGCCAATCCGGCCAGGTGGATCATCGCGCGTACCGCGTAGTCGGCGCCTCGTGTCAGTTGCAAGGTTAAAGGAGTCCTTTAATCCTGTTTAACGGCTTAGCATTCAACGTACCACAGGCTTGGGCCGAATAACACGAGTATTCTGTCGCCATTTGCGCAAATAGGGAGTTCTGCCCCACCCACATGCGCCGCCTCGCACGGCGCCCGGCAGTACCGGCCAACGGGATTAGGCGGGGGGACGGCGCCCTGGCAGCCGTACGTTCTCCGCCGCGCGTTATGATAATGACCGCAGTTCGGCCGCATGAGCAAACGCGATCCCACCGAGGAAGCCCTCACCGCCTTAGCGGAGTTGCGCCGAAACCCCGGTTCGCCGCAATTCCAGCGTCAGCTCGCGAGCTTCCTCGGGCACCGGTCCAACCTGGTGGTAGCCAAGGCCGCCAGAACCGCCGGCGAGCTTCGCATCGCCGAACTCATCCCGGAACTCGCCGCGGCGTTCCACCGCCTGATGGCCAATCCCGCGAAGCTGGACAAAGGCTGCGCGGCTGCCACAGCCATCGTTGGCGCGCTCTACTCCATGGATTACGAATCGGCGGACGTGTACCTCAAGGGCGTGCGCCACATCCAGATGGAGGCGTCCTTCGGCCCGCCCGTCAACGCAGCGGCGCAACTCCGCGCCGACAGCGCGCTCGGACTCGTCCAGACACGCCACCCGGATGCCGTATTCGAAGTGGTCCGCCTCCTCGCCGACAAGGAGCCGCGCGTAAGGGCAGCAGCGGCCCGCGCCCTCGGTTCGCTGGTGGGAGAGACCGGTGAACTGCTTCTGCTCCTGAAGGCCCTTACCGGCGATAGCGACCCGGATGTGCTCGCGGAGTGCTTCTCGGGGATGCTCGCTTCCGGCACGGAGCGCTCGCTCTCTTTCGTCGCCGCGCTCTCTCTCGGCGCGAGCCGCCTGTCAGGCGCCATCGATGTGCTCCGGGAGAAATGGGAACGCACGGTCCAGGGATCGATGCGCCGCGTTCTGTTGCTCGCGCTTGCCACCGCCCGCCAGGATTCCGCGCTGGATTTCCTGTTGTCCCTCGTGGCCAATGGGGAGCCACCGATTGCGGTCGAAGTCATTCAGGCGCTACGCACGTATCGCAATGAAGAACGGGTGAGGGTTGCGCTGGAGCAAACCGTCGATCGGCGCGCGGACCGCCAGTTGCGGGGTGCCTTCCACGCGGAGTTCCGCCGCTGACTGGCTTTCCCCGCAGCCCCGTGGTGGCAAACGTGTCCGCGGGCCTTTGAGCGCGCCATTTTTATCCGTGTTACTCTGAGCATTCCACGTGTGCCAGCGCGCGTCAGCGAAGCATTTGTCCTCCGTACGTATCCGCTGAAGGAAGCAGACCTCGTCGTCAGCTTTCTGGCCAGGGATCTCGGGAAATTGCGGGGGGTGGCCAAGCGGGCGCGGCGGCCGAAGAGCGCTTTCGGCGCGGGGCTGGAGCGGTTATCGCACGTGAGGATGGCGTACTTTCAGCGTGAAACCCGCGAGCTGGTCAACCTGGACTCTTGCGAATTGATCCAATCCCAATTCGACATGGTCTCCGATTACCGCACGGGCCTGGCGCTGGACTACTTCGCCGAGGTGAGCGAGCAGTTGCTTCCCGCAGCGGAGCCGAGTGAGAAGTTCTTCCGCTTGCTGGCGGCGGTTTTGGATTCGATGCGCCGGGCCGGCTCCGAGCGGGAAGCGGCGGCATGGCGAGCGGTGGCGTATTTTTCGCTGTGGGCCGTGAGGCTCTCGGGCTGGCTGCCGGAGTTGAGCGTTTGTTTGAGTTGCGGCGGCGATTTGGAAGTCCCCTCCGAGCGCGCGTATTTCATCCGAGGGCGCGAGGGCCTGCTGTGCGGGCACTGCCGCAATACGGTGGCGGCCGGCGGAGGAATGGAGCTAACCGCCGCGTCGCGCCGGTTGGCGGCCGAGATGCTCCGAACGCCGGTTGCGCAAGTGGCCCCGGGCTGGAACCGGGAGACCGCTTCGGATCTGCGAAGGTTTCTGGTGCAGCAAATTGAAACGCACGCGGAGCGAAAGCTGACGACGGCCGCGATGCTGGAGGAAGGGTGAAGTGGAGCAGGTGGGACAGACGATCGTCTTTTGTCGTCTGTCGGCGGGTCTTCGAGGCAAAGGCGACAGGCCACAAAAACCGATGGCCTGTCCCACTGGAAAACTGATTCATCAATGCAATCCTTTCAGGAAATCGTCTTCAAGTTGAAACAGTACTGGGGAGAGCGCGGCTGCGTGATCCAGGAGCCCTACGACGTCGAAGTCGGAGCCGGCACCATGTGCCCGGAGACGTTCCTGCGCGTGCTTGGGCCAAAGCCATACCGCGTCGCGTACGTCCAGCCCAGCCGGAGACCGGCCGATGGCCGTTACGGCGACAACCCCAACCGCCTCTTCAAACACCAGCAGCTTCAGGTGATTCTCAAGCCGTCGCCCGACGATGTCGTCGAGCAATATCTCGGCAGCCTGGAAGCCATCGGAATTGACCTTCGCAAGCACGATATCAAGTTCGAAGAGGATAACTGGGAATCGCCCACGCTCGGCGCCTGGGGCATCGGATGGCAGGTGATGCTGGATGGACTGGAAGTCACTCAGTTCACTTACTTCCAGCAGTGCGGCGGAATCGACCTCGACTTAGTCCCAGCGGAACTGACTTACGGCCTGGAGCGCCTCACCGCTTTCCTGCAGGTGAAGAACAGCGTCTACGATATCGACTGGGCCAAAGGATTCACTTACGCCGACGTCCGCTACATGGACGAGTTGCAATACTCGGTCTATAACTTCGAGATCGCCGACATTCCGACTCTCTGGAAACTCTTCGATTTGCACGAGGGCGAAGCGGCGCGGCTCCTGAAAGCCTACGATCCGAAATCGGCCGAGAAACGTAGATTCCCGCTGCTGGCAGCCTACGATCAGGTACTGAAGTGTTCCAACCTGTTTAACACGCTCGATTCGCGCGGGGCCATCAGCGTCACCGAGCGCGTCGGCGTCATCCAGCGCGTCCGCAAGCTGGCCGTCGGCGTCGCGCATGCCTGGATGGATCAACAGCAGGAGGTAGCCCTGTGAGCCTGCACTTCCTTCATGCGTGGGGCGGACCCCCTGGTCCGCGGCCGACGCCCTCGTCGGCCTCTTGCGGCGGTCGGAAAGATGGGCCTTTCGAGCGAAAAGCGGGTCCCGGGGGACCCGCGCGGACCAGGGGGTCCGCCCCACTATTTCGTCAACAGGTGGCGTCATGAACCTCCCCTTCCTGCTCGAAATCGGCGCCGAAGAAATTCCGGATTGGATGATTTTGCCCGCGCTGGCCAGCCTGCGCGCGCACTTCGAGAAGCTACAGATTCCGCACGAGACGCTCACCCTGGATGCCACGCCGCGCCGCCTCGTTCTCCGCGCCACCGGCCTTCCCGAGCGGCAAGCCGATAGCGAAGAGAAGGTGCTCGGCCCGGCGAAGTCCGCCCCGCCGCAGGCGGTGGCCGGCTTCGCTCGCAAGCAAGGCGTGAAGCCTGAAGACTTGTTGGTTGAGTCCACTCCCAAGGGCGAATACTACGCTCTGGTCAAGAAGGTCCGCGGGCGCGCCACCCAAGACATTCTGGCCGAGTCACTTTCCGGCATCGTCCTCGGAATCTCGTTCCCGAAGACAATGTACTGGACGGGCAAGGGCGGCCCGCGCTTCATCCGGCCGATTCGCTGGATCGTGGCGTTGCTGGGCGATGAAGTCGTTCCGTTCGAAATCGCGGGAGTCCGCTCCTCGAACGTAACCAACGGACACCGCCGGCTGGGCGCGCAAGAGATCGTCGTGACGACGGCCGATTATGAGGCGAAGCTCCGCGAGAACTTCGTCATTCTCTCCGCCGAAGAACGCCGCAACAAGATCTTGCATGAGACCGCCGGCGTGCGCGTGAAGTCCGATCCGCCGCTGCTCGAAACGCTCGTCTATCTTACGGAGTATCCGACCCCTATAACCGGCGGATTCGACGATCGGTATCTCGAGTTGCCCGAAGAAGTCCTCGTGACGGTGATGCGCCATCACCAGAAGTACTTCTCCGTCGAGGACGAGGCCGGTAAGCTCGCTCCGCAATTCGTTGCCGTGATGAACATCGACGCCGATCCCGAAGGCTTCGTCCGCAACGGCAACGAACGCGTCCTGCGCGCGCGATTTAACGATGCGCGCTTTTTCTGGGAGACCGATCAGAAGAAGAAGCTGGCGGATCGCGTCGCGGACCTCGCTCACGTCACATTCCAAGCCAAGCTCGGTTCGTATTTACAGAAGACGGAGCGCGTAGTTGCGCTGGTCAGGGAACTCGGGGGCGACCAAAACGCAGTCCGCGCGGCCGAGCTTTTGAAGTGCGATCTCACTACTGAGCTCGTGAAAGAATTCACCGAACTTCAGGGCGTCGTAGGCGGACTGTATGCGCGCGCGCAGGGCGAGCCCGAGCCTGTCTGGCAGGCGATTTACGACCAGTACAAGCCAGAGAGCATGGAAGACGCCATCCCGCGGAGCGAGACCGCGCGGATCGTCGCGCTCGCGGACAAACTCGATACGCTCGGTGGCTGCTTTGGCGTGGGTCTGATTCCAACTGGATCGCGAGATCCGTTCGCGTTGCGTCGTGCGGCGCAGGGCGCGGTTCGAATCATAGTGGAAGGCGGGATGAAGGTTTCGCTTTTCGATCTGATTCGCGGAGACGGCGCATTGCGCAGCTTCTTCGAAGAGCGCGTGCGCTATTACTTCAAGGACATTCGAGGATTCAAGTACGACGAAGTCAACGCCGCGATGGCCGCGGGCTGGAGCGACCCGGTCGATCTGGAAGCGCGGCTGACGCGCATTCAAGAGCTGCGCGCTTCTCCCGATTTCGAGCCGCTGGCCGCCAGTTTCAAACGCATCGCAAACATCCTGAACCAAGCCGGCCAGGGTTTGGTGGGGCAGGCGCTTTCGCGCGCCAAACTCTCCATTGAAGAGCCGTTGCTCGAACCCGGCCCCGAGCGCGAACTGTACGAAGAGTATCTAGCCATCAAGGGGCAGCCGATCGAACATGCCATCTCCCGCTTGCGGCCCAAAGTGGATTTGTTCTTCGACAAGATTCTGGTAAATGCGCCGGATCAAAATATCCGGCTAAACCGTTTGACGTTGTTAGCCGCGCTGTTGGCGGAGTTCTCCGCTATCGCGGATTTTTCGGAAATCGTAACCACTTCATAGGAGAAGGAAACTCATGAGTAAGTACGTGTACATGTTCGGCGGCGGAACGGCCGACGGCGACGGAACCATGAAGGATCTGCTGGGCGGGAAAGGCTCCGGCCTGGCGGAAATGAGCCGCGCCGGCGTGCCGGTCCCCCCTGGTTTCACCATCATCACCGACGTCTGCAACGTCTTCTTCGACAACGACAAGAAAGTCCCCACCGAAGTTGACGACCAGATCTGGGAATCCCTGACGGAGCTGGAGGGCCTGGCCGGCAAGAAGCTCGGCGACGCTTCCGATCCGCTGCTGCTCAGCGTGCGCTCCGGCGCCAAGTTTTCCATGCCTGGGATGATGAACACCATTCTCAACCTCGGCCTCAACGACGAGACCGTGGAAGGCCTGGTGGCCAAGACCGGTAACCCTCGTTTTGCCTATGACTGCTATCGCCGCTTCATCCAGATGTTCGGCGAAGTGGCCCTCGGCATCGACATGGCGCTGTTCGACGAGGCGTTCGACGCCCGCAAGCACAAGGTGAAGGCGAAGCTCGATACCGACCTTTCGGCCGAAGACCTGAAGGCCATTATCGAAGAGTTCAAGAAGATCGCGAAGAAGGCGCTCAAGCGCGAGTTCCCGCAGGACTGCAAGGAACAGCTTATCCTCGCGCGTAACGCGGTGTTCATGTCCTGGTGGGCGCCGAAGGCCTCCTACTATCGCAAGATGGAGAAGATCTCCGACCGCCTCGGCACCGCAGTGAACGTCCAGGCGATGGTGTTCGGAAACATGGGCGACACCTCGTGCACGGGCGTCGGTTTCACGCGCGATCCCGGCACCGGCGAGAAGGTTTTTTACGGCGAGTTCCTGGTCAACGCACAGGGTGAAGACGTGGTAGCGGGCATCCGCACGCCGCAGCCCATCAGCGAACTGGAAACCTGGAACGCGGACGTCTACAAGCAGCTCCGCGGCATCACCGCGAGCCTCGAAAAGCACTACAAGGACATGCAGGACTTCGAGTTCACGGTACAGGAAGGCGTCCTGTACATGCTGCAGACCCGCAACGGCAAGCGCACGGGTCCGGCGGCCGTGAAGGTCGCGGTTGACATGGTGGAAGAGAAGCTCATCGACGAGAAGACCGCCGTCGGCCGCGTGGCCCCCAACCAGCTCGATCAGCTTCTGCACCCGGTGTTCGACGTCACCAGCCTGAGGAAACTCACCAAGCTTGCCACGGGCATCGATGCTTCCCCCGGCGCCGCCGTTGGCCGCCTCGCCTTCACCTCTGAAGACGCGGTCGAGATGGCGCCTTCCGGCCCGGTCATCCTCTTCCGCAAAGAGACCACTCCGGACGACATCCACGGCATGGACGCCTCCAAGGGCATCCTGACCGCGGTGGGCGGCAAGAGCTCGCACGCCGCCGTGGTGGCGCGCGGCATGGGCGTCCCCTGCGTAGTCGGCTGCGGGGCCGTTTCCATCAATGAGCGCGCGAAGACGGCCTCGGTGACCACCAAGGATCAGACGATCGACGTCAAGGCAGGCGACTGGGTATCGATCAACGGAGCGACCGGCGAAGTCTACCTCGGCCAGGCCGAGACGCAGGATCCCGATCCGAACTCCCCGACCTTCGCCAAGTTCATGAAGATGGCCGACAAGTTCCGCGGCAAGTTCGGCGTGCGCGCCAATGCCGACATCCCGCGCGATGCCAAGGCCGCCCGCAAGTTCGGCGCCGAAGGCATCGGCCTATGCCGTACCGAGCACATGTTCTTCGCCGAGGATCGCCTGCCGCACGTGCAGGCCATGATTCTCTGTGAGACCGAGAAGGATCGCCGCAAGGCCCTCGCAAAACTGCTCCCCATGCAGCGCAGGGACTTCGTCGGTTTGTTCGAAGCCATGGACGGATTCCCGGTGGTTATCCGCACACTGGATCCGCCGCTGCATGAGTTCGTTCCGAAGCGCGAAGAGTTGATGGTTGACCTCGCCAAGCTCCCCTCGGCCGACCTGAAGGCCAAGAAGGAGATGGTGGCCCGCTATAAGAACTTCGTCCCCGATGTGAAGGCCCTCAAGACCGTGCTGCCCGGCTTGCTGAAGCGCGTCGAAGCCCTGCACGAGTTCAACCCCATGCTCGGCCATCGCGGCTGCCGTCTCGGCATCACCTATCCGGAGATCACCGAGATGCAGGCGCGCGCCATCTTCGAGGCCGTTGTCCAGGTCGCGAAGAAGGGCAAGAAGGTCATCCCCGAGGTCATGATTCCGCTGATCGGCGGAGTGCAGGAATTCGAGAACCAGAGGGACATCGTGAAGCGCGTAGCCGAGGAAGTTCTCGCCAAGGCCGGTCTGAAGAAACAGAAGTATCTGATCGGCACCATGATCGAGATTCCGCGCGCCGCCCTGTTGGCCGACCAGATCGCCAAGGAAGCCGAGTTCTTTAGCTTCGGCACCAACGATCTGACTCAGACCACCATGGGTCTATCGCGCGACGACTACACGAAGTTCTCCAAGGACTACGAGGAGAAGAAAATCTTCAAGGCCGATCCGTTCGGCGTGCTCGATCAGGAAGGCGTCGGTCTGCTGATCAAGTGGGCCGTGGCGAAGGGCCGCGAGGCGCGTCCCGATCTGGAAATCGGCATCTGCGGCGAGCACGGCGGCGAGCCCAGTTCGGTGATGTTCTGCTACGGCGTCGGCATGGACTACGTCTCCTGCTCTCCGTACCGCGTGCCCATCGCGCGGCTGGCGGCGGCGCAGGCGGCCATCAGCGGCGATAAGGGCGAAGCCAACCGCACGGCGTAATCCAGTTCGATTCTTGGAACACTTTAGGCGGGTTGGCGTTCCGGCGCCGGCCCGCTTTTTGTTTTACGCGCGGCGGGAGCGCGGGAGCGCGGCGAGTGAGCTTCGTACCGTTCTGATATGATTTGAGTGGCATGTCACGCTGCGCCGCTCTCTCATTGGCCATCGTGCTTGGGCTGATTTCAGCCTTCTCTTTGGCCGCCATCGATCCGGACCGCGACTTCTCCGGAAAATGGGTTCTCGATCCGCAATCCAAGATTCCCGCTGCGCTGCCGCAGCCTCCCGATCGCATCCTCGCCATCGCCCAGCAGGAGAACAAACTGGCCTGCTCGGCGGTGAGTCCGGCGGGCGATCCCTCCGCGTGGTCATTTTCCACCGGCGGCGACGAAAGCAAATACCAGTTGGGCGCGGAGCAACGAAGCGTCTCCGCGAAGTGGGAAGGCTCGGCGCTGCTGGTGAACACGGTCGTTTCCGGGCCGGGCGCTTACTCGATCATGGACCGGTGGACGCTTTCGAAAGACGGCTCCGCGCTCACGATCCACCGCCAGGTTTCCGATTCGCATGGACAGGCGGAAGCGGATCTGACGTACCGGCGCGAAGGTCAGACCACCGCTCAGGCCCAGCCTGCGGCGCCTGCACTGTCGGCGCTCTCTACGCGGCCGGGCCCGGCGGCTCCCGATGAAATCGTCGTGCCGGCCGGGACACGCGTTTTGCTGGAACTCGCGCAAAGCGTAAGCACCAAGAGCGCCAAAGCGGGCGACCACCTCTTTCTGCAAACGGCCATGCCCGTCGCGGCCGGCGGCAGGATGGTGATCCCGCGAGGGTCGAGCGTCGAGGGAACCATCACGGCGGTGCAGAAGCCCAAGGGGACAAAAAGCTCCGCGCAGTTATCGATTCGATTCGATACGCTCACGCTCCCCAGTGGATTGGCGCGCGATCTCCGGTCGCGGCCCGACGCCGCCGACGCGAAGGACACAAAAGTCGACGACCGCGAGGGCGAGATCGCGCGGTCTGGCAACGGCAGTACCGATACCAAGATTTACCAGCGAACCGTGACCGGCGCCACGCTCGGCACGCTGACCGGCGCCGCCACCGGCGCAGGCGCGGCCCGAGTAGGAATGATCGGAGCAGTCGGCGGCTTAGGCTCCGTATTGATGTCTCGCGGCCAGGATGTAGTGCTGCCCAAAGGCTCGAACGTAGAGATGGTTCTGGATCGCGACCTGCGTTTCAAGCCAGAGGAACTCCGGCCGTACTGAACCGAACTGGCGGCGGCTTCGAACGAGCGCTCCCGTCTCGCCGTTCGGGCGCTCGCTTTGCCGCTTACCAGCGAAGGTTGGCGTCGCGAGCCAGACGGCTGGCGAGGCCGGGTTTCAGGGTTTGACTCCCATGAACCGGAATCGAGAGGATCTTCCGTTCTCCCGGCTTCGAGTAAATGTGATGGCTGCCCGATATCCGTTGGAGCCGCCAGCCGGCCGATGTCAGTAATCGGCACATCTCGGGCCCCGTGATCGGCTTCACATTACTATGTCCAGAAGTTGGACGTTGGACTCAGGTTCAGCGCCCTGCTCGCGCATCACCGCGAGAACGCCGGTGATCGCCTCTCGCAGGTTCTGCATCAATTCCGGGAGCGAGTCTCCTTGCGAATAGCAACCCGGGATAGCCGGGACTTCGGCCCAGTAGCCTCCTGCTGGCTCCTCGTGCACGACGACCGCGAAGTTCCTCACGCCTCCATTCTGGCACAGCCGATCACGCGAAAGGCCCTCGGTGGCGGAAACTTCAAATGCTACCATCCGATGAGAGGGGGGCGCTTTGTCCGGCTTCATTCAAGTCACTCCATTCATGCATGTCCCGGATCTGGATCGGGCTTTGACGTTTTTCATCGAGACGCTTGGATTCAAGAAGCTTATTCACGGCGGCGGCTATGCATACGTGCATCGCGAGTGCGTGGGCTTTCGTCTCATGCAAAATGAAGGCAACGAAGGCGCGCCGCCGGGAAGCCGCCGTTTCGCGCACTACATAGACGTTCACGACGTCGATGCGCTATACGCGGAGTTGAAGCCGAAGCTCGACGCCCTGCCCCCGGCCGATGTGCACGGCCCGGCCGATAAGCCGTACGGACAGCGCGAGCTTCTGGTACTTGCGCCGGACGGCAATGTACTCGCCTTCGGACACGCGATCGAACGGAGCAAAACTCCCGATTGCGATTACTGAAGCCCGCAAAATACAGCGACGATGGCTGTGGGCGCGTGGGGCAGGTTGGAAACCTGCGGCGGGTTGCCAACCCGCCTTTGGACGCGTGCATAGGTGCGAGAAACGCCGGTTACCAACCGGCGGCAGGATGCCATCCTGCCCCACGGAGCCCCCAATAGCGTCACTCAATTGCGCGAGGCCCAGTAAGCTTCGCAGGCCGGAATCCAGCCCCATATCCTCAATCCGGAAGCGAGGAGGGAGTATATTCCATAACCGCGCCCTGCTTCCGAAGTTTGGCGGTTAACGCGGCCGCATCAATGGACTGCACCGGGACGCTGGATTGAATGGCCATGGCCGCGGCCACGCCGGCGGCCTGGCCGATGATCATGTACTGCGGTTCCATCCGCAGCGACGAGTAGGCCACATGACTTGCGGAGAACGCCACGGGCACTAACAGGTTCGCGGCTTCCGTGCGTTTGGGAAGCATGACGCGGTAGGGAATCTGGTACGGCTGAACGGCCACCTGCATATCGCCCTCGTTGCGGACGAAGCCATCGGCATCGACATAGCGCTGTACGTTATGCGAATCGCTGTTGTAAGAGCCCATGCCGATGGGGTCGGGCTTGGTGCGCTCCGTCTGAAGATCTTTTTGAACGACGACGTACTCGCCCACCATGCGCCGCGCCTCGCGTATGTAGAGTTGCGTCGGCCAGTTGGCGTTATCGGTGAATTCGTCTTTACAGAGCCCCCACCGATTCATCTCGCCGTGGAGTTCTTCCGGAATAGCCGGATCGTTCGCCAGAAAGTAAAACAGGCCGGCCTGATAGTCGCGATGAGCATTCCAGACCGCGGTTCGTCGATCGTATGTGGCTTCCGGGTAGTTCCAACTTCCGCCGATGTAGTCGGTGGAAAACGCTCCGTTGTTGTTGATGTCGGCCTTGCCGTCAGGAATGCGGTCGATCTTGATCAGAGTGCCCAGTGCCGGGGTTTTCTTTTCCGCCTCCGCGCGAGCTTGGATCAGGCGGAGAAGCAATACATAGCGGCGCGCATCGTAATTCGCCGGTTTTGGGAACGCAACCCGGTTCGCCGCTACGTCCGTAAAACACATGCGGTAGTTGTAAGACTGAACGGCTTTATCGGCGCTGCCCGGCGGGGGCAGCTTGGCGGTGGACACCTCCGGGAGAAGCACGCCAGCGAAGCGATACGGGGAGATATCGAGAAGGAACTGGTGGTACGGCGTCTTGTCACGCACTCCCGCCAGCGATTCTCCATATTGCGCGCTCGATTCCCGGCCCCAGGTATAACTCACTCCGGCCTGAGCCATCAGGTCGCCTTCGTAACTGCTATCTATGAATACTCTGGCTGAGAACGCGTCTCCGTCTTCCGTGAGAATCTCGGCCAAATTCAAGCCGTTCTTGCGCACGCCGCCCTTTTCCTTCAATCGGCGCTGGGTGAACAGGCTGACCTTCGCATCACGGATCATGTCCCGAAAAACTTGTTCGGCTACATGCGGCTCGGCGATCCAGCTTATGGAGTGCGCGTATCTCGATAACTCGTAGTAAGCGCCGGCGCGGCGATAGAATTCAAGCGCGCACCCCCCGATAACTTCCTTCCTGCCGTAATCGGTCCAGCTCAAGCCTCCCGAGACCATGCCTCCGACGTGGCCGGTCGGCTCGAGAAGCGCCGTTCTGAGGCCCTCACGCGCGGCGGAGACGGCGGCGACGACGCCTCCCGCGGTTCCGCCGTACACCACCACGTCGAAATCGCGAACCGCGGCAGGGAGCGTTGCCGTGATCGCGAAAAGCACCGACAGTGCGCGGGAAACGGTCATGTGAGGCAGTCGCCGGGCGCCGCTCAGCCGATCAGACGATCGAGATAGGCTTTGGCGGCGAGGATGTCTGCGGTCTGTTTCTCCCCACGAATCTCCCGTTCAATGGTCAATGGATTCGTATAGCCGATCTTTCGCAAGCGCTCGACGATAGCGGGGAAATCCACCTTCCCTTGACCGATGGGAACCTCCTCGCCGAGTTTGTGTGTGTCGGTGGGATACAGTCCGTCCTTGGCGTGTACGCCTAATATGAGGCTTCCAAATATGTCGACCGCATCCAGAGGATTGGCCTTGCCGTACAGAATGAGATTGGCGACATCGAAGTTGACCCCGACGTTAGTCAGACCGACGTCGCGAATGGCGCGCACGAGAGTGATGGGCGTTTCCTGGCCGGTTTCGCAGCGGAAGGTCTGGCCGTTCTTCGCGCAGTATTGCGCCACGGCGCGTATGGCTTCGACCGCCTCGCCATAGAGCGGGTCGTTCGGATTCTCCGGAATGAAACCGCAGTGGCTTTGCACGCCCGCAATTCCAGCGGCCTTGGCGAAATCCGAGACTCGCTGAAGATGCTCGATGCGCGCCGCGCGCGTATCGCGAGGGACCAGGCCGATGGTCAGCGGGCCCTGGTAGAAATCGTAGACCTCCCGGCCCGGTCCGCCCCCAATCGCCGACGTTGCTTCCACGCCGTAGCGGTCGAGAGCCTGGCGAAGCCTGGCCGCCGCCGTGGCGTCCAGTGCGCTCGGAGAAACCTGGCAAGTCGGAATACCGAGATCGTGAACGCGCTTGATATCCGCGTCCGGATCGGCCGCGATTCCGGTTACTACGCCAACCCGCATTTTGGGTTTGGAGGGCGATTGAGCGGCGGCGCGCCACAGGGCGGCGGCGGCCGCGGATTGGAGAAGGCTTCGGCGGCTGGGTGGGGGCATAGGCAAGTCTCGCGTCACAGACATTCTACCGAGCCTCGCGTGATACCGCACGCCACCGGACCGAGCCGCGACCGTGAGGGAGCGGAGGCCCGATGCAAGCGGACTGGCTCTGTAATATGCGGGCTTCAATTACGCCGCGAGTAGGGGTGGAGCCTGGCGTGAAGCGTGGGGACCCGACGCCCCGCAGCCGCTCCAATCAGGCGTTTTCGTCCGGTTCCTTCATTCGCTGCACGATGCGGACCAGTTCGCGCTCGCGGGCGTTGCTGCAAGGCGCATCGCAAGCGGCCAAGTCCTCCAGTAACAGGCAGTGTCCATTGCAGCGTTCGGCCCCCAGCAGCCGCGTAGTGGGGGCATCCGGAGCCGGCTCCGGCAACAGATGACGGAGGCGCTTCGAGAGGATCGAGACCGTGCTGCCGCAATTGTGCTCGAAGACGATCAGATTGATGTCCGGATCGGAAATCACCGCCTGCAAACCGAGCAGCCGAACGGACGGGTCGAGCACAAAGTTCTCCCACGTGGGCCAGGCCAGCTTGCAGGCCCCGCAGGTCTTAAATGCTTTCGCTCCGCTCTCAACGCTCATAGTTTGGTTATCGGCGGCCCGCCCTCGGGAACCATCCCTCGGCCGGGCGGGCCGCCTTCTGAATGTGGCTACTTCTTCACGCTAGGGCTGTCCGGCGCTTTCAGATCGCCCAAGGCATACTGAGTTCCGGCGAGGATGTGCTCCAACATGGGCGTCATGGCATAGACTTTCTCATCGTGTCCGTGGGCCTCATAAAACACGCGGCCCTTGCCCTCGCGCCGTATCCAGCTCAGCCCGTAATCGTGATCCGCGCGCGGGTAGTCCTCTTTGGCCTTATCGGCATCGCTCATTTTGGAGTAGTCGATGCTGGTCAGGATGTGCAGGTTCGTGCGCGACCACGTGTCCATGCCGAAGGTGTAGGTTTCATCGTGAATGTCGAACTCCTGGCCGTGGAACATGGCCGTCAGCGGGCTCTTCGGATCGTCGATCTTCGTCGTAATGAGCTGCGGGTAAACCCAGTGCCATTTGAAGAAGCCGCCGATCATTTTATTGAACTCGGGCCAAGTCCCAACTTCCGTGTCGCGTCCCTGCCGTCCGCCGGTAGCGCGTCCGCCGCCCGCCGCGCCCGCGGCAGGCATCTGTGCCGCGGGCATGAGCGCCGCGAAGCGGGTGGCGAAATCCGCCTGGGCCACCTTTCCGGTTTTGCCGGCATCGAGCTTATCGAACCACGAGTCAGCCAGCGCCGTCAGTTCCGCGCGCGTCAGCTTCTTGTCGCCGTTCGAATCGCCGGCGGTCATGATGGCCGCGGCGATCGTCGGCCCGGCTCCGAAGCCGCGGCCCGCGCCGCCTGCCGCGGGAGCGGCCGCCGTAGCGCCCCGTCCGCCCGTCTCGTGATACGAGTCGCCGGCCGCGTGGACACCGGCCAAGCCCTTGCCGTTGCGCACGAAATCCAGCAGCGCCTTCTTGCGCGCCGCGGTAACCGCGGGATCGGCGGGATCGTCAAGAAACGCGCCGGTGGTGTTGTTCAGAAACAGGAGGTCGTACTGTTTGAGATTCTGCTCGTTGATGTCGGCCGAATCGTAGGTGATCGTCGTTGCCCACGCGCCGGTTTTTGTCCCCAGCGCTTCGATGGTTTTGGCCGCGAGAGGAATGCACGAATGCACGAAACCGGCGGCCTTGCTTAAGACAAGGACCTTGCGCGGGCGCGCAGGCTTCGCCGGAGCCTTCGCCGGCAGCGCCGCCATCATCGCGGTCACGTCCGCCGCGTTCGGCGTCTGCGGCTGCGCCGCCGGACCGCGGCCTGCGCGGCCCGCCGCGCCGCCGAATCCCACGGGCGCCGCAGGCTGAGGCAACGCGGCTGTCAAAGCGGCCGCAAGCTGATCCTGAGTGATCGAACCGGCCCCCGCGGAGTCAGCGGCAGTGAACCAGGCGGCGAACGCCGCGCGCATTTCATCGCGCGTAACGGCGCCGTCTTTATTGGCGTCCAGAGCCGTGAACAAGGTAGCGCCGGCTCCGCCGCGCCCTCCTCCGCCCCGGCCGGTTTGCGCCGGCGCCTGGCCCGGCTGACCCGCCGCGGGAGCGGGCGCTTGCTGCGCCCGCATCATCGCAGCCGCGCCGGCAAGCAACACCGCACTGCATACGGCGGCCCCTAATGGAGCGACCCATCGATTTCGTGCCATAGAATCTTCCTTTCGGACGGGGCGGCTGGCGTAGATCCACCTCCGCGCCCCAGCGCTAAACGCCTCAATCATAGCCGACAGCGCGGGCGGCGGGGTGCGGGCCCCAATCGCGGGCCCCAATCGCAGTTCCCATACGCCGCGCACCTAGCCCGCCTGACGCTGGAGCGACTCCTCCAGCATCAAAGAACTAAAGGCCAACCGGAGGGCAGATTCCGTGGGCGCTCTGGAGTTTGGTTTTTGCGTTCTAAGCTTGAGTGAACAGCCATGAATAAACCGATTACTATTTTGGGAATCGTTGGGAGCCTGCGGAAAGGCTCGTACAATCGCGCGGCGCTCCGGGCCGCGCAACAATTGGCGCCTGAAGGCGTCGCCATTGAGACCATCGATCTAGGCGGTATTCCTCCCTTCAACGAGGATGAAGAACGCAATCCGCCCGCGGCCGTAACCGAATTGAAGGCGCGAATCCGCGCGGCCGACGCCATTCTGTTTGCCACTCCGGAGTACAACCACTCCATACCGGGCGTGCTGAAGAACGCCATCGACTGGGCCTCGCGCCCCTATGGCGACAGCGCGTGGGAATGCAAGCCGGTGGCTGTGATGGGCGCATCGGTCGGGATGATGGGAACGGTAAGAGCGCAAGATCACCTGCGGCAGTGCCTCGCGACTTTGAACATGTTCCCAGTGAACCGGCCTGAGGTGATGATTGCGGGCGCATCGCAGAAATTCGACGCGGCCGGCAATTTGACGGATGAAACGACGAAAAAGCTAATCCGGCAGTTGATCGAGAACCTGGCCCGGTGGACCCGGCGATTGCAGGGAAACTAGGCCGTACCCGCCAGGAAGACGCGCCTCAAGGTCACAGGACAACGCGGGACGCCCGGCTGGGAACAGGCGTATAGTAGAACTGTCCGGGGCGCCGAGGACCTTGGCGAACGGTTCCGGATGCGCTCCGGAGGAGGTTCGCCATGCATCATTCCTGGAAATGGGCGGCTGCGTGCGCCGCTATGCTCGTTGCGCCAGTTTTGGCGCAAACCAACGCTTCTGTCAGTTATCTGCAGGAATCCACTACTGGCATCGTCGGCATGGGCGCCACTCAGAACGCGAGGCTCAACGTCCTTAACCTGAATGCCGCCACTGCCACTGCTCAGACGTGCAGCGTTCAACTCGCGTTTGCCGACGACGCAAACGCCGTGTTAAAGCAGGCCACTATTGGCGCGCTGGCTCCGCAAAAGACCGCCTCGCTCGAGCTGACCTATGCCGAGGCCAAAGCCGGCGGCGCTGCCGGGCGCGCGGAAATTCGGGGAGTCGTTTCGAGCAACGTCTCCGCCGTAGCTACTCCAGCCTCCACCACAACCCCGGCAACGGCGGTGATCATCGCCGCGGGCTGCACTGTGATGACGACGCTGGAGATCTACGACGCGGCTACCGGCGCGACGCAGATCTTGACGAGCGACGTGCGCAGTGTTTCCAGCGCCGTTGTAACGCCGCTAATCACCGTCAAGTGACCGGCCCGCGCGTCGGCGGCGCTTCGCGCTGATATCATAGGCCCATTGGCATGAAGCGCGCGAACCTTCCGCGGGTATACCCGATTCTTGACACAGCGTCGCTCGATGCGCGCGGCATTGCGATGGAGGCCGCCGCGGCCGCGTTTCTGGAAGGCGGCGCGGAGATCCTTCAAATCCGCCGCAAGGGACATTGGGGACCGGCCGCGTACAATACCGCACGAGATGTGGCGGACCTCTGCCGCGCGGCGGGCGCGCAACTCATCATCGACGACCGCGCGCGATTTCGCCATGCTTCTGGGAGCGGGATTGCACGTGGGGCAGGACGATTTGCCCCCCGCCGACGCGCGCCGTCTCATCGGCCCGGACGCGGTGCTGGGCTTTTCCAGCCACAATGCCCGGCAACTTCAGGGTGGGGACGCGGAGCCCGTCGATTACGTCGCCTTCGGACCGGTGTTCGCCACGCAATCCAAATTGAACCCGGACCCCGTGGTCGGAGTGGAAGAACTTCGGCGGCTGCGCCCCGCGCTTTCCAAGCCGCTCGTGGCTATCGGCGGCATCACTTTGGAGAACGCTCTGGATGTCTGGCGCGCGGGCGCGGATTCGGCTGCCATCATCGCCGGCATGCTTCCGGAGCGCGCAACCGCGGAATCTTTACGCGAACGGATGGATCAATGGCTGAAGCTCGCGACGATGGTTTAGTCAAAGCCCTGGGATTGGTGGACGCCACCACGCTGGTCATGGGGTCCATGATCGGCTCGGGTGTGTTTATCGTGGCGGCGGATATTTCGCGCCAGCTTCAATCGCCCGGCCTGTTGATGGCGACGTGGTTCGTCGCGGCGGCGCTCACCATCACCGCGGCCCTCAGCTACGGCGAGCTGGCGGCGGCCATGCCTCGCGCGGGCGGGCAGTATGTTTACCTGCGCGAAGCGTTCGGACCTCTGTGGGGGTTCTTGTATGGCTGGACGCTCTTCCTCGTCATTCAGACGGGAACCATCGCCGCGGTGGCCGTGGCGTTTGCCAAGTACACGGGCGTGTTTGTTCCGTGGATTTCGGCGCAGAATTATCTGATCGGCCGCGGCAGAATCGGGCTGACCACGCAACAACTGCTGGCCATTTCGATGATCGTGTTCCTGACGTGGTCGAACACGCGAGGCATCCGGACCGGCGCGACGGTTCAAAATGTTTTCACGTTTGCGAAAGTGGCGTCGCTCCTTGGATTGATCGGTTGCGGATTCCTATTGGGCAGGAACCCGGCCGCGGTCGCGGCGAACTTCAACGGGTTTTGGCGCGGCGGTTCCTGGAGCTTCGATACGGTCCGGCTGGTGGGCGTGGCCATGGTGGGCGCGCTGTTTTCTTCCGACTCCTGGCACAACGTCACCTTCACCGCCGGCGAAGTGCGTAACCCGCGCCGCAACCTGCCGCTCTCGCTTGTGCTTGGCGTAGGGGTTGTTTCCGCGCTTTACATCGCGTCCAACTTCGTCTACCTCAATGTACTGACGCTTCGCGAGATTCAGACCGCCGCCGAAGATCGCGTAGCCACGGCCGCCGCTTTCAAGATGTTCGGGCCCTCCGCCGTGCAGCTCATGGCCGCCGCCATCATGGTCTCCACGTTCGGCTGCAACAATGGCATCATTCTCTCCGGCGCGCGCGCGTACTATGCGATGGCCAAGGACAAGCTGTTCTTCCGCAAAGCCGCCGAGCTTGACCCCGTCCATCGCGCGCCGCGCTTTTCTTTGATGACGCAATGCGTGTGGGCCGTGTTGCTGACGCTCAGCGGAAGTTACAGCGACCTGCTGGATTATGTGATCTTCGCCGTCCTGCTGTTTTACATATTGACTATCGTTGGACTATTTGTGCTTCGGCGGACACAGCCGGATCTTGAGCGCCCGTATAGAGCTTTCGGGTATCCCATCCTGCCGGCTGCGTACATCCTGGTTGCGGGGCTGATCGACGTTCTATTGCTGGTTTATAAACCGGGATACGCATGGCCCGGCCTGATCATCGTGCTTCTCGGCGTGCCGGCTTACTTCTTTTGGAAGAGGAGATCGGCGTAGAAATAGTTTACGGCCGCCTGGATACTCAAAGGTCGAAATCCCTCAGCCCTCTACTTTACGCGCCAGTCCTGGGCTCCGTGATGGATGTGCAGTATTTCGACGGCCTCGGGCTTCACGCGGTATACCACGATGTACGGAAGCGGCGTCAGCACCAATTCTCTCGTTCCATGCCGCCGGCCTGGGCGGCCGCGGTTTGGCCACTTCTTCAGCGAACGAGCCTCCTCGTAGATTCTCCGCACCGTTGGCTCGGCGAAATGGGGATAGTGCCTTTCCAAGTAACGCTTGACGGCTTCTAGATCCTCGGCGGCAGGGCAGCGACCAGCGTATCCGCATCAGGGCCGGAACATCGCCTCGACGCGCGCATCCATGTCCGCTTCCTCGATGAGTTCCCCGCGGTCGGCGGCGCTAAGTCCCCTCTCCACCGCGGCTAGGAATTCGCCCTCGTCCTCCAGGTACCGCGCCAAGACGTCCCGCACCACCTCGTCGGCGCGACGCCCTTGCCGGGCGGCGCACAACGCCAGTTTTGTCTGCACCTCGGGCGTGAACTGTACTTCCATACCACTACTGTAGGCCACCCAGATCCCTGCCGCAATGCATCCGCGGCTCGGTCTAAAGATCGGCTATCCTGGTGTCACCATGAGTTCGCTTTATCGTTTCATCGCCACCGCCGCGGCGCTGGGTTCGTTTCGCCGGCCTTACGGACGCGGATTCCAAAGGGCTCAATCCGCAGGTCGCTGAGATCGTGAACGGATATCTCCGAGGCCCGCATTCAAGCTATCATCGAGAAGCTGGTAAGCTTCGGCACGCGAAGCACCATGTCCGCGCAGGACGACCCGGCGCATGGCGTAGGCGCGGCGCGGCAGTGGATCTTCGATCAGATCTAAGAGCTACAGCCCGCGGCTCGAAGTCCGTTTCGATAAGTGGCGCGTGAAAGCGCAAGGCCAGCGCATCTTCAAGGATGTGGACCTATGGAACGTGGTGGCGGTCCTTCCGGGAAAGACCATGCCGGAAACCCAGGTGTTCGTCACCGGGCACTACGATTCCATGAACATGACGACATCGGGCGGCGGGGGCCCTCGGGCGCCGCGGCCGCCGGCGGGAGCCCTCAGGGCGCCGCGCAATCCGCGTACGAGCGCGGGGCGGAATTGCCCGCTCCGGGCGCCTGCGACGATGGCAGCGGCACGGCCGCCGTCATGGAACTGGCGCGCGTGATGAGCCAGTACGAGTTCGCCAAAACTATCGTGTTTGTGGCCTTCGCGGGCGAAGAGCAGGGACTCGTCGGCAGCACGCTCGAGGCGGCCAAGATGCGCAAAGAAAACGCGGCCATCGAGGCCGTGCTCAATAGCGACATCATCGGGACGGATCGCACCGACGACGGCCGCATGGGCAACACGGCGGTCAGCGTTTACACGGATGAAATCATGGATTCTCCCTCGCAGCAGTTGGGCCGGTTCATCCATGACGTCGGCGAGCGGTACGTACCCGCGATGAAGGTCAATATGATCTTCATGCAGGACCGTTTGGGGCGCGGCGGCGACCACACGCCGTTCGAACAGGAAGGCTTTGCGGCCGTTCGCTTCACGTCGCCCTTCGAGAGCTACTCCAACCAGCACACGGCGACGGATACCCTGGCCAATATGTCCGTGCCGTACACCACCAGCGTGGCCCGCGTGAAAGCCGCCGCGGCGGCCACGCTTGCGCTCGCGCCCAAGACCCCGATCACCGCGTCCGCGCCCCGCCAGGCCGCGGGGACAAGCGGGCCGCAGTTCGGATCGCCGACCATAGCCCGCGGCCAGTCCCGCTACGACGCGGTGCTGCGGTGGCGCTATACGGGCCCGGATTCGAGCGTCGCGGGCTTCGTAATTGTCACGCGGCCCACGACGTCCGCCTGGTGGGAGCGGGAAATCTACGTAGGCAAGGTAAACGAGTTCACGCTCAAGAACGTTTCCGTGGACGACACGCGCTTCGGCGTCAAAGCTATCGCTCCGGATGGGTCGGAGAGTCTGGTGGCGCCGTACGTCAATCCGCCCGCCAGGAAGTCCGAGATTCAGGTGGTCAAGTAACGAACTGCGTTCACGCGGCGGCCGGCTCCGCCCGCCGTGGCCTGCGCGCAATGCCGATGCGCTTGAAGAGAATGCGGCCCAGCGCGAGAAGTGGGACCGATAACACCATGCCCGCAATGCCGCCGACTTCCGCTCCCGCATAAACGCCGAACATGATCAGCAGAGGATGAAGTTCGACTCCCTTACCCATGACGTGCGGCGATATGACGTAATCCTGAAGCATCCGGAAAGCGAGCAGGAAAATCAGCACGGCGATGGCATGGGAACCGGAAACCAGCGCCACCAGGAATACGATTGCGCACGCGGTGAGCGGCCCAAGCATAGGGATCACTTCCAGCAACGCCGCAAGCGCCGCGAGCAGCAGGGCGTAGGGCAACCCCAGAACGCTCAGGAAGCACGCGAACGCAGTGAACGTGGTTAGGCAAAGCATCAGCAGCGCGCGCATGTAATGCGCCAAGAGGATGTTTAGATCCGCCACTACGTCTTTAAGAAGGACGCCGCGAGGACCGTCGCCCAGCGTCTCCAGGATTCTCTGGCTGATCCTCTTTCCGTCTTTCAGGAAGAAAAACGCCAGGATAGGGATGATCACCGCATAGATCACGCCGCTCGCGACCGTCAGCACCCGAACCCCGGCTTGCGCCAGCCCCGTCAACAGATCGGTGGAGCGCTTCGACACCTCGGCTTCCGCTTTCTCGATCAACTCGGTCCGGTACTTATCGAAGGGGGTCTGGGACTCTGCGGCTGAGGCTTTCCAGGCCTCGATGCGGGCGGGCAAATCCTTGGAAAGCCGCGTAGCTTCGTCCACCACGCGGACGCAAAGCTGCCCTCCTCCAACCGCCACGGCTCCCACAACGATGAGATAGGACAGCGCCAGAGCCGGCACGCGAGTCCGGCCGGGAAGAAAGCGATCCAGCAAATTGACGAGCGGGGCCAGCAGATAGGCGAACAGCACGGCCAGGACGAAAACGAACAGAGTCGAGCGAATCAGGTAGACGAGCCAGAGCAGGAGCAGGACTAACGCCGCCGTCCAGGTACAGCGCGCCGCGCGACGATCGATTCCGAGCATTCGTTCCGATTCTAACCCGCGGCTCGCAAGACCGCGAGCGCGCGGCGCCCCTTGCTACAATTCCGGTGTGGCTCGCGTCCTGATGGTCTCGCCGGAGGCCTCGCCGCTCGCGAAGACGGGCGGCTTGGCCGACGTAGCCGGCGCGCTTCCCGGCGCCTTGCGGAAATACGGGGACGAAGCGGCGGTCCTGATTCCGCGCTACGGCTCTATCGATCTGCATCCGCTACGGCGCGTGTACGATTCGCTGCCGATTCATCTGGGGCCGGCGCGTTACGATTGCTCTGTTTACCAGGCGCCCCTTGACGTCCCGTTCTACCTGCTGGATTGTCCGGCCTTGTACGGACGCAAGGGGCTCTACGGCGAAGCAGGAGTGGATTATCCCGATAATCACGTGCGTTTCGCGGTTCTGTCCCGGGGCGCGCTGGAAGTCTGCCGCCGGTTGTTCGACGCCCAGGTGATCCACTGTCACGACTGGCAGGCAGGACTCGTGCCCGCATACCTGAAGACCACGTTTGCCGGCGATCCGACGTTCTTCGGCGTCAAGACGGTGTTCACGATTCACAACCTGGGCTACCAGGGGCTTTTCGGGACGGGAGCGATGGCGGATGCGGCCCTCGATCCCGCCTTGTTACGCCCCGATGGGATCGGGTTTTTCGGCAACATCAGTTACCTCAAGAGCGGCATCGCGCTGGCCGACGCGCTTACCACCGTCAGCCCGGCTTATGCGCGCGAAATCCAGACGCCCGAATTCGGCTTCGGGATGGATGGCGATTTGCGCGGGCGCTCCACGGCCCTAACCGGAATACTCAACGGCGCGGATTACGACGAGTGGGATCCCGCCATCGATCCGCTTCTTGAGGCGCGCTATTCCCCGGAAGACCTGGACGGCAAGCGCGTTACCAAGGAGCGGGTGATCGCCGAGATGGGGCTGCCGGCTGAAGCCGCCGGCCGGCCGCTGATGGGAATAGTCACGCGATTGACGGCTGCGAAGATCGAACTCGTAGTGCGTGCCGGCGCGGAGCTACTGGCGGATGGCTCGTGCCTCGCCGTGCTGGGCTCGGGAGAACCTGGATATGAGGAGGCTTTCCGGCGGATGGCCGCCGAGTTTCCGGGCCAGGTTGGCGTGCGTATCGGATACGACAACGGCCTGGCGCACCGCATTATCGCGGCGAGCGATATCTTCTTAATGCCCAGCAGGTACGAACCCTGCGGACTGACGCAAATGTACAGCCTGAAATACGGAACCGTGCCCGTGGTGCGGGCCACCGGAGGGCTGGATGATACCATTGACGTGGAAACCGGATTCAAGTTTGCGGATTATTCCGTGGAGGCGCTCGTGGCGTCCGTGCGCGAGGCGGTTGCGGCGCTCGGGGCGGCGTCCGAGTGGCGGGCAATGATGCTTCGCGGGATGGCCCGGGACTATTCCTGGAACGCCTCCGCCGCCAGGTATTCGGCGCTCTATGCGCAGCTTCTCGGCCGCGCCTGAATCCTTCCGCGGGCCGGACGATTCTAATCTACTAGGAGATGAAATGGCGGGTCAGAACGTAAAAACCTTCACCGATGCGAGCTTCGACCAGGACGTGCTGCGATCGGGAGTGCCGGTGCTGGTGGATTTTTGGGCCGAGTGGTGCGGCCCCTGCCGCATGATTGCCCCCACCGTGGAAGCCGTGGCGAATGACTACGCGGGCCGGGCGAAAGTCGGCAAGCTGGATGTCGATTCCAATGGCGATACGGCCATGCGCTACAACGTGCGGGGCATCCCGACCTTGCTTTTGTTCAAGGAAGGGCGCGTCGTGGAACAGCGCGTTGGCGCCGTCGGGAAATCCGAAATCCAGAAGATGCTGGACGCGCACGTCTCCGCGCCGCAGATTACATAACCGAAGCGCCCGCTTCGAAATCAGCCTTGTTGCGGCGTCCGAGTGAGGCTCGGCGCGTTTTCGTCGTCCGCCAGTTCCTCGCCCAGGCGCTCCTGGCAGGCCACGCAATAGCGCGCCCAGGGAAGCGCCCGCAGGCGTTTGGTGGGGATCGGTTCCTCGCAGTTCGCGCAAGTTCCGTAGTCCCCCGAATCCAAGCGGTCCAGCGCTTCTTCCACCATCCGAAGTTGTGCGTGCTCCAGGCTGTTGAGGCGGAGCGACACGAACTCGTCATGGGTGAGTTGCGCCTGGTCGTCCTCCGCCACGCGCCCCATGTGGGCCAGCGTATCGAAACGGATGCCTAAACCGGAGAGCACGTCATCGCGTTTGTTGAGGAGGCTCCGTCGATAAGACTCCTGGCTGTTCAATGCTGTGGCGGCTTTTTTCATAGGCGCTCCTTCCGGCGATCCCGCATCCTGACGCGAGAGCCCCACAAAATCCTTGGTCAGAGCAAAGTATCAGAATTCTCAACTGATTACAACGTTTCTTTTGTTAGTACCTGGGCTACCTCCTCTACGACGGAATCTGCGCACCGCCTGAACGCTGGTAAGATGTTGAAGGTGACTCCCGAAGCGAACGGGCCGGCCCCCGAACCGCACCCCGCATGGCGCAGGGTGCAATTAGCCCGGCACCCCAAACGCCCGCACTCGCTGGACTATATCAGCCGGCTAGTGACGGATTTCGAAGAAATCCACGGCGACCGCGGGTTTGCCGACGACCCCGCCATTGTTGCCGGTTTCGGAGCCTTCGAAGGCCGGCCGGTGATGATTGTTGCCGAACAAAAGGGCCGCGACACCAAGCAGAAACTCCATCGCAATTTTGGAATGCCGAAACCGGAAGGCTACCGCAAGGCCTTGCGTATCATGCAGATAGCGGCGAAATTCGGCCGGCCGGTGATTACCCTTCTGGATACCCCGGGCGCCTACCCTGGAATCGACGCCGAGGAGCGCGGGCAGGCGGAAGCTATCGCCCGCAACCTCCGCGAGATGGCCCGGCTGCCGATCCCCGTGGTCGTGATCTGTATCGGTGAAGGCGGTAGCGGAGGCGCGCTGGCATTGGGCATCGGCAACGTGGTGCTAATGCTGGAGAACGCGGTCTATAGCGTCATTTCCCCGGAAAGCTGCGCGGCCATCATTTACCGCGATTCGGGCCGCGCCGAGCAAGCCGCGGCCGCCCTGAAACTAACCGCCCCGGATCTGCTTTCGTTAGGCCTGATCGACGAGATTGTACCCGAGCCGCCAGGTGGCGCCCAGGAAGATCACGATTCAGCCGCCGCTCTCTTACGGGACCGGCTTAGGCTTCGCCTGGACGAGATGAGCGCTTTGGACGGGCCCACGTTGGTCGAGCACCGTTACAAGCGTTTCCGGGAAATGGGAAACTTCTTCGAGTAAGACCGCTGGCGAGGGGGTCTTACCGAAAAGCCACGCGTTCGAGGCTTAGAAATTCCGGCCGGAATCGAAGTTCATGCCTAAAGCCCGGCGTCTTACGGCTGCCGACGCGGGGCGCTGTAGGTGAAGGCAGGGTTTGCGTGGATTAGATCAAAAGGCAGCCACGGAATTTACCAAAAAGGCCACCGAAGAGTCGTTGTCCCATTTCACAGCGGCGTTGTTTTGCACCCGAAGGTGGTAAAGCGGGTGGCCGAAGCTATCGAAGAGAGTGGCCAAGGCTCGGACCGTCCGGTCTGACGTGAGTACTCGTCCGGCCGATAAGCGATGATCTGGGATCTCGCCATTCACTCCCGGCGAGTGAGCCTCTGCGCCGTCTCATTCACCAGCAGCCCCATCCGCGGATGACTCGGTTCCATCGCGGATCGCAACTCGAATACTTCCAGCGCCTCCGTCGTGGTGGGCCCAATGGACGCGATAAAGGCCCGCCGAAGGCCCGCGAGCATGGCCGCGCCGATGCCCTCTTTTTCGGCGACGCGCACCAGATGGTCGATCTGCACGGCGGTCGTGAACAGCGCGACATCGAACTCGCCCGCGGCAAGCCTTCGTGCGGCTTCCCGCAGCGGGCCGGTGTCTTCCGGCAGGGCATATTGATAGATGCGAATCGCCGTCACTTCGGCGCCGCGTGAGCGCAGCGCGCTGAGCAATTCCGGATTGGGCCGGCCGTACTCCTGCACGGCTATGCGCCGCTCGGGCCTGCCTTCGGTAACGGCCAAAAGTTCACGCCAGGTGCCCGGTTCCGGCGCAATCAGAGTGGGTGGAACGCCCATCTCGCGAAGCGCCGCCGTCGTCTTCGTCCCTCGCACCGCCGTGGTGATGCGGCGAAGAGCGTCCGCGAACGCCTGCTCCGGGTATCGGGAAGCCAGCAGGCGATTCAACTGGCGCGTTCCGACGCCCGTGAGCAGCATCGTCATTTCGAATTCGCCGCGGAACAGCCTTTCGGCGAATGCAAAGACGGGTTCCCTGTCTTCGGCTGGAGCCTCGCGCACCGAAGCGGCCACAAACGGCTCCCCGCCCTGCTTGCGGATCAACTCGGCCATCTCCGCTCCGCGGCGCGTTTCGAGCGAAAGGACTCTCAATCCATCGAAGGACACGAGCGAATTATACCCGGTGTGGAGGCGCCTCCCACAGAGCTGGGCGGGCGCGCCGCAGCCGTAGGCCGCCCGGCGCCGGCGCTTACTGGATGACCCGGAGCTCCGGATAAAGCGGCGAGGCAAGCTCGGGGCGGGGCGCGCCATCGTCTTTGAGATAGGCATCGAAGAAGCCGCGGACACAGTAAGCCGCGATCGCGAGCTGACGCCGGCCGTCAATCCCCAGCACGCCGAAAGCACGGAGCGCTCGCCGCACGAGCCCGCTCTTGAGCAGCGCGCCATCGTCGCTGAATGTGAAGTGATTGCCTCCGTCGATCACCGCGCGCAGTCTTCGATCGGGCGGCAATCGATCGTAGACGGACTGGATGTCGGCCTCAATCTTTCGCACCTCGGCATCGGACGAGAAATCGCCGCGGCCGCTCAGCAGGAACAGGAATGGCTTTTGGATGCCCGTCTCGATGACCTTCCCGAAAAGTGCCCCGTCGATATCGATGCCCGCCATGCACCGCGAGTCCTCCGAGCAAAACTGCGCGGCGGTCGCGCCGCCGAACGAGTGGCCGAACACGCCGACGCGGGTCATGTCGAGCCGGCCCGCGAACCGGCCGGATGGGTCCGACGCATTCCACTGCGCCAGCCGGCCGAGCACGAAGGCAGTGTCGGCGCACCATGCCGCCAGAAGTTTGTCCGCCAGGATATCCAGGTCCCTGCCATCGAACAATTCCGGGTTGTTCTCGGGCCGCCTTACGATCACTCGGCCGTCGGGGAAAGCCACTTGAATGGTCCGGTACGGGGCGTCAAACCCCACGACAACATAGCCGTGGCTGGCCAAATCCTCGGCCAGGGTCGAATAGTTCACCACCGGAGCCGATGCGCCCGCTCGCATGATGACAACAGGAAAGGCGGCAGGCTGCGGCGCGGGGCTGGCGTCGCGAAAGCTGTGCCCATGCACTTTCGAATAATCCCGCGTCAACAGGGCGAAGAGCGACGGACCGAGGCCGCGGCCGGCTGGCGGGCGCACGGAGGCGGGCAGATACTCGTCCGCCTTGGTGGACGAGCCCGCCCCCGCGGCCGGATACCACATCCAGACGAGCAGCTCGCGCTTCGTTCCCGGGGCGGGAGCCAGCGGGTCGGAGGCCGTGCCGTCGGTCCAATCGTAAATGGCGCGGCCAACCACGAACGGCCCCGTAGGCGCCGGCAGGGTTAGCTCGAATCTGTGTTCCACCCAGAGCGCCGTCACCAGCGAGACGGCGCCGGCCGCGCCCAGCGCCGCCAGGACGGCGAGGCACTTCAGTATCCTCCGTTTTACCGGCGTGGCGCTCATCCGTCCCTCCCGCGGCGATCCATGATGTCGTCAATATGAAGTTCTTTGAATTATAAAGTAACGCCCCGTCCCTGTCAAGCCGGCCTGCGGAACAAGCCGGAGCGGCCCGGTGTTCTCGTATAATGAATGGAAGAAGGGTGAAAGTCTTAGTGTCCCCGCGCCTGTTCGTTCGTGTCTTATTCCGCGCTCTCATGCAGCCGATTCTGGAGAGCGGCGAGGAGATTCTTGTCGGCGGACAGGCCGTGATGGAAGGCGTCATGATGCGCGCGCCGCACAGCTATTGCGTGGCGGTCCGCAAGCCCGATGGCGCGATTGTGACGACGGAAAAGCCCCTGGCGCGCATCTCCGAGCAATACAAGATCTTCAAGTACCCCGTTTTCCGCGGCATGGGCACGTTGTATCAGGCCATGAAGCTGGGCATTCAGGCGCTGAATTTCTCCGCTCAGGTGGCGATCGAAGCCGAAACCAGGGAGCAGAACGCTCCCGCTTCCCAGGAGCCCGCCAAATGGGCTCTGGCCGCCGCCATGCTGATCCCGTTGGCCTTTTTCATCTTCATGTACAAGTTTGTGCCCCTTTACCTGGTAACCAAGCTATCCCACGTTTACCCGGCGCTCACGAATCGCCTGGCATTCACCGCGGCCGACGGCGTGGTCCGTATTCTCATCTTCCTGGGTTTCCTGGTGCTTATGTCGCGCTGGAAAGACATGAACCGGATGTGGGAGTATCACGGCGCCGAGCACAAAGTGGTTTTCAATTTCGAATCGGGCCAACCGGTCACCGTGGAAAACGCCCAGCGCTTCGGCACGTTTCATCCGCGCTGCGGCACCAGCTTCATGCTGATGGTGATGGTGGTTTCGATGGTGGTCTACGCGGCCGTGCCGGTTGATGGATTCGCCGCCAAATTCGCCGTCCGGATTCTGTTATTACCCTTGATCGTGGGCCTGAGCTACGAGCTGATCCGGTTCGCGGCCAAACGGCGCGGCTCCACGCTGGCCGCTTTCGCCGCGCCCGGCCTCTGGCTTCAGCGAATTACCACCAAGCCGCCCGACGACGGTCAGACCGCCGTGGCCATCCGTGCGTTGGAGGGAGCCATGGCGCTCGAGGAGAAGCAAGGCGGAGAGCTCGTCATCGCCTGACCCCCATGCAGTTCACTCAGAGACTCGACCAGCTCGAAAAGCGCTTCGACGAGCTGACGCAGCGGATGGCCGATAACGCCGTGATTTCCGATGCGGCCGAATACCGCAAAACCACGAAAGAGCAAAGCGGCCTCGAGCCGACGGTCGCCAAGTACCGCGAGTGGAAGCAACTGGACACCGAATTGATTGAGGCCCGCGCGTTGCTGCACGATCCGGATCCCGATCTGAAAGCCATGGCGACCGAGGAGATCGAGCGCCTGGAACCCGCGACCGCCCGCGCCGCCGAAGATCTGAAGCTGTTGCTGCTGCCCAAGGATCCCAACGACGAAAAGAACGTCGTGCTCGAGATTCGCGCCGGTACGGGCGGCGACGAAGCCACACTGTTCGCGGCCGAAATGTTCCGCATGTACTCGCGCTTCGCCGAATCGCAAGGCTGGAAGATGGAAATTACGTCGTCGAGCGATTCCTCCATCGGCGGGCTCAAGGAAGTCATCGCCCTGGTGAGCGGCGAAAAGGTCTTTAGCAAGCTGAAATATGAAAGCGGCGTGCACCGCGTGCAGCGCGTCCCGGTGACCGAGCAGCAAGGCCGCGTGCACACCTCCGCTATTACCGTTGCAGTGCTCCCGGAAGCCGACGAAGTGGAAGTCAAAATCGATCCGAAGGATATTCGCATCGATACCTTCTGCTCGTCCGGACCCGGAGGACAGTCGGTGAACACCACCTATTCCGCCGTCCGGATCACGCACCTGCCGACCGGTCTGGTGGTTTCCTGCCAGGACGAGAAATCGCAGATCAAGAACCGCTCCAAGGCCGAGCGCGTGTTGCGTTCCCGTCTCTACGAATTGGAGCTGGAGAAGCGGCAGGCCGCGCTCGGCGCCGAAAGGCGCAGCATGGTGGGCACCGGCGACCGCAGCGAGAAGATCCGAACGTACAACTTCCCGCAGAACCGCATCACGGATCACCGCATCGGCTTCACGCTCCACCAGCTCGATTTCGTCATGGATGGCAAACTCGAGCCTGTAATCGAGGCTCTCATCGCCCACAACCGCGCCCAGTTGGCGGCCGGCAGCGCGGCTGCCTGATCTCTCATGACCGTACACACGGCGCTGCTCCAGGGCGTAACGCTGCTGGAGGATGGCGCCGTTGGCGTTCCGCGCCTTACAGCCGAAGTGCTTCTATCCCACGCATTGCGGCGCGAGCGGACCTACCTGTATGCGCACCCCGAACATGAGCTGACGGAGACGGAGTGGCTGCACTACGGCCGCTATCTCCACGAACGGCTGCAGGGGAAGCCCACGCAATACATTACCGGGAAGCGGGAGTTCTACGGACGCGAATTTCGCGTGACGCCGGATGTGCTGATTCCGCGGCCCGAGACCGAGCACGTCGTCGAGGCGGCGCTCCAATGCCGCGCCGGCCTCCCCGCTAACCCGGGGATTCTCGACATCGGTTCGGGCTCGGGCGCTCTGGCCGTCACGCTGGCGCTGGAAACCGGCGCGCCGGTCTGGGCGACGGATATCTCTCCGGCGGCCGCGGCGGTGGCCGCCGGGAATGCGCGGCGCCTCGCGGCCTGTGTCCACGTGGTCGTCTGCGACATCATGGACGCCATCGCTTCGCGTAGCGTGGACTTGATCGTCTCCAATCCGCCCTACGTTCCGGCGGGCGATCACGACGGCTTGCAGCGCGAAGTGCGCGATTGGGAGCCCCATGTCGCGTTGTATGCGGGCGCGACCGGGTTCGAGATCTACGAGCGTATCGTCGCCGACGCCCCGCGTGCGCTACGCCCCGGCGGCTGGCTCGTCATGGAACTCGGTTTCTTAAGCCGCGACCGTGTCGCCGAAATGCTGTCCGGCTGGCGCGAGCGGCGCATCGAGCCGGATCTGGCTGGAATCCCGCGCGTGATCCGAGCGCAATGGGGCGGGTAGGCGGCCCCGGTCGTGTCGCCGTTCCTCACCCTGCTCAGTGCACGTCGTCGAAGGCCCCACCGGATTCCGCCAGACCGTCGATCATGGCGCGGAACTCGGGATCGTCGAGCATTTGGTAAATGAACGGCTTGAGGACTTCGCCGCGGAACCACAGGTGGATGCTCTTCGTCGCGGCGTGGATCTGAGCGTCGTGAGCGCCCATGCAAACGCGGCATTCGACTGGGCCCGAATTTGCGGGGCCGGATTGGAGCGGAGCCGGAAGCGCCGGAGTGGCGCTTTCGGTAAATATCGGCATCGGGCTCATGGTAACTCCCATCGGGCGGGGGCGCGCGTCGCCGTTATCGGTGCGCCCCCGCTGGAATATTCAGCCTTTCTTACCGACTCTACGGCTCGAACAGGCTTTGGGCAAGACTCGCTTGGGTGTGCTAACGATTGCTATCTTCCGATGACAAAGTTCTTCCGGCGGTACAAGTATCGATTCTTTGGCGTGTTTTTCACGGCGCCGCGGCGCTCCGCCGGTCTACAATGTCTCAAGAGGAAGGCGCCGCCGCGGGCCCGCGTGGGATGGGCATGGCGCCGCGAATCGCCGCCCAGCCAAAGGACCGGATCCGACAACTACCGAAGGAGAAGGAAGTGAATTTAACCGCCGAACAAGCCATAATCGTCGCCGGGTTTACGCTCGCCGATTACGAACATGAACGCCAGACCACCAAGAGTGTGATCGCCGCCGTGCCGGCCGGCCACGAAAGTTATACGCCCGATCCCAAAAGCACGAATGCCATCGATCTGGCCTGGCACATCGCCAGCTCCGAATGGTTCTTCCTGAACAGCGTGGCCGAGGGCGCGTTCAAGCCCGGAGATAGCAAGCGGCCGGAAAATATCCGCACGGCCCAGGATGTTCTGGCGTGGTACGACGAGAACATTCCACCGGCGTTGGAGCGCGCCAGGAGCGTTTCGGCGGAGCGGTTGGCCGCGCCGATCGATTTCTTCGGCATGATGAACTTCCCGGGCGCCGTCTACCTGACGCTGATGGTCAAACACGGCGTCCATCATCGCGGCCAGCTTTCCACCTATCTGCGCCCCATGGGCGCGAAGGTGCCGGGCATTTACGGTCCGAGCGGGGATACGCCGCTTCCGCGGGGCTGATCCCTTCGGCTTAGGGCCGCCAGAAAACGTCCGCGCCAAGCAGGGCTTCGCTCAGTTCCAGCCTTGTATCAGGGCTTGGCTTTAGCCATGCCGAATAATGGCCCAATAACAGTGGGCTTCAGCCCCCGGCCGGCAACCCGCAGGGCTGAAGCCCTCACGTTTGTATGCGTTCCGCGGCAGGGCTGAAGCCATGCCCTGATACAATTCATGCGCTCCGAGACTGCAATGGGTGTCTTTTGATAGGGTCTTCGGAACGCGTCCGGCCGGTAGCCGATCCCCAGCGAATCTATAAACGAAGCATGTCCGACAACCGCATCCGCCTTCAATCGCTCGTGGATGCCCTTCCGGAAACTGAGGCACTGGTCGCCATTTCCTTTCTTTCGGAACTGGGCGGGCAGGAAATCGTCGATGCCGAGACCGCGGCCAAGCTGGATCTGGCCCGTACGGAGCCGGGCGACGATATCCCCCTGGATACAATGCTAATGAGGGGCACTTGGAGAACAAAGATATCGCGCACGTGCTGGCGGAAACCGCCGACCTGATGGAGATCGCTGGCGATGATGGCTTTCGTATCCGCAGCTATCGCAATGGCGCGTCGGCGGTGGAAGGGTATCCCGAGCGCGTCGAAGATCTGCTGCGCGATCCGGCGCGGAGCGTCACCGAGATTCCTGGTATCGGCAAAGGGCTGGCCTTCGCGCTGGGGGAAATCGTCGCGCGCGGCTCCTGCGAGCGGCGCGACGAACTGCTGCAGAAATTTCCGCCCACGGCGCTCGAATTCCTAAAGATTCAAGGCCTCGGACCCAAGAGCATCGCGCTGATCCTCCAGCATTACCGCATCAGCACCATGGACGAGTTGGAGCGGCTGTGCGTCGAGCACAAACTGCAAGTCCTGCCGCGCATGGGCGCCAAGCTCGAAGAGAAGGTGCTGCGCTCCATCGCGCAGTACCGGCAGCGCAGCGGGCGATTCCTGCTGAGTTACGCCGATGGCATGGCCGCCGAAGTGACGGAGTTGCTGGCGCAGGTTCCTGGCGTCGAAACCGTCACTCCCGCCGGGAGCTTGCGGCGCGGCCGGGAGACCGTGGGCGACCTGGACATGCTGGTCACCGGACCGAACGCCGCCGCCGCTCTCGACAAGTTCGCCGCCTGGCCGCGCGTCGCCGAAGTGCTTGGGCACGGCGAGAACAAGGCCAGCGCGAAAGTGGGTCACGAGGGCTTGCAGGTGGATGTGCGCGCGCTGCCGCCCGAGAGCTTCGGCGCGGCCCTGCAATATTTCACCGGCGGCAAGGAGCACAACGTCGCGCTGCGTACGCGCGCCGTGAAGATGGGCCTCAAGCTCAACGAGTACGGCCTGTTTCGCGAGAAAGACGACGTGAAGGTGGCGGGCGAGACCGAAGCGGGCGTTTACGAAGCGCTCGGCCTCGCGTGGATTCCGCCCGAACTGCGCGAAAACCGCGGCGAAATCGAAGCCGCCGCCGAAGGCCGTCTGCCCGAACTCGTCGAGATGCGGCACATCCGCGGCGATCTCCACATGCACACTACCGAGACCGACGGCCGGGGCACGCTGGAGGAGATGGCCGCGGCCGCGCTCGAACGCGGATACGAGTACATCGCCATCACCGATCATTCCAAAGCTCTGGCGATGGCCAATGGCCTGGACGAAAAACGCGTCGTGGAATTCGCGCGGCGCGTTCGCAAGCTTAACGGCGATCTCGGCATTCGCGTATTCAGCGGCCTCGAATGCGACATCCTGAAAAGCGGCGCCATGGATATCGCCGATGACGCGCTCGCGGAACTGGACCTCGTGGTCGCCAGCGTCCATAGCCACATGAACATGGAAGCCGCCGAAATGACGGACCGCCTGCTGCGCGCGCTCGATTGCCCGAGCGTTCGCATTCTCGGCCATCCCACCGGCCGCCTGCTCTTGCAGCGCGATCCGTTCTCCTTCGATTTCGACCGCGTGGTGGCCGAGGCCGTGCGCCGGGGCGTGTGGATGGAAATCAACGCCAGCCCCGAGCGCCTGGACCTGAACGCGGTCCTCGCTCGCGCGGCCAAAGCGAAGGGCGCCAAATTCACCATCGACACCGACGCGCACCATCCCAAGCATCTCGCTGGAATTAAATACGGAGTCACCACGGCGCGGCGCGCGTGGCTCGCGCCATCCGATATCATGAATACGCTCGGCGCCGCCGCGTTCGCCGCCGCTCTCAAACGAAAATGAAAATCACCTCTTCGCGCGAAGTCTATCGATGCAAGCTGTTCCGCGTCACGGAAGAAGAAGCCGTCGATCCCAAAACGGGATTCGCGATCAAGCGATCCGTGGTGCGCCACAGCGGCTCGGCCGTCATGATGGCCGTGGATGAGAAGAAGCGCATTCTGCTGGTGCGCCAGTACCGGCTTCCCGCCGCCAAGTATCTCTGGGAACTTCCCGCGGGCCGGCTCGACCCGGGCGAGAATCCGCTCCAGGCAGCCAAGCGTGAATTGGCCGAAGAGACCGGCTACAAAGCCCGGAAATGGAAGAAGCTGGTCTCCTACTACGCCAGCCCCGGCTTCGTCGCCGAGCGTATGAACCTCTTTCAGGCGACGGATCTGATTTCAGGAACGGCCACGCCGATGGACGACGAACAAATCGAAGCCCGCTGGTTCACGCGCAAAGAAATCCGCGAGATGATCGCGAAATGGCAAAATCCTGGACGGCAAAACGATCATCGGGTTCTTTCATGGCCAAGTGAGTGCGGCGCGATTGGCCCTCAAGCCGAATTCCCTCGGACAGGCACTCCTGCGATTCCAGCCCGGAAACGTATATCGCACTCAGTGCTATACTTATTCCGTGGTGATCGCGGGCAGAAAGCGAAATAGCCGGTGCGGTTATTCAAGACGAAATCGTTCGCGCGCTTCGCTAAGAAGGCGGGCATTGGCGATTCCGAACTGCGCGGCGCTGTAGATGCCGCGGAGCGCGGGCTGATCGCAGCCGACCTCGGCGGGGGAGTGATCAAGCAACGGATCGCGCGCGCAGGCAAGGGAAAGTCGGGCGGGTTTCGGACGTTGATCGTTTTCAGATCGGGAACCCGCGCCGTTTTTGTGCATGGCTTCGCGAAGAGCGCACAGGACAACGTGGCGGCGGACGAGTTGGCCGCTCTCAAGATGCTGGCGTCCGAGTTGCTTGCTTATGACGACAAGGACATCGCGCGCGCGGTTGAGTCCGGAATTTTGTTGGAGGTGAAGCGCAATGGATAAGAAGTATCGCAGTTCTTTGATGGGTTCGGTTCATGAGACTGCCGTGGGGCTTCACTCGGCAGGGCTGATGGACAAACGCACGATGCGCGAATTCGATGTCCTCTGTCTCACTACTGTGCGGCCGTTGCGGCCCAGGGAAATTCGCACCGTGCGTTTGCGGGAAGGCGCCAGCCAGGCCGTCTTTGCACGCTACCTCAACGTGACTACCGGCTTGGTCAGCCAGTGGGAGCGCGGCGAAAAGCACCCTCGCGGAGCGTCGCTGAAACTTCTTACGCTGGTAGCCAAGAAAGGGCTCGAAGCGGTGGCGTAAGGCGGACGGTAGCAGTGCGCCGCGCGGAAGCGCGGCGGCAGACAGAAAGGCATGCCCCACTACTTCTTCCGCTCCGGCAACGCGTCGTGCGTGCGCTCGCGGAAACTCGCCCCGCATGCCCGCTGCCAGCGAGACCGCCGATTCTCCAAACCGGTCGCGCAGTTTGTCCGCCGCAGCCATTGCGGCCGACCACTTTTCGCGCCGCCCCTCTCCCTCAAGGCTCATCTGCGCCGGCGCTTCCGCCCACTGCGACACATGAACGCCCAGCAGCCGCACCTTCGTCCCAGGCTTCCAGTTCGCCTGGAACAGCGCGCGAATCTCTTCGAACAGGTCGGTATCGATATCGGTTCCCGCCTCGAGCGAGTGCGCGCGCGTGATCGTCGAAAAATCCGAACGCCGCAGCTTGAGTTGCAACGTTCCGGCCTTCAGCCCATGTTCGCGCAACCGGCGGCCCACCATCTCGCACAATCGCGCAAGCGTCGATTCGAGTTGCGCCGCGTCGTCTTCGTCCTCCGAAAACGTGTGTTCGTGACTGATGGATTTGGGGCCTTCCTCCGCTCCGATCTCGCCATCGAACCACGCGCCCGCGTCGAGCCCGCGCGCTTTCCCTGCCAGCGCCAGCCCCCACTTCCCGAATCGCCGCTCTAGAAACGCATCTTCGAGTTTCGCCAGATCCGCAACCTTGCGAATGCCGAGGTCGTGAAGGTTCTTCTCGCTGACTTTCCCCACGCCCGGAATCCTGCGCACGTCGAGCGGCGCCAGAAACGCGGACTCGGAGCCGGGAACAATCCACAGCGCGCCATTGGGCTTGGCCTGATCGGAGGCGATCTTCGCGACCATGCGCGAAGCCGAAATTCCAATCGAGCAGTTCAAGCCGGTCGCGGTTTTCATCCGGTTGTGAAGCGACTGCGCCGCCCGGAGCGGCGGGCCGTGCAGGCGCTCGGTCCCCGTCATATCGAGATAAGCTTCGTCAATCGAAGCCATCTCTACGACCGGCGAAAACTCTCGCAGTACGGCCTGCGCTTTTAGCGAGTATTCGCGATAACGGCCGGGATGGCCCTCCACGAAGACGGCTTGTGGACACAGCTTGTAAGCTGTCCGCAACGGCAACGCAGAGTGGACGCCGAACTTCCGCGCCGCATAAGACGCCGCCGCGACAACCCCGCGCTCGTTCGGCCGCCCGCCAACCACGACAGGCTTGCCCTTCAGCGATGGATCGAACAGTTCTTCCACGGACACGAAGAAGGCGTCCATGTCCACGTGGAAAAACGTTCTCACGAAACCATGGTAGCCCTTGGCTAGGAGCGCAGGCCCCCGCCGCAATGGTTCGTCGCGGCCCTACGCCGCGTCGCGGATCTCGATGACCATGCGCTTGTTCAGCGCCGCGAAGGCCGCCCCAATTTGATCCAGCCGCGAGGCGTCGTGAATATCCAATAACCGGTCCACCTGGCGCATGTTACAACCCAGGCGTCGCGCCAACTCCGCCTTTCGAGCGCCCGATGCTCTCATCTCCTGGTAGAGGCTCACCTTCGCTTCCGTGAGAACCGGGAGCGTCACATGCCGATCCCGCTTGCGAACCTTCGATGGCGCCGGCACGTCGCGCCGGTTCTCGATGTAGTCGGCCAGCACGTCCTCCAACAGATCGGCCGCGCGGGCCAGCGCATCGCGCTCGTCGTCTCCGAAGGTGTGCGCTTCCGGGAAATCCGGAAACGAAACCAGGATCGTATCGTTCGTGTCGCGTTCCAAAATCGCGCGGTACGAAAGCATCGTCAATCTCCCTTTGAGCGATCCGAGCCCGCCGTCTCGCCCCGCGCGCTCGCGCCCGCCGCGTCATCTCCCGTGATCAGTCTCGCTCGGCGGCCGAAGCTGACGTATTGGAACGCCCATTGAATCAGAACTACCACCCGGCTTTGGAACTGAATCAGGTGCACCAGGTGGATGAACAGCCACACCAGCCAGGCGAGCAGTCCCCATAGGCGCAAGCCATAAATGTTCGCCACCGCCGCGCCGCGTCCGATCACAGCCAGCTCGCCTTTGTCGATGTAGTGGAACGGCCGCGAGCTCCGCTCCCTCCCGGCCTGGAGCCGTTCCTCGATCGCGCGCGCCACATACGCTCCGCCCTGCATCGCCACCTGCGCCACGCCGGGCAGCGGCTGCCCATCGGGCCCCTCGATGCAGGCCAAATCTCCCACGACATGGATCTCCGGATACCCCGGAACGCTGAGATCGGGACTCACCCGTATCCGGCCGCGCCTGTCCGTGGGCGCCGCGGTTCTCCCGGCCAAAGTCCGGCCAAAACCCGCCGCCATCACGCCGCCGGCCCACAACACGGTGCGCGCTTCGTAGCGCTCCGGCGCGCCATCGGCGTCGCGAACCAGGACGCCGTCGGCGTCCACCGTCTCCACCGTCACTCCGCTGCGAAGACGCACGCCCAATCGCAGCAGCGCGTTTTCGGCGCGGCCCGAAAGGTCTTCGGGGAAGCCCGGCAGCGCCCGCGGCGCGCCGTCCAGCAGGATGATGCGCGCCTCCTCCGGACGAATCGCGCGGAAATCCCGTTTCAGCGTGTGATTGGCAATCTCGCCCAGCGCGCCCGCCAACTCCACGCCGGTCGCGCCGGCGCCCACGATAGCGAAAGTCAGCCATGCCCGGCGCTCTCGATCGTCGCCGGCGCGTTCGGCCGCTTCGAAGGCGGATAAGATTTTGCGCCGGATTGCGATGGCCTCTTCCACGCTCTTGAGGCTGGGCGCCCACGCGCGCCACTCGTCGTGACCGAAGTAGGAAGTCTCCAATCCAGTAGCGACAATCAGCGAGTCATACTCGTACGCAGCGCCGTCCGCCAGGGTCACGCGGCGGCCGCGCGGATCGATATCGGCGGCTTCGCCCAGCAGCACCCTGATGTTTTTCTGGCGGCTGAGAATGCCGCGTAGCGGAGCCGAAATATCGGCCGGCGAAAGCGAACCGGTCGCCACCTGATAGAGAAGGGGCTGGAACAAATGGAAATTGCGCTTGTCGATGAGAGTAATCTCGGCCGCCGCGCGTCGCAGCTTCCGCGCCGCGTACAAGCCGCCGAATCCCCCGCCAACAATGAGTACGCGATGTCCGATGGGACCAGGATATCGAACTTGCCGATGCCGGCGGCCAGGCGGCCCGAACCGAGAGAGTCGCGAGGAGCTGAGATCGAACGCGGTCTGAGTTGGATCGCGCGCCGAGAGACCGGCGCCGCGCGGGAGCGCCCGTTAGTCTGATTGTTGAACGCTGACGGCTGACAGCTCGCGGCGGCTCCGCCCCGCCGCCCTCACACCACCAGCACCCGATGATCCGTGCTCATCGGCTCCAGCGCTTCGTACACTTCCCCAACAATCCCCGGCCCGTGCTCCGCAACGAAAGGCAGTATCGAATACAGCCGCTCCTGCAAATGCCGTTCGGGATAGATCAGACCGTAGAGCGATGCTGCGTCCCGGCGCGCCCGTTCGTCGCGCGCCAGAGCCTCGCGGCCGGCCTTGCGGGCGGTCTTTTCCATTTGATAGCGGATTTTGCGTCCGCTTCGGTCGAGCGCGCGCACCAAGGTCGGGTCGAATCCTGCCATCGCCGTTCGCAAGCCATCCAATGCGCCATCCACGGTAGCGGTGGCTTTCTTCAGTGCCGCCGTGAGCGGCGGCGGGACCAGTTTCGCCGCCATGCGCGCGCCGAGAGCCTCTTCGCCGCTGTAGAAATCCGCGAGCCTCAGATCGTACCGCTCCATCAGCTTCTGGCTGTGCGCGTCGAGCAGCGTAAATCCCGCGCGCGGCACGGCCACCGGCATGCGCCCGAGCAAAGCGCGGTAGAGCGTTTCCGATTGCGCCAGGTAGGCGATCTCGGCCGGCCCCCCAATGAACGCCGCCGTCGGAAGCATCGAATCCTGCACCACCGGCCGCAGCAGCGCGTTCGGAGACAGCGTCGCGGCGCGTTCCATCAGATCGTCCGCGTTTATGCGGCGTCCGTTTACCGCGTACTGGCCGTCTTGCCTTCTCAGCGTCGCGCGCTTGCCGTCTTCCAGCAGGAACACCAGGGAGGTGCGCTCGTCAACGTGTACCTGCGCGTGGTATCCCGCGGCCGCCAACTCGCGCCCCCGCCTCAGGAGAGCCGCGGAAAGCTCGGGCCCCGCCTCAACCGCCGATCGCAGCAGCGGCGCGGCCAGCGCGCGGAACTCCGGCAGCATCGGATCGACCTGTAGAATCTCCAATCCCCCGAGCAGCTTCCGCAGCAACGCTCCGAACGAGGCGCCCATCGCCGCGCCGGGACGGTAGCATTCCTCCACCATCGCGACGGCTTCGCCGGCGAATGGCAATCCGCCGAGCGCCGCGCGCAGTTCGGCTACAGGCGGTTCCGCAATGGTCACTTGCCCCGCCGGCCGCGCGCCGGATGCGTGCGCCGCCGTCAGCTTCACGGGCCGGTGTTCCGCGTCGAACACCCATACGTGATCGACTTCGGCCAGATCGTGATCCTCCGTGGCCAGCCAAAACACGGGGACGGCCGGAAGGCCGTTCGAGGTCAGCCAGTCCGCCAGCTTGATCGCGTGCAGCGCTTTGTAAATGGAATACGCCGGCCCGCCGAACAATCCCACTTGCTGGCCCGCCGCCACCACCACGGAATCGGGCCGCGCCAGCCGCTCCAGCGCCGGGCCCTGCGGATTCTGGACGCGCATCGCAGCCACCAGAGCCGCGCGCCTTTCGGCGGGAAGACGGATCTCCCCGGCCGCCTCAAGAAAGGAAGCCAGTTCCCGCTTGGGATGCCGGTAGAATTCGCCGACCCGTTCGGGGTGGTCGCACACGGCCTGCGTGAGCGGCGAAACGGACGGCAACCCGGTCTGTGGGATTGGAATTACGCGCATCCGGAACTCTGGATAGCAGGCGCGAAGCGGTTACTCGCCGGAAACCTACCCCGCCGGCAGGAACTTCGAAATATCGTTGTACAGCACCAGGGCTACGATCAGCATGATGAATACGAAGCCGACCTTAAACACCGCTTCCTTCACCTTCAAGCTCATGTCCCGCTGCATAGCCATTTCGATGAGCAGCAGCACGATCACGCCGCCATCCAGAATCGGAATCGGCAGCAGGTTGAAAATCGCCAGGTTCAAGCTGACCATCGACATCAGGCTCAGGAACACCGGCGCGCCTTCTCGCGCCGCATCGCCCGAAAGACGGGTCATCCCGATCGGCCCCACAATGTTCTTTGCCGACATGCGCCGCTCCGCCATGCCCTTCAGAAAGCCGCCGATTATCAAGGCCCCCTTCCGGTTCTCGCGTAACGATTCGCGCAACGCATCCGACAGCGAGAGACGCGTATTCACGTAGTGGGCCTTGAGGCGCGGCGACACGCCGATCATCCACCTCGCAGTCCCTTCCTTCTTATCGAATACCGGTTGAATCCGCAGCGAGTTCCGTTTTCCGCCGCGCTCGTATTCGACTTCAACCGGCTGGCCCCCGCTGTTCTTGGTGGCCTCTTGCAGCGCGATGGTGTTATCGATGGTCCTGCCGTTGGCGGCCACAATCAGATCGCCCGCCTTCAGCCCGGCCTTCTCCGCGGGCATCCCCGGCTCGACGCTGTCCAGTTCCACTTCGCCGCGCCCGTCCCATCCCGCGAATCCCACGCCGGTACGCTCGCTGTACTCCGGCGTCACCGTCACCGGGAGACGGGCTCCCGCGCGCTCAACCACCAGATCCAGCGAGCGGTACGCGCTCCCCATTTCCTTCAGCGTGATGTCTTCCCAGGTTGGGTTCGGCAGGCCATCCAGAGAGACAATCTTGTCGCCCGCCGTGATGCCGGCCTTCGCCGCCGGAGAATCGGCTTGAACGCCGCCGATCAGCGGAATCTGGTCGGATGGGGCCGGCTTCGGATACTTCACCATGTAGGCGCACGCCAGAACGCCGATCGCCAGCACGATGTTCATGAAGGGCCCGGCGAAAGCGATCACCAGCCGCTGCCAGCGCGGTTTAGCGAGCACGCCGCGCGGATCGGCGGGAGCGTTAGGGTCGGCGGACTGATCGCCCGCCATCTTGACGTAGCCGCCGAAGGGAATCAACGAGAAGCGGTAATCCGTGTCGCCGCGCTTAAAGCCGAAGAGCCGCGGACCGAACCCGAAGCTGAACGCTTCCACCTTGACATCGAAGTAACGCGCCGCCCAGTAATGACCGAGTTCGTGGATGTTGATCATCACGCCGATCAGCACCAGCACCCACAAAATGTCTTCCAGGCTATGCACTAATCCCATTACGTCCGCCTAAACGATCGCCACGCCGGCGCGGGTCCGAACCAATTCCCGCGCGCACGCCCTAGCCTCGGCATCGATTTCCATCGTCTCTCCGATGCTGCGGGGAGTCCGCTGAGGAACCCGATCCAAGGCGCCCTGTACAATATCGCATATCGACGGGAATGATATCTTTCCGTCGAGAAACGCTTCCACCGCTACTTCGTCCGCCGCATTCAGTACGCAGGTGGCCGCTCCGCCCGCGCTCTGGCACTCCCGCGCAATCCTCAGAAACGGAAACTTCTCCTCGTCCGGCGGCAGGAACTCCCACTGCTTGGCCTGCGTCCAATCCAGCCGCGGAACCGGGGCGTCGCATCGCTCCGGATAGGTCAATGCGTACTGGATCGGCATCCGCATGTCCGTCACCGAGACCTGGGCTAGAATGCTGCCATCGCAGTACTCGATCATGGCATGAACGCTCGATTGCGGGTGGATGACCACATCCACCTCCGAGGGAGCGAAGTCAAAGAGCCAGCAGGCCTCGATCACCTCGAACCCTTTGTTCATCAGGGTGGCCGAGTCGATCGTGATGCGATTTCCCATCTTCCATGTTGGATGACGCAAAGCCTGTTCCGGCGTTACGGATTTTAGCGCTTCGGACGGCCAGTTGCGGAATGGCCCCCCTGAGGCCGTCAGAATCAGCCGGGCAACTTCCCGGCGCGCCCCGGCCCTGAGGGCCTGGTGGGCGCCATTATGCTCGCTATCCACCGGGACCAGCAGCGCTCCACTGGCCCGCACCGCCTCCATGACCAGCCGCCCCGCCGAAACCAGAACCTCCTTATTTGCCAATCCGATACGCTTGCCCAGCCGGACCGCCTCGTAGGTGGCTTCCAGGCCCGCCACGCCCACGATCGACGACATGACGGTGTCCGCTTCCGGAGCCGTGGCAACCCGAACCAGGGCCTCCGGACCGCTGAGGAGATCGGGCCATTCCGCGCACGCCAAACCCCGGCCGGCCAGGCGCTCCGCCAGGATCGCCGACGTCCTGGAATCCGCCGTTACCGCTACGCGCGGCCTGAATTCGAGGATTTGCTCCGCGAGCAAGTCCACATTCCGCCCGGCTGCCAGGGCGAATATCCGAAAAAGCTCGGGATTGCGTCGGACTACGTCGAGGGTGCTGGTCCCGATCGAACCGGTCGATCCCAGAACCGTTATTGTCTTCATGCGCGGGAACTTGCAGGGGACAAACGCCATAATATCACGGGGTCTCGCGTGCCCACCGCTGCCCATCCGGCTATGGGTACTGGGTCCGGGAACGCCTTTTGGCGCGAAGCGCTTCCGTAATCCGTCCATAACCGCCCTGGTAGATTTCTCGGGCTAACCGCGGAGGCAGCCGAGAGCGGATATTTTCATTTCCTCCGTGCCGTCTCCTCGTCCTCTGCGGCTCCGCGGTGAAAAAGCTTTACGGACGGATTACGGGCGTTGGCCGCCTGCCGTCCCTCGCGAAAACGCGCTATAGTCCATTCCAGGGAAGCCAAAACAAATGAGACGGTTCACTCAAATTGCATTCCTTCTCCTGATTGCGGCGCTCGGCGTCGCGCGGCTTGCCGCGCAGGCTCCGCCGGCTGCAAGCGTTCTGCTCGATCAGGCCAAGGCCGACGCGGCCGCGAATCACCACGTCGTCTTCGCCATCTTTCACGCCTCGTGGTGCGGATGGTGCAAGCAACTCGATAAGTTCATGGACACTGCCGAAGACAAGCCGATTTTCGACAGGTATTTCACTCGCGTCTACTTCACGGTCCAGGAGCGAGAGGAGAAGAAAGCGCTCGACACTCCCGGCGGCGATGAAGTCATGAAGGAATGGGGCGGCGCTTCCGCCGGCCTGCCCTTCTTTGCGTTCCTCGACGCCAAGGCCAATCTGATCGTCAACACGCTGAACGCCAACCGCCCCGGCAAGGACGGCAAAGGCGAGAACATCGGCCATCCCTCCGAGCCGTACGAAGTGGATTGGTTCATGACCATGCTGGAAAAAGCCGTCCCCGCCATGGCGCCCGGCGAGCGCGCGACGTTGGAAAGGTACCTGCGCAATCAAAAGAAGTAGAACTGTCGCCAATCCGTCAGCGCCCGAGGACCCCCCAGCGTCCGGCGTCCATCCTTAACGGATAGACTATATATACAATAGGTGTATATACTCAAACCCGATGGAGAAGCTGCACGGCTTAGAGTGGGACTCGGCGAACGTGGGACACATTCTTCGCCACGGCGTGATCCCGGCCGAAGTGGAAGACGCAGTTAGCCATCCCCACGTCGTCGTTCCGGGCAGGAACGTCAGGGACGAGACCCGCTGGAAGCTGTTTGGCGGGACGGCTTCCGGCAGGCATCTGTTGGTGGTCTTCACCAACCGCGCGAACTGGTTCCGCGCGGTCACGGCATACGACATGAACGCCGCGGAAAGGACGATCTATGGCTCGCAAATCGGACAATAAAGCAAAGCTCCGCTCCAAGGCCGAGGAAGCGGATTGGTATTCGAGTCCCGAGGGCCGGAGGCGTACGCAACTCGAGTTCGTTCGCGCGCTCAAGGATGGAACTCTCACTCGCTCCCCGGGTCTGGATATCCCGCGTACCGATCCCAAGCTCCTCGAACAACTGATGGAGCAAGCGAAACAAAGCGCTACTCGGGCAATCTCGCTTCGCGTTCCCATCGCCGATATCGAGTTGGCCCGGCGAATCGGTACAAAGACCGGCGCCGGCTACCAGACCGTCCTCAAGCAGGCGATTCGAGCGGGGCTGAGAAAAGCGGGGTGACCGCCCGGCCATGCGCCGCCCCCCTGCTAGAATCTTGCTATGGCCGAACTGGAACAGGCCGCGAAGTCTGCCGGCACGTTCGAATCCAATATCGAGGAGTTGGAGAAAGTCGTCCGCGAGCTCGAGGCCGGCGACGCGCCGCTCGAGCGCTCGCTCGAATTGTTCGAGCGCGGCGTGAGCCTCAGCGAGGCTTGCCGCAAGCGTCTGGAAGACGCCGAAACGCGCATCGAAGCGCTGATCCGTAAGGAAGGCAAACTCGCCGTCGAACCGTTCCGGCCCGACAAATCCGAAAAATGAACCTGAAGGATTACCTCCGCCGGCAGCGGGAGTTGGTAGATCTTGAATTGGGCCGCCTGGTCCCCCCTGAAACCGCGCCGCCGGAAACCATTCATCGCGCCATGCGCTATAGCCTCTTCGCGGGAGGCAAGCGCATTCGACCCATTCTCTCGATGGAGGCCGCGCGAACGGTCTCCGATGCGACCGAAGGCGTGGTCACGGCCGCTTGTTCTCTCGAGCTGATCCACACCTACTCGCTCATTCACGACGACCTGCCCGCTCTGGATAATGACGACTACCGCCGCGGCAAGCTCACCAACCACAAAGTGTTTGGTGAAGCCATGGCCATACTCGCGGGAGACTCGCTTCTGACGCTGGCGTTCCAGGTGCTCTCGGAGTTGCGCGTAAGCGACGATCGCAAAGTGCGCCTCATCGCCGAATTGTCGACGGCATCCGGCACCGTGGGCGGAATGATCGGCGGCCAGGTGGCCGATCTGGAAGGAGAAGGGAAGCCGCCCGACGCCGCGCTGCTCGAATCGATCCATCGGGCCAAGACCGGCGCGTTGCTGCGGGCCAGCCTGCGAATGGGCGCAATCTACGCGGGCGCGTCCGAAACGGAATACTCGGCCCTATCGCGCTATGGCGAGCGCATCGGTCTCGCGTTCCAAATCGTCGATGACGTGCTCGACGTGGAGGAATCTTCCGAAGCCCTCGGCAAAACGGCCGGCAAGGACGCGGCCCAGCACAAGATCACGTTTCCCGCGGTCTACGGCCTGGAGACATCCAAGCGAATGGCAGCCGAAGAATGCGCCCGCGCGCACGCCGAGTTAGCGCCGTTCGGCGAGCGCGCCGCCCGCTTGCACGAACTGGCGGACCTGATCGTCCACCGGAAGTCATGAGATCCGCCGTCCGTCGTCCGCTTTTCGCTATCCGCGCCAAGCAAGCGACAGTCCCACGGACGCCGGATATCAGACGCGGGACGCCGCGCCTTGCAAGGGTGGGGCAGGCGCTTTCGCCTGCCGGGGTCTTTCCGCCAGACTCGACGGCGACCCCCTTCTTAGGCGGGACGGTTCCAGTTTCCGGGGTCGAGCGGAAAGCGGAAAGCGGAAAGCGGAAAGCGCCCCACCCATGAAGACCCGCCTGGACCGTCTCCTCGTGGACCGCGGACTGGCCGAGTCCCGCGAAAAAGCGCAAGCTCTCATCATGGCCGGCTCCATCCTGGTAAACGGCCAAAAAGCGGCCAAGCCGGGACAGTTAGTAGACCCCGCCGCCGCGCTCGAAGCTCTGGCGCGATTGCCCTACGTGAGCCGGGGCGGCTTTAAGCTCGCCGCCGCCTTGCGCGAATTCGCCATCAACGTCACTGAAAAGACCTGTCTCGATATCGGTTCCTCCACCGGCGGCTTCACCGACGCGCTCCTTCAGGCGGGCGCGGCCCGCGTTCACGCCGTTGACGTAGGCTCTGGCCAGCTCGACTGGCGTCTCCGCAACGATCCGCGCGTCGTAGTTCATGAAGGCCTCAACGCGCGCGCGCTGCGCTTCGAAGACATCGGGGAGATGGTGGGCTTCATCTGTTGCGACGCGAGCTTCATCTCCGTCACCCTGATTCTGCCGGCCGCCGCGCCGTTGCTCCGTCCGGAAGGGCAACTCGTTATACTGGTCAAACCGCAGTTTGAAGCGGGCAAGGGACAAGTGGGAAAGGGCGGCATCGTGCGCGATCCTCTCATCCATCGAGCCGCTTGCGAGCGCGTCGAGCGGGCCGTGCGCGAACTCGGGTTCCAGACCGCCCTGATGGAGAGCCCGATCCTCGGCGCCGAGGGCAACAAGGAGTTTCTGCTGCATGCCTATCATTAGCGCGGTGGGAATCGTCTCCAAACCGAATGTCGAAGCCGCCGCCACGCTTGCGCCCAAACTCGTGGAGTGGATCGCCGCCCGCGGCATCCGCGTGCGCATGGACGAGGAGACGGCGGCTTATTGCAGCACATCCGGTCTCCCGCGCGCGGAAGTTCCCGAAGGCTGCGATCTGGTCGTGGTGCTCGGCGGCGATGGCACCCTGCTATCCGCGGCCCGCGCCATTGGGCGAAGGGAAATTCCGCTGTTTGCCGTGAACCTCGGCGGCCTCGGCTTCCTCACCGCCATCACCGTCGACGAGCTCTATCCGGAACTCGAGCGCGCCTTCCTCGGCGAACATCGCATCGCCAAGCGCAAGCTCCTCAATGTGGAAGTCGTCCGCGACGGCGCCGCCGTAGCTGCGTTCGACGCGCTGAATGACGCCGTCCTCTCCAAGCTCGAGCTTGCCCGCATGATCGATCTCGATGCCTACATCGACGATCAGTTCGTCTGCGCGTACAAAGCCGACGGTTTGATCGTCTCCACGCCGACCGGATCGACGGCCTACTCGCTCGCCGCCGGCGGCCCCATCATCTTTCCATCGGTGCCGGCCATTTGCCTCACGCCGATCTGTCCGCACATGCTCACCAATCGCCCGGTTCTGGTACCCGACACCAGCGTCATCCGCGTAGTGTCGCGCAGTCCCGGTGAATCCGTCTACCTGACTATCGACGGACAGGTGGGCAACGCCGTCCTGCGCGGCGACGAGGTCAAGTTTCGCAGCTCGAACTTCGCGCTGCGCCTGGTGCGCCCCCCGCGCGCGAGGTTCTTCGACGTGCTGCGATCGAAGCTCAAGTGGGGCGAGCGGTGAAACGCGTTTCGCTGACGGGCTGGATCTTCATCGGAATGGCCGCGGGCATCGCGATGGGGATCGTAGCGCCGGGCTGGGCCAGGCAGATGACGCCCCTGAGCGACGTCTTCCTGCGTCTCATCCGCTCCATCATCGCGCCGCTCTTGTTCGCCACGCTGGTCGTAGGTATGGCCGGCGGAGGCGATCTCAAGCGCATGGGACGCATCGGCGGCAAGGCTCTCCTGTACTTCGAAGTCGTCACGACGGTGGCTCTCTTCGTCGGGCTTGCCATGGTGAATGCGGTGCGGCCCGGCGCCGGCATTTCCATCGGACGCTCGGCAGCGGACGCCGCAGTCGCCCAGGCGCCGGCCACGCTTTCCTCCGTGCTGGAACACATCTTCCCGGCGAGCATCATTGACGCCATGGCCCGTAACGACGCGCTCCAGGTGGTGGTCTTCGCTCTGCTATTCGGGGCCGCCTGCGCCGCCATCGGCGAAAAAGCTCAGCCCGTGGTGACCTTCTGCTCGTCGCTGGCCGAGGTGATGTTCCGCTACACGCGCTACGTGATGTATCTCGCTCCATTGGGCGTCGGCGCGGCTCTGGCCGCCACGGTCGGCGGCAAAGGGCTCACCGTGCTCTTCGGATTGGGAAAGCTGATCGGCGCGATGTACGTCGCTTCGGCGGTCTTCATCGTGGCGGCCTTGGGCGCGGTGATCGCCATCGCGCGCATTCCGCTGCGCCCGTTTTACCGCGCCGTGCGCGAACCGTTCCTCATCGCCTTCTCCACTGCGTCGAGCGAAGCGGCCCTGCCGCTGGCGCTCGAAAACATGGAAGCCTTCGGAGTCCCCAAACACATCGTGGCCTTCGTGATTCCCGCCGGCTACAGCTTCAACCTGGCGGGAAGCACGTTGTATCTCTCGCTGGCTTCCGTGTTTGTCGCTCAGGCCGCGGGCGTCAACCTTTCGCTCGGCCAGCAACTGCTGATGATGCTCACGCTCATGCTCACCAGCAAGGGCGTAGCCGGAGTTCCCCGCGCCGCCCTCGTAATCCTGGCCGGAACGCTTACCACGTTCCACCTGCCCATGGAAGGCGCCGCCGTCCTGCTTGGCGTGGATGCTCTTCTCGATATGGCCCGCACCTCAGTTAACGTGCTGGGAAACTGCCTCGCAAGCGCCGTCGTGGCGCGATGGGAAGGGGCTCGGGTGGGAACCGCGTAGCGCCAATTCGTTCCCGGCCAGGGCCGCATTTTGAGAAGCCTTCGGGAATGAGTACACTGGAAGTGTTCGGACGGCCTATGAAGACGTACGCTTTCAAGATAGTCGTGGAACCGGACGGCGACCGGTGGCATGCCTGCTGTCCGCTCCTGGAGCGTTACGGGGCCGCCACGTGGGGACACACGCAGGAGGAAGCCTTTAGGAACATGCAGGAGCTTCTTCCAGCGGTTATTCAAGATCTGCGCGAAGACCACGTCCCCATTCCCGAAGGTCCCTGGGGAGATGTCAGCCGTTTCGCAACAGTAATTCCGCAGATTCCGGCGGGCCATTGAAAACACACGATAGACTCGCGTAACTCGGCCGACAGCGCAAGGGCGCCTATTTTCGCGTCCAAAAAAGAGCTTGATTTTTCGTTTCTCTGAGTACAGTATTGTAGTCAGATGAATCCGGAACCCAAAGGCCCCGAAGCCGCTCGCTGGCGGCAGCGGAAGTTTACTGCCATCCGGCAGTTCCGCTTCCCCGAGGACCTTTTGCCGGGTTCGCTCTCCCTGAGCCATCGCCGCTGCGGCAAACCCACCTGCCACTGCGCCAAGGGCGAGGGCCACCCCGTCTGGCTCCTCGGCTTCATGTCTGAGGGACGACATCGAGTGGAACGTGTTCCCAATGAGTGGGTGGACGACGTCCGCCGGCGCGTCCAAGCCGGCCGCGCCTTTCAGGACGCTCTGCGCGAGGTCCTCACCGCCAATGCCGAGTTGCTCGTGCTGCGGCGCAAGCAGCAGCCCCGTTGAAGGGACCCCACGTCAAACAGATTCAAAACTATGCGTGCCATTGTCTGGCGCTGAAATCGTACTTCCAACGGCCGGGTGATGGTCGGGCGCATCCGCGCATCCCCGCGCGGGATGTGGTGTGGGCCGTGGTGATCGGCCATATTCTGCGCATCGCCAGTTTCTTGCGCCTGGAATGGTTGGCCCACTCGCCGGTCCGCGCGGCGTTGGGCCTGCGTGGCCCTTTCGGGGACGATGCCTTGGCCTATTGCACCGCGCGCATGGACCCGGAAACCACGCGGGTAGCTCTGGCTCGCGCTCTGCAACAGGCCAAGCGCAACAAGGCTTTCGAGAACAGCCGCTTCATCGGGTTGGCTCTGGACGGCACCGGAGCCGGTCACACCCACAAAGAGCCGTGCGCGCTGTGTGATCCCATTCAAAACCCAAAAGGGGAGGTGCATGGACATCTCCACCATTTCGTTTTGATCAGTGTGGTGGGCGTGGGCGGCTTGACGCTGCCAGTGGACGTGGAACCCTATGGCCCCGGCGACAGCGAGTATGCCGCCGCCCAACGCTTGCTCCGCCGCGCCGTGGATCACTTGGGGCCGCGCTTTGCCGACTACGTGGTGGGCGATGGCGCATACGCCACCGCTCCTTTTCTGCATACCTCCGGAGAGGTTGCCCTGCCGGTGGTGGCCCGCCTCAAGGAGAACCTCCCGTTACTGGCCGCCGCCGTACGCGCTCGCTTTGACGGCCAGTCGCCCCACGCCGTGTTTCCGGAAGGAGAAGACCGGGTCGAGGTCTGGGATTACGACCACTTCGACTCTTGGGAAGCCCTCCACTGGCCCGAGGTTCGCGTGCTGCGCTACCGCCAGCACAAGCCCGATGGCAGCGTGGTCCAGGCCGAATGGCTCACCGACTTCCCGATTGCCAGACTGGGCAGTCTCGGTTTCTACCGTATGGCCAAGAGCCGCTGGGAAATCGAAAACCGCGGCTTCAACGATGGCAAGAACCGTTATGGCATGGAGCACATCTGCCACCATGAACCCAACAGCATCCTGATCGTCTGGCTGTTGATTGCGCTGGCCATGGTCATCGAGCGGTTATACCGGATTCGCTATCTGCACCGGGGGGAACACAACATTCGATCCGCGGCAGATCTTTGGACTTTCCTCTGGATAAACCTGGGTTCCCGCAGTCCCCCCGATAGCACGTGACCCCGTGCCGGGCGGACGGCAGGCACGGCTCCGTTGCTCTTTGACAACTCGACCGGTTTCCCCGTGGAGTGACCACCCGATGGGGTTTGCTGTCCATTGGACGGCCACGGAGCCTCAACCCCACTGCGACTCAATTCCACTCCACCACGCCGAGCTTTGCCTGAGTCGGTATTCCGAAACGGCTGCCGTCCCCCTGACGGGCTTCTCGACTTGCAGGTGGTAGGATAAGGCGTATGCGACTGACGATCCGCCTGCTCCGCGAGACCGACGGACGCTGGATTGGCGACGTGCCGGAATTGCCGGGTGTCACGGTATATGGAGAGACGCCCGAGGAGGCCTCGCTCAGGGCCAAAGCGCTCGCGCTGAGGGTTATTGCCGAAGAGATTGAGCACGGTGAAATGCAGCCAGGCTCGGATTCGTTGCAGTTTTCGATCGCTGCATGAGCGACTGGCCTGCCACCAAGGCGCGGCGCGTTCTTGCGGCCCTTCGGCGGATCGGCTGGCGCATCGTCCGCACATCCGGTTCTCACCGCACGTTGCGGCGCGAGGGGTGGCCACAGTACCGCTTCGCGTTTCACGACAAGGCCGAATTGGGACCGGTCATGCTCGCCGAGATCGCGAAGCACACGGGATTACGCCCCGAGGACTTGTAGCCGTCAACGTCATTCCGCGGCGGCGGGCGGCTCCGGTTTGTACGTTGGATGCTGCGGCTCAAACGACTCCACCAGGTGTACTTCGCAATCGCAGCAATCGCTGCATCGCTGGCACTTCTCGCAGAGGTGGTTGTCGCAGGCGTCCTTGGTGCATCGGACGCAGATGCGCGTGGATTGCTCGCCGCATATGCTGCATGTGAACGGCATGGCTGAACCTACTTCTTCCTCACGGGATTAGCCGGCGGCGGCGCTGGCCCGGGCGCGGCCGCCAAGGCTGCCCGGCAACGCTGCGCTTCCCTATCCAACATTTGCAATTCCCTCTCGCGGTCTCCAGCCAGGGTAACAAGATACTGGCGGAGACGGTCGCGATTGAGCCCATCCTCCGCGGCCTGGCTGGCCAGGACGGCCGCGTCGGCCGGGCTTTGATACTTCCGCATTCCGTCTTCAAGCGTCGCGAGCATGGTTTCGATGCCCTCGATGCGGAAGAACAACTCCAGTCCGGCCGCCAGCCGCTCGGGATTCGCCGCCAGATCCTTGGCCGCGTTTTCGACAGCGGCAGTCTGCTGTTCCGCGGACTCCAACTGCGCGGCGTACGCATCCGACGCGCCCTTGGCGACCCACGCCTGAGCGTCGATTTTCTTTAGTGCGGGAAGCAGACGGCCGTGGTGCGCGCCGATCTCGCCAAGAATGACCGAGATATCCCAATCGGTATCGAGACCGGCCGGCTGCTGGGAGACCTGGGCGTAAGCTGCGAACGTTGTGACAAATACGAAACCAGCCAACGCTCCGAAGGCCCTGAACATTTCATTTTCAATCTAGCACGCGGGAACACGCGGGAACGGGCGCTGGCGTACTTGCGCCGGTTCGATGTCGGATCAAGAAACTGGAATTGGGGTCTGTCGGGGAATAACCGTTGCAATCTCGGGGCGCATGGATTGTATCAGGGCATGGCTTCAGCCGTGTTCCCTGGCCGCCGCTGTTGGCCAACGATTGCCGCAGAGCGTGTACATACGTGAGGGCTTCAGCCCCGGCGTGGCGCTGGCCGGGGGCTAAAGCCCGTTGTTTTTGGGCAATTATTCGGCATGGCCAGAACCAAGCCCTGATGCACGGCTGAAACTGAGCGGCGTCCTGCTTGGATTGGTTATTCTCTGTCAGGCCCTTAGTGCGGAGGGCCGGGCGCCCCGGGCGCGGATGGAGCTCCGGGAGAAGTCGGCGCGCCGGTCGATCCCGAACCCGACTTGCCGGTGTCTCCGCTGGCCGCGGTCGATCCAGCCGAAGCGCCACTGGCAATCGTTCCAATTCCGCCCGGGCCGCCGCGCGGGTGTCCGACCACATCGTACGCGGCTTGCTGGATCATCCGCAAAATCCTCATCGCCAGAGCGCCTTTGTCGATGGTGCGCACGGCTAGCGGCTGGTTGCGGTACACGCGGATGGAATCGCCCGGCAGAAGCGTTATGTAACCGCCCGGCGCGGTCTGATTCCACACCCACACTTCGCCCTCGTCCACGCTGACCAGCGTAGTGCCGTCGTCGTCTTCCACCGTCACGTCGAAGACGGTGCCGCGCACCGAGATGACCGCCGTGGGGCTCGAGACTTTCTTGTAATTTGGAATGCCGTTGAGGTGTTCGACGAACACCTTTACGTGGCCGAGGACGACGTTGATCAAATCTTCCAGGCTATTGTTCGGGTGCTCGCGGAACATCACGCGCGAGTTGGCGAAGACTTCGAACGTGCTGCCGTCGTCAATCTGGAATTGCCCGTAGCCGTCCGGTCCGGTGACGATCGTCTGCTGCGCCTTCACCAGATCGCCCTGAGAAAGCGCGAGTTCTCCACCGCTCCCCAGCGCGGAGAGACGGCCATACTGCACAAGGACCTTGGCGGTATTCTGGGGAATGCCGACATGGATCTGGCACACTGCGAGCGTAGCTGCACAAAGCAGCAACTCAACGGTCCTCGAGAGCGCCGTTTGCCGGAACATACGTCACACTTCCAGACCCGGCTATCGGAAACCGGGCCTCCGTGCTTTGACCTAATCAGTCTAGCACCAAATGTGCTAAGCAAACCGGGGGCCGGGATTAACCAACGGTAATAAACCATTGGGGCTGTTGATGTTGGCGCCGGAGGCCGATATGGGGATTGGGGTAGAATGGGATCGGCAGTGTGTCATAAGGAAACAGTCCGGAGGCTAGCCCTAACGCTCGCTCTGGGGTGGAGCGGCGCTCTTGCTCTGGCTCAGGACGGCCCGGACTGGCGCAAAGTTGGCCCTTCGACCGCCGAGCTAGCTCTGGCCTCTGCCGCCACGGGCCCGGTGGAACGGGTATGGTTCTCGCCCCAGGGCTCGACGCTATATGCCCTTGCCCATTCCGGTCACGTGTATCAGACCGCGGATTTCGAAGCTTGGTCTCCCGCTCCGAGAGCTGTGGCGCCGGCTGCGGAAGCCGCCGTGGAACCGGCTCGCTCGCCTGAATTGGGCGCGCGCGCCGTAAGCGCCGGCTCGGATTGGTTCGCCTTGGGCCGCAACCTGTACCGCTCGCGCGATGGCGGCCGCTCCTGGGATAACCTCACTGCGTTTATTTCCCAACCGGTCATCGGCGCGGGCCAGAAGAGCGTGGCGGTTTCGCCGCTCGACGAGAACCAGATCGTGGTGGCGAACGATTTCGGCGTCTGGCGCACGATGGATGGCGGGCTCACGTGGGCGGGCCTGAACGACTCTTTGCCCAACCTGCCTGTGCGGCGAATTCTCGCTACGCCATCGGGAGCGTCGGGCATACGCGTTCAGGTGGATGGGTGGGCCGACGCCTTGACTCTTCCTCCCGGCGGCGACCAGTGGGAACCCGCATCGGCGCCGGAGTTGGATCGAGAAGCGGCCGTGCGGCAGCAGTTCTCTCGCGTGCTCAACGCCGAGATCACAGCCGTGGCTTCCGCGGGCGAAGCCGTTTACGCGGGCTCGGCCGATGGCCGTCTCTGGTTTTCGAATGACGGAGCGAGGACCTTCGGATTGTCGCGGCTTGCGCGCGCTTCAGGCAGGATCGAACGCATTTACCTGGACGCGGGGCAGCCGCGCGTGGCCTTGGCGGCGGCCGGAGGCGATGGCCCGCGCGTGTTGCGCACGTTCAATGGCGGCGATTACTGGGACGCCATCGATTCCGATCTGCCCGATGGCGGCGTACATGCCGTCGCCGCCGACGTTGCGAAGGGCGCCGTGTACGTGGCGACGTCCAGCGGCGTGTTCTGGACGATCACCGATCTTCTGGCCGCGGCCACGCCTCCGCATTGGACTGCGATGGGCGGCGCGTTACCCTCGGAGTCCGTGTTCGACGCGCGGCTCGATCCCGCGGGCGTGCGGCTGTATGTCGCGGTGGATGGTTACGGAGTTTACGCGACAGCGGCTCCGCACCTCCGCCGCAGCTTGCAGGTGGTGAGCGCGGCGGATCGCACGGTGCGGCCGGCGGCTCCGGGTGCGTTGCTCAGCGTGGTCGGCGCCCGCGTGAATGCGGCGCAATGCGGCGATCAGGCGTGCCCGATCCTCGGAATTCCCACCGATGCGGAATCGCAGATTCAAATTCCATACGGAGCGTCCGGCTCGATGGTCGATTTGGCGCTTGAGACCGCGACGGGACGAGTAAGGATGGGCTTGCCTATGCAGCCCGTCTCGCCCGCGGTTTTCGTGGGTCTGGATGGCGCCGCGATGGTGTACGACGCCGATACCGAGCTTCCGCTCGACGCCCGCAATCACGCGCGTTCCGGCGGCCGAATCCAAGTCTTCGCTACCGGCCTTGGCAGGGTCCGTCCGGACTGGCCCGCAGGGGTCGCCACGCCGCTCAACGACCCTCCAGCGGTCGTGGCGCCCGTTGGCGCTTATCTGAACGGAGTCCCAGTGCGCGTGACGCGAGCCATGCTGGCCCCCGGCTACACCGGCTTCTACCTGGTGGAAGTACAACTCCCCGTCATCGCCAATTTCGGCAGCGCCGAACTGCACCTGATCGTAAGCGGCCAGGCAAGCAACAGCGTGCAGATTGTTGTGGAGCCGTAGGGGGCGCGCTTCCCCCGTTTGCTCGGAACTCCATCAGATCCCTGCAAGTCCAGCCAGCCTACCCATGAACTCATGCACGTCGGCATGAATCTCGTCGGAGAACATGATGCCGGCGATCTGCTCTCGCAAAAGCTGCACGGGAGGGTTTACCGGCCCTGAGTTGCTGGAAAAGCGAATTATCGTCCTCAAACAGTATGCGTTTGCCATCCACTGCGCTGAACACATTCGCTCCGACGTTCCGCCACGTCCTTCCGGGAGGGAGGGTGAGATTCTGGCCTACGAAGAAGTCATCAATTGCCTGAAGAACTGGCTGCATGAACAACGGCCCCGCAGCGAACTTCCCCGCCGCGCGTTTCCAGGGGTCCGGTACAAGGAGATAGTTCTCGATATTCTTACGCTTCCATTCAGCCAGGGCGGGATTACCGGGCTCCGGATGGTACCCCGCGCGCTCGTCGTAATCAAAGACCATCAACCGCGACGCGTCTGGAATAATCTGTCTTAGGGCAGCAAAATGCTCGTCCGCTCTTGCCTTCATATCCTTTTTGCTTCCTCCTCCCATGGATTTGAAGTAGATCTTATCCATGGCGCCCCGAACTCCGCAGGCGTCGGCCCACGCCCGGAGAAGTCGTTCGTCGCTTTCCCCTTCGACGTAGACGATGCAAGGCGATGCGATGAGGAAAGCAATTTCCTCGTTCGGGACGTCGGCCATGGCTCGGAGAATCTCAGGCGCCGATTGAACACGCCTCGGGACCTGATTCAGTAGCGAAACCAGTTCGCCGGCGTTCACGCCCCGTACGAATTCTTCCGCGTGAGTAGCAATCAGGAATTGAGTGGCGGTTTCCCGGCCTTTGCGTTTGAAGTAGTCAAGGATTTCGCGCTGCAGATTGACGTGCAGATGAGCATCGGGCTCATCAAGGAGAATAGTCGCAGGCTTGTACCCGTAGAGGAAAGCCAGCAAGGTGAGAGCCTGGTGGAAGCCGCTGCCGCCCGCGATGATGTCGAAGTCTCTCCCTTTTTGGCGGTACTCGACAGTGATGTATACGTCTTTAGCTGACGCGTACCTCGGTTCATGAATCTCCACGGAGAACCATCGTTTGATGGTTTCCGCCAGTTCCTTCCAGTCCGGGGGAAGGGCGCCATTCTTTGGGCTCCCGCTGCTGTCGTGAGATTCGGGCCTCCAGACTCGCACGAGCAAATTGCGCAAGACGCTGCCAGGCTGGCCCTTGCCCACCTGCTGGCGCATGGGAGCTTCATCCAGCCACTTCTCGCTCGGTTCCAGGCCCGAAAATGGCGGCACGTAGGCGATTTTCGGCAGATGTTGCTCGCACTCACGGAACCTCTTCCATCCTCCAGCCGGTATCGCATAGATCGTCTGCGAGGAGTGGTAACGCAACGTCACTCCAAACGAATCGGTCTCGCCACTTGCCTGCCTCCATTCCACGTCGATGCCGATCAGGATGTACTCCTGCTTCTTTTTGCCGTCGATTTCCGGCCATACGCGGTCCGTTCGGTCCTTCCATAGAAGATTGAACTCCGGCACCGGAAGCGCAGTGAAGTTCGGCAGCACGACTTGGATTCCCTTCTGGCCCGTTCGTTTCGAACGGTGGAATTCGTCAACGCAGAACTGCCAGATGGCTAGAGCTTGCAGAACAGTGCTCTTACCGCAGTTGTTACGCCCAACCAGAAGGTCAAATGGAGTGAAGTCGTAGATCTGATGGTCTACGCTTTTGAAATTGCGCAGGGTCAGCTTGGTGATCATGGTTCTTCACCGTATTCTAAGGCTTGGCGGCTTTGGCTGCGCATCGCAATCTGTCCCCCGCGGGTGAGATAGACTAGCCGTTGCCGGAGGTGAACATGAAGACGATCGCCATCGCCTGTTGCTGGATCGCGGCGCTGTTCCCAGCGGGACGCATCATGGCTCAGGCGCCGCCCGCAAGCGACGGCCTGACGCGAGCGCAGATCGCCGCCAAGGCCAAGGCGGAGAACGTGCCCGAGATTCCGTTCGATTCCGTGCCGAATTTCCTGAAGCTGCCGCCCAACCTCTACCTGGGCGAGGGCATCGGCGTGGCCACCAATTCAAAAGGGCACGTCTTCGTCTACACGCGGAGCCAGGCTACCCGGCTGTTTGAATTCGATAAGAACGGGACCTATATCCGCGAAATCGGCGAGGGCCTCTACGGCTTCGCTTTCGCGCACGCGGTGCGCGTGGACGCGCAGGACAACATCTGGGCCGTGGATGAAGGCTCGAACATGATCGTCAAGTTCAGCCCGGAGGGCCGCGTGCTGATGGTGCTCGGCCGCAGGCCGGAGCCTGTGGACGGACTTCCCACGCCGCCCGATCCCTCGCCGTATCTCTTCAACCGCCCCACCGACGTCGCCTGGGACGCGGCCGGGAACATCTTCGTGGCCGATGGCTACGGAAACTCCCGCGTAGTGAAGTACGACAAAAACGGCAGGTTCGTCAAATCGGCGGGCACGCGCGGGAATCAGCCCGGCCAGCTCAACCTTCCCCACACCATCGCGGCCGACGCGAAGGGCAACGTCTACGTAGGCGACCGCAGCAACAGCCGCGTCCAGGTTTTCGATGACGATTTGAACTTGAAGACCATTTATGACAAGGTCGGCGCGCCGTGGGCCGTGTGCGTCTCTCCGGGACCGCATCAATACCTGTTCGTTTCGAACTCTAACCCCGATACCAACAACGCCGAAACCTCGGCCGTGACCGGCGAGATCTACAAAATGGAACTGGATGGAACCATCGTCGGAAAATTCGGGCACGCGGGCAAGAAGCTCGGCGAGTTCAGCACGGTTCATGAGATCGACTGCCGCAATCCGGATGAGCTCCTGGTCTCCGAGATCACCGCCTGGCGCGTGCAGAAGCTGATTCTGCATCCCGCCGCGCCAGCCGCGGGCGCAGCAAGGAGGCAGCCATGAAGCTCGTTCTGGCACTTGCATTAGCGGGTTGCGGCGCGTTGTTCGCGCAACCGGAAATTCCTTTCGATTCGCAGCCCGACTTTCTGAAACTCCCCGCGGGTACGTACCTCGGCGAGGCCGCCGGCGTGGCGACCGATTCTCATGGCAATATCTTCGTCTACACGCGCACCGGCAACTCGAACGCGACGATGGGCGGTTCCCGAACCTTTTCTCACGGCGGTTCGCGACTGTTCGAATTCGATCGGACCGGGAAATATCTGCGCGAGATCGGCCAAGGCCTATACGGCTTCCTTTTCGCCAGCTCCGTACGAGTTGACGCCCAGGACAACATCTGGGTGGTGGACCGCGGATCGAGCATGGCGATCAAGTTCGACGCCGAAGGACGTGTCGTAATGACCATGGGCCGCAAGCCCGAGGCGATCAACGAAGCGGGCCGCGGCGGCGGACCGGGGCCCGCCATGCCCGCGAGTTCCAGCAGCCGCTCCAGCGGCAGGCCGCGGAGCGCCGGAGCAGTCCGCGGGCCGAGGCCCGATGCCCGGAGGGCGCGGCGCGGCCGGAGCCGGCATAGCGGGCGACAACTTCAACGGCCCGACGGACATAGCCTTTGACAGCGCCGGGAATATCTACATATCGGATGGCTACGGCAACGCGCGCATCGCCAAGTTCAATCGCGATGGACGCTTCATCAAGTCCTGGGGATCGAAGGGCCCCGCCGACGGCCAGCTCGATACGCCTCTCTCGCTCGCCATAGACGCCAAAGACAACGTCTACGTGGCCGATCATGGCAATAAGCGCATCCAGGTGTTCGACAAAGAAGGCAAGCCCGTCCGCCAAATCACAGGCGTAGGCGCCCCTGGGCCATCTGTATTCCGCCCGGCGTGCGCCAATATCTTTACAGCTCGAACTCCAACGACCCGGCCAACCTCGACAACGGCGAAATCTACAAAATGGAGCTGGACGGAACCGTGCTCGGCAAGTTCGGAACAGCCGGCAAGCTCCCCAAGGAATTCGGCACGGTCAACCAAATGGACTGCCGCAATCCGAACGAATTGCTCGTAGGCGAGGTATTGAACTGGCGTGTCCAGAAGATCACGCTGAAGCCGGTCCAGCAACGCTAGACGGGCTGCCGATCGGCTCATAGAAGCTCAGGACGTTGTCCCCCTGCCGCAGTTCGCGCACTCGCTTCAACGAGCCGTAGGCGTCGGCCAGCGCGAACCGCCTCGAATGCTGGGCGATCGCGAGCGCCGGGTTGGTCTCCGCGAACAGCGCCATCGCCTGCGCATACTCGGCCTCAAGTTCGTAAGGCGGGTCGAGGAACACGATTTCGGCTGGAAAATTGGGAATGGCCCGCAGGGCCGGTCCGGCCACGACCGTCGCGAAACGCTCCAACCCAAGAGCCGTCAGGTTCTCCCGGATTACGTCGAGCGCTCGCCGGTCCTTCTCCAGGAAGCAGACATGCTTCGCGCCTCGGCTGAGGGCTTCAATGCCAACCGAGCCGGTTCCCGCGTATGCGTCCAGGAAGCTCGCGCCGCCGATGCGAGCGCCGAGAATATCGAAGAGCGTCTCGCGCAGCCGATCCGGCGTGGGCCGCGCGGAATCTCCCTTCACGCTTTTCAGACGCCGCGAGCGGAACTCGCCGCCGATGACCCGCATTACCCCACCGTAACAAGGCCGTAGCGCCGCTGCCAATGGTCGCGGATATACGCCACGGCGCGGCGCAGTTCTTCGCGGTCCTGAGGGCGTTTGACGAAATCCACGGCCTCGCGCCGCGCGATTTCGAGTATCTCGGAGTCGCGCAGCAGGTTGGCAACGCGTAGCGCGGGCAATCCGGATTGCTTCGTGCCGAAGAATTCGCCCGGACCGCGCAGCTTCAAATCCATCTCGGCGATATAAAACCCGTCGGTGGATTCCACCAGCGTGCGGATGCGCTCGCGCGAAGCGTCGCCCATCTTTTCCGTGACCAGAATGCAGTAGCTCTGCGCGGCGCCGCGCCCCACGCGCCCGCGAAGTTGGTGGAGTTGCGCCAATCCGAATCGCTCCGCCTGTTCGATCAGCATCACGCTCGCATTCGGAACGTCCACGCCCACTTCGATGACGGTGGTCGAGACCATAATCTGTATGCGGCCTTCCTTGAACTGCCGCATGATCTCCTCGCGCTCGGCCGCCGCCAGCCGCCCGTGCATCAGGCCAACCTTCAGATCCGGATACACCACGCGCGAGAGATGCTCGTACATCTTCTCGGCGGCCTTCACCGCTTGCGTTTCGGATTCCTCGATCACCGGGTAGACCACGTACGCCTGCCGCCCTTCCAGAATCTGCCGCTTCACGAAGCTGTAGACCTGCTCGACGCGCTCGCCCGACGCGTGCTTGGTTATGATCGGCTTCCTGCCGGGCGGAAGCTCGTCGATCACCGAGACGTCCAGATCGCCGAACAGCGTCATGGAAAGAGTGCGTGGAATAGGCGTCGCCGTCATCACCAGCGCGTCCGGATGAACGCCCTTTTGCACCATGCCGAGCCGCTGCATCACGCCGAAGCGGTGCTGCTCGTCGATGATCGCCAGTCCCAGCCGCGCAAACTCGACGTCCTTCTCCAGCAATGCATGAGTGCCGATTACGACGTTCGCCAGTCCCTCCGCCACCAGTTTCTTGAGTTGCGTTTTCTCGCGGTCGGAAGCCGAGCCCGTGAGCAGAATCACAACGTAGCCGAGCTTTCCGAGAATCTGTTTGAAGTAATACGCGTGCTGCGTAGCCAGGATTTCCGTGGGCGCGAGCACGGCCACCTGATATCCGTTTTCGATCGCGATGACGGCGGCCTCGGCGGCGACGATGGTCTTCCCGCTTCCCACGTCGCCTTGCAGCAGGCGATTCATCGGGTGCGGCGCGCGCATGTCGTCCGCGATTTCCTTGATGACGCGCTTCTGCGCGCCGGTGGGCTTGAAAGGCAGCATGGCCTTGACCCGCTCGCGGATGCGGTCGTCGATCTCGAATGCAATGCCCGGAAGCGTACGGGCTTTGGCGCGCTTCAGCGCCAGTCCGCATTCGAGCCAGAAAAATTCCTCGAGGATCAGGCGGAATTGCGCCTGCGTGCGAAACGCGTTCAGCAGACGAAGGTCGCATCCGGGAGGAGGGAAATGCGTCTCGCGAACCGCGGTCCACAAATCCGGCAGCTTCAGCTTGCTTCGCAAAGACGCGGGCAAGTGATCTTCCAGCGGCTCGAAGCTTTCGATCACCCGATGCACCAGGGTGCGCATCACCCTCGGCGTGAGCTTGGAGACCGCTTCATAGATCGGAACGATGCGGCCCGTGTGCAGTGAGGCTTCCGCGTCCTCATCCGCCGGGAGAATTTCAAACTCGGGGTGCAGAATGGTTAGCTGGTTGGTATAGCCGTCGATCTCCACCTTTCCATACAGCGCTACCTTCATTCCCTCTTGAAATACCTTGGCGAGGTAGCCGCCGTGAAACCACTTGCAGAGCAGTTCGGCGCGGGAAGCGTCTGAGAACCGCGCTTCGAATATTCCCAGGTCGCGGCGGCGGAAACCGGAGAGGTACACGGATTGCACCTCCGCCACCACCGTCGCCATTTCACCGGGCGCGAGCTGCGCGATGGACTTCAGATTGGAACGGTCCTCGTAGCGGAATGGCGTATAGGAGAGAAGGTCTTCGACGGTCTCGAGCCCCTTGGCTTCGAGCATGGCCGCGCGGGCCGGCCCGACCCCTTTTACGTACGTGAGCGATGTGTCAAGATCCATGCTGAGCCTGAGCGGCAAGCCTGCATGTCTCACCAGCCCTCGCCCGAGACGGCCCCGCTAAATCGCGCCAAGTTCTTTTTGGATCTGTATCAGGGCACGACCGGGTGCCCCCTGGGCGCCGTGCCGTTCGACGTAACTACGTGTGGGCTTTAGCCCCTGGTCGCCGCCGCGGCGATAGCGTGCTCTTTCCGCGGCAAACCAGCGGCTAAAGCCCCGTCTCTACCGCCCTCTGCGGCACGGCTGAAGCCGTGCCCTGATACAACCCATGGCTCCTCAGCAAACGGCCGATGAGAATTGCAGGCTAGAGCCAGTGTACAACGCCCGCCTACGGCCGCCCCCTCCGCCTTCGCGGAACTGCGCACCGCAGCCTCGCACGCGAATCCGCCCGCCCATCGGCCAATTCATCCCTCTTGCGGCCAGATCAAGCCCGTCTGCGCGATAATCCGAAGGGGCGGCGCCGGCGCGGTCCGATAATGAGGGGACGCCTCTAGCGATCGGGCCGCCGATACTCCCATGCTGGCTGAACACGGGCCTTTCATCGTCAATGTCAGCGCGCACCTGGCGGGCGCGATCGTGTTCGCCATTTTCCTTTCGCTTGCTTTGCGAGGCGGCGCGCGGCGCAACGCGCGCCAGGGTCTGCTTTCCATCGCCTCCGCCAGCCTGGCTCTGCTGTGGAACGCAGGCTCGTTCGCCATGTTGCTTCTTTCGCCTGGCCCTCTCCGCTGGGCCGTCGAGGCCCTGAGTTTCTGCGCACTGAGCCTGCTGCCGGCCGTGTTGTTGCATCTGTCTCTCGATGGCGAATTCGCCGCCGTCGCCTGGGCCGGCTATTTGGTCAGCGCTTGCGCCACAGGGATGCATCTGTGCGAGGGAATCGAACCCGCGCTGAGCTTGCACAAGTGGGGGCTGGCCACAATTACCTTCGGCTTTGGCGCTCTCACGGCCGTCTACGCGGCCCTGCTGCTGCGTCGCGGAAGGGAAGCGCGCGGGAGAACTCCGCAATTCCTCGCGGCCATGTGCGTGCTCCTGTTCGCGGTCACGTTCTCGCACTTCGGCGCCCGCCAGCAACCGCAGCCGTGGAGGGAACTGCTGGTGCACCATGCGGGCATTCCGCTGGCGCTGCTCCTCCTGTTAAAGGACTATCGGTTTGTCTTCCTCGATGCCTTCGTTCGCTTTCTCGCGAACGTGATGTTAGCGGCGACGCTGGCCTACGCCGGCCTGCGCCTGGCTGGAAGCTTTGCGCCGGCGGCCGGGGCGCCCGAGTTCCCTCACCGGCGTTCTGGCCGTGGCCGGGTTGTGCGGGCTGCTGATCGTGTTCGCGTACCTTCGGGACGCCGTGCAGCGGTTGCTCACGAGGGCCGTGTTCCGGGGTGGCCGCGTGGAAGGGGCTATCCATGAGCTTCATACGAAAGCCCTCGAGATACGCGACGAATCCGCCTATCTCGATTGGGCCGCCGCGCGGCTCGCGGCAGATCTTGGGGCTTCCCGCTTCGAAATTCTAGGCCCCCAAGCGGGCGAGCCCGGACCGGAGCCGCCCTGGAAGGCGCTGGATTATCCTGCCCGCGTCGCGGATGAATCCCGGTTCGTCCGCGATCCCCGCTGGGGCTGGGCTGAGGCGGTTGTCCCCATCCGCTTATCCGCGCGCGATGTGCGCTGCCTCTTGCTCGGCCGGAGGCTCGGCGGCCGGCCGTACCTGAGCGAGGACCTCCGCGCGCTCAGCTCCCTGGCCAACTGCGCCGCCGAAGAAGTGGAGCGCCGCCGCGTCGCGGAACTCGAACGCCTGGCCTCGGAGGCGGAACTGCGCGCGTTGCACGCGCAAATCAATCCGCACTTCCTGTTCAACGCGCTGAACACGATTTATGGCATCATCCCGCGCGAAGCGGCCTCCGCGCGGCGAACCGTCCTGAACCTGGCGGGAGTCTTTCGCTATTTCCTGCAGTCGGACCAGACCATGATTCCCCTCTCGGAAGAACTCGAGATCGTCAGGTCTTATCTCGAAATCGAGGGACTTCGACTCGGCTCTCGATTGCGCACGGCAATCTCAGTCGATCCGGAAGCGGAACGGACGCTGATTCCCACGCTTTCGATTCAGCCTCTTGTCGAAAACGCCATCAAGTACGGTATTTCCACGCGAGCCGCGGGCGGCTCACTGAAGCTTACAGCCAAAGCGGAGGGCGGAGAGGTGACCATCTCCGTCGAGGACTCCGGATCCGAACCCGCCACCGAAGTCCCCGGCGGCTCCGGCATTGGCCTAGCCAACGTGACTCGCCGTTTGCAATTGTGTTTCGGGCCGGACTCCGCCTTAAGCCTGAAGCAGGGCCCTACGGGCGCTACGGTGCAATTCTCCGTGCCGCTGGAAAGGCAGGTGGCGCAGCGATGATCGCCAAAGCCGGCTCCGCCGAAATGAAAGTCCTGATCGTTGACGACGAACCCATCGCGCGCGGCGTTCTGCGCGAGGAACTCGAATCGATCCCGGATGTGCGGGTCGTGGGCGAAGCCGGCGACGGAAAGGACGCCTTGCGTAAGATCGCCAAACTCCGCCCCGACGTGGTTTTTCTCGATCTTCAGATGCCCGTCATGAGTGGTTTTGAAGTGGTGCGCAACCTCAGCGGTCCCGCGCTGCCAGTCGTCGTGATTGTGACCGCCTATGACCGGCATGCCATCGAGGCTTTTGAGGCCGGGGCGATCGATTACCTGCTGAAGCCGGTTGGCGAAGCGCGGCTGCGCGCCTCGGTGGATCGCGCCCGCCGCCTGCTGGGCCGTCCGGCCGCCATTGCCGAGCGCGCCGGTAAGATCGCCGCCGCCCAGCCGGCAGGCGCTCCACGCGGAAGAAAGGTAGTCGGCCGGAGCGGCCAGGAGTTCTTCCTGATCGATCTGGACGAGGTGCTCGCTTTCCAGGCCGAGCGGGAATTGGTGTGGATCGTCACCGCGCGGCAGAGGCTGCTCGCGACCGAGAGCCTGCGATCCATCGAAGAGCGTCTCGCGGAGCCGCGTTTTCAGCGCGTGCACCGCAACGCCATTGTCAATGTCGATCATGTCCGCAAAATGAGCGCGCTCAGCAGCCAGCGCTGGCTCATCACCTTGAGCAACGCCCTGCAATTAGTGGTCAGCAAGCGCCAGGCGCACACCATTCGCGAAGTTCTGAACTGGTAGTTCAGTCGTTCCTCCCACTGCCCGCTCGTTGGCGACTTCAGTCTGTTCCCGGCCGTCAATTGTCCGCCCGTGAGAATCGCCTAGGCGTTTCCGCGCCGTGTTTTTGATACTCGGGAGCATGAGGACTCTCGCCGTCTGCGTTTTGTTTCTGGCTGCGCTCGTTGGCGCCCGCCCCGCCTTGGCCCAATCCCTTGGAAACGCCGGAACCATTGAAGGGACCGTGATCGACCCATCCGGCGCCCCGGTTCCGAACGCGGCGGTTACGCTTCATAACCCGATGACGGGCTACGACCAGACGACCAAGTCTGGCAACGACGGAACCTTCCGGTTCAGCAATATCCCACCCAACCCGTACCACCTCGGTGTGACGGTCACCGGTTTCAACGCTTTCTCGCAAGAGGTGGATATTCGAAACGCAGTGCCTGTCCGTATCAAGGCTTCCCTCACCGTCGGATCGACGAAGGAGAGCATCACGGTGGAGGCGGCCGGCGCGGACATGGTCGAGCTTGACCCCTCGGCCCATGTCGATGCGGATCGGAACCTAATCCAGAAGCTGCCGACTATCGATCCGGGCGCCGGCCTGAGCCAAGCCATCGTATATAGCACCGGCGGAGTGGCGGCCGACGGCAATGGATTCTTTCACCCGCTCGGCGATCACGCGCAGGTGAGCTTCGTCATTGACGGCCAGCCCATCAGCGATCAGCAGAGCAAAGTTTTCTCGACGCAGCTCCCCCAAGCCGCTGTGCAGAGCATGGAACTGGTGACCGGAACTCCGGAAGCGGAGTTCGGCGATAAGACCAGCCTGGTGGCCAACATCACCACCCGTTCCGGTCTGGGCGCCGCGCGAACCTCGGGCAATTTCGACGCCAACTATGGATCGTTTGGTGACGCCGGCGGATCGTTCGGTTTAGCCGTCGGCAACGCGCGAGTAGGGAACTTCTTTTCCGCCGACGGCGTGCGCAGCGGCCGGTTTCTGGATACGCCGGAATTCACCGCCTTCCACGACCACGGCAACAATCAGACCATCTTCGACCGCTTCGATTATCAGCCGGACGCGAAGAACACACTGCACCTGAACCTGTTCTCCGCGCGCAACTGGCTCCAGATCCCCAACTCCTACGACCAACTCGGGCAAGACCAGCGCCAAAGGGTCCTCTCTTGGAGCTTCGCGCCCGGCTACCAGCGCACCATCAATCCTCACACCCTCTTCACCGTCAATCCATATGTCCGCAAAGACGAGTTCTTCTATTACGGCAGCCGCGACCCGTTCGCCGATACGCCCGCCACCGAGAGCCAAGCCCGCCAGTTGATGAACTGGGGCGTAAAGAGCGACCTCGCCTGGACCTCCGGGATACACAGCGTGAAGGTAGGCGTCGACCTGAAGCAGACGCGCCTGCGGGAGAACTTCGGTTTCGGCATCACCGACGACACTTTTAACCCCGTGTGCGTGGACGCCGATGGAAACGCGGCCGGCCCCGACACGCTTCTGAACCCGGCCGGCTGCGCGAAGCTCGGATTTACGCCGAATCCGAATTTTAGCCCCGGCTTGTTGCCGTACGACTTGACCCGCGGCGGATCGCAGTTGAGGTTTCACCAGAGCGGGAACGTGTCACAGTACGCTTTCTACGCGCAGGATCAGATCACAGTCGGCAAACTCACGTTGACTCCTGGATTCCGGGTGGATCGCTACGACGGAATCGGGACCACCAACGACGGCGCCGAGCCGCGCTTCGGAATGGCCTACAACATCAAGGCGACGGGAACCGTTCTGCGCGCTTCCTATGCCAGAACGTTTGAAACGCCCTTCAACGAAAACCTTTTGTTATCCAGCGCGACGGGCGTCGGCGGGCTGGCCCAAAACGTGTTCGGAGGCAACGCGACGCCTATCCGGCCGGGACGGCGCAACCAATTCAATACGGGCTTCCAACAGGCGCTGGGCAGATACCTCCTGCTGGACGCCGACGTCTTCTGGAAATACACGCACGGCGCGTACGACTTCAGCACTTTGCTGAACACCACCATCACCTTCCCGATTTCGTGGCACAACTCCAAGCTCGATGGCATCACCGGCCGCCTCAGCACTACGGAAATCCACGGCTTCCAGGCGTACTGGACGTTCGGCCACACCCGCGCGCGGTATTTCTTCCCCGAAACGGGCGGACTCATTTCGCAGGGCGCGCCGCTCGACGGCAGCGTGTTCCGCATCGACCACGACCAGGCGTTCCAGTCCACCGGCGTCTTCCGCTACCAGCATAAGAACCGGGAGTGGATCGCATTCACCTGGCGCTATGACAGCGGCCTGGTGGTCAGCGGCATTCCCGATTCCGACGCGGCTTTGGCCCTCACTCCGAACCAGCAAGCTACCCTCGGTCTTTCTTGCGGAACTCACGTGGCAACCTACACGAACGGAGGGTTGAGCTCCGATATTTGCGGCAGCAGCCCGATTCTGTCTCCGTTGCTTGTCCTTCCTCAAGCGGGCAAGGAAAACGACGACCACAATCCCGACCGCGTCAAGCCGCGCAACGTCTTCAACCTCGGCCTGGGCAGCGATAACCTGTTCCACTCCGGCGAAACAACACACTTTACGGGCTCGCTGGACATCGCCAATCTGACCAACAAGATGGCGCTGTACAACTACCTTTCGACTTTCAGCGGTACGCACTTCTTGCAGCCGCGCACACTGATCGCGCGGATCGGCTTGGTGTTTTGAACGCCAGCCGGGCAGCGCGCACTGGAGGTTCCGGAAAAGGCGCTGGCGGCGATGAGGCTTCGGCGGAGCAAGACCCACAAACCCGATGGTATGTCGCGCCGCGAACTCCGGACGTTGGCAGGGCTGGCCGCGTTGATCACCCTGCCGGCCATCGCTACGGCCCTGTGGCTCTTCCGCCCCACCGGCCCGTACATGCTGAACCTCGTTCCGAGGGTCCGCAGTTCCGATGGTTTTACGCTTTTGGATTGGTCCGGCCTGGAGCGCGGCAGCAACATCCTTCGCGCGGACGCTCCCTCAAATGGCGCTCCGATCCGCGCGCTTGGCTACATGACGTGTAGCGAGCGGGTGCGCCCCGGCCAGCCGGTGGGGCGCTTCGTATTGACGGCCGATAACGGCGATTCCTGGCAGCGTTTTGAGCGCTACGGAGACGGGATGATCGACGTGCGGCTCCGCGAGGGACTGACGATTCCCTATTCGGAAGGAAGCCTGGTCTGGGTCTGGGGCACATTGAGAGCGTTGCCTGGCGATCCGGCCGGCGATAAGCCGCTCTATGCTCTGGAAGGCGCATGGACCCGGCCGGCCGGCAAAGCGGATATCTTCAAGTACTACCGCTGACGCGGTAGTTTACTTCGAATACCTGCCGGGGTATACTATTTTCAACGGAGGGAAGCTCCTGGCTCACATCGTTCGAGACAAGAAGAAGATGCTCAACCGGATCCGCCGCATTAGCGGGCAGGTGGAGGCCATCGAGAGCGCGATCGAGAGGTGCGCGGACTGTTCGGATATCCTTCATACGATATCCGCCTGCCGCGGCGCGATCGACTCCTTGATGGCGGAGGTGCTGGAGGGTCATATCCGCTTTCACGTTCTTGACCCCGACCAGCGCCCAACGTCGGAACGCGCGCGGGCCGCGCAGGAGCTGATCGACGCTCTCCGAACCTATCTGCGCTGAAGCGCTCAGGGAGGGGAACATGCCGGAGCTGTATCTGGAAGGCTCGGCTGCGCGCCTGGGGGGTTTTGATGGCGGCGCCCGTACCGCGCCGGACCACGGCCGCGCCGGGAAACACGAACAAGAACACGACGATCGCTGGCGGGAATGGAGCCGCGTCGGGCTTGTCGCCATCGTCCTCGCGCTCACTTGGCTGCGCGCAGTCCCGCGCGTCCACGGGATAGATGCGCTGGCCCTCGCGGGCATCCTGTTCGGCGGCTTCCCCATCTTCAAGGAGGCCGTAGCCGATCTGCTCGACCGGCGAATGACCATGGAACTCTCCATGACCATCGCTCTGGCGTCGGCTTCCGCCATCGGAGAGTTTTCCACGGCTCTTCTGATCGCAGTGTTCGTACTGATAGCCGAAATCCTCGAAGAGATGACCGTGGGTCGCGGCAGACGCGCCATTCGCGATTTGCTGGATCTGCTGCCGCAGGTGGCCGAGGTCCGTTCGGGAACGGAGACGATCGCGCGGAACCTCTCGGAGTTGCGGGCCGGCGATGTGGTACTTGTCCGCCCCGGCGGCCGCATTCCGGTGGATGGAACTGTGTCCGGAGGCCACTCGTTTGTCGATCAGGCGGCCATCACCGGAGAATCGATGCCTGTCGAGAAGGTGGCGGGGACAAGCGTGTTCGCCGGAACCATCAACCAGTCCGGCGTGCTCGAAATCCGGGCGGAGAAAATCGGCCGGGAGAGCGCGTTCGGGCGGATTGTCGAAGCCGTCGAGCGCGCCGAGGCTCTGCGCGCGCCGATTCAGCGGACTGCGGACCGGCTGGCGGGATACCTGGTCTACTTCGCGCTTGGATGCGCCGCCCTTACGCTCCTGATCACGCATAATCCGCGTTCCACCATTTCGGTGATCGTAGTCGCGGGCGCTTGCGGAATAGCGGCCGGCACTCCGTTGGCGATCCTGGGCGGAATCGGGCGGGCCGCCCGGAGCGGAGCCATAGTCAAGGGCGGGCTGTTTCTCGAGGCGCTGAGCGCGGTGGACACCATCGTACTCGATAAAACCGGCACGCTTACGCTTGGAACTCCGAACATTGTCGGTATCCGAGCCTTCAATGGCTGCGCGGAGCGAGAGGTGCTCCGGATAGCCGCGACGGCGGAGCGGTTCTCCGAACATCCGCTAGGGAAAGCCATTTTCAAAGCCGCCTCCGACCGTTCGGTGCCGGTGGGTGAGCCCCGAAGCTTTCAGTACCATCCGGGCAAGGGGATTGTCTGCGAAGTCGAAGGCAAACGCACACTCGTCGGGACGCGCGGCTTGATGGAGGCCGAGGGCTTCAGCGCGCCGAACGGCTCCGACCCCAGCACCGGTACGGAGGTCTTCGTCGCCGTGGAACGCGCGTTGGCCGGGGCCATTCGCATGGCGGACGTCCTTCGTCCGGAAGCCGCCGCCGCGGTTCGCAAGCTAAAGGAGATGGGCTGCCGGACCGTGCTTCTGACCGGCGACCGAAAGGAAATCGCCGACGCCGTGGCCGGCCAACTCGGTGTGGACGAGGTCCGGTCCGAATTGCTTCCCGAGGGGAAGGTGGCATTCATTCGCGAGCTCCGCGCACAGGGGCGCGTAGTAGCCATGATCGGAGACGGCATCAACGACGCGCCGGCCCTGATGGAGTCCAATGTGGGCGTCGCGATGGGTTCCGGAACCGATGTCGCCCGCGAGAGCGCCTCGATCGTTCTGCTGGGAGACGATCTGTTGCGATTCGTGGAAGTGTTGGGGATCGCTCGCCGCTGCCGCCGGGTCATTATGGCGAACTTCGCGGGCACTCTTGCCGTAGATGGGACCGGCGTCGTCCTGGCGGCGGCCGGTCTGTTGAATCCCATTCTCGCAGCGCTGATCCACGTTGCCTCGGAGTTGGTGTTCATCCTGAATTCCGCCCGACTGTTGCCGAACATCCGCCACAAGGAGGCCTATTGAACTTGTAAGCTAGGCAGCCGCGGCCGTGAAAATCGAATTGGTGTCCTGGCCGGCCTTTCCTTTCGCGCGCCTGCCATTCATAGGCGAATCAATCCCTTTCACAGCCATGAATTGCCCGCTAGCCACGTTTGGCGTGGTCCGCTCATTGTCGAATCAATCCCGCTCACGGCAATGAACCATCCGCCCGTCAGGATGTTATAGGCGTTTCCAGACGCTGAATTGGATACTCGGGATCATGAGGATTCTCGCTGTCTGCGTTCTGTCTCTGGCTGTGCTCGTTAGCTCCTGCACCGCGTTGGCCCAATCTCTCGGAAACGCCGGGACCATTGAAGGAACCGTGATCGACCCATCCGGAGCGCCGGTTCCGAACGCCGCCGTGACGCTTCATAACCCGATGACGGGCTACGACCAGACGACCAAGTCTGGCAACGACGGAACCTTCCGGTTCGGCAATATCCCACCCAACCCGTACCACCTCGGTGTGACGGTCACCGGTTTCAACGCTTTCTCGCAAGAGGTGGATATTCGAAACGCAGTGCCTGTCCGTATCAAGGCTTCCCTCACCGTCGGATCGACGAAGGAGAGCATCACGGTGGAGGCCTCCGGCGCGGACATGGTCGAGCTTGATCCCTCCTCCCATACCGACGCCGACCGCAAGCTATTAGAGAAGTTACCCCTCAGCGATCCCGGGGCCGGGCTGAGCCAGGCAATCACCTACAGCACCGGTGGCGTCGCGGCCGACGGCAACGGATTCTTCCACCCGCTTGGCGATCACGCGCAGGTGAGCTTCGTCATTGACGGCCAGCCTATCAGCGATCAGCAGAGCAAGGTCTTTTCGACGCAGCTTCCCGAAGCCGCCGTGCAGAGCATGGAGTTGGTGACCGGAACTCCGGAGGCGGAATTCGGCGATAAAACCAGCCTGGTAGCCAACATTACCACGCGCTCCGGTCTGGGCTCCACGCGAACCTCCGGCAACATCGACGCCAACTATGGCTCGTTTGGAGACGCCGGCGGATCGGTCGGTTTGGCTGCCGGCAACGCAAAGGTGGGAAACTTTTTTTCCGCCGACGGCGTGCGTAGCGGCCGGTTCCTGGATACGCCCGAGTTCACCGCCTTCCATGACCACGGGAACAATCAGACCATCTTCGACCGCCTGGATTATCAGCCGGACGCGAAGGACACGCTGCACCTGAACCTATTCAGCGCGCGCAACTGGATTCAGATTCCCAACACGTACGATCAACTCGGGCAGGATCAGCGCCAACGCGTCCTCTCCTGGAGCTTTGCGCCCGGCTACCAGCGCACCATCAATCCCCGCACGCTCTTCACGATCAATCCGTACATTCGCAAGGACGAGTTCTTCTATTACGGAAGCCGCAACCCCTTTGCCGACACGCCCGCCACCGAGAGCCAGGCCCGCCAGTTGATGAACTGGGGCGTCAAAAGCGACCTCGCCTGGACTTCCGGGGTGCATAACATCAAGGTCGGGCTCGACATCAAGCAGACGCGCCTGCGGGAGAATTTCGACTTTGGCATTACCGACCCCACTTTCAACCCCGTGTGCGTGGACTCCAATGGGGACGCGTCCGGCCCTGACACGCTCTCGAACCCGGCAGGTTGCGGCATTCTGGGTTTGACTCCGAACCCGGCGTTCAGCCCCGGCTTGCTTCCATACGACTTGACTCGCGGCGGATCGCAGTTGAGGTTTCACCAGACCGGGAACGTATCCCAGTACGCCTTCTACGTGCAGGACCAGATCACCATCGGCAAACTCACGTTCACTCCGGGATTCCGGGTGGATCATTATGACGGAATCGGGACCACCAACGAAGGAGCCGACCCGCGCTTCGGAATGGCCTACAACATCAAGGCGACGGGAACCGTCCTGCGCGTCTCCTATGCCAGAACGTTCGAAACGCCGTTCAACGAGAACCTTCTGCTGTCTAGCGCAACGGGCGTCGGCGGCTTGGATCAAAACGTCTTCGGAGGAAGTTCGACGCCCATTCGGCCGGGCCGTCGTAACCAGTTCAACACAGGCTTGCAGCAGAGTCTGGGTAAGTACCTCCTGCTGGATGCCGATGTCTTCTGGAAGTACACGCACGGCGCATTCGATTTCAGCACGCTCCTGAACACCACCATCACGTTCCCGATTTCGTGGCACAACTCCAAGCTCGATGGCGTCACAGGCCGCCTCAGCACCACGGACATGCACGGCTTTCAGGCGTACTGGACGTTCGGCCATACGCGCGCGCGGTACTTCTTCCCCGAAACGGGCGGACTCATTTCGCAGGGCACGCCGCTCGACGGCAGCGTCTTCCGCATCGACCACGACCAGGCCTTCCAATCCACTGGAGTCTTTCGCTATCAGCACAAGAACCGGGAGTGGGCCGCCTTTACATGGCGCTTCGATAGCGGTCTCGTGGTCAGCGGCGTACCCGACTCGGCCGCGGCGCTGGCCTTGGACCCCAACCAGCAGGCTACGCTCGGCCTCTCGTGCGGCAGCCATATGGCCACGTACACCAACGGCGGCCTGACTTCCGCGATGTGTGGATCCAGTCCAGTGACTTCGCCATTGATCACGCTCCCGCAGGCCGGCCAGGAGAACGACGATCACCACCCGGACCGCGTGAAGCCGCGCAACGTTTTCAACCTCGGCATCGGCAGCGACGACCTTTTCCACGCCGGCGAAAACACGCACATCCGAGCGTCGGTGGATATCGACAACCTCACCAACAAGGTCGCCCTTTACAACTTCCTCTCCACCTTCAGCGGCACGCACTTCCTGGAGCCGCGCACGGTGGTCATGAAGATTGGATTGGTGTTCTAGAGCGCAAGTCCGGCGGCGCGCATCGGCGAAATACGAAAGGCGGGGTACACGAAGTCTCCATTGGCCCCGCTTTGCGCTCCCCTTCGCCCAAGTCTTGCGCCGGCCTTGCTATTCTGGGGGCGGGCGGGAACAATGGCAAACGCGATCAAGATCGTCTCGCGGATGAGAAACAACCCGCGCGACTGGAAGATCGAGGATCTGAAGGTCGTGGCCAAGCACTTCAACCTCAGGTGGCGCCACCATGGAACGAGCCATGTGGTGTTCATGAATGCCGATGGAAATGTTGCCCCGGTCCCGGCCGCCAATCCCATCCTGCCCGTGTATGTGAGGAACTTTCTCAAGCTTCTGGAGGAATAATGGGGAAGAAACAAGAACTTGATTTGGATGCCTATTCCTTCACCGTTCGGAAACTGCCGGACGAGGAGGGCGGCGGATATTTGGTCGAGTACCCAGATGTTCATTACTGCATTGCCGATGGCAAGACTCCCGAAGATGCTATCCGTCGCGGGCGCGAGGCATTGGAGGCGTGTCTGGCGACCATGGTTGAATTCGGCAAGCGAATTCCGCCGCCGGATTCCGTGGCGGGTAGCGGCCAATGGCGCCAACGCGTCCCAAGGAGCCTGCACGCTCGTTTGGTCAAACGGGCGGAACGCGAAGGCGTCAATCTGAACACGCTGGTTACCGCGCTAATCGCCGAGGGGATAGGCAGAAAAGACGCCCGAAGCCGTTAGGTCGAGGCGCCGCAAGCGCCGTTTGCGGGGCGGAGGTGCGGATCGGAGAAATCGCGCGGGTCAGGCAGCCCCCGTTTCCCCGGACATAGCACCGGTGGGCGGACGCGACTCGTGCCTCTCCCCGGGGGCGCGCCAGCCGCGAATGCCACGGGCCGACTGGCGCTGCAGCCGGCGGCGAGATAACGGTGTTGATATCCTGGGGACGGAGGCCCGTATGCCAAAGAACACGAACGGAGTCCTACCGCCGCGCAACCTGCCGGCGAACGGCATTCCAATCGAACAAACGAACCTCACGAGAGCAGAGCGGGCGCTCCTGCCAGATCCGTCTGTATTGACCGAGGACGACGCGGATGCGATTACAGCCCACCGCCGGCGGCGAGAGCCGACGGTTCCACTCGACGAGGTGCTGAGACGATATGGCGTTAAGCGGCGCGTGGGTAGTTAGCCTGCGCCGGCTGGCACAGCGCGAGTTGGCCGAGCTCGACGATACCGTGCGCTTCGAGGCCATCGAGGCGATCGCCGAATTGGAAGAAGATCCTTTTCCGGCTGGCTCAATCCAATTGCGCGGCTACACGAACCTCTATCGCGTGAGGTTCTATCGCGACCGCTTTCGCTTGGTCTACACCGTTTCGCAAAAGCAGCGTCGCGTAATCATTGAGCGGGTGCGGCCTCGCTCGACGGCTTACGCCGGGTTTCGGGATCCGGCCGGAGGTTAACGTCCAGTCCCCGGTTTCCAGGCTGACCCAGTTTCCCGGTCGCTTCCCCGAAGATTTCATGTTCCAACTGAGCGGAGAGGAGTTCGAAAATTGGAGATCACAAACTGTGATATCCAATCCGACGGCAAAATGGCGCGCCGCGCCGGATTACGCGGGAAAATCGCGCAGATCAGGCTGAGCGAATTTCATTGCAGGCGTCCCTATGCATTCACCGAGCAAGGCGTCGCGATGCTGTCCAGCGTGCTTAAGAGCAAGCGGGCCGCCCAGGTGAATATTGCCATCATGCGCGCGCGCCTTGACCGGCGCCTTCACGCTATGCTGAAAGAAGGCGGCCCTACGATGGCGAATCTGGATTGGTCACAATGCCCTGCGGTGGAGAGCATTCCCGGCAAGGTGAGCGGCGCGTGGGTCTTCCGGGGAACGCGGATGCCGGTTCAGACGGTGTTCGAGAACCTTGAGGCCGGCATGTCGGTCGATGAGATCACGGAAGTTTTCGACGTGACGCCGGAGGAAGTAAAGTCCGCCTTGCGCTTTGCCAGCGAAAGCCTTGCGAAAGCGCCCTCCTTCGGCTGATGAGAATCCTGTTCGATAACGGCGCCCCGAAGCCGATCGCCCGTTGTCTCACCGGCCACGATGTTACCTATGCGCGGCGGATCGGCTGGCATGAGCTGGGAAACGGCGAGCTGATTCGACAAGCCGAGAACGCTGGCTACGATGTGCTCCTAAGCACCGACAAGAATATCCGATACCAGCAGAACCTTGCGGGGCGGAAAATCGCGCTTGTTGTTCTCGGCAACCAGCAATGGCCGCTCGTGCAGTTACATCTCGACCGGATAGCCGCCGCCGTGAACGCGGCCACACCCGGCAGTTTCACCGAGGTGGACATCCCTTTCAGGTAACGACGCCGCCTAATGAGGAAGCAAACCAAGCGCATCGTACCGGCCTTCGCCAGCGAGGCGGGAGAAGCCGGCTGGTGGTACAAGAACCACGAAGTCCATGGCAGGCAGCTTCTGGCAGCGGCGAATAGCGGCGAAGCGCGGACGCTGACTAAGAAAAAACTATTGGAGCGGATCGCCGCGTCCAGGAAGACGCCGTCGCCGGTGGTCGCGTTGCGCATCCCCGAAGCGGATCCGACATTGGCCCGGAAGCAGGCGGAGCGGAAAGGTCTGCGGACCAGACCTACATCAAATCGCTGCTGCACGAGACTCTCGCCGCGCGCGAAAAGCGAAAGGCGGGGTAGGCGGAATTTTTTCCGAACCATTTCACCCGTCGGCGCGCTACTCGGCGAGCTTCTGTAGCTCCTTCGCGAACTCCTCTATCGCCCCCTTGATCGAAGACATCACGCGGCCGATCACGGCCCTAAGAAGAGCCTCGTCCGGCATCCTGCCGTGCGCGGCCAAGAACATTTGAACCCTCGCGCTGACGACGAAACAACTATCATCAACCGTCAATACCGCCAGAAGCTCCGAGTTGTTCACGCTATTGCAGATCCGCCTCAGATCTTCCAGCGCACGAGCCTCGTCACGATAGAACATGCACACGAACTGCATGTACTCCGGTATGGACTCGTTAAGAGAGATATACAATTCGCCCAACTCCGGGTGCTCGAAATTGACGTAGCCGGCTTCGTCGATGGTGGCTGGCAGGTCAAGCTCGTCTTGCACGACTCGTTGATGGAGTTCAGCTAGTTGTCGAGGCATTGCACGCTCCTTTTCGATGATGAGGCGGATTATACCTGTGCTCGGTGTTATCTGAGAGTGTGCCCGCAAAGCTTGCAGTGTTCGTGGCCGTACGCGCAGTCTTTGCAAGTGAAGTGGCCATCCTTGCAGGTCTTGCCGCCCGACAGCGGTTTGTCCTTGCCACATGTATCGCAGGTTCGATTCGACATTTTGTCTCCTAATGGTTTGAGCGCCACGCTTCCGCGGCTCCATAGTCCTCACCGCAAGGGACCAGGTCAACCGTTCGGCCCGGCCCAAAGTACTCTCGGCTACTCGCTTGGTAGGCCGGAGAGTTCGTCATGAAGAGCGCTCGCTTGGGCGCGCGCGCGACCTGCAATCCCTTTATTGACGGCGTCGGCCAAGTTGGTAAGGAGTTCTGTCGTACTGACCTTGATGTTGAGGCCTTCTCCAGACGTCAGGGACAAGATGAGCGACCGCTCAATGGTGTACTTAAAGAAGAAGTACGCTCCGGGCAGGCACAGGAGGCCGATAAACTTCCAGAGCAGTCCACCCCACAGCAACATCGCCAAACCGATGCCGGCGATGATGAACATTCCCTTCCAGCCCTTATCTACAAACGGCAGTGCGCCGCCCTTGATGTCGTCTAGACGGACCACTTTGGACCCGTAAACAAACCGCTCCGTGGTTACGACGAAACCACCAGATTCGAAGATCTTCGATTCGCCCATATTGGCCTCCTTGCGGCCTTTGCTTCGACAAAGAATTCACGTCATTTCTAATTCCAGACTGAGGGGTCCGGCACGGTTGGAGATTAGCACAAATCGACATTGAGCGCCACTCAATACGAACATTTGCTCGTGGTGTTCTTGCTCGTGACCGACCAGCCTTGAAGGTGTGGGTGCCCGCAGGGACGTTCCGATCCAATACGCCCGCTACTTCCGCGCCCTGGGCCACCGAATCCGGTCACATAGGATGGAGCGCAACCTGACGCAAGAGGACATGATCTCCTACGGCTTCAGCGCCCGCCACTGGCAGATGATCGAGGCCGGACGCCCGATAACGGTGTTTACAATGCTGCGAGTGTGTGAGGCGTTCAGCATTACGCCCGAAGAACTTGTGGCAGGATTGAGCCGCCACCTGCGGAAGCGCAGGAAAGACTGAGCTACGCGGAAGAGAACGGATCAGATGGCTAGGCCAGCTCGTTGAGTGCCCGGAGCCTCTCCCAAAACCCCGCCAGCAGATCCAATCGTAGCGCGTTGGCCCCATCCGACAGCGCCTTCTCCGGCGCGTCATGCACTTCCACGAAGATGCCGTCCACTCCCACGGCCACCGCTGCCCTTGCCAGCGGTTCGATGAACTCGGGCTGGCCGCCGGAGGCTTCGCCTCCGCCGCTGGGGATTTGCACGCTGTGCGTGGCGTCGAAGACTACGGGCCAGCCGGCGTCGCGCATGATCTTCAAGCCACGCATGTCCACAACCAGGTTGTTGTAGCCGAACGACGAACCGCGCTCGGTGAGGACCACTCTGTTATTCCCCGTCGAGGCGACTTTTTCAGCGGCGCGCGGGATATCGTGCGGGGCGACAAACTGACCTTTTTTTATGTTCACGATTCGGCCGGTGCGGCCGGCGGCAATCAGCAGATCGGTCTGCCGACATAGGAAGGCGGGAATCTGGAGAATATCGGCCACTTCAGCGGCGGGCTCGGCCTGCGAAGCGTCGTGAATGTCGGTGAGTACGGAAAACCCTTCGGCCTTGACGCCGGCCAGAATGCGCAAACCCTCGCGCAAGCCTGGGCCGCGATAACCATTGACGCTGGTGCGGTTCGCTTTATCGAATGACGCTTTGAACACGAACTCGCCCACGGCCTCGCGAATGCCGCGCGCCATGCGATGGACGTGCTCCTCGCTCTCGATGACGCAGGGGCCGGCGATGAGCACCAGCGGCTTGGGCGCTTTGCCCGCGAACGCCGCGTAATCAATCGGCATGGCGGTACAAAGCCTCGGGTTGAGTCAACGGCGCGAGCCGGCGGCGGCGATGTTCGTAAGCCGCGCCGATAAAGGCCTTGAACAGCGGGTGCGGCTCCATGGGCTTGGATTTGAATTCGGGATGGAACTGGCAGCCCAGATACCAGGGGTGGTCCGCGATCTCGCAGATCTCGACGTAGGTTTGATCGGGGGTCTCGCCGGTGATCCGCAGCCCGGCCGCTTTAAGCCTGTCTTCGTATTCGCGGTTGAACTCGTAGCGATGGCGATGCCGCTCGGAAATCTCGCGCAGTCCATAAGCTTGATAGGCAAAGCTATTCTCGGCCAGACGGCACGCCCACGCTCCCAGTCGCATGGTGCCGCCCAGTTCGTCGATGCCTCTCAGCTCGCGCAATTTGAAGATGACGCGGTACGGCGTCGAGGTGTTGAACTCCGTGGAGTCGGCGCCTTCGAGGCCGCAGACGTGGCGGGCGAATTCGATGACCATGGTCTGCATGCCGAGGCAAATGCCGAAATAGGGAACCTTGTTTTCGCGGGCGAAGCGAATGGCGTTGATCATGCCTTCGATGCCGCGCTCGCCGAAGCCGCCGGGGACGAGGATTCCGTCGTAGCCTTCGAGCTGGCGCTCCCAATCGGGGCCGGCGACGCCTTCGGAATCGATCCAACTGATCTCGACCTTCAATCCGTGAGCCAGGCCGCCGTGAAGAAGGGCTTCTTTGAGACTCTTGTAGGAATCCTCGTAAAGAACGTACTTGCCGACCAGGCCGATGGTCACGCGGTCATGGGGATTCTTGAGCCTCTCGAGCATGGCGTTCCACTTGGCCATGTCGCGATTCCGGGCGTCGAGGCGGAGGTGGTTGACGACGATCTCGTCCAGACCTTCGGCCGCCAGCATCACCGGGGATTCATAGATGGACTCGACATCGCGCGCGGTGATGACGGCGTTCACGTCAACGTCGCAGAAGAGGGCGATCTTTTCCTTCATTTCGTGCTGGATGAAGCGCTCCGAGCGGCAAAGGAGAATATCCGGCTGGATACCAATGGCGCGCAGTTCCTTCACGCTATGCTGTGTGGGCTTGGTCTTCATCTCCTGAGCGGCGGCGATCCAAGGGACAAGAGTCACGTGGACGAACAGGATGTTCTCGCGGCCGAGTTCATGACGCATCTGGCGGATGGCTTCGAGAAAGGGCAGCGATTCGATATCGCCGACGGTGCCGCCGATTTCGACGATAGCGACATCCACGTCCGTGGCGGCGCGCTTCATCGCGGCTTTGATTTCGTTGGTGACGTGCGGGATCACCTGCACGGTCTTGCCGAGGTAGTCTCCGCGGCGCTCGCGAGTGATGATCTGCTCGTAGATGCGTCCGGAGGTGATGTTGTTCGCCTGTCCGAGCTTGGCGTGGGTGAAGCGCTCGTAGTGACCCAGGTCGAGATCGGTTTCGGCGCCGTCATCCGTGACGAAGACCTCGCCGTGCTGAAAGGGACTAAGAGTGCCGGGATCGACGTTGAGGTAGGGGTCGCATTTCTGGCAAGAGACCTTGAGTCCGCGGCCTTCGAGAAGACAGCCTATGGACGCCGCGGCGATACCCTTGCCGAGAGAAGAAACGACTCCGCCGGTTACAAAAATGTATTTAGGCATAATGATGAATCCTGTTGTAGAGCAGCCGGGCGCGTTCCAAATCCTCGGGAGTGTCTACGCCTAGCGAGTCGTAGGCGGTTTCGACTACCCGGATTCGGTAACCGTTTTCCAGGGCGCGAAGCTGTTCGAGGCGCTCGGCGCGTTCGAGCGGGCCGATAGGGAGAGATGAGTAAGAGAGCAGGAACTCGCGGCGATAGACGTACAAGCCGATATGCTTGAAATGGAGGCCGGGCCGGGGGGCTGCGCTGTCCCGCTCGTATGGGATCGAGTGGCGCGAGAAATAAACGGCGTCTCCGTTCAGCGCCGTAACCACTTTGACAACGTTCGGATCGGCGGCTTCCCCGGCGTCTTCGATTCTCTTCTTCAGCGTGGACATAACCACGGCGGGATCGTCGAGCAAGGGCTGGATGGCGGCGTCAATCGCAGCGGGGTCGATCAGCGGTTCGTCGCCCTGGATATTGACTACAATCTCGGCGGATTCGGAGCGCGCCACCTCGGCGACGCGGTCGGTACCGGAGGGATGGCCGGGATCGGTCATCATCGCGCGGGCGCCGAAATTGCGCGCAACTTCGAGAACCCTGGCATCATCTGTCCCTATAACCACATCCGTAAGGTGGCGGGACTGGCAAGCGCGCTCCCAGACCCGCTGGAGCATGGTTCCGGAGCCCATGCGGGCGAGGACTTTTCCAGGGAATCGGGAGGAGGCAAACCGGGCGGGGACAACACCCAGGATCTTGCGCGGCACAGGCGATGTTACCACAATTCGAAGGTGCTAGACTCGGGGTTAGAAAGGCTGGCCGGTGGGCCATGCTGCCGTCTTCCCGCGCGCTGTCTGGAACCGTAGTCGCCTCTCTGGCGATAGCCGTAGTGTGCGCCGGTCGGCAAGGTCCGGAAGACGTTGCGCGGCTTGCCCTTACGCCCGGAAAGGCCCAGGAACGCGCAGCCGCGCCGAGGCCGAATCTGCGCGTGGAATCTTCGCTGGTGCTGATACCCGTGACGGTAACCGACCCACGCAGCCGCATCGTGACGGGCCTTGAAAAGGAAAGCTTTCGGGTTTACGAGGACCGGGTTGAGCAGCGAATTTCGCAGTTTTCGAACGAGGACGCGCCTATCTCGGCCGGGGTGGTTTTCGACTGCAGCGGCAGCATGGGCGGCAAACTGGCGCGGTCGCGGCAAGCGGTAGCGCAATTCCTGCGTATCGCCGACCCGGAGCACGACGAGTTCTTTCTGGTGCAGTTCGGCGATGACGCAAAGCTGGCCCAGCCGTTCACGCGGCGGGTGGACGAGATCGAGAACCGCTTGATCTTTGCGCAATCCAAAGGCCAGACGGCGCTGCTGGACGCCGTTTACCTGGCACTGAGCCAGATGAAGAAGGCTCGAAACCCGCGCAAGGCCTTGCTGATCATCTCCGATGGCGGCGACAACAATAGCCGTTACACGGAAACGGAAATCAAGAACCTGGTGAAGGAAGTAGACGTCCAAATCTATGCGGTCGGAATCTACGAACCCGCGGGTTCGCGCTCGCGGACGCCGGAGGAGTCGCGGGGCCCGCAGTTATTAACGGAAATCGCGGAACAGACGGGCGGGCGGCAATACTCGGTGGACAGCATCAACGAATTGCCGGACATAGCGGCCAAAATCGGTATCGAGCTTCGAGACGAATACGTTCTGGGCTATGCGCCATCGAACCAAGGCAAGGACGGAAAGTACAGGCACGTGGAAGTGAAAATGACACCCCCTCGCGGACTGCCCCCGCTTCGTGCATCCTGGAGGTTGGGGTATTATGCGCCAGCCCAGTAGACGAGAATTGCTCCCCCTTGCGGCCTTGGTTCCGCTGGCCGCTGCCGCGCTTTGGTCGCAGACTCCCGCGAAGCCTCCGGAGCCAACCGCGCAAGACGCCATCATCCGGACGGACGTGCGCATCGTTCCGCTCTACATCACGGTTCTGGACCACAATGGCCATCAGGTACTCGACCTCCAGCAGCAAGCCTTCACGGTGACCGAAAACGGCGTGAAGCAGACCATCCAGCGGTTCAAACGCGAGGACGTTCCGGTAGCGATGGGCCTGATTGTCGATAACAGCGGCAGCATGAGAGATAAGCGGGCCAAGGTGGAAGACGCGGCGTTGACGCTTGCCAGGGAGTCTAACCCGGAGGACGAGGTTTTCATCGTCAACTTCAACGACGAGGCCTATCTGGATTTGGACCCCGGGATGGATTTTACGAGCGACGTCAAGGTGATGGAACGGGCGCTGACGCGAATCGATTCCAAGGGCGGGACGCTGTTGTACGGCACGATTAAAATGTCCATCGATTACCTGAAAGAGAAAGCGCATAAAGACAAGAAAGTGCTGGTGGTGATAACCGACGGAGAGGACAACGCAAGCGAGCCGTTGACGCTCGAGAACACGGTCAAGATTTCGCAGCAAAGCGAGGTCCTGATTTATACCGTGGGGCTGCTGGCGGAAGATTCCAGAAGCGAGGCCCGCAACGCCCGCCACGCGCTCGAAGAGTTGGCGCAGGCAACGGGCGGCGAGAGCTATTTCCCGAAGGAACTGGCGGAAGTGGACACCGTGGCGCATCAGGTGGCGCGCGATATCCGCAGCCAGTACATCGTCCAGTATTCGCCCTCCAACGAAGCCATGGATGGCTCCTACCGGCAGATCAAGGTATCGGTGAACGCGCCGGGCCGGCCGACGGTACGCACGCGCAGCGGATACTACGCCACCCCGGACCGCCAGTCCCCGCCTCCGCCCGCGGGCGCAACCAAGTTGAAGAGGTAGTATCCGGGGATTCCCGGAGTTGGGCGCGGCGCCCAGAGCCATTGAAGAAGTCTCTCTCTGTCCCCGCTTTGCCTCTGGGTGAATGTGAACCGCCAGTATCTGCGCCGCACTACGCCAGTCTCCCATTCCTGAAACCGGGCGCTTTCCTGGTGCAACGCGTTTCAACCTATCCGCGCGTGAGAGCGACCCGAAAACCGCGCGCGCTCAACCTGAAATCCGAAGCTGTATGGTTTGTATCGGCCCCATTATGAGGGAAGCCCTCATACGCAAGGGTGAAGATCGGAGCGATTGCCTTGTAACAGGGGCACGACCTTTAGTCGGTGCCATTAAGCGCTCGCGGCAGCCGGGCCGAGGCGCGAAGCGCCGATGGCAGACCGGCATTTTCGAGAGAGTTGGAGCCGTTAACGCGACCAAGAATCACGCACCCGCAGGCTGAACCTCCGAGCGCCCCGCAACTCGCTCAGGATTGGGCCCACGCCGTCACCACCGACGAATCGGCGCCCACGCGTCACCACGGTTCGCACGACCCTGGCGCGTTTGCGGGGAATAATCCCGCCGTGATCGGGGCCCATCAGGATGTATCTCTGCGAATGATATGTAAGGCCGGATGGATTAACAATTTGGCCCTCTGGGTCGGCCATTACTCGCGACATGGGGATTTGGCGACAGTTAACCGGCGCTCGGCGTAGATTCCTCCTCCCGTATGGATCAAGGATGCGTGAATTCGTTCGCGTGTGGGATCAGATCGAAATATGCGCTGCTGGGAAGATTTGTGCGCCAGTGGCCCGTGAGGCGGGCGTAGCCGCAAACGCCCAGGAAGAGCGCGGCGATTCCGGCGGCCACCGCCCATGCCGGCACTCGTTTCGCGCGGGGGGCCGACAAGGACAGGGCGTCTGCCGCGGGGCAAACGGCAACGCACTCCAGGCAGCCGGTGCATTCGGCGGAACGAATCGCGATCAGGCGATCCACCGGCAACGCTGCTGGGCAGGCTTTGGCGCACTTCGCGCAATCGATGCACGGACCGGGATCGCGCCGGATGCGCAAGGGACTGGCCAGCGCGGCGAGGCCCATCAGTGCGCCGTACGGGCAAAGATAGCGGCACCAGAAGTTTTGAACGAAGACTGACGCTATAAGCGGGATGGCGGTAACAATGCAGCCGGCCAGGCCAAGGAAGCGGAAGAAGTTGAGCATTTTCACATCGTCGACCACGCCATAGGGTCCACTGAGAAAGGCGCGAATCGCGGGGACTGGCATCGAGCCGACTGCATAGAGAAATAGCCCCAACAGGATGTATTTCAGACTGCGCAGCGCGATGTCCGCCGTGCGCGGCAAACGGAAATTGCGCCCGAAAACGCCGCGGCCTAAGCGCCACAAGTACTCGGACACGGTTCCCACAGGGCACAACCACCCGCAGAAGCTTTTGCGGAAAACCCACGATGCAACCAGAAAGGCGATCAACAGGAACATGCCCGCGGGGTGGAGCGCAGGTACGCTGCCCGACGTCATCAGCACCTTGAGGTTCATCAGTGCGGCGATCGGGAGCCAGCCTTCGACGCCTGGCGGACGAACGGCGTACGCGGACCGGCCGCCGGTTTCGTAATAACGGACGAACAGGTAGAACTCGATGCCAATCCAGACATTGAGCGCGAGGAAGGCCAACTGAAACGCGCTGCGCAGAGATTGCGAGTGGTCCTTTCCGGCGCGCTTCAGCGGCTTCTTGCGGGTCTTGATCGGCGGTGCGGCGATCGCGGCCATTGGAGTCCCTACTTGCGCGGCGTCCCGACGTTCCCGCACTTCCCATTCGCCTTCGGCAACGTAACCGGTCTCTTGATACGAGTGACCGGTCACCAGGCCGAGAACGAACCAGCCGAGCGCCAGGGCGCCCACGGCGAAGATGCTGTCGCCGATCATCCGCATCCAACGCAATTGGTTCAGATACCCGCTATGCAGGAACTCGGCCGAGCGCGCGTACCAGGTTCCATACTGCACCGAAGCCCAGGTCTGCGCCAGGCCGATGGGCAATATGCTGATCAGCACCATCAGCGCGAGACCGATGTTGATGGCCCAAAAGGCGAACGACAGTGGGCCATTTTTCCACGCCCTGCCGGGACGAAGAGCCCGCAGACAGAACAGCATCAGTCCCAGGGCGAGCATGCCGTAAACGCCGAACAGCGCCGTGTGGGCATGCACCGGAGTCGTGTTCAAGCCTTGCATGTAATAAAGCGCGATCGGCGGATTGATGAGGAAGCCGAAGAGCCCGGCGCCCACGAAATTCCAGAACGCAACCGCGATAAAGAAATAGATGGGCCACTTGTAGGCTGTTACCCAGATGCGTTGCTGACGGGAACGGGCCAGCCGGATGTTCTCCCACGCCTCAAAGCCGATCAGCACCAGCGGGACCACTTCCAGGGCGCTGAACACCGCCCCCAATCCCAACACGACGTTTGGCGTTCCTGCGAAATACAAGTGATGGAACGTGCCGATGATGCCGCCGGAGAGGAACACCACGGTGGAGAACAGGACGGCCCGCGTCGACGTGACCACCGAGAGCAGCTTGAGCCGGGTCAGCAGGAACGCAATCACCACGGTAGCGAAGACCTCGAAGAAACCCTCCACCCACAGATGCACTACCCACCAGCGCCAGTACTCGGCTGTGACCAGATTGCTTCGCTCGCCGTACATCAACCCGGCAGCGTAGAACAGTGGGATGGCGATGCTCGCCAGCAGAAACATCAGGAGCAAGGAATGGTTTTCGTCGCGCCGGGCTAACGCCGGCTTGAGGGCGCGCCACATCAGCCACAGCCAGAAGGTCAGGCCGATGAACAGCAGGATCTGCCAGAACCGGCCCAGGTCCACATACTCGTAACCTTGCGTGCCGAACCAGAACCAGAGGTTGCCGAGTTTGTGCTGGATGCTCATCCACTCGCCGGCCAGCGATCCCACCACGACGAGGATCAGCGCGCCGAACAGTAGATTGACGCCCAGCCGCTGGCCCTTCGGCTCCGCGCCGCTGACGGCTGGCGCGACATAGAGTCCCGTCGCGAGCCAGGACGTCGCAATCCAGAAGAGGCCAAGCTGCAAGTGCCAGGTCCGCGCCACGCTATAGGGCAGAATGCGATCGAGCGGAATTCCGTAGAAGCCGGACCCTTCGACGCCGTAATGCGCCACGATGGCGCCGAGCCCGACTTGAACCACCCACAACGCCGCCACGACGAAGAAATACTTCACGGTGGCTCTCTGTGAGGCGGTGGGCCTGAAGCCAAGCAACGGATCGCTTTCCGGGAGAAGCTCGCCGGCCACCGTCCGCGGCTGCGAAGCGAAGTACCAGACCATGCCGCCCACGCCGGCCAGCAGCAGAACGAAACTGGCGATGCTCCAGACGACTGTCCCGCTGGTCGGCTGGTTTGCTATCAGCGGTTCGTGCGGCCAATTCTGTGTGTACGTGATGTCCGATCCCGGCCGGTCGGTCGAAGCGGCCCAGGCCGTCCACCAAAAAAACGCGTTCATCCGCCGAAGCTTGACCGGATCGCTCATCGCGCCGCGCGGGATGGCGTACTCGCTGCGGCCGTTTGAGAACACATCGGAGTAGTGGCGCGCCAGGTCCTCGAAGGCGCTGGCGCGAACGGGATCGAGGGTGATGGCGCGGGTCGCCGGGTCATAGGTATTCGTCCGCATGAGCAGTTGAAGCCGCGCCTGGAGGGCAGCCCGCTGTTCCACGCCGAGCGCCGCGTAATTCGAGGCGCCCGCTGCCTGCGCCCAGCGGTCGAGGATGAACATGCATTCGCGATGCAGCCAGTCCGCCGACCAGTCGGGCGCCACGTAGGAGCCGTGGCCCCAGATGGTGCCAACCTCCTGGCCGCCGATCGATTGCCAGACGCCTTGTCCATCCTGAATGTCGCGGCCGTCGAATAGGGCCGCCCCTCCGGCCACCAGAACCTGCGCTGGAATGGGCGGCGCGCTCGTGAGGATCTTGATCCCCACTCCGCCCAACACGGCGAAAGAGACGGCCATTACCATGCCCAGAGCGATCCACAGCTTCTTATAGTTCATGCCGGATACCTTTCTTGGGAATCGCACCGCTCGTATCTCGACCGGCGGCGCGCCCCTCAGTGCGCCTGTTCCATCTCAACCGCGCGCGGGAAGAGAACGTTGTTTTCCAGATGGATGTGCTGGTGCAAATCGGCTTCGAAAGCCGCCAGCGCCTGGTATAGCGTCTGAAAGCTGATGCAGGCATCGGGCGGCACGGCATAGCCATGGCTGATCGCGCGCATGCTGCGCAGTGCGCCGCCGGCTCCGTCGTGTTCGTGCATCATCATCGTAATCGGATTGCGCACGCTGCCGAAGGGAGGTGGCAGCACGGGTTCCTTCGCCACCACGGCCTCTTCCATGCGCAGAATATACGGGAAGAGAACCATCTCCTCCTTCATCAGGTGGGTGCTCAGCTCTTCGGCGAGGGCGCTGAAGATCTCGCGCAGGCGCAGTAATTCGGGATGGTTCTTGCCGTGAGCCGAACACACCTTGTCGAACAGCGGGCACAGGCGGCCGATTTCTTCGCGCGTATAAACGTGGTGGGTGCTCCGGATGTGCGCGATCAGCTCGGAAAGAGGCTCGGCTTGCCAGGTCCTGGCTGGCGCAGTTGCGGGCGCCGTCTGGTTCACCGCCGCCAGCGAGTCCACCACCCGATCCATGGAGACATGGGCTGCCAGGCACGCCTGTTCCAGGGTTTGGCCACCGCCGCAGCAATAGTCGATGCCCAGCTTTTCAAACAGGCGGGTTGCGCCCGGGTTCTCCAGCGCCAGTTCGCCTACCGTCTTTTCCGTCGTCACGCTCATCGTCTTACTCCTCGATGTCCTGAGCGTACTCCGGGTGGGCGTACCGCGCCTATGACTTATGTCACGGCGGAACATAATAACCCGGCGCGGCTGCGCGGGGCGCGGCCTATTCGGCGGGGTCCAGTTCGGCTTCCAAGGCGTTCAGATCCGGGATCAGGGCGCGGCGGCCTTCCAGCTTGAGCAGCCCTTCCGCTTGCAAGCGGGAGAGATTGCGGGAAACCAGCTCTCGGACCGTGCCGAGTTGCGCCGCCAGTTCCTGGTTGCTGCCCGGCAGCGAGAACTCGAGGCCCGCCGCCGACGCCGTCCCCTCGCGCTGAGCAAGGCGTACCAGAAAGGACGCCAGGCGGTGACGCACCGTGGTGAACGAAAGCTCCTCGATGATTCCAACCAGCCGCCGCAGGCGCGCGCCCACCACGCGAAGCACTTTGAGAGCAACTTCTGGATGCGCCATACACAGAGCCTGGAAATCCTGCTTCCCGACAAAAAGCAGCGTGGCGTGATCCACCGCGGCTCCGGACGCCGGGTAGTTGCCGCCATCGAAAACCGGCACTTCGGCGATCGAACTGCCCGGGCCATCGATGCTGAGCACCTGTTCGCGGCCGCCGGCCGAACTCTTGAAGATGCGGATGTTCCCGCGCTCCACCACGTACAATCCGGCGCACGGCTCACCCTCGCCGAAAACCATTTCTCTGGGCGCCAAATGGCGCGGCACGGCCCGTTCGGCCAGGAATTGCAGTTCCGAGTCCGTCAGACCGGAGAAGATGGCAACCTTCGCCAGCGTTCGCCGAAAGTCCGCGAGCGATTCAGCCACGGAGCCTATTGTATCGAACGCACCGGCGGACGCTGCCCCGCGAACGGGAGCCTCCTAATCCCGCGTGGTCACCGCGCGGCCTCCGATTTGAAAGCGCAGCCGCAGCACTCGTTCGCGATGCCGTTCTTCGTGCAGGTACCGGACTCTGGCGAGCGGCAGGTCGTCGAGCGAAATCATTCCAGCCAATTGCCGGTTATCGCGGCCGGCTAAACGCCCATCACGGGTCACCAAAAGCGCCGCGCGCAACCGGCCGCTCTCTGCGCGTCAACCGGCTTGCCGGCGACGAATCTTCCGTTGCCTCCGCCCCTCCTCCAACTTCCCGCCCCGTTCCTCGCGCACCTCCCTCCGCCGGGAAGCCAGTCTGCCAACAAGTCGTTGACGCCGCTTTCCGAATTTCCATCACATTGAAAACAAGTCATTTACTCGATTCTCTGGCCCCGTCCCCACCGCCGCCCCTGCTACCCTGAAGCCGGAGAATTGTCATGGCTACCCAGAAACAAATCGACGCAAATCGCCGGAACGCGGCATCTTCCACGGGTCCGCGCAGTCCCGAAGGCAAAACCGCCTCCCGGATGAACGCCCTCAGGACGGGCATCGACGCAAGATCTCAGATCATCCGCGGCGAGAACCCCGCGGTTCTGGAGTCCCTCGCCGCGGAATACTACGCCCGTTTCAATCCCGCCACTCCCGAGCAGCGCTACCTGGTCGATACCCTCGTCAATTGCGATTGGCTCACGCGGCGCCTTCGCGCCATTGAAGCGCAGCTCTGGGAGAGAGATTTCGCCTACAACGAAAAACTCGAACAGTACGAAAAGCGGCACGCTTTGGGCGACACCTTCGTGCGCGAACACGAAACGTTCCTCCACCTTCAGCGCCGTATCGATTCCACCGACCGCGCCTACCATCGCGCCTTCCGCATTCTCCGAGGTCTCCAGTCCCCGGATTCCAAAGCCGCCGGCCGCGCCAATCAGCGTAAATCATCCATCGACCCGCCCGTCCCCCCAGTCTTCGCCCCGTCCGATGCCCGGATCGATCCACACCCCCCGTCTCAAATTGGCTTCGTTCCCCCAAATCCGCGCCAGCACACAATCCCCAACCCCCGCGAGCGCAGCGAGCCCCTAGGTGTTCGGCTCAAACAAAACCAGTCCGAACGCTGGCACTTGGGGACGGAGGTTTCGCAAGAGACGCGCAATTCGGGCGGGACCGGCGGGCGCCCCGCATCTTGCAGTCTGTAATCATGACAGGCAGTAATCGCGCCGCACTACACTTGCAGTTGGAAACGTATTCGGGACTGCGCGCTGGGCGGTTTGACTTCAGGAAGTTCTGACTCTTCGGCGGGCAACGGCGGAGGGAACTCTGGGGGCGACCGGAAGAAAAGTGGGGCCAACCCTCCGGGCTGCCGCCGCGTTTCCACGCGGCGCGCCGGTTCGAAGGGCCGGCCCCACGCCAAACGACTAGTTCAGCGTCACCGCTTGCGTTAACGGAAGATCCCGGGAGGAAGCGCCTGCCAGAATCTTGTACTCGCCGGGCACTACCTGCCAGCTATCCGTCGGATCGTTGAAGATCGAAATCATCAGGGGGTCGATCGTCAACGTAACGGTCTTGCTTTCGCCGGCGTTGAGCGCCACCTTCTGCCAGCCCACCAACCGCTTGGGCGGCTCGTTGGCAGCAGCGGGAAGCGACAGATAGACCTGGGCGATTTCCTTGCCGGCGCGCTTTCCGGTGTTCTTCACGTCGAAGGATACCGTGACGTTGTGGCCGGAAGCCGTCGCCTTGAGGTTGGAGTAGGCGTAGGTGGTATAGGAGAGGCCGAAGCCGAAGGGGAACAACGGCGTTTTGTTTTCGGCGTCGTACCACTTGTAGCCAACCTTGAGACCTTCGTCGTACTTTACGTCGAAGGGCGTGCCGCCGCGTCCGCCCCCGCCGCCACCAGCGCCGCCCGCTCCACCGCGGCCACCCGCGGCCGGAGCCGGCTGAGCCGCCTGCAGCGCCAAAACCGCGGCGCGGAGAGCCTGAGCGGCGGCTTGCATGGCAGCCGCCTGATTGCCGCTTGCGGGAGCTGCCGCTCCGCCAGCCGCCGGCGCCGCTTGCGCGAGTTGCTGCTGCGCCTGCGCAAGCTGTTGCTGCGCAGTCAGTAACGCCTGGCTCGCCGTGCTGGCTTGCTGGAGGGCCTGAGTGACGGCCTGCTGCGCCTGATTCAGCGCCTGCTGTTGCTGCATGGCCTGCTGTTGTTCGGGCGTCAGGGCCGCCGCCGCTCCGCCGCGACCGCCGCCCGCGCCTGCGCCACCGCCGCCGCCCGCTCCGCCGCGGCCTCCGCCACCACCGGCCGGACCGACGAGCGTCGGATGGGGAATATCGGCATCGGATTTCGCGAAGGTGACGGGGAGTTTCGCCGATGGGTTCACGTCGCCGAACAGCAGATTGGCGATGGCCTGCCCGCCGCCGATCCCGGGATACCAGGCTTCCAGAATGCCGCTGACCTTGTCGGCCCACGGCATGGCCACCGGACCGCCGGTTTCGCAAATCACGATGGTGTGCGGATTGGCCGCAACCACGGCGCTCACCAGGTCGTCCTGCTTGTTGGGCAGGTTGAGCGTGGAAGCGTCGCCGCCTTCGCTCATGGGCTGATTTACAAACACGATGGCGACCTGCGAGGATTTCGCCAGCGCGGCAGCCGCGGCCGGGTCGGTTCCTTCGTTGTACTCAATCTTGGCGTTGGGAGCCTTTGCCTTAATGAATTTCATAGGCGACGAAGGGAAGTACTCCGAGCCGCCGCGTCCCATGCCGAAGCCGCCGCCACCGCCCGCGCCTGCCGCGGCCGGAGCCGGAGGAGCCGCGTTGCCGCCGGGCGCGTTGACTTGCGCCGAACCGCCGCCGGAGGGAACGCCGACATCCGCATGAGAGCCGATGATAGCGATGGACTTCGTAGTCGCCGCGCTGAGGGGCAACTGGTTGCCCGCGTTCTTCAACAGCACGATGCTTTCTTCGGCGATCTTCTGCGCGTCTTCGAGACCCTTGAAGACATCCACCACGCGCCGCTGCGTGGGCGGGTTGTCCCACACGCCGACGGCGAACAAACTGCGCAGAATGCGATGCACGGAGTCATTGACCTTTGCGATGGGAATGTCGCCGCTCTCGACGGCCTGTTTCAGCGCGTCGCCGAAAAAGCCGTTGCCGGGCTCTTCCTGATCGAGGCCGGCCATGATGGCCTTCTTGGTGCTGTGCGTCCCGCCCCAATCGGACATCACCCACCCCTTGAAGCCGAAATCCTTCTTGAGAACCGTGTTCAGCGTGTAGTCGTTCTCGCAGGCCCAATCGCCGTTGATCAGGTTGTAGCTGCACATGAAGCCGGCGGCGTCGGAGATTTTGTAAGCAATCTGGAAGGCCAGTAGGTCGCTTTCGCGCATCGAGCGATGGTCGATGAGAGCGTTGGCTGTGTTGCGGCCGGACTCCTGATCGTTCATGGCGTAGTGCTTCAGGTCGCCCATGATCTGCTGGGATTGGACGCCCTTCATCAGCGTGCCGACCGTGGTTCCGGCAAGGAGCGGATCTTCACCCGCGTATTCGAAGTTGCGTCCGTTGCGCGGCTCGCGGGTAAGGTTCACGCCGCCGCCGATGGACATGCTGTAGCCTTGGTCGCGCAACTCGCGGCCGATGACCTGACCGTAGAGCAGCGCGAGATCGGGGTTCCAGGTTGCCGCCGAGCCGAGCGCAGACGGCAGCAGCGTGGAGTAGCGGCTTTCCGATGCTCCGCGGGTCACGCCCACGGCGGAATCCGCCATGTTGATATCCGGCATTCCGAGGCGCGCGATGCCGGGGGTCCATCCAGCGCCGCCATTGGACTGGCGGCTATCGGTGGGAGCGGCGCCGCCGCCGCCGCCCATGCCGCCCGGCCCGCCGTGCAGCAGGCTGATTTTTTCGTCGAGCGTCATTTGCGCCAATACGAGATCGGCGCGCTGATCGGGCGAGAGAGCTCTTGTCCGTCCAAGGGCCTTGAACAACCTGCACTCCGCCCCGGCCACGGCCGCCACCGCCGAAGCCGCCACCGCCTCCCCGGCCTCCTTGATCTTGTTGAGCGGGAGCGGCGGCGCCACGGCCGCCCGCTGGGGCTTGGGTGGCCGGACCGGCCTGACCAAGCGCTGAAACGGCGAGAGCGAGCATCACGAGACCCGCGATCGCCGGTCCTAAGAACAGCCAGAACTTACGCATGAGAACCCTCCTTGAGCAATTCTTTCCGACCGACTACTGTATCTCAAGGTTACGGAAAAAGCGAACCCAAAAGATCTGAAAGTTGCAGAAAAAAGAGGACTGAAGGACAGCGGGAGGTGGGTGCGCCACCTGGCAGTGGGGAGTTATACTCAGACCTCGGAAAGCCAGCGCTGTAACCGGTGGATAGGGCTCGGTGGGCGCCCCTCAAGGGAGCGAAGGGCGTCACAATAGGGGCTTCGCGCTGTCAAGGCGCTCGGGCCCGCGCCGGGGGCGCGGATGGATCTTGAAAGGAGACGTTGACGCAATGTCTGAAACGGGCTTCTCTAGGCGGCATTTCTTTTACGGAGCGCTTCTGGCGGGGGCGGTTCCGGCGGGCGGATTCGGCAGCGTGGCTTCGTTGAAAGCCGCCGGATTCAAGTCCTATAACGAGAAACTGAACCTCGCGGGCATCGGCGTGGGCGGCCGCGGCGCGCAGGACTTGAGCGGTTGCGCTTCCGAGAACGTCGTGGCCCTCTGCGACGTGGATTCGCGGCAGAGCGGGCCGACGTTTAAACGCTTCGAGAAAGCCACCACCTACGCGGACTACCGCAAGCTGCTCGACAAAGAAGAGAAGAACATCGACGCATGCGTAATCGCGGTGGCGGACCACATGCACGCCACCGTCGCGGTGGCCTGCATGGAGCGCGGCAAGGGCGTCTACGTGGAGAAACCGCTCACTCGGACGCCGTGGGAAGCGCGCCTGCTGGCGGACGCGGCGGCTAAGTACAAAGTGGCCACGCAGATGGGCAACCAGGGTTATTCGCACGAAGCCCACCGCACGGCCTGCGAAATTATCTGGTCCGGAGAAATCGGGAATGTCACGGAAGTGCATGCCGTGACCAGCGCGCCAAGCTGGCCGCAGGGGCTCCAGCAAATTCCGCCGCCCGAGCCGGTTCCCCAGGGCTTGGATTGGGAGCTCTGGCTCGGTTGCGCTCAGGACCGGCCCTACACATCCGGCGGCTGGGACAAGGACCACAAGCCCACTGGCAGCAGCAGCCCCGGCGGATTCTATCTGCCGTTCAATTGGCGCGGCTTTTACGATTTCGGAACGGGCTCGCTGGGAGACTGGGGGATTCACACGCTCGGGCCGGCCAATCAGGCTTTGCAACTCGGTCTTCCGATTTCCGTGGAGGTCATTCGCGCCGAGCAGCGCAGCAAGTTCCAGTTCCCGATGCGGTCGGTGCTACGTTACGATTTTGCGGCGCGCGGCAACATGCCTCCCGTGTCGGTGTACTGGTATGACGGCGTCCAGAGCGCGGACCTGCCTTACCTGTACAAGCCGAAAGGGATGGAGAACGAAATTCTCGTACCGAATCCCAATAACCTTGCGAACGACAAGTCGCGGCCCGATCTTGGATCGGTGGGCGGCGGTGGAGCGTTCCCGGGCGGCGGCGCGCGCGGCGGCGGCCGGGCGGACGCGGCCGGCGGACAGGCTCCCGGAGCCGGCGCGGCGCAGGGTGGGCGCGCCGCGGCTGGTGGAGGCCAAGGCGGCCGGGCGGGAGCTGCTGGAGGCGGGCAAGGCGGACGTGGCGGACGCGGTCCAACCCCTGGCGCGCTCTATCAAAGCGGCTCGGTCTTCGTGGGCGACAGAGGCTTCATGGCGACGGTTCAGCGCGGGGAAGGCGTGTGGCTGCTCCCGGCAGCCCGCTGGGCCGACTACCGGTTGCCGGCGCCGGTTCTGCCGCGCTCGCCGGGGCACTATCGGGATTGGATACGCGCCTGCAAAGGCGGCGTTCCCTCGTGCTCCGATTTCAGCATCGCCGGGCCGTACGCCGAGTGGGTTACGCTCGGAGCGATTGCTTACCGGTTTGAAGGCAAACTGAATTACGACGCGAAGACGGGACGGTTCACCAACAACGCGGAGGCCAACCAGTATTTGAAGCCCGCCTTCCGTAAGGGTTGGGAGTTGAAGTTGTAGGCAGGATTGAGACGCGGCCGCGAGGCTGCCATTGGATCGAAACGAAAGGAAGAACCATGCTCTATACCAGACGGGATATGGGAAAGCTTGCGCTGGCGAGCATTCCAGCGGCCAGAATAGCCTTCGGCGCCGACATGATCGATTCCAAGATCAAAGGCGTGCAGATTGGCGCCATCACTTATAGCTTCAACACGATCGCGCAGGACCCGGAATCCATCATCAAGGCTTACGTAGATATCGGGCTCGGCGAAGCGGAGCTGATGTCAAACCACTGCGAAGCGCTGGCCGGCGCACCGAGCGCGGGCGGCGGTTTTGGCGGCGGCGGTGGCGCGGGCCGGGGAGCGGGCGCTCCCGGCGGCGCGGCGGGTGGACCTCCCGCGGGAGCCGCAGGCGCCCCGGGCGCTGCGGGCGGCGCTCAGGCGGGCGGTCAGGGCAGGGGTCAGGGCCAAGGCGGCGGTGGCGGACGAGGGCAGGCCACTCCCGAGCAACAGGCAGCGCGGGCCGAAGCGCAGAAAAAAGTGGCGGATTGGCGCTCCTCCGCAACGGCGGCCACGTGGCAAGCCGTCCGCAAGAAGTGGAACGACGCCGGTATTGACCTGGCTCTGCTCTGCTACAACATGCAGGACAGCATGACCGATGACGACGTCGAGTACGGCTTCAAGATGGCCGAAGGGCTCGGCGTAAGAGGCATGACCACCAGCACCACGCTCACCATGGCCAAGCGGATCGCGCCCATCGCCAACCAGCACAAGCTGCTGGTCGGCTATCACGGCCACGATCAGACCAACGATCCCAACCAGACGGCCACTCTGGAAAGCTATGACACGCTGATGGCCTACGGCGGGTACAACGGCATCAACCTCGATGTCGGCCATTTCACCGCGGCGGGATACGATGCGGTGGACTTCATCAAGAAGCACCACGACCGCATCACCAACCTTCACATCAAGGACCGCAAGAAGGACCACGGCCCGAACGTGGCCGTCTGGGGCACTGGAGACACTCCTCTGAGGGAGGTCTTCCAGTTGCTCAAGACGGAGAAGTACCCGTTCCCGGCCAACATCGAACTGGAATACCGGATTCCGGCCGGTTCGAATCTCATCCAGGAAATGAAGATGTGCTACGCCTACATCCGGGGATGCCTGGCGTAAAGAAGAGCATCAGGCCGCTCGTGGCGCGGGCGGCCACGCCGGGGGCCCTCTGGGCGCTGCCGGGATTCATGCCGGCATTTCGCGTTGGCGGCAGATCCGAGTCGCCGCCAACTTCGGCTCTGGCTGCGTCCGGACTACTGAACCACCTTGAAACGACCTTGCAGAGTGGCGAGGAATGGCCCCGCTAACGGGGATTGTGCGCGCAGAGGAGTAGCGCTCGAGGTGCGGTACGAGGGGAAGAACACGTGGTGCTGGAGGAGGGGGTCGAACCCTCATGCTCAGTGAAGAGCGCGGGATTTTGAGTCCCGTGCGTCTGCCAGTTCCGCCACTCCAGCAACTCTAAGGCTTTTTTGAGTTTACCAATTTTCGCGCGAGGGGCACTGTGCTTGTTTTTGTGCTTGTCCTCGAGGACAGCCGGCGCGAAAACAACCAGGCAGGCGCTAATCCTTTTCGACATCCACCGCATAGGCAGGAGAGAGATGAATAGATATAACCGAATCCGATGATCCCATTGAATTCATTCGTGTGAGGCTCTATTCTTTGTACTTCCCCATGGGACGCTACGGAATCCCCCTTCTGTGCATCGCCCTGACGTCGAGTGCGACTGTCATCGGGGCCGCCACGCCTCCAACCATCGCGCAATATCTGGAGCTGCCGTTGGCCTTCGAGCGAGTGACGGGAGCAGGCAATGACCGCTACGTCGCTCGCGGCGACGGCTACGCCGTGTCTCTAGGCGCGGGAAGCGCCGTGATTGGCCTTCACGCCGGCCCGTCCTCCGACGCCGCGAGCGTCTCGATGGAGTTCGCCGGTGGCCGCGTCGTTCCCGGCGTCCCTTCCGCCGAATTGCCCGGTAAGGTAAATCACATCCGCGGCAACAACCCCAAAGAATGGCGCCTCGGCCTGCCCACGTTTCGGCGGGTTGCTTACGAAGAAGTCTACCCTGGCATCGATCTCGTCTTTTACGGTAACCAGCGCCGCCTGGAATTCGACCTGGTCGTGAAACCCGGCGCCGACCCGCGGAAGGTCAGAATCAGGTTCATCGGGGCGCAACATCTCTCCGCCGGTCCGGATGGCGGCGTGGTAATCGAAACCGCGGCGGGGAACCTCCAACTCCTCCCTGCTGCGATCTATCAGCAGGTTGACGGGGCGAAACTACAGGTCGAGGGCGCGTACGCTCTTGCGTCCCCAAACGAAGTTGAGCTCCGCCTTGGAAAATACGACTCCGGCAAACCACTGGTCATCGATCCGGAAATAACGTGCGCAGGGTTGTTGGGAGGCGGAACCGGCGCAAGCTACGGTAATGGCGTTGCGGTCGGCCCCGGCGGCGATATGTACATCGTCGGCTACACTTATGCCGCTGACATCGCCACGGCCGGGCCGGGCCTCCCGTACAACGGCAACACGGACGGGTTCGTAACGAAAATCGATTCCGCGGGCACGGCGCTTCTCTATTCCACATATCTTGGCGGCGCGGGGATGGATTACCTTAAGGGCATTAGCATCGACTCCACAGGCGCGGCCTGGGTGGCCGGGTGGACGTATTCCTCGGATTTTCCCGTTCTGAACGCATACCAATCCACATTTAACGGTTCCGGCGCCGTCTCAAACGCAACCGTGTCGAAGCTGAGCCCTACCGGGGCCTTACTTTACTCCACATTTCTCGGCTCAGCATCGGGATCCTCAGCCTACGGAATCGCCGTGGATTCCAGTGGCGACGCTTACGTAACGGGCAAGGCCGGCCCCGGCTTTCCCACTACGTCCGGGGGCTTCCTTACTGACAATCAAGGCCAGACTGACGCGTTCGCCGCGAAGTTCACATCCGCTGGTTCGTTGGCGTACTCCACCGTTCTTGGCGGCGCCGCGAACGACTCTGGCGTCGCCATTGCGGTTGACGCCGCGGGCAATTCCTATATTGCAGGGTCTTCGTCTTCCGCCACCTTCTCCGGCGCGCCGGCGGGCGGCTTTCGGACCGCCCATTCCGGGACTAGCTCGGACGCGTTTGTCGCCAAGCTGAACGCATCTGGTTCCAGCCTGTCGTACTTCACGTTTTTGGGCGGCTCCGATTCGGAAACCGCCAGCGGAATCGCCGTAGATGAAGCCGGGCACGCCTTCGTAACCGGGTACACGAGTTCCGCGGATTTCCCGACCACGCCCGAAGCCTTTCAGAAGTCGGCGCCCGCCGGCCGCGGTGATTCCCACGGGTTTGTCAGCGAACTCAATGCCGACGGAAGCGGCCTCGTCTACTCCACCTACCTCGCTGGGAATCGAAGCGACGCCCCGATGGGGCTGGCGATAGACTCCGCCGGCGACGCTTTTGTGGCCGGCAGCACCAGTTCGGACCGTTTCCCGATCGCCTCGGCGGTCGAACCCGTGATGCCCGGCAACCCCACGTCGCTGTTCCGCACAACCGATGCCGGCGCGTCCTGGGAGCCATTCGACCAAAACATTCCGGGAGCCGTTCTGGCAGTGTCACCCGATCCCGCCGACTCTCGCGTCATGGTGGCCGGCGCCACCGCCGGCGTGTTTCGCACGGCCGACAGTGGAGCGTCCTGGTCCCTCAGGTTGAGTTTGCCGATCGACCGTACCGTCCGAAGTCCGGCGGACGGCAATACGATCTACGGCGTCAGCCATTTCACCGTCTATCGCTCCACCGACGGCGGCGTCACCTGGGACCGAAGGGGAACGGTGTTGACGACAACCGCCGGGCTAGTTGCGGACCCGTCTGACGCCGCAACGGCATACGCTTTCTCCAATACGGAGCTGGCGTCGATATAAAAATCGACAGACGGCGGACTTACCTGGAACTTGGAGAACAACGGGCTGCCCGAACAACCCGTCTCGGGCATGGCCGCCGCCTCGGATGGGTCGGTGTACGCAGCAGTCTACGGCGCCGGGGTCTACAAGACAACGAACCAGGGGGCGACTTGGGTCGCGGTCAGCTCCGGCCTCTCCAACCTGAGGACGACCGCCAATGGTCTGGCTGTCGCGCCTGGCGATCCCTCGGCTCTCTACCTAGTGACGGATTCGGCGCAACTCTTCAGGACCGCCGATGGCGGCGCAAACTGGGCGCTGGCAGGAACGCTGCCCATCTCGCCCGCCATCGTCGCCGTCTCGGCTGGGCATGCCTCTGAGCTGTATGCCGCCGGTCTAGACCCTGCCGGGGCCTATCGCTCGGCTGATGCAGGGGCGACGTGGCTCCCGATTGGTACGGGCCTCGAGACCGCGGCGGCAGCGGGTATTGTACCGGACCCGGTCAGCCCGTCCACCGCCTACGTAGTCGCGCCGGTCCGCACCGGCGGTTTTGTGACCGAACTCAATCCGGCTGGCTCGGGGCTGGTCTACTCGACATTCCTAACGGGCGGAGACGGAGGTTACCCTTCCGCAGTCGCGATCGATGGCTCGGGCGGCGCGGTCGTCACCGGTTACGCCGCGGGCGTCTTCCCCTTCACCGGCGAGGCCCTGAAAGGGAACCCGATCGCCGATCGGGCGTTTGTGGCCCGTATCGGCCCGTCTATCGGAGGCTGCACGTACTCCGTCACGCCAGTGGCGCTGGAGATCGATGGCCGATCTCGGGCGCTGTCCTTCGGCATCGCGGCGCCCGGCGGCTGCGCATGGACCGCTTCCAGCGACTCGCGCTGGGCTTTTATCGCGAACGGTGGAACGGGGATTGGCTCTGGTTTTGTGTCTGTCTCGGTTGCGGAGAATACAACCACCTCGGCTCGCACAGCCACGCTGAGTATCGCCGGCCTGTCCGCCACGCTAACCCAGAGCGCCGGCTACTGCTCTTACTCGCTTTCTCCTTCCAGCGTGAGCTTGCCGGTGACCGGAGGGACTGTAACGGCGAGCCTCACCACAGGAGCCACGTGCCCCTGGACGGTCGTCAACAACTACCCCTCGGCCGTCTCCGTCAAGGGGCCCGCGTCGGGGACGGGAAGCGGGACGGTTTCAATATCGGTAGCGGCGAATCGCAATCCTGGCCCGCAACCGTTCATCGTGCCGGTGGGCGGAGCCACCTGGGAAATCACCCAAGGCGGCACGTGCGATCTCAGCCTGAGTCGAACCGGCGCGCCGATCGCGGCCGATGGCGAAACAGTACCGGCTTATCTCACAAATCCTCTTACTCGTTGCGGGTGGACCGCGGCCGGCAACGCCACGCCGCGGGTCACCGTCGCCTCCGCCGCATCGGGAGCTCCGGGCGGAACGGCCGACCATTCGGGATCCGCCAACGCCGGCGCCCAGCACACGGGCGCCCTCGCCGGCGCCGGACTAACGTTTACCCCGCTGCAGGGTGTGTCGCCGCTGCTCTCCACCAGCTATTTGCTCTCGACCCTCGCTGGCGGGCAAGGGATGCCACCGACCGCGACGGCGGCCACGTCCGTATGGATGCAAGTTGAGCGGGGCATCGCTACCGATGCGAGCGGGAACGTCTATCTCAACGCAATGAATGCGGTCTTCAAGGTAGATCCCAGCGGAACGCTTACCCGCTTCGCGGGAACGGGCGAGTCTGGCTTCGCGGGAGATGGAGGGTTAGCGATCAACGCCAAGCTGAACCAGCCGATGGGGCTGGCCGTGGACGCCCTGGGCAACGTGTATATCTCCGATAGCTACAATTCGCGCATTCGGAAAGTGAACCTGTCAGGCGTCATCACAACAGTCGCAGGCTCCGCATCGAATGGATACGGAGGAGATGGCGGCCCTGCCACAATGGCCAAGTTATTGTGGCCTTACGGAATCGCTCTGGACGCGGCGGGGAATCTTTACATCGCCGATTGGTGGAACCAGCGCGTTCGAAAAGTGAGCACGAACGGAATCATCACCACCATTGCGGGTACCGGGATTGCAGGTTACAACGGCACATACTTCCCGGTCGCGACAAGCGCGCAGCTTTCCTACCCACCGGCAGTCGCAGTGGATTCGGTTGGCAACGTATACATCGCAGACAACGGCTGGGTCCGCAAGGTGGATCCGGCGGGAGTATTCACAACCGTGGCGGGCATCGGGCCGGCGGACCAGTGCGGTATGTGCACGTCAGTGGGCGACGGCGGCCTCGCAACCGAGTCGTTCGTGGATCCGAACGGTCTAGCAGTGGACTCGTCCGGCGATCTCATCATTTCGGATTCGGCATCCGACTCCATCCGAATCGTGGATGCCTCGGGGATCATTAACACAATTCCGGGCGGAGGAGCCGGGGGCGACGACGTAGCCATCGACAACACCGGGAGTTTCTACGTGCCGCAATACACGACGTCCCGCGTTGTGAAGATCTCGGCGTCGGGCACGGTCTCGACGCTGGCCGGCGGCTCCATCGGCGACGGTGGCCCTGGCGCCCTCGCCGGGCTGGCCGGCGCTTACGACGTCGTTAAAGATAGCGCCGGGAACATCTACATCGCGACAGTCGACGACAACCGCGTCCGCAAGATCGACCGGGGGGGGACAATCACGACTCTCGCAGGTACGGGCGTCGCGGGTTACTCCGGCGATGCCGGACCGGCCACCGCCGCGCAATTGAATGCCCCCTACGGCCTGGCGCTCGATAAAGCCGGGAACCTTTACATTGCGGACTCCCAGAATAACCGCGTCCGGATGGTCAATCCGTCGGGAACGATCACGACCTTTGCAGGCTTGGGAGAATGGGGATGGTTAGGCGACGGCGGCCCGGCTGTGAACGCTCAGTTCGAATCTCCCGTGGCCGTGGCGATCGATGGCTCTGGAAACGTCTTCATCGCCGATGAATGGAACGATGAAATCAGAGTGGTCACGCCCGACGGCATCATCAACACCTACGCGAGCGCGGGCGGAGAGTCCATTGCGGTGGATGGGGCCGGCAACCTGTATGTCGCGGACAGCTTCGGTGACCGAATCCTGAAAGTGGACACGAAGGGCGCAATCACCGTGGTTGCCGGCACAGGAGCAGCCGGCTTCTCCGGCGATGGTGGGCCGGCTACGAGCGCGCAACTGAACAACCCCAAGGGTGTCGCGGTTGACGCTCTCGGCCAGATCTATATCTGCGACGCCAACAACGGGCGGGTACGAAAGGCGGACATTTCGGGCACTATTTCATCGATCGCGAACACAGGCTGCGAAAAACTCTTCGTGGAAAGTTCCGGCGACGCGTATCTCGCCGCTGGCGGCTCCATCAGTCTGCTAACTCCCGTCAACCAGATGCCGGTCCTCTCGGTTCGGAGCTCCCACTCGGGTTCCTTTCAACAAGGTCAGAGCGGCGCGGTCTACACTCTGACGGTGACCAATGAATATCTCGCCGGGAGCGCCAGCGGCGCGGTGACCGTTAAGGAGATGCTGCCGGCCGGCATGACATTGGCTTCGATGTCGGGCTCCGGCTGGACATGCACTTCCGCCGCTCCGGCTCCCGCCTGCACGCGTTCAGACACACTTAACGGCAATTACAACTATCCGTCGATCACGGCAACAGTCGATATTTCGGCCACGGCGCCCGCCCAACTGACAAACGTCGTTACCGTAGAAGGCGGTGGCGCGGCCATGGAAGTGGGCGAAGACTTTACACTCATTGCCCCGGCCAGCGCTCCGGATGCCCCGGTCTTAAGCGCTCCGGGCAACGGGATTACCGCCGCGTCGGCGGCGCCCACACTCACCTGGAACGCCGCCGCCCGGGCGTCTTGGTATACGGTCTACTTTGGACCAAGTCCCGCGGCGATGAGTCTTGTGGCAACCACGGCCAACACGAGCTATGCGCTTGGCGGACTGAGCCCCGGCGCCGTTTATTACTGGTCCGTCACCGCCGTCAATAATCTGGGACCTCAGAGTTCCAATACGTGGTCGTTCACGCCGGCCGTCGCGGCGCTGAGCGTCGCCAAGACGCACACCGGCAATTTCACGCCCGGCCAGGCAGGCGCCGCCTTCACCGTGACAGTGAGCAACGCAGCATCGGTCGGTCCGACCAGCGGGACAGTGACTGTGACTGAGACCTTGCCCGTAGGACTGTCTCTTGTCTCGATGAGGGGAAATGGGTGGTCATGTCCAAGCGGAGGAGCCACATGCACCCGCAACGATCCGCTGGCGCCGGGTGCGAGCTACCCGGCGATCTCCGTGACCGTGAGTGTAGACGGCGGCGCGACTTCCCCGCAGGTAAATAGTGTGCTGGCGTCGGGGGGCGGCTCCGCCTCTGCGAATGCCACTGACGCGGCGACGATCCTGGCTCAGCCCGCCTTGAGCGTCGCAAAGACGCATCTAGGAAACTTCGCGCCTGGGAGAGTTGGGCCGCCCTACACCGTGACAGTGAGCAACGCGGCCGCTTCACTACCCACTAGCGGCGAAGTCACGGTGACCGAGACCGTTCCGGCCGGCCTGACCTTGGTCTCCATGGCCGGAGCGGGCTGGACCTGCGCGAGCCCGAGCAATACCTGCTCGCGTAGCGATGCGCTCCCGGGGGGCGCGAGCTACCCGCCCATAACGGTGACGGTGAATGTAGCGTCCGGCGCCGCGTCGCCGCAGGTGAATTCCGTTAGCGTATCGGGTGGAGGATCTGCAAGCGTTGCAGCGTCCGACATCGCCACTATCGCGGCCGGTTACACCGTCGGCGATGTGTATCCCATCGGACGGGATGACGCCCCGAATTTCGGTAACGGCGTGCTCGACATTCTGGACTTGATCCAGGAGTTGTTCGCGGTGAACAGCATACCGGGATACCGGCCGGCGGCCTGTTCGGACCGGTTCGACGCGATGGACCCGTACCCACCGGACTCGGCCTCGTCACGCGGTGGCGACGGCATTTTGGATGTCCGCGACCTGATCCTGGAGTTGTTCCGGGTGAACAACTTGGACCCGGCGCGGCCGGTGCGGACCTCGCGCGGTGGCGTGTGCGCATCGAGCGGGACAGCGGGGACGACGGAACTGGACGCGGCGCGGCGCGGCGGAGCAACGCCGGCGATTCGGACGGCGGCGGGCGCGGTGGGTCTGGGGCCTTTGGAACGGCAGGCGGACGGCGGTGAGCGCGCGCCGGTATATCTATCGGCGGCGGAAGAGTTGACGCGGGTAGCGGTGACGTTCGGGCTGGGGGACCGGCAGTCGAAGCTGAAGTTCACGGCGGCGGACGGGCTGGCGCCGTCGCTGGTGGAAGACAGCCGGCGAGGCGTAGTGGCGGCGGCGTGGTTGGAGGGAGTGAGCGTGCCGGCGGGCGGGCGCCTGCTGCTGGGCTACGTGAGCGGTCCGGCGGGGGCGCTGGCGAAGGTGCAATTCTACGGCGTCTCGGCGAGCGGACTGGACGACAATCGGCAAGTTCCGTTCAACGCGCCTGCCGGCGCCGGACGGTAGCGGCGGTCCCCGCCAATTGAGTTCAGGCGTCCGACCATCGGGACAGCAGAACAGGGGATAGGCGCGCTGCCGATAGATCGGCCCCGCATCCGGGAGTCACCGCGCGCCACCGGTGACGGTAACGGAAGAGAGGCCGCTGACTGATCGGGAGGGTGGCTCTCCGGGTTAACCGAACGCTACCGATCATATGGCCGGCCTCGCGGCGCTGCCGCTGGCGCTCTTCCCACTTGAGTACCGCTTCCTCACCCTGACCGTGGATCATGCGACTCTGGACCGGCCTGGGGCACGCGGGACAACACCGGGTAGCGCGGCGCAGTCCCGCCGCCGCTGGTGGTTGTGAATTATGCGCGCTTCAGAGCGCCTGTGGCTCGTTCTGTGCTGGAACTGACGGGAAACTCGTTTGCCGTGGGTTGCCGCATCGGGGAAACTCCACCCCATTCAAAGACACACCCGTGGCCTCCCCTCAATTCCGGGTTTTGGGTCCAGTGCGTCCGCCAGTTCCGCCACTCCAGCAAGTACGTGATTCCTTTGATCTCACCAATTCTCGCGCGATGGGCACTGTGCTTGTTTTTGCGACAAGCAGCGCGTGTACGCGTAAGGTGCGCTCGTGTATACTAAAAACCCAGGGGGCGAGGATGCAAATCTTGTTTGGCAAGGCCGTGATGAAATCAAGAGCGAACTTCGTTCTTCTAGCTGCGATTGCTCTTGCTTCCTGCTCGCCGGCGCCCGACCAGGCTCCGGTTACGAAGGCCGACAAACCGTTTGCCGCCGCGGGAAGTATCGAAATGCAACTGGACAGCGGCGATTACACCATCCGAGCCAGCCCGGATGAACGTATTCGAGTCTCGTTTGCAGGCAATATCGGCAATGCCACCGCCGATTTGGGGACCAGTGGAACGCATGCGAGTCTGTCAATCAAGGATACGCCGCATAACAATTTTCGAGCGACCGTGGAAGTTCCGGCGACGGCGGATCTCACCGTCCATCTCTCCGCCGGCAATCTCGAGGTCGCAGCAATCGCAGGGAACAAGGATATTGACAGCAAGGCGGGAAACGTCGAGATTGCGATACCTAATTCCAGTGATTACAGCGCCGTGGACGCTGCCGTCAAGGTCGGGAATCTCGACGCCGGACCCTTTGGCGATTCCGGATCGGGACTTTCCCCGCACCTCAAATGGTCAGGACCCGGAAAGTACACGTTGCGTGCCAGCCTCGGCGCCGGCAATCTGGAACTGAAGCATTAGAACCTGATAGCAGCTTGCGATTGTGAAGCCTTTGGGCACGCCTGCGTCCGGCGCATGGCCGTACAGCGGCTCACCGGGAAGACCTTCGCTCGGAATCGCGCGCCGCGATGAGCCGGTGAAGGTCCGCGCCCGTCCGCGGACCCATCGATTCGAGCGGGAACACTAAATCCTCATAGAGAAGGGGAAGGGCACCCCTTGCAATCGGCCAGGTTCTCCGTGACTTTCTTCTTCGGAACGCCTTTCGTATGGCAATCCGCGCACTTCACCCAATGGATGTTGTGTTTGCTGTTCTCGGAAACGAACGTCGTATCCATCGTCTCGACGTCCAACCCGCAGTTCGACATTTTCGGGTGACAGTTGGCGCACGACGCTCTGGTTTTCTCGCCGTGCTCCGCGTGGCAGGCCAGGCAACCGATTCCCTCGTGGACGCCGAGCCCGGTGCGGTCGTCGCCGCTTCCGACCTGCATGGCCGCGGTGGGAGCGTGACACTGGTAGCACAGCGCCTGGCGCCGGTCCTTACTCATCTTCACGGCGCGGTTGCCTTCGAGCATCGTGGGCATCGGCAGTTCCCCGATGGGAACGTAACTCTTTGTGCGCCGGTCAAAGAACGCGAGCGACGGCCTGGCGATTTCCTGAGACGGACCCGGCGCGCGGCCCGACGCCCCGATTTTCGTCATCGGCCGGCCTTCGCGGTGCAGTATGTGACAGGTGACGCACGGCATGGACGCCTTGCCGGCGAGTTCGGCGGACGTGAGCCGCCACGGTCCGCCGCGGTTGACCGGCGTTACCAGATCGGCCACGCCCCCTTCGAAGTACATGCCGTGACAGCGCAGGCAATCGTCCATCAACATGTTCCGGGTGTTGTGCTTCTTATCCAGGAAGATACGCGAATAGCTGGCGCTGTGCGGGCCGGATTTCCAGGACGCGTATTCCTGGCGGTGACAGCTTTCGCACTTCGCTTCAATCGCCAGCACGAACTCGTTGCCGAAGCCGATCTGCTCCGGCAGATCGCCCTCGAGGTGCGAGTACGTCCGCTTCATGTTGTTCAAGTAGAACGACGCGCCGGCCGTCAGCACGTCGCCGTGGCATTTCCCGCACCCTACTCCGCGATGGCTGGACGCGCGCCACAGGTCGTAGACCGGCTGCATCTCGTGACAACTCGTGCAGCGCGTTCCCTGGCCCGTTTCGAAATAGAAATTGGTCGCGGGTATCATGAGGACGCAAGCGGCGAGCACGAGGGCGCCGATCGATACGGCTCGTTTCACGAACGCACCCGCGTGCCTTTCCATGCCCGCAGCAACTTATCGGAAGCGCGATATGCGTTCGCCAGAATCGTCAGCGCCGGGTTGAAGCCACCGTTGGTCACATTGATGCTGGCGTCAACGACGTAGACGTTGTCCACGTCGTGCACTGGCGGGTGATGGACAGCGACGGGAGCCATCGCTGGTGGACGTGGTGTGTGGCGAGCGATGACGCCGCTGCGTACTGGATCCGGGACCACCGATCGAAGGATGCCGCCGCAGAGGTCCTGGGGAAGTATGCGGGTGTCCTGATGTCGGACGGGTATGGGGTGTATGAGGCGTTGGCCCGAGGTGCGCCGGGGATTCGGCCGGTGCATTGCTGGGCCCATGTCCGAAGGAAGTTCGTCGAGGCGGAGACTTCGTTTCCCGAGGAGTGTCAGCGAGCGGTTGACCTGATCGGCGATTTCTATGCCGTGGAGCGCGAGGTCCCGGCGCTGCCACGGACGGCGCCGGCGGAGGCCAAGGCGGACGTGCTGGCGCTGCGGAATCAGCTGCGGGGAGAGCGTTCGCGGGCGATCGTCGACGAGCTGCGGGAGTGGGCCTACGCGACCAAGCCGGTGACTTTGCCGCAGAGCTCGCTCGCCAAGGCGATCGACTACATGCTCTCGCTGTGGCCGGGGCTGACGGTGTCTCTCTCTGATCCGCGGGTCGCGCTTACAACAACCGAGCCGAGCGGGCACTGCGCGGCGTGGTGGTCGGGCGGAAGAATCACTACGGCTCGCGCTCCAAGCGCGGCGCCGAGGCCGCGGCGCTCTTCTACACCTTGTTCGAGAGCGCGAAACTCGTGGGGGTCGATCCCCACCGCTACGTGCTCGAGGCCACCCGTCGCGCGATCACCGTGCCCGGAACCGCCACACTCCCCGAAAACCTCACCGCCGACGAAAACTCGACCTGATCCGATTCGGCTCAGATTCCAAGTCACTCGCCCCAAACACCACCAATGGGGCAGGGCGAGGATTTACGTCGTTGTAGCCGGCATAATGGGCGTAGAGCCACGATCGCCCACGATCATAGCCAGCTCTGGCGTTCCACGCCGCAGCCATAATTGAGTAGACACGTGGCAGCACCAACGCGTGAACGAGGGCGTGGAGCATGTGTCCTTCGTCTGCGTATCCCCAGGCCTTCTCGCATGCACACTCGAAGTGCGGCGGCTTCGGGAGCCCCGTCCCAGGAGCAGTCCGCTTCGTCCAGTCTTAGTTCCAATACGCGACACTGATCGACGAGCGGCAAAAGGGAAACGGCCACTACCTTTGCGTATGGGTTCAAGACTCCACGGGTGTCGCACAGGTTCCGGGCGACCAGCGCATTTAGGGTACCGGCGGCAACACCCTCGACAAATCCGGTCGAGGCAGCATTCCTCAGAGCGGCCTTCATCGTCGCAGTCAGACGCAGG
>CAWAOP010000020.1:0-69942 GCA_963783505.1 Terriglobia bacterium | reverse complement strand
CAGACGAAAGCGTCTGCCCCACCTGGCCCCGGCCAAGGACGCGCGCGGCGCGAATGCGGCTCGGGACTGCCAGCGCCGCGCCTTCGCTGCTGACAATAATCTCTGCACTCGGCGCGGACGCTCAGCAGACTTCCTCAACGAACTCGTGAGCGCCGCTCCCGTTATCCCCGCTGCAAATCCACAGGTTGTAGAAAAATCACACATACCGACTGGATGCCGTTGGATTTTACCCGTTATCTCGAAGAACGAAAACAGACATCCAGGTGTTAATATCTGTAATTGAGGGATACCTATTCCTGCCTTACGGAAAGACCCGGGCGACGAAGTGATCGCCGTTCATTCGGTATCGACGTGGGCCGGCCCGCTTTTTTCGCGCGCCGATATGCGGCGCGTTCCTAGTCCGCCGTAGCCCCATTGGGAGGAACTCATGAGGCACGTGCTCGATTGTCTCAGCGACCCTGGAAACCCTGCCCCAGTTCCCAGAGGGCAAGGAGATCCTCACCTGTATGCAATGCGGCATGTGCTCCGGCACGTGTCCGTACGGCGATGTCATGGACTACCCGCCGCGCCGCATGATCGCCATGATGCGCGCCGGGCTGATCGAAAAAGTCTTCACCAGCGATAGCCTGCTTTCGTGCGTCGCCTGCTACGCCTGCATGGCGAAGTGCCCGCGCGGAATCCGGCTCACCGAAGTTCTGCTTCCCCTGATGAAGGAGCAGACCCTCCTCCACCTTCCCGAGCTGCCCGCCGAGTTGCAGAAGGCTCTGCAAAGCACCTTGCGTTACGGCAATCCCATGGGCGAGCCTTCCCGCAAGCGCGCGGCCTGGGTGACGACCGCCGGCGTTCCTATTCGCATTTTCCAAACCGATCCGCGGCCCGCCGACGTTCTCTGGTTCGTCGAGTGCTACACCTCCTACTATCCGCGCGGACAGGATTGCAGCCGCGCCACGGCGCGCGTCTTCCACCGCCTGGGAATCGATTACGCCATTCTGGGCAACGAAGAGAAATGCGCCGGCGAGTGCGGCCGCCTCACCTGGGAACCCGGCCTGTTCGAAACCCTCATGGATTACAACATGGCCGTGTTCCAGAAGTACAAGTTCAATCGCGTGGTGACCTCCTGCCCGCATGCGCACAACGCGTTCAAGAACCGCTATCCTTCGCTCGGTTTCAATTGGCCAATGGAACACACCACTCCGTTCCTCGGGCGCCATCTGGACCGCTTGAAGCCGCTGCTCCGCCGGAAGCTCGATTACACGGTGACGTACCACGATTCCTGCTGCCTCGGGCGGCAGAACGAATTCTACGAGGCGCCCCGGGCGCTCCTACAGGCCATTCCGGGCGTCAAGCTTACGGAGATGATCCACAACCGCGTCAACGCCATCTGCTGCGGCGGAGGCGGCGGCGGGATGTGGCTCGATACCTATTTCAAGGCGAAAGGTTACGAGCGCCTCTCGGAGCGGCGCGTGAAGGAGGCGATCTCGACCGGCGCGGACGTGCTGGCGGTCTCCTGCCCTTACGAAGTCTCCCGCTTCGAGGACGCTTTAAAGGTCCTGGGCCACGACAAGCGCATGGTGGTCCGGGACGTGACAGAACTCCTGGCCGAGGCAATGGAGGAATGATCCGTGCACATTCTCGTGCTGCTGAAAATGGCGCCCGACGTCGTGGAGGACCTGGAAATCGCACCCGACGGGCGGGCGCTCGACATGGACTATCTGCGCATGATCGTCAGCGAATCCGACGAACACGCGCTCGAGCAGGCGCTGTTGCTTAAGGAGCGGCACGGCGCCAAGGTGACCGCGCTGGCGCTCGATGCGCCGGAAGTGGACGATACCCTGTTTACCGCGCTGGCGAAAGGCGCGGATCGCGCCGTCAAAATCGAAGGGCTCGAACCGGGCGTCTCCTCGCGCCAGGCCGCCAGCGTGCTTACGCAGGCCATCAGGAACGAGCCGGGCTTGGCGCCTTTCGATCTGATCTTAACCGGCGTGCAGGCGATCGACGATCTGGATGGCCTGGTGGCGCCGCTCGTAGCCGACGATCTCGCGATGCCTTACCTCGGCATCGTCACCGGAGTCGACGCCGGCGCGAATGGCGCCGACGCGATGGTGACGAAGGAGTATCCCGGCGGAGTTCGCGGCGAATTCGAAGTGCGCATGCCCGCGATCCTGGGAATCCAGGCCGCGGAAAAGCCCCCTCGATATGTGCCGGTCGCCAAGGTCCGCGCGGCCATGAAGTCGCAGAAAATCGATTGCGCCACGGCGGCGGCCCTGGCGGATGGTGGCGCGCCCCTGGTGAGCGTGGTCGAAATGAAACTCAACCAACCGGCCGGGCATGCCGAGATGCTCGAAGGAACGCCCGAGGCGGTTGCGGAAAGCGTGTGCGGCCTGCTAGCCGCGCGAGGTCTTTTCTAAGGAGGATGCGCCATGACAGGAAGCATTTGCGTGTTCGCCGAACAGTGGAGAGGCCGCGTTTCCGAAGTGGCCTTCGAAGCTCTCGCCCTCGGCCGTGAAATAGCCGATCAACTGGGAGTTCCGCTCACCGCTATCCTCGCCGGTTCGCGCCACAAGGAACTGGCTCAGACGCTAGGCGCCGCGGACTCGGTCGTGTACATCGATCACCCGCTGCTGGCCGATCCGTCTCCACAAACGTGCGCGGAGGCTCTCGTTTACGCGCTGAAGGATCGCCGGCCGCGCGCATTCCTGATCCCGCTGACGAACGTCAGCATGGGAGTAGGCACGATTCTGTCGAGCCGTCTCGGTACAGGATGCGTCAACTTCTGCAAGGACGTCAAAGTCATCGACGGTAAGCTCCGGGCCGCGTGCGTCATGTACGGCGGCAAAATCGAAGCCACGGTCGAAGCGAGCGGCGAACCGGCCATTATTGGTATGTGGCCCGGCGCGCGTCCCGCCGATAAAGGACGCTCTTCGCGGATAGCCGTAGTTGAAGAGATTTCCATCACGCTGAGCGATCCGCCCATTCGTCTCAAACGCTACATCGAGCCGGAAGCCGGCGACATCGATCTCACCAAGCTCGATGCGCTCGTGGCCGTAGGCCGCGGCATTCAGAGTAAGGACAATCTCGGACTTGCGGAAGAACTCGCGAGCGCGCTGGGCGGCGCCGTGGCCGGTTCGCGGCCGGTCATCGATCAGGGATGGCTGCCGCTTTCCCGCCAGGTGGGCAAGTCCGGTCTCACCGTCAAGCCCAAGCTCTACGTGGCGCTGGGAATCAGCGGCGCGCCGGAGCACATCGAGGGCATGAAGGATTCGGCGCTCATCGTCGCCGTCAATAGCGACGCGCGCGCTCCTATTTTCAACGTTGCGCACTACGGCATTGTGGCGGATGTGCTGGAGACCATTCCGGCGCTCACCGCCGCCGTGGAAGCCAAGAAGGCGGCAGGGGGACATGCCTAACGCGCCTGAGTTGGCCATTCTCTGGCTCCTGACGTTGGCTTCGTTCTGGCTTTTCGGCCGGCGCGTGTTTCGCTACGTGCAAACGCTCGCCGGCGCGCGCCCGGAAAAACGATGGGACCACATTGGCCGGCGGCTGAAGCTCGTACTGGTCAACGTCCTCGGACAGAAGCGGCTGCTGGAAGAACCCGTCGCCGGCGCGGCCCACTTCGCGATCTTCTGGGCCTTCGTATTTTACGCGGGAAGCTTCTTCTGGAACCTCGTACGCGGCCTGATTCCGTTCCTCCCGATCCCGTTCGCCGATGAAGTCGGCTGGATGCGGGCCGCGCTGGTTTTCTTCGGAGCGATTGGTCTGGCCGCGGTGGCCGTCGCCGCCTCGCGCCGCTACTTCTTCCCGCCGGAGAGGCTGGAAAATTCCCGCGACGCCTCCATCATTCTCGCGCTCATCACCATCGTGCTGGCGTCGTCACTCGCGGGCCAGTGGTTCCGCGTGTCGGAGCCGCAAGTCGCGCACGCGCTTTGGTGGGCACACATGGTTACGGTGCTTGGGTTCATGGCGTACCTTCCTTATTCCAAGCACCTGCATTTGCTCGCCGCGCCTTTCGGCGTGTTTTTCGCATCGCTTGAACCCGGCCGGACGCCGGAATCCTCCGCTGGAGCGTCGCGCCGCGAGGAGTTCACCTGGCGCCAGCTTTTCAGCGGTTTGGCCTGCGCCGAATGTGGGCGATGCGATCGCGCCTGCCCGGCGTTCAACAGCGGTTTTGCGCTATCTCCGAAGATGCTCATGCACCACATGAAGGAATTGGTGCGAAGCGGGAACGGACCGAACGGAGCCAGGTTCGTGCCGGACGTGGTCACCCCGGAGGAAATCTGGTCGTGCACGAGTTGCCTTTCGTGCATAACCCGGTGCCCGGTGATGAACGAACACGTTCCGGTGCTGGTCGAAATGCGGCGATACCTGATTGGAGAGGGCGACATGGCAAAGCCTTTACAGGACGCGTTAAGAAACCTCACGCGTTACGGAAACTCCTTCGGAGCCGCTCCTCGCGCACGCGCGAAATGGACTCAGCAACTGGATTTTCAGGTGAAGGACGCGCGCAAGGAGCCGGTCCACTACCTCTGGTTCGTAGGCGATTATTGTTCGTACGATCCCCGCGTTACGGGAGCCGCGTGCGCGGCCGCCCGCGTATTCCGCAAAGCCGGCATGGATTTCGGAATCCTATACGACTCCGAGTGCAACTCCGGCAACGACGTTCGGCTGGCCGGCGAAGAAGGGCTCTTCGAAACGCTCCGCGACAAGAACCAGAAGGCGTTCGCGCGCGCGCACTTCGAAGAGATCGTAACTACCGATCCGCACAGCTTCCAGGCGCTCAAGAACGAGTATTCCGAGGACGGCTCCGCCGTCCCGGTACTGCACTACACGCAGGTTCTCCGGCGCCTGATGGCGGAAGGCGGCCTGCATATCGCGAAGAAGCTGCACCGCAAGGTCACTTACCACGACCCGTGCTATCTGGGCCGTTACAACGCCATCTTCGAGGCTCCCCGGCGGGTGATGCATGCCCTCGGGCTGGAGCTGGTGGAGATGCCGCAGAACAAAACGTATTCGTACTGTTGCGGGGCCGGCGGCGGCCGGATCTGGATGGAAGATCCGCCCGTCCTCAAGGAACGCCCCGCAATTACACGCGTTCGCCAGGCGGCCGCCCTCGATGGCGTCCACACCATGGTGGTCGCATGCCCTAAAGACCTGGTCATGTTCCAGGACGCGATCAAGGTCGCCGGCCTGGAGGACAAGCTCGAAGTGAAGGAACTCTGCGAGCTAGTGGAGCAAGCCATGGGGTAAACGGGAACGCCGTCCGCATCGGCGTCTACGTGTGTCACTGCGGAACCAACATCGCGGGCGCGATCGACGTCGCTTCGCTGACTCGATTCGCCGCCGGTCTGCCCGGAGTGGCAGTGGCGCGCGACTACAAGTACATGTGTTCGGATCCGGGGCAGGAACTGATCCGGCAGGATATTCGCGGCTTCGGCCTGAATCGCGTGGTGGTGGCGGCGTGCTCGCCGCACCTGCACGAGAAGACGTTCCGGCAGGCCGTGGCGGGCGCGGACCTGAACCCTTACTTCTTCCACATGGTCAACCTGCGGGAGCACGATTCGTGGGTGCACTCCGATAAGGAAGCCGCCCTCGCAAAGGCCATGGACCTGCTCCGCGCGGCCGTCCGGCGGGTCAAGTGGCACACGGCGCTCGAACGGCGAGAGGTCGCTATTCACCCCGACGCATTGGTCGTCGGCGGCGGCATCGCCGGCATCGATGCGGCGCTCACGCTCGCCAACGCCGGCAAGCACGTCTATCTGGTGGAGCGCGAAGCGACCATCGGCGGCCACATGGCCCAGTTCGACAAGACGTTTCCCACGCTCGACTGCGCCGCCTGCATTCTCACCCCCAAGATGACCGCCGTCAAGGCGCACCGTAACATCACGCTCTGGACTTACTCCGAAGTCACTCAAGTCGATGGCTATGTCGGCAACTTCACGGTGACCGTGCGGCGTAAGCCGCGCTACGTCATCGAGGAACTGTGCGTCGGCTGCATGGAGTGCATCCAGGCCTGCGTGTTCAAGCAGGCCAAGGTCCCGGACGCTTTCAACCTGGGGCTGAGCAAGCGAAAACCGGTGTACATTCCGTTTCCGCAAGCCGTGCCGCAAGTGGTGGTTATCGATCCGGAAACCTGCATCGAGTTCAAGAGCGGCAAGTGCAAGAAGACCTGCGTGGAAGTCTGCGCGGAACGGAACGCCATCGATTTCCACCAGAAGGAAGAGCACAAAACCATCGAAGTCGGCGCGATCGTTCTGGCGACGGGCTTCGACGTTTTCGACGCCAAACGTCTACCGTACTACGGCTACGGCATTCACCCGAACGTTTACACCGCGCTCGAAGTCGAGCGTCTGGTCAACGCGTCCGGCCCGACCTCAGGCGAGATTGTCCTGCGCGATGGAAGGAAACCCTCCGTCGTCGGCATCGTGCACTGCGTCGGCAGCCGCGATAAGCATACCAACCGCTATTGCTCGCGCGTCTGCTGCATGTACTCGCTCAAGCTGGCGCACCTCATCAAGGAAAAGACCGGCGCGGAAGTCTACAACTTCTACATCGATGTCCGCGCGCCCGGCAAAGCGTTCGAAGAGTTCTACGACCGCGTCTCCGAAGAGGGCGTCGTGTTTATTCGCGGCAAAACGGCCGATGTATATCCGTCGGGCGACGGCGACGGCCGGCTTATCATGCAGGCCGAGGATACCCTGCTGGGTATGATCCGCAAGATCCCCGTCAACATGGTCGTCCTGGCGACGGGCCTGGAGCCGCGGGCCGACGCCAACGACGTGCGCCGCCTGTTCAATATAGGATGTTCCGGCGACGGGTTCTTCCTGGAGCGCCATCCCAAGCTGGCGCCGGTGAGCACCTTCGCCGATGGAGTCTTTATGGCGGGCTGTTGCCAGGGCCCGAAAGATATACCCGATACGGTTGCGCAATCCGGAGCGGCCGCCGCCCAGGCGCTCGCCCTGATCGACGCCGGCGTCGTCGAGCTCGAACCCAACGTCGCCCATGTGCTCGAAGACGAGTGCTCCGGATGCAAGACCTGCATTCCGATGTGCCCGTACCAAGCGATTTCATACCTGCCGGAGGCGAAGAAGGCCCGCATCAACGACGTGCTGTGCAAGGGTTGCGGCACGTGCGCGGCTGCGTGTCCTTCCGGTTCCATACGGCAGAATTTATTCGAGGACCAGGAGATATATGAAGAGGTTGAAGGCATTCTGGCTTAGGCCGGATATGCGCAGGAAGATGAAATTTCAACGGGAGGCCGATCCGGGCTGGGCCCAGGAGGTAGCTCAACGCCCCGGATGCGAAGGTTTGTTCTCGTGCCTGCAGTGCGGGACCTGCTCGGGAACTTGCCCCCTCTCGATCTACATGGACTTTGCGCCACGGCGCATTATTGCGCTCGTGAGGGAAGGATTCAGGGAAGACGCGCTGCGGTGCCAGACCATCTGGCTGTGCGCTTCCTGTTATTCCTGCGCGGTGCACTGCCCCAGGCAGATTCACATCACGGACGTGATGTACAGCCTGAAGCGGGAGGCTCTCCGGGACGAATTGTATCCGAAGCGCTTCCCCATTCCCGTGCTGGCGCAGGAATTCTATGAAATGGTTCGCAGCAAAGGACGCAGCTCGGAGTTCTGGCTGGTTCTGCGCCTCGCGCTGCGCACCAATCCGTTCATGCTGCTGGGCATGGCGCGAACCGGCTGGGACCTATTACGGACCGGCCGCCTGAAGCTGGGCCACGAACGGATCGAACGCGTGAGCGAACTGCAAAGGGAACTGGCTGGAAAGGAGGCCGTATGACCTCCGCCGGTTATGGCTATTACCCCGGCTGCTCCCTGCGTGGCGGCGGCGTGGCTTACGAAGAAAGCCTGCTGGAGCTGTTCCGCCTGCTGGAGCTGCCACTAGAGGAATTACGCGACTGGAACTGTTGCGGCGCCACGTCGTACATGAGTATCGACGAAGGCTCCGCGTTCCTGCTCTCGGCCCGCAATCTTGCGTTGGCCCGGCAGGCCGGTTATCGCGATCTGGTGGCGCCGTGCAGCGCCTGCTATTTGTGCCTGCGCAAGACGCAGGACTACGCGCAGCGCTATCCGCGCATCGCCGAAAGCGTCCACAACTCGCTGGCGGCCGCCAATCTCCCCGATCTGGATGGAGTGAAGGTCCGGCACCCCCTGGAAGTCCTGTACTCGGACGTGGGACGGGAGCGGATCAAGAAGCGGACTATCCGCCACTGGCGCGGCGGCCGCGTAGCCTGCTATTACGGTTGCCAGCTTGTGCGCCCGTTCGGCGAAGCGGATCGGGCGAACGACCCGACGCGCATGGACGAACTCCTCCAGTCCGCCGGCATCCCGACCGTGGACTATGCGTTGAAGACCAAGTGCTGCGGGGGCTCGCTCACCGGCACCATCCACGAAGTCGGCGTCCGCCTGAATTACATATTGCTCAAAGAAGCCGCCCGCAAAGGCGCGGAGGCCATCGTCACGGTGTGTCCGTTGTGCCAGTACAACCTGGATGCATACCAGCGGGAGATTCGAAAGGAAACCGACGAACCGCTGGACATGCCCGTTCTCTACTTCACCCAGGTTCTGGGCTGGGCCTTGGGAGGCAACATTCGCTCCCTGGGATTGGATCGCGCCATCTCCGGCCGCCGTTTGGTCAGCGAATGGTTCCCCAAGCAGCCTGAGGAGGTAGAGAGCTATGTCTAGCGGAAACGGAAGGAGTCAGAAGTCAGAAGGCAGGAGACAGGAGGCGGAAGCTGGAAGTCAGAAGACCGCCGACCCCGGGCAGGTTTCCTCGCCGTCCAACGGTATCCGCGCCGGCGTATACGTCTGCCACTGTGGAACCAACATCGCCGCCACCGTGGACGTGAAAGCCGTCGCCGCTTACGGCGCTACTCTGCCGAACGTAGCCATCAGCCGCGAGTACAAATACATGTGCTCGGATCCCGGCCAGGACTTGATCCGCCAGGATATCGCCGAGCACAAGTTGAACCGCATTGTCGTTGTCTCCTGTTCTCCTCACCTGCACGAGCACACTTTTCGCACGGCCGTGGCCAAAGGAGGTCTCAACCCGTTTTTCCTCCAGATGGTCAACATCCGAGAGCACGATTCCTGGGTTTGCGCCGATAAGCCGGCCGCCACGGCGAAAGCCAAGGATCTGCTGCGCGCCGCCGTGCGACGCGTCGCCTATCACGAGGCGCTCGAAACAAACCGCATCCCCATCCACCCGGACGTTCTGATTGTCGGCGGCGGCATCGCCGGCATCCATGCCGCGCTGACGCTGGCGAACGCAGGCAAGAAGGTCTATCTGGTTGAACGCGAACCCACCATCGGCGGCCACATGGCCCAGTTCGATAAGACGTTCCCGACGCTCGATTGCGCGGCCTGCATTCTCACTCCCAAGATGTCCATGGTGAAAGCGCATCCCAATATCACTCTGTGGACTTACTCGGAAGTGACCAAGGTGGATGGCTATGTGGGCAATTTCAAGGTCCAGGTCAAGCGGTTCCCGCGTTATGTCAACGAGGACCTATGTTCCGGTTGTCTTCAGTGCCTGGACGCCTGCGTCTATAAGCAAGGCAAGTTCCCTGACGATTTCAATCAGGGGCTTTCCATGCGCAAACCCATCTATATTCCTTTCCCGCAGGCCGTTCCGCAAGTGCCGGTCATCGACGCGGAAACCTGCATCCAATTCAAATCCGGCAAGTGCAAGAAAACCTGCATCGATGCCTGCGGCGATCGCCACGCCATCAGCTTCACGGCCGCGGAATCCACCGAGGAGATCGAAGTCGGCAGCATCATCATGGCCACCGGCTTCAAGACTTTCGACGCGCGCCGCGTGCCGTACTATGGCTATGGCGTCTACCCGAACGTTTACACGTCGCTCGAAGTGGAGCGGCTGGTAAACGCCTCCGGACCGACCGGCGGCGAGGTCGTTCTTCGCGATGGACGCAGGCCCAAAACCGTCGGCATCCTGCACTGCGTCGGTTCGCGCGACGAAAACACTAACCGCTGGTGCTCGCGCGTCTGCTGCATGTACTCGCTCAAGCTGGCTCATCTCATCAAGGAGCACACCGGGGCGGAAGTCTTCAACTTCTACATCGATATCCGCACGCCGGGTAAGGGTTTCGAGGAGTTTTACCAGAAGCTGCTCAACGAAGGAGTGCACTTCGTCCGCGGCCGCGTGGCCGAAGTTACGGATTGGGCGCTCGATCCCAGCGAGGAAGACAAACTCGTTCTCCGCGTCGAGGATACCCTGGCGGGCCTGGTGCGCCGCATCCCAGTGGATATGGTGGTTCTCTCCGTCGGCCTTGAGCCCCATGACGACGCCCAGGACGTGCGACGCCTGTTCAACATGACGTGCTCCACCGAAGGCTTCTTCCTGGAGCGGCATCCCAAGCTGGCGCCCGTGAGCACGTTTACCGAAGGCGTCTTTTTGGCCGGCTGCTGCCAGGGGCCCAAGGATATTCCGGACACCGTGGCGCAAGCGGGCGCGGCCGCCGCCGAGGCGCTCGCGCTCATCGACGCCGGTTTTGTCGAGTCCGAGCCCAACGTCGCGTGCGTCACCGAAGAGGAGTGCTCGGGGTGCAAGACCTGCGTGCCCATGTGCCCCTACCACGCCATCGATTTTTTGGAGGAAGCGAAGACCGCGCGCATCAATCCGGCCATGTGCAAGGGCTGCGGTACGTGCGTGGCCGCGTGTCCATCCGGATCGATCCGGCAAAGCCTCTTCCAGGACGATCAGATTTTCGAAGAGATCGAAGGGATTTTAACTTATGCCTGAAACCTTTGAACCCAAGATCGTGGCATTCTTCTGCAACTGGTGTACCTATCTCGCCGCGGACCTGGCCGGCACGTCCCGCATCAAGCACGCTCCCAATGCGCGAGTCGTGCGAGTGATGTGTTCCGGCCGCGTGGACCCGCAATTCATACTGGACGCTTTCGCCAAGGGCGCGGATGGCGTCCTCATCGGCGGATGCCACCCCGGCGACTGCCATTACCAGGAGGGCAATTATAAGGCGCTCCGCCGCGTCGAGTTGCTCCGGCGGCTATTGAGGCAAGCCGGCATCGAAGACGAGCGGTTTCGTCTGGAGTGGATCTCCGCCGCCGAAGGCGAGCGCGTCAAGACCGTGATCAACGACATGGTCGAGAAGCTTCGCGCCCTCGGCCCGCGCGTCTCGGTTCGCAAAAAGGAGGCCGCATGAAACCGAAAGTAGCGTTCTACTGGTGCGCATCCTGTGGCGGCTGCGAGGAAGCCGTCATCGAATTGAACGAAGCCATCCTGGACGTCGTCAACGCAGTTGACATCGTTTTCTGGCCCGTCGCCCTGGACTTCAAGGTGCACGACGTCGAGGCTATGGCGGACGGCTCCATCGTGGCCGGTTTCATCAACGGCGCCGTGCGTAGCGAAGAGCAGCTAGCCATGGCTAAGCTGATGCGGGCCAAGTGCCAGGTGGTGATCGCATTCGGAAGCTGCGCCCAATCGGGCGGCATTCCGGGCCTCGCCAACCTGACCGACACCAAGGCGATCCTCGAAGAAGTCTACCAGGATGGCGTGAAGCCGGAGTTGGCCTGGCGGGAGAACGGGTATTCCCTGCACCTGCCCCAACTGTTCGACGACGTGCTGACCCTGGGTCAGGCCATCGACGTGGATTACTATCTGCCCGGCTGCCCGCCCACCGTCAACCTCATCAAGGGCGCCCTGGATGCGCTTCTCACCGGCAATCTGCCGCCGAAGGGAACCGTTCTCGCGCCGGACCACGCGCTCTGCGAAGAATGCCCGCGCAAGGATACGAGGCCCGAGAAGCTCCTGGTGAAGGAGTTCAAGCGGCCGCACCAGATCATCGCAGACCCGGAGACCTGCTTGATGGCGCAAGGCCTTGCCTGCCTGGGGCCGGCCACGCGCGCCGGCTGCGACGCTATGTGCATTCGCGGAAACATGCCATGCACCGGGTGTTTCGGCCCCACCAGCCGCGTCCGCGATTACGGCGCGAAGGCTCTCACGGCCATCGCCTCCGTGGTGGACAGCAACGACGAAACGGAAATCGCGCACGCTCTTGCAGGCGTGCCCGATCCGGCCGGAACGTTTTACAGATACAGCTTGCCGTCCTCTCTCCTGGGCCGGCGGAGGATGGAGTAACTCCCATGGCAAACCAAAGAGTCAGTATTGAACCCATCACGCGGCTGGAAGGTCACGGCCGCATCGAAGTCTTCCTGAATCCGCAGGGCGGCGTGGACCGGGCTTACTTCCAAGTCCCCGAATTGCGCGGTTTCGAGAAATTCGCTCAAGGCCGCCCGGCCGAGGATATGCCGCAGATCACATCGCGTATCTGCGGCGTCTGTCCCACGGCGCATCATATGGCCTCCACCAAGGCCCTCGATGCGCTCTACCAGGTGACTCCGGCTCCCGCCGGGCGCAAAATCCGCGAGCTGGTCTATTCCACGTTCTTCGTCGAGGATCACGCGCTGCATTTCTATTTCCTGGGCGGACCGGATTTTGTGGTCGGACCTCAGGCCCCGGCCGCCGAGCGCAACATCCTCGGCGTCATCGCGAAGGTAGGCGTGGAGACCGGCAAAAAGGTCATTGCCATGCGGCGCAAGCTGCGCGATCTGATGGTTCTGGCCGCCGGTAAAGCCATCCATCCGGTGTTCGGTCTGCCCGGCGGAGTCGCCAAGGCGCTCACCGCCGAAAACGCCGCCGAGTTCCGGGCTGTCGCGAATGAGGCCGTGGAGTTCGCTCAGTTCACGCTCGACGTCTTCGAGAAGATCGTTCTCGGTAACTCGGGCTACGTGGACTTGATTCTCTCCGATCCCTATACTCACCGCACTTACTACATGGGCATGGTGGACGAAAAGAATCGACCCAACTTTTATGATGGCCGCCTGCGAGTGGTCACTCCGGGTGGCGCCGAGTGGGCTAAGTTTGAGCCGGCCGATTACATGAATCGGATCGCGGAGCACACCGAGCCGTGGAGCTACATGAAGTTCACGTACTTGAAGGCTCTCGGCTGGAAAGGCTTCACCGAAGGCGACGATAGCGGCGTCTACTGCGTCGCTCCGTTGGCTCGCCTGAATGTCGCCGAGCGCATGGCCACGCCGCTGGCTCAGGCCGCGTTCGATAAGTACAAAGCCACGCTGGGCGCCGGGCCGGTCCACCACACCTTAGCCAATCACTGGGCTCGCGTGGTGGAGATGCTCTACGCCGCCGAGCGCATGAAGGAGTTGGCGAACGATCCCGAACTGATCGACCCGAACGTCCGCACGCTTCCCACCGCCGTTCCGCGCGAGGGCGTGGGCGTGGTGGAAGCGCCGCGCGGCACTCTCATTCATCATTACAAGACCGATGAGAATGGCCTCATTACCGGGGCCAACCTCATCGTCGCAACGCAGAACAACGCCGCCCGCATCGCCATGAGCGTGGACAAAGCCGCCAAGGGCCTCATCAAGAACGGCGAGGTCCCCGAGGGCGTACTCAACATGGTCGAAATGGCGTTCCGGGCTTATGACCCCTGCTTGGGTTGCGCCACGCATTCGCTTCCCGGGGGCATGCCGCTGGCCGTGCGTGTTTGCGATTCGCATGGCGCGCCTGTCGCGACTCTCCGGCGCGATGCCGATGGCTCCATCCACCGGGACCGGGGCTAGGGTGACCCGGATCTTAGGATTGGGCAACGAAATACTGGCCGACGACGCGTTCGGCATTCTTGTGGCGAGGGAGGCTGAGCGGCGCTTTCCTGGCCAAGTGGAAGCAGTCTGCTCGTCGTCATCCGGTTTCGCCCTGCTCGATGACGTGGTGGGCGCACAGCGCCTGCTTGTCGTCGATACCATTCAGACCGTGGGCGCCGAACCGGGCTCCATCCGCGTGTTCACCTCCGAACGGTTCCAGCCGGCGGCGGCGGTCGGCCCGCATTTTATGGGCTTGTTCGAGACGCTGGCCGCGGCGCGCGAGTTGGGGATGGATGCGCCTGAAGAAGTCCTCATCATCGCCGTGGAGGCCGCCGACTGTATCACCGTCGGCGGCCCCATGCATCCCAAGGTTCGAACGGCGATTCCCGAAGTAGTCGAACTGATTGGCCGCCTTCTCGGCTCCGGTTGGCCTCCCGTGATTCCGGGAGGCCTGTGATATGGAGGTCCCCCGCACCTTCTGGCTCGTACTCACGAATGTCTTGCTCGGCCTCGGGACTCTGGTGTGCCTCATCGGTACCGTCGTTGCGGCAGTCTGCGGAATTGTCGAAGTCCGCAAGAAGCGCCGTGCCCGCATCGGTGTGATGGATCGCGAGTACCACCAGGTCTTCGAACCTCAGGCATCCAGACCTGCGCCGCCAGGCTTCGCGTACATCGACGCCTCGTTCGAGTCTCGCTTCTCCCACTTATGTTCGTGCCTCCAGCGGTTCAGATCGGCATTCACCCGCCGCGCCCCCCGGCCGGCGACGGCCGGGAGTACGACGATAGGACTCCGGGCTGGCCCGCGGCGCCGGCAGAGGCCCTGCCTTATTGACGAACTCGCCTGCCCGCTGGATCACGGCGCAACCGGGGTCGGCCTAACGTCACTTTGTGCCTTCGCAGGGGAGAGTTGTCCGTCAATGAGAGGCGCTACGGTTCTTGCTAAGTCAACAAGCACGGCCGTAATATACTGGAGAGCTTCCGAAGCACGATAAACGTCGATCAGCGTCTCCTGCGATCCCCAATCGCGGTACTTGTCAAGGCAACGCCAAATGGAGAGTTCGGTGGTCTTCCACGACCGGCCTGCCTTCCCCAGCGCCGTCCGAATCTCTTCATCGAGCAGCGCGTTCTTAAGCTTTTTGCCGCATCGCATGACCCAGAGGTACACATCGCTCAGACAACCGTTGTCCGAGCCGATCCCAATGTTGATGTCTTCCGGCCATTTTAGTTTCCAGACATACAGGGCCGGAGCGCCCTTTGCTTCCCGCTCGATACTGGTCGCCCAGTCAGCTCCCAAGGCACCTTGCACATCGGCTTCCAAGCGGGAAAGAAACCGCCGGATCACCTCCGTCTTAAGCTGCGGATAGGCGGACCCAATCTTCGCGGCAAGTATCAGGTTGGACTCGTTCGAAAGTGCATGCTCGACTATTAATTCCGCGTCATCCGATCTCATCAGATTCACTCCTGCCTCCAAACTCCCCTGCGAGAAAAGCGGCCAAGTCGCGCAAGAACCACCGGACCTTATCGGCTTCGCAGTGCCGTGAGCATCGCGCAAGCCACTCGGTCAATACGGCGTACGAGAGGGTGATCAACTTGCCCTGCCCCTTCAGCTCATTCGCTCGCGTTCCGGAAATACTCGCCGGTTCACGGCCATCCCCGGCAAGGTACACAAGTCGAAACTCGCCACCATAACGATGGTCCAATGCAGTGCAATAATCGCCGATCTGATCCGGCTGATCCCCGGCCCACGGCTTATTCTCGATCCCAATACCGAGATCTCCAAAGTCGATCAGAATATCAAGAAATCTCGGGTTGGGCATTGTCCGAAGCGGGAATTCCGTTTTGACCTTATATGGCCGGTATCTGGGTGGCAAGTCGATGGACGATACCGCGATAAACTCCCGGAGGAAGATCTCGCCTTGCCCATGCGAGCCGTCAGCATCGAGCAGGCAAGCCAACGCGCACGAAAGCGAGTTCTCATCGAGCCGAAAGAAATCGAAAGGAGTGAACTCAGTCGCATTGTAAACGGCGATCCGTCGCCTGGCGGCTTTGTGAATGTCGAGCCGCACCTGGAGAATCGCGTAAAATTCGTCTAAATCCGACCTGAGCTCCGATGCTTCCGAGGTCAAGAGCAATCGAACCCCCTCGTAGTACGTGTCCAGGTCCCCAGAAGTCAGCATTGCTTGTCTCCTCACCCCTGGCGGACAAAGTCAAGGCCGAGATATCCAATCCACTCTATTTCAGCGGCAGGTACCGCACCTGGCCTTCCCATTCGCCAGGAAAACTGCACTCCGTGAGCAGAGCGATATCATCCGCCGCGTCGCGCACCGGAACGCGGCGGCTCACCTCGAACACGCCAGGCATGCCATCGCCCTTCATGACGCGCCGGTATGCGCGCGCCGTAAGAGTAGAGACATCGTGGGTCAGAACCACCCGGCCGTGCTCGGCGGCCCATGCCAGAATCGAATCGTCGTCCGTTCCAGTCAGACCCACGTCTTGCGCGCGCACAAGGTCAATTTCTGGATTCAGCCGGAACAGCGCGCGCAGGATGTCGTTGTTGAAGTTTTCATCCGCCAGCCAGAGCACCATCACCGCTTCCGCCGGCCAATCAATCGCGCCCGGATCCCGTGCGGCCGCCAACTGGCCTCGTTAGACGCCTGGACCTCCCGGCACTGCTCGCTCCGGCGCAACAGATATTCCTCTACCTCGGAGGGATGCCTCAGGCAATACCCGATCGACTGATAAGCGTCCGCGAGCGAGAGCGAAGGATACTGTTGGACAATCTCCTCGGCGGTGGCCCCTTCGCTGAAGGCCTCCCAGACGGTATCGAGCGTTACCCGCGTACCCCGAACGCGAATCACGCCGGAGTTCGCCTCAAGTGGTAACGATTCCGAGCTGAGCGCCTCTGCCATCAGTCTTAGCGTACCGCGGCGTCACGGCCCGCGCAAACACGGGCTCCAAGCGCCAAAACTCGGAAGCACCACCTCACCGTAGTTCTTTCCGGGTCCGAAACCCCAGCAAATCCAGGGGTTGCCTGTGCAGCACGCGCCCCTTTCAATCCTCTATACTGTTAAGGACTCTCCCAGGTTTTCCCGCTAAGGGGACCAGACTATTTAAAGAGGAAATGAGAAGGAGATGAGTCTAAGCCAACTCGCGAGATCCATTGCCGAGTCGCCCACTCTGAAGCTGAACGAAACCGCCGCTCTGCTTCGGGAAAAAGGCGAACCGGTCATCCATTTGGGCGGGGGCGAGCCGAAGAGCAAGACCCCCATTGACGCCATTGTGAGCTGCGCCTCGCTGCTGCATACCGGCGATGTCAAGTACACGCCGGCCGACGGCATACCGGCGCTGAAGAAAGCCGTCATCCGCTACACGGAGGAGCACTACGGCAAGCAGCCTCTCGCGGACAACGTCATCGTTTCCAGCGGCGCCAAGCAATCCATTATGGTGCTTCTCCATGCCATTCTCGATCCCAAGGATGAGGTGGTTTATCCCACGCCGTACTGGGTCAGCTATCCGGAAATGGTCAAGATCGCGGGCGGCGTGCCGGTCTCCGTCACCGCGCGCGACGGCGGCTTCCAGCCCACCGTCGAAGAGATGGCCGAGGCCATGGGCTCCTACACCAAGGCGGTCATCCTCAACAGCCCCAACAATCCTTCCGGCGCCGTCTATTCGGACGAGTTCGTCGCCGGCGTCGTCGAATTATGCGAAAAGCGCGGTTTGTATCTCATCATGGACGATACGTACAACCGCCTGATCTTCGACGGCCGCGCTCCCACCAACTGTTACAAGTTCAGCCACGATACGAGCCTGGATACGTCGAAGCTCGTCGTCATCAACTGCGTCTCCAAGATGTACGCCATGACGGGTTTCCGCATCGGCTGGACGGTCGCCTCCAAGGAATTGGTCCGCGCCATGACCAACATTCAGTCGCAGGAAACCTCCGGCCCCGCCGCGCCCTCGCAGTGGGCCGCCGTGGGCGCGCTGAATGGCGTGCAATCCTCCGTCGAGAGCCTTCGCATCACGCTCGAAAATAATCGAAATGTCATGATGGCGCGCCTCGGCGCTTTCGAAGGCGTCAAGGTCACCAAGCCCGGCGGCACGTTCTACTGCTTCCCCGATTTCAGCGCCTACGAGAAGGATTCGCAGAAGCTTTCGCGCTTGCTGCTCGAGAAGGTTCGCGTGGTCACCGTGCCCGGCAAGGAATTCGGCATGGAAGGGCGCCTGCGTATCAGCTACTGCGGCACGCTCAAGGAAATCACCGAAGGCATCGAACGGATCAAGTGGGCCCTCGATCCATCCGCGCCCAACGAACTGTTCCTCGGCGACCGCAAGTTGGTGAGGGACTGGCAATGAACCCTTACGTAGATATCGCCTCGCCCGCGCAAGCGGAAGCCTCCGCGCTTGCCAGCGTCTTCGGCTTGCAGAATCACGGCCTGAGCAATCTGCACCGCGCCTATTGGAATCTGACTACCGCGTCGTTGTACGAGGAAGCCATCTTCCGGGGCGAAGCCAAGGTGGCGCACGAGGGCGCGCTACTGGTCAATACCGGCAAGCACACCGCGCGCGCGGCGGCGGACAAGTTCGTCGTCCTTGACCGGTCGGCCGAAGAGCACGTCTGGTGGGGCGAGTACAATCGCCCCTTCGACCCCGAGAAGTTCAGCGCCCTGCTGGCCCGTTTGCAGGGCTATCTTCAGGGCCGCGACGTTTTCGTTCAGGATTGTTACGCAGGGGCCGACCCGGAGTACCGCATGCCCATCCGGATCGTCACGGAGAAGGCCTGGCACAGCCTCTTCGCGCGCACCATGTTCATGAAGATCCGCAACGTGGACGAACTGAAGCATCACGTTCCGGAGTTCACCATCGTCTGCGCCCCCGGTTTCTTCGGATCGCCGATTGTCGATAGCACCCGCACCGAAACCTTCATCATCATCAATTTTTCCGAACGGCTCGCAATCATCGGCGGTTCCGCTTACGGCGGCGAGATCAAGAAGACCATCTTCACCACGCTCAATTTCCTGCTGCCCTTCGACGGCGTTCTGCCCATGCACTGCTCCGCCAACGTCGGCCCCGACGGCGACGTGGCCCTGATGTTCGGCCTCTCCGGAACCGGAAAAACCACGCTATCGGCCGACCCCCAGCGCCATCTGATCGGCGACGACGAGCACGGCTGGAGCGACAACGGCGTATTCAATTTCGAGGACGGCTGCTACGCCAAGGTCATCCGGCTTTCCGAAGACGCCGAGCCGCAGATTTACTCCTGTACGCGCCGTTTCGGGACCATTCTCGAAAACGTGGTTTTCGATCCGCAGTCGCGCCGCCTCGATCTGAACGACGACAGGCTCACGGAGAATACTCGCGGCGCTTATCCGCTTTCATACATCGATAACGCCCTGCCCGCGAAAATGGCCGGCCAGCCGCGCAACGTCGTCTTCCTCACTTGCGACGCGAGCGGCGTTATGCCGCCCATTTCGCGTCTCACGCCGGACCAGGCGCTATACCATTTCATTTCCGGCTACACCAGCAAAATCGCCGGCACGGAAATCGGCCTGGGCGTCGAACCGGAAATCACCTTCAGCACCTGCTTCGGCGGCCCATTCATGGTGCATCGGCCTTACACGTACGCCGACATGCTTAAGAAGCGGCTGCTGAAATACGGCGTCTCCTGCTGGCTGGTCAACACCGGCTGGACCGGCGGCCCGTTCGGCATCGGCAAGCGCATCTCCATCCGCCACACACGCGCACTGGTGAACGCCGCGCTGGCCGGCAAGTTGGCGAATGTGGGTTACCGCAAGGACCCGGTTTTCGGCTTCGAAGTCCCCACGGAATGCGAGGGCGTCCCGTCCCAGATCCTGGACCCCGCCAACACCTGGGGCAGCCGCGAAGAATACAAAAAGAAGTACGCCGCGCTGGCAGCCCGCTTCATCGAGAACTTCAAATTGATGCAGGACGGGTGCCCGCGGGAAGTGGTGGAAGCCGGGCCGAGAAGAAGCGCATAGGGCTTACTCAGATTTGCGGTTCGGGAGGCCCGTGAGCGGCGCGCGGTTTCGAGAGCGCTTCCGCCGCCGACAGGACTTTCTCGACCGCGAGATCTTCTCCGGGTAATTCCTCGAACACGACGATACCACCCCATCGCTTATAGGGAGACCAATAGAACTCGGTGGGCGTGGTCGAGATCACGATCATCTTCACGCCCAAAGAAGCGGCGATATGACCGGACCCGCCTTCGCTGGTGACAAAGAGCGCGGATCGATCGAGAACCGCGGCGTACTTCCGGAGAGAAAGGCGCGGAACCAGGGTCACGCCGTCTCCCAGTTCGCGGCGGATGTCCTGCGCGATCGGAGTCCGGTCCTGGGGCCCTTGAAAGACCAGGATTGGATATCCGAACTTCCGGCGCAGCCCGTCTGCCAAAGCCGCATATTTCTCCTGGCTCCAGTCAGGCGCCCTATTTGAAGCGCGCCTTCCGGGCTGAAACGCGATCCAGGGGTCTCGCGAACCTATTCCATAGCGGCTAAGAAGCGCGCATGCGAAGTCCCTCTCGCCGTCATCGAGGACGAACACGGTGTGGGGCGGCGGGTCGGGGAGACCCAAAACTCTCAAAAGGCTTACGTTCAGGCTATTGAAGTCCGACCTCCAAAGCGCCAACCGCGATATTGAGATTAAAGGTCCGTATCTTCCCGCCCCAAATTTCGTCGGTGAGCCCCACCCTGTATCGCGCTCTCGAATGCAAGCACGCGAAGCAAGTTGGGGCGCTGCACGATAGATCAAACACCAAGTCAAATGCAGGCAGGCGCGAGATGACCCTCGGGGAGTCCGTCTCACTCTCGACAACGATGAAATCATCCACGTCCGGATTGTTCCGGAAAAGATCCCGCGCTTCCGGAACAGCCGTCAAGAAAGCGATAAAGGCGTTGGGAAACGCCGTGCGAAGCGCCCGGAGAACAGGCGTTGTGAGCAGAATGTCACCCAGGGAATCGATGTAGATAAATAGGATGCGATGGATCGAAGAGAAGTCGATCGGATCTGTGTGCACGCCCTTGACCGGAGTCTCCATCTTGCCTTGTTTGTACGGCCTAATTTACCGCCCCGAATCCATGTCTCAATTTGCCGGGCCGCGAGTTCTTTAGAGGTAGGGCAGGCTCCCTTAGCGTCAATTCATATCTATCGACAGGCTACTCCGCATTCCCCCGCTCGACGCGCTCGACGGCCCACTGCCCCTCCCGTTTCGTGAGCCAGACCCACCGATTGAAAGGCTTCGATCCGTTCCTGGGAAGATAGGATTCGATGCAAAGGGCGCGAGAGGCGTCGAGCCATTCGAACCGCCGGTCAGCCAGGACCGCGTCTCCGGGCCCGCCCCGCTCGCCGTTGTAAACTTCCATCGCCTGCCGCGGCCCTATATCGGCCGGCTTTCGCCGGCTAACGATTCTCGCGCTCAATTGCGCGTCGATGACGCCGTCGTTCTGCGCGATCCAAACGGGCCGGCCCAGGGCCTCCGCGATCTTGTATGCCGGGACGCCTTTCAGATCCCGGAGCAGGCTGTCAAAGGGGTTCGAAGGGACCAGGAACAAGTCGGCGCCGGGCCACCGATCGAGCGCCGCCCGGCCGGCCGCCACGAAGTCGTCGGCCATGAGCAGGCCGGAAGCGATGATGTTGCCTTTGTATGTGAGGTTGTCGGCAACCGCGACTGCGTGCTCGTTCGCCGCTCCCGCCGCCGCTTCCGCCACCATCCTCTCCAGCCGCTCGAAGGCGGCCCGCGAAGCCAGCCAGACCACGCGGCGGTAGGGGCCACCCCGGCTCTTCGGATTCCCGTTTAGCGTTTTGACCACCAGCGTCTCGACCGACACCGGTAAAGCCGCGGCCATGTCGGGTAACGCATCCAGCGGCGCATTGAAGCGACTCTTCATGCGCTGGGCGTAGGCCGTAAACTCTTCCAGCGGGCATGCCAGATCCCGGACCGTTTGTTCGGGCATCCGGAGGCTGTGCCCGGGCCAGTATAGGATCATGCTTTTTGCGCCGTTCACGATGAAATATTCGTAGGTCCGCTCCAAATCGTCCCAACCGCAAAGGCGGGGCAGCGGAACTATCGTGCCTACAAGCTCCATTCCGAATCGCCCGATAGCCGGCAGAGCGGCAATGGCCGTCTCGGCGTCTTTCTCCCGTTTCCTGAAAATCTCGGCCCACAGACGGGGTTGCGTGGTGTGCATCGAAACGGTGATCTCGATCGGCCGGTAAGCCGCAAGCCGCCTCAGGAACGCCCCATCCAGCAGGCAGCCGTTCGTGGTGAAGCACAGGGTGTTATAGAAGAACTTCTTGCGGACCGCGTCGAATATTTCGAACAACTTGGGGTGCAGGAGCGCTTCGCCCTCGGAAATACGGCCGGGCAGACTGTCGCTCAGCCGAATTGGGTCGTCGTTGGCCGCCATGGCACAGAGTTGGAGCTTGATGTCCTCCAAATCGCGAAAAACGCCGCTGACGATGGGAAACGGGTTCAGCGCGTTGGAGCAGAACAGGCAATGGCAATTGCAGACGGAACTGATGGGGATCTGATTGGATGGCTTGTTCGCGGCGAACCACTCCAGGACGAAGGGGCTAAGCGCGGAGACCGGTCCGCCCGGGAGGGTCATCGGCTGGGGAACGCCCGTATCGGCTGGCATAGCTTGCGTGTCGAACCTGCCTACTCGCTCGGACTCAATGTTTGTTCCAGGGCCGCCGCCCGAGCGTGAGCGACCTCACAAAAGTACGGAACTGCCCCGTCCGGTTCCCCGGTTTCCAGATGCGCACGAGCGGGGCAACCCAGGCACAGATTTACGATCGGGCAGACGCGGCAGGTTTTCAGAAACTCCTCGCGCTTAGACCGCATATCGCGGACTTTGGGAACCAGACTGCGCCATGCATCCGCGACACTGACCTTCCGCAAATTGGACACGCAGTCGGGCGCGCACAGGTCCGAGCACAACCGGAGGAAGCCATCGCAACTGACGAAAAAGCTTTCGGCTCCGACGCCGCAGTGGAATAGATGGTCGCAGACGGCATGCGCCAATTCCGGCATAATCAGATCGGCGCAGCCGTTCTTCATCGACTCGAAGCGCCGCGGGTCGGCTCTTTCCAGCGCCACGATCTCCGCGGGCGTCAGGCGCTCCTTTCGAATCTCTTCGTTCCGCGCGGCATCGCCATCCGTCCTCAGGTGAAGCAGCGGGTCGAAGCGGTAGTAGTCGCGTGTGTGCGCCCGGCAGAAACGATCGATCTCCGGCATTTCCTCCAGGTTCGACCGCAACGCAACGGCCTTGAGCCGTACCGAAATCCCTTCGCTCCGCAGCCGGTCCAGCCCCCTCTGGAACGCCCCGAACGAGCCGGGCCGCCGCGTGACTCGCTCGTAGGTTCCCCTGGTCACGCCGTAGACGGTGATTTCGATGACGCGCGGAGGATAGTCGCGAAATAGCCGCACGTGCCTCGTCCGTGAGGACTTGGGCGGTCGTGAAGACGGAGACCAGTAAGCCCTTGCGCTTGAGCGCTCCGAAGATCTCGGGGAAGTCTTCCCGCAGCAGCGGCTCGCCCCCGGTGATGAGGCACCATACGGCGCCCAGATCCGCCGCTTCGCCGGCGATGCGGTCGATCTCGGCGAGCGAAAGTTCCTTGCGCTTTGCCTCTTGATCGCTTGCCGGCAAGTTGACGTAGCAGTGCCGGCAGTCGTTCATACAGCGGGCGGTGACTTCCAGGTCGAACCCCACCGGCGCGCGGCGGGCCGCCATCTTCTCCCAAAGCGAGAACTCCTGAAGATGGGCGGAAGTGACGTGGGGTTCACTCACTTGGGTTTCTCGGGCCATGGAAGACCATTCGGGCGCACTCGCCTGCCGAGACGCTGGGATCGTCGCCGAGATATGCGCAACGCCATCGGTTTCAACAACCCTCCGCCCCACCTGAACGCCGAGAGACAAGCGTTGCAGGCGATCAGCGCAAAACGCAAGGCGCCGGTACGGCTCATCCAGGCGACCAAGCCACGCTCGGGACCGAGGCCCAACCGCACTCCTTGACCGTTGCGTTCCACTTTTGTCACGCGGCCGAGCACTTGGGACGAGGCGATCCAGCCGTCCGCAAAAAGCGCGTTGTCACCGCCGAAAAGAAACGCCCCGCCGCGGGCGCTCAGGACCCGATGAATCGCCAAACGATCGTTTCCGCCAGAGACGAAAGCGGCGATGTCACCTTGCCGGAGACCCGCGGGATCGATTGGAGATACAGTCACGACATCGCCGTTCCTGATGGCGGGAAACATACTGCGGCCTTTCGCCCGGAAACGCAAGGACGCGCCTTTGGCGAGAACGGCGCACAACATTCCTCTCAGGTCGTGGCCCGAAAGGGGAAGTTCGGGAGGCGGGGAATCGGGTTTCACCTGTCGTTCGAAGCAGCGGCTTCAACGAGCATCTTGCGCCGCGCCAACTCGGAAGTAAAACCGATCACGTCGCGTTCAATCTCTTCCGGAGGCCCTTCGAACTCCCCGGCGAGTTCGGCGGAGATCTCGGCCAATGTCTTCGTGCCGTCGCAACGCTCCCAGATTGCGCGCCCGGCTTCGTTCAGTGTGTACAACTCGTCTTCCAAATCCCCCACGCCGGACGTCAGCGGAACGAGTATGATTTCATCCTCGATGACGCGCGCCACTACGTCATCGGAGGGGCAGTATCGGATTTCCAGCACCTTGCCTCCGGGTCCAGGGGAATCAGGATGTTCTGCTGCAATAGCTCGTACAGGATTTTACCTTGGAGCACGAGTTCTTACTGCCGCCGGCCGAACCAGTCTTAGCGCTACTCTTGCAGGCCGCCAAGACTGCCTCCTCCGGCGTACTCCTGGCGAGAACAACCAGTTGCGGCCTCTGCCAAACCCTATTCTTCTCCATCGATACACCTGCATTTCTCCGCACGGGGCTGGGCCGCCCCCGCGGCAAGCGCGGTCAATCGCGCTTCCCAGTCTATCACCGTCCAGGCCTTTTCCTTTGGGCCGACAAGCAGGAGATCCCTCGCCTGCGCATGAGCCAGGTCGCACCAGTATTCCACCGGGGTATCCAAGGTCCCGGTTTCGGCCCACGATTTCGCCGGACATTGCTCGCACAAGCCTTTCAAAAAGCAGCGCGCGCAGCGGGCTGAGTACTCGGGGTTGGTTGCACGGATCTCGCGCAGACGGGGAAAGAAGTTCTCCAGGGCGTCGCGCATAGTCCCGTGAACCAAATCGTAGGTCCACTCGGGAGCGAACAAACCCCAGCACGGCCGGAATCCCCCGTAGGGGTCCACCCAGCCGCTGCGTCCCGCTCCGCATTCGAAGAGCCGGTCGCCCGGCGGCCCCGCGAACTTCCGGCAGAATTCCGCTTGGTCGCGACGATGCCTCTCGCCTCGGATCCCGGGGGCGTTCGAGATCTCCCCGGGACTTACTCTCAGGGCTTGGATCCGGCGGTCCTTGGCTGGATCGTCCCGGCGGCTCCGCAGATCGAAATGCATGGAATACCGTGGAGGCTCGTTCATCCAGGGAATGGTGGCGGCCCAGGCTTCGAACCCCTCGATTTCGCCTCGATTGGGAGGAAGAAACGCGCTCTTGACGATAAACGGGACCCGCCGCTCCAGCAATAGATCGACGCCGCGCCGGAACTGCGCGAACGATCCGGCAGCCTGTGTTACGGCCTCGTACGATTCGGGCCTCATGCCATATACGGACACTTCGATCTCGACAAGCGGCGGGATACGGGCGAAGAGATCCGCGAGACGCGGCGTGATCAAGCGGGCGTTGGTAAACAGCAGTACCTTCATCCCAAGGCGGCGTGTGAAAAGATAAAGCGCCTCGAAGTCTTCCCGGAGTAGCGGTTCGCCGCCCGTGAAGCGAACTTGAAGGCAACCCAAGCCGGCCGCCTCCCGAAGAATACGCTGGACTTCCGCCGTGGAAAGCTCGCGAGTCCGGGCCGCCTGGCCGGCCACAGGCAAGTTGATGCAACAGTGAATACAGTCGTTGTTACAGCGCTCGGTCAGCTCCATGTCGAGTTCCGCCAGCAAGGGGGCTCCGCCCTTCCACAGAGGGGAGTTTCCCGCCGGTATGCGCTCGACGTAGTCGCTCATGAGAGGCTATCCGCTATTTGCATTCCGGCTTCCTATACTTCAAGCTTTGGCCTGCCTCGCCTATCGAGGAGATTGGACCAACTCCCGCAGCAATGGAACAATGGCTCCGCTTTTGTCGAACTCCATTTCATAGCACGGCGTCTCGCGGCTGAGCATGCCTGCCACGTCCAGAGTCTTCTCCCACCACTCGGCTGTAACCACCGGCCTGATGAGACAACCGAGCAGCCTGCCTAAGATGGCCATGCGGTCTTCGATCCGGACAAGGCGGTTGCGACTGGATTGCCTCAGGAAGAGTATTGCGCGCAAGGGGGCGGAGGCCGCGGAAACGACTGGCACATCGCCGTGGCTCCAATTGCCGTGAATCCGGAAGCCCTCCGCCCAGCGGCGTACGATCATGCGATCGTCGCAGAGAATCTGCGCGTAATCGCGAAGCAACGAGGCCGTCGTGGATTTGCCAGCCTCGGCATGGCCCACGAACAGCAGTCCCTGTCCGTCCAGAATCACGCCGGCCGAATGCACAACCAGTCCGGACCGCTGCGCCAGGAGCGGGACCAGCATGAGTTGGTCGCTTCCAAGGAGCGTCAGGGAGCCAAGATTGCCGTTCCGAAAGTCAGCCTCGTCCGTGCAGTAAACCGCGGCGCCGGCGTAATCGCCGCTGAACACCGCGGCCCGGCGGAGCGAAGAATCCGTACTGGAGGTGACGTGCAGAAGATAAATCCAGGAATTGCCCTTCTTGTACACGGTCCATCCGTTGTACCGGCAGACCTCCCGGCCCAGATCCCGTCCCGTCAGCTCTGGGATCTCGAAATGGTAGCGAATCGATACCGTATCGTCTCCCGGTCCCGCCACCGCGAACCGGCCGAGCATCGGGTGAAAACTGCTTTCGGTAAAGGGCAGGTCGGAATCCACCTGGATGGTAATGCCGCCGGCCTCGAAATACCTGCGGTGGCTCCGCAGCCAATTCTCCTTGAACTGAGCAGCCTCGCCGGCGGCCTCGCAAAGATAGGGAACCGGGGCGGAGTAGCGCCCCTGTTCCAGGAAACCGTAGGCCGCGCACCATCGGCAATCGGACCGGTGATCGCATGCTCCGCAGTTCTCCGCGTACTCAGCCCCGCCACGGACCTTCCCGGCAAGCGAGGGGATGAACTCGTCCCACGCTTCCCGGAACGATCCTTCCCTCAGGCCGAAACGCAGAGCCGGGTCTTTGACGAAAGAGCAGAAGGACATTCCACCGTAAGGGTCGATATGAAAATGGGAACTCCCCTCAATGCAAGCCGCGAAAAGGCGGTCGTCGCCCGGCCGTACGTTCCCGCACGGTGGGTTGGCGGCCGCTTCCGAGCAGGACAGTTCCGCTATACGTTCGTCGTCGGCCGGATTCGGCCTATCCAGGTCGATGACATCCTCGGGAGCCAACCGCTGGTCTGCGATTTCCGCGTTGCGGGCCGCTGAGCCGCCTCGCGACATCCACAGCCACGGAGCCCCAATGCGCCACTCCGGACTGAGTGATTTGGCCAGCGCCTTCATGGCTTCCCACTCGTTCCAGTTGGCGCGCATGGGAACGAGTTGAACCATGAACTCGGCGCCGGCTTCCTTGAGGTAGGCAAAGCCCCGCATGGCCTGTTCGAATCCGCCGGCGCGGCGGGCGGCATCGTCGTACACCTCCGCCGTGGCGCCATACAGCGCCACCATTTTTGCGCCCTTTCGTTTCATCAGTTGGGCGATCGCGGGGGTGATTAGGGTCCCGTTCGTATTTAGCGCGTATTCGGCCGAGCGGCGGGTGAGATAGTCGAAAATCTCCGGGAAATCGGGGCGCAGCATCGGTTCGCCGCCGGAGATGCTCCACTTGCGGCAGCCCATGGCGCGGGCCTCGCCGGCGATGCGCCGGATTTCGTCGAACGTCAGCTCGTCTTTCCGCTCTGGGGCTTTCGCGGGCAGCCACGCCCAGCAATGCCGGCAACGGATGTTGCAGCGATAGGTCAGGTCGATCTCGCCATCGAGCGGCAAGCGAGGCACGGCGAACGACCGGCGCACCGAAAGATATTCGCTAGCGATTGTTTCCATGAAATGTGACAGCGTCCCTACCGAAACCCAGCTTAGCCGGCCCTATGTTCGGTTACCGCTAGTTTACAAACTGGCAGGGGGCATATCAAGATAAGGTAGTGCCGAGCGCCGTGGAGCGTCCGAAAAACGCGTCTGACAGCACTTTCGCCGAGTTGCGGCCGGAGGCACAGTTGCTCCTGGCCTGCGCGCGTACCCGAATCGGCCTCGCGCAACGCAGCGAAATTCAAGCTCTTGCCGGCGGCGAAATCGGTTGGGAATACCTGGCCGAAAAAGCCGAACGGCACGGAATCGCTCCTCTCCTGTACCGGAACCTCGTCGCGGCATGTCCCGGAGCCGTTCCCGGTCCGGTAATGGACCGGCTCCAGCGGCGCTTCCGCGCCAACGCGCGGCGCTCCATCAGGCTGGACCGGGAACTCGTCGCTGTGCTTCAATCGCTGAACGCGGCGGGCGTCGAGGCGATCGCGCTCAAGGGGCCCACCCTCGCTCACCTGGCATACGGCGAGGAGCCGCTGCGAGAGTTCGCGGACCTCGACATTCTGGTGCGGCCTCGCGACGTTGCGAAAGCCGGCCGGGCGCTGCTGAGCCGTGGGTACAACCCGGACATCGATCTTGCCGGGCCGCAGCTCTCGTTAGCGCTCCGCTCCACCAAGGAGCAGGGATTCGACAGGGAGGACGGCGACAGGGTGGAGTTGCATTGGCGTTTGACGCCGCCGCAAATGCCGCCGCTCATGGACTTCGATTCTCTGTGGGAGCGCCGGACGGAGGTCAACATCCTCGGCCATGCCGTTCCGGCACCGAGACCCGAAGATCTCCTGCTCTATCTGATCGTCCACGGCGGCAAACACGCTTGGTCGTCGCTGAATTGGCTTGTAGACGTCGCGCGGCTCATGGAAGAGGAAAAAGAGATCGAGTGGAACGTGCTTATGGAACGCGCGCGCGCGATGCGAAGCCTTCGGATGTTGCGGCTCGGCTTGATCCTGAGCGTGGATCTACTCGGCGCGCCAGCGCCTCCCGAGCTGGTCGGCGAGGCTCTGAGGGATCCGGTGGCTGCCGCTTCGGCCCGTGAGATTTCGCGCCGCGCCTTCGGGAGAGCCGATGTGGGAGAAGAACCTCTCGACACGTATCGCTGGCAGGCAAGCCTCTCGGAATCCGCGCGGGACCGGCTTCGCTGTTGGTGGAATGTCTTCTGCGTCCCGCAACTCGCCGATTGGCAAGCGCTGCCGCTGCCCCGGCCTGTCTTTTTCTTGTATTATGCTCTGAGGCCTTGCAGGCTGCTCGGAAGGCAGTTGCTTCGAGCGTTGCGCATCCGGTCCTAGACTCTTGCGGCGGAGCTCACGGCGCTCTCGGCTCCTCGCAGGCCGCCCTCGGGGATTTTCGCGCCGATGGCCATGTCCATCCCGCCGCGGAATGCTTCTTCAAGGATTTGCGGGCTCGGATCGTACTCGGGAACCAGTTCTTTCAGGAGCGGGATCAGCCTGCGCATGTCGCGCGCGGAGCGGATCGCTTCCAGCTCAATGAGGCCGCCGCGAATCCGCTCTTGCGACGGAGGCGGGGCCGGAAGCCTTTTGATCCTCTCGTGAGACGTCGGGACAACGCTCTTCTCGTGAGCGGTGGGTTCTTCGTACAACTTTTCTCCCGGACGGATCCCCGTGAATTCGATCGTAATGTCTTCACCGGGCCGCAATCCCGAAAGAAGGATCAGGTCCGTGGCGAGATCGACGATCTTCACCGGCTCTCCCATGTCCAGGGCCAGAATCTCGCCGCCATTTCCGATGACAGCGGCTTGCAGCAGGAGTCGGACCGCCTCGGGAATGGTCATGAAAAACCGGCGCATCTCGGGGTGGGTGACCGTGATTGGCCCGCCTGCCTCAATTTGCCTCTTGAACACGGGGATCACGCTGCCGCTGCTTTCCAGTAAGGCGCCAAACCGCACCGAGAGGAAGTCCGTCCGGTGGTTTTGCATGGAATTCACGGCCAGCTCCGCCAAGCGCGCGGTAGCGCCCATGATGCTGGCCGGCCGCACCGCTTTGTCGCTGGACACCAGGACGAATCTCTCGACCCTCCGGTTCATCGCCGCCCGAGCGGCGTTGAGCGTTCCGAACAAGTTGTTATCCAGGGCCTCGAACACGTTCTCCTCCATCATGGGCACGTGCTTATAGGCCGCGCAGTGGAAAACAAGGGACGGGCCGAACCTCTGAACCGCCTGGGACAGGCCTTCTTGGTTCTGGATGTTGCCGACGATGGGATGGAACGGAACTTGCGGGAACGCCGCCCGCATTTCGCGTTCCAGAAAGAACAGAGGACTCTCGGCGATCTCAAAGCCCACAATCCTCTCGGGCGCAAACCGCGCAATCCGGCGGCACAGTTCGGAACCGACCGACCCCGCGGCTCCCGTTATGAGGACGGTTCTGCCCTCGATGTGCGCCCGAATGGACTCCTCATCCACATCGACGGGGCGCCCTCCCATCAGGTCCTCCACATCGACTTCCCGGATTTTGCCCGTCAATGCGCCGCTCGTGAGGATGTCCCCAAGCCCCGGAACCGTCTCGCAACGGACGCCTGCGAGGCTGCACAGGCCGAGGATTCTCGTAAGCTGCCGCCCGGTCGCCGATGGGATGGCGATCAGCACCTTCTGGATGCCCATCTCTTGACAGAGGGCTTCCAAATTGGAGCCTGAACCTAATACGGGGACGCCTTGAATGCGAATGCCTTTCTTTGCGGGACCGTCGTCAACAAAACCGACGATGCGATAGGGCAGACGGCTGTTGGCGCGAAGTTCGCGAAGCAGAAGGTCGCCGGCGAAGCCGGCGCCGTAAATCAGCGTTCGAGGGCCGGATTCAGCCTGCCGCTCTTGGGAATTGACTTCGGCAACGACTCGAATAAAAACCCGCGCGCCGGCCGTTCCCAGGAAACAGAGCAGAAAATCGATTGCGAAAATGGATCGCGGGAAGCCCGGCGGCTCCGAAATCTTGATGAGGAGACCGCCTACCACGGAGGCAGCCAAGTTCCCGAAAGCAATCAGGCTTAGATCGGGAATGGAGACGAAGCGACCCCAACCATGATCAAGACCGGTAAGTCGAAAAGTAAGGACCTTGACGGGAATCCAGATCGCGAGGGCCCACTCGAGACACCGCACATCCGGCTTACCCAAAATGAAATCGAGGCGCAGGAAAAAGGAAAGGACCCCGCTGAGCGCGAAGATCCCGATCTCAGTGAGCCAAACCATGCTCAGGCGCCACCTCCGGGCGCGCCGGAGAAGCCTTATCAGGCGCCGCAAACCGATGTTCTCCAGTACGGTCGCTGGGGACCTTCTGACGGAGGCAGGATTGTGCAGGACTACCCGCAGCGTCTGCCACAGGATTGATAGGTCCAGAGCCATCGAGCGTGAACGCATGTACTCGTCCGAGATGTCCAGCTTCGCCGGCAGGATACGTTCCGCGTAGAGAGCCATCGGGTCACTGGCAGCCGCCAGAGCGGTCTCTTCGTCGCGATACCTGACGGTTGCCAAGTCCGTGATTCCGGGACGAACCGTGAGGAGCGTCTGGTAACGCTCCCGGTACATCTCGACATATTCGGGAAGCTCCGGCCGGGGACCCACCAGACTCATGTCGCCGCGCAGCACGTTCCATAGCTGCGGAAGCTCATCGAGTTTGGCTGCGCGCAAGAACTTCCCGGCCCTTGTTAAGCGGCTGTCGCCGCCCACAGTCACCGCGGGCCCGGACTGGTCGACCCGCATGGAGCGAAGTTTCCAGATTCGGAAGGGGCGGAAACCGCGGCCAATGCGAGTCTGCGAGAAGAATATAGGCCGGCCTGAGTCAATGACTACAGCAAGTGCGCATAGGACGATCAACGGCGAAAACAACACCAGCGCCAGCAAACTGACGGCGATATCCAAGATGCGCTTCATGATCGGCGGTCCTCAGGGCTTCCTGTGGCCAGCGACGACGTCGCGAACGGCGTCGATGACGCTCTCGACATCGGCATCCGTCATCTTCGAGTACAGGGGAACAGAGAGCAGCCGCGGGTATTCGGCGAGCGTCCGAAGGCACGGATCTCTCAGTTCGACGCTTCTCTGATACAACGGGTGCATCGGGATCGGAATGAAGTGAACGCTGCATCCGATGCCGCGCAGACGCATCTCTTCGAAGAAACGAGCCCGGTCGATCCGCAGCCTGTCCAGGTTGAGGCGCAAAATGTAGAGGTGCCACGAATGTCCGAAGCGGGCGTCCTGTCTGCGCGGCGGCAGTTCCACCTCGTCCAGCTCTCCAAAAGCCGCGTCGTATCTCGCTGCGATTTCCGCCCGGCGCCCATTCATTCGATCCAGCTTCCGGAGCTGGTGAATGCCGATCGCCGCCTGGATATCGGTCAGGTTGTACTTGTATCCGAGTTCGGTGACCTGGTAGAACCAACTGCCATCCGCCGAGTATCGCTTCCATGCGTCGCGGCTGATTCCGTGGAGGCACAAAATGCGCATCCGCTCCGCGAGTTCCGCGGACGAAGTGGTTACCATACCGCCTTCGCCGGTCGTGAGGTTCTTTGTGGCGTAAAAGCTGAAAGCGATCGCGTCGCTAGGGCCGCCCCCTATTTTGCAACCGTCGTATGACGCGCCGGCGGCGTGCGCCGCGTCTTCTACCACTTTCAGCCCATACTCGCGGGCCAGGCGCCAAACAGCGTCCATGTCACATGGAAGGCCAGCCAGATGAACCGGCAAGATGGCCTTCGTGCGCGAGGTGACGACCCGGGCGACGGCTTCGGCATCGAGGTTCAAGTCCTCGCCGATGTCCGCAAGCACAGCCGTGGCTCCCGATTCGAGGATCGTGTTTACGGTGGCGCAGAAGGTGAGGGGCGTTGTGATCACCTCGTCGCCCGGCCCGATGCCGAGAGCCTTTAGCGCCAAGTGGAGACCGCCCGTACAGGAGTTCACTGCCAGCGCGTGCGCCGCGCCCGTATAGTCGCGAAATTCGCGCTCGAACCGGGCCGTCCGCGGGCCCGTGGTGATCCAGCCGGAACGCAGCGCGGCGACCACTTCCGCAATCTCCTCTTCACCGATATCAGGGATGGCGAAAGGAATCTGCGCGACCTTAATTTGAGTTCCCAACTTGACTAGTCCTCATTTAGGTCGCGCCTACCGCGTGACCTCTGTAAAAAGCGTCCCCTGTCTTGCCGCCAGCGGACGGCCCAACAGGAAGTGCGCCATCCCCGCAAGAAAGCCCACGCCATAGGAGACGTGATATACGACAAACACGAAGGGCAGGATAGGTAGGAGGCCCCATCCACGCTTCTCAGCGGTAGCTATGGAGGCTGCCAGCAGCAAGACGCCATACGCGACTGCTTGCGAAGCCCAAGCCCAGCCTGCGTCCTTGGCGACAGACCTCGCGCCGAGAGTCCAGGAAAGGAATGCGGTAAGCAACAGCAGGACATTCACGAGCACGAACGTACCCGGTACAAGATGCCGCCAGGACGCCGGCAGCCTGTGTTTACGAATGACTGCAACCTTCCAAAAGCCGTACTGAAAGTACTGCCGGAACAGCGCAGAGAGGGAGTTTCTCGGTTTATACCAGGACCGGATCCGAGGGGATTGCCAGACAATCCCGCCCGCGCGGATCAGGCGCAGATTCAGCTCATCATCCTGGTTACGAACCAGCGTTTCGTCGAAGGGCCCCAGTTTAGACAGCGTCTGTTTCCGCCAGCAGCCGAGATAGACCGTGTTGACCAGGCCCTCATAGCTGGCGTCGTGGCTGGTCGCCGCACCGGCAGAAAATCTCGATTGAAAGGCCGCAGCGATTGCGCGCGCGATGTAGGCTTCACCCCGTGCGATCCATGGTCCTCCCACATTGTCCGCGCCAGTCTTCCGCAAAGTACCCACGCATTGCCGCACATAGTCACCCTCGTACACTGTGTGCGCATCCATCCTCAAAATGACTTCCCCCCGCGCTGCGGCAATCGCGGCATTAAGTCCGGTCGAGACGATTCTCCCAGGGTTGTCAATGACGCGGACTCTTGGTTGCTCTTGACAGTATTCATCCAGAATCGCGCGCGTTCCGTCATCGCTCATCCCGTCGGCGACAATGACTTCCCACTCGATGCCATCGAGGTCCTGCGCGAGAAGCGAGTCGAGAAACGCCCGAATCGCGACAGCCTCATTTCTGCAGGGCACAACAATGGTAATGGAGGGATTCATCGCCGAGGCTTCTAGCGCTTCGATGGGGACGTGGGACTCCGCAGGGCGTACTTGACCGCGGATATGACGTCCTGAATGTCGCTCTCGCTCATGGACGCCGAAAGAGGCAAAGACACGGTTCGGGCCGCAATGTACTCGGCATTGGGGAAGTTCCCAGGGAGATAACCAAAACGGTCTCGATAATAGCTGTGAAGGTGCAAGGCGAGGAAATGAATGCCCGTTCCGATATTGGCGGCTTTCAGGGCATTGACGAATTCCCAGCGCGATATCCCGCCGGCCTCCGCCGGAACAAGGACGGTAAACAGATGACGGGCATGGCGATCGCCGCCACCTACGTCTTCAGACGGCGTTTGAAGCACCGCCAGTTCGGGTATCCTCCGGAACGCCTCTTCGTACATCGCCCAATACCGCTGGCGGATTTTGAGATTCTCTTCGATGCGCGCAAGTTGATGGATGCCCAGCGCGGCCTGGAGGTCTGTCATGTTGAATTTGTAACCAGCGGCTAGAACGTCGTAAGGCTGGAATCCGTCGGACGAGTAGCGCTTCCATGCATCCTTGCTGAGGCCGTGGAGCCTCTTGACTCTTATTTCATCCGCCCAAGAGTCATGGTTTGTGGTCACCATGCCCCCCTCGCCCGTCGTCATATTTTTGGTTACATAGAAGCTGAAGACGGTTGCGTCTCCGATGTTGCCGATCTTCGTGCCCCGATACCAAGCTTCGGTCGCATGAGCTGCATCTTCTATCACGTAAAGGCCGTGCTGCCTCGCGATTCCGAGCAGTTCAGCCATGCGGCAGGGGCGACCGTAAAGGTGAACCGGTAAGATGGCCTTAGTCTTGGGTGTGACTGCCGCGCTGACGCGCTCCGGGTCGATGTTCCCCGTTTCGCGTTCCACATCGGCGAAAACGGGTCTTGCGCCGCGATGCACTATCACGTTAGCGGTGGCGCAGAACGTCAGCGGCGTTGTGATGACTTCGTCCCCCGGTCCGACGCCCGCAGCATCGAGCGCGAGTTCCAGCCCCGCAGTGCAGGAGTTGAGCGCGATAGCGTTCCCGCTCCCGACATACTGACGGAAAGACTCCTCGAATTTCTCGCAGCGAGGCCCCGTGCCGAGCCACCCGGATCGGAGAGTGTCCACAACTTCCTGGATCTCCGGCTCTCCGATGGACGGAGCGCCAAAGACGAGGAAACTGTCTCGGATAGGTCGTCTGACTTCTGCTTCCGCCGACTTCATCTTGTTTCTGTTGTGTGAATGTCCCTGGACTTCATGCCCTTCGCCCCCTGAGAGCGACCAACGGAAACGCCGGAGCCCCGCCACTTTCCTCAAGATACGGCGCATCGCCGAGAGAGGCACAAAGCAGTTCGAGCGCGGCGTTAGCGACCTGATCAGGCGTTATGAGATCCGTACACGAACATCTCCTATAGCTATCTCGGTAACATGGAGAGCACGAAATGCGGGGAAACAGCGCGGTGCTCACATTATAGCGGGGGGCTATCCGGTTAGCCGAAGTAGGACCAAATAGGCTCAGGGTCCTGGCTCCAACTGCGGCGGCCATATGCATCACCCCGGTATCGGCTGTGATTACCAGATCGCATTGGCTCAGCAGTGCAAGGCTCTGGCGGATCGTCCAACGCCCTGCCCCTTCAAGCCAAGGCCCCGGTCCCGCCGCCAGTCTGGCCTCCTCGGCGTCCTTCCGTTCTGCTTCGGAGCCGAAACTGCTCACAGCAAGGCCCGGGAAAACGACCCTCAGCTTCCCGATCACCGCGCCAAAGTTTGCGGCCTTCCACCTTTTTGAAGGTTCCTTCGACGAGCAGTGCAATCCAATTGTGTGCCCCGGTTCCGCCACTCCTTCCTGCGCCAGGGTGGCTCGCGCCCAATTCAGTTCGGAACCCCTCAGGCGGATGGATGGCGAGCCGGGCCGTCCCTTGATTCCGAGGGCCGAAGCCATCTGTTCCTGACTTTCTAGAATCGGCTTCGTCCAAGTCTTCCTGACGCTGCTTGAAAGCGCCCAAGACCAGCGAAACAGCGATTCCGCCACCGTATACCGCGCGTCCAGGGCGCGAGCTAGCATAGCGGCTTTCAAGGGATGGATTTGAGGAACGGCAATCACCAGGTCGATCCGCTGTTTCAAAAGCCCCCTGAGCGTAATGAGATTGCGCCATGCGCCTCGATCCGCCTGGTAGTAGACGGGAGTGGCCTCGATCTCTTCCTCGGCGAGGAGGTCGAACACATGCGGCGAGTTCAATAGCACCCACACTGGCCAGCGGCCGCGAGCCCAATCACGAACCGATCTGAGGAGCGGCAGGCTCAACACGACATTGCCAATGCCTTGGTGATCCAGAATCAGAATGCCTCTGCCGTCTCGAATCCTCATCTCAGATTACTTATTACAGATGACGGTCCCGTCGTTAGACGGCGCCCGAGCCGCTCCGCACACTTCGGCAAAAAGGCTCATCATCAAGTCACAGTGACGCTTCAGGCTTAACGAACCCTCCACCTTTTGGCGCGCACCACGCCCGAGGTGAATGCGCAACTGCGGATCGCGGCACACCTTCAGAAGCAATGTCGCTAGAGAAGCGGTGTCCGCGCGCGGCGCAAGCAGAGCGTCGGAACCGTCTTGCAGTATCTCCTGCACTCCTTCGATGGCAAACGCCACGACAGGCAAGCCGCAGGCCATTGCCGAGATCAGCGCCAAAGGAGACGTGTCCTTCTCCGTAGCCGTGTGGACATATACGTCCATAGCAGCCAGAATCTGCGGAAGGTCCGCTCGATGGCCCGCGAAGACGACTCGGCGCCCGAGACCCGAGTGTTCCGCCATGCTCCTCAGCCGCTTCTCATAAGCGCCGCTGTCTCGAAGTCGTCCTCCGACAATCAGCAAGATCGCTTCAGGTAAATCCGCGGCTATTCGAGCAAAAGCCTCGACCAAATGATGTTGGCCCTTCCAGGGGGTCAGCCGCGAGACACTTCCGATCACGAGCGCGTCCGGCGGAATGCCAAACTCCCGGCGTATGCGCTGGCCATCTTGTCCCGGCTGGAATATTGCAGTATCTACGCCGTTATAAACCACGGAGGTTCGAGCCTGCACGGCGGGGGGCAATTGGCGTTTTATGGGCGACCCGTCCGCAACGACACGATTTGGAATTCTTGCGGCCAGCATTGCGAAGAGACGGCGGTAAGCCCCGAGATATCTGTCTGAGATATAGTCCTGGAGATGCCAAACGCACGGGAGCTTCGATAGCCGCGCTGCCAAGCCGCCATAAAAATGAGCGGACATTCCTCTAGTGACAACCAACTGGGGGCTCAGCTTCTTCAGGCGTCGCTGAACCGACAACCCGGCCAGCGCAAGCGCGCACGCATTCCAGGCTAGAGCCGCTGGATTGGGGATGCGCCGATCGTTCGTGAAGCGCAGACTCGTGGACCAGATGGCGGGCGATCGTACGACTTGAGTGTGAACACCGATCTGTCGGCAGAGGCGAGTCAAATCGCCTTCTTCAGCGCAGAACACAACTGGGATCCATTGCCCCCTGTCCAGCCTTGGCAATAGATAGAATAAGCTGAATTCGACTCCGCTCATTGCGGCCGACCCACAAACGAACGCTACGGTTTTCGGCGAGTCTTGCGGCATTCTCGAGGCTACTTAGGACTGCGCTCCAAGTGGAGCTCCTCCAGTTCCCATAGCTTGGCGTAGGAGAGGAATAGATACATCGCGAGGTAAGCAGCCGAAATGAGTCCCCTCAGCCCATCACGAAACCCCTGCAGCCAGAAGTAACGATACAGGAATAAGAGAGGAGGTTTCATGATCAGGTCGATAATCCGAAACCGCTTGCCGTTCTTGCGCAGTTCATCGGCCTCGTACCGCGTGTAGCGATCGAGGTTTCGCAGAGGCTTCGAGAAGTTGGGCATTCCAAAGTGCAGAATTGGAGTGCGAAGCGTGGCCACTTGCCCGTCTACTTGGAGATGCGCATGTACCTCCCGTTCTCGCCATCGGCCCTTGCCTCGCCGGAATAAACGCGTCTGGTAGTCCGGGTAGACGCCGCCATATCGCACCCAACGGCCCAGTATTTCATTCCTCCGGGGTATCCGGAAGGCCACCACTTCCGATGGGGCCTTCGCAAGCTCCTCCTCGATTTCCCGCCTCAGTTCTGCGCTCACCAGCTCGTCTGTATCGATTTGCAGCACCCATTCATGCTTGCACTGCGGCGCCGCCCAGTTCTTCTGCTTGGCCGAGTTGACGTACTCGTGCTGGATGACGAGCGCTCGGAACTCGTGACAGATATCCACGGTAGCGTCGGAGCTAAAAGAATCGACGACCAGAATCTCGTCAGCCCACTGAACGGACTCTAGCGTAGTCCGGACGATGGCGGCGCAATTGAAAGTTGGCAATAGGACCGAGATAGCCTGCCGCGGCATTTTTCTTCCTGATTCCTTCCACTTGCTGCATGCGCTGCAGCCAGATTTCCACCATGACCCATACAAACCACACGGGGAGCATCAACTGTGGCAGAACCTCGACTCCGTTCACGGCCAGCATCCCACCCGCCGCGACAAAGGAGAGCAGCAGGCTGATTCCCAGGTAACTTGTTCCACGCTCTTTGATGTGCCCATAGACCATCCGCGCCAGGCGGTAGAGGGTATGCAGATACGCAAGCACGAACAGCAACCCCGCCAAGACGCCCAGGTTCGCGGCAACCTGCAGGAAATCGCTGTGGACCCACCCCGCTCCTCCCCACCCAACACCCCACGGATAGTGGACTATGGCGTACCACGTATCCGTGACCCTCGTCAACCTCTCAATCGCGCTGCTGTCCACAGGGTGGCCGTGAGCGATCGCGATTATACCGGATGCGCGCTCTTGCGCTGCTGGACTGAAGTAGCTGAAACAGGCCATAACCGGAATCAGGATGAGGGAGCCGAACAAGAAGCCTCGTGACAGAAAGCTCCACAGGATGATCTCTATTCCCAGCGTAAGCCACATGCTGCGGTAGCCACCGATATAGATCCCAATAACTTGCATGAGCAAAGCCGCAACAATCACGGCTCGTTGCCATACGCGCTCATACCACTGCCACATGGCAATTGCCATGGGAACGCTGAGCGCCACCACGAGAGTTGCAGTTGGCGCGCCCCAGAAAGAGAACGTAGCCCTTTGGAAGCCCTCCATCGTCGTTGTCGGACCTGGCGCTGCCATGAACTGGGGAAACAGGCTGGCCACTCTGGGAAAGAAATACTCCAGGGAACCGGTTGCCCCGATCCAGGTCCCGACGCTAAAGAAGACGCCAACAGCCCATTTCCAACTGTCCCGCTTCAGCATAGCGGCGGACGCAACCAGCCACAAGGGGAGAACCAGAAAAAAATCTCGGAACTCGGAGAACATGATGTCCATTCGCCGATGTCCCATTGGCCCGTATCCCGGGTAGGCTGCGATCCAGCCCCATAACCAGAAGAAGGCAAACGCCCAAATCCAGGCCGGCAGCTTTAAGATGCGACGAGTATTGCCGGACAGATCGCTCAGCGCCAACAGGGAGATTCCCAATAGCATTACTTCCGAAGGGTGAATTTTATAAAAAGCAGTCACCTGGATGGTCCGGTAGCCGAGGCCGAAGGTGCCCACCCAGGCGGCCAACCCTGCTACCAACCCCTTCCGGCTTGCCAAAATCCACAGGCAACCGCAGCCAACAATGAGCACAATAACCTCTCTGTATGAAAACGCTCCGAGGAGGCGGTAGGCCACGAGGGCCGCCACGGTCGCGGCTCCCCAAACTAAGGTTGACTGAACCCCAGGGCTAGGCCGGCCCCTCGCGGATTTAGCGCGATTCATCCCTGCCCGATCCATTTGAAACGACCTGCGAACCTGACCCAGCCCGCGACGACGGAATGGCCGTCTCAGCCGCAGTCCGAATCGCCTTTGCAGGCACGCCAGCAACCACAGACTCCGGGGCGACTAATCGGGTGACAACAGAGCCAGCGCCCACAACGGCCCGCGCGCCGATCTCAACACCTTGCAGGATTGTGACGTTCGCTCCTATGTACGCACCGGACCGAATGATCACGGGAGCCTGGCTCGTTGGAACCGTCACATCCCGGAGAGGGCTCATTCCAGCGTCAGTATGAGTCAGAATCATGACTCTATGCGAAATGGTCACGTTGCTCTCGATGACAATTCGGTCCTGCAAATCGAGGAATAAGTCCCTCCCAAGATAGCAATCGCGACCGACGTTCAGGTTACAGTAGTAGAGACGCCGGCGCAAATCCGCGTTGTGGATGGTTAGGGGAGAGCGAAACCTCACGTTGTCGCCGATCACGGCGCCCCAGGACCTCAAAAGCGCCGGTACCGATTGCATCGGGAGCAGCTTGAGAACGACGTTTAGCGCCTCCGCGCCATAGATGACGTCCATCAGATGCGCTAAGGCGCGAATGGACACACCAATGAGGGCCTGCAACGCGGTAGGCGACTCGCTACGCACGCTCGTAGACCTCGCCGTATTGAGTTGCGACACTGTTCCAAGTAAAACGGGAAAGATCAAGCGGGTGGGAATCGCGCTGACTGGCCAGAGCTGTTTGTGGCGTCAGCCAGTGGCGGATACCTTCAGCCAGACTCCCTACCGTCGCCTCGACCAATTGAGTGCGTGCGCCGCTACCCGATCCCAACCCGTTTTCAAGAAACTCACCAAGACCGCCGACTCTTGTAGCCAGCACTGGCTTGCCGGCGGCCAGGGCCTCGAGCGCGGCAATGCCGAAGGTCTCCGAGCGAGAAGGTACGATGACAAACGCGCAGCCGTTCAAGAGTCTGACAACCTCAGCCGGAGTAGCGCGGCCAGTAAACAGTACGCGGCCATCCAAATTCAGTCGTTCGCCAAGAGCGCCGAGCTCCGCGCGGTCCTCGCCGTCTCCAGCTATCAACAGATCGAGGCCCGGATGATCGGGAGCGACTAGGGAGAACGCCCGGAGCAGCATGTCGAAGCCTTTCACGTGCGTTAACCGGCCAAAGGCCAGTATGTATGGCCGGGCGTGCGAAAAACAGGCTTTATCCGTGAACCGATCAAGGTCGATGCCGTTGGCGATCACGTGGCCCTTAGCAGCCACCGACGGCTCCAGCTCTATCGCCTTGTTCAAGAGCCACCTGGAGCAGGCCGTAACGCCCTCGGCCACCTGCAGCAAGCCGGTCAGTTTCCTGTACTCACTGTTTCGCCGCTGAAGGCCCGTCCCCGAGTCATCAGAACCGCCGCCCGTTGCCTCGAGCCAGCGTAGGATCTCATGACCGTGCAGAGATACAATCAGCCTGAACGTTCGCCTGCGCCTGAGCCACGGAACAATCGGGATTTGTGCGTCTGGGAAATGGACGTTGACCACGTCCGGCTGGAACGCATCCACAAGTTGGCTTGCGTCAAGCAGCGCAGCAGGGTAGTAATACAGCGAGGCCAGCCACAGGTCTAGTCTCCCATTCCGCCACTCCGCAAGCCTTGGCTGTAAAAACAGTGCTCGGTGGACCGGAATTCCATCGATCACTTCCCGCCGCCGCAACGTTCTAGGATAATGGTTGGTAAGAACTTCGACTTGCCGCTCCTGGGCGGCTAGGTGACGAGCCAAGGCGTGCGCCGCCGTTTGCACGCCGCCCAAAACCGGTGGATACGATGACGGCATCAACAGGATGCGTTTCAACTCAATCGCACCTCAGCGCACCTCGAACACAGTCGCATCGGAAAGCCGGCCAAGAGCGTGTAAGGCTGGGTAAGCATCCGTACGGCCTGCCGCCAAGTCCGCGATAAACGTCCCGTAGCGGGCCTTCCATTCGTCCGGACCGTACTCGTATTTCGGCAGAATAAAGAACACTCGGTCGTACCGCGCACGCCGTCGATTGACCCAAGTCGCCATCTTCACGTAACTGGCGCGCTCATGATTTGCGCCACCGGTAAAGAACAGCGCCTCTCTTGGGCCCAGGTAGAACGGAATATCGAGAGTGTCGACTCCCGCGATCAGGTCATTGCCCGTGGTCTCGGTGGCGACCCAGGTCAACCGCTGGGAGCGCGCCACTATCTGTTGGCGCGTTGGAGACGCCGGCTGAGTCGCGCGCCTCAGTTCACGGTAGATCCCGGCCAAAGACAACGCCAGAGCCGCATAGGAAAGCAGCCTCCGATACGGCCTGACTGCGATGGTCAGCACGCCGCCAGCCAGGAGGATGAGCGCCAATCCAGCGGGCATGAGAAGCCGGGGGTCCATCCCATAGACGGAGTTTGCCACCGCGACGCAAACAAGGAAGATGCAGTAGGCGAGCGCCCAAAAGCACAGCAACAGACTCCGCCTGTTTAGCGACTTTCCCCAAAGGGCCGCCGGAATCTTGCCCCTTCGCCAGAGAAGCGCGGCGAGCGCGAGGAGAGAGAGCGCCAAAAACGCTTCCTGTACGTACCTCGAGGGTTGCGGGCCCAGGTACGACCCAGCCAAAGAGTGAAACACCACGCTCGCCGCGGCGTGAAGCGAACGCGCAGGTTGCTGTCCAGGCGCGGCCATGGCGCGAGGGAACAAGACGAAATTGCGAGCCACGACGGGAGCGGCCGGCAGCGCAAAGCCTGCCGACAGCAGAGCCATTCGGGAAACGATAATGCGCCATCGCCTTCCGACTCGCGGCTGTGAAATTGCTACGGCGAATAGACCAGCGGCCAAACTGGGCGCCAAGGCGTATCTCACTGCAAAGGCGAAGCCAAGCATTGCTCCGGCCATAAATGTCGCGCCGGGGCGCATGACGTCTCTGGCGCGCTCCCGCACGATCAACAAAAACCCGCCCATGAGAAATAGCACGCCCAGTGTTTCGCTGAGCGCGTCATGGGCTACGGAAACCAAAGGGACGTACACAAACAACGCCGACGCGCTAACAAAGGCCGCCGAGCGGCCATACAACGAGCTGGAAAGCCGGAAGAACACAAATACCAGCAGCAAGTATGCCAAACCACTCACTAGAAGAGCAGCCGTTGGGGCGTCGATCCGCAAGCAGGTCAAAAGGGCGACAGTCAGCGGATAGAGGGGCGCCTGAGCCGTAAACGGCGCAGGGGCGTCGGAGTCTATAGGGAAAGGGTTTTGGTTGAATCCTATCGTGGATTGCACGATGCCTTTCCCGGCGGCGATGTTCCGGGCGACATCCACGTAATTCATGCCGTCGACGGCAATGTGGCTGGTGCGCGTCAGAGAATTGAAGATGAATAGAATGGCATACGCGGTCACGAGGCCTGAGGCGATCCGGCTTGAGTCACGCACGGCCGTCCAATCGAATCGAGGCATTCATGCTTTCGGACGGCGTATTACGGGTCTGTATTCTAACGATCCCCGCTTGGTTCGCGCAAGTGCTGAGACACCGCCGTCACTGCGTACGCCAGACCACGGCCCGACGCCCCATGTCCGATGAGAATCGTGCAGACCACCCGAGCTGGGCCGCTTCTATAGAATGAGAGTCCAACAGCCACGCCAAGGCGGGATACTGCACGACGCCTCTGACTCCATCAAAGACCAACCACCCGATATGCTTGCGTTTGACCGTCTCAGGTAACTGGTCAATCTCTTGCTTCGAGAGGCTCTCGAGCATCAATCCCCGCCGTTCCGCGTAGAAGAACACATGTGGTTGAGACGCGGCCACGATATCGCCGGGAGCCGCGGTTGCGCGGATAAACTCGCCGGCGGTTCTGAGTTCCGCGGACTGAGATGCGATCATCTCGCGAACGGACTGCGCCGCTCCTGCCACGCTAATTGCTGCGGCGAGGAACAGCCCGAGCGCCGCCACCATCGGTCTGGCGTTTGTCGCCGCTCGCCACATGAATGCCGCGGATGCCAATAGCAGGGGGAGCACGGGCAGAAAGTATCTTAGTTCGATACGCCAAACCGGGGCTATCAGCGCAAGATAAAGGAGGAGCGTCGCGCCCCACGCGACCAACGGCATCCGTTGTTTCGCATTCTTCAGGGCCAACAGAAAGCCAGGCACGGCCAGGAAAATCGGCCAGTACGCCGCATGGAAAAGCAGCTCTGGGACGTCGATCGATAAACGCTTAAGCCAGAGGACGAGAAGGCGGAGTCCTGCGCCATCGATGACCTCGCGGAAACTGGTTAGCTGGTTAACGCGGTCCCACGGATACACGGACGCAGCGACGTTCCGCCAGTTGTTGGTGAAGAACGGTGATCCAAAGAACATCCAGTTGCAGGCAGCCTGGGGGATGCTGCCCAACGCCAACCCCAGGCCGATGGACGCCGCGGCCTTCGTCATCCGCGCCCGATGGCTCCGCAACGGCCAAAGCGCGACAAGAGCCAGAGGAAAGAAAACGAGATTGAGATAGCGGGTGGTCCACCCCATCCCAAGGCATAGCCCACCCACAAATAGCCGCCATGGCCTGGAGTTATCGAGGAGACACCAAAAGCCCAGGAGCGGCAATGCCGCGCCCAGTGCATCCGATAGGGATGTCGTGCTGTAGACCAACACCAGCGGATTTAGCGCGAGAAGAATTAAAGAGAATTCGGCGGCGCTGGCGTCAAAGAGCTTAGCGGCGATTCTAGCGCTGGCAAGCAAAAAGAGAAAACTCGCCATGACTGAGACAAGTTTTGCCGCATCGAAGGTGTCGGGAACTAACTGGCTGACGAGCCGCGTCGCGAGGGGCATCCCCACCCCGCCGCCGTACGTAGAGGGCGTGAAATCCTGAGAGAGCAGCGCACGGGATTGGATCATGTAGTACACGCCATCAGTTTCGTAGCCGGTCATCGGAACCGTTCGGGCGTGGAAAAGGAGCGCCATCACAACCGCATAAAACAGAGCCACAAGCCAGCAGACCGCTGGCTTGCCATCCGCTGGAAGACGAAGCCTCATGATGTGCGGTCTCTTTCAACTCGTGACTGGACGGCGCCACCGTACACGCACAACATCGTCCGGGCAACTGTATCTGGCGTGAACCTCTCCAGCACCCAGCGCCGGCCAGCTTGCCCCATTCTGTGAGCTAGCGGCCTGTCGCGCAGCAGATGCAGCAGCGCTTCGGATAAAGCGTGGGGATCGCCGGGTGGAACCAGGATTCCGGTCTCGCCGTCACGCACAAGTTCCGGCAATCCGCCCGCGGTCGTGGCGACAACAGGAAGGCCGAACGCCATCGCCTCGATCACGGCAATCCCGAAACTCTCGAAGTACGATGGCATCACGAACACAGAAGCCCGACGGTAAAGAGCGATGAGTCGCTCGCGCGACGCCTGCCCGGTCCATGAGACGCCGTCGGCGTTCGTCTCTGCGCTCATTTCGATTCCCAGGGACGCCGGCTTCGAATCCATCTGCCACGGACCCGCCAACACAAACCGCGCGTCAGGCGCGTGACTCCTCACTTCCTTCACCGCCCTGAGCAGAGGTTCGACCCCCTTCACCTTCGCCAGCCTGCCCGCGTACAGCACAATCGGCGCATCTGTTCCAACAGCAGGCTCGGACTCCGCCGCCGCGAGGATCCCCGGATCCAGGGGGTTCGGCACCACCTGAATCCGGCGCCGAGGCCAACCCATCTCCCGAGCCACTTCGGCGGCCTGATACCCGCTGGGCGCCGTGACCGCCGCTGCGCTCCGCAAGGCCCTCAGTTGGAGGCGGCGATCCCACCTTTCGCCGGCGCCAACCGGCTCCCCACTATGTTTCCGAAACGCGTAAGCGCTGCCATGGAGTCGGATGACGAGCGGAGCCATAGCTCGCCGGCCTACCATCAGAGCGCCCGTCTCACAGCTCTCCAACACGTCCACCGGATCTTGTTCAAATATCCTTCTTGCGGCTCGCTCGAAAGCCACGGACCATTCGACCTCCCGTACCGGGAGGGCGCCGATGCGCCCTACGAGCGGCGCTTTCGCGAGATACCAATGCAGGTTAGGAAGACGAACCGGAACCACCCGAACCGCCCCATCCAGATGGCTCTCGACCTTTTCAGCCTTGGAATTGGCGATGACAGTCGCTCTATGTCCCGCGCCAGCCAACCCGGGAAGGAGCGCCCGCAGGTAAGCTGCGATTCCTCCTCCGCTGGATTCGTAGGGGGCTTCAAGCGATAGTATGCCTATGTGCACTGGCGCCCGCCCGATGCCTTTCGCGCGACGAACATCAGGTGGCCCGCAAACTCCAGAGGAGCCCGCTCGGCGATCCAGCGCATGCCGTGCCCATCTCCCATTCCGAGCTTCAGCCGCACGTAGCTGGCCAGAAACTGAGCTGCGGCAGGAGGGACAAGCAGCATCGCGCTAAGCGGTATCGCGAGCCGGGCCCACCGCGGACCAGCCCACCTCCGGAGCCAAGTCCACAATAGGAGGGCGAACCCGGAAAGACCCGGTTTCACTTCAATATCGGAAAAGCCGTACTTCCTGAGTAGCCGTTCCAACTCGATGTGGCTTAGGCCGAAGTAGGTCCGGCCGTGCAAGGGCTCCAGAAATGACGCGCTTCCGCATAAAACTCCTCCGGCTTCGAGGACCCGAGACGCCTCCGAAAACACTCGTTCGGGTTCCTCGACATACTCGAGAACCTGCCAGGCCACGACGGCTGCCGCCGACTCTGGTTTGAACGGCAACTGGCTAGCATCGGCCCTGACGAGGTTCGGCTCTGGCGGTCGTGCGGCGTTGTCTATTCCAACCCAGTCATAGCCCCGAGTCTTAATGACTTGTTGATAGCGGCCGTTGCCGGAGCCGACATCCAGGCACCAGCCCTTCCCCGGAGGAAGGACCTCACCCAAGCCGTGCCAACGAAATCCAGACAGAAAGGCTCGAAAGTCCCTCAGGCGGGGCTCCTTAGGATCTAGCTTCATCGGCAACTCTGCCATAGAAGGATCGTCCGCCTCCATTCGAGCCGCTGTTGCAGGAAGAAGCTCCCAGTAATTCTCCACGGTTTGCGCGTGGCCGGCCGCTCGAGAGCGTTTTATTAGTCTCTCCGCGAGTTCCTCGGGAGACCCTCCTAGCCCATGAATCTGTGAGGTATATCGCAAAGCGGCCTCAGCCTTCCTTTTCGAAGGAACTATGGCGCCGTGCCGCACCCAGCCTGGAACGGCTGCTCTGTGGCTATAAGCCTCGGAGTAAGGCCAGTCTTCATAGAATCGGATTCTTAGGCCGCTGGCGCACAGTCCTGCGCCGATAAAGAAGAGGAGCCGATGGTCAACATGCCCTCCAAGAGAAAGCGGGAAGTAGAAAGTCGCGTCCGCGCTGTCGGAACGCAGGCGCCGCTCCAGCGCCTCCCGCACCTTCTGCGCGGCAGTGTGATCGGAAGGTGTCAGCGGGCTCTTCAAATCGTCATAGGTCACATGTGCCAGCTTTCCAGCCTTCGTTTGCCTGTAGACTGCCTCGGGCAGGTCCCACTGTTCTCGATGCTTCACTCCCAAGACGCTGAGGGCGTCCTCGTCTTCTTCGCGGCGCCGGGCTGTGATCCGGTCCGCCAGTCTCCACTTTCGGCTGAGGTGCCGTGCAAACGCGGATAAATGATTCGTCTCAGGGTCTCCCGAGAAAACGGTAACGACCGAGACGTCGTCTCCCCGATCCACCAATGTCTGGACCAGCCCCCCGGACGAAAGCACTACGTCGTCCCAGTGAGGAGAAAAGAAGACATGCTCTCTGGCGCCACCGGTTTCCGAAGTCGGCCCGCGAATGGCCCACTCGTATAGAGAGAGTTCCAACCGCACAAAAGAAGGGACTTCAAACCGCTTCGCCAGGCGATTCCGGGCATTCACCGCGAAATGGGCTCGGAGCTTCGGATGGCGCAGCACCTGAAGGAGAGCGCGAGCCAATGCGCCGCTATCTCCGGGAGTCGTCAGAATGCCCGAGACGCCGTCCTCGATCACTTCTGGCAAGGCCCCGGATTTGAACGCCACCACCGGCAATCCGAACGCCATCGCTTCCAGCGCTGCCAAACCAAAGGTCTCGTAGTAGGAGGGTAAGACGAGAACTGATGCTGCACGATAACATTCCCGCAGATCCTCGTGCCGCACATGGCCGAGCCACCGAAGCCGGCCCTCTAAACCCAGCCGCGCGATCGATTCGTTCAAAGTTACCTTGGGCAGATTCGGGTGCGGAGCCCCAGCTAATACGAACTGCGCATTTGGCATCTCATCCAGGACGTAGCGCGCCGCTTCGAGAAGCGCCAGAATGCCCTTGCCTCGTTCTAGACGCCCAACGTAAAGGACCATCGGAGCGCTCTCGTCGTCTGCCGCCTGGTCGTCGGCTCCGTATCCCGGTGGGATAACATTCGGCATGACCTCAATTGGGGGATGAGGCTCCTTGAGCTCGGCCGCGATTTCCACGGCGTGCGCCTGGCTAGGGCTGATTAGAAGGCGCGCACGCCGCAAGGCCATCCTCTGAAGAAGCCTGCTCAGGCGGACATGAATTGACAAGGGCAGGTCGGGAGTGTACTTCCGGACGGTGTACTCCTCTCCGTGGAGACGAATCACCAACGGCGTCTTGCCCCGGAGAGCGACGAACAGCGCCCCAGTCTCGGTGCCCTCGATGACATCGAATGGCTTATCAGCCTGCAACAAGCGTACTTGACGCCAAACCAAATAGGAGTATTCTATCTCGCGCAGAGAAAGGGAAAAGTACTTGCCCAACAGCGGTGCCTTGGAGAAGTACCAATGCAGATTGCCATGTTTCACGCGGTGGATGCGAACGCCGCAGTCATCGCGAAATGCAGGCTCGCCGGGCTCGGAGAGAGCGATGACGCTGACCTCATGCCCGTTGGCGGCGAGCGCCAGACCCAAGGTGCGTACCTGTGTGCCCACACCGCCGCCCGATTTAATCGACGGGTACTCCAGGGATAAGAAACAGATCCGCATCTGGCGTCAGTTCTTCCGGGCCAGCATCAGGTTTAGATTGGCCCGCAGCCGGCCCACGCGTTGCACTACGGCTAGAGCGCTGTCCAGCCTCCGCTCCTGATCGCGGTTCATCAATGCGGCAAGATAGTCGCAACTAAAGCGCGCGGTCCTTCTCAAGTCGATGTATGCCTGGAATGCGTAGAAGCCCCGGCTCCTGCCATCCCCAAAGCTCAGCAACGGCTGCGAGGCGCCTTCCCCAAAAACCCTTTTTCTGAGCCAGCGCATATCCAGGCGTTCAGGCTGAACGAAGTGCTGGACCCGTGCCTTCGGTTCGTAATAGATGGGACGCCCGAGATTTCGAAGTTCCCGCAGGACGCCGCTTTCATCGCCGCCAATGATCTTTCGACCGCGGCTCCCCAACCGCGGATCGAATCCTCCGACTTCGGCAAGAGCCGCTTTTCTCATTGCGAAGTTCGCGCCCACAAGGTATTCATCATCCCGAAGAAAGTGACCGGTATCGCCAAAATCCAGAGGTGAGAACAGACGCCAGTACCTGCGCGGCGGCCAAGCGGGCGGGTCGCCGCCCCAGTCCAGTAATACCGGCCCGCCTACGCAATCCGGCATTGGTGTGCAGGTCTCAAAAGCGGTGAGCACGCTCTCCAGCCATCGAGGCTCCGCTTGCGCATCATCGTCCAAGTACGCTAGATAGGGAGACGAAGCGACCTCGGCGCCTCGGTTCCTGGCCACGGACAGGCCGATCCGACTCTCGATTTCGTAGCGTACATTCGGGTGTTCAGGGAGCATTTCGTCCACTACTCGTCGTGTCGAATCCGAGGATGGCCCGTCCACGACTATGACCTCGAAATCCTCCTGCGCGAGCGTCTGCCGCCCCAAGCTCTTCAGAGCCTTCGCCACGAAGGCGGCTCTATTGTACGTACAGATGATTGCGGAAATGCGTGGCATCTGCGCAAAGGTCTCGGCGTTATTCACGACTTCTTTCGCCTGCTTCTCGATGTCACCGGATGGCGCCGCTGTAAGCCTCGATCATCTTCGGCGTAACCGCATCTACCGAAAAGCGCTCTTCGACTAGACGTCGCGCATTTCGGCCCATTCGGACCTGTAGCTCCTGATTTTCCAGGAGCGTGCAAACACTATCCGCCAGAGCGCCGCCATCCTCGGGCGCCACCAGGATGCCATTAACGCCGTCGTCCACCATTTCGGGCAGTCCGCCCGCCCGCGTAGCGACCACCGGCGTTCCGCAAGCCATGGCTTCCAGAAGCGCGTAAGGGAAATTCTCCCACCTGGAGGCCATTACTGCGACCGCGGCTTGGCGGTATTTCTGCGCCATCTCTTCGCGCGGCGCCTCCTCAAACACGATTCTGCTCCGCTGGTCGGGTGGGACGCACTGCGAAAGGCGTTCCCGCCACGAGCGCCCGGATTCATCTATCCCATCGCTGCCGACAAACCTGAAAACTGCTTGAGGGCAGCGTTGCAGGATGATCGGCAATGCCTCCGGCAAACGGCCTAGCTTCCGCTTCTCCAGGCGGGCAGACATGATAATCTCTTGTCTCGGCCGTTGGCCGTCCGGGACAAAAAAGCGGGTGTCCACCGGGTTCGGCACGACCTTTATTCGACTGGCCTCCAACTGCGTCCAGTTTTGCGTCAAATCGGCTACCGCCTGGCATGGAGCTGTCACGATATCGGCTCCAAGGATCGACCGCTTCTCGAGCCAGTATTTGAACCGCTCCTTGTGATCGGGAACGATGCCGTTCAGACGGTGGCCGAACATCAGAGCCATGTGCAGGCGGACAATCATTGGCGGCCTGGGACGCAGCAAGCCGACAAAGAACCCATCGGCATAAGCTTCCGCCGATTCAACGACATCCACTCTGTCGATCTCATGAATCTTCAGGAACCTCTGCGCTGCCGCCCAAGCGAAGCCGGGCCAGTACCGGCTCAATCGCCATAAGAACTTCATGCTATTGAACCGAGGAGCGGGCAGTACGCGGTGAACCGTTACACCGCCTCCTTCGCGCACGCTCTCGGTCTTCGTCGCACGGCTGATTACAGTAACGCGGCTCCCCGCTCTAGCGAACCCGTGAGCCATGTCGAAGGTGTAGGAACCGATGCCTCCCCACCCCGTCTCCGGAGGATACTCCTGTGAGATGAAACAGATGTGATGAGGTGCGTTACTCGGCATGCGATTCGAGAGATCTGATCACGCGCGCGGGGGCGCCCGCGGCGAACGAAAGCGGCGGGATCGATCTTGTTACCACCGAACCGGCGCCGATCACGCTTCCTTCTCCGATAGTCACGCCCCGGAGAACGATGACCCGAGTGGCTAGCCAGACATTGTTCTCGATTCGCACTTGCGCTTTTTGGACATCTCTTTCGCCGACGCCATGGAAATCGCTATCGAGAATCACGGTCTCATCGCCTATCTGGCAGTTGTCGCCAATGAAAACGCCGGCAGTGCACGCGATGCGCACGCCTTGATTCAGGAAAACGCCACTGCCGATCGATAACCTGGCTTCGGATGCTACGGAGATCTCCACGGGGTGAATCCGCCGGGAGCGAATGCACAACCCATCACCCACTTCAATCGCGCCGCCGCCGTTTATGACGCAGGGGCCTTGCACCTGAGCGTCTCGACCTGACTTCGCACAACTGCGCTGAAACCGCCACGACCAGTACGCCACGCGTAATCGTTCGAAGGATCTTTTGGCGGCTCTCGCGCCTATCGGAATTCTCATTTAGAAATGCACTCGGCCAACCAGAATGTAAGTAAGACAATGCACCGCGGGTGCTTCGAGCGCCTCGATCAGATAATCGTCCGGCGCGGCTTTCCAAAGCGCTTGGGGAAGAGTTCCGTCCTTCCAACTGGGGCGGCCGAGCAGTTTCCGCAGGCGGTTCTCGAACGAAAGCAATTTGCTGAATCGTATCCGCTTGTGGAGGGACTCGAACTCCCGAAGCAGCGCCATGTGGCGCACGTACGCCTTCGAGTGAGACTGATGGTACTTCTCCTCGACCCGGAACTCCGTTTCAATCAGCGTCAGAAACTCCGCGAACGTCATCTCGGAGACGTGGTAGGGATTCGGCTCGCCGCCCTTGTCAGCGAACTCTTTATTCGGCGTGCTACAGACGAACAGCCCCCCAGACTTCAGCACGTTACGGACATTCCGGACAAATACGGCCGGCTCGGCAAGATGCTCGATAGTTTCGAAGCTGATCACCGCGTCGAACGGCGAGCCGAGTTCGCCCAGGCGCTGCACATCGGCTTTCTTGAAACGGACGCAGGGATGTGCAAAGTGCGCCTCCGCGTATTGTATGGCGCCTTCGTCGAGGTCCAACCCCACAACCTCCGCTGCCCCGGCCCTGGCGAGGATCTGCGAGCCATAACCAACGCCGCATGCCGCGTCCAATATCCTCAGGCCGCGGCAGCGCTGGGCGAAGAATTCGTAGCGCTGCTTGTGCTCGACAAGGTAGAGGTCCCACTCGGGAGTTCCCGGCACGAGGCGCTCAGGGATCACTGGGCTTTCTCCAACACCGGCCCCGATCCGATCTCGGCGCCAGACCACTGGCATCGCGGCCGCACGGCGCCCAGCCACTCGCCGACGTAGCCGCCTCTCGTGGCGCCATCGTCGTAGATCTCAAAGGAAAGCAAATTCTTGGATTCGGCCTGGACGGTTCTAGTCTCCCGGACCAAGGCCGCATCCACCCAATGCCTGCCTTCATTGAACAGATGGGCCGGCGCTGTGCATTGGGCGCGGTAGCGGCCCACGCCGTAGCTCCGGGAACCCCACTCCGGGTCCTCGTAGTTAGCGGTGGAAAACAAAATCAGCCCCATGGAGTTCCGCACGGCGAAGACTGGATTCAGACGGCAAGTTCCGGAGAGGACGCTGAACTCGATTACAAGATGGACGGGATCGGCGGTGACAAACAGGCCTGTCGGGGCGCCATCCCGATTGCAAACGGCTAGTGAATCGATTCGCGCAACGTTGTTCCCCGGGGCCTCGCCGGATTCCCACGTTACCAGAGGACGCGCCTCCTGCTTCTGACTCAGATAGGCTTTGATTACCTTCGCCGCGGGCCCCATCGTCGTCAACTGGCCGCCATCGAGCAGCATGGCGGTTTGGCAGAGCAGAGAAATATTTGTCATGTCGTGGCTGACGAAAAGGACCGTCCTGCCCTGTCTGGCTACATCGCCCATCTTGCCGATGCACTTCTTCTGAAACGCAGCGTCCCCCACAGCCAGAACTTCATCCACAAGCAGAATTTCAGGCTCCAGGTGAGCCGCCACTGAGAACGCCAACCGCATGTACATCCCGCTCGAATAATGCTTAACAGGCGTGTCAATGAAATGATCGAGTTCCGCAAAAGCGACGACATCATCGAACTTCTGCTGGATCTCCGCGCGGCGCATTCCCAAAATTGCCCCGTTCAGAAATACGTTATCCCGGCCTGTCAGCTCTGGATGGAAGCCGGTGCCCACTTCGAGGAGCGATCCGACCCGCCCATGAACTTCCGCAAAACCTTCAGTGGGCTCCGTGATTCGGGATAGTACCTTGAGAAGGGTGCTCTTGCCGGCGCCGTTTCGGCCGATAATTCCCACGACTTCGCCCTGTTTCACCTCGAACGAAACATCCTTCAGAGCCCAAATCGTCTCGTGCCGGGAACTGCGCTCGGCTTTCCCGCCGAGAAGCGAACGCGCCAGATTCAGCGACCGCGATGCTACGCCTGACAGCGAGGCGCGGAGCGTTTTGTACCTCGCCTGCCTTTCGCCGATACGGTAAAGCTTGGCTACTTTCTCGACGACGATTGCAGCGTCGCTCATGGGTGATCTTTCGACGTCGTCGGCTTGCCCTACGGCCGCGATCGGACCTATCTGAGACCAGTTCGGATCAGGTCGAGAATTCGCGAAGTGCGGCCGACTCCTAAAGCCATGAGCACAGGCCGCGCCATCGAGATCGTGTATCGGTTGAGCAAGAACCGCAAAGAGGGCCGGATAGCTACGACTTCCCGGATGGGCTCCGGCCTGAAACCCATGCTGGACTTAAAGTGTGTCAGCCCGTGCAGTTCGTCCAGGGATTCCATGCCGTAACAGATGGTCTCGACATAACTGCGGGCGAATAACTGCTCGCACAGAAAAAACACCAGGGCGTTGTTCGGGCAGAGCCGCAAATACCTGTTCGCCGAACGGTTGACAAGAATGTGAACCCAATCGTCCATCGTCAGCGTGACGGCGTAAGCCGTAAGCGCATCGCCGGAGAAAACCCCCCAGGCTTCGTATGCTCCGAACTCGTCCAATGAAGCGTCGAGACCAATTTCCGACGCCTTCTCGCCATGCCTCCGCATCGTATCGGCGTGCGCTTCCCCCCCGAGCCTCAGAATCTCCGCGAACGTGATGCGCCGCGCCTGAAGAGCCCGAAGACTTCGCCGAACGTGCTTTCGGACCTTGGCGCTCAGACTCTCAATCCCGTATGGCCGGCGGCGCACCCAATTGAAGCTGTTGCAGTCTTCGGCTCTGGCGTCGCTGCTTGCATAGCGCAGAAACCATGCCGAAGGCGCCTGGCGAAAGGCATCGGCGATATCCGGCCGCGCAGGCGAGACGAACCTCTGAACGGGCAACGGCATGAGGATTCGGCCATGCCCGTAGGGCTCATACCAGGATGCGCTCGCAGTCCTCACGACCCGTCGCCCACGCGCCTCAAGAAAGCGCTCGAAGGCCTCTGTGGGCCAGGGGTATGTCTCGGCCGAGCTATCGGAGGGCATAGCCACAGTTCACTGCTAGACCAAGCCAGTTCGGCTCATCCGCCTGTTATCGCAAATAGCCACAATGCAAAACCATGCCGAAAGCCGGGCAAATCGGGATTCAAACGCCTATCCGGGGCGCGTTCAATCGGCCACCTGTAGACCCCAGATTTGGAGATAGCCCCGATCGAGAAGATACCGAACTCTGATCGGGTCGCCGGTCATTGGGGCTGGAGACCGGAACTTTGCGGCGAAGATGTGGGCATCGAACTCTCGCCAGGCGCCGGGGTAGGCTCTCCTGCCTAGCAGCGCTATTCTCTTTCGCCATGAGTCGGCGATGGCGCAATTAGAAATCGTCGCTACAGGAGCCGGGCACGGTTGGGACCAATCATTTGTCTCAACTCCGTCACGCAACAGAAACCGCTCGGGCCGCTCGTTTGAACCCTGTACGAGTACCTCCGCAACCGGTCGGCCAGTGACGCCGCTCCCCGCATCCACCAGGCTGCTCAGGACAATTAGTGCGCTCCCCGTAGTCAAACCCGCGGGTGAGATTATCCGTTCTTGCTCCCCGTCCGGACCGGGAATGGAACTCCCTCCAACTATCCTGAGTTGGCGGCCGTCCCACCTAACGGTACGGGGCAGCGAGAGGTCTGCAAACTCCAAGCCGTAGACCTCGGAGGGGGCTGCGGCTACGTCGGCAACACTAGCGGCGGGATCGTCGCTCTGGCCAGCTTTTCGCATCGCCATGACGAAAAGCGGATACTGAACATAACTGTCGTAGACCTCGAATCGCCTTTGAATGTTTTCGAGAAATCGATTCGTGCTCCGGCGAACGTCGCTGTTGAAATCGTTGGAAACCACGAATATCTGGTCGAATCGCTGAAGTTCGTCGAATGAGTCGCCTTCTCCGAACTTCCCGAGACCTTCACGGCGTAACGCCTGCGGGAAGTACCTCTGCACTCCTTCGCTCGATCGCCCGTCGAATAGGACCAGAGAATTCGTCAGAGCCCGCCCCGTAACGAAGCGCGCCGCGGGCTTCCAGTCGTCCAGCCTGTCGGAATGGGACCAGGACGGGTAGTAGTATAGGGCCAGCGTCGCCACGGTCACAATGCCGCATAAGCCGGCGGCAGGAACCGCAGCACGTCCCAGACTCATCAGCCCGGCGGCAAGGGTTACTTGTATGCCCAACAGGACGTAGATTATGTACCGGGCGTCAGCCCCGACGAATGACGGGGGAACCAGCGCGTCGAAGATCAGGAAAAGCAGCAATGGCGGCAATGCGATCCAGAGAGCCACTAAGCGCAGAGCGCTTGGGCGGCTTCGCAATGCCAGGATTCCCCGAACGATCAGGAACGCGAATAGCCCCAATCCAGGCAGCGTCAGCCACAGCTTCCCCGGGTAAACAGACATGCCAAACAGATAGATGAAGAGCGCAATCGGGATTTTGGCGACATTACTGAGTTGGAGCCCTCGCGGGCCACCATATTGCGTGTTCCCATAAACCCCTTCGTAATGCTCCAGCCAGTGAAAAGGAGAGGCAAACCATTGAGCCCGCCAAGTCGCCAGTCCGAGTACTGCGAACGCACAGAGACCTACGATCAGGACGGCCGTGGGCCCTCGCTTCTTGCCACTGGCTAAATATGCCGCTTGAATCAGGACGACGACAAATCCCAAGGCGTGGGAAATCATGCACAGGAGGTCCGCCGCGAGGAGGAACCAAAGAGCGGGGCGGGAATCCTCCCTCCGAAGATAGCGTGTGAACGCCAAAAATGCCAGGGACGAGGTCAATAGAAATAGAGAGTAGAAACGGACCTGTTGAGAATACTCGATGGCATAAGCGGAGGCCGCGTTCAGCAGGGCGGCCAGAGCGGCGGAGACCGGCGAGCCGAGCAGCTCTTTGCCAACCAGATAGGTCACTGGCACGGCCAGCGTCCCAAGAACGGCTGACAAGAGGCGCAGCGTCAGATCGCTGGACCCGATGTGAGACCAGGCGCGTAGAAGCAGGAAGTACGGCATCGAGTGAAGATTCAGTCCAAGACGGGCTGCTTCCTGGATGCTGGTGAATTCGTCTCCATGAAGAGAGACAGTATCGATTTTGTACACGCGAAGAAGAGCCGCCGCCAGAGTAATGAGACCGACTACCAGCGCCTCGTGACGAACGGTCCACGACTCAAGTTTCAGGTTCGGCGCCATCTTACACCACATCCGCGAACGTCTTTTCCATTCGCCGGAAGTAGAACGCCCCGCCAATCAAGAGCGCGACTGCCGCTGCCGCCGAAACCGCGATCATGGGGCCGGGCGCCGTCTTGGTCCCTAATAACGCCCACCGGAATCCTTCCACGACTCCAGCCATCGGGTTCAACCCGTAAATAGTCCGCCACGGCTGGCCCAGCAGGCTGCTCGGATAGGCAATGGGCGTGGCGAACATCCAGAACTGCGTAAGGAATGGGATGGCGTATTTTACGTCGCGGTATTGAACGTTGAGGGCCGACAGCCAAAGTCCTACGGCTAGCGCCGTGACGAGGGCCAGCAGCAGAAGAGGAGGCAGCCATAGGACGTTTACGGCCGGAGCTCTGCGATAGTGAGCCATAAGGCCGAGCATGACGGAGAAGGCGACGCCGAAATCGACCACTCCGGAAAACACCGCCGATAAGGGGACAATCAATCGCGGGAAATACACTTTGCGGATCAGGTTCGCGTTGCCCACAAGGCTATCGGAAGACTGCGCCAGGCCGTTGGCGAAGAAGTTCCATGGTAAGAGCGCCGCGTAAGCGAATAAGGGATACGGGATCCCGTCGGAGGGGACCTTGGCCAGTCTGCCGAAAAAGAGGCTGAAAACCAACATGGTAAATAGCGGCTGGATAATTGCCCAGGCGGCTCCCAGCGCTGTCTGCTTGTAGCGGACCTTAATGTCTCGCCAGGTAAGGAAGTAGAGTAGCTCCCGGTGCTCCCACACGTCCCGTAAGCGCAGCGAAACCCAGCCGCTGGAGGGTTCGATCCGCAGAAAAGGAGTCTCGCGGACTCGATGGGGAACGCAGCGCGGAGAGGTCTTCGACGCAGTCATACTCGGGTTCGCTAACGGTCTTCGTTGTGATCCTCAAGACGCGTGTAGTGCTTATAGTAATGAGTGTAGTAATGGCCGTAAGAACGGTAAGCGTAACCGTAGCCATACCCCGCATTCTTCTTGGGGTCCCAGTCGTTTAGAACCGTGCCCAAGATCGGCGTGCCGTCTTCGCCGAAGCGCTGCGCGGCGGTGAGAACGGCGTCGCGGGTAGTCCGGCCGGCGCGAATGACGAGAACTACGCCGTCGGAGAGCCGTCCAATTACACGCGCATCGGACATGTTGATCATCGGTGGGGAATCGATGAACACCATGTCGAACTCGCGGCGCGCGCGGTTCAGAAGCTCCTTCAGGCGCGGCGAGTACAGAAAGCTGATGGAACTGTACGCATCGCTGCCCGCCGGCAAGATCCGGAGCCCTGGGTGAGCGGTCTCCACTCCAATTGGGCTTCCGTTCAGATCGGCGTCCCGGTTCCGAAGGATATCCGCTATGCCGGGCTCTGGCGGAACGTCGAAGATCTTGTGCAGGCGCGGCCGGCGGAAATCGGCGTCGATGATGAGCACTCGGCAGTCGATCTCGGCCAGAGCCAAGCCGAGATTGGCGGTAATAGTAGTCTTACCTTCTTTCGGCGCAGGGCTGCTCAATACCACCACGCGTGGATGATTTCCATCCGCCGCGGAAAACAGAATAGAGGCCAGAACGGTGCGAATCGACTCGGAAACGAGCGGAGCGCCGCGCTGTGAAGTGGCGAGTTCCACAACTGGCTCGGCAACGCTCGGCGCCTCATCCGCCCCTGCGCGCCGGGAGAGCGGACGATCCAGTCGGCGGCCAAGGTGTTTCTGCTGTTCGGCGGCATCGAGCGCCGCCGAGGGTATGACGCCGAGTTCGGGGGCGCGAATGTACCGGGCTGTCTCGCCGGGAGCCTGGATGCTTCGATCGGCCCGATCGCGAATGATCACGAATGCGATCCCCAGCATCAACCCGGCTATAAGCCCTACGCCGGCGTTGCGGCCGTGTTCCGGCTTGTACGGTCCGCCGGGCGGCGTGGCGGGGTCCATAACACGCACGTTGGAAGCCTGCATGGCGGAGGCGATGCTGTACTGCTTCACGTTCTGCAGCATGCCTTCGTAAAGTTGGCGGGTAGAATCGACTTCTTGCTTGAGGATGTTATAGTGAATGGCGCTCTGCGCCTGATCTGTGACTTGCGCGGACTGGGACTTATATTCCGCGGCGAGCAGATTGTCCCGGCGGAGGGCCGCCTGGTATTCGTTGCGAATGCGCGCTATGACTGTGGCGCGCTGCCGCGCGAGTGCGTTCTCGATCTCGTCCATCTGGGCCTGCACCCGCTGCACCTTATAGTGCTCCGGCGTTAAAGCTGTCGATAGCTCCGCGAGTTGCTGGCGAAGATCGGCCAGTTTAGATTGGTACGAGTCGATGACTTTGTCGTCAAGGATCTCGGGTAAGTTCTCGGCGTCGGCCGAATCTGCGAGTTCGTATTCGGGCTGCTTGGCGGCAAGATCGGCCTCTGCCTTCGATAACTCCTCCTGGACCTGCTTGAGCTTTTCTTCCGAAACGTTGTCCTTTTCGCCCGTAAATTGCAGCCCCATGACGCGCGCGGACTCCTGTAAGTCGTTCTCCGATTTCTCGAGCTTGATTTTCAGATCGTCAAGTTGAGTTTTGAGCCACTCGCCGGTACGCTGGGAGGCCTGGTAGCGCACCTCGACATTCTGATCGATGAATTCCTCCGCTAGGGTATTCACGAACTCGGCCGCGTAGTCGGGGCTGGCGGAATCGCAACTAATCTCGACCACACGAGTGCCTTGTAGGGCTTCGACGCCCAGGCCGCATCCCGGATTTGTGTATTGCTTCTGGGCGCGGGAGGAGGACCGGCCGAGGCTCCACGCTAAGACCTTGCGCCAGACCGCGAGTCGATTCTCCGGCTCCGGCCATCCCTCCGGGTGAGCGGCGCGCATCTTGGCCTCCACGCGGCTCGCGAGGCTCCTGCTCTGGAGGACGCTCATTTGCGTCCTGAGGTTGACCTCCGGGTCATAGTCTTGCGCAACGGAATTGGGGTCGAGTTGCTGCCTGTTGAGTAAGTTCTCATTGACTTGCAGTATTTCCAGGGTGCCGCGCGCCTGGTAAATAGGGGTCTGTGGCAATGAGGTCAGAAGTCCGGCGAGGATCCCCAAACAAGCAAATAGAACCACCGTACCCTTGCGGCGCCGGATGATATGCCAGTATTCGATCAATCCTCCGGTTTCCTCGCCAGGGTTGATATCGATAGGCGGCGGAACGTCGGATTGGCTATTCGTCGAAACGGGCGTAGCGTCACTTCGCCGAGCCAGCGGTTGGAAGTCCGCGTTCTGGGAGGGGATGTCGGATGGATCGTTCATGACTTCTCTTAAGGGATCCGATATATAAAGATCATGCCGGCTTGAACCATCGCTTCCAGGCCGCGTGTGATCACGGTCTTCACTTTGCTTTTCGGGACAATCAGAATGTCGTTTGGCAGCAATTCCAAATTCTTCGATTTGCCCGATAAGATTCTATCCAAATCCACACGAATCTCCGTGCGCTGATCCGAACCGGGGCTGGGACGGAGTATCCGGGCGCTTTGGGGTTTGGCTGTCCCGTTCAGGCCATTCGCAACTGCAATCAGCTCAATCGCGGTAATGCTTTTGCGCTGAGAAAGAACAAAACCGCCCGGTCTGTTGACTTCGCCCAGCACGTACACCAATTCCGCGCGTGACACGGTGATCACGTCGAATGGCTTTACCTCGATGTTTTCCTTCGGGTCGCGCATCTTCAGCACCGACCCGAGATCGAGCTCGGCGACGAAGTTCGCCCCAGACTCGTCGGAACTGGCGCCCGGCAACGGGATGGGGCCATATTCCTTGCGCCGGGTGATCCGAATAGCATTACCCGCATCCGGATCGGGGCCTCCGGCCAGCGTGAGCGCCTCGATGATCGCTATGCTGCCGCGGACCTGCTGCATTCCGGGGTTCTTTACGGCGCCCATCACTATGATCGGCTGGCTTCGGAACTCCAGCACGGAGACAATCACCTCCGGCTTCTTGAAGTACCTCCGCAACTGGGAGGCAATTTCGTCTTGGAGTTCGATCACCGTTAGGCCCGCCGCTTTCAGCCGGCCCACCATAGGAAGCTGGATAAACCCCTCCATGTCGACGCGGACGGGTTTATCGTTCATTTCGTCGAAGTCCAGGCAATGGATCGCGATTTGATCATCCGGGCCAAGAACGTAGGCGGCCTGCCGAGGCTCCGCGGACGGCGGAAATGCCACTGCCGTGCTTGCCCGAGACTGGCCGCCAGTCTGCTGGGACGCCGTCTTGTCCTGACCGAATAGCGAGGCCACCGCCAAGGCCAGGATCGCCGGCTTAGTCTTTTTCATGGCGATTCCCTCTGCGCTTGTTCAGTTCCGTCTCGAAACGCGACGAGAGACGGGCCAATTCGCCATCGAGGAGGCGCAGTTTGCCCTCCAGTTCTTGGACTTTGAGATCCAAGCGATGATGCCCATCGGCGGAACCCGCCACAACAGACTGCATCGCGATGCGAGCGAATTCGGAAATGCTTCTGGCTCCGTGCTTAGGGTAAACGGTCTTCAGTTGCTCGAGTTCCTGTTCGGACAGGCGCAGACTGATCGTCTTGCTTCTGCGCATGAGGCTTGTCATAGGCACAAGTAATTGCTCGATTGCGCCGCTTTGGAGCGGCGCGCTGGTCTAAAGGCTACGAGATACGCTCTAGGCGATCCCGGTTGATTCCATGCCCGGCAAGACTCTGGGAGAGGATTACGGTAGCAACCAGGTTTCCTCTATTTTGATTAGCGTGAGCCAGCTAAGGGTCGGGGCTCCTCCCGCTCGGGAGGGCATAAGCTTGCAATCTTCTAACCAGGCTTGACGGGAATGCGCATTTGCGGTATCGGGAGAGCCACGGCCGAGGTAGTGCGGGAGTTCGACGGTTAGGACACTGGCTCCGGCGTAGCGCCGGGCCTTAGAATCGCCCCTCTCTTCGGTTGACCGATGCAAAGCTCCGCCCTTTCAGTCCCAAATCTGGGCTCACCACTGACTCCTTGCATCCTGCGCTAAGCCAGCATCCGCGAGAATGGTATTTTAGGATACAGTAATACGAAATGAACACCGAAGTCAATACATTTGCAGTACGCAACGGTGGCCGAAATCGCGCGAAGTTGCCAGTGGTTATGGTACTGCCCTACCGAAAAGACTGATCTTTGGAACATGCCTTCCGATGGATAGAGGAGCACGCGCCGCATTGCGGCGTATTACAGAGCCCCTGTTGCATCCTCACAAACGCCACGGTCCAGTTCAGGAGCCCCTCGTTGGCGTTGGGCGCCTGCGGGCGGCAGGTTCGCATCCTCCGCTCCATGTTCAAATAGTTAAGACACACCGATGGCCTTTCAAGGCGTGGACTTTTTTTGCGTCGATTCGCTGCTGAGCGAAGAAGAGATGATGGTTCGCCAGACGGCGCGTCGTTTCGCCAACGAACGGGTCGATCCGCTGATCCGCGATTGCTATCGCGACGGGCGATTTCCAGCCGAGTTGATTCCCGAAATGGCCGATCTCGGTTTCTTTGGCGCCAATTTGGAAGGTTATGGCTGCGCCGGGATGAACAACGTCGAGTACGGGATCGTCATGCAGGAGTTGGAGCGCGCGGATTCAGGCCTGCGCAGCTTCGTCTCCGTGCAAGGCGCGCTGGTGATGTACCCGATCCACGCCTTCGGTTCAGCCGGACAGAAGGACCGGTGGCTGCCGCTGCTCCAAAGCGGGAAGAAGGTGGGCTGCTTCGGACTGACCGAACCGGATTTCGGATCGAACCCCGCCGGCATGAGAGCCACCGCGCGGAAGGATGGCGATTTCTGGGTTCTGAACGGAGAGAAGACCTGGATTACCAATGGCGGCATTGCGGACCTGGCCGTGGTGTGGGCGCGCGCGGAAGAGGGAATCCTCGGATTTCTGGTGGAGCGCGGAACTCCTGGCTTCACGGTAGCGGATATCCACGGAAAATGGTCTATGCGGGCGTCGGTGACCTCGACTCTGACATTCGCCGATTGCAGGGTCGCCGAATCCGGCCGGTTGCCGGGAGCGCGCGGGCTGAAGTCCGCGCTCGCCTGCCTTTCGCAGGCGCGTTTCGGCATTGGCTGGGGCGCGATAGGCGCGGCGATGGATTGCTACGAAACCGCGCGGCGCTACGCCGGAATCCGTAAGCAGTTCGACGGGAAGCCCATCGCGTCGCATCAGCTTGTACAGGAGAAGCTGGCGTGGATGATCACGGAGATCACCAAGGCGCAGTTGCTCGCGTTGCACGCCGGCCGGTTGAAAGACCGCGGCAGGTTGGAATCCGCGCAGATATCGATGCTCAAGCGCAATAACGTGGCCATGGCCTTGGAGTGCGCGCGCCTGAGCCGGGACCTGCTGGGCGCGAACGGAATTACCGACGAGTACCCGGTCATGCGCCACCTTTGCAATCTGGAGACGGTGAAGACCTACGAAGGAACCGACCACATTCACGCACTGGTCATCGGAGAGAAAGTCACGGGGATAGCGGCATATAAATGACGCTCTCCGCTTTCCGCCATCCGCTGTCCGGCGCTTCGCGCGAAGCGTGCGGCTTGGAGCGGATAGCTGAAAGCTGACGGCTGAAAGCTGATAGCTTAGTTCATCCATGCTCCTATACGCCATCACAATTCTAGTCAGCGCCTTTTTGCTGTTTCAGGTGCAGCCGGTGATCGCCAAGATCATCCTCCCTTGGTTTGGCGGATCGGCCGCCGTGTGGACCACGTGCCTGCTGTTCTTTCAGATGGCGCTTCTGCTCGGATACCTGTACTCGCATATCCTGGCGCGGTATCTGCGGCGGAACGTCCAGACTGTTGTCCACGTTACGCTTCTGGTGGCGAGCGCGCTGGCCCTGCCTATCATTCCGCACGCCTCCTGGAAGCCGGCGGATCCGAGCGATCCCATCCTGCGAATCCTTGGCTTGTTGGCGCTCACCGTGGGTCTGCCGTACTTCATGCTTGCAACCACCGGCCCTCTGCTTCAGGCGTGGTACGCGCGGTGTTACCGGGGCGCGATGCCTTACCGGCTGTACGCGCTGTCCAACGCCGGGTCCATGCTCGCCCTGCTCAGCTATCCGGTGTTGTTCGAGCCGAAATTCGGCACGCACGAGCAGGCCCGCATGTGGTCCATCGGCTACGGCGCCTTCATCGTTCTATGCGCATACACCGCGTTTCGTTCCATGATCGCCCCCGAACCCGCGGCCGCGTCTGAGCCGGAAGCCGCCGAGGCGGAGCGGCCCGGTTGGCGCATGTACCTCTCATGGCTCTTAATGCCTGCGTGCGCCTCGGCCCTCCTGCTGGCCATCACCAGCCATCTGTCGCAGAATGTGGCCGCTATTCCGTTGTTGTGGGTGCTGCCGCTCAGCGTCTATCTGCTTTCGTTCATCCTCTGCTTTGAAAGCGCTGGATGGTATCGGCGGAATCCGTACATGCAGCTTCTGGCGGTCGCGGTAGCCAGCATGGCGTACGCCATGTTCACGGATAATAGCGGCAATCTGCCCATCAAGGTCGGCGTGCCTCTGTTCCTGATGGGCCTCTTCACTTGTTGCATGGTCTGCCACGGGGAGCTCGCCCGCCTGAAGCCGGATCCGCGCTACGTGACGCATTATTACCTCATGATTTCGGCCGGAGGCGCGCTCGGAGGGCTGCTGGTGGGAGTCGTGGCGCCGATGCTGTTCAACGGCTACTACGAGCTTTCCATTGGTCTGGTGGTATGCGCCGCGCTGGCCGTGGCATCCATGCGCATCCACCCGGACGCCACGTGGCAGAACAACCTGCTGCCCGCGTGGCGATACTTTCCGGGCGTGGCGGCGGTGGCGGGGCTGGGGCTGATCGCCTATCGGAACCAGAGCTGGATTATCGATCCCGCGCACAATTTGATGGGCTGGATCAAGAAAGGCTGGGAGGCGCCCGACGACTTCGATAATTACGTGCTCGAAGCGGCTCTGTTGATTGTCTCGGGCCTGGTTCTTGCGTTCTTGCGCGGCGACCTGAAGTTCCGCTGGGCCAGGAAATCGGCGCAATGGATGGCGTTCTTGACGGAACTGGCGACGCTCCTGGTGGCCGGCTACGTGGGCTACCAGACGCGCGAGTCCATATCCGGAAACCGCGTGATGGTGCGCAATTTTTACGGCGGTCTGAAAGTGCATGACTCGGGCAACTTTACGGATTGGGCCGCGACGCGCGGCCTGACCCACGGCACCATCAATCACGGCCAGCAATTCCTCAACCCCGCGCGGCGTTATCTTCCCACAACCTACTACGGCCCTAACACCGGCATAGGCGTAGCCATCCGCGCCAAGGAGCAGACCGGGCCGATCCGCGTGGGCGTCATCGGTCTCGGCACCGGCACCATCGCCTCCTATGGCCGCGAGGGCGACTATTACCGCTACTACGAAATCAATCCGCTGGTGTATCGACTGAGCTTCCCGCCGAATGACAACGTGCGCCCCCAGTTCACGTTCCTGCGCGACTGCGCCGCCCGCCACGAAGTGGCCATGGGCGACGCGCGCTTGTCGCTCGAGCGCGAGTCTCCGCAGAATTTCGACGTGATAGCGGTGGATGCTTTCTCCAGCGACTCCATCCCGGTCCACTTGCTTACCTATGAGGCCATGCAGCTTTTCTTCCGGCATCTCAAGCCGGATGGCATTCTCGCGGTGCACGTATCAAATCGGTATTTGGACCTCGTACCCGTGGTGGATGAAGAAGCCCACGCGCTCGGCAAACTGGACCGTCTTGTAGATACCGACGACGACGATACGGCGGGCGTTTTCGCCGCTACCTGGGTTCTGGTCTCCTCCGCCCCGAGCGCATTCGATGGCCTCGTTCAGGAAAACTCCACCGAGATCAAGCCCGGCCGCAAAATCCGCCTCTGGACGGACGACTACAGCAACCTGTTCCAGATTCTGAGGTAGGTGGGGCCGGCCCTTCCGGGCCGCCGGGGAGCCCCCTGGGCCGGCTTCCGTGCGGCGTTCGTGGAGGCTCCGCAGGGCCACACCCTTGATCCTGCTGGATAATGCAGTCGTAAGGAACATAGTCGAGCGGTGGAATGATCTCGTAGGTCCTCTGTGATCTACGGCGCGACCATGGCGAGCCTTTCCAGACAACTCGCGGTCTTGGCCGATCGGGAAGTCATCGACAAAACCGGCCTCGCGGGAGAGTTCGATATCCATTTTGAGTTTTCCGTTGACGATCTCAATCCCAGCGCGCCTCTGGGCGGCGCGGCCGGGCTGAATGACCCGGCAGCCGCGCCTCCAACCGATGCTGCGTTGTTCAACGCCCTCCGGAACGCGCTGCCGAAGCTTGGGCTGCGGATCGAACAGGCTAAGGGTCCCGGCGACTTTCTGATCGTCGAACACGTCGAGAGGCCGTCGGATAACTGATTGGGAGCGGCCGGCGGCGCGCGGTGGCGCTTTTCGCGGGCCGCACGAATCACATTCCGCCTAGTCGCGCCAAGCCGCGCCATACGGCAATCGTTTCAGATATGCGCCGTGGCCGGGTTTGCCGACGAACTTGCCGGCTTCCACAATGACTTCGCCGCGCGAAAGCACGGTATGCGCGTTGCCTCGCACGTGGAATCCTTCGAACATGGAGTAGTCCACACGCATGTGGTGCGTCGCTGCGCCGATTGTGTGCGAAGCATTGGGATCCCAGATCGCCAGATCGGCGTCGCTGCCCGGCGCAATCTCGCCCTTCTTCGGGTGCATCCCGAAGATGCGCGCGGGGGCGGTTGAGACCATCTCCACGAAGCGGTTGAGGGACATCCTCCCTGCGTTCACGCCATGGTGGTAGATCAACTGGAGGCGGTTCTCGATTCCAGGACCTCCGTTGGGAATCCGCGTGAAGTTCTCCCGCCCCAGCGTCTTCTGAGTGCGGAAGTGGAAAGGGCAATGATCCGTCGCGACGACCTGAAGCTGTCCCCCGCACAAGCCTTCCCACAATCGAGGCGCGTGATCCTTGGGCCGCAGGGGCGGAGTAAGAACGTACTTTGCGCCCTCAAAATCCGGCCGCTCCAATTCTTCGACGCTCAAGAGCAGATAGTGCGGGCACGTTTCGCCGAACACGCGGACGCCGCGCTCGCGAGCCCGGCGGATTTCGTCCAGTCCGTCCGCCGTGGACACATGCACGATGTACACGGGCGCGCCGGCGATTTCCGCCAACGCAATCGAGCGATGCACGGCCTCGCCTTCCGTAAGCGGCGGACGAGTCAGCGCGTGATAGACGGGCGCGGTCTTGCCTTCGGCCAGCGCGCGCGCCACAAGCGCGTCGATTACTCCTCCGTTCTCGGCGTGCATGCTCACCATCGCGCCGTTGCCGGCGGTCCGCTGGAGCGTGCGGAAGATAGTGGCGTCGTCCGCCATGAGCGTGGCGGGATAAGCCATAAACAGCTTGAAGCTGGTGACGCCCTCGCCGACCAGGGCGTCCATGTCATCGAGCCCGCTCTTGGCGAGGTCTGTGACGATCATGTGCAGGCCGTAGTCTATACAGACGCGGCCTTCCGCTTTCCCGCGCCACTCCTCCCACGCATCGCGCATGTTCGTCCCGCGCGACTGGGTGGCGAAGTTGACGATACAGGTGGTGCCGCCTATCGCGGCCGCTCGCGTGCCGGTTTCAAAGTCGTCGCTCGACGTGATTGCGCCGAGCGGCATATCGAGGTGCGTGTGAACGTCCACGCCGCCCGGCAGAACGTACATGCCGGAGGCGTCGATCACCCGGCCGGCGGATTCCTCCCGCAGCCCCGGGTTCACTTCGGCAATCAACCCATCCCGGATCAGCACGTCGGCCGCACGCGTTTCTCGGGCGGTAACCACGATTCCGTTTCGGATCAATGCGTTCATACGTTCGCCACCCGCGATGTCGGCCATTATGCTCCCCAACGGAAAAAGTTGCAACCCAGCGACCGTGCTTCAAGCGTCTCAAATAGCTTCCGATCCGTTCCATCGTACGGTCAAACATCGCGGCTGGCGAGGGCGTGGCGCCTATAGCGCCGTTTAGCGGTAGGTACTGTATTCGCTCTTGCGGCGCCCGGTCTCGCGATTAAGGCTGGATAGGATGCATGAAAGCAGGCTCCGGCCTGGAAAGAGGATGAATGCCTGCTTGAACGCCGCCTCGACTTTCGGGGCCCGTCCCGCCGCCAGAATCTTGAACGCAAAGCTCCTTGGTCTGGCGGCGGTAGTTGCATTTTGCTAAATTCTGGACTTCCCGGCCGGAATATGAGCATTGGGCGGAGACCATCGGGCGGCGGCAAGAGAAGCGAGCGCCACGGAGTTATAGGGCGGCGGGCCTTTCTCGGAGCCGGAGTCTCCGCCGCTGTTTTGGGACCCACGATTGGCTGCGGTTCCAAGCCGGGCCCGTGGCGGTTCTTCACGGATGCGGAGGCGCGGACGCTCGCAGCCGTTTGCTCCCAACTCATTCCCGCCGATCGGGGCCCTGGAGCCAAGGAAGCCGGGGTCGTGAATTACATCGACATCCAGCTCACGCGGGTTTTCAAGAAGCACCGCGCCGCCTACCGGCAGGGATTGGCTGCCATCGACGCCGAAAGCCGGGCGAAAGCGAAGAGGCCGTTCGTCGAGTTGCAGGCCTCCCAGCAGGTGGATGTTCTCAACGCGATCGAGGAGAAGTCGCCTGCCTTTTTCGATCTGTTGCTCACCCACACACGCCAGGGATTCTATGGCGACCCCAGGCACGGCGGGAACCGGAATATGGCGAGTTGGAAAATGGTCGGCCTTCCGTTTCCGCCCGTGCGCGGCCGCCAGCACTACGACGAGCCGAAGGCAGGTTGAAGCCATGGCATTGAAACGAGTCAACGCCGTGGTGGTGGGTTCCGGGGCCGGCGGCGGGGTAGTGGCGAAAGAGCTGGCGACGTCCGGGCTAAGCGTCGTAGTGCTGGAGCGCGGCGAATGGCACTCCGCCGCGGATTGCCGCAAGGACGACCTGTACAACCAACGGACCCAGGCGCTGGGCGCGAAATTCGGCCCGGACGACGAACGCAACCCGAGAGTGCTGGTGGATGAGCAAGGGCGCGAATCGGTCGTCGCCCCGAGCGACGGCGGCTACAGCAACAACGCGGCATGTGTCGGCGGAGGGACCTTCAGCTTTGGCGCCATGGCTTGGCGCTATATGGAAAAAGACTTCCGAATGCGCTCCACTTACGGCGCCGTGGCGGGCAGCACGCTGGAAGACTGGCCGATCGGTTACTCCGATCTGGAGCCCTACTACGAGAAGGCCGAATGGGAGATGGGCGTCTCCGGCGACGATTCGAACAATGTGTTCAAGGCGCCGCGCAAGCGATCGCTCCCCATGCCGCCGCTCGCCCCCAACAAGGAATACCAGGTTCTCTACCCGGCGGCGCAACGCCTCGGATTGCACCCGTTCGATATACCGATGCTGCGGAACACGGTCCCGTACAACGGCCGGCGTTCGTGTATGCGGTGCCGGTGGTGCGTCGGGTTCGCCTGCGAAGTGAGCGCGCGCACTGGAACGCACAACACCGTGATTCCCGCGGCGCTTGCCACGGGGAATTGCCAGCTCCGCACGGACTGCATGGCGAAGGAAGTTCTCCTTGATCGGGACGGTAAAGCGACCGGCGTGGCCTACTTCGATGGCGACGACCGGCTGCAGGAGCAGCCCGCGGATCTGGTGATCGTCTGCGGCGGCGCTATTGAGTCGGCGCGGCTGCTGCTGAACACGAAGCACCGGCTATTCCCCAACGGTCTGGGGAACCGTTACGACTGGTTAGGACGCAACCTGCAATCGCACTCCTACTCTGGCGCTACGGGGCTGTTCGACTTCGATACTTACGACGACCTCGGTCCTGGCGCGTCCATCGCCGTTTGCGATTACAACCACGGCAATCCGGGCTTGGCCGGCGGCGCGTTGCTTTCGAACGAATTCATCCGCCTGCCCTACCAGTTCATGACCCAGGTTCCGGGTTGGATTTCGCGCTGGGGCGCGGAGCACAAAGAATTTGTGCGAACGGCATTCCGGCGCACGATCGTCGTTCAGGGACCGGTGCAGGAGATGCCGCTGTTCGACGCCCGCGTGCAGGTGGATCCCAAAGTGAAAGACCACTGGGGCGTTCCGGTCGCGCGCCTTTCAGGGACGCGGCATCCGCACACCGTCGAGATCGGGCGTTTCATCGCGGGGAAGGCCGAGGCCTGGCTCAGAGAAGCGGGCGCCACGCAAACCTGGAAGCGCGCCCCGGGCAAGGCTCTGAGCGGCGGCCAGCACCAGGCCGGCACGTGCCGCATGGGGACGGACCCCAAAACTTCCGTGGTAGACGACGAATGCCGGCTGCACG
>CAWAOP010000019.1:0-457429 GCA_963783505.1 Terriglobia bacterium | reverse complement strand
CAGCACCAGGAACAATGGCGCGGACCGGCAAAGCTGGCCGAAATAGTATCTTTGCGCCAGGTATTGCCGGGCGGCGTTCTCCCGGTTGAGGTGCTTCTCGGTCATGAACGTGTCGCCGAGATCGATGTTGAAATCCGGCCCGTCGGCCAACGCGTTGACCAGCGTGCGCGATAGAGTTCGGCGCCCACGCGGTCGTCGAGATGCGAATCCGCGGTGATCGTGAAGGTGAAGGGACTACCCGAACGCTGCGTGTGAAACGCACACTCCGGGGCTGCTCTCACGGCGGGGACTGGAACTTATATAGATAACTGCGTGTCGGGCTGCAAACCACCGCCGATCCGGACTCTTCACGGCTGCCGTTCAGATCGTCGGTGTTCGTTGGGCGGAGCCTGCCCCGCTGCGTCCCGTAGGCAATACGGCCTTCGGCATCCTCGTAGACAAGCACGCTCAGCGTGACGGAATCCCGCGTGGGCCGCCCCAGGACCATATCCAGCGGATGCGACTGCACGTTCAGGCAGGTCGAGTTTTGGCGGGGCTGTTTGCGGCCGCCCTTGTTGTGCCCTGCTTGTCCTCGGTCGCTGCCTGAGGGTTGTGCCGACAAATAGGACTAGGACAATTACGTTTGTCGAACCAGAAGTGCATGCTCATCGCGTTTTCTTTCAGAACCCTGGCACCACCGGACTTTTCCGGCCAGTTCCAGGGGACCAAAAAGGGTTGTCTCAGCGGCTCTCAGCCTTTCGCCTTGATCGTGTAACTGGAGGCGACCTCGCCGGTTTTTCGCTCCGGCCGTTTCATCTTTCGGCAAGTAGCAGCGAACGTAATCGACTTTCACCTCCGCGGGCGACACGGTGACCCGCAAATGTCCCGAATTGGCCAGATTTATGCCTGACTCGTAGCGATCCTCGTTGTAGGCAACGTAGCCCTGGTCGGCGGGCATGGGCACTTCCTGGTAGACGATTCCGTCGCGTTGCTGGCGGACGAAAAGGTGGTCGTGCCCTTGAAAGAATATCGTGACGCCGTGCTTGACCATCAGTTGATGGATGGGCAACTCCCAGCCGGGCCGTTTCCGCCGAACTTCCTATCGCCGCGCTTGTTCCTGCCGCCCCACTCGTACAGATCGGACTCGTCAGTGCCGCCGCGGCCCCCGCCGAGCACGTGATGGGCAAAAACGAATTTGTACTTGGCCTTGCTCTGTCGGAGTGTCTGCGAGTTACGGTACTGGGCATCGCCGAGCGTGATTCCCCACCAGTCCCGGTCCTTCTGTCCGCCTCCCAACTCCGCCGCCCTCGTGCACAAACGGCTAGCTGGAACGAGGCGCCTCAGCAGCCAGGATACCCTGCAACATGCCCGGTAGGACATCGCGGTGCACTCGAAGCGCGGCAAGCGGAACCTGCACGGCAGCCATCACCCCGTGAGGCCCCCCTTCCGTCGTCCGGGCGAATCCCGCAAGTTCCGCGAACCTGGCTGGGGCGAGAGGCAACGGCGTATCGTCAACTCACTAATAGCTTGACCCGCGCCCGGTGGCCTTTGCACAGTTTCTCGTCGCAGGTGTAGAGGACGGCGTTCATGGCTTCGGCCAAGGCTATGTAGGTGGCATCGTAGGCGGTGAAGTTGTGCCGCAGTTCCCAAATACGGCCAATCAAGGGCGTGTGCGAATAGCGCTCGGCCGGGAGCGCCGCCAGGCCCGTGAGGAATTGCTCGCTGCGGTGCGCGCCGATCCGCTGGCCAGCCACCAGCCGTCGAATTGCACTCATCGCCTCGACATCGATCAGATGCGCCGAGCCCGTCCGTCTGTACTCCGATCCGAATTCATGCTGCGAGTTCTCGGAAACATGGTGAAGAACGCTTTCGAGGCGACCGAGCCGGGAGGAGCGGTGAAGATCTGGTTTGAGTGGAGAGAGCAGGCACCCACATTGTCGTCCAGAACGCGCGGATGATCTCGCGGGATGTTCAGGAAAAGATCTTCCAGAGGTCCTTTAGCACGCGCTCCGAGCGGGGACGCGGTATCGGCACATATAGTATGAAGCTGTTCGGCGAGCGCTATTTGGGCGGCAAGGTCGCGTTCGAATCCGATGAGGGAAACGGCACGCGGTTCTATTTCTCGCTTCCCAGCGCCGCCGCCCCGGCGCGGGGAGGATTTCCGCGCCGACCGGCAGTCCGTTCCTTCGGGGCGGAGGATTCTGCTGATCGAGCCCGATGAGGCTCACCTCCGCCTGAGCCGGATGCTGCTTGCCCTTTCCGGATACTATACGGCCGCGTGCCGGAGCGCGGAGGAGGGATTGGAAGTCTTCCAAGCGGCCCCGAGCTGGTTCGGTGCGGTGATTGTCAGTTGGCCGGCGCCGGACTTGGCGGGCGCGGACCTCGCCGGCGAGTTGAAGGCTATCAGCCCAGACACGCCCATCTTCGCCTGCTTGCCGATCTCGGAAGGAGGGCCGCCGCGCTTCACCCCCCGGCCGATTCGCGGCTGGCTAAACAAACCGTTCACGCTTCCGGAGATTGCGGCGCAGATCGGTCCCGTAGTTGCCGGACGTAGTGCACGTCCCTCCGCGGGCGGGTGAGACCAAGGGATCTCCGGCCAGCCGGCCGCACACGGAACGCTCAGCAAATCCGCGGCAACTGCTCGCCGAAGGGGAGATCGACCATTCGCGTGCCGCCGACTTCCGTCTTCATGCAGCACCATGCCGGGATGCGCCGCCACGGCTTCGCCGATCACGACCGCATCGCGGCCCAGCGGGTGCGCGCGCATGGCTTCGAGCATCCGCGCCGGCGCTCTCCGGCGGCGACGAATGCAACCAGTTTGCCCTCGTTCGCAACGAACAACGGGTCCAGGCCCAGCAGTTCGCATGCGGCCCGAACGGGTTCGTGAACGGGGATAGCCGAGGCTTCCGCTTCGACGCCGACGCCCGCCGTCGCCGCGATCTCGGCCAGCGTCGCCGCCAGGCCGCCGCGCGTGGGATCGCGCAGCGCGTGAATCTCGCCCGCGGCGAATCATCGCGGCGACCAGACCGATGCAGCGCGGCGGTGTCGGACTCGATGGCGCCTTCGAACTCCAATCCCTCGCGTTTCGACATCACCGCCATTCCGTGATCGGCGATCGTTCCGCTGAGCAGGATCTTATCCCCCGGGCCGCGCGTTGGAAGCGGAGATATTCACGCCCGTCGGGGACCAGGCCTACGCCGGAGGTGGTGACGAACATCCGATCGGCCGCGCCCCGCGGCACCACTTTCGTATCGCCGGTGACGATGGGAACGCCGGCCGCCTTGGCCGCCTCGGCCATGGAGTCCACGACGCGCCGCAGTTCGTCCATGGGGAACCCTTCCTCCAGGATGAACGCCGCGCTGAGCGCGATGGGGGTGGCTCCGCTCATCGCGAGGTCATTGATGGTGCCGTGAACCGCCAGCTTGCCGATGTCGCCGCCCGGGAAGAACAAGCGGCGTCACCACGAAGGAATCGGTGGTGAAGGCGATGCGGGCACCCGCCGGTTTCGAGCACCGCCTGATCGTCGAGCCGGTTGAGCAGTCGGATTATCGAAGGCCGGCAGGAACAGCTCGCGGATGAGCTGCGCGCTGAGCTTGCCGCCGCTGCCGTGCCCCAGCACGATGGTCTTGCGCCCGGTGATCGGCAGCGGGCAGGAAAGGGCGAAATCGGTCATAGGGCGGAGAACCGGGAGTCAGGAGTCGGAGAGAAGTCAGGTCGAGCAGAGTCAGAATAAGGGCGCCGGCTAGCGGATGGCGGATAGCGGATGGCGGATAGCGCGATCATCGCCTTCTCCCGTAATTGTAATAAGCCGCGCAGGCTCCTTCGGAAGAAACCATGGTCGCTCCAAGCGGCGTTTCCGGCGTGCAGCGCGTTCCGAACGCGGGGCAATCGAGCGGCTTTCGCGCGCCCTGCAAGCACCAGCCCGCTGATGCACTCCTCGGGCTCTTTCGCGGTGATGCCGCCGAGATCGAACAGCCGGGCGGCGTCGTAAGCGGCGAACTCCTCGCGCAGTTGGTAGCCGCTTAAGGGGATCACGCCGATGCCGCGCCAGGCGCGGTCGCAGGGCTCGAACACGCGCTCGATCATGCGCCGGGCTTCCAGATTTCCCTGGCGCGCGACCGCGCGCGCGTACTGGTTCTCGACTTCGAAACGGCCGCTCTCCAACTGCCGCACGGCCATGAGAATGCCTTCCAGCAAGTCGATCGGCTCGAAGCCTGTCACCACGATCGGCATGCGGTAGCGCGCCGCGAGCGGTTCGTATTCTTCCCACCCCATGATGGCGCAGACGTGCCCCGCGCCGAGGAACCCCTGCACCCGGTTGCCGGGCGATTCCAGGATGCCCGTGATGGCCGGCGGGACGGTAACATGCGAAACCAGCATCGAGAAATTGCCGACGCCCTGCGCCCGCGCCTGCCACACCGCCATGGCGTTCGCCGGCGCGGTGGTTTCGAAACCGATGGCAAAGAAGACCACCTTGCGGCCGGGGTTCGCGCGCGCGATCTTGAGGCAGTCGAGCGGGGAATAGACCACGCGCACGTCTCCGCCTTCGGCTTTGATCTGAAACAGGTCGCCCGCGGATCCGGGGACGCGCAGCATGTCACCGAAAGAGCAGAAGATCACCTCCGGCATTCGGGCGAGGGCGTGGGCCGGTCGATGAGTTCAAGCGGCGTCACGCAAACCGGGCAGCCGGGACCGTGAACGAGTTCGACGTGTTCGGGCAGAAGCTGATCGATGCCGTATTTGACGATGGAATGCGTCTGCCCGCCGCAGACCTCCATGATGACCCAAGGGCGCTTGGCGGAACGGCGAATCTCTTCGATAAGTGCTTGGGCTAGAGTGTGATTCCGGAATTCATCAACGTATTTCATGAAGTTCCGGAGCCGGCTTCGGGCGGTCCCTCGGCCGCTTCGGCATCGGCCAGTTCGGCCAGCGTTTCCAGATCCGCCAGGGTCTTCAGCGCCTCGTCCTCATCCACCCTGCTGATGGCGAAGCCGGCATGGACAAGGACATAATCGCCGGTAACCGCCTCCGGCAAGTATGCCAGGCAGGCCTCGCGGGCAATCCCGCCGAAATCCACCCGCGCCATGGGGACGCCGGAAGATTCGTAAAGGTCGGTCACGCGGCCGGGAACGGCAAGGCACATAGGGAAAGACTATGGTAACAGGCGTAGTGACGAAGGAACAGCGTCAGCAACGCTCCACGCGCATCCGCACGGCGCGCTTCGGGGGATTCCAATTTCAGTTCGGCTTGGCGCCGGAGGTATCCAGCAGTACCACGGGAACGGCGACGTTGTCGTCCAGGCCGACAGCCGAAACGCCGAACAACCTGAGGTCCGCCGACCATCCTGCCGGTCCGGACACGTAACCGAGAAGCACGCGGTCGCCGTTTTGCAGACTGATTCCGTCGAGCCATGCCAGCGCAACGACTCCGCGCTGGCCGTCGTAGATGATCGATGGCGGGGCCGTGTCGGCGGGAACGAAGCTCAGACGCGATATCGAGTCGCCGATGGCGAAGGTCAGCGCCAGTCGAGTGAACGCGCGCTTCGCGTCGAGATACAGAGGCGTATGCTCTTGATCGCCGCCGGCCTGCTCGGGGCTTCCGAAGACCAGGATAGCGGCCGCGCCGGCCGCTCTGTCCAGTGGCGTCGTCCGGCCGCGGGGAACGCGCGGGGCGAGCAACTGCGTCGAGCCTCGAGACTGCGGCGGTTGGGCAAACCCCGCCTCGCGTCGTTCTTATCGGCCGGGCTAAGTCCAGGTTGTTCACGCGGAACAACTCGAGAATCAGATCGCGGATGTCAAGGATGCCGTCGCCACCGCGCGTTGTGCCTGTATCCGCGGGGTAAAGATCCATGGCGTCGAAACGGTCCGAGCAAGCGGTCGGGCGAAACGAAGGCAGGTTGTTCACCGCGAACAAAACCTGGATGAGGTCGAGGACATTCAGATTTCCGTCGCCGAAATTCGGCGCGATATCGGAATTATACGGATAGACATCGCCAACCAGATAACTGGCTTCATCGATCGTCAACTGAAACGCCTTCGACGCTACGGCCGAGGCCGTGTCCGTGACCTGCAGCGTGAACGAGTACGCTCCGGTTGCCGTGGGCGTTCCGCTCAGGACGCCGGAGAGGCTCAGACTCAACCCTGGGGGAAGCGACCCAGAGGCGACGATCCAGGCCGTATCCGGCGGAGTACCGCCACTCGCCGAGAGGCTCTGGGAATAAACAGCGCCGATCGAGCCCGCGGACAACGGCGAAGTAGTGGCCACAGCAAGGGCTCCGGAAGAGACCGCCATGCTGTACGATCGGGCGGCTGAAAGCGAAGCGCTATCGGTCACCTGAATGGTGAAAATGAATGAGCCGGTTGCGCTCGGCGCGCCCGCGATGGATCCCGAGGCGTCGAGAGTCAGGCCGGAGGGCAGGGTGCCGGAGGAGACAGACCATGAGTAGGGCGGCAGGCCGCCGGTCGCCGCAAAGGTCTGCGGGTAGCTCACTCCGGTGACGGCGCGAGGCAATGCCGCAGGCGCGGTGATCGAGACCGGAGTCAGCGATTGCACCCGCCGGACCACGTTCGCGATGTTGTCAACAATAAAGACGCTGCTTCCGGAATCCAGCATCACGCCGTAGGGCGAGTAAAGTTGGGAAACGGACGCCGGGCCTCCGTCGCCGGAATAGCCTTGCATGCCGGTCCCTGCCACGGGGATCACAATGCCGCTCGGTGTGATCGCGCTCACGCGGTAATTCCCAAGGTCGGCAGCATAGAGGTTGCCGGACGCATCCACCGCAACGCCGGTGATGTAGTTGCCGGTAGCTACGGTTGAAATGACGCCGCTCGGGAGCACTCTGCGAACCTGCCCGGCTGCAATGTAAAGGTTACCGGACGAATCGACGGCCACGGCGGTTGGATAAGCGATCTGTGCGCTTGTCGCCTGGCCGCCGTCGCCGGATACTGCGAAGGAGCCATTGCCCGCGAAGGTTGAGATTACGCCGCCCGGGGTGACCTCTCGCACGCGGCCATTGTAGGTGTCGGCGATAAATAGGTTACTCTGCGAATCGACCGCTAGTCCAGAGGGGCGATTAAGCTGTGCGGAGGCGGCAGATCCACCGTCCCCGGAGTAACCGGCCGAACCGTTACCGGCGACCGTGGTAATGATGCCGCTCGTCGCTACCTTGCGTACCGCCGCCGCTTCCGAGACGTACAGATTCCCCAGGCCATCGACCGCGACTCCAGCCGGAGCGTTGATCTGGGCGCTTGTGGCCGCACCGCGGTCACCGGAATGCCCCGCCACGCCGTTGCCGGCAAATGTCGTGACTGCGCCGCCGGGAGTGACCATTCGGACTCGGTTGTTGCCGGTATCGGCAATGTACAGATTGCCGGCGGCATCAATCGCCGTGGCGGAGGGTCGGAATAACTGAGCGCGCGCCGCGGGTCCCGTGTCTCCCGACCACGCGCCGTCGCCGACGCCCGCGATGGTGACGATAACGCCATCGGTTCGGATCTTCCTGATGCGGCCATTGTGCATATCCGCGATGTAGATGTTTCCGCTAGCGTCAACCGCTATGCCGGATGGAAGATTCACCTGCGCATTGGACGCTTGCGCTCCGTCCCCGGAGTATCCCGGCGGGGCGTTGGCCGTGAGAGTGCCGATGAATCCGGCGCCGTTCACGAATCGCACTGTCCCTGCCGAGATATAGATGTTGCCCGCAGGTGTAACGGTGAAACCGAAAACTGGACCGAGAAGAGCGGAAGTGGCAAGCCCGCCATCGCCGGGACTTGCGGTTCCCGCGCCGGCGACAATTGAAGTATTGTTCAGGCCGGCCGCCACTTTCACGATGCAGGCGCAACTTTGGGCGAAGTAGTAGACACTCTCCGACCCATCTACAGCGACGCCCGCAAAAGTGGTCGTATGACTGCTATCCGAGTAGCTGGCGACTGTGCTGATCGCGCCTGCGGCCGTCACCTTCCGAATGGTTGAGGCGCCTGCGTCGGCGATGTACACGCTTCCGGAGGCGCCTACGGCGACCCCAGTCGGCCGGTTGAGCGTCGCGGTAGTTGCTGGGCCGTAGTCACCCGAGTCGGCCGCTATGCCCGATCCGGCGAACGTCGTGATGTTCCCGGAGGGAGTAACCTTGCGAATCCGGTTATTGCCGGTGTCTGCGATATATATGTTTCCCAAACCATCGAGAGCCAAACCGCTTGGCGAGGCCAGCGATGCGCTCACCGCGGGTCCCCCATCGCCTGAAAAGCCAGGAACCCCATTGCCGGCCACCGGGTAGAGTGTTCCGGTGGTATCGATTTTGAAGACGCTGTGAAGGGAGGAGAAGTACACATTCCCGCTGGAATCAGCAGCTATTCCGGACGGCTCGCCGATGGATGCGGCTACGGCTGCGACCGGCGCGGGCGGCGGCGCCCCGCCGGCGATTCTGGTAATAACGGCTGGACCCGCTACAGTGAGCGCAAACGCAGTGGTGGCCGTTCTCGACGCGCTATCCTGCACGCGGACGGTGAAGTTGAAAGCGCCCGCGCCGATAGGTGTTCCGGAAAGCGCGCCTCCGGCCGAAAGCGACAACCCGCCAGGTAATGCGCCCGAGGCAAGGGACCACGAGTAAGGTGGCGATCCGCCCAGCGCTATGAACGTCACTGAATACGGCGCTGCCAGAGCGGCCTCGGGTAGAGGAGATGTACTAAAGATGGAAACCGGCGGCGGCGCGACGGATAGAGTGAGATTGGCCGACCCCGTTGAGGCTGCTGCATCAGTTACCTGGAGCGTAAAGCTGAACACGCCGCCCGTGGCGGGGTTTCCGCTCAGAACGCCGGCCGAATTGAGACTCAACCCCGTCGGCAGCAGGCCCGAGGTCACCGACCACGTGTATGGAGGCGCGCCGCCCGTCGCCGCAAAGGTTTGACTATACGCCGTCCCTGTGGTTCCCGACGGCATCGGAGATCCCGTAGTGATCGTGGGGAGGTTCAGGATGGTGATCGAGAGCGGCGCAGTGGCAGTGGCTCCGAGAGAGTCCGTCACTCGGGCGGTAAACGGGTAGCCGCCGGCTGCCGCCGGCGTTCCGGCTACAACGCCGGCGTCTATTCCGGACGCCGTCAGGGTCAAGCCGGACGGCAAACTCCCGGAAGCGATCGACCAGGCGTAGGGCGGGCTGCCCAACGCCGCGGCGAGCTTGATGGAATAAGCGACGCCGATCTGGCCGGACGGGAAATACTGAGCAGGAACATACAGGGAGTTATGGAAGGCGATTTGGAACAAGCCGGTCGCAGAGACCCCGCCGGAATCTGTTGCCTGAACGCTGAACTGCAGCGTGCCGCAGGCGCTGGAAGACGAAGGCGGAACGCCTACGATTTCTCCGTCGGGACCTAAGCTCAGATAGCACATACTACTGGAAAGCAAGGAGAACGCATAAGGCGCTTTGCCTCCCGAAGCCGTGAGCTGCGCGGAGTAGCTCTGACCAACATAGGCGTCCGGCAGAGACGCGGGGCCTAGCGCGATTGTGTCAGTGGTGATGGCGAGGGTGTAGGTTTTGTAGCCGATGGCCCCCGTGGAGTCCCGAGCGGTGATCTGGATGCTACTGCCGGCTCCCGATCCAAACATGGGAGTGCCCGCCAGGACGCCTGCGGGGGTTAGCACCAACCCCGGCCTTAGTACGCCGGAGGTTAGAGAGAAGACGTAGGGGGCGGCGCCACCCGCGGCCTGAAACCTCACTGAATAGGGAGATCCGATGTGCATCGCCGGCAAAGTCGTGGGTGTAATAGTCAGGACTGAAGGCACATTGTCGATGGTGAGGGAGAAAAGGCCCGTTCCGGAAGAACCGTTCGCATCGGTAGCCTGGGCGTAGAAGTAGAAGCTACCAATGTCGGTCGTGGCGGGAGTTCCGGTGATAGCGCCGGTCGCCGCAAAATGCAGATTCGCGTTCCATAATCCTCCGGTAAGGGCGAAAGTGTACGGCGCGGTCCCTCCGGAAGCCGTGAGTTGAGCGGAGTACGCCCGACCTACCGTGGCATCGGGCAAAGTCGATGGGCCCACCGTGATGGTGTCGCCGGCGATGGAAAGCGTATAGCTTGCGAGGCCCGTCGCGCCGTTGGCGTCGGTGGCAGTGACATTGAAGTTGAAGTATCCAACCTGTCGCGGCACTCCGGATATCACCCCAGCCGAGCCGAGCGCCAGACCGTTCGGAAGGGAGCCGAAGCTCAACGAGAAAGTGTAGGGCGGCGTACCTCCGGATGCCTGTATGGTCGCCGAATATGCCGTAGCTGTGTGCCCCGATGGGAGGCTGGATGGCGTGAGGATCAAGGTTGTGGGCGCGATCGTGACTAGATAGCTTTTCGATCCGAATTTCGCTGGGCTCGATGAGTCGGACGCGACGATCTGAATGGAATAAGTCCCCGCGGAGGAGGAGGAGGGAACGCCGGAAATCACGCCCGTCGCTGAGGCCAGCGACAATCCTGACGGAAGAGAGCTTCCCGAGCCAAGCGTCCAGGTGTATGGCGGAGCGCCACCGGTAGCGCTCAGGGTCACGGAGTACTGTTGGCCAACCTTGGAATTCGGGAGTGAAACGGTCGTAATCGTGATCGGCGCTGGAGCTATCCAGATCGAGTAGTCGGATGCGGGATTGACGCTCCTGCCCAGGGCGTCGATAGCCGTCACGCGGAAGCCGTAACTCCCCATCGTCGTGGGAGTGCCGGAGATGGTCAGCGTGCCGCTCGGGTCGGTCGTTGTACTCAGTCCTGGCGGAAGCGCTCCGTTGGATATGGTGAAATGCACTGGAACAGCGGGCGTTCCGGAGACCGAGACCACAGCGGAGTAAGCTACGCCTGCTTGTCCATCGGTCAGGGAGGGGCCGGCGGGGCTTACAGAGAAGGCTGCCGTCACCTGGTTCACGTGGTAGACGGTCTGGCCGGAACCGCTGGCGCTGTCTTGCACGGTGAATACGCACGACCCCGATGGGCCGGAGGTGGGAGTTCCCGAAATGAGGCCCGCCGCGCTATAGGAGATCCCCGGGGGCAAGCAGCTTCCACCGCCGAACGTGTACGGGGGAACGCCTACGGTAACGGTCAACTGCTGAGAAAAGGGGACGTCCCATTGGAATGCCGGTAGAGACGCTGGCTGTATGACGAGCCCGGAGCCTTGAACGGTAAACGAATAATCGCGGGTGACGTTGTTGTGGTTCGCGTCCGTTGCGGTGATGCGGAAACTGTAGGCGCCGGGATACTGCGGTGTTCCTGTCAGCGTTTCTTCGGTAGGATTATTCCCGTTATCGAGCCTGAACTGGAATGCAGCCGGAAGGATCGAATACAACACTGAGAAGAAGTACGGCGGCGTTCCCTCCGAGGGCGCCAACGTGACCGTGTAAGGCTGGTTCACAGTCGCCGTGGGTAGCGCTTGCGGCGTCATCTGAAGATGGCCGGCAAAGACGTGGAGGGTAAACGTAAGGCTTCCTGAGTTTCCCAAACCATCCTGGGCGGTAAGGGTGAGAGTGAAATCTCCGGTGGCGGTGGGCACGCCGGACAACGTTCCATCCGCTGTGAGCGTCAGGCCGGGAGGCGGAGTGCCCGCGGTCAAGGAGTATATGAACTGCCCCCCAAACGACGGGGATGATCCCGCGGAAGCGGTCGCCGAATACGATTCTCCAAGCCATGCCCACACTTGAGGCCAGTACGGATTGATAATCCGAGGCGTCGTGGCCGGGATCGTCATTGTATATGTCTGTCTGGCCACTTCTCCGTTCGGGCCGATAGCAGTCAGGGTAAACGTGTATGAACCGGGCTGGGTCGGCGTGCCCTGAATAACCTGGACGCCCTGCGATACCAGGCTCAATCCTGGCGGCAGGCTGCCCGAGGTGACGGTAATACTCGAAGGCACAAATGCCTGGACTCCAAGCCCTTGGTAATAAGCGACTCCCATCGCCGCGGCTGGAAGAGACGCGGGATTGATGAAGTAGACAGTGACCGTATAGGAAACGTTCTCGGCAATGCCCGTGCTATCCGTGACGCGCAAGAGGAAGGTGAGATTCGAAGTCGTGGAAGGAACTCCCGAGAGCAAACCTTGACTCGTCAGTGTCCATCCGGCCGGCATCGAAAATCCGGGTTGAGTGCTCCATACGTAAGGCGGAGTCCCTTCAGCGGCTGTAAGGGCGGCCAACCACGGGACGCCGGGGTAGGCAGGCGGGGGAGTGCTCCAGGGGAACAGGAAAACGGCTGTGCTCAGCGTCGCCGTGTAGTCGCGGTACCCCACTTGTCCGTTGGCATCGGTCGCGGTGATGCGGAAGGCGTAATAACCACCCGCGGATGGCGCACCTGAGAGCAATCCGGTGGCGCCGTTCAGCGTTAGTCCTGGTGGTAAGGAGCCGATGGCCACGGCGTATGCATACGGAGCCACGCCGCCGCTGCCGGAGACCTGGCAGTACCAAAACTCCCCGAACGACATGCTCCCGGTTGGAGAGCTGAGCTGAGTTGGGCCAACCTCGACGCCCTGCACGACCGTTAACGAGAACGCGCCCTGAATCGTATTCGGCGGAGTGGAGCTGTCCGTCGCCGTAAGAGTGAAGGTATACGTCCCCGCCGCTTGCGTTACGGAACTTGAATAAAACCTTCCCGCGCTGTCGGGCACGCCGAGCGGAGCAGTGCCGGTGTACGTGAAGCTGTACGGCTCGGTTCCGCCGGCCACCGCGTAGATAGGAGCATAAGTATAGTCGTGCATCGCGTTCGGCAGAGACGACGAAACGAACACGAATGGAGAGCCGGGCTGCTGAATCCGCAACGTGTATTGGACCGTTTGCGTGATCGGTGGCGATGAGCCGTCATCCCCGACGACGCTGAACTGGAATGTGCCCGCCGCGGTCGGCGTACCTTGCACGAAGATCAGCGTGCTGGACGTAGCAAACTGGAGGCCAGGGGGAAGGGAAGAGCCCGAAGCCGCCGCGAAGGTGTAGGGCGTGACTCCTCGCGTCACGGTGAACTGGGCTGAGTAAGGGCTGCCGAGCACGCCGTCCGGCAACAAGCTGGGACCGATGCCCAACTGCGCACTCGCAGGTAGCGCCAGCGCGAACGCCGCCACGATTCGCGCGATGTCGAACGTGCGGCGCCGAATCCAGCCCTCGCTCCAGCTTCGAGGTGGAAGCTCGATTCCGCTCATCTTCATCCTGTGCCCGGCCGGAAGCGTCAACGGCGGCCAAGACCAGAGAGTTAGTATAAATCAGATTCAATGAAACAGATCTGGATTTCCGAATTGACAAGACCTTGCGCGGCCCGTTTGCATTGCCACCCCCGTTCGATATAGAATCTCAAAGCATTAGGTGGTCGCCGGGGAGCGGCCGCCGATCCGGTAAGCGATAAGCCCCGCGGAGGGTCAAATGTCTGGTTACCGTCGCTTTTGGGTACTGGCGTTGCTCGCGAGCGCGGCGCCGCCGTTTGTCGTGGGGGAAGCCGCGGCGCAGGCCCGCGCAGGGGCGGCTGTGGACGCCGCCGCCACGCGCGAGTCTTTGGCTGCGCAGGCTAGGGAACATCCGCGCGATATCACGGCGCTCACCAGTTTCGCCGAGTTCCTGGATCGCCACGGCGACCCGGCCGCGCGCGAAGCGTATCGGAATTTGCTCTCGGCGCTGGCAAATGGCGACGCGTCGCGGCGCGCAGCCGTAGCCCGGCGGCTGGCCCGCCTCGACCTTTTGGAAGGGGACGGCTCCGCGGCGTCTCGCGATCTGGATGCGTACACGGCGGCGTCGGGCAATCGCCTGACCATCGGCGATCCGGCCAAAGCGCAAGAGCCCGCCGATCGGACGGTCATGCTCGCCGGTCCGTTCCGCTCGTTTGTGCGCATGGCGGCTCTCTCGCCGGAGGTCGCTCCGGAAGAAGTGCTGCCAGGGCTCGCCCGTAACGTCATCAATAGCGGCTACCAGGCGGCCGGCGGCAAGGACACTCTGGAGCCGACGGAGTACCTCAAGCTGATTCATCGTTACCTGTCGCAGGCCGCGGAGTTGCAGGCGATCGCGGGGGAAGGGAAAGCGATCCGCATCGAGAAATGCGATTCGCCGCAAACCGGGGAGTTGCTGCGCGTCCTCGGGTGCCCGGATTCGCGGCGGTTGCGGCGCGGAGGTTGTGCTGGAGACCGTGAATGCGGCGCGTGCGTTTCTCACCAGCGATTCCGGGTTCCCGCTTAACGATCTGGAGCAGGCTTTGCGCACCAACCGCCCGTTCACATACGACTACCGGCCTTCGGCCATCCCCGTCCGGTTCGGCCCCGCCTACTGGGGACTCACGGGCAAGAGCGACGATTTCGTGGACCAGTTCATTTCGGACCCATTTACCTGCCGCCTGTATCTGGGTTTGGCCAAACTCGATCCCGAGACCGCCGACGCATTAAGAAAGGGCGTCACCCTCGCGCGCCTGAAAGCGTTCGCCCACGTCCTGGATTTTTACGGCGGCATGTTCGAGATCCGAAATGGAAAAGCCGTCACGCCCGGAGGCGCCCGCTCCGCGGCGGCGTGGGGCGAACTGGCGGGTGAGTCGCCCGACAAGGGCGTGGCGTTCTTCGACAAGCTGATCTCGCGCGACGACGGATGGATGGCCAGCTACTTCGACGCTTTGGCTCGCATCCGCGGCCCGCAGGCCAACTATCTCACGGAGCCCGGCCGCCTGAAGCGTTTCTACTCAGCCATACGCGGCAGGGTGACCAGCCCCGGCCCGGCGCGCCCCGTGTTCCGTTCCAACGCGGACATGATGCTTCTAACCACTCGATTGCGCATCGATTCGGATGGCAAGCCGCACATCCCCGGCGGCCTCGATGTTTGGAAGAAGCTGTTTGTCACGAACCCTACCGGGAAAGTCGATAGCCGTCTGTCGCATCTGGCGAGCTCATGGAAAGACGGGGACGATCTGGTCGAGGGCCTCTTCGCCATGTGCCGCAAGGACATCGATAATCAGCCGCTCCGGATCTTCATGGCGATCGGCGACGTGGACCGCGGCCGCGCCGTTCCTCTCGACGCGGCCACGGTGGATCGCATGACGCGCCTGTACAAAACGTACGGCGCGCAATTCGCGATCTTCAACGAGACGCCGGCGCTCACGCCCAAATCCATCGACGCCTTCTTCGATTCCGCCGAGGCGATCACCCGGATCAAGGATCCGCTCCTGCTCAACGACGCGGCGGGCGCGTTCCAGTCCTTGATCGGGCTTTGGCAGATCCTGGTGAGGCAGCGCGACCTGCCGGAATCGCGCGCGGACGGCGTCTTTGCCGAGCTGTCGGGTGGCTTCGGCCAAATACGGAACAACCGCGATCTATTCGATGCAGGCCGGAAGGGAGTGACGCTGCTGCTCGCCGCGACGGCTGCCGGGCAGGGAACGGCGCCCGCGGTGAAACCCGCCGAGCGATTTCTGGACTTGCTGGCGGGCGGTCCGGAAGGAGCCGACCCCGACGTCCGCGACCACGAAACGGAAGCCTTCGCGCGCGTCCTGGATGCGCAGCGCGTGGTATCGCTCGATCTTTTATTCGACTTGGGAGATCACCTGGAAGCCGTGGCCCACGGCGCGAAGTTGGACGTTGCCCTGGTCCGGAAGATCTCCGCGGGCATCGGCGAAATCGAGCTTCCGCGAGCCGCGCTTTCCGGCGCGGAGAAGACCGCTCTGCCGGCCGCCTCGGCGCCGGACAGGCACATCGACGCTCAACGCAGCCTCAATATTCGCGCGGCGGCGGAGCGCGCCGCGAGCGATGCGGAGAAGATCCGCGATGTGCGCGGCATGTTGGCGCCGCTTCTTCGGGATACGCTCGTGGCGTACAACTACGCTTATTACGCGCCGCCTGGAGCGCAGGAACTGTACGCCAATCCGCTGTTTGTCCGCTCCCACGACTTCTTCGGGGCAAGCGATGTTCCCGAAACGTGGCGCCAAGCGGGCCTTTTGGCGACGGGATGGCCTTCGAGCAACGGCGGACGGCTTACGGGTTCCCTCGCTTCGCTGGCTTACGCTCTCGCGGACGCCGAGCAGAATTTCCTGGTGCCCGCGCAAACGCAGGCGCTGATCTGGGGCGATCTGGCGCCGCAAATGATCGCCAGCGCCACGCTGCCGAGATGGTGGAGGGTCAGCCCGGATGAGGTACACTGGGCCGCATTACACATCGGCTATGGCCACGAGATGCTGGCCGAATCGGCGCTTGACGCCGGAGCGCGCGCGCAAACGGTGGAGGCTCTGGCCGCCCTCGCTACTCCCGCGCGAGCCGCCGAAGTCTCCGCCTTGCTGGAAGCGGGGCGCGTGAAGGAGGCGGCGGATCGGGTCACGCCGGCGGAACTGTTCTGGATTGGACAGTCGCTCGCCGCGCGGCGAGCGGACGAGGACTCGGCCGTCGGAGCCGAACTCCGGTCGATGACATCCGGGGGGCGGGCGGAAGCCTACTACGCCGCGGTATCGCGTGACTTCGGAACGCCGAAGCCGACGCTGGCGAATACCTACGCGCCGGATTTGCTCGGTCTGCGGACGTTTCCCACTCTCATGGGCTATTCCAGCCGCATCCTGGCCGAAAGCTGGGAGTCCAATAACCTGTACTGGGCGGCGCTCGCGGACGAGTTGTATCTTCAGCCCGCGCAGCTTAACATTCGCATCCCGGAGTGGACTCGCCAAGTGGTGGAACGTATCTTCGCCTCGCATCTGGAAGACTGGCCGGCTCTGCTGCGTTCCCTTCGCCACGTAGGCGAGGAAGAACGGGCCCGCGCTTCCGGCGATCGACGAATGGCAATGGCAGTCGATTCTCCGAACCGGTAGGGAACTATGAGAATAACCCGGCGAGATTTGCTAGCAATGGCCGCCGCGCCGCGATGCCTAATGGCGCAGGATAACAACCGCCAGCGCCCGCTCTTCCGTGTCAAGGTCGACATGGTGGTGCTGGCTTTCACCGTGACCGATAGCAAAAACCACTATGTCAACGGATTAAGGCCCGCCGATTTCAAGATTCTGGAAGACGGCGTTTCTCAGCGGATCGTCACCTTCGCGGAAGGGGCCAAGCCGCCGCTGGCCGTTTCGCCGGATGGAGTTACGCGCCCCATGCTGACGGGCGAGCGCGAAGTCCCGGGCTTGTCGAACCCGGACGCGTTCGTCGGCTCGAACGTCTTCATCCTGTTCGATACCAGCAATTTCATGTACCGCGCCTTTGTCTACGCCGAGGACGCCATCGCGGATTTCATCCGCGGCCTGGATAGCGCGGATTCGGTGGCCGTCTACACCTTCAGCCGCGATTTATCTCGCGCCGCGCCGCTTACGCGCGACCGCAACGCGGCCATCTCGGGCTTGCGGAGCTCGGTGGCCGGCGACGACACCGCGCTCTACAACGCACTGCTCCTTACCCTGCGCGACGCCGCCAAGGCGCCTGGGCGCAAGAGCGTGATCGTATTCTCCAATGGACCGGATAATGCCAGCGTGGTGTCTCCGGCCGATGTGGGCGCCGTCGCGGAGGACGAGGGAATCCCCATTTACATGATCTCCACGAGCGAAGTGAGTAACGACGCGATATCCAGCACCGCCTTCCGCCGGATGGCGACTCGCACCGGGGGGAAATCCTATTTCGCGCGCACGTGGCAAAGCCAGGTGGAAGCTTTCGAGGATATCCGGGAAGACATGGGTAACGCGTACACCATTACGTATTACCCCGCGCCGAATCCCAACGAGGGTTTCCGCAAGATCGCGGTCGAGATTATCTCGGACCCCGGCAAGAAGTACCGCATTCACGCGCGCCCCGGCTATCGCCCTGGCCGCAGCGCTTAACACCGGAGATCGAGCGCCGCGGCTACCGCAGCCTGGCCATGGCCTGCTGGATTTGATCCTTCTCCGCCTTGCTCGTACTGCTGTTGAGCGCCTTCGCAAGCTCGTTCTGCGCGCGCGTGCGGTCGCCCTTCTGAACGAGCGCCAGCCCTAAATGGTAGCGCCAGGTCGCTTGACCGGGAGTCTTCTGGACTAGAGGGTCGAGTATCTCCAGGGCCTTATCGGGAAGGTTCTTCTTCAGGTAGATCCATGCCAGCGTATCGCCCACTTCACCGAGGTTCGGCAGAACCTGTTTGGCTTTCTGGGCGTAGGTGAGCGCCTGTTCGATATCGCCGCCATGTTCGGTCAGCAAGTATGCCAGGTTGTTCAGCACCGAGCCGTTATTCGGATCGCCCTTGAGCGCCGCTTCGTAGACCTGCCGGGCCTCCGGAAAGCGCTGAGCCTCGTCCAGCGTCAGGCCGAGCGTGCTGAGAACGCGCTCGTCGTCCGGAAGCGTTTGCCTAGCTGCCTGTAACGAGGCGACGCCGTTCTGGTAATCGCCCTTGCGACGGTACGTCTCGCCGATGCGCAGGTTCATTTCTCCCTGTTGCTTGCTGCCCTTTTCCGTGGAGCCCAGGACTTTCTGGAATTCCGAGATCGCCATATCGTAACGGCCGGCGCGGACCGCGACGTTCCCGATCGCCAGGCGGATATCCATACGGGAAGGCGCCTTGGCCGATTCGGCCTCCAGGAGTTGGATCGCCTGGTCCACCTGGTTCTGCGCCATATAGGTTTCCACCATGCCCATCAGCCCGCGGGCGTTGGTGGGATTCATCTGGTAAGCGCGGCGGAACTCGTCCAGGGCCTCCTTGTACTTTGTATCGGCAAGGTCGACGACCGCCATCTGGAATACTACGTCGCCGGAGTTGGGATTCTTCTTCGCCATCTCCTCAAGAGTTTTGCGCGAATCGCCGAACTTCTTTTCGCCCATCAGGGCTGCCGATTCGATCAGCTTGGCGGCGGCGCTGTTCGGGTCGAGCTTCAGGATATCGGCGGCCGTGCGAAGCGCCGCATCGTAGTCGCCGTGCGAGGTCTGCAAACGGCCGAGATCGATCCGAGCCAGCAGATAATCGGGCCTCAGGTCGATGGCCTTTTGGAACTGTTGCCGCGCCTGCTCGACGTCGCCGTGCAGGAAGTACGCGCGCCCCAGGTTATAACGCTCCACAAAGTTATCGGGAGTCTGCGAAACCACGCGTTGGAGTTCGAGCAGGGCCTTGGTTACGTCGCCCTTATCCAGCATCAAGGTTGCCGCAACTCCGCGAGCGTCCGCGTCGGTGGGATTATCCTTCAGAATCTGGGCGTTTACGTCGGCCGCCTCGCCCCGTTTCCCTTGGCGCATCAGAACTTCGACCATGCGCTTCTCGTAGACAGCCTTGTTCTTGGCGTCCTTCGTGGTCCCCTGCCTGTACTCCTTGACGGCTGAATCGCCATCTCCCGTTCTGAGATAGAAATCTCCCACGTCGAGGTAGGCTCGCGGGTACTCGCTCGACTTGGACTCCAACTGCCCAAGCACCTTGAGCATGTCGTCACGGCGATGCTCGGCCTCGTATTGTTCGGCCAGCCAAATCAGAAAAGTGAACTGTTTAGGATTATCCTTGAAGCCGTTTTGCAGAAGAGCTTCGGCCTCTGCTCTTTTGTTTTCGACCCAGAGCAGAGTGTACAGATCGCGGTAAGCCTCCATGGCGGCCTTGTTCTTTGAGAGGGCCGCCTTGAAGTACCCTTCGGCGGCCGCGGCATCGCCGATCGCCTCGGATGCGCGGGCCAGCATGAGGTTCACGCCCTGGTCGCCGGGTTTAACTGCATCGGCCTGCTTGTAAAAACCGATGGCATCGGCCAGCAGTTGCTTGGCGTCGTCCGCCTTCCGCTCCCGAGCGGCCTCGGCTCCACGAAGGTAGTTCAAATCGCCGGACAGTCGCAGGCCGTCGAACGACTTTGGATCGTGCGCGAGCAGTTCCTTGCAATTCTTTTCCGCTTCATCCATGAGCTGCTTATTGCGCGAGGCCCCCGGGCTTAGGTAGATCTCGGTCATTCTGACCAGCGCCTCGTAGTAATCGGGCTGGCCCTTCAGCAGTTCCACCGCGCGGCGCAGTTCTTTGAGCGCATTGGGAAGGCTGGGCGGCTGGAGCTTCAAGTACGTGAGAGCCAATCGGTAATGCGCCTCCCCGAAGCGGGGATCGGCTTTGAGAGCGTTCCGGTACTGGATGGTAGCTTCCTTGTACCGCTGCTTCTCGAAGTACTTGTTGCCGCTCTCCAGGTAACGCTGCTTGGTCACGTTTGGATTGCGGCCGCACGACGCCAAAACGAGAATGGCCGAGAGGACCAACGTAATCGAACGAATCGGGCGCATATTGACCTCAACCACTTGCTTCACTAACACTTTAAGCTACTTGCGCAAACTTCGCCATAGGGGAAGTGCGCATGCGGCGGCCACTGGCAGGCCTCTGCCGTACTAGTATCGCAGGTTCCGCGGCGGGGCGGGGCGCCTTTCTGGGCCGCTCCTCACGCTGTTGGCCAGTTGGCAGTCCGGATGGTCTGGGATGGCCGGTCTGGTATAATCTTTTCTAATGTCGTCCACGTAGACCACGATCCGTTTGGGGGGCTTCGGCTCCCGTCCTGGCCCCGGCCCATCAACGCCTGGCGGTTCACGAAGTTCCCGATTGTAACGAGGAGGGGTTTATGATGAAACGGTTTTTGCGTCCGGGGTTGGTATTCGTCGCGGGAGCGATGTGCCTGCCCTCAGCCATCTCGCCTCCGCGTACGGCGCATCCGCCCGCTCCGGACTACTCCGGCGATCCGCGGCTTTCCCGGTTGCGGCAGTTCTTCGCGGACAGCGCCTGCCCGGCGGCTGAATATGCCGAAACTTTTCTTGAGGCTTCCGACGATAATTCATTGGATTGGCGTCTCTTGCCGAGTATCTCCTACATAGAGACAACGGGCGGCAAGGCGGCCCCGGGCAACAACTATTTCGGATGGGACTCTGGCCATGCGCGGTTCCCGACGCCAGCCGCCGCCATCCATGCCGTCGCCTACCAACTGACCCATACCGATGCGTACTCCCGGAGGACCCTCGAGGGCAAGCTCCGCCTGTATAACGCGGCTCCCGAGTATCCCGGTAGCGTGCTTTCCGTCATGCGCCGTCTCGGCCGTCCGGGTATCACGGAGAGCGGCCACGCTTCGACGGCGGCGTCCCGTTGACATTTTGGAACATCTCGGCGTATATTTGCTAACATACTGATCTCACAACGGTTTGCTGGCAGTTGGCGGGCGGTCTCGCATAACATGGCGCTCGGTGAAGGGCGCGTCGGGGCGATATTATGCGCCGGCGCAAGTCATAACTTCTTCGAACCCTGTTGACGACCGCGCGCGGACGGCTGGCGGAGGCGTCATGGCGGCGGACAACAACGGGCAGGTGGAACAGCCGGTTCCCGATAACTACGAGGACCTTCTCGAAGACTACACCCAGTTCGCCCCGCCCGCGGCCGACGAAGTCCTGCCGGGAATCGTCCTCAGCATCACCGCCAAAGATGTCATCGTCGATTTCGGATACAAGAGCGAAGGCATTGTTCCGATCGAGGAGTTTCGAAACGCGCGAGGAGAAGTCACTGTCCAACCCGGCGACACCGTAGACGTAATGATCGAGCGTGGCGAACAGCCGGAAGGCTACGTCATGCTCTCTCATACGCGCGCGGCGCGCCTGCGCGTTTGGGACAACCTGGAAAAAGCCTACCGCGAACAACTCATCGTTTCCGGCCATGTGCTGGGCCGGATCAAGGGTGGCTTGGCGGTCGATGTGGGCGTCAAGGCTTTCATGCCGGGTTCGCAGGCCGATCCGCGTCCGGTGCACAACCTCGACTCGCTGATCGGGCAGGATATCCCGGTCAAGATCATTAAGCTCAACCGCCGCCGCGGCAACGTTGTGGTCTCGCGCAAGCTTGCCCTCGAGGAAGAGATCTCGGTCCGCAAGAACGATACGCTGGATCATCTCGCCGAAGGCGCCGTAGTGACCGGCGTAGTCAAGAACCTCACCGAATACGGCGCGTTCGTGGACCTCGGCGGCATAGACGGCTTACTGCACGTCACGGATCTCTCCTACGGCCGCGTGATCCATCCTTCGGAAGTCCTGCACGTGGGCGACGAGATTTCGGTCAAGATACTGAAGTTCGACCGCACCAAGGAGCGCGTATCGCTCGGCGTGAAGCAATTACAGCCCGATCCCTGGGAAACCTTGGAGCAACGGTACGCCGTGGGCTCGCGCGTGATCGGCCGGGTGGTGAATGTCACCGATTACGGCGCTTTCGTGGAACTCGAGCCCGGCGTCGAAGGGCTGATTCACATCAGCGAGATGACGTGGTCGCGGCGCATGAAGCATCCGTCGAAAGTGGTGAAGCCGGGCGACCAGGTGGAGGCGGTGGTTCTGGAGGTGCATCCGAAGGAACGCCGCATTTCGCTGGGGTTGAAGCAACTCGAGGCTAACCCGTGGTCCACGGTGGATGCGCGCTATAGCGTGGGATCGGTAGTCGAAGGGCGCGTCCGCAATATGACCGAGTTCGGCGCCTTCGTGGAGATCGAGGAAGGCATCGACGGCCTGGTGCATGTTTCGGATTTGTCGTGGACCAAGCGCGTGAAGCACCCGTCTGAAATCCTCAAGAAGGGACAGACGGTCCAGGCGGTCATTCTGAGCATCGATGCGGCGGCGCACCGGCTTTCGCTGGGCGTCAAGCAGCTTCAGCCGGACGCGTGGGAGAGTTTCTTCCAGAGCCACCAGGTGGGCGATACGGTGCGCGGGCGCGTTTGCCGCCTGGCCAACTTCGGGGCCTTCGTGGAACTGGCGGAGAGCGTCGAAGGCCTGTGCCACTTCTCCGAAGTTCCCGGCCACGGCGGGCGGCGCGGCCAGGGGGGCCGGGCCGCTCCGGCTACCCAGACTCCGCCATTGTCAGTGGGGCAGGAGTTGGATTTCAAAATCGTCAAGCTGAGCGAGGCCGAGAAGAAAATCGGCTTGAGCTTGCGGGCGGCGGTGGACGACGAGGAGAAGAGCAGGTTGAGCGATTACCAGCGTCAGGCTCACGCCGCCACCTCCACCATCGAGGAGGTCATGAGCCTCAGAGACCGCGCCCAGGACTAGCTTGCATTTCGTCTATAATCAAGCGATACTGCGATTTCGTAACGGTTTGAAGCACAGAGGAGAAAGCGATGACGAAGGCCGATCTGATCGAAGAAGTCTCCCGCGTAGTGGAGATGACGCGGAAGGAATCGGAGGTCATCGTGGAGGCCATTTTCGAGAGCATCGTCCGTTCGCTCCGCGGGGGCGACAAGATTGAAATCCGCGGATTCGGCAGCTTTCGAACGCGCCAGCGCCAGCCGCGCATCGGGCGCAACCCCAAGACCGGCGCGCGCGTGGAAGTGCCCTCCAAAAAGATCCCTTATTTCAAGCCGAGCAGGGAACTGAAAGACGTAGTCAATCACGCCGGCGCGCCGGCGTTTTCGGAGCCGCCTGCAGCCGCCGAAGCAGCCCCGAAGGCGTAGAACCCCGTTTGGGAAAGGCATGGATTACCTCTGGACTCCCTGGCGCTATCAGTACATCACCGCGGCCGGGGAGCCGGAAGGGTGCGTGTTTTGCCGGGCCGCGGAAGCGCAGCCGGGCCCCGAATCGCTGGTGGTGTTCCGTGCGCAACGGAACTTCGTCATCCTGAACCGCTACCCCTATACGAACGGCCATCTGATGGTCGTCCCCTACGCGCACGCGGCCTCGCTCACCGAGCTGCCGGAAGAGACGCTCCATGAGACTATCCTTCTGGTGCGCGAGGCGGAGAAGGTCCTGCGCGAGATCTACCACCCCGATGGCTTGAACATGGGCATTAACCTCGGCAAGAGCGCAGGCGCCGGCGTAGCCGGTCATGTCCACGTGCACGCAATGCCGCGCTGGACGGGCGATACAAGCTTCATAACCTCAGTTGGTGAAACGCGCGTCCTGCCGGAGGATTTGTCTGTCACCTGGGAACGGATGCATCGGGCCTTCGGCGAGCGATAGTTCACGTGTGACTCGGCGCCAGGTTCACGTGTTACTCGGCGCCAGGCGATTCCTGACGGAATCCGGTTTACCTGCGGACCTTTACCCTGGTGGTTCCCCACAACGTTCCGGGCGGCACCAGGAACACGATCACCGAAAAGAGGGCGGCCGCGTTCATCGCCAGGAACGTCTTGCAAGGTGACGTGAGATGCTTCAGCGGATTGCGGAGCGGAAGCACGGTATCCAGAATGCCGAGGGCGGCTACCAGTCCTTCGGCGGCCAGCAGTCCGTTGCGCAGCGGGACCAGCGTCAAACCGCCGGTTCCGGCGACCACCAGCAGGATGGCCCAAGGCATGATCAGCCGCAGGAATTTGTGTGAGATGAAGTGGCAACGCATGCGGCTGCGCTTCGTCAGCAGTTCGGGGATCCGGGCGTAAACCTGCCATAGCCCGGCCAGCGTTCGTAGCTTGCGCTGAAACTCCCATCCTTCCTCGGTGGGGTAATCGAAAGCCACGGCGGCCGGCTCGAATATGACGCGGTAGCCTCGCAGGTACGCCCGCAGGGGGATCACGGCGTCATCGGCGAGCGTATCGGGAGGAATTGGATCGGCGAGCGTCCGCCGTATGGCGTAGATACAGCCGGTGGTGTTGAAGATCGAATGGATGCGGCTATGGCACGAGCGCGCCCAAAGCTCGTAGCGCCAGTACAGTTGAAGAGAGGTCTGCTCGCCGGTGGGGCCGGGGTGCTTGGGATCGGGGAAGAACCGCAATTCACCCGTGGCGGCGCCGACTTCCGGATCGGCGAAGTTTGCGGCGAGGTGCGCAAGCGCTTTCGAGTCTATGGGCTGGCGGACGTCGTTCAGAAACAGAATCTCACCCGACGTCTGGGAGATCGCGGCGTTCAAGGCGGCAGGCTTTCCGCCATGGGGAACCCGCACGAGCTTTACGCCGCGGGGGATGTACGATTCGGCGATGGAATCGCTCGCGTCGGTGGAACCGTCCGAGACTACAAGGATTTCACGCAGGTTCGCGGGGTAGTCGAGGGCGAGAAGAGAATCCAGCTTGTCGCGCAGAAAATCCTCGCCGTTGTAGACGGTCACGATGATGGAAACCGTCGGCTGGAAGCTCAAGTCCTTGTGAACGATCCGCGGGGGCCGGCGCCGCGAGAACGCCAGCGCCAGGGGATACACGGCGACTATGTAGAAGACTATCGCGGTTCCCAGCGCGACGGCCGCGACGGCAAGCATCAACGCCCTCCCGCGGGCTCCCGCCCAAGCGACGGAGCGTCCGAGCGGCCCGGAAGCAAGGTGCGCATGAGAATCTCCAGGTCCAGGGACACGCTGTTCTGCTTGACGTAATAGAGATCGTACTCCAGACGCAGGGCCTCGTCACTGGGGCCTTGAACGCGGGCGAAGTGGATTTGCGACCAGCCCGCAAGGCCGGGCTTGATGGTGAACCGGTGCGAATAGACGGGGATCAGTTGCGCCAGGCGCGCGGCGAATTCCGCCCGGACGGGCGGCGGCCCGAACAAAGCCATCTCGCCTCGAACGACGTTGATGAGACGCGGCAGATGAACCAGGTGGAGTTTGGAGATAAGCCTCCCAACCGCGTTGGGCGGCGCTCCAGTGCGGCCCAGCGAGAAGCGCAGGAGGCGGAAGGGGATCATCTGGAATCCGAGGCACTCCGTGGATTCCAGACTCGGCCCGCCTCCCGAGGCCACCGATACGCCCAGCCCCAGAAGAAACAGCAGCGGCGTCGAGACCAAGAGAAGCGCAAGGCCAACCAGATTGTTGTAGATAGCTTGAACGGCCATGCCCAGCCGGTCCGCGTTGGTCGAATGCGAGAACAGAAGATCGATGGGGCGGAGGCGGTCCCACCGGACGCGTTCCAGCATAGTCTCGTGCAATGCCGATCCGTCGATCACCGTGCAGCCGGAGTATTGCTTATCCAGCAGACCGCTCGCGCTGGCTGGCCTGCCGGTCACTACGATCGACCCCGGTTGAGTCCGGGCGACGGCTTCATCGAGCCGGCTGGGCGGTCCGAGGTACGGCAGGCCGCTCGGAACCCGAGCCGGATCGTCTTCTAAAACGCCGACGATCCGGTCGCCGTAGAGCGGAGCTAGAGCGCGTGCGCTGGCATCGAACCCGATGAAAAGGACGCTGGTTGGAGAACGGCGCGAATCCGGAAAAACCCAACGGTGAAGCGATGCCATGAGGATTAACGCCAGAGCCACACCCGCCAACATCGCGGCCAGGGGAGCGGGCCGGAACATGAAAGCATAGGCCAGCCCGTATTCGAGCAGCATGTTCAGCCCGCAGGCATAAAAGAACTGATCGATCCAGAGGTTGAATCCAAAATCCCGTTCCTGGAATGCCAGCGCCGCGAGCCAGCATGAGAGTGCGGATACCGGGACCACGACGTCCCACTCGATGCCAGGCTCGGGGAAGCAAGACGCGATACTGGCGCAGGCTAGATAGCAAGCGAGCAGGTCTGCCAGCGTGAGGGCTAAGCGGCGCGTTGGCGGGCGCGAGGTCATGCGACACCGGAGGCGACGCCGGGCGGCTCGGCCGGCGCTCGCTTCGCGGACGGGCAAGTCCGTCCGACAATCTCGGCCAGTTCCGGCAGATCGCAGTGCGGAGCGTCCGTGCCGGCCAAACCCTCGACTCGGATGGCGCCGGCCCCGGCGACCGGGATCTCCAGCGACCATCCGCGAGGAGCGCCGGGAGCCAGATCGACGTCGCGAGTTCCTGAGGGCTTGGGCCATCGCAGGGCGGCGAAACCGAGACCCTTGCCCTCGCGAGCGAGCGTCCGCCACCAACTTTCCTCATCGGTGGCTTCTTCCAAGGAATTGGCCAACCGCCCTAACAGATCCGCTCCGGCCTTGCCGGAATCCGCGGGGCTGAACAGCAGTCTCCCCGCGATATCGAATTCGGCGTAACGCAAGTTCTTGATTCCTACCCAAGCGGCAACGCAAAAAGCAATGACAACCACAGCCTGGTATCGGCCCAAAATCCCGCTCGAAGCGATGAGCGCAAAGGCGGCGGCGAGAGCTCCGACCAGGTATAGCACCCAAACGGCCTGGCGCGTCGAGAGCCCGCGGTCGAGAAGACGGTGGTGAATATGACCCCGATCGGCCGAGAAAATCGGCCGTCCGCCGATCAGCCTCCTGATGACCGAGAGAGATACATCCAGCAGCGGGATCGATAGCGCCAGCATCGGCACCAGGATGCTGAGGACGGTTTCGCCCTTTTGGGACCAGAACATGCCGTACGCGCCCAGCAGAAACCCGATCAGCAGCGCGCCGGAGTCGCCCAGGAACACGGTGGCCGGGTTGAAGTTGTAGCACAGGAAGCCCGCCAGGGCCGCGGCCAGAGGGAAAGTAGCATAGGCCAATGCGAAGTTCTTGTGCAGTATGGCGGCGGTAAACAGGGTCAGGGAAGATAATAGCCCCATGCCCGCGCAGAGGCCGTCGAGTCCGTCTATGAGATTCAGCGCGTTGGAGGTCAGAACCAGCCAGAAGACGGTCAACGGGTAGTCGATCCACACGGGCAGGCTGACGAACGCTACGTCTCCAATCCGCAACCCGCGCGAAAAGGCCACGGAGGCGGCGGCGACCAGGCCCGCCAGCTTCAGAAGCGGTTTGAGGGAAAACAGATCGTCCAGGAGGCCGATAACGACTACGATGGCAGCCGCCGGAAAGATCCCCCAGGCATCCATATGTGACGATGTCAAGGGATTCCCGTGCGAGTTGAACGGTAGTAGCGCGAGGCCATATGCCAGAGCGATGGCGACGCCTCCCACTCGCGGTATGGGGTGGGCGTGGACCTTGCGCTGGCCAGGCCGGTCGACGACGTTAAAGGAGCGGGAAATATCGCGGATGATGGGAGTCAACACCAAGGCGATGAAGAATGCCTTAAGACCCATCCAGAGCAGTCGATCCATAACGTCTTGCGCGTCCCCGTCCGTCGATAGCCGCTCAATCCCAGCGGTTCCGTTCCGTTGCCAGCGTGGCGCGATTGAGCGAATGTTCTACATAGGCCACGCCCCTTTGACCTTCGCGCCGCTGAAGCTCGCCCCAATACAGCATGTCGCCCGATTCAATCTCGATCGCCTGGCCGGGGGAGATCCCCGGGGATGTAAACTCGATCTCCAGGTATCGGCCCTTCCATCCGCCCAATAGCGCGGTCTGGAACTCGCCGTCGGGGAGAACTCGTACACGAACCTCGGCGGATTCCGGAGCTGTCGCCGCTCGGCTGGAAGCTACGGCAACGGCTGGCGGCGATACGTCGGCGCCAGTCTCCGTGTCGGGCATGTGAGTATCTTAGCCTAAATCAATGGGTTTTGAGAACTACCTCCGGACTTGGCGAAGTCCGCGGAGCCTGACCTCGGCCCATTCGTTCCAAGGCTTGGCCAAGGGCCAGAATGCCGGGTGTAGCGGTGGGATCGAGCGCCTCGGGCTTCGCAGGGCCTGATCTCACCACCTTCGTCCCCGGAAACCTCTCAGCTTGGCTGGGTTCGGGCGATGGTACGACGTAGTACAGAACCACAAACGAGACTAGTAGAAAGAGAAGAATCATGATCCCCTCCCCATCCTTATCGGTTGACCTGGGTGGCTTCTTTACGCAACGCCGCTAAAAGCAATGGCTCCGCGCCCGTCAACGGCGCGGTGGCTATGTTTACAATGGACCATGGCGTACGAACTTGTCATCCAGTACCCTGGCGCCGAAACGCGCACGGCGCCGCTTACGGCCGGCCGGATCACGGTAGGCCGTTCCAGCGGAGCCGATATCTCCTTCCAGGATGACGCCGGCTTGTCACGGTTACACTTCGCGTTCCAGGGCCAAGGGGATGTCTGGACGGTGGAAGACCTGGGGAGCAAGAACGGGACTTTCCTCAACGAAACGCCATTGCGCGAGCGGCGCACGCTGAAGCCCGGCGACTGCGTGACCGCGGGCCACGCGGCCATTACCTTCGCGGTTGTTTCCGCTCCCGGCCCGAAGCCCGACGTGGTGGTGTTCGAGGGCGAACAGCCGACCGCTTCCGGCATGGCGACCGTGGTGACGAGCCTGGAAGCCAGCGCGCGCGCCGTGGGGCAGGGCAGCAGCTCGTACGCAATCCGAACGGGCGCCCCGTCTCCCGTCCAGGCTCTCATCCAGGCGGGACAGTCGCTCGCCGAGAACCGCCCGCTCGCGGAGTTGTTCCCCGTGATTCTCGATCTGGCGACCGGAGCGGTCGGCGCCGAGCGCGGCGTGCTGATGACGCTCGACGATGGCGCGCTGGTGGTTCGCGCGCACAAGGGCGAAAACTTCCGCATCAGCACGCTGGTTCGCGACCGCGCGATTCAGGAGCGGGCCTCGATTCTGGTGCGGGATGCGCAGCTTGACGATGCCTACCGCGCCCGCATGAGCATCGTCGAGCAGAATGTCCGCACCATGATGGCCGTGCCCCTGCAAACGCGCGAGAGCACGATTGGGCTGATTTATGTGGACTCGCAGCACGTTTCGCGGGTCTTCACGCCGGACGATCTCAGTTTGCTCACGGTGATGGCGAATGTCGCCGCAATCCGCATCGAGAACGCGCGCCTGGCCGAAGCGGAGGCCGTCAGCCGTCTCATGCAGCGTGAGCTTTCGCAGGCGGCCGAGATCCAGAGGGGCATGTTGCCGGCTGCCGCTCCCCAGGTGGAAGGGGCCGAATTGGCCGGGTTTAACGCGCCTTGCGGAGCGGTGGGAGGGGACTATTACGCGTTCTTCTCTTATGGCGGCCGTAAAGGCGGCGTCGCGCTCGGCGATGTTTCCGGAAAGGGGATGCCGGCGGCGCTGATGATGACCGCGCTGGACGCCCGCGTACGCGCGCTTGCCGAGGACCTCGGCGACGTAGGCGCGTTCATGACGCGGCTCAATAAATCCACGTGCGTGAATTGCCCGGGGAACAGGTTTATCACGTTCTTCTTTTGCGTGCTGGATGCGTCAAGCGGCGATCTGTCGTTCGCCAGCGCGGGTCACAACCCGCCCCTGCTGATGCGCGCTTCCGGGGCGGCGGAATGGCTTGAAGGCGGGGGGCCGCCGCTCGGCATTCTGGCGAAGATGTCCTACGGCGAGTCGAAAGCCCATCTCGATGCCGGCGATATCCTCGCAATCTATAGCGATGGCGTTACGGAGGCCATCAACTCGGCCGATGAGGAATTCGGCGAGGACCGGCTGGTTGAAGTCCTGCATCGGACTCGCGATCAGCCGGCCGAAGCGATCGTGCTGGCCATCCGCAACGCTGTCACGCAGTTCGCGGCCGGCCGGGCGCAATCGGACGATATCACGCTGGTTGTTGTGAAGCGCACATAGCCGCCGGCGCCTTCGCGGCGGCCGGCGCGAAAGTACTTGGATCTTTTGCGCGCCGATTTCGTCTATCCGATCATGAACTTGATTCGTGGGCTGTTGTGTTTCGCTTTGATTACGGGGGTGGCGTGCGCCCAGGCTCCGGCTTCGGAGCCCCGGCCGGAATTCGAAGTGGCTTCGGTCAAGGTCTCGCCGCCTACTCCGCCGCAGCAGGTGGATGTCGGCATCCATATCGACGGCGCGCAAGTCCATATGGCCTATGCGGCGCTGAAGGATTATATACGGATCGCCTATCGCGTTAAGAGCGATCAGGTTGTCGGGCCCGAATGGCTCGCCACGGAACGGTTCGACGTGAGCGCCAAATTCGCCGAAGGCGCCTCGCGGGACAAGCTCCCCGAGATGCTTCAGGCGCTGCTGGAAGATCGTCTCGGACTCAAAATCCACCGCGAGCAACGGGAGTTTTCGGTTTACGCTCTGGGTGTTGCGAATGGTGGAGTGAAGTTAAAGGAATCCGCGGCCAGCCCCATAGCCGCGGGCGCCGCGGTCAACGCCGGAGGCAGCGGGAGCTCCGCCGGAGTGAGTGTTGCGCTCGGGCGCGGTGGCTCTTTCTCGCTCGCCAACAACCGGATTGAAGCGCGTACGGTCACCATGGCCGATTTCGCCGAGACGCTGTCCCGGTTCATCGATAGAGAGGTAGTGGATACGACCGGCCTGGCGGCGACGTACGATCTAGCCATCGACCTGACGCCGGAAGATTACAGGGGCATGCTGATCCAAGCCGCGGTGCGCAATGGCGTGACTCTGCCGCCCGAGGCGCTCAGGCTGTTGCAGGGCTTCAACAACGACTCGCTGGCTGCCGGCCTGCGTTCCTTCGGGCTCAAGATGGACGCCCGCAAAATGCCGCTGGAAGTGATCGTGGTGGATCAGGTGAAGCACACGCCGACGGAGAATTAGGTAAATCAGGCGACGTAAGGTAACGGCGCGCGCAACCGGGTTGGGTCACGCCCCGGCTTCCGGCAGTGTCTTGAGTTGGAGCAGTCTCGCCAGTTCCCTTTACTGCATCACCGGCCGTCCCGCTTCGCCCTGCGATTCTCGCTCCAGTTCTTTGCGGGCTTCTTCGGGGATGACTCGCCAGTTGTTCCGCGGCTCGCTCGGTAGCTGCTTCTTCTCCGTGAAGTAGTGGACGATCATGTCGCGGATTTCTTCCGACGATCGCCACACGATCTTTGCGCCCGCGAACATGGTGTAACCGGCGCTGCCGGCGGCCCGGTAATTGTTTACCGCGATGCGCAGCGGTTGCGTGGGCGCGAGGGGCTGGCCCTTCCACTGGAGGTTGCGGACGCGGTCGCCTTCCGGGCGGGTCAGGTCGATTTCGTAGTTGACGCCCTCGGCCATGTCGTAGTTGTAGCCGACCACAGCGCGGTTAATGAGAGGCGCTTCGGAGCAGCGCGCGCCCTCGCACGAAACGTAATAGCGGGCGGCGTTTTCGAGGGCGTCCTTCACCATTTTGCCCGTGCCTTCGACGACGTACAGCTCGTTATCGTACGGATACAAGGCCGCAATCTGGCGAACCGTTACCTGGCCTTGCGGGAAACGCACGCCCGGATTGAACGACGAGGCGAACGAGACATCCGCGTGCGTCGCCGCAATCTGCGCTTCTTGGATGGCATCCACTACGACCGAATCCTCGACGCGGGCCAGCGCGGCGCTTTGCGCGTGCGCCGATGTTGCCACGGGCGTGTTGAGATAACGCTCGGCGAGATCCTGATAGGGTTTTCCAGTGTCCAGTATGTCCTGTGCGGCCGGCGTATCGGCGGTAGCCGCGATCAGACGGCTTTTCTTGTCCGCGACCGACCAGCCGCCCGCCGCCTTTCGTTCCATCGTAAAATCCAGCCGCGCGATCGATACGCCGAAATTCTTGGGCTGTACCAGGAGGATCTTGGCGACGGTGATTCCCTCGACTTGATTGTGAGTGTGTCCGAAGACGATAGCATCCACGTCGGGAACACTCGTAGCCAGCTCGTAAACCACGTTTTCGTCGGGACTCTGCGCCTGTCCAGTGCCGGGGTTGCGGCCGAGGCCAGAGTGCGCGGCGACTACAATCACATCCGGCTTATCCGTGGCTTGTAGCTTCGAAACCGCGCTCTTCAGCGCCTCCACGGGAGAAGTGAAGTGGTACGAACCTATGTTCTCCGGCTTCTCCCATTGCGGGACCACGGGCGTGGTGATGCCGATCACCGCTACCTTGACGCCAGCAAGGGTCTTGACGATGTATGGTGCGAATGGCTTTTCAGCGCCGCCCTGGGCCACCGAAGTGTTCGCGGAAATCCAGGGGAACCGGGCATCCGCGCGCGCCTGATTCAGGTTTTTCGGCCCGAAGTTGTATTCGTGATTGCCGACCGTCATCGAGTCGTATCCGAGGAGATTCATGGCCAGCATCATGGGGTCGTGCGCGACGGGCGATGGCGGCATTAGACCAAGAGGGCCGTTTCCCGAGCGAACCAGCGTTTGGTACGCATATTCGAGCGGCGTGCCTTGAATCGTATCGCCGCAATCGATGAGCAGGTGATTGGGATTATCGGCTTCGGCGGCGCGGATCAACGTAGCGAGCTTGGCCAAGCCGCGCGGCGCGGGCTGATCCGTCACGTAATCGATAGGGAAGATGTTCCCGTGCATGTCCGTGGTGGCCAGCACGGTGACGGTGACTTGCTGAGCGGAAGCGACGCTGGCAACAAGCAGGAACGCGACAACGTGGGCGCGCATGTGCGGATCGCCTCCTGAAGTAATTGGGGAGGGCAGGTCGGGAACCTGCCCCACGTTGCGCTCGGCAGCGTGGGGCAGGTTCCCGACCTGCCCTCGTTTGAGTAGTTTTCCGCTACGGCGCTATCGTCGCGGATTTAATGCTGTCCAGCTTGGGGAAGTTCTTATCGAGATAGGCCTTGCCGCCACGCGCGACGGCATCTTGCTCCGGGCCGTGCCCACCTTGACCCTCGGTCGGGGCACCCCCATAACCGCTGTATAGTTTCTGCACCACGTCGAAGCCCGAAACCACCTTGCCGAATGGCGTGAAACCCTCGTTCCCCGGGTGCATGCCTGGATCCAGGCCCGCAGCATTGTTGCCGAGATTGATGAAAAACTGACAACTGCGCGTATTCGGTCCAGCGGTGGCAAACACGATGGTGCCTTGAGTGTTGCTCTGGTTCTTAGGGTCGTCCTTTATCGTGGCGTTTTGCCATATCGTATTCAGCTTCGGATCTGCCGGCATGCCAAACTGCGCGATGAAACCCCGCAAGACGCGGAAGAAGCTGGCGTCGGTAAAGAAACCGTTCTTCACCAGGTTATAGAATCGGTCCGCGCCATTAGGAGACCACGCGCGCGTAACCTGAATCGTGAAATCGCCGGCAGTGGTCGAGAACTTCGCGTTAAAGGTGGCAGGGGCCTGCTCTTTCAGCGACGCTGGATTCGTCAGCGAGACCTGCGCCAGCACCGCCGACGCCAGGACGAGGAGAATAATCAGAGTTTTCATAAGCGAAGATTATATCAACCGGACAAGCTTCCTGGCCCGTTCAAATTCTCACGACGCCAGTTGCCGCAATACGTACGGCAGAATGCCGCCGTTGCGGTAGTATTCGGCCTCCTGCGGCGTATCCACTCGCACCGTGACCTGGAAGACCGTATCCCTACCGTCTTCTTTCACGGCGCCTATGGTGGCTTGGCGGGTCCCGCCTTCCAGCACTCTTTCGATGCCCTCGATGTGGAACACCTCGCGCCCGGTCAGGCCCAGGCTGGCGGCGTTTTGACCCGGAGGGAACTCCAGAGGCAGAACACCCATGCCGACGAGGTTGGTGCGGTGGATGCGTTCGAAGCTCTCTGCGATGACGGCCTTCACTCCCAGCAGCGCCACGCCCTTGGCGGCCCAGTCCCGCGACGATCCGGAACCGTACTCCTTGCCGGCCACGATCACCAACGGTACGCCATCCTTCTGGTACTGCACGGAGGCTTCGTAGATCGACGTTTGTTCCCCATCCGGCAGATGAACGGTCCAGCCCCCCTCGGTTCCGGGGGCGAGCTGATTCCGCAGCCGGATGTTGGCCAGCGTTCCGCGGACCATCACCTCGTGATTGCCGCGCCGCGCGCCGTAGGAATTGAAATCCTTCGGCTGTACGCCCAGGGATATCAGGAATCGGCCGGCGGGGCTGTCTTTCGGAATGGAGCCCGCGGGGGAAATGTGATCCGTGGTCACCGAATCGCCCAAAACCGCGAGCGCCCTCATGCCGTGGAAATCCGCGACGGGTTGCTTCGGATCGGCGGCCATTTCAAAGAATGGCGGGCGCTTGATGTAAGTGGAGCCAGGATCCCATGCGAACGCGGAACCGGCGGGCACGGTCATGGCTTGCCAGTTCAGATCGCCCGCGAACACTTGCGCGTATTCGTGGCGGAACATCTCGGGCGTCACCGCGCTCACGGCGGCGGCGACTTCCGCCGTGGTCGGCCAGATGTCACGCAAATAAACGGGATTGCCTGCGGGGTCATGCCCGAGGGGCTCCGTCGCCAGGTCGATCGCCACCGATCCGGCTAGCGCATAAGCCACTACAAGGGGCGGAGATGCCAGGTAATTGGCTTTCGTCAGCGGGTTGACGCGGCCCTCGAAATTGCGGTTGCCGCTCAGGACGGCGGCCACCACCAGGTTCTCTTTTCGAATCGCTTCCGCAACCGGCTCGGGCAGAGGGCCGCTGTTTCCGATGCAAGTTGTGCAGCCGAACCCCACCAGATGGAAGTTGAGCCTTTCCAGGTAAGGCATTAGGCCGGTTTCGCGGAAGTAATCGACCGCCACCTTGGAGCCCGGGGCCAAACTGGTTTTCACCCACGGCTTGACTGAAAGACCGCGCTCGACGGCCTTCTTAGCGACGAGTCCCGCGGCTAGCATGAGCGCCGGGTTGGAGGTATTCGTACAACTCGTAATAGCTGCGATGACCACCGCTCCGTCGCCGAATTGAGTGGAGCTTCCATTGATTTCCAAAGTGGTGCATTTTGTGGAAGTTGGGTAGGATGACTGAAAGTTTTTCTTTACGTCAGGCAGGGCGATTCTATCTTGAGGCCGCTTGGGACCGGCCAACGAGGGCACGACAGTTGACAGATCCAGTTCCAGGGTATCGGCATAGGCCGGGTCCGGCGTCGAGTCGGTGCGGAAGAGGCCCTGCTCTTTGCAGTAGGCCTCCACCAGCGCGATCAGTTCCGGCTCGCGGTTGGTGAATTGCAAGTAGGCTACCGTTTGGGCGTCGACCGGGAAGAAGCCCATGGTGGCGCCGTATTCGGGAGCCATGTTGGCCACCGTGGCCCTGTCCGCCAGACTCAGAGCGCTCAAGCCAGGGCCGTAGAACTCGACGAATTTGCCGACCACGCCTTTCTTCCGCAGCATCTGCGTGATCGTGAGCACAAGGTCGGTAGCTGTGCAGCCCTCCTTTAGATTGCCGTACAGCTTGAAGCCAACGACCGGGGGAAGCAGCATGGAGATCGGTTGGCCGAGCATGCACGCTTCGGCCTCAATACCGCCGACGCCCCAGCCGAGCACGCCTAGGCCGTTGATCATGGTGGTGTGCGAGTCGGTGCCCACTACGGAATCGGGATACGCCACTCCACTGGCTCGAAACACGACCGGGGCGAGGTACTCGAGGTTGATCTGGTGGACAATGCCCGTGTCCGGCGGAACCACGCGGAAATTACGGAACGCGGTCTGGCCCCAGCGGAGCAGGGCGTAGCGTTCCCGGTTGCGCTCGAATTCCAATATCGCGTTGGCCTGGAAGGCGCCGGCCGATCCGTACTCGTCCACCTGGACCGAGTGGTCGATCACCAGGTCGGCCGGGAGCAAAGGATTGGCCCGCGAGGGGTCTGCGCCGAGCGCCGCCAACGCATCACGCATGGCCGCGAGGTCGGCGACGCACGGGACGCCTGTAAAGTCCTGGAGGAGGACGCGGGCGGGCATGAAGCTGATCTCCTTGCCGTCCGCGGCCGATTCTCCACGGGCGACGAACTCAACGTCGCTCGGTAGAATTCGGCGGCCATCTTCATGCCGCAGCAGGTTTTCGAGCAGAATCCGAGTGGAGAAGGGCAGACGCGAGACTGCGCCGACGCCCGACCTCTCGAGAGCCGTCAGGCTGAAGTACTCGTATACGCGGCCGCCGACCGTCAGGCGCGCGGCGGCTCCAAAACTGTTCTTTGCCATCAGTTCGATTATAGGGCGGAGGGCGTGGGTTCGAAACCGGCCTGCCAGTCCTGGATGGGCCGTTCTCCCGGTGGCGGGGCTCGCCGCATCGCCGATTCCGGCGGGAAGAGGCTAAAGTCTCAGCAGGATCGGACGATGAACTGAGTATGGCGCCGGAATACCGCTTAGCCAACCGTGTAGCGGAAGGTAGAGATCTGACCCAACGGCAGGATGCATCCTCCGGCGAGTCGGCCCCTCAGGGAGGGCTCAGAGATCTAGTCCGCAACTTCGACCCCGCCGGTCAATCCGGGAGGTTGGTTCGCGAAGTCGCGGACTCCGACTGGGATTCGTTCTACGCGACGGCGATCGAGATACTGAACGAAGAAGACGAAGGTGAAGAAAGCCGTGGCCGCCGCTATTTGGTGGCAGTCATTCTGGGCCGGGGCTTGCTCATGGACACGCTTTGCGATCCGCGGCTCTCTCGGGCCGGCGCCACAACGCTATTGAGGCTGGCCCGCGATTTGGATCCGCTGACAGACACTTACCTGGCGCGAGCGCTGGCGGAGAGTTCGCCGGAGCAGAGTTCGAGGTCTGGCCAGATCATCCGCCTCATGGAGATTTTGGAGGGAATCTCGAAGAACGGCCGCATTCCGGATACGTTCAGGCACATGACGCGCAGCGAGGACACGTATTTGAGGTCCAAAGCGGTGCTGATTCTGGGGCGATCGGATGCGGGGAGCAGATGGCTGCTGAAGCAGCTCGGCGAACAGGATCCGCGCATCCGGGCGAATGCCGTCGAGGCGCTTTGGGGAGTGGATAATCCGCAGGTACGCGACCTGCTTAAGGTAGCGGTGAAAGACTCGGACAACCGGGTCGCGGGCAACGCCGCCCTGGCCTTGTATCAAATGGGCGATCCGGCTGCTGTTTCCAGCATTCTTCGGATGGCAAGCGATCGACTTGCCCCTTTCCGCCAGACCGCCGCGTGGGTAATGGAGAGGACTGCCGATCCGCGTTTCCTGGAGATCCTGGGCCGTATGCTGGGGGATCATTTCGCCCGCGTTCGGAGCCGCGCGTTCACGGCGCTCGCGCGTATTCGCTCCGCCGCCGCGGAAGCCAAGCGGGGTACTCAATGGATGGTGGCCGCCGATGCGAGGAATGAAGCCGATGGCCTTCGCCGCGTGGAGTTGGAAGTTGTGGCTCCCGGGGGCGCGCGGCCGGCGCTTACGGGCACGCAGATCATCCTAGCGGAAGACGGACGGAACGTGGTTGACTATGAGTTCCGGGAACTCGGGAGCCGGCCGGACATGGCGGTAGCGTTCGTTCTTCCCGAGGCGGCGGAAGGCCGCGGGCCGGCGGCCTGGAATGTGGCTGCGCTCCGGTCGCTTGAATGGAAACGCGCCTCCGACCGCTGGATCGTTCTTCCATACCTGACGGGTCCCTCCAAGGGCGGCACGCGCGTGCGATTAGAAGAGGCGGCGATGCAATTCAGCGCGAACCTGAACGACATTCGCAGCCAATTTGACGAATCCCGCGAGCGCATCTATTTCGGGAACCTATGGAGCGCGCTCGCGCGCACGCAGGAACCGGGGTTTTGGCCTCGCAAGGCTGCGCGGCGGCTCATTGTGGTCAATGTATCGGACTCGGGACCCAGTGAGAACGTGCTGCGCGTACAGGATGGCCCGGCCGAAGCGGGCGCTGCGATCCAGGCGATCTCCGTGGCGCACAACCCGGCGCTCGATGCGCTTTGCCAGTTGACGCGGGGAAGCTACCTGGCCGCCCGCACCGAAGAGGGTGCGGGAACGCTTGTGGAGCGCGCCTGCACTCATCTGGCGGCGCGATACACAGTTTCGTACCGGTCGCCGATCGCGAAGCCGGACGATCTGACGGTGCGGATCTTCGGATCGGGTGGTTGGGGAGAAACGCAGTTACGGCTCGGGGCGTAACGCACCAGCGTCGCGCGGGAGAATGAGCGGATCCGGGCGGCACAGGTAACGCTCCAACGTGGAAGACGTTTGGGAGAACCATCCACACGCACACATCACGATCGTCGCGGAGCGCAAGATTTCCGCGTCATAAGTGGCCATGACGCTAGCGCGCGGCTTTCCTTGGCGAGGTGTCCGTACGATGTATTATATATGAATACGCCGTACTAGAGCCATGATCGGGAGACTCGGTGCTATTCGGCCAACGCTCCCTTATTGTTGCGCGTCGGAACGGAGCCGCGGCGGCCCGCGGAAGGCGATGAAGACGCGGCAAAGTAGGGCCAGGGGTTTTGCCCTGCCGCCGCCATTATTGGCGGCGTTCCGAAGTGACCTCCAGGCCCCGGGCCGATGCCCGGCGGCAGCCCCAAAGGGCTGGCTCCACAAACGCCGCGTCTTCGGCAGAGCGTCCCATGAGCCGCGGTGCCCGCCAAAGGTAATGAAGACGCGCGTTCCGAGTGGGGCGGGCCTCCTGGCCGGCCTTCTTGGTTTTCGAGCGCACCTTCATGGAAATACAAGGCAGTCCAGGAGGTCCGCCCCACCCTCCTGTCCTGACTTGTGTGATCGCGTCTTCGACCGACCGTCTGCTCAGGCATGAAACTCTTTCATTCGGTCTGAGCAGTAGGACCATTCGGTCAGCAACAGTGCGCTTCAGCACAAACAAATCCGCAATCCCGGTTTATATGCTGTATATAGGACTTTACACTGTACGACAAATCCTGTAAAATGAAATTTCGGTTGACAGCCCGATCGGGGCGAGATCGGCTCCGGAGGGCTGGTGGGCGAATACTTATGCTTCGAGCATCTTTACGGTTCATTCCCGTTCTCTTCATCGGCTCCGTGGGTTGGGGGCAACCCGCGGCGACGCAGGGACTCACCCTTGCGCAAGCAATAGACCAGGCGCTCCAGAACAATCTGGCGACGAAGGCGGCGCAGGAAGGGATCGCCGAATCCCGCGCGCAAAGCGCCGTGGCGCGTTCGGCGCTGCTGCCCAATATCGCCGGATCGGCCTATCAGGCGAACCTCACGATGAATCTGGCGGCGCAAGGTTTCACGCCTTCTACGTTCCCCGGCATCCCAGCCTTCATCGGGCCCTTTAACCGTTTTGACGCGCGGTTTCAGGCTTACCAGAGCCTATTCGACCTTGCGTCGATCCGCCGCTACCAGGCGACGCGATACGGAGTCGAGCTTGCGGCGCTACAGAAGCGCCTTGCGGAGGAGCAGGTCGCTACGGCCACCGCTCTTTCCTACATAGGAGTGCTGGAAGCCGGACAAGCCGTCGCGGCGGCTCAAGCGAACATTCGGCTCGCGCAAAGCCTTTTGGATCTGGCCACCAACCAGAGGATTGCCGGAATTGCCACCGGCCTCGATGTGGCGCGGGCCGAAACCCGGCTGGCGGGGCAACAGGTCAATTTGGCGCAGGCCAAGACCAACCTGGATACGGCCCGGCTCAATCTGCTCCGCGTGATCGGCGCGCCGCTGGCCGGAGAAATCACGCTGAGTGAGGCGATGCATTTCATGCCGGAGGCGCCGAGCGCGACGGAGGAGATCGTCAAGCAAGCGATCGCCGGCCGGTTGGAACTGGTCGTAGCCGCCGAGCAGTTGAAGATCGCGCAGACGGAATACCGGGCAGCGGCCGGCGGGTGGTCGCCATCGGTCTCGGCGTTTGGAGACTACGGGAGCAGTGGCCTGAAGTCCAACGAAATCGACCTGCCCACGCGAACCGTCGGAGTTCGCATCGACGTTCCCATTTTCAATGGCGGACGGACCAGCGCCGAAGCGCAGGCTGCGGCCAGCCATGTCCGGCAGGCGGAAATGCGGCTTGCGGACCTTCGAGCGGCGGTGGAGAAGGACGCCCGGCTGGCGCTGGAGAATCTGTTCACCGGCGAGGAACAAATGCACGCCGCGCAGAAGAACCTGGATCTGGCCCAGCGTGAACTGGACCTGGCGCAGGACCGGTTCAAAAACGGCGTGGCGGACAACATCGAGGTAACCAATGCGCAGACGGCTTTGGAGAACGCGCGGCGCATGGCTGTATCGAGCCTCGCGCAGTTCAACGTAGCCCGCCTCAATCTGTTTTCCGCGTTGGGACGGGGTAAGGATTTCACCTTTTAACAATGATGAGTTTTAGGAAGGCGGCACAGCGGCCCTATTGCCGTAGAGGGACTAACAGATGACAAACGAAGTTCTGCCGGAAGGAGCGAAACAAGCCGAGGTTGCCGAGTCGGTCAAGAGCCCTCGGAAGCGTCTGGCGCAAATCGCGGGACTGGCGCTCGTGGGCGTCGCCGTGGTCGCTGGCGTTCTGTACTACCTGCATTCGCAAGCATATGTAACAACCGATGACGCGTTCGTCGAAGGAAGCATCGTCGAGGTGAGCCCGCGCGTGGCGGGGCCGGTGGTTCGGGTGTACGTCGAGGACAACCAGCACGTGAACCGCGGAGATCCGATCGCGGAGATTGACCCTCAGGATTACGAGGCCCGCGTCGCCGAGGCGCGCGGCCGCCTGGCGGACATCACGTCGCGGACCGCCGGCGCGCAGGCCAATCTGGCTCTGACGTCCGTGGTAACGAAGGCGGCGCTCTCGGAAGCGACGGCCGGAGCCGATGCCGCCCGCGAGCAGCTCGGCATCGTCCGTTTGGGCATCGAGCAGAATCGGGCGGTGGTGAATGCGGCCGAAGCGACCGTCGCTCAAGCGAGCGCCCAACTGGTTGCGGCGCAGGCCGAAGCGGAGCGGGCCAGCGCCGATGCCGCGCGATATCGCGCGTTGTATGCGAAGGATGAGATCTCCAAGCAGCAGCTCGACCGCGCGGAAACGCAGGCGCGGGCGGCGGAGTCCGCCAGGGACGCCGCGCAGCAGGCGGTGGAGGCGGCTAAGGCTCATCTGGAGCAGGCACGCGCCGCGCAGGCTTCCACGGAGGCGACCTACCCTCAGGCGGAGAGCCAACTTAAGCAGGCCGAGGGGCGCGTGAGCGAGGCGCAGGCGGGGCCGGAGCAGGTGCGGGCGCGGCAATCGGAAGTGTCGTCCGTCGCGGCTGGAGTCGAGCAGGCGAGCGCGGCCGTCAAGCAGGCGGAACTGGCGCTCTCCTACACGAAGATCTACGCGCCCGAATCCGGTTTCGTCACCCGGAAGGCCGTAGAGGCTGGGAACTTTGTTCAGCCGGGGCAACCGTTGCTGGCGCTGGTTCCGGACCGTCTGTGGGTGGTGGCGAATTTCAAAGAGACGCAACTCCAACGGATGCGGCCCGGCCAGCCCGTCTCCGTTCGCGTGGATGCGTACCCGCAGCTCAATTTGCGGGGGCACATTGACAGTTTCCAAAGCGGAACCGGAGCGCGCTTCAGCCTGCTTCCGGCCGAGAACGCGACGGGCAACTACGTGAAAGTGGTTCAGCGGATACCCGTGAAGATTGTGCTGGATGAGGCGCCTCCTTCCGGCTACCGGCTGGGGCCGGGAATGTCCGTGGAACCCGAGGTCAAAGTCCAATGACATCGGAATCGAACGCCGGCGTCGCGGACTGGGCTCCGAGCGTGAACCCCTGGGTTATCGCCGGCGCCGTGATGCTGGCGATGTTCATGGAGGTGCTCGATACCACCATCGTCTCGGTTGCGCTGCCGAACGTCGCGGGCAGCTTGGCGGCGACCAACGAAGAGGCCACCTGGGTTCTGACCAGCTACCTGGTAGCCAACGCGGTGGTGCTCCCGGCGAGCGGATGGTTTTCGCTGCGATTCGGCAGGAAACGATTCCTGCTGGCGTGTACGGCGTTGTTCACGCTCGGATCGCTCCTGTGCGGCTTGGCCCCGACCATGGGGATATTGATTCTGGCGCGGATTTTGCAGGGCGCGGGCGGCGGCGCGTTACAGCCGCTTTCTCAAACGATCCTGCTTGAGAGCTTTCCGAGAGAGAAGCACGGCATGGCGATGGCTGTGTTCGGCATCGGAGTGGTAGTCGCGCCGGTCATCGGACCGTTTCTCGGCGGTTGGCTGACGGATCATTACTCCTGGCGGTGGATCTTCGATATCAACATACCGGTTGGCATCCTGGCTTTGTTCCTGATGGCCCGGTACCTGGAGGATCCCCCGTACATCAAGAACTCCAGGCCCGGTTCGATCGACGCCACTGGGTTCGCGCTGCTCACATTGTGGCTTGCCACGTTCCAGATTGTGCTCGACAAGGGCCAACAGGAGGATTGGTTTTCGAGTTCCTGGATCGTCTGGTTCAGCGTGGTCTCCGCGGCTTCGTTCATCGCCCTGATCGTTCGAGAGTTGCGCGTGAAAGAGCCGATCGTGGATCTGCGGGTGTTCCTCAATAGGAACTTTTGGGCCGGCTCCACGGTGATGGGTGTTGCGATGGCGGCCACGTACAGCGCTCTGGCCATGCTGCCGTTGTTCCTCCAGACTCTGATGGGCTACACCTCGCAAGCGGCGGGGCTGGCGACGGCTCCTCGCGGAATCGGCGCGATGATCGCGATGCCGCTCGTGGGCATCCTGATGTTGTTCATAGACGGGAAATGGCTCATGACAATTGGAATTGTGGCCCTGTCCGCCGCCACGTTTATGTTCGGCAATCTGACTTTGGACGTTTCCATGGCGAGCATCGTAGCGCCGAATGTGGCTCACGGGAATCGCGCTCGGGCTGCTGATGGTTCCGCTGATGGCGATTTCCGTCGGAACTCTCGCGAAGGAGAAGATGGGCAATGCCAGCGGAATCTTCAATCTGGTGCGCAATTTGGGCGGAAGCATCGGCATATCGGCGTCCACTACCTTCCTTGCGCGCGCAACGCAGGCGCATCAGGCGGATCTGGTTGGCCGCCTGACGCCCTATGACCCCGTGTACCGGCAGAGCCTGGCGGCGATGACCGCGGAAATGAGCCGGTATCGAGCGCGCCCCGTCGCCGAGATGCAGGCGCACGGAATACTGAACGGATTGTTGCTGCAGCAGGCGAATCTGAAAAGCTACGTGGATTTGTTCTGTTGGACGGCGTTGATCGTGGCGGCATGCTTACCGGGAATATGGCTGATGAAGAAGGTGGCCGCAAAGGATCGCGTGGCGAAGCATTAGGGCGTGTAGAATGAGGAGCTGAGAATGCCAAAGACCGGCGCAAAATCGGCGGGGAAACGGCGGACGAAAGTTCTGCCCACGTGGGACACGATCGAGTGGCAGGAAAATGCGATCGTTCTGACGCGGCCTCGCATCGTCGAGGCTGCGATACGGATCGCCGACCGGGATGGGTTGGCAGCCGTATCGGCCAGGAAAATGGCAGCGGAGCTCGGATCGAGCCCGATGGCGCCGTATCACTACGTTCCCAGCAGGCGCGATCTGCTGAACCTGATGCTCGATTCGGTATCGGTAGAATTTGAGTGGCCCGCGGAGAAGATCTCCAATTGGCGTTCCGCGCTAACCCACTTCGCACACGAGATGCGGCGGAGTCTAAAGAAGCACCCCTGGGCAAGTGTTCTGCTGACCGCCAACGCCGAGTCGGGGCCTCCGGAGTGCGGGCCGGAATGCGCCCGCATCATCGAGTTGATCCTGGGATCTCTCGGCGAATGCGGGATTGACTTGAGGACGGCCAGGCGGATCATTCTCGTCGTTTGGCTGTTGGTGAATGGGTTCGTGGCCATGGAATTCGGGATGGCGGATGCGAGGCGATCGGGCAAGAAGCCGGGGCTTCTTCTTCAATTCACTTGCGCCAAGAGCGTACTTGCCAGCGGGCAGTTCCCGAACGTGAAGCGGCTTTCGGATCTGGAGCCTGAGTTCCCGGATGACGATGCGTTCGAGCGGTATCTGAATTGGATCTTGGACGGCATCGCGTCGGACTTCAGCGCCGGCGATTCCAAGTGAGCCACCGTCCACCCTACCAGTTCGTCGCCAGGCTCACCATCGTCCTCATCGGCACGCCCGTAGGGCCTTTGGCGAGGTAGGGTTTGGAATCGTCGAGCCATGCGGTGACCGGCGATGTCCAGGTGCGCCCAGGGCGTGTCGCCGGCGAATTCCTTAAGGAAGATTGCCGCGGTGATCGCGCCGCCCCAGCGGCCGCCCACGTTGGACAGATCGGCAAACGAGCTCTTGAGATACTCCTTGTAGTCGTCTTCGAGGGGCATCGGCCAAAGACGGTCGCCGGCGGCTTTCGCGGCTCGCATGAGCCGGTCGCGCATGTCGTCGCTGCTGGCGAACAGGCCGACGTTGAGGTGGCCCAAGGCAACCACGATGGCCCCGGTGAGCGTTGCGGCATCCACCATGTGCGTAGCGCCGCGCTGCCGCGCGTAGGCCAGAGCATCGGCCAGGATCAGGCGGCCTTCGGCATCGGTATTGATCACCTCGACCGTCTTGCCAGAGAAAGTCGTAACGATATCGCCAGGCCTTTGCGCGCGGCTTCCGGGCATGTTCTCGACGCACGGGATGTAAGCCGTCACCGCTATGGCCGGCTTCAATTGCGCGATGGCGCGCATGGCCCCGAGAACCGCCGCGCCACCCGCCATATCGTATTTCATCTTCTCCATGCCGTCGGCAGGCTTGATGGAGATGCCGCCGCTGTCGAAGGTGACGCCCTTACCGACCAGGGCGAGATGGTTGGCGGAAGCGGCTTTTTCCGGCCTGTAGGAGATGACGATCAGGGCAGGGGGTTCGGCGCTGCCTTGCGCGACGCCGAGCAGGGCGCCCATTTTGAGGCGTTCCAGTTCGGCTCGGTCGAGCACTTCGCATTCCAACTGGAACTCGGCGGCCAAGGCGCGGGCTACCTCGGCGACCTTCAAGGGCGTCAGGAGGTTGGCAGGCTCGTTTACCAGTTCGCGTGTAAAGCTCTGGGCTTCGGCCACGATTCTGCCGCGTTCGGCGGCTTCATCGATCCTGGCGGTCCCCCGCGGGACGACAACCGTGAACCGCTCGACGGACTTCTTCTTCTCGTCGTCCGTTTTGTGGCGGTCCGGATCGAAATCTCCCAGGATGGCGCCCTCCACTACCGCCGTGGCGAGAGCGGCTTGCGCATACTCGCCTTCAAGCGCGAAGGATATGTTCTTGACCGAACGGGTCTTCAGGAAACGGACCGCGCCTCCGGCGAGTTTGCGCGCCTCGGCGGCATCGAACTTCTCGGCCGCGCCAGCCCCCGCCAATAGAACGCGCGTGGCCTCGACTCCCGCGACATGGTGTAAAAGCAGGAATTCCAAGGACTTGCCCGTTATCTCGCCTGCGGCGAGGAGTTCCGCAGCGCCAAAGCGATCTTCCTTGGCTCCCTCAAAAAGGGGGATGACAAGTGCATCCGTTTTTACGTTCTCGAATGGGGACTGCTCGACCGAAATGTGCATAATTCGATTGTCCTCTATATGGGGTTCCGGACCAAGCCAGTGTGGGTGATTCCGCGCCGGGAAGCGTCAGCCCGCGCTCGCGCTTCGGATGGGGCCGATGTTCGTGCAGTGGCGAGGTTTGTGGGGTGGGGGAGCATGGAGGAACTGGGGCCATAGCGATCTCGATTTTTGCAGAATCGACACACTTCGCAAGGGTGGCATTCCATGGTAGACTCCCTAAAGCACGGGCGATAAGCCGTGTACGAAGAATCATATCCGGTTTGATGTAACTTGCGGTTTCTTCATGTCGTCCAATAGACGTAAGACGTAGCGGCCCTCATTAGGGAGGGATGGGTGGATCCGAAAATGGCCGATCAGGCGCAACCGAATCGCTCGAACCCCGATAGCAACGATAATCTCTCGCGTCTCCTCGTTCCCGAACTCGAGGAGCCCTTCTACCGGTCTCTGGGCCGGAGCATCCGAAGCATTTTCAAGCCGGAAAAGCTGCCGCCTCTCGAGGTGACTTCGAAACCGGTCCAGGTGGCGGAAATAACAATTTCGCTTCCGTGGTACAAAACGTTCTACCAGGACGTCAAGGAAGCGATCTTTCCGCCGAAACTACCGCCTCTGGATGTGACATCCAAGCCGGTTCCAGTGAAGGACATCTGGGGCCTGTATGGCCGTCAGAAGAAGTCCTTCATGATGTTCGACCGGCTTTCAGGTTGGCGTGATCACGGCGGCATTTATCCTTGGATCGACCAGGCCGGTTCAACTTGCGGTTCACAAAGCGGCGCTGGTTTTCGTTCCGGATCTGGACCAAGTCAATCCGTTGACGCCCAAGCCGAACCCGCTACAAGGCGGGGGCGGCGGCGACCGATCGGCGTTGCCCGCCAGTTTCGGCAAGCTGCCCAAGGCCTCTGTTCGGCAGTTCACGCCTCCGGTGGCCGTGTATAACAACATGGCTCCCAAGCTGATGATGGATCCGAGCATTCTCGCGGACCCCAGTACGGTGCTGCCGCAGGTGAATTCGGACCATTACGGCGATCCGTTCAGCCACAGCGGGATTCTCTCCAACGGTACGGGGTCCGGCGGCGGTATCGGCAACGGTAAGGGCGGCGGAGTCGGGAACGGCGAAGGCAACGGTTTCGGTGGAGGATTCGGCAACGGCGTGTACCGTCCCGGCGGCGGCGTGACTGCTCCGACGGTCCTTTACAAGAGGGAGCCCGAATACTCCGACGAGGCCCGCAAAGCGAAATTGCAGGGCGCGGTAGTGCTCTACATTATCGTGACGCCCGACGGCAAGGCAAGCAACATCAAGGTTCAAAAGAGTTTGGGCCTCGGGTTGGATGAGAAAGCTATGGAAGCCGTCGCGGCCTGGAAGTTTTCCCCGGGAAAGAAGGACGGGAAAGCCGTCCCGGTGGAAGCTTACATCGAAGTTAATTTCCGGTTGCTGTAGCTTCAAATCGGGAGTAAGCAAAAAGGCGGCCTGCGTAGTGCGGGTCGCCTTTTTGCTTCCCAGGGTCTTTCGCTCTCCGCCGAACGCTTTTCGCGTTTGCGACGGCTCTGCGATCCCACTAGCCGGGCCGTCGAAGGCCGGCCTTCCACTGGTGATTCTCCGGCGCTACGCGCCGATTGCGAGAGCGCGGACAGCGGATAGCGGAAAGCGATGCTAGCCTGAAACTATGCTGTTTTCCGAGTCGGTCTTTGCCACGCGCTTCGGCATTACGGAGCGGGATCTGAGCGCTTATCTGGGTGAAGCGCTTTCGCGCGGCGGAGAGTATGCGGATCTCTATTTTGAGTACCTTCTGACCAGTTCCATTTCCATTGACGAGTCGATCGTGAAGAGCGCGACTCAAGGGGTTTCGATGGGCGTCGGAGTGCGCGTGCTGGCCGGCGAGCGGACCGGTTATGCCTACTCCGACGATCTCTCTCCGGAGCGGATCCGCAAGGCGGCCCGCGTGGCCGCGTGCATCGCCGAGGGGCCTGGCGCGACGCAGAAAGTGGACTTACGGATCGGCTTGCCGCACAACCTGTATCCCGTGATCACGGCTCCGACGGAAGCGCCGTTCGCCGAGCGAGTGGAGTTGGTGAAAAGGGCCGACCGGGCCGCTCGTGCTTACGATCCGCGCGTGTTCCAGGCGCAGGCCATGTACGCGGACAACCTGCGTCAGGTAATGGTGGCGACCAGCGATGGCGTCCTCACCCTGGATCGCCAGCCAATGGCGCGCATGAGCGTGTTCGTGCTGGCGCGCGATAACGGCGTGGATCCGCAAAGGGGCCATGCGGGCGGCGGAGGCCGCGTCGAACTCTCTTTCTTTCAAGGCGATAAGAGCCCGGAGCGGTTTGCGGCCAACGCCGCCCGTGAAGCCGTGGCCATGCTCGGCGCGGCCGAGGCTCCCGCTGGCGAGATGACCGTGGTGCTTGGTCCGGGCTGGCCGGGCATCCTTCTGCACGAGGCCGTCGGTCACGGTCTGGAGGCGGATTTCAACCGCAAGGGAGTCTCGGCGTTCAGCGGGCGCGTGGGGCAGAAGGTCGCCAGCGAGCTATGCACCGTGGTGGATGACGGCACAATCGCCTCTCGGCGCGGGTCGCTGAACGTAGATGACGAAGGGCGGCCGACGCGGAGGAACGTGCTCATTGAAAAAGGCGTTCTGCGCGGCTACCTGCAGGACCGGTTGTCGAGCGCTCTGACGCACGCGGAGCCCACGGGCAATGGCCGCCGCGAGAGCTACGCGCACTTCCCCATGCCCCGCATGACCAATACGTTTATGATGGCCGGCGATAGCCCGCCGGAAGATATTATCCGCTCGGTTTCCAAGGGGATCTACTGCGTCGACTTCGGAGGAGGGCAGGTCGATATCACCAGCGGCAATTTTGTGTTCTCCGCTTCGGAAAGCTACCTGATCGAAGGCGGTAAGCTGACGCGGCCGGTGCGCGACGTTACGCTGGTGGGCAATGGCCCCGAAGCGCTGAAGCACGTCAGCATGGTCGGCAATGACCTGCGTCTGGATGAAGGCATCGGCATATGCGGAAAGGAAGGGCAGAGCGTGCCGGTGGGCGTCGGCATTCCGACCATTCGCATAGACCGCATGACCGTGGGAGGAACGGCATGAACGGCAATCACCTGCCCGAACTGGCCCAGGATGTCGTGCGGCGCGCGTTGGAAGCCGGGGCCGAGGACGCCGAATGCACCGTCTCGGAGGGGAACGAGTTCTCCACCAGCGTGCGCATGGGCGAACTGGAAAAACTCAAGGAAGCCGGCTCGCGCGGCGCGGGGCTGCGCATCCTGATCGGCCGGAAGACCGGCTCGTCCTACTCGTCGGATCTGTCGCCCGAGGGCGTCGCCCATCTGGTGAAATCCGCCATCGAGTTGGCCGATGTAACGACGGACGATCCCCATGCCGGCATGCCCGATCCGGATGAGCTAGGCGCGATCACCGGCGATCTCGATCTCTATTCGCCGGATGTGGAATCGCTCGAGACGCCCGCGTGCATCGGTGCGGCGCGGCGGGCGGAGGCGGCGGCACTGGCAGAGGATGCGCGTATTACGAACTCGGAAGGGGCGTCATTCGACTCTCACGCAGGCCGTCACGCGTTCGCCAATTCACGCGGCTTCGCGGGCGAGTACCGCGCCAGTTACTGTTCGCTCGCCGTGACGCCGGTGGCCCGCGACGGCGAATCCATGGAACGCGACTACTGGTTCACGCTGGCGCGCGGATGGAACCGGCTCGAACCGCCCGAAGACGTAGGACGAACGGCCGCGCGCCGGGCACTGCGCCGCCTGAACCCCGTGAAGGTGAGTACGCAACGCGTACCCGTGGTCTTCGAGCCCCGCACGGCCCGGGCGTTGCTGGACAACATTTTCGAAGCCGTGCACGGCACGGCGGTTTACCGTCAAGAGTCGTTTCTGGCTGGAAAACTCGGGGAGAAAGTGGCCAGCGAGAACGTAACGATTATCGACGATGGCACGCTGCCGGGCCTGTTTGGAACGTCGCCGTTCGATGACGAGGGCGTTCCCACGCGGCGGACGGTGGTGATCGACCGCGGCGTGCTGAAAAGTTACCTGCTGAACTGCTACGCCGCGCGTAAGCTCGGGATGAAGACCACCGGTAACGCTTCGCGGGGACTGGCCGGCAACGCCGGGATCGGGCACGGGAACTTCTTTCTGGCTCCCGGCGTCCAAACCGCGGAGAGCATTATCGCCGGCGTAGCGAATGGTTTCTACGTCACCGAGTTGCTGGGATTTGGCGTGAACATTGTGACCGGCGATTACTCGCGCGGCGCAGCCGGGTTGTGGATCAGAAACGGCGAACTGGCCTTCGCGGTTTCCGAAGTGACCATCGCCGGAAACTTGAAGGAAATGCTGCTCGGGCTGGAAGCGGCCGGCTCGGATTTGGAGTTCCGAGGCTCGGTGGCCGCTCCGACCGTGAAGATCGGAGAAATGACCGTTGCCGGAAAATAAGATATCCCCCGATCCGAAACGCCAACGGCGCGAAATTCCACCGCTTGCGTTCGTGATTCTGGCCTTTGCCGCCGTGGGCTTGGCCTTGTTCTTGTATCTCAACCGGCCGGCGCCCAAGAACGAACCACCCCCTTTGACCGGTCCGGCCAAAGATTACGCTCGCAGTTTGAAGCTAAGCAATGTGGACATGCAGCGGCACGACAGCTATCTGGGCACGGGGCTTGTGGAGATCACCGGCTCGATCGGGAATAACGGCGACCGGGTGCTGAAGTCCGTCGAGATCCACCTGGTGTTCTACGATCCCTACGGGCAGATCGTCCTGAGGGCGCGCAGAGCCATTGTCGATGAGAAGATGCAGAACCTCGCGCCGGGAGAAACCAAGCAGTTCCGGCTGGCCTTCGACGAGGTCCCGGACGAATGGAATCAGGCGCTGCCGCAACTGGTGATCGCCGCGATCAATTTCGCGTAAGTGGGACAGACGATCGCTATTTGTCGTCTGTCGCAGGCGGGCGGAGATGACAGGTCACGGAATACGATGGCCTGTCCCGCATAATCCTTCACGCTTGCATTTCAGTTAAGCTAGTCTGGAGCTATGAGGATCGCCGCTGGCGACGTGTGGAAGAGGCTTGGTTGGCTGGAGAGGTTTTTTCTCGGCCTGGTCATTCTCTACGTGGTTCTCCGCGTGTTGAACGCTTCTTCCGAGCTGCAAATCAGCGCGGCGCTTTCAGCCGTCGTGATGGGTGCCATCTCTCTCATCAGGCTCATACGCTGGATGTTGCGCAAAGCTATTTGGAGGCTGCGCAACAGGCTCATCGCGGCTTACGTATTTATAGCGTTCGTTCCCATCTTTCTGATCCTCCTGCTGGCGGGCTTGGCCTGCTACATTCTGGTGGGCCAGGTAGCGGCATATTTCGTCCGGACCGAACTGGCGAACCGGGAGAGCTTCATCGTAGGCCAAGCGGATACGATGGCCGGGAACCGGGTCCAGGGGCGCGGACGCGGGGGCTTCGGCGCCTTCGGAAGAGGAGGCGGCAGGGGCTTTCCTCAGCAGGGGCCCGCGGGCGGCCGTAACGGCAATAGCGGAGGGCGGGCGCCGGCGGCGTCCGGTCAGGCGCCAGGCCCAAACCAGAATCCCCCTCAATCCGATCCTGGAACATTCGGTCCCGCAGGGGCCGCGGCAAGCACGCCGGCGGTTCCTCAGCCGACCCCTCCAGCTACTCCAGCCCGTGTTCAACCGGCGGCGGCTTCACGTTCCGGCTCACCGGCCGGAAGAGGCGGGCCCCCCGGCGGCGCTCCTGGGCCCGGCGCCCAGCAGTCTCCCGCAGACCGAGTCCGGAATTTGGGCAACATGGTGCGAAACTTCGTTCCGGGCTCCGAGATTCTTGTCCGAACCAACGATGAGATCCGCTTCCCGGAGGATTCGAAGCTGTCCGCGCCGCCTCCCGAGTGGGGCCGCGCCAGCGGCCTGATCCTGAGAAAGGACGACAAGGGAATTCCGCAGCTTTACATGTGGGCGCACGTTTTCGGAACGAGCGCGACCACCGAAGTGCGCGAAGTCACGATCCTGTCGCCGGTGACCAGCGCCACTCTGGCCGGTTTGGATCCCGCGGTTGTCCAGCGTTTCGATCGCGGAAGGCACGACGTTTGCGTCCATCGTCCCGGTGGCGCGCGACGCCCGCATTCCCAAGGCCTCCAACGTTTTCGACTTTCAGGTGGACGGCCTTTACTCCTTGGCGATCTCGTCGTGGGGCTCTCCCAAGGACGATCAAGACGCGTGGCTGGTGGTGAACTCGAGGCTTTCGACGATTTTGGGAATCGTTTTTGAGGAGCGAAGCGAACAGGCAACCAGCGGATTGCAGCAGACGGCATTCCTCTTCTTCGCCGCCCTTTTCCTGTTCGTGGAGATCGCCTCCCTTTGGGCCGGCATACGGCTGACGAAATCCATTACCGGGGCGGTGCATGAGATCTACGAAGGCACGGTGCGCGTTAAGACAGCCGATTTTTCTTACCGGATTCCGGTCAAAGGCAGCGATCAGCTTTCGGAGATGGCGGCCTCGTTCAACTCGATGACCGAGAACCTTGGCCAGTTGATCGTGGTGGCGAAGGAGAAGGAGCGTCTGCAATCGGAACTGGAGATCGCGCACGAAGTGCAGGCGCAACTCTTCCCGCACGACGCGCCCAAATTCAAATCGCTCGAATTGAAGGGAGTGTGCCGGCCGGCGCGCGTAGTGTCGGGCGATTACTACGATTTCATGGTCTTGCCCGGCGCGGAGCTGGTCTTCGCCATCGGCGACGTCGCGGGCAAAGGCATTTCGGCCGCGCTGCTCATGGCGACGATTCAATCCGCCGTGCGCACGTACCTCGGCAGTACGAACGGCTCCGGACCGGTGAAGCATTCCGCGGCCGGCTTGGTGAGCCAGCTCAACAGGCAGCTTTACGCAAACACGGCGCCCGAGAAATACGCCACGTTTTTCCTGGCGCTCTACAGCGAGCCGGCGAGGACGCTTTCCTATGCGAACGCCGGCCACCTGCCGCCCGTGCTGATTCGCAAGGGACAATGCATTGACCTGCCGCCGACCGGCACCGTCGTCGGGGCCTTCCCGTTCTCGGTCTTTGAAGAGCGAACCGTCCCCATGGAAGAAGGCGACCTGTTGGTGGCCTACACCGATGGCATCGTGGAACCGGAGAATCCGTACGGCGAGATGTTCGGCGAAAACCGGATGAAGGAATTGCTGCTGCGCTATGCCTACGCCGATTCGTCGGAGATTATCGCCCGCACTATGGAGTCCGTCATCCAGTGGACCGGCTCGTCCGAGTTACAGGACGACATGACGATGATCGTGGCTCGCCGGACATGAAAGTTCTTACCGCGGCCGAGATGCGCGAAGTGGACCGTGGCATGATCGCCATGGGCATTCCGGGACTGGTGTTGATGGAGAACGCCGGGCACCGCGTCGTGGAATTCCTCGTGGAGCGGTTCGCTCCGCTCGCTTCGCACCGCATCGCCATCCTGTGCGGGAAGGGCAACAACGGCGGGGACGGCATGGTGATCGCGCGGCAGCTTCACACTTGCGTTCATCCCGCGGATTTGCATGTTGTATTGATGGCGGACCCGGCGGAGTTGCACGGCGACGCCGCCGCGAACTACCGGATGCTGGCGGTTTGCGGCTGCCCGATCCACCGCGAGATTCCGCCCGCGGCTCGGCACGCGACCATCGTGATCGACGCGCTGTTGGGGACTGGCATCAACGGGCCCGCGGCCGGACCGATTTTGGAAGCCATACGGGAAATCAACGCCGGCTTCCCGCTGGCGCGCGTGGTGGCCGTCGACCTCCCATCGGGCATGTCCAGCGATTCCGGCCACACATCGGGAGAAGTTGCGCGGGCGGATTACAGCGTCACATTCACCGCCCCGAAGCTGGCTCACGCACTTCCGCCGAACTGCGACTCTGTGGGCGAATTGGTTGTCGCCCCCATAGGAAGCCCGCCAGAGCTTTTCGAAGACAACGCCTCGATCTATCTTTCGCTGATCGAGCCTGCTATGTTTCGCGGGCTGCTGGCGCGGCGGCCGAGGGCCGGCCACAAAGGGACGTTCGGGCATGTGCTGGTGATTGGCGGTTCGAGCGGTAAGACCGGAGCCGCGGCGATGACTGGCCTTGGCGCATTGCGCGCGGGCGCGGGCCTGGTGACGGTGGCGTCAGCGGCCAGCGCCGTGCCCGTAATCGCATCGCACGCGCCGGAGCTGATGACGGCTCCGCTCGCCGAGAACGCCGCGGGGACAATCCGCGGCGACGTGGATCTGCGCTCCTTAGCGGAAGGCAAGACGGTGCTCGCGATGGGTCCGGGCCTGGGCCGTCACGACGATATCGAACAGCTCGTGGAGCGTGCTTGCAAGGAGTGTTCTCAGCCCATCGTCCTCGACGCCGATGCGCTAAGCGGGGCCGGTCTCCAGGCCGGCCATGGGCGGGCCAGGAGACCGGCGCCACTGATCCTCACGCCGCACCCCGGCGAGATGGCGCGACTTACCGGGAAGCCGATGGCGGAAATCCAGAGGGACCGCGTTGGCTCCGCCCGGGCATTCGCCACGGAACGTGGAGTGACGCTGGTGTTGAAGGGCCAGCGTACGGCGATCGCTTTTCCGGACGGCCGCGTGTGGATCAACCCCACTGGCACGCCCGGCCTCGGGACCGGAGGCAGCGGCGACGTCCTCACGGGAATGATCGCCGGCTTTTTGGCGCAATTCCCGAACGAACTTGATCGCGCCGTGGCGGCCGCCGTGTACTTGCACGGGCTGGCGGGCGAGATCGGCGTTCGCGCTCTGGGCGAGAAGTGCCTCATCGCCACCGATATCCTGCGTTTCCTTTCCGATGCCATGGAGGAGTGTGCCGACATTCCGAACGGCGAGTGAAGAGGAGACCATTGCGCTCGGAGAACGCCTGGCGTCTTTGATTCCGGCGCGCGGGGTGACGCTGCTGATCGGCAATCTGGGGGCGGGGAAGACTACGCTTGCCAAGGGGATCGCGCGGGGCTTTGGCGCTGGCATCGAAGAAGTGTGCAGCCCCACGTTTACGTTGATTCACGAGTATGGCGGCGGACGCGTATATCATGTGGATCTGTACCGGATCGAGAACCCGCGCCAACTTCTCACTCTTGGCTTGGAGGAATTGTTCGAACGCGATGCGCCGGTGCTGATCGAGTGGGGCGAGCGTTTTGCAACGTCCATGCCGGCCAACCGCACGGAAATACGCATTCGCGATTTAGGCGGCGATGCGCGAGAGATTGAAGTGACGGAAGCAAGGAAGGCAGAAGGCGGAAGGCAGAAGGCGGAATGAGTCTGAATTCCGAAGTCATCTTCCGGGGAAGTTGGGTCTCTGCAATGCAGTGCGCTGAGAAAGAACGCTGTGTAACAGCCCCTTTTCTGAACGCAGCCTGCATCCGCAAGAATGAGAATCGGAGCGGCTGCCTTGTAACAGGGCACGACTTTAGTCGTGCCGATCAGGCAGCCCGCGGCTGCCGGGCCGAGGCGCGGAGCGCCAATGGCAGACAGGCGTTTTCGGGAGCGGGCACGGCTTTAGTCGTGCAGGACGGGGATCACCCGATGGGTTCTAACCCCTGCGGTCTTGGGGCAGCACGGCAGATCTTGCCCATCGAACTGAAAACCCAGGGGCTAAAGCCCTCAGAATTCCATCTGCATGAGGCGTGTCTAAAGACATGCCCTGATACAAAGCATCCAACCTCGGGATTCAGGATCAGTGGCGCAAGCCTCCAGGCTTGCGGCGCCGAGATTCGTCTCGGCGTTCCGCGAGGGATGTTCGCATGCAACGGAACGCACTCTAGGGGAATATGAGCAAACAGCCTTGGGCTTTGATTCTTGGCGCCAGCAGCGGGTTCGGCGAGGCCACCGCTCTGGAACTGGCGCGCGCGGGGATGAACATTTTCGGGGTCCATCTGGACCGCCGCGACAAGTTGCCGCACGTCGAAGAGATCCAGCAGCGTATCCGCGCGCTCAACCGAGACTGCGAGTTCTACAATCGCAATGCGTCGGATGACGAGTTCCGCCAGGAGGTGGTTGGAGAGATAAGCAGGCGGTTGGAAATGCAAGGCGGCGTTCTAAGGGTCCTCATGCACTCTCTCGCATGGGGGGCCTTGAAGCCGCTGGCAGGCGCTCCGGAGGTGGCTTCGAAGAAACAAATCGAAATCACCGCCGATACCATGGGGCACTCGTTGGTCTACTGGGTACAGGATTGTCTTCGAGCGGGTCTATTCGAATACGGCGGCCGCATCTTCGCCATGACCAGCAGCGGCGGCTCGAAAGCGATTCCGAATTACGGCCCTGTGAGCGCGGCCAAGGCCGTTTTGGAAGCTCACATCCGGCAACTGGCGCTGGAGCTTGCGCCCATGGGCGTCACGGCCAACGCCATTTTGGCCGGCGTGACCGATACGCCCGCCTTGCGCATGATCCCCGATCACCAGAAGCTGATGGAGATCGCCCGCCAGCGCAACCCGCACCACCGCCTCACCACGCCCGAAGACGTCGCGCGCTGTATCGCCGCCCTATGCCACCCGGCCACCTATTGGCTCACCGGCAACACGCTGCAAGTGGATGGCGGCGAGAACATCGTGGGCTGAGCGCCAACCGATCGCGATTCGTGCGGTCCAGCGGGCTCTCACTGTCCAGCGGGCTCTCACAATATCACCCAGCCGGCATGATGTATACTTGCCCCTATCGGGAGGGCAAAATGAAGAAGATCGCACTATGCTTTGGCGCCGCTGCGCTGGCGCTTTTCGTCGTTGGCTGCGGGCAGCAGCAGAGTCCCGCCAATACGCACGACGCGGACATCCTGACGATCCAAGGCATCGAGAAGAACTGGAATGAGGACTGGGGGTCCAAGGACGCGGACAAACTCGCCGCGCACTACGCCGATGACGCCGTGCTGATGGCGCCGGGTATGGCCGCCGTGTCTGGTAAGGAAGCGATCCGGAAGGCTTTGGCGGAAATGGTTGCCGATCCGAAACTATCGTTGCAATTCCAGGCTTCGAAGGTCGAAGTCTCCGGCGATTTGGGCTTCACGCAGGGCTCTTACACCTATACCGCTACGGATTCGACGACGAGGAAGCCGGTCAACGATCACGGCAGCTATGTGACGACCTACCGCAGAGGGACGGACGGGGCGTGGAAAGCCGTGGCGGATATCGCATCGTCCGAGCTGCCGCCGGCTCCCGCACCCGCCGGCCCGGCGAAGAAATGACTGAGGGACCGGCCCGGAGGGTTGTTTGCTCATACCCCTCTGGCGCGTGTTTCCTCGCTTACCAACCTCCCTTGCCGAACGCCGGTAGGAATGCCTGCGCGGCAGACTGAAAGCTCAATGTCACTTAGTTTTCCCAAATCCGGTTATTCTATGTAAATTGGATCACACGCTCGCGGTGCAGCGCAAGAAAATGCTTTGTATCAGGGCACGACTTGAGTCGTGCCGAGAGAGAGCAGATGTGAAGGGGCTTTAGCCCCTGGTCTTGAACGAGTTGCGGACGATCAGGGGCTAAAGCCCTTGTATTCCAAGCGAATTCGGCACGACTCAAGTCGTGCCCTGATACGAACCGCAACACAATTTCGACCGATTCTCGATTATGGGAAAACTAAGTGACATTGGGCTGAAAGCTCGCTCTACGTGTGGGTCGCGGGGACGCCCGCTTCTATTCCGCCTTCTGCCTTCCTCCTTCTGTCTTCCTCGGTATGGCCACCAAGCCCTACAAGAGGTGGCCGTTCTGCGAGACCGGCTTCAGGCAGGCGCGGCAGAACTGCGCGCCCTTCACGTCCAAATGCTCGATGGTGTGGCTGGAGGCCATGACGCAGCGCCAGTCCATGCAGTGGCGAAGGCCGAAGGTGTGACCCAACTCATGGACCGCTTCTTTGAGCAGTCGCTTTCGGAACATGTCCTCTCGCGCCGGCAAGCCGTAGAACTCATCCTTGAGGCGGGCCGTCGAGACCACCGCGCAGTTGCCCTCCAACTGCGCCTCGCCAAAAACGAAGGTCAGAACGGGGACGTAAAGATCGCAGGAAGTGACTCCCAACACTCGGGCGTCCGGATCGGACGTGCGCTCCAGCTTCTGAAGTATCGCCGAGGAGTGGTACTGGCCGCGGCCTTCGTCCCTGGAGAAGGAGATATCGAAGTGTTGCGGACGGATGCGGCAAGGAGCGCGGAAAACTCGCGCGAGCGCCGCCGCCAGGCGCTCCAACTCCTCAAGTCTGAGGTCCTCGGGAAGGCCGGTCCCGGTCCCCGCGCAGTTGCCTAACGGTATGAGATTAATGGGCCTCACCTCAGTCCATAGCGCCGGAGTTTGTTGTAGAGCGTGGTCCGGTCAATACCCAGCACCCGCGAGGCTTGGGAGAGGTTGTGCTGCGTCTCCCGAAGAACGCGCTCGATGTGTAAGCGTTCCACCTCATCGAGCGTACGCCCGCCCCGCGGCTCCTCGACCTCGAACTGGAATGAAAAGTCGGAGGGCCGGATCTCGGGGCCGCGGCAGACCACCAGCGCGCGCTCGACCGCGTTCTCGAGTTCCCGAACATTCCCCGGCCATTCGTGGCGCATCAGCGTATCAATGGCCTCCGGAGTAATTTGCGGGGCAGGGCGGCTGGTCGCGATGCACAGCTTGTTCAGGAAATGATTCACCAGAAGCGGAATGTCTTCCTTGCGATCGCGGAGCGGAGGAAGGTCGATGGCAAAAACGTGCAGCCGGTAATAAAGGTCCGGCCGGAAGCTGCCGGCTTTGACCAGGCCTTCGAGGGTCTTATTGGTGGCGGCGATGCAGCGGAAATCCACCTTGATCTGCTGATTTCCGCCGAGGCGCACGATCTCTTTCTCCTGCAGGACGCGCAACAAATCGGTTTGCGTCTTTAGGCTGATATCGCTAATCTCGTCGAGGAAAACCGAGCCGCCGTCGGCGACTTCGAATTTGCCCTTCTTCCGGTATTGCGCGCCGGTAAACGCGCCCTTCTCATGCCCGAAGAGCTCGCTTTCGAGCAGCGTCTCGGTGAGCGCGCCGCAATGGATGGTCACCAGGGGCATGTAGCGGCGCGGCCCGGCCGCGTGGATGGCGCGCGCCACCACTTCCTTTCCCGTGCCGCTCTCCCCCGTGATGAGCACGGTAGCCTCGGTCGGCGCCACCATCTCTATCAGCTCCATGACCTTGCGCATGGCCGCACTCTTGCCAATCAATTCCGTGCTGGGGAAGACTTCCTGCAAATCCTGGCGCAGCCGCGCCACTTCGCGGCGGGCGCGCTTGTGTTCCAGGGCGTTGGAAACCAGATGCGAAAGCTCGTCGGGGTCAACGGGCTTCGTGATGTAATCGTAGGCCCCGTGCTTGAGGGCCTGAACGGCCGTATCCACGCTGGCGTAGCCAGTCATAATGACCACCGTCAGATCGGGATCGGCCTCGCGCAGACGCGCCTGGAGCTCCATGCCATCCATGCCCGGCATTTTGATGTCGAGGAGCGCGATGTCGAACTCGGCCTGCGCGATAATCTCCAGCGCATCGCGCGCGCTGGCCACGGGACGGGCCGAATAGCCCTCGCTGGTGAACCACTTGGCAAGCGAATCGCGGACCACGAGTTCATCGTCTACGATGAGAATCTTCCCTCGAGTCTTCACAGCCGTCGGGAATTCTACAGCCGTCGCCATAATTCCTCCATGGGATGGAATACCTCACTCATCCCCTCACTCCCGCTTCGGCGGGCATGCTCACGCAGACCGGAAGTGAAATCACAAACTCGGTTTCCACACCGGGCGTGGAATGAACCTCAATCTCGCCGCCATGCTGTTCCACAATGCTATGCGCCACGGCCAATCCAAGCCCGGTTCGATTCTGGTCTTCCTTGGTCGTGAAAAAAGGATCGAAGATGCGGGGCAGCAGGTCGTCGGGAATGCCGCTGCCGGTGTCCTTCACGCGCAACGACGAGCGTTCGCCGCGCGAGTCGAAAAAGGTCGAAATTTCCAGCGCGCCGCCCTTCGGCATGGCCTCCGAGGCATTCACCAGCAGAACCAGCACGACCTGCTGAATCTGATTCGCGTCGCAGTGGGCCGGAGGAAGATCCTTGCACAGATCTTCTTTCAGCTCGATGGACTGCATATCGAGCTTGTGCTTCACCAGCGAAACCGCACGTTGCACGATGGTGTTGAGGTCGCAAGGTTCTCGATTAGCGGGGGCCTGGCGCGAAAACATCAGCAGGTTCTTTACCAGGTCGCCGCAACGCTTGCTCTCGCGCTCGATGGTCCGCACCTGCTCCACCATCTCATCGCGCCCCTGGCACTCCTGCCTCGACAAGGCGCGTAAGACGAGCCGCGCGTAGGTCAGGATGCCGAAGAGTGGGTTGTTGATCTCATGCGCCACCGTCGCGGCCAGCTTGCCGAGGGACGCCATCTTCTCCGAGTTGAGCAGCGAGCGGTGGGCGCGCTCCAATTCCAACGTCTTGCGCCGCACCTGCTCTTCGATCTTGGACTGGACGCCGCCCACTTCTTCCGTCATCTTGTTGAACGAAGCCGCCAGGTCGCCCAGTTCATCGGCGGAATCGACCGGGATCCGGTAATCCAAATCCCCGCCGGCCACGCGGTGAGTGCCGTCGATGAGCTTCCTGACATGACGCCCGACCGCCAGCCACATGAAGACGAACGCGGCCGAGCACGCCAAGACTACCGCGCCAAGCAGCAGCCAGGTGAGCGCGCGCTGTTGCCGTTGGATCTGCGCGTCCACTTCCGCCAGGGTCATTTGGGCGTCAATTACGCCCAAAAGCGACTGGCCCGCCGGGTGGGCATGGCACTCGGCGTTGGAGCAATCGGGCGAGTTATATATGGGCCGCATGACGCCCATCAGGCGTTCGCCCGCCTCAGTGAATTCCCGCGCGCTATGGGTGGCTTCGAGGGGCGTGGCTCCGGAGTGGCACTGCACGCATCCCTCGGCGTCCTTGTTGACCACCTTGCCCGCCTCGTCCGCCTGAGTGGAGAGCGTGATGCGTCCGTCCTTGCTGAATATGCGGATGCGGCGAATGCCCGGCTCGGTTCCCAGCTCGTGGATGACGCTGTAGATCGCTTCGCGGTCGTTGCGCAGCATCTGATAGCGCGTGCTGCGCAGGATGACGTCCGTGATGCGGTCCGCATTCTGCTCCACCATGCCGCGCGAATAGCCGCGCTCCATTCGCAGATTGATGAAGCCGAAAAAGGCAAAAAAGGCCGCCGAGCCCGCGATGACGCATACCACAAGCTTGGCGGCCAAGCCTAATCGAATTCGAAAGAGGTCTCACACAGCCGCGGCTAAGGCCGCCTCCGTTTCTTTCAGTGCGCCCCCGTAAGATCGACGATCAAGCCCAGGGATGTAGTGCGACACGACTGGGAAACCATCGAGATGAGTCATGCCTCTACTCCGAACCATGCCGTTCAACGCCCCGAAGAAGAGGTTGGCGCGGACTCTTGCTTCCGCGCAAGGATGGTGTCCACAAAGGTGCGCCACGCGGCGTCGTCCGCTTCCTCAAGCTGCCCTTCGACAAGCGGCACGGCTTCGGTCGCTTCTCCAGGGCGCTCGATCCGCGTTTCGGGGGCCAGCAGACGCCGGACGCGATCCATTTCCTCCTGGTACCAGACGGCAGCTTTCTCGCCGATCTTCAAATTCTCCAGCTCGGCGGAGAGGTGTTCCGGTTTGATGGAGCAGATCCAACCCTCTTCGTAGATCTGCTTTTCGAGCCAGCCCAGATTGTTCACCAGTTCGGTGTTCACGGATTGGATGGTTCCGCTTACCGGCGCCTGGAATTCCGCCGTGCGGCCGCCCTGCCGAATCGCGAACAGCTTCTCTCCCCTTCTGGCGGCGGCTCCCTCCAGAGGAAGCTCGATTCCGTCGACGCGTCCGATCAGCTTGCGCACAAAGTCATCGACCCCGATGCGGACGAGACCGGGAACCGTCACGCTGGCCCAGACGTGCCCTTCGGAAATGAACACGCCGCCCGGAAGGACGATCTCGTGGGCAACCGGCGGTCCCTCGGGGCCGACGCGAACCGCCGGGGCGAGTTGATTGCCCATGCGATGCTGTCTTCTGATGAGGCATTTCTTCGTGAAATCGACGAGCTCGTCTTCCGTAAACGGCTTCTGGACATAGTCCAGGGAGCCGTACTTCATTGCGTCTACCGCAGTTTCCACGGTCGCAAACCCGGTGATTACGATGACGTCGGTTTCCGGGCTGAAGTGCTTGACCCCCTTGATCACATCCAGGCCATCCATCTCGGGCATTTTCAGATCCGTGAAGACGAAGTCATATTTGTTCTTCTGCACCAGACCCAACGCCTCACGCCCGCTTTCCACGGTGTCGATGGCATAGCCGGCGACCACCAGGATCTTCCGGAAGCTGTCGAGGATCACCGGTTCGTCATCCACGGCAAGTATGCGCGCGAGCGGCCTGGCGATTTCCACGCGTTTCAGGGATTTGGCTTCATCCGTGTAATCGAGGTTTAACCCTATATCCAGCGCGGCAAGCCTCTCCTTCCGGGCTCTTGCCTCGCGGATGCGAGCTGATACGGCCCGAATGGCGATGTCGCTGACAATGAAGACAATCACCATCGTCACGGCTAGAATGAGGACCATTGGAGTCTCCTTAACAATTCATGTGGCACGACCCTGGAATTCCCGATCTGCCCTGCCGGCTACCCGCCGGCGCTCAAATTCATCAATTCGCCGTCCAGGTTTTCGGGCGCCACCCGGACCAGTACGCCGCCGGCCGTTCCCTCATCTGCGCACCCCTCCGAGGGCCGGCAATCCCCGGAGTGCGTCTCGATCACCCGGCCGCTCAGCGCCGACCAGACCGTGTGGTTCAAACCGTCATCCGCGGCCATCTGAAGCAGAGGTCCTCCTTGCCGGATTTCCGAATTCACCGCCGGGAACTCTATGTCTCGAATCCTTCCCACCGACCAGCGGAATAGCCTGGTAATCCCCACTGCAGCCGTTCCGCCCGGCTCGACTCGCACCCAGGAATGGAACCCGAGCCGGTAACAACCGGCCCGCGATTCGAGGAGCCGCTCGCGTTCGTCTGCCTGAAGCGTCGAAAGCCTCGCGGCGCGCTGCACCGAGCTTAATAACTCATCACAGGTGAACGGTTTCGGCAGAAAATCGCAAGCCCCCGATTTCAGGAATAGGATCGCGTTTTCCAGCGTCGAGTAACCGGTCGTCATGATGACCGAAATACCTTCGCGATTTCGCACCAGCTCAAGAATGCTGAGACCGGAAACGTCCGGCAGCATAAAATCCAATAACACGATTTCCGGCGGCTCGGAGATGAGGGCAGCCATGGCTCCGGCGGCGTCCGGCGCCACCCGCACGTCGTATCCTTCGCTACCGAGGATCTTGCAGGTCGATTCCCGAATCACTTCTTCGTCGTCGACCACCAGGATGCGGCTTTTCCCAACCATTCAGACCTTCTTACCCGATGCTAGTTCCCGTTTCGCCTCTTGTTCGCGCTCCGGCAGCAGGATCGTAAATGTCGTGCCCTTGCCAGGTTCGCTGGCAACGGAAATCCTGCCGTCGTGTTTCTCTATGATGCCCCATACCATCGCGAGACCGAGTCCGTTTCCTTTCTGCCCCTTGGTCGTGAAAAACGGATCGAAAATCTTGGATAGATTTTCCGGGGGAATCCCGCATCCGGAATCGGAGACCGTGATCTTTATGGTCTTCCTTCCCGCGATAGCCGCCCCCTGGCCACCGTCGGGACCGACCAGGGACGTCCCAACGGTAATTCTTCCGCCACCCTCGCCGATGGCGTCGTCCGCATTCAGGAGCAGGTTCACCAGCACCTGCTGCATCTGGCTGATATCGGCGTTGACCGGGGGAAGTCCGGCCTGCAGGTTCTCGACTACCTCGATCCGGTGCAGCGCGAACTGCTGGTGAAGAACGCGAACCGCGCGGCCGACCACCTCATTCGGATCGCACAGCCTCTTCTCCGGTTTGGACTGGCGCGCAAAATCGAGAAGGCCTTTGACGATCTCGCGGCACCTCTTGGTTTCGCGAACGATCACCTCGAGTTCTTCGCGAATATCGGATCTATCCTGCAGCCGCTTCAGCACGTAGGTGCTGTTGGTGAGAACGCCCGTGAGGGGATTGTTGATTTCGTGAGCGACGCCCGCCGCGAGCCTTCCCACGGAGGCGAGCTTATCGGATTGGTACAACTGACGTTGCGTTTCCGCCAGCGTGCTCACCATCTTGTTGAAGGAACTGGCCAGTTCGCCGATTTCGTCTTGGTTCCGCAGCGTGACCGTGTAATTCAGGTCGCCGGACGCCACGTGGTGCGTGGCCGCTACGATCTGGCTTACCGGCTTGAGCACGATCCTCTGGATCAGCATGTAAATCATCAGGCTGATCGCCGCTATCGCAATGACGGCAAAGATCACCAGGCGCATCCTGCTGGCCCGCATGCCGGCGTCGACCTCGTCGAGCGACATGGTTATGTCCAGAACGCCAAGAACCTTCTGGCTGGCGTCGTGAGCGTGGCAGTCGTTTTGCCAGCAACTGGGTTCGTTGTAGATCGGATTAATGATGCCTAGGGTGTTGGAACCCCGCGACGAACGGAAGATGCGCGTTGTCTTGGAGATCGGGAGCTTTTCGAGCGGCTGGTCCGCCGCGTGGCAAACGTAGCAGGCTTCGGCCCTCTGGTCCACCTTGTTCCCGAAATCGGCCGAATCCGTCGAATAGATGATGGTCCCTGCCTTGTTGAAAATGCGGACCTTTTCGATTCCAGCCTGTCGTCCGATGGTCTCAATGATGCGATGCACGGACTGGCGCTGGTTGAAGAGCATGTCGTACTTGGTAGCGCTCTTCACGGTCTCGCTGAGCTGATGGGCGTTTCTTTCCACCTCAGCCACGAGTTGCCGCTGGTGGGAATCGAGAATCAGGTAAGCAAAGATCCCAATGATAAGGAAGGCGACACCGCCGACCCCGGCAATGAGTTTATGGCTAATCTTGAGTTGCATAACGGTCGCCGTTCCAGGACAATCCCATCCCGCTGTGCTCCGACTCGTACAACTCGATTCTGAAGCAGAACCGCATCCAGTCCGACAACCAAAACGGCCCGTGGACTGCTCACGCTCCCGGGCGAAACCCTATTCTATCCGATTGCCGGGTCCGATTCTCGACGCTGATTCGAGCCTGGTGCGTGAGATAGAAGCGCCAATCCGGCGCCCGCGGTCCTCCCGGGAGCCATCTAACAAACCACTCGAGTGTAGACTGCGTAGGGGCAAAACGGCGATAGCTCCGCGCACGCTTGGAATACTCCGGCACGATTGCGCCAGCTCTACCTGCGTCTGGCTTGCAGCGAGCGGCGCCTCGTTCCTCCACGAGTAGATGAGGGCAAGTCGGATTTTTTCAACACATGCGGTCACGACTATGTGGCAATTGTTGACGATTGAGCTCTTGTGGGACCCACATCCGTTCGAGCGGACTGGTACAATAGCACCTCTAAATCCGTTTTGAGGGAGGGACACCGTGGCTTTGGAGCGTCGAACATTGCTCAAGCTGGGCCTGGCGGCTGCCGCAGGCGCAGTTGGGAAGGCCGCCGGAGGTGCTCAGACCGGGGGAGAGAACGGCGGGGAGCCGGAGGTGAATTCCGTCGGCGTCCTCGTGGATACCACCCTGTGCATCGGCTGCCGTAAATGCGAGGATGCCTGCAATCGGAGGAACTCGCTGCCGAGGGTACCCGAGTCGTTCTCCGACAAAGATGTGTTGCGTTCTTACCGGCGGCCGAGCGAAAACGCATTCACCGTTGTGAACGTGTTCCCGGGGAGTCCGTCGCCGGATCAGGCCGAGCTGCGGTCGACCTCCGTCAAGACGCAGTGCATGCATTGCTTGTACCCCTCCTGCGTGTCCGCCTGCATCGTCGGCGCCCTGACCAAATCGAGGTTGGGCCCGGTCGTCTATAACCCGGATATCTGCCTGGGTTGCAGGTATTGCCTGGTGGCCTGTCCCTTCGAGATCCCGGCCTATCAGTTCGACGAGGCTCTAAAGCCGAAAGTCCGAAAGTGCGAGTTCTGCACCGACCGGGCCCGCGGGACAGGAGCGGACCCCGCCTGCGCCGCCTCATGCCCGACCGAGGCTCTCGTGTTCGGACGCCGCGCGGACCTGCTCCTGATGGCAAAGGAACGCCTGAAACGCCGGCCGGACCGGTATCTCAATCACATCTACGGGGAGACCGAGGTGGGCGGAACATCGTGGCTGTACCTTACGGGCCGGCCGCTTCAGGAAGTTGGGCTGCTAAACCTCCCCGACGCGCCCCCGCCACAGCGCACCGAAGCCATTCAGCACGGAGTATTCCGCTATGGCATCCTCCCCATCGCTTTCTACGGCGTCCTCTCCGGGCTCCTGTGGCGCAACAAACAAAAAGGCGAGGAGCACGGCGACCACCCGTCCGCTCCTTCCACCCGCCAAACGGGAGGTGAACGCTGATGCCTGGCGCCCCGAATCGAACCGACTACCCCAGCAGAGTCAGAAAGCCGTTTTTCACCTTCGGTACCCTCACCCTCCTGATCATCATGGGGATCGGCTTCTCCTTCGGTATCACCCGCCTGTTCCTCGGATTGGGCACGGTGACCAACCTGGATAACTTCAATCCCTGGGGAATCTGGATCTCCTTTGACGTGGCCTGCGGCGTCGCCCTGGCAGCCGGCGGTTTCACTACGGCCGCGCTGGTCGATATCTTCGGGAAGGCGCGATATCACGCTCTGCTCCGGCCCGCCATCCTGACCGCATTCCTCGGTTATCTCTGGGTAGCCATCGCGCTGGCTTTCGATCTTGGCCGGTATTGGAACATCTGGCGTCCGATCTTCAACTGGCAAGGCAACTCCGTGCTTTTTGAAGTGGGCATGTGCGTGACGTGTTACCTCATGGTGCTTTCCGTAGAACTCAGTCCGTCGATTCTGGAGGGGCTCAAAGCGCGCATCGATAGCGACGAATGGGGAGCGGGCCTCCTGCGCCGCTTCGAGAAACACATCCTGGCGGCCTACGCGTTCGTACGCATCGTTCTGCCCCTGTTCATTGTTGCGGGGGTGGTTCTTTCCTTCATGCACCAGTCTTCACTGGGAACGCTCATGCTGATCGCCCCGACCAAGTTGAGTCCTTTCTGGAACACGCCCATCCTCCCGGTCCTATTCCTTCTTTCGGCGATCATGGTGGGTTTCCCGATGGTGATCTTGGAATCCATCTACGCGAACATCAACTTCGGCCGCAATCCGGAAATGGAGATTCTGACGCCGTTGGCCGGGATGATCCCATGGTTCCTCGGCATTTACGGCGCTGTGAGAATCGGGGACCTCATTGTCCGCCATAACCAGCTTGATTTCTTCAGCCACCCGGCGGCCACCGTCTCCCTGGCCATCGAGATGCTTCTGGGCGTCATCGCCCCGTTACTGCTGCTACTCAACAAGGCGGTGCGGCGCTCCATGGGCTGGCTCTTCTTCTCGATCACGCTGATTATTTTCGGCGTCATCCTGAACCGTTTGAACGTCTTTCTGGTGGGCTACGATCCGCCGTTCAGCACCAAGGCGTACTTCCCGTCCGTCGGCGAAATCGCAATGACGTTCGCGATCGTGTCCAGCATCCTGTTCTGCTACCGCTTTTTCGTGACATACTTCCCGATTCTCCCCGGACATCTCCCGACCACGGAAAAGCAGGGGCAGGGCATCCGCGAAGAACGCGAAATGACCGTCAGCCCATTCTGGACCTGGATCATTCGGGGCGCCGGAATCGCCTGCCTCCTAGGATTCGTCCTCCTTTACGGTATTGTGCACGTCAAGGCGATTCACGTGTCCGTCGAGACCGTGAACCAGGTGCGGCGGGTAAGAGCCGCCGCTCCCCGAACGGCGGCTGTAAGTACGGGACCCAGGTACCCGCAGCGGCCGTCCGGCTACAAGAACTTCTACGTTCTTGACAACTCGAAGCTGAAGGAGAAGTCCAATGATTATGAGCCCGTCGGGTTTGCTCATCGCATCCACGACGAAATGGCCGGCGGTGACTGCAGCGTGTGCCACCACAGGTATGCCTCGGACGAGAACGATCGGGTAGGGGAAGATATCAAAACGTTTCACGCCTCGATGGATATCAAGCTGGGAGGCCCCTGTTCATCGTGCCATAACGACTTTAAGGAACACCCTCCTCAGGCCTGCGACCGGTGTCACGGGCTCCCGGACGAGTCCGACGACCCCGCGCGCATCGGGCTCAAGGGCGCCTACCATCGGCAGTGCATCGGATGCCACCAGCGCCAATCGAATCAGGCCGCCGCTCCGACTGACTGCGCATCCTGCCATCATCCCTGGACGCCGGATCATTCGACGCTCGTCAAGCTTGAGGACAAGCCGGGCCCGCGGGACGTGACCCGCGCCTGTCTGAGATGCCATCCGAAAGTGGGACAGGACATCCTCGGCACCGCTCACTGGACTTGGCAAGGATATTCTCCAACCAAGACCGGGTACGATCACCGGATGGACGCCAGCCTCACGCTGATGGTGAACAATTCCTGCGTTAGGATCGGCTCGAACCCCGAGCAGTGCGCTGCGTGCCACATCGGATATGGCTGGGTGGATTCCACCTTCGATTTCCGCGACCCGACCGGCATTGATTGCCTGGTTTGCCACGATACGACCGGAACGTACAAGAAAGGAACGGTCAAGGGGGGGTTGCCCGCGGATTCGCTCGACTTGGCCGCGATTGCAAAGAAAGTCGGGCGTCCCTCGCTCGAGGACATGCGGGTTGTGTCACCTGGATAGCCCTGGGAGCCAGTACGCGAAGCAAGGAGACCTCGAACCGGCCCTCGAGGCGAATTCGACGGATCTGGACGTTCACATGGGCCTCCTGAAGATGCGCTGCCAGGATTGCCACACCACGACGAATCACAGCGTTGCGGGCATGTCCATGAGCGTCCCCGCCACCGCTGGGCGGTTCGGATGCGATAAGTGCCACAGCACGACTCCACACGGCGTCGCCGGGGTCCTCGGCCGTCACCTCGACGACCACATCCGGACCGTGTCCTGCGAGACGTGCCATATTCCTTCGATCGCGAGAACCGTACCGGTCCTGCTACGCCGGGATTATTCCAAGGCAGGGCAAGACCGCCCGGTAGCCATGGATCGTTACGGGATGCCGCAATACGACAAGAGCCTCGGCGAGCTGAGTTGGGGGAAAGACGTGGTTCCCGCCTACCTGTGGTATGACGGAACGCGGAACGCGTCACCGGTCGGGGACAAGATCGACCCCACAAAAGCTGTAACCCTGAACGGTCCCGCCGGCGAGAAACGGACCCCTGCGGCGAGGATTTACCCATTCCAGTTGCAATCGGCCATCCAGCCGTACGATGCCGGGAATAAAGTCCTGGCCGTGCCGGAGCTACTTGACGATTACTGGTCCAACTTCGACTGGGTCAAATCCATCGGCGACGGGATGAAGCAGGTGGGACAGCCGTTCTCGGGCAAGTTCGGCTTCGTGGAGACCCGGATCTACTCGTCGATCAACCATGAGGTGGTTCCGGCCAAACAGGCGCTGGGCTGCGCCGACTGCCATAGCCCGGAAGCGGTCACCTGCACGCGTTGCCACAACAACGCGGACGCGATGAACCTTCCGGAACACCGCAGGGCGGCGTATCCGCAAGTGAAGAACCGCCTGGACTTCAAGGCCCTCGGTTATCCGGGTGATCCGGCGGTAGTGGGTGGGAGATTCTACATCACGATCGGCCGCGGGAAGCCTCCGCAGTAGGCCCGAGAACACGGGATCAGATGATCTTCTTAGCCGGTGGCGGAGCCGCCGTTCTGGAGGTGGCGCCAGACGAGCTTCGCGACGGTTTGGACTGGATCAGGCCCTCGATCTGCGCTTCGGTCACGGCCATCGTGAAGCTGACCGTGCTGCCCTGCGCGCTAACCGATATCGCCTTCATTACGCCTGCAGCCTGAGGATCCTGAGAGGCTTGGGCTTGCACCAGGTTCTGGAGGAACTGAATAGCTCCGGCCAGAGTCGTCGCATTCTGAGCGCTATCGGTCTGGGCCTGTGCGGTCACGATGATCGTGGACCCGAACTTCACGCCCGCGGCTCCCTGTTGGATCAGTTGGCTGTTAGCCAGTTGAGACAGTCCGGGGATTTGGGTCGCGCCCGCCGGAGCCTTGAATGCCGAAGGCGGGAGGATGCTGACGGCCCACGCGTCTTCGCTCAGGCTCCACTGATTCACCAGCGCGGTTAGGGTTTGAGGAAGGGTAGCCGGCGTCTTCAGCCGGTCGATGGCCGCTTTCACCGAGGCGGTACTGCCGACTATCGCGAGCGACGGGTCGGTGAACGCGATGCCGGCCTTCTGGTCGGCAGTTTCGAGGATGGTCACGCCGGCGTAGGTCTCCGACTTGCCCCCAGCCAAGAGGGCCGCGGCGGCAATCTTGGCCGGGTCGAACGCGCCCCGGGCAAGAGTCAGCGCCGCTCCGCCGGTTGTTCCGTCCGACGCCGCAAGCAACTCGGTGACACCGCTCCGCGGGTCAAAGCCGAGCAGCGCGGCAAACTTCACGATCTCCTGGTCCTGCGGGGCGATTTGAGCCAATACGAATTGGCCGAAAGGCGTCGTCATGGCCTGCTGCACATTGATGCCGGAGAGTATCTTCGCATCCGGCATTACCAACGAGAGCATCTGTGGATCGGCTGCCCGGGCAGGGAGCACCCCTGTGAAGGCGGCGGCTAACGCCGCTGTAGCTAGAATTCTTGCGTTCATAACACTCCAGACGTGGGGACTCTCTAGATATTAGCGCGTTAGCCCAGCGGAACCTGCTCCACGACGCTGATACCGAAGCCCTCCAGAGCCACGATCCGCCGGGGGTGGTTGGTGAGCAGGCGGATGGTGTGCAGCCCCAGGTCCGCTAGAATCTGCGCCCCGATTCCATACTCGTGCTGGAGCTGGCGCTTGGCGGCTTCGCCGGAGGGTTGCGTGGGATCGTGACCGCGCGGGAGCAGCTTGGCTTCGCCCCCGTTTCCGCGCTCGATATGAAACCCGGTCCCCGTCTCGTGCAAATAGACGAGAGCGCCCGATCCTTCTTCGGCGATCGCCTCCATGGCGCGTTTCAGCGACCTCCCACACTGGCAACTCGTCGCTCCAAACACGTCCCCGTGCATGCACCGGGAATGCATTCGCACGAGCACGCGCTCGCCGCCGGCCGGCTCGCCCCGCAGCAGCGCGACATGATACTCGGGGTTGAGATCGCTGGCGTAGGCCACGGCGCGGAAGGGGCCGAACTCGGTCTCGACGACTCCCTCGCCCACTCGGCGGATGAACGTCTCATGCGCCATCCGGTAGCGAATGAGTTCCGCCACGGTCAGCATTTTCAGCCCGTGCCGCAGGCAGAACTCCGTGAGTTGGGGCACGCGGGCCATCTGGCCGTCGGCGTTCATGATCTCGCAGATAACCCCGGCGGGAGTGAGCCCCGCCATGCGGGCGAGATCCACCGACGCTTCCGTTTGCCCGGCGCGCACCAGCACGCCGCCATCGCGCGCGCGGAGCGGGAAGACGTGTCCGGGCCTCGCCAGGTCTCCCGGCCGGCAGTCCTGGTCGATGGCGATGCGGATGGTGTGCGCGCGGTCGGCCGCCGAGACGCCCGTGGTGACGCCATGGCGCGCGTCGATGCTTTCGCAGAACGCCGTGCCGAACTGCGACGTGTTCTGCGCCGTCATCAGCGGGAGATTGAGCTGGTCGCAGCGTTCGGCGCTGAGCGCCAGGCACACGATGCCGCGGCCGTGCGTGACCATAAAATTAACGATCTCGGGAGTGACTTTCTCCGCCGCAATGGTCAAATCTCCTTCATTCTCGCGGTCCTCGTCGTCCACAACCACCACCATACGCCCCGAGCGTATTTCTTCCAGAGCTTGAGGAACCGGGACAAAGGGCATGATTCATTTTAGCTATGAAGGGAAATCCGGTGTAAGATCGGTCCATGAAACGCGACACTGGGTTAATCGTGGGGGCGGCGGCGCTTGCCGTGGTGCTGGGGGTTTCGAGTCTGCCGAAAAAGGCTCCGTCAGTTCCGGGGGGGGCCGAGGCCGCCAAGGGCGCGCCTCCCGCAAGCAAAGAGTTGGGCCCGGCGAAGCCGCACCCTCCCTGTGAGGAGATTGCCGGCCGGCTCTATCGCTTTCTGACCTCACCGCAGAATCGTGAAGAGCCGAACTGGTTTCCCGATTCCTGCTACGATCCGGGGCACGCGCCAGCGAAAGCCCGAGCCCAAGCCTGGACAGAGGTGAAGTTCGTAATCGCAACCGTCGCGAACCCCGTTTCCACGCACTTACCGCTCGAGTTCGACAGGGCGATCGAATCGATTCAACTGGCGGCGCAAGATAACCACTACTCGTACGACGACTCGTGGTTCCCCTGGGAGACAGCCAAGGATTACGTTTTGCTGGACGACCAGCGTAACGCGGAAGACCTTAGGAAAACCCGGGAGTCCCAACCCGGCGTCATAGCATTTCGGGACGCCGCGAAAGAGCCGCCTTACTCCACCGGCCTGATTGTCTTTGTGGTCGGCGAGAAACCGACCGGCGGCATAAGCGATGACCAATTCGAGAACGCCGTAAAGTGGATCCGCCAACTTGGCGCACCGAATGACGAAGTGCGCATCCTGGGCCCTACGTTCTCAGGCTCCCTGCCGTCGCTTCGAAGGGAAATCGAGAAGCACCCGGAATTCCGGGAGGTTCAGGTGTCGAGCGGCTCCGTCTCATCGGGCCCCGCTTATCAGGATTTCTTGCGGTGGATCGGAGGGTGGGGCAAGACCTCGTATTTTCGGACCGCGTTTGAGAACGACCTGCTGGCGGCGGAACGCCTGTGCCATTACCTGGACGATCAGGGTTATAACATTGCCCGCCTCGCCTTTCTCTCGGAGGATGAAACGGCGTTTGGGGCCGCCCGCCAAGGGTCCGCTGAATTCGACTGCGCCCGTGCCGCCGAGTTCAGTTATCCGCGAGACATTGCGAATCTGCGATCCGCCTACCAACAGCAGTCGATTCTCGGTCAGGCGTCGCCCCAGGGCGGCGCTACAACACCGCAGACGTCGTTGCGCGGCGACTTGAGCGAGCCGACTAATGGCGACCACGATACCGTGCGCTCTTACGCGGGTCAGATGACTGCTTTAGCGCAGGAGTCCATTCTCCTCGACATCACGAACCGGCTCAGAGAGAACGATATTCAGTTCGTGGTCGTGCGGAGCACCAATAGGCTGGATCAGCTCTTCCTGGGAGAGTTCCTCCGCCGCGCGTATCCGCAGGCGCGCGTGATCCTCAATAGCGCCGATCTGCTTTTCACGCGCGGCGCCGAGGGCACGGCGTTGCGCGGCGTCATGGCGCTTTCCACCTATCCGTTGTTGACCCTCGGGAAGCGGTGGACTCCTCCACTCTTGTCGTCCGACAAAAATGCCAGGACTTTTGGAGACGACCTGTCCGAAGGAACCTACATTGCGGCGCGAGACCTGTTTCGCACCGCCGCCCCCTACGTGCCCATTTCAGACTATGCGGCGCCGGACTGGGCGCCCGACTCTCGGCATCATCCGCCCACATGGCTGACCGTCATCGGCCAGCGACAATTCTGGCCGGTCGCAGCGCTTCAGTACTCGCCGCCAATAGGGCAAGCAGGCTCGATCCTGACGGAATCCGAGGATCGCGGGGATGGGCAGCCGATCCCCCTCGATCAAACGGCGACTATGGACCTTCCCATGCCAATGTGGGTATTACTCACCTTCTGCCTCGCGCTCTGCGCGCTTCACTTCCATCTCTGCCGGAATGTCCGGCTCGCTCACCCCTGGCGCGCGATGGCCTATTTTGCGCCGTCGCCGCACCCTCAGCACCGCCCGCTCATTGCAGTGGGCAGCGTGCTGCTGGCGATGCTTACCCTCGTGGTCGCGGTGGGATCGGGCCTGTTTTTCTGGCGCGCCGGCATCCGATTCCAGGCATGGCCAACGCGGCTCTTCCTGGCGCTGTTCGCCGCCGCCGGGCTTGCGCTCCCTCTCCTCGCCTGGAACCGCAACTACCGGATCGATCCCTTGCGTTCCTCCACCTCGCCGGCGCTCCCCGCGGATTGGCGCCGGGGTTCCGCGATCGCCGGTCTTGTTTGTTTGGCGTTGTTCGCTTGCATTACCGTTTACACCTCCGGGCTGAAGTCGGCGAACCTCATTCCCAGGTATTGGCGGAGCGTGAACCTGTTCAGCGGCGTGTCTCCGCTGCTTCCACAGGTTCTATTGATCGGCGGAGCCGTCCTCTGGTTCTGGTGCAGTTTGCGCGGCATGGCCCATTTTGGCGACGACCGGCCGCTGCTGCCGTCCAGAGACACCCTGCCGGAGTTGTTGAGCTTGTTCAGTCAGGATGACGCCGGGGCAGCCGTAGAGGACGCCGCGATTCCGCTCAAGGGCCCCTATTTTTCGACGCTCGCCGTAGCCTTGGCGATCACCGTCGCGGCCTGTGGTGTGGCGCTGAAGGACCCCTCGCTGCGGACTTTGGGGGATAGCGCATTCGGCATTCTCATCTTCTCTTGGTTATGTCTCCTCCTCGGCATCGTCTTTGCGGATACCGTCCAGATCTGGCGCGTCTGGAACAAATTGCGCGTGCTTCTGGAGCGGCTCAACCGGCTAGCGCTTAGGCGCACCCTGCGCGAACTCCGAGGACTCGCTTGGGGCTCCATCTGGAAGATGAGCGGAAACGTTCTTGACGAGCGCCACAGGATGACCGGCCTCGAACTGGAGGCCCTTCGGCACCTGGATAACGCACTCTTGCGGGACGGGGTTAGCGTGAGCGAGGGGCTGGCGCGCGATATCGGGAATTGTCAATCGACGGCGATTGATTTCGCAAAGTGGTTTAAGGATCTCCATAGTACGGAAGCGATGGCGGTTAGCCCGCCGGCCGTGGACCTGGCGCGTTTGCGAACCCTCCAGAGACAGCTCGCCGATACGGCGGGCCGGGTGATCTCGGAAATCCTGCTGCCGGCCTGGAGGCGGGAAACGGAGTCGCTCCTCGCCGTCGGGGCCGGTCCCGGCGAAAGGCCATCCGGAGACGGCGTGAACGGCCAACCGGCCGCGGGCTCCGGGATCGCGCGATATGTGCGCAACGCGGAGGAGTTTGTTATTCTGCCGTACCTGGCATTCATCCAAAACATCCTTGGCCGCATCCGCACCATTGTGCTGGGCGTTGGCTGGTTGTTCGTCGCCGGCGCGCTGGCCGTGTCCAGCTACCCGTTCGACCCGCGAGACGTACTCGGGGGCATCTTCCTCGCGGCCTTCGTGTTTGTCGCGGTCGTGATGGCCCTGGTCTACTCCCAGATGTCGCGCGACGCGACTCTGAGTCATATTACGGATACCAACCCTGGCGAGTTGGGGGCTGAATTCTGGCTACGCATGGGTGCCTTTGGCATCGGCCCCCTCGTTGCGCTCCTGGCGACGTTATTCCCGTCGCTCGCCGATTCGGTTTTCTCGTGGCTGGCGCCGGGCGCACAAGCGCTGAAATGATGGGAGCTTGCCGTCCAGAGTCCGCGGTTCCAGAACCGCCGGGTGGAGCGGATTGCGACCGGGCGCCTAATGACCGCCGGATCTCCAAACGTCCGTTTCACTACGGAGCCCGAACGGACTGTATAGCGGAAAACGTACGACGGTACGCTAAGATGAGGCTTGGCCATGGCGCGCCTGTCGTCACTCCTTTCGTTGTTGCCGAAGCCCGGCGTGACGGGTGTGATCGACATTCTTCTGGTAGCCTTCCTGGTCTATCAGGCATTGATGGTGGTGCGCGGGACGCGGGCCGGCCACATCCTCGTCGGCATCCTTATCTTAGTGGCGCTTTACGCGGGAGCTTGGAGTTTCGGCCTGGAGGCCCTGCGTTCGATTCTCTCCAACATCGTCCCGTATCTCGGCCTTGCCATCGTGGTCCTTTTCCAATCCGAGATTCGGCGGACCTTGGCCCGTCTTGGCCGGAAGCGCTGGTTCGGCCTGGGCGGGGGATTCAACCCGGAGGGTTTTACGGATGAGATCGTCTTGGCCGCCGAACAGCTTTCCCAGGATAAGACCGGCGCTCTCATCGTGCTGGAACGCGATATCGGCCTGCGGACGTTTATTGAAAGCGGCGTGCGTTTGGATGCCCGCCTCTCGCGCGATCTGCTGCTTACTATCTTTCGTCCGGGGACTCCGCTGCATGACGGCGCCTGCATCGTTCAGCGCGACCGCGTGGCCGCCGCAGCCTGTTTTCTGCCCCTTACTACCAGGCCGGAGCTCTCCACGATGTTCGGCACGCGGCACCGCGCGGCTATCGGCATTACCGAGGAGACGGACTGCCTGAGCGTCGTGGTCTCCGAGGAAACCGGCCGCATCTCTGCCGCCGCTCACGGCGAGTTGTCTAAGGGACTTACGATTGAAGAACTCACGGATCGCATTAACGCGCACTTCGGCGTCGAGAAACCGGCGCCGGCGGGGGCCGACGATCCGGCCGATCCGAACGCTCCATCGTCCTCCGGTTCGTTCGATGTGGTGAACGAGACGGGAAAGGCGGCGCAGCCGTGACGGCCGTTTTGCCCTGGGTCTGGCGCCTGATCGCCCGCAACTTCTTTTGGAAGGTAGCGGCTCTCGTTATCGCCATAGTGATCTGGGCTATGGTCGAGGTCGAGCCTGAGCTGGCTACATCGATAGCCGTTCTGATGCAGTACGACGGCTTGCCCGACGGTCTCGAAATCAGCAGCATGGAGCCGGCGAGCAACACGGTAACGCTGGAGATCCGCGGGCCTTCGAGCGCTCTGGGTGGGTTAGGCGAGAAAGGCGGGCCCCACGTGGCCGTGGTCTTGGACATGTCTTCGGCGCGGCCGGGCGTTTCCACGTTTTCGATCGGTAACGGAAACATCCGCCTGCCGAGAGGCTTGCGCATGGTGCGCGCTATTCCATCCGAAGCGCGCTTCGAATTCGAGCCGCTCCTCTCGCGAAGGGCGCACGTGGCTGTCCGCTTCCGTGGCGAAGGCGATAACGGCCGCTCCGTGGCCCATTACTCGGTGGAACCCGCGGAGTTGGAAATCCGCGGCCCGGCGAGCCGCGTTGGACGGGTGAGCGAGGTATTGACCGATCCGGTGGATGTCTCGCACGTGGAAAACTCGGAGCAGTTCCGCGTGAATGCGTACGTGAACGACCCGTACGTTCGCTTCCACACGCCGCCCGAAGTCGTCGTCGCGGTCACCATGAAGAAGAAATGACCGGCCCCACGGCGCTATTCCGCGCAGAGGGCGCGCAACCACGGAGACGCATTGCATAAAAGAGAGCTGTTCGGCACCGATGGAATTCGCGGAGTAGCGGGCGAATACCCGCTCGACCCGCCCACCATTTTCGCTTTTGGCGAGGCGCTGGCGGAAGACCTGGCGCAAGCGGGACCCGAGCCCGAGGTGTTGATCGGCGCCGATACGCGCGAATCGAGCGGTTGGATCGCCGAGTTCGTTGCCGGAGGCCTGGCGAGCCGCGGGGCAAAACCGAGGTACGCGGGCATCATTACCACGCCCGGAGTCGCTTACCTGACCCGAGTGGGGCCGTTCCGTGCGGGCGTCATGATTTCCGCCTCGCACAATCCGTTTCAGGACAACGGCCTCAAGGTTTTTAGCCACGGCGGTTTCAAGCTTCCGGACCGCGAGGAAAACGCCGTCGAGCGCAAGATCTTCGAATTGCGCGATGGCGGCGCCGAGCCGCGGCGCATGGCGCTGGCCGTCGATCCGGGCGTGGATCGCGAATATCTCGATTACCTGGCTTCCACCATGGCCGTCCGTCTCGACGGCGTCGCGCTGGTACTGGACTGCGGGAATGGCGCGGCTTCGGCACTGGCCCCGGAACTGTTTCGCCGCCTGGGCGCGCGGGTGACTGCAATCAACGCAACGCCAGATGGCCGCAACATCAACCTGAATTGCGGCGCGCTGCATCTGGAGCCTTTGCGTGAGGCTGTGCTTGCCTCCGGAGCGGATTTCGGAGTTGCGTTCGATGGCGACGCCGACCGGGCCATCTTCGTTTCGGCGAAGGGAAACGTAATCAATGGCGATGGCGTTTTGCTGGCTACCGGCCAGGCGCTGAAGGCCGCCGGCAAACTCCGGGCGGGCGTCGTGGTGTCAACCGTCATGGCCAACCTTGGCCTGGAGAAAGCGCTGGAGAGTGCGGGCATCGCGATGGTCCGTACCGCGGTGGGCGATAAGTACGTGCTCGAGGAAATGGAGCGCCTGGGCGCGGTTCTAGGCGGCGAACAATCCGGCCACGTGATCTTCCGCGACTATGCCACGACGGGCGACGGCATTCTCACGGCGCTTCGCGTTTTGGAGATAGCCCGGCAGGCGGGCTTGGGGCTGGACGAGCTCACAGCGGGTTTAAAGGTATTCCCGCAGAAACTGGTCAACGTGCGCGTGCGGCATAAGAAGCCGCTGGCGGAGTGCCCTTTGGTGACCGCCGAGATCCGGCGCGCGGAAGAGGCATTCGCGGGGTCGGGCAGGGTGCTTGTGCGGTTTTCGGGAACGGAGCCGCTTGCGCGCGTCATGATCGAGGGTTCCGACGCGGAGGCGGTGGATCGTTATAGCGAAAGCATCGCTGAGTCGATTCGGCAGGGAAATGGGGGAATGACGCTGTCCGCTACTTGCCGTCCGCTATCCGCGGAACACGAAGCGAGCGGATCGCGAAGCGATAAAAGCGGACAGCGAATAGCGGATAGCGAACAGCGCGTTACCTCTGCACTCTCCCCGACCCGCCGCCCTTCAAGAGCGCATTTACCTCGTCCACCGAAATGCGGTTGAAATCGCCGGGGATGGAGTGCTTCAGGCAACTGGCGGCCACGGCGAATTCCAGGGCTTCCTTCGGTCCGGCGAGCTCCATCAGGCCGTAAATCAGGCCTCCCGCGAAGGCGTCTCCTCCGCCCACGCGATCGACGATGTGGGTGATGTCCCATCGGGTGGCGCTCAGGAACTGCTTCCGGTCGTTCCAGCAGGCGGACCAACCGTTGTGCGAAGCGCTAAACGATTCGCGGAGCGTTATGGCGATTGCCTTCATGCCCGGGAATTCATCCAGCACTTTGGCGCTCAGCTTCTCGTACTGCGCCAGTTCCAGCTTTCCGGATTCCACGTCCACTTCGGCCTTGATGCCCAGCGCTTTCTGCACGTCTTCTTCGTTGGCGATCGCGATATCGACGAACTGGGCCAGCTCCCGCATCACTTCCGCGGCTGTCTTGCCCCACTTCCAAAGGTTCTTCCGATAGTTCAAATCGCAGGAAACCGTGAGGCCTTTTTCGTGCGCGGTCTTCGCCGCTTCCAGCGTCAGGGCGGCTGCCGATGCGCTGATGGCCGGTGTAATTCCCGTGACATGGAACCAGCCGGCGCCTTCAAATACGGAGTTCCAGTCGATGTCGCCCGGCTTGGCTAACGCGATGGCGCTGTTGTCGCGGTCGTAAATCACTTTCGAGGGGCGCTGATTGGCGCCTCCTTCGAGGTAATAGATTCCCATGCGGCCCTTGCCGCGCACGATTTTGGAAGTATCCACGCCGGCGCGGCGCAGCTCGGCCATGGCGGCTTCCCCAATGGGATTCGAGGGCAGGGAAGTCACGTAGGAGACGGGAACGCCGAAGCCGGCGAGCGAGACGGCGACATTGGCCTCGCCTCCGCCGAAGGTCGCGACGAATTGCGGAGTCTGAAGGAAGCGCTCGAACCCCGGAGGGGCGAGCCGAAGCATGATCTCTCCGAATGTGACCGTCTTTTGAATCATAGGAAAGGAAATGCTAACGCCAGTCGCGCGCGGGATCAAGTTCTTTTGCATCCCCGTTCTTTTGCGTCCCCGTGCGCCATCCGCCCGGCAGCGCCGCGAGCGCGTTGTCGAGCGTCCGTGTTTCGTCCGGGCTCTTCGATGGGATACTGGGCACGTGGCCGAGACAACAGGCTTCTACAAAGACGCTTCCGGGACTTATCGCGCCGCGGCTCTCGATAGCTTCGAGTGGCTTCTGCACGGTTTCGGTACGCGCGACTCCGCTATTCCCGATTCGTTTCCGGGCCTCGCCACACTCAAGCAGGTTCATTCCGCCGACTGCATTTGCGCCCAAGGGCGCAGCGGGCTTCTTGGCCAAGGCGATGCGCTGATCGAGAACACCCCCGGCGCCATTGTGGCAGTGAAGACCGCCGATTGCATCCCCATCCTGCTGGTGGATGCGAGGCTGCGCGTCGTCGCGGCGGTCCACGCGGGGTGGCGAGGGACGGTCGCTGGAATCGCCGGCAAGGCAGTCGGCGCAATGCGCGATCGGTACGGAAGCCGGCCCGCCGATCTTCACGCGGCCATCGGGCCGGGCATTGGCGAATGCTGCTACGAGGTCGGTCCGGAAGTGGCCGCCCACTTCGGCAAGACCTGCCGAGCCTGCGTCAACCTCGCCGATGCGAACCGGCTCCAACTCATCGACATTGGTGTAACAGCCGGACGGATCTATCCGTCGAACCTATGTACGATGTGCCGCGCGCAAGACTTCCACTCGTTCCGCCGGGACCGCGATGCAGCCGGCCGGATGTTCTCTTTCGTAGGAATCCGCTCCGGAATCGAGCCGTGCGGTCCGGGAGCCCGAGCGAACGCGGGCGTCGCTCTTCCGTTCGACGCACTAGACTAGAAGAGTTGAGGCAACCACATGTTCACATGGATCTGTCCTAAATGCGGCCGCGAAGTACCTCCCGCATACGACGAGTGCCCGAATTGCTGCCCAAAGCCGGCCCAGACAGCGGCTGCGCCTCCCATAACCGCCGCCGATCCTGCTCCGCCGCCGGCCCAGGTCGTGGCGCCACCACCGCCTCCTCCGCGCGAGCCTGCGCCACAACCCTACGTTGCGCCCGCCGCCCCGGCGCCTCCGGAGCCCCAACCGCAGCCAGTGTTTGCTCAGCCTCCCGTGCCTCGGCCCAGATCCGCCGCGGCCGCGCTGCCCACCTGGCTGCTCGCGATCGCATTCACGCTTGCATTCCTGGGGCTGATATTGGGTATTTACTGGCTTGTCGGCGCAATGCACGGCCATGGCCAGCCGGCCTCGTCTGGCGCGGTGGCTACCTCCCCGGCTCCCGCGGCTCCATCCGGCGGGCAGGAGCATCCGTATCAGAGGTATATCGAGATCGCCGGGTTGCGCTTCGCCGAAGACCCCAAGAACAAGACTCAAATCGTCGCTCAGTACATCGTCGTCAATCACTCGGGGGCGTTGATGAACGGCTTGGCTGGAACCGCTACGGTCTGGAGCAAGACGTCGAGCGGCGGGCAGGATCTCATCGGAACCTTTACGTTCAAGACGGATTTGAAAGGGCTCGAATCGAAGGAGTTGAGCGCGCCTCTGGATACCAAATTTAAGATTTACGAGTTGCCCGATTACCCGAACGCCGTTGCCACGGTGCTCGTCACTGGGCCGGGGGGATTCGTTCCAGGTTCTGTTGGGCCTCAGTAAGCTCGGGGTCGAGCGCAAGCGCGTGCTGGAAGTCGCGGCGCGCAAGTTCGAATTCGCCCAGTAATCCGAGCGCCACGCCGCGGCTGTTGTAATACTGCGCGTTCCCCGGATCGAGCATCACGGCGCGGCCGAACTGGATGAGCGCCGGTTCCACTTGTCTCTCCGACATCAGGATGCGTCCGATCTCGGCCATGATCGTCGGGTCGTTGGGAGCGGCATTCTGGGCCACTTGCAGCATGTGCAGCGCATCCGACGCCGCGAGATACCGCGAGAGCTGCACCTTCGGCCGGATCTTCTCCGGCGCGCGTTTGGCTGCTTCCTGCCACAGCAGCCGGTCGTTCATCCACACGTACGTCCGCACCATGCTGAAGCACGCCAGCAGAGCCGCTACGCAGGCGACGAGCGCCTGAGTTCGAACCCGGCTCAGCAGCAAACCGGCCGCCGCGGCGAACGCGAACATCGGTAGGTACATGCGCCGGTCCGCGGCCAGGTCCGCCGCCGGGAGCAGGGAAGCGGCAGGTAGTAGCAAAACGAGGCCGGCCAGGCACCACGCCCCCCAGTCTGTTTTGCGAAACCGCCACGCCCAGATTGCGGCGCTCACCCACGGCAACCAAAACAGTTCTCCCAGCCACAGCGCGGGAATGCGTACATCCGGATCGATGCTGAAACCGTACGGAACGAACACCAGCAGGGCGTAACGCCAAACCACGCGGCCTTGCGCCAGAAGAAACTTTCCTGGCGCCATAGCTGGATGGAACAGCCACGCGGCGTACGCCGCACGGCCTAGAGCGGCCAGCGCCAGGCTTATCATCAGGCCGAGCGGAACGAGATACGACGTTTTCCTCTCGCGCGGCGCCACGATCAGCGGGACCAGAGCGAACGCCGCGCAATGTTCGTCGGTGAGAAGCGCCAGTGCGAAGAGAACCACGGCCACCCAGCGCCGGCCCTCCACCCACAGGAGCAGCGACGCGATCGAAAGCGCCGCTGCCAGCAGAACGCTTTGCGCGAAGATGTAATTCACCGCCTCCGCCTGAATCGGATGCAGCGCGAAAACAAGCGCTCCGGCCAGCGCCGCCCGCTCCGGCATCAACCGTCGCAAGCACTCAAACGCCAGCAGCACGGCGCCGATATGCAGCGCGAGGCTCACGAAATGGAAGAGCCATGGGCTCCGGCCCACCGCTTGGAAGTTCAACCAATAGACGAGGCTCGTGAGCGGCTCTAAGCCGAACGGCCCGCGCCGCAACGCCCAGACGGCCCGCCAAGCCGTGGCCGACGTTAGAACATGGTCGGAGAAAATGGCATAATCGTCAAAGTGAAAACCCGAAAAGAGCGAAGCGCCAAAAGCGGCCAAAGCCGCGCCCAGAAGAATAAGCCGGTTCCTCATCGCCAAATACGAGCATACGTGAAAGCGCCCAAGACGGCGGCGGAGCGCCGCGCGCGGGTTGTAGAACTGCTGGCGCGTCTCGACAAAGCATACCCTGGCGCCACCTGCGCTCTGGTTCACAAAGACGCGTGGCAATTGCTCGTGGCGACGATTCTCTCCGCGCAAAGCACGGACAAACTCGTCAACTCGCTAACGCCCAGCCTGTTCGAGAAGTACCCGGCTCCCGAGGATTTCGCCGCCGTCCGCCAGGAAGTTCTGGCGCAGGACATCCATAGCACCGGTTTCTTTAACAACAAGGCGAAGTCGGTGATCGGAGCGGCGAAGAAAGTGGTAGCTGAGTTCGGCGGCCAGCCTCCGCGCACGATGGAAGAGATGCTGACGATTCCGGGCGTGGCGCGCAAGACCGCCAACGTGGTGCTCGGCACGGCATATGGAATCGCGTCCGGCGTTGTAGTGGATACGCACGTCCAACGGCTCGCTGGACGCCTCGACCTGAGCAAGAACGAAGACCCCGTGAAGATCGAGCAGGACCTGATGAAGATCGTTCCACAAGAAAAGTGGATTCCGTTTGCGCACCAACTCATCCTGCACGGCCGCGCTCTCTGCCAGGCCCGCAAACCGAAGTGCGCCGAGTGCCCGCTGAACGATATTTGTTACGCAAAAGATAAAACCGCGTAGTGGGGCGGGCCTCCTGGCCTGCCTTCTTGGTTTTCGACCGCGCCTCCAAACAAAAACAAGGCAGACCGGGAGGTCCGCCCCACACGTTCGCGGCACGTTAACAACACTCGGTTGTAACCCAGCTTCGTTCTCATCCTTCTAACTCAGCAGGAGGGAACTGAAATGAGAATCCTGAAGCTGTCCATGCTGTTCGCACTCACCGTTGCACTGGTCGCAGCCGCGACACCAACCACGCCGCAAAGCGACTCGGATCTTGCCAAACTGCTCACGCATGAGATCCTCATGTACCCGAATTACACGGTTTGGGATGGAGTCTCGATCGCCGTATCGGACGGCTCCGTGTCTCTCACCGGCGCCGTGACGCAGCCCTTCAAGAAGTCCGCTATCGAACGCATCGTACGCAATGCGGCCGGCGCGGCAACCATAGAAAACAAGATCGAGGTGGCGCCGCTCTCCCCGATGGACAACGCGCTGCGTGCTCAAGTAGCGCGCGCGATCTACGGCGATCCGAATCTGAGCCGCTACGCGTTCATGGCCCAGCCGCCCATCCACATCCTCGTCGAGAACGGCCGCGTGACGCTCTTCGGATCGGTCAGCACCGAGATGGAAAGAAACGTCGCCGGCATCAAAGCATCCACCGCCGGAATGAGCTTCGGCCCCGTTGATAACCGCCTCGAAGTCGAAAACCCGCCCACTCGCAAGAGCCGATCTTCACCGACCACGCTCATAAGGATGGCCGGGGACCGAACCCCGGCCGTCTAAGCAGTTTCGTCTTCTTCCAGCGAGAGGAAGTAGAGCCGGCCGCCCTGGTTGGCGGCGACAATACTGCGCGCATCGGCCCAAGCGCAACAGGAAGCCGCTCCTTCGCAGTGGAATGTGGCGGTGGTATCTCCGGTGGCCAGGTTCCATACCTTCAGCGTTTTGTCCGTCGACGCCGAAGCCACCCACTGACCGTCCGGCGTCACCGCAACCCCATAGACGGCGTTCGAGTGGCCTTCAAGCGTGCTCAGGCGCCGGCCGCTGGCTAGGTCCCACACTCTCAGCGTGTGGTCCGCGGACGCGGAGATCACGCGCCGTCCGTCCGAAGTCACGGCCACGGCATTGACCACATCCGAGTGCCCTTCGAGCGTGCGCAGACACTCGCCGCTGGCGAAGTCCCAGACCTTCAGAGTCTGGTCATTGGATGCGGAGACCACCTGTTGCCCACCGGGCACGATCGCCACCCCATTGACCAGTTCCGAGTGCCCCTGTATCGTGCGCAGGCAGCGTCCGTCCTCCAAATCCCACACCTTCAGAGTCCAGTCCCCGGACGCGGATACCGCTTGCCGCGCATCGGGCATTACCACGACGCCGAAAACCTCGCCCGAGTGGCCTCCCAACGTGCGCAGGCACTCCCCGCTGGCGAGGTCCCAGACCTTCAGAGTCCAGTCCCCGGACGCAGAGACGGCCCGTTCTCCGTCCGGCAGCGCCGCCACGCCATAGACCCGAGCTGGGTGGCCTTCCAACGTGCGCCGACACCGCCCGCTCTCCCGATCCCAGACTTTCAGAGTTCGATCCGATGAGGCCGAGACCACGCTGCGCCCGTCCGGCATCACGGCGACGGCAGCCACCCAACCCCGGTGCCGTTCCGGTGCGATCGACTCCCGGCCGCTCTCCAGTTGCCACACTTTCAGCGTCTTATCGTCCGAGGCGGACACCGCCCACTGCCCATCGGGCGTCACCGCCACGCCATTTGTGGGTCCGGAGTGGCCTTCCAGCGTGCGCAGGCAGCGTCCGCTGGCCAGATCCCACACCTTCAGAGTATTGTCCCAGGAGCCGGATACCGCGTGCCGTCCGTCCGGGGTCACAGTTACGCCAACGACGCAATTCGAGTGTCCCTCCAGCGTGCGCAGACACTCGCCGCTGGCGAAGTCCCAGACCTTCAGAGTTCTGTCCTGCGAAGCGGAAACCACGCGCCGCCCGTCCGGACTCACCGCCACGCCTAGTACCCAATTCGAGTGCCCCTGCAGCGTGGCTCAAACACTCGCCGCTAGCCAAATCCCAGACCTTCAGAGTTTTGTCCCATGAAGCGGATACCGCCCTGAGCCCGTCCGGGGTCACCGCCACGCCGGCGACCGCATTCGAGTGCCCTTCCAGCGTCCTCAGTTCCCGGCCCGTGGCCAAGTCCCAGATCCGCAGCGTATAATCCCAGGATCCGGACAGCGCCCGCTCTCCGTCCGGCGTCACCGCCACGCCGAGGACCCAATTCGAGTGCCCTTCCAGCGTATGCAGGCATTGCCCGGTCGCGAGGTCCCAGAGCCTCAGCGTCTTGTCCCTGGAAGCGGAGACCGCCCGGCGGCCGTCGGGCGTCATCGCCACCCCTCTCACCTCGCGCGAGTGTCCTTCGAGGGTACTCAGACTGCGCCCACTGGCGATGTCCCAGACCTTCAAGGTCCGATCATATGACGCGGAAACCGCCCGTTCCCCATCCGGCGTCACCGCCACGCTTGTGGCCCCGCTTAAGTGGCCGGCCAGCGTTCGCACCAAACCCGTGCCGGGCGGGTCAAGCGCGGGATGCATCGGCCGAATCCACGGCTTTCGGGCGCCGGCGGTCAATTCCGCCAGGAACGCTTCGATCACTGGCTGATCGCGGTATGTCAACAGCCGCCCCACCATCTGCGAAGCGTACTCATGTGAGTCCCTCGCCAGTACGTGGAGCGATAGCGCCAGAGCTTTGTGGACCAGATCGAGCGGTCCATCCTCGGCCACCGTCACGTAGTCCTGCTCCAGGCTGAACACTTGTCCGGCGTCGCACTTCGCTAGACCCCATCGGGCGGACTCCAGCAACGCGGCGGCGTCTTCCGTCCGCCCGCCGGCCACCAAATGTCTGCACAGGTTCTCGAAAAAATAGCCGTCATTGGGGCCTCTGGGCCAGCCGTCGGGACACTTCTTCCGGTAGGCGTCGAGCAGAGCGCGATGCAGCGCGGGTTGGTCGGCCGTCATCCCGACCGCAAAGTTGTGAACCAGATCGTGCAGCGTAATGCGTCCGTCCACCGCGCTGCGTTCGATGAGCGATCGCTTGAACAACTCGCTCAGCAGATCGCCGGTTTCAAACTCGTCCATCCCGGCGGTGTGTTCCCACAGAGTCAGGACGGCCGGCTCCGGCGCGCCGGTATCCAGCGTGAAGACAGCCAGTTCCGCGAAGCGTTTGCGCTTATCGTCCCCGAGGACTCGCACGCTTGCGTCCATCGCCCGCCAGATGCTGGCGTGCTGCTCCTCTAACGGATGCCTGTCGGAGATGTACTCCAGCTTGTGCCGCCGCAAGGCCGCGAGCACTCGCCCCCAGGGTTCCAGCCGACGCACCATTCCTCCGCAAAGAGCCAGCGCGAGTGGCAGGCGGTTGCATTCTTCCACTACCTCGCAGGCCCCGGAGGGCAGGGCATCGGGGTTCTCGATGCCCGCGGCTTTGGCCAGCATGTATCGCGCTTCGGCGAGGTTCGGCAAATGGACCTGGAAGTGATTCTCGCTGGCGGCGAGCGCCGTCACTAAGTCCGAATCCCGTGTGGTGAGCAGCAATCGGCAGCGCGGACCGATCACATTGAAGGCCTCCGCGTGCTCGCGCTGCCAGACGTCGTCGAGAATCAGGAACGCCGCCCGGTCTTTCAGCAGTTCCCGCAGGCGCTCGCGCCCCTGAACGTCACTGGTGAAGACCGCATCGTCTCCAAGCGCCTTGGCGAAGTTTCGCTGTAGCTCGACGAGCAACGGGCGCTGGCCCAGCGTCACCCAGTAGACGCCGTCGGGGAACTCGCGGCGGATCTCCGGGCGGCGCGCAAGGGCGTTGGCCAGAAGGCTCTTGCCGATTCCGCCCATGCCGTGCAAGCCAACCCGTCCCGAGGAGCCGGTGACCACCACTGGCTTTCTCAAGTCAGCCAGCACCACATCGCGCAGCGCGCGGATGCGGTCACCCTGTTCCAGAAAGTGATCGGGCAATGACGGAACCGCGACCAGCTTGCCCAACGGCGGAAGCGCTCCGGAAAGCTGCCGCACGAGGTTGGCAAGATGGAAATCGAAAGCCGAATCGTCGCGAAAATCCTCTACGTGCGGTCCGCGCAGATCGTCCGGGATCAGTTCGTAGCCGTCGATCGGATTGCCGTCGGCGCCGGCGCCGTTGAGCCGGATGATGGCGTTGACGCACTTCACGGCCTCATGAAACGCAAAGCGCCACTCGTGCGTGACGTAATCCGAAAAGACCGCGTTGGGCCCTACCACGAGGATGAGGCGATCGCACGCCGCAATCGCGCTCTCGATCTCCGCCGAAAAGTTGAGCTGCCGCGACGGCATGGTGACCCGGTCGAACCAGACGTCGAACCCGGCGTCGGTCAGGCCACGGTGGAGCCGCCAGACGAAACCCTCGTCATCCCCGCGAGCGTAGGAAAGAAAGACACGAACCGGATTCGACATGTGCGGCGCCCAGTAAGCCGATCATAACGTCTTTCCTGAATGCCAACCGGGAATACTGCGAATATCAGTTCTCCCGTGCGTAGCATCGGGTTCGTCTGCGCGATGATGGAGAGCGGTACAACAACGGCATGAGACTATTCCTCGGCGTAGACGGCGGGCAATCGAGCACCAAGGCGCTCATAGGAGACGAGACGGGCCGGATACTAGGCGCTGGAAGCGGCGGACCGTGCAATCATGCGGCTGCGGCGGAGGGGCGCGCGCGATTGGAGCGCGGGCTTGGCGAAAGCCTCTCGGCGGCGTGCCTCGCCGCCGGGCTGGATGCGCGGACTGTACGGTTCGAAGCGGCGTGTTTCGGAATGAGCGGCGGACCGGACGACAAGCGCGAGATCGTGGCGGGCATTGTGAAAGCCGAGCGGCTCATGGTGACGCATGATGCCGCGATCGCGCTCGCCGGCGCCACGGAAACGGGGCAGGGAATTATCGTGATCGCCGGGACCGGCTCGATGGCATACGGCCGGAACGCCGACGGGCGCACTGCACGGGCCGGTGGCTGGGGCCACATCTTCGGCGATGAGGGCGGGGCCTTCGACATCGTGCGGAGGGCTCTGCGCGCTTCGCTTCGCATGGAAGAAGGATGGGGTCCGGCTACGGAGCTGCGGCCGGCGCTGCTTGAGGCTACGGGAGCGCTTGACGCTAACGCCGCCCTGCACCTGTTTTATGCAGATTCCTGGCCGCGTGACCGCGTAGCATCGCTCGCATCCGTTGTGGATCTCGTGGCGGTTGAAGGCGACCTTGTAGCACGGTCCGTTTTGATCGGCTCCGCGGACGAGCTGGCGGCGCTCGCGCATATCGTTCAGAACTTGGTCTGGGAGCACGGAGCGGCGCCGGAGGTCGCCTACACGGGCGGCGTGTTCCGCAGCCCGGTTGTCGCTGAGCGGTTTGTCGCCGACGTCGAGGAGAAGATCGGAGTTCATGCTCGTAAGCCGTTGCGGTCTTCGGCGGAGGGGGCGTTGCGTGAGGCGCTGCGAGTGGGTAATGGGTAAGGCTGCTGTCGGGCCGTTTGCCGTTTGGCGCCGCTTGGCGCTTCCTGTGAGTGGGAGACCCCGACTATCGAAGGATGAGTGCGGCCCGGCGCTTGGTTATGCCGCGCCTTCGAGGCGGTCGAGGCGCTGCTCGTGGGCTGCGGCGATGTAGGCGAGTTGGTTTATGTTGCAACTTCCGATAACTGACATTATGTAAACTTATCTAGCAAGCCAAAAAAAGGCCCGGTCCACGCTGAAAAGGACCGGGCCAGAGGGAAGAAACGCAAACTTGTTGCCTAGCGGCGACCGCCTCCCCCACCGCCGTGCGATGCTCCTCCGCCACCGCTGGGAGCGGGAGCAGAACGCGCGGGCGCGGGGGCCGAGGGCGCGCTCGGGCGAGCAGCCGGCGGCGCACTGTACGCTGGAGCGGCTTGACGCGGCGCTTGAGGTGCGCTGTACGCCGGACCGCTTGGCGGGCGAACGGCCGGCGCGTTGTATTGCGGAGCCGCATTACGATTCGGGTACGACGGAACCATCGTCTGGGGCCGGTTCGTGTTCGGGTTGCCAAACCTATCCCACCCGCTGCGATCTACCTGCGGTGACGCTTGGCTAGGCGTCTGCCCCGAAGGTGTGGTCGTACCAGGGCTGCCGAAGCGCTGCCAGCCAGACCTATTCTGCTGAGACCCAGGCTCTGCCGCCCCCGTTGCCTGCGACGGGGTCTGACGCGGCGCAACCCCGGACTGCGTTGCCGTGCCAGCGCCTGACGACGGACCGCCTGGCTCGCCAACCCGCCTCCAACCGCCGGGCTCGCCAGTCTGGCCAGACTGCGTGACCGCCCTACCAGCGCCCACAGCAGACGAAGCCGCGGCCCCGGAGGGTCGCGTTGAGCCTGGCGCCGTCGATTCCCCGCCCGGTCTCACCGCACCAGCGGTACGGCTCGCCACCGTCGCCTGCTGGAAGCTGCGCTGCTGCTCGGCGAATGGGATGCGCTGAACCGCTGGAGCCGGTTGGCGCGCGGCGAAACCCGTCGTGCGGGTTGTTCGGGGCGTTCCAGCCACCTGCCGGTCGCTATACCGCAGATTACTCGCGCTGGGAGCAATCGGCAATCCGCCCTGGACCACGGACGCCCGCCCGATCTGCTCGCCGCTGTAATGCGTCAAATTGTGGAATCGGCCGCCTTCGAAATCCAACCTCCGCATGGCGGTGATACCACCAGGAACGCGCGAGTTAATATAGGCTGTAGAAACACTTACGGTATTAATCCTCATGTTCCGTATCATCACATCGTAGTGCCCGTAATTCGCGCGGCCCCACCACGGATGGAAAGCCTCGAACGGCGCGAGCGGAACCCAGCCGATGTTGCCGAACCCCATCCCCACCCCTCCCCATCCAAAGAACCCGACGAGAGCCGGCGACCAATACTGCCGGGAGTACAGCGAACCCGGATACCAATACCACATGCTATTGCGATGGAACCATCGGCCATAGTGGTAGGGAGCCCAGCCCCACGGGTCGTAGCTCACCCAACTCCAGCCGTACCAATCCATCCAGGCCCAGCGGCCTAAGCTGTACGGAGACCAGCCCAACGCAACGGCGGGAGTCCAGCAATAGCCATAGTCGGGGACATAACTCCAGTTTCCGTAGCGATCCAGATCCTCCGTGCCGTAGACGCCGGCAGGCACGTAACCGGCGCTAGTGGAATTCAGTTCCGTCGCATCGCGGCCATCGTTCCAGGAGTCCCACGAATCCCGTGCGAGAGCCGCGACGAATCGAAACTCGGGGCTGGTAGCTGTACCGCGCGCTTCCATCGTCTGTCCGGCGTTGACCCACTGGGACCCGCTGGGAGTCGTGACTTCAACCGCGCCGGAGCGGGCGGTTACCACCGTCTCGCCGTCTTCCGTCACCGTAATCCGGTAAGCGCCTCCGCGTGAAGGCCGGATTGCAACGTTGGGCGTATCCAGTTCGATATCGGCTTCACTTTCGCGCAGGACGCGATAGGTCACGGTGCCGTGATCCAACTCGATCTGGTAGCGTCCAACTTCGAGATCTGCGATACGGACGTTCGAGTCGCTTCCGATGCGGAGCACGCTCGAAGCGTCAAACTCCACTTCCCCGCGCGCCCCAGGGCTGGTGGCGATCGAGTCGCCAGCCATCAGCGGCGCATTCAAAACTCCGGCCACCCAGTCTCCTGAGTCGCCGCGCTTGACGGAGATGTCGCCATCCATCAGACTGATCCGGGCGACGCCCCGCTTCACGTCGTCGGGGTCCGCCTGCGCGCGAGCCGGGGAGCTTCCCCAGCCGCCCAGCAGGACGACGCTTGCCAGCGCCATCCATCTCAATTTCGCTATCCGCTTCATGGCAGTCCTCCCAACTTCGCTAACCTCTATGCAATGACGAAGCCAAACTCTAATCGATTGAATTAAAACGACTTCCTGAACTGGCCGGATACTCCCAGGTGGCTGAAAAGCACCAACGTGGCCGTGATCGATCAGCGGCGGGCCACGAGAATGGCCCCGTCGTTGTAAATTGCGCGCCACTCCGCCACGGGCGGCGACGCGGCAGAGGAGGCCGGCAGAACATAGTAATCGAATCCATCCGCCGCCGACTCCGCCTTCACCGGCTCCCACTTTCGCAACCGGAATCGCTCCCGATAGAAGCTCACAATCGGCTCCAGTTCGGGACTGGCCGAAATGCGGATCGCGCGATTCCCTGCCTCGCGCACGAGCGCCTGAACGGCGGCTTTCCCTCCGGATTCGCCGGACCATTCGGCGTACGAACGTACCTGGAATTCGGATGCGTAATGCGCCGCCAGCGCGACGGCTGCCAGAAGCGCCGCAGCTCTCAGCGGCCTCCACGCGAAGCGTGAAACGCAACTCAACCCCGCAACCGTACCCAGGGGGATCAGATACAGTGCGTAACGGCCCACCGCGTAGGCTACGCCGGCGACAGCGTGGATGCACGCCAGGGCCGCGAGTGAGGCCGAGAACGCGCCCGCCACGAGCGCACTCGCGTTCGCGCGGCGCGTCCGATCGCGCCGGGCCAAATCGCACGCCGCAAGAAACACCGAAGCCAGCGCCACGGCCATCGCGAGCGCTACCCCTAACCGGTCGGCCCAGCGCATAACGACTTCGCTGGGAACGAGCGAGATCAGCAGCCTGTTGTGATAGAGCGACAAAACGGCAAGCGAGTGGAGTGTCTCGCTGAATCGGGATGCACCGCCCTGAAATACGGCGATATTTGCGTGACTCAACGGGATTGACAGAACGATGAACGCCACAACAATCGCCGTGACCCCAAGGCGTTCAAGAACCAATAGACCATACGCGCGCTTTCGAGAGAACGCCACGGCCGCGGCTGCAACTCCCATCGCCAGCGCCGGAATCGCGAATGGTATGCTTGCAGCTACAGAGAACCCCAGGCAAAGCCCGGCCCAGTTCAAGAGTCCTTCACTTCCGCCATCAAGGAACATCAGGAATAATTCAGCCGAACCCATCAGCGCCGCGAGCGCCATCCCATAGCCGCGGGCGGCAGACAGGTAATCGAGGACCAACGGGTTCAGCGCCACCGCCGCAAAGGCAGCCAGGAACAGCGGGCCCGTTCCCAAGATCCTGCGCGCCAGCCGGTAAACGATCCATAGATAAAGACCGCCGGCGATCAAGGCCGGCAGCCGCAGGCCGAATTCGGAGACGCGGCAAAACGTCAGCGCCAGTTTCGCCGCCAGCGTGTACAGCACATGGTTGTTAGCATCCCAAGCCTTCCAGATCCAGCCAAGGCGCGGATGGACCCACCGATTGAACGTCGTCGCCTCGCTTGATGTAATGGATTGAGTGGCGGCGCGGAAGACGTTGATACAAATCAGGCTGACCAACAACAGCCTACACGCTTTACAAGATGCGGTAGAGCCGGATTCCATGGCTGTTGCCCACCTCCGTAAGACCCCATCGCCCCGGGCTATTCCGCATGTCGTCGGCCGGAGCGTCCGAGTCGCGTACCAGGATAAAGCCGATCCCTCGCTCCCGAAGCGCCAGCGTGGCGGCGCGCCGCAGATCCGCGGGCTCCGGCTCGTCGGTTTCCAATGGCGCGCCGGGAACGGCCGCCCACTGCCCTGCCTCGGTCAAAACTTCAAGTTCCACACGAGCATCCCATGCGCGACCGCATTGAAGCTCGACCCGATCGAATTCCTCGGCTCGACCAAATTCAACTTGCAGCCGATCGCCTGCCGACATCGCCTGCCACGTGGACCACCTCGTCGCCGGGTTTCCATCCACGGCCAAGCCCGCTTCGAACGGATTCGGGGATGAAGTAACCCGCCATTTCGAGAGTGGCTTTAGTTCCCTGCCCTGCGAAAACACTTTAAGTTCGGCTACGCTCCAGAACTCCGGAGAATCCGCTTTCTGGACCACCCGGACCCCTCGCACAACGGTTGGGCCGAGCGGGAAAACCTCCCGGTGCGTCGGGTTCGAGTTCGATACCGGCGTAAGTAGCGCGTCGTTCGCCAGATTCCCGAGTGCGGATTCATACTGCACCAGGATGGTGCGGTCAATGTAAGCTTCAGGCATAGTCGTGAACGAGAAGATGCGTTCGCCGGGAGGCGCCATCCGCTCGATGACAGGCTTGATCCCTAACTCCGGAATGCGCCGCAGAAGGAAGGATTGCTCCGGCTCTTTGCGAATGGCTGCGGCGAAGGGGATCTCGGATATGCGTGAAGCCCACGAATCGCAATAGGTGGAGAGGATCGCAGGCCAGCAGGCGATCGCTTGGAACAGCGCTAGAGCGGGCAGCGCGCCCTTGGTCCGCGCCATTCCAATACCCATGGCTAACGCAAGGAAAGGCAAACACGGGATTAAGAAACGGGCTCCGCTATTCAAAAAGGCCGGCAGAGCGAGCACGGCTCCTACCGCCAACAATCGGCGGCCCTGCGACGTCCGAAACGCCAGCAGCGCCAAAGGCGCTAGCAGGAACACTGGACCTAATGTGCCGCCCACGTGCCCGCCGAACATCGTGAGCTGTAACGGAATCTGCCATGTCTCTAGGAACCCTGGGTAGCGCCGCAACTGCTCCATGTAGATCCGCTCCATCCCGGCGTGGTAGTACGGATTTGGGAACAGGCGGTTGAAGAAAGGCGCGAATGGGTTCTTCACCCACAACCAGTTGCGAAGCAGCCACGGGCCGGCAAGCGCGGCCGCGGGCGCCGCCAACGCCAGGAGGCCTAGCGGACGCGACGCCTTTCCGTTGCGGGATCGCCACCATACGAAAATGCATGCGATGGGTAACAGCGTGAAGGCCGTGTATTTGACCGCGTATGCGAATCCAGACAATAAGCCTATAATAATCAAATAGTTCAAAGTCTTATTGTGATCCCATACTTGAAGCAGATAAAATACTGCAAAACTCAGAGTTGCAACTGCGACATCGGTGTAGGCTGACGACCCGCAGAGGCCTATTACGGGGCTTGCATACGTCAGGATGGCAGCGAAAACGGCAGCCCGTGGTTCGCCAATTCTCCTTCCGTAGCAAAGAATTAGAACAGGCAACATCGCCTGAAACGCGAAGTGCATCAATGCCGCCGCGCTGTGCCGCCCAAACGAGAATGCGAACAGGAACAGCATTTCCAAACCCTGGGAGAGGTACGAGTACATGGAGCGATAGCCCCAATCGAACCCGCTCGCTTTCCACATGCGAACGACATTCCCAAGGTGATATCCGGATCCATCCGGGCTTGCCTCCGGAGCCAGAGCATTGATGAAATAGATGACCAGGAAGGCAGTATAGGCGAGAACGAAGAACCACTTCCATTTGAGGTCCAGCGCCGGAGTTCCAGCCGTTTGGTCGCGCGGCGCTGACGCCAGATTGCCAGGCCGATCACCGCGCGCCCCGAGGATTGCGAACACGCCTTGGCGAGCCTGATGCACGAGGGCTAAAAGGAAAACGGACAGGCTCAGGCAAGCAGACCCGGCAATGAAACTCAGGATCCCGGCTTCCGTCCGGCGCAAATCGAGTTTCAGCCTCTCCAGAAGCAAGGCCCCCAGCGATAGGGACACGGCCACGGTGAACCCGGCTCCGAAAAGCGCGGCTAACGCGTTCACCATTCGCCGGGCGGCTCCGTTCCGCCAATACGCATCAGTGACGCCAATCGGGCAGACACTTCGAGTGGCTTGCGCACAGATGCGAGTATAACTTGCTGCGAACTGCTAAACTTCTCAATACCCCCGTATGAGTTCGGCGCTCGAAGACCTCCGTATCGCTGTACGAAGCTTCGTCCGGCACAAGGGCTTCGTGATCGCCGCCGTCCTGTCGCTGGCGCTCGGAATCGGTTCCAGTGTTACCATTTTCAGCCTTGTGGACGCGGTGTTCCTGCGCCCTCTGGCCGTGCGTGACGCCGCGGGCCTCTTCGCCGTCCAGATCGTGGACGCTCGCAACGCTGGGAACCTGATGACTTCTTACCCGAATTTCAGGGACTACCGCGACCGCAACCAAGTCTTCTCTTCCCTGTTCGTCTATTCGTCGCTGATGCTCGGCCTGACCGGACGCGGCGACGCCCAACTCGCCATGGGCCAGATGGTATCAGGCAACTACTTCTCCGCGCTCGGCGTGAAGATGGCGCTCGGACGCGGCTTCCTGCCTGAGGAAGACTCCCGGCCGGACGCCCGGCCGGTAGCGGTCATCAGCTACGCCTTTTGGACCAGCCAGTTCGCCCGCGATCCTGCCGTCACCGCGCGCACTCTCGAACTGAACGGTCATCCTTACGACATCGTAGGCGTGACGGAGGCGGGCTTCCAGGGTTTGGCGCGCATGTATGCAGCGGATATCTGGGTTCCCGTGATGATGTACCCGCGCGTCTTCCCGAATCCCGAGTGGATCGAGCAACGCAGGAAGCCGTTGTTCGTGCTGGGCGGCAGGCTCAAGCCGGGCATCGCGATGAGGCAAGCCGAAGCCGCTATGGGCAGCCTGGCGCGGGGACTGGAGCGCGTTTACCCGAGCGACAACCAAGGTCAGACGCTGAAACTGGTTCCCATTGCCGACGCAGCCCTCGACTCTTCAAGCCGCGCGGCCCTGGTGAGCGAGGGTTCGGCGTTGATGCTGGCAGGCTGGCTGGTGCTCTTCATCGCCTGCGCCAATGTGGCCAACCTGTTGATTGCGCGCGCATCCGGGCGCCATACCGAAATTGCGGTGCGGTTAGCCATGGGAGCCGGCCGTTGGCAACTGGTGCGCCAGTTCCTCATCGAAAGCGGCGTACTTGCCTTAGCGGGCGGCGCCGCTGGCCTGGTGGCGGCGAAATGGGCGCGCGATGCGCTTTGGGCCATGCGGCCGCCCTGGCTCTCACTCTCGGGCGTGCGTCCCGCGTTGGATGGGACGGTCTTCGCCTACGCCGTCGCCGCGGTCTTAGTCGCGGGCCTGTCGTTTGGACTGATTCCGGCTTTTCGCGCCACGCGCGTCGACCTGGCGACGGATCTCAAAGAGCGGGGCGGCCGGCGCGCGTCCCGCGGCGCACGATTCTGGCTAGTCGGCGGCCAACTGGCGCTTTCGGTGGTTGCCTTGATTGAAGCCGGCCTGTTTGCGCGTAGTATTCAGAACGCCTTGCGGATCGACCCGGGCTTTACCGCCGGGCGCTTGGCCATCGTCGCGTTCAATCTCTCCGACGGGTCCTATAGCGAAAGCAAGGGCCGGGATTTCGAGCGGCGGGCGCTGGAGAGCGTCGCATCGCTCGCTGGCGTGGAATCCGCGGCGCTGGCGAAGGACCCGCCGCTGCACGTCTCTATGTCCCGGATTATGATCGTCGAGGGCCGGGAAGCGGATGGAGGCAGTTTCATCCGAGCCTCGATCGTGTCTCCCGGTTATTTCAATACCGTTGGGATACCGATTCTGAGCGGCCGCGCATTCGGCGTTCTCGACAGTCCGGACTCCGAGCGCGTCGTGATTGTGAATCGGACCGCGGCGGCGCTTTACTGGCCCGGATTGGATCCGGTTGGACGCCGCGTGAGTTTCACCACCGATCCAAAGCCCGTCGAAGTGATTGGCGTGGCTCGTAACGCCGATTATCTGGCGATCGGCGAGCCGCCCCAGCCAATGATCTACTTGTCTCTCAGCCAATATTACTTTCCGACCGCGGTGCTCCATATACGGACGCACGGCGATCCCCGGCTTGTTGTCGCCCCTGCGCGCGCCGCCGTTCAATCCCTGGACCGGAATCTGCCGCTACAAGCCGAACCAGTTGACGACACTATCCGCCAATCGCTGTGGAAGCCGGTTCTGGCGGCATGGCTCTCGGGCGCATTTGGCGTGCTGGCTCTGGTATTGTCCGCCGTCGGAACTTACGGCGTGATCTCTTATTCCGCCAACCTGAGGAGGCGCGAGTTGGGAGTGCGTATGGCGCTCGGGGCTACGCCGGGCGAAGTGCGGCGCCTGGTCTTCACGGAAAGCCTGAAGCTGGCTTGCGGGGGTATCGCGGCGGGCCTAGCCGTGGCCCTCCCCGTAACAAGGTATGTACAGGGCCTGCTGTTCAATCTAAGCGCCCGCGATCCTCTTACTTTCCTCGCGGCGGCGGCGTTTCTGATCGTTGTTACTCTGGCCGCTTCTTGTGAGCCGGCGATTCGAGCCGGCCGCGTCAATCCCAACGAGGCGTTGCGGGAGGAGTAGTCCGGCGCCGGGCCTGCCCGACGTTATTCTGGCGTCGCCGGAACGCGCTCGCGGGCGTCTTATCCTGAATTCCGAAGTTGAACCTTTCCCCTGAGGTGATGCCTTGAAGGTCGGCGTGGTTATGGCGCTGGCCATCATGGGGCGCCTTCTGTATTGGGGAGAGAAGCAATGATCGGCCGGCGCCGGACTTACGGATCTCCGGCACGGCGGAGGGCTTCGCCGTGGTCTTATCGGACCAGCCCTACAACATCATCTTTGCGCGCCACAGGGACTAGCGCCCGCCCCGGGTCTACGAATAGCCAAGCGAGTGAGCCGAATAGACAGAGCGCCGCCGCCACCAGGAAAGACGAAGACCAGCCGAAGGTTTGGGCCAGCACAGGGGTAAGCGAAGCCGTCACCGTGCCGCCGATCTGGCAGCCCATATTCATCACTCCGGAGACCGCTCCCGCGGAACGACCCGCAATATCGGCGGTCACGGACCAGAAGCAACTCGTTGACAGATACAGCGCGCCGGCGCCGCCCGCCAGTACAATGCTGGCCACGCGGGCGTCCCGTGCCTGCATCGCAAACACGATGATGCCGGCGGCCAAAGCCATGCTCGCCACCGAGATGCCGCAGCGGCCAACGCGTTTTCCATAGCGCTCCGTGAGGCGGTTGGCGAGATAGCCTCCCAGCGGCGAAAAAGTCGCCATGGCCAGGAACGGCAACATCCCGAAGGTCGCACTGGCCTTTAGATCCAGCCCTCGAACCTTGTTCAGGTAGATGAAGAACCAATAAAAAAAGATGTACGCAACGTAGCCGAAGGCAAAGTAGCTCACCGTAAGCGCCCATACGTTCCGGCTGCCGAGGATGGTACTCCAAGGAAGCGTTTCCCGGCTCTCCAGCGCAGCGTGGTCCGGAAGGCCGGAGCGAATGTAATCGGCCTCCGGCGGCTTGACCCACGGATGCTCATCGAGTCGGTCGCGGGCGATCGCATACCAGATCAAACCGGCTGCCAGGCCGAGTGCAGCGCAGACCCAGAACGACCAGCGCCAGCCGTGGTGAAGAAGAAAATAGGTGATCAGGGGCGGCGCGAGGGCCGCGCCTGCGCCTACCCCGGCAAAGATCAGGCCGTTCGCCAAGCCGCGCTCCTGAGAGGGAATCCAGCCCGCCACCAGCCGGTTGCATGCGGGGTACACCATCGCCTCGGCGACGCCCAGCAGGAACTCCGCCGCCAATAGCACTGCCAGCACGCCGGGAATGCCCGCCGGGACCAGGGCGAAGATGGCCGTAAACACGGCCCACAAAGTGGTTGCGATCGCCAGGATCTTGCGCGGCCCGAAGCGGTCGGCCAAGCGTCCGCCGGGAGCCTGGAACAGAGCATAGCCCAACACGAAGCTGCTGAACACCCACCCCAGCCGGACGTTGTCCAGGCCGAATTCCTTCTGGATAGAGCCGCCGGCGATCGAAATGTTGACTCGGTCCAAATAGGCGATGGCGCTGATGACGAACATCCAGGCAACCAATAGCCAGCGGATTCCTCCCTGCGGAGAACGATGAAAGAACCTCACGAACACCGTCTTTCCCGGCTCGCGCCGTTAGAAGGAATCAGCCTAGCAGGTTGTTTTCCTTAGATGCAACTTGCACTGTATATCATGCCGTGCTACCGTTGAGAATCGCGTAAGGATTTCATCACAGGAGAACAACGTAGGTATGAACGCAGTCACACCGGAAAACGTCGCTGAAATCGCCGGCCGTTTCTTGCGGCTATACACGGGAGCGATTTCCGATATTCTCGATAAGAACGGATACCGGAACCAAGCACTGCCATTCTATATCACGCCGTTTACCGCAGCGAACAGAGTGGCGGGCGTAGCGTTCACGGCCCAGGGGTATCCCTGCGCGGACGTCTCACACGACGACACGAAGGCCCGCCTGAAGATCCTGGACAGCATCTTGCCGGGAACGGTCGCGGTTTGGGCCACGGGCGGCAGCATGGACTGCGCCCACTGGGGCGAGATCATGTTCGACCGCCGCCAGGCAGCGCGGCTGCACGGGCGCGGTGGTTGACGGCGGGGTGCGCGACGTGGATTTTGTCAACGCGATGAACTACCCCGTCTTCGCCAAGTTCAAATCCGCGGCCAGCGTGGTGGGGCGATGGGACATAATGGACTGCCAGGTTTCGGTCAAAATCGGCGCCACCGTGATCAATCCGGGCGACTTCGTTTTTGGCGATACGGATGGAGTGGTGATCGTTCCGAAGGACCTTACCCTCGACGTTCTGGTCGCCGCGGAGGACATCTTCGAGCGTGAGTCCGGCATGCGAGAGGAATTGCGCCGGGGCATCTCCATCACCGACGCCTACGCCAAGTACGGTTCGCTGTAAACATTGAGCTTGTGGATCTAGGGATTCGAACGTCGGATTGTCGGACCGGACGCCGCGGCCGAAAGCGTCCCTGTTGCATCTTGAGGAGAGATTGCGCCCTCAGCGTGCAGGCAATATGCCGGACTCCGCGATCCCTCCGGGCGGCTGATCGAGAATTCGCCGCCTCGACGCGCCCGAAAACGGCCGGATCGGGGGCAAAGCGGCCGCGCCGATATTGAGCGGGGAACGACGCCGGTGGAGCTGTTAGAGGAGACTATCATGGTCCTCATGAAGCGTCGCAATCTGCTCAGAACCGCTGTCACGGCATTTGGGAGCGCACGGCTGAGCCGCGCGGCGGCGGATCCGAGCCGCGCGGTCAATACTGTGCTCGGGCCACTCCCTCCGGCCGAATTGGGACGCACCCTGATGCATGAACACGTTCTCGTGGACCTGGGGGCCGCCAACACAGCCGTTCGGGGTCGATACGACGGCGGAGAGGTTCGCGGCGTCGTCCTCCCCTATTTGCAGCAACTGCGCTCCCAGGGATGCAGTACCTTAGTCGATTGCACGCCTGCCTATGAAGGGCGCGACCCCCAATTGCTCGCTCGTCTGGCGCAGATGAGCGGGTTGCACATTCTGACGAACACCGGCTTGTACGGGGCGTCGGGCGGCGAGTTCGTTCCCGATTTCGCAATCTCCGCGACGGCTGAGGAACTTGCCGCGAGGTGGACAGCAGAGTTCCAGACGGGAATCCCGCCAACGGAAATCCGCCCGGCGCTCATCAAGATCGGAGTCGATGCCGGGCCGCTTTCGAAGATCAACGCCAAGCTCGTTACAGCGGCTGCGCTTACCCACTTGCAGACGGGCATGGTAATCGCATCGCACACTGGGGATGGGCTCGCCGCCATGGCGCAGTTGGATTTGCTGAAAAAGCACGGAGTGTCTCCGGCGGCATTTATATGGGTGCACGCCCAGGATGAAAAGGACCGCAGCTTTCACCGGAAAGCGTTCGAGGCCGGAGCCTGGGTCGAGTTCGATGGCATAGCATCCGGCGCCGCCGACCAGCACATCGGTCTGATTCAGGAAGCTAAACGGGCGGGCCATCTCGGGCGGGTCCTGATTTCTCAAGATGCCGTGGGATACCACGTGGGTGAAAAGCAAGGCGGATACTCCACAGGCTACGCGTTCCTGTTTGCCGAGTTTCTGCCACGCCTTCGTAAGAGTGGCATTGACGAGGACGAGACACGCGTGCTCATGGTCGAGAATCCGCGGCGCGCGCTCAGCCGGGAGAGATGAACGATTTCGCTGAGGGTTCTTGACGAACGCTTTCCGTCTTCGCTGGGCGCAATGGCGATCCGGCGGCGTGATCGCTACGGATTGAGAACCCTGGACGACACCGAGAATGCACTTTACACCTATTCCGATTCGCTGGTAGTATCGAGAAGAGGCAGCCCCGGAACGCCTGGCTGCTCCCGAATCGGACAATGTCGAACGAGAAGAACTGCGGCCACGGCCGCGATTATCCCTGTACGTGCGCGATGGGCAATCTCTATCGCTTTGTGGAGCCCGTAGTCCTGCTGCTCCTGAAGCAGAAGGGCCGCTCCTACGGCTACGACCTGGGGAACGATCTCCAGGAGCATGCCTTGACCGACACCGCTATCGAGCGAGCCGCGCTGTACCGCACTTTGCGGAATCTGGAAGCCAACGGGAATGTCGTATCGGTGTGGCAGACGGATGCGGGCGGTCCGGCGCGCCGAGTCTACAAGCTGACGAAAAGAGGCGAGGAGCACCTGCAGGAGTGGGCCACCGTCCTGGACCATGTGTCCGGCGCCATGAGGCGATTCGTCAAGAAGACACGGGCGCTGGCCGGCGCGAATTCACGGGGAGGCCAAATCCGGATGCGCGTGTTCGGGGCCGACATTCGGGCCCGGCTCGTACGTCCGGTGGCGATTCAGTGTAATTTGCACTGAGCGGCGCCGCCTGCTATCCTGCCAATTCCGGGGGCCATGCGCGGCTCCCGCCGGGCGGTGGAGCGGCGCGCGGCGCGGATGCCGAGGAGCTCGTGGAGAGCATTTACGCCGATGACGTGCAAGAACAAAGCGAGGATCGCGCGCGTGATCGCCGCGCTGAACTCCGACATTCAATCTGAAATCCGCATGGCCGACGAGTGTATGCGGCGGGCAAGCGCCATCGCGCGGCCATACGGGCGCTTTCTGCGGCAGATCGTCCGCTGTGCGGCGTCGTCCCAATCCAACGCTACCGCGCTCGCCGCGGAAGTGATCGCGCTTGGGGGCCACCCCCCAGCGGGGCGCCAGCGGTGGCGCGAGACCTCGTGGATCGCCGGTTCCATCGAACATTCCGTGGCCGAGGCGCAGAGACTTCTCCTCCATTACAAGCGGCGCCTGGCCATGGCGAAGCGGTGCGGCATGCCTCGGTTACGAGAGGTCTTCAGGGACATCATTGCTACGAAACGAGCGCACCTGGAACATGCGGCGCTTGTAGCGGCTGCGGCGGAGAGGCCCACTCAGTTGAGCTGAAGAAGAAAGCAGGGATACAGAAGATGAGAATTGCGATTCCCACCAACGACGGCGCGACGATTTCACCCCACTTCGGGCGGAGCGCCGGGTTCCTGGTATTCGAGATCGAGGACGGAAGAATCAAGGGCAGCGAGGTGAGAGCAAACGCTCAAAATCACTCGCACGAGGCCGGCGTTTGTGGCGACGAGGCTGGCGACAGCAGGTCCCACAACCACGACAGTATCGTGGCGTCACTGCGCGACTGCGACGTAGTAATCTGCGCAGGGATGGGCGGACGCGCTGCAGATGCTTTCAAGGCCGCAGGAATCGCCGAGATCGCGACGACGACGCCCGGCCCGGCGGGGGAAGCCGTTGCGGCCTTTCTCGCCGGTACGATGGTCGCCACCGGTAAGGGTTTCTGCCGCTGCGCCCACTGAAGAGCCAGTCGGAGAAATGCCGTGGACTTGACGATCAATACGATAAGCCGCTACCCAACAGGAGCGCCGGCCACGCCGCTTGTGCCGATACGGTTGTCCGCCAGCGAGCCGGTGATATGGTGCAAGCTCGAGTTCCTCAATCCCAGCGGCTCTACGAAGGACCGGATCGCCTGGCATATTCTCGGAAACGCCTGCCGGAGGGGTCAAGTGAAGCCGGGCGGAGCTGTGATCGAAGCTTCGAGCGGCTCCACCAGCATCTCCATGTCGCTCGTATGCGCTCAACTCGGCCTTAAGTTCACGGCGGTGCTGCCCGAGGGCGTAAGTAATGAGAGGGCGCTGATGATCCGCGCCTATGGAGGAATCGTCCACTTCGCCCCCAAGGACGCCGGGATCCTCGGGTGCATCGCCGCGGCGGAAGCCCTCGCACGGGAAACCGGAGCGTTCCTTCCGCGCCAGTTTTCAAACCCGGAGAACGCGGAGGCGCACCAGTTCGGCACCGCGCGCGAGATAGTGGAACAGATTCCAGGCCACCTGGTCAATGCGGTTGTGAGCGGCGTGGGAACAGGCGGGACTCTGGTCGGTCTGATGCGCGGATGCGACGCCGAACGCCACGTTCAGCGGGCATTTCTGGCGCGTCCGGTGGACTTGTGGACGGAGAGAGACCATGAATGCTGTAGCTTCAGTTGCCGCATTCCCGGCGTGATGGAATGCGCCTCCACGATTTTCCGGGAGTCCGATTTTCCGAGCGTCACGACTGTCGATGTTCCCGGCGATGAGGCGCTCGAAACCACGCGCGAACTGATTCGGCTGGGGTTTCCAGTCGGACCTAGTTCGGGCCTTAACTACCGTGCGGCCATGATGGCGGCCAAGAGCGTATGGCCCGCGAAGATCGTCACGGTCTTCCCCGACCGGATGGAACGATACTTCACAACTGAACTGTTTCGGCCCTTCGCGGCTGACCGGCGTATGAGTATGGCGCCCGCATGTCAGGAGGTCGCCAGTTAACCTTGCCGAAGGAAAACCCGAAGACGCAATCTTCCGAATTCGCCCTGCTCGCTATTCTGGCGTCGCCGGAACGCGTTTTCGAACGCCCTATTTCTTCGTCACCGCCACGGTCGCGCTCTTGCTGGACGAGTTGTACGAAGCTGTCGCAGTGACTGTAGTGTTCGCCGTGACGGTCCCCGCTTTGACCGTTAGCGTTCCGCTGGTTGACCCCGCCGCAATCGCGATAGACGAGGGCAACGGGAACGCCGTCGAGTTGCTTGTTGTCAGCGTGACGGAAGCGCCGCCCGATGGGGCCGCTCCACTCAGGGTGATGGTGACGGTCGCCGATGAACCGCTCACGAGCGAGGTGGGCGAGATGGTTACGCTGGAAACCGTCGGAAGCGGCGGGGGCGTCAGCGTGGCCGTAGCTGTTTTGCTTACGGCTGCATAGGCCGCCGTGACGGTTACAGAGGTCGAAGCGCTCACCGCCGTGGTTTGCACCGCCGCGGATGCGCTAGTGCTTCCGGCGGCCACGGTTAGGCTGGCTGGAACCGGGAACGCAGTGCTGTTACTATTCAACGTAACGACGGCCCCGCCCGTCGGCGCCGCGACTGTTAGCGCAACTGTAAGCGTCGCGGAGGAGCCGCCGGTGAGCGACGTTGGGCTGATCGTCGCCGAACTGAGCGCGGCCGCGGGCGCAGTCAGCGTAACGCTGGCCGTCTTGCCGACGCTCAGATAAGTCGCGGTGACCGTGACGCTTGTGGCCGCCGTGACGGCCTTCGTCGTGACGGAGACGCTCGCGGACGTCTGGCCCGCGGCTACCGTTACGCTTGCTGGAACCGGGAACGCCGTGCTGTTACTGCTCAACGTAACCGCCGCGCCGCCCGTCGGCGCCGCGACTGTTAGCGCAACTGTAAGCGTCGCGGAGGTTCCACCGGTGAGCGAGGCTGGGCTAATCGTCGCCGAACTGAGCGCGGCTGCGGGCGCAGACAGCGTAACGCTGGCCGTCTTACCGACGCTCAGATAAGTCGCGGTGACCGTGACGCTTGTGGCCGCCGTGACGGCCTTCGTCGTGACGGAGACGCTCACGGACGTCTGGCCCGCGGCCACGCTTACGCTTGCCGGAACCGGAAACGCCGTGCCGTTACTGCTCAACGTAACCGCCGCGCCGCCCGTGGGAGCCGCGGCTGTGAGCGCAACTGTAAGCGTGGCCGAGGAGCCGCCAGTAAGCGAAGTTGGGCTGATCGTAACCGAACTGAGCGCGGCCGCGGGAGTTGACGGAGAGACGGTAACGCTCGTGGTCTTGCTGACGCTCAGATAGGTCGCGGTGATCGTAGCCGGAGTGGAGGCCGCTACGTTTGCGGCCTGCACGCCGATGCTCCCGGCGCTTTGGCCGGCGGCGATCGTGAGGCTTGCCGGAATCGGGAATGCGCTATTCGAGGTGGAAAGCTGGACGACCGCGCCGCCCGTGGGCGCGCCGCTCGAAAGATTCACTGTCACCGTCGCCTTATTGCCCGAGGTCACGGTGGAAGGCGAGACGCTTACCGCAAGCAGCGCCGCCGTGGGCGCCGTATAGGTCTTGTACTCTTGCGCCAGGTTGTACGCGTTTACCGATCCCAAGCCCGTCACCAGGTCGTAACCTACGCCGGCCTGGTAGCCGAACGAGCCCGTGGTGCAGCCGGAAGTGCCCGTCTGGCACGCCACGACGTTGTTCCCGCTGGTCACATCGTGGAAAACGTCCGTAGAGGTTTGGGCCAAGGCGTACAGCGAAGGATTCATGTTCCCCAATCCAACCTGGCTCGCCGCGCCGGTCCCCACTCGGTACTCGCCCACAATAGACGTAATTCCCGCGAAGAGCGGAGCCGAAAGCGAGGTTCCGCCAATGAGCGTCGTGACCCCGCTTATGCCGTTCGCGCACGAGCCTCCGGTGCAGTATATCGCCGCGTCGTGGTTCGGCGAAGATTGCATCGCTATGTCCGGCACGTCGCGCGCGCTATCGCCCGGAACGCCGATTGCGGCTTGCCAGGTTGGTTTTGCAAAAACCGCGCTTGGCCCGCCGCCGCTCGCCTCGATCCGGCCGCCGCTGGTGGTATCGTTCCAGGCGATTTCGGGGATATACGAAATGGCGGAGCCATAGGTCGATGTGTTGGTGGCGTTCCAATAGGTCCCAGTGCCCTCCTGAAAGCGCGTCCCGCCGACCCCCGTCACCTCCGGAACGCTCGCCGGCAGGCTGACCGACGGCCCGTTCACGGCTATCGTTGCGCCGTTCGCATCGCAGCCCGCCGCTCCCGTGTCGCCCGAGCCTGCGATCCACGTAATTCCCTCGGCATTGGCTTGCTGCGCGATGGCCTGGTGCTGGCTCCCGTAAGTGGGCGTTTCGCATTCGCCGTAGCTGTAGCTGATCACCGGCGCGAGATTCTGCGCAACTGCGTACTGCGTCGAATTGAGCACGTTGGTGGAGTACACGTAGATGACGGTCGCCTTCCGCGCCACCGCGCCCAGCCACTCGATATCGAGATCCGCTTCCTGCTGATCGGCGCTCACAGTCCCGGGGTCGGATGTGCCAGGGACCAGAAGCAGTTGCGGATCGTTGGCGGTAAGGCCGAACATCGAACGAAAGTTCTCGATGTCCGATAGAGCGACGTCGGACTGGCCGGCGACGACGATCTTCTGGCCCGTGCCATCGTACCCTTTTGAATAGAGGGGAGCAATGTTGTAGATGGTTGCGACATCATTGGGGGCGAGGTAGTGAGTTCCGCTCGAGGTCGTGTAATTGGGCTGAACCAATGCGTGTTGGGCGCGCGGCAGGAAGTCGTGAAGTCCACGGAAGCCCGCGACGAGTCCCGAAAGCGCCTCGGGCACGGTGGGATCGTTCGAATTGGCGAAGTGCGGTTCCCCGTCCACCTGGTAGCGGTGAATTTCCACTCCAAAAGCCTGGCGCGCCAGGGCGGCCGTCCCGCCGAACGCGATCCAGTTGCGGCTGGGGACCTGCGTGTGAATGGCGAAGCCCTGCGATTCCAGCCAGCTCACCACCCGTTCGTAATCGCTGGGCGACGGACCGAACCGGTTGGCGAACTGCTCGGGCGTCACCCACTGATGATAGTCTGGCGAAGCCGGGTCCTGCAGCCTTTGAAGGAATGCCTCCAGGTCGTTCTGCTGTTGAGCCGAAGGAGCCAAAACAACCGAAAGATCGTTCAAAGGGAAAGCGGCCTCGACGGCTCCCTGGTCGAATTCCGAACGCGCGTACGGGTGAATTTGCCCCCGGACGGTGACCGTCCGGTCCGTATTAATCGGACCGTTAATTCTGTTTATCTGAGCTGACAGCGCGAGGGCCGAAAGCGCTGCGACGGCGACAAATCGAGGCATCATTGCATGTACCCAGCAACATCCTACCATCGATGTTTCGGCTTCAAGCCCTTTCTGCCCGGCGCCTAGAAGAGAACGGGGACTAGAAGTACCGGTAGCGCTCTAGATTGACTCTTCCCATTTCTGTGTTAGTAGCGCTCAGGAGGGGATCCGCTTTTGGCGCCAAAACACAGCTTGGCCGCAATGTGCCTACAGCATCCCGGCCGGCCGCGTCCGTGAATTGTCGCGCGGCGTCCGCGCTCAACGCACGGATCCCCGATCATTTCGCGATATTACCCGCACACCGGCGGCGGTCGAATGGACTCGCCACCAATCTCGGCAAGCAGAGTAACGATTATCCAGCGCGCCGTGGAGTGGGCGTCCACGCCTGCCATGCCGGCTTTCTTGCCGGCATCGAGCGCCAAACGTCGGTACAAATCGCCGACGTGGCAAGCCGGAGGCTCGCTCCACAGGCGCACTAGGAAGTGCGGAGATGAACCGAAAGTCCGTGTCAGTAAAGCCGCAGTCCGCTAGTGGGATTTTGCCGTGGCCGGCGTCACCGTGACCGTCGCAGTCTTGCTCGAAGAGTTGTATGAGGCTGTAGCGGTCACCACTGTCGAGGCGGTGACGTTCCCTGTTACCACCGTCAGGTAACCGCTGCTGTACCCTGCCGGCATCGTAACCGGCGAGGGTAGCGGGAAAGCCGCCGCATTGCTAGTGGCGAGCGCGATGGAAGCGCCGCCCGGCGGAGCCGGGCCGCTGAGGACGATGGTGAATGTCGCCTGAGCGCCGCCTGCCACCGATGCGGGAGCGATCGACACGCTCGTGACCTTCGGCAGAGTTACGGGGTTCACCGTCACCGTTGCAGTCTTGCTTCCGGAACCGTAGGTCGCGGTAACCGTCACTGTGGTGGAAGCGCTGACCGCCGCGCTTTGCACCGTGACTGATGCGGAAGTGCGGCCGGCTGGAACACTCACGCTTGCGGGAACCGGGAAGGCGGAGCTATTGCTGTTTAGCGCTACGGACGCGCCGCCGGTCGGAGCCGAGGCGGTAAGCGCAACGGTCACCGTAGCCGATGCGCCGCCTGCGAGGGTCGCGGGACTGACCGTGATGGAACTAATGGCAGCCACAGGAGCCACCGTCAGCGTGGCGTTGGCCGTCTTGCTAACGCTCAGATACGTCGCGGTCACCGTAACGCTCGCAGTCGCCGTCACTGCGCTGGTGGTGATCGAGACACTGGCCAAAGATTGGCCCGCGGGTACGGTGACGCTCGCCGGAACCGGGAGGGCTGCGCTGTTGCTGCCGAGAGCGACCGACGCGCCGCCGGTCGGAGCCGATGCGGTGAGCGCAACCGTCACTGTGGCCGATCCACCTCCAACGAGCGTCGTTGGCGTGATCGTCACCGAATTGAGCGCTGCCACCGGAGCCACCGTCAGCGTTACGCTCGCCGTCTTAATGATGCTTTGATACGTCGCGGTCACGGTGACGTTCGCAATCGCCGTAACCGCCTTGGTAACGATGGAAACGCTGGTCAAAGACTGGCCCGCGGGTACGGTGACGCTCGCCGGAACCGGGAAGGCCGCGCTGTTGCTGATGAGAGCGACCGATGCGCCGCCGCTCGGAGCCGAGGCGGTGAGCGCAACCGTCACGACGGCCGATCCACCTCCAACAAGCGTCGTTGGCGTGATCGTCACCGAATTGAGCGCTGCCACCGGAGCCACCGTCAGCGTGGCGTTGGCCGTCTTGCTGACGCTTTGATACGTTGCGGTCACGGTGACGCTCGCAGTCGCCGTAACCGCCTTGGTAGTGACGGACAAGCTCACGGACGACTGTCCGGCTGCAACCGTCGCGGAAGACGGAACCGGGAAAGCCGTGTTTGAGCTGCTTAATGCGACCGCTACCCCGCCCGCAGGAGCCGCGCTGCTCAGCGTGATGGAGACCACCGCCGCCGAGCCGCCGGTCAGGCTGGACGGGCTCACCGAAACCGAGGCAAGCGACGGCAGAACCACGGGGGCCACGGTCACGCTCGTGGTCTTGCTGACGGTCAGGTACGTCGCGGTTATGGTGGCGGAAACCGATGCGGTCACACTCGCGGCCTTCACGCTGACGCTCGCAACGCTCTGGCCGGCTGGAATTGTGAGGCTCGCCGCAACCGGGAATGCGCTATTCGAGGTGGAAAGCTGCACGACCGCGCCCCCTGTGGGAGCGCCGCTCGACAGATTCACCGTCACCGTGGCCGAATTGCCGGCGGTCACAGTGGAGGGCGAAACACTCACTGAGAGCAGCGCGGCCGCGGGTGCCGTATACGGCTTATACTCCTGCGCCAGGTTATAAGCGTTCACGGACCCCAGGCCTGTTACCTGGTCGTATCCTACTCCGGCCTGAAAGCCGAATGAACCCGTGGTGCAGCCAGTCGTACCCGTGCGACACGGCACGACATTGTTTCCACTCGTGATGTCATGAAAAACGTCGGATGAGGTCTGGGCCAGAGCATACAGGGAGGGATTCACGTTACCCAATCCAACCTGGCTGGCCGCGCCGGTTCCTACGCGATACTGGCCCACAAGGGCGGTAATGCCGGCGAATAGCGGAGCCGAAAGCGAAGTACCGCCCACAACGGTGGTCACCCCGCCAATACCCTTGGCGCACGAACCGCTGGTGCAGAAAATGGCGCCATCGTGATTCGGCGAGGCCGGCATGGCTACGTCCGGAACATCGCGCGCTCCATCGGCCGGAACACCCGTTCCAGCCTGCCAGGAGGGCTTTGAAAACACCACGCTCGCGCCGCCGCCGCTCGCCTCGATCGCGCCGCCGCTGGGAGTATCGTTCCAGGCGATTTCAGGAATATACGAGAGGACCGAACCGAGGGTCGCGCTGTTCGAGGCGTTCCAATACGTTCCGCTGCCCTCCTGAAAGCGCGTCCCGCCAACTCCCGTCACTTCCGGAACGCTCGCCGGCAGGCTGACTGATGGCCCGTTCACCGCGGAGGTTGCGTTCGCGGACTCGCAACTCGCCGCCCCGGTATCGCCGGAACCGGCGATCCACGTAATCCCCTGCGCATTGGCCTGCTGCGCAATGAGCTGGTGCTGGATCCCGTACGCGTAGGTCTCGCATTCGCCGTAGCTGTAACTGATCACCGGCGCGAGATTCTGGGCGACGGCGTACTGCACCGAATCGAGCACGTTCGTGGAATATACGTAGACGATGGTCGCCTTCCGCGCCACCGCACCCAGCCACTCGAGATCGAGATCGGCCTCCCCCTCATCCCCGCTCACGGTCCCCGGGTTGCGCGAGCCGGCAACAAGCACGAGTTGGGGGTCATTGGCCGTCAGGCCGAATATGGAACGGAAATTCTCGATATCCGAGAGGGCGATGGCTGTTTGGCCGGCCACTACGATCTTCTGGCCCGTGCCATCGTACCCTTTTGAATAGAGGGGAGCGACGTTGTAGATGGTCGCGACGTCATCCGGGGCCAAGTAGTGGTTTCCGGATGATGCGGACGTGTAGTTGGGCTGGATCGCTAAGTGCTGCGGTTGCGGCAAGAAGTCGTGCAATCCGCGAAAGCCCGCTACCAGGCCGGAGAGCGCCTCGGGTACCGTGGGGTCGTTCGAGTTGGCGAAGTGCGTCTGGCCGTTCACCTGATACCGGTGGATTTCCACGCCGAAAGCCTGGCGTGCCAGGGCGGCCGTCCCGCCGAACGAGATCCAGTTGCGGCTCGGAACCTGGCCGTGAACGGAGAACCCCTGCGCTTCCAGCCAACCAACCACTTGAGCGTAATCGCTGGGGGACGGACCGAACCGGTTGGCGAACTGCTCCGGCGTCAACCACCTCTCGAAATCGGGCGAAGCAGGGTCCTGCAATGCTTGAAGAAATGCCTCTAAGTCCTTCTGTTGCCGATCCGAAGGAGCCAGCACGATGGAAAGATCGTCCAATGGAAAGGCGGCCTCGACGACGCCTTGATCGAACTCGGAACGGGCGTACGGATGAACCTGACCTCTAACCGTGGCAGTCCGGCCCGTGTCGATCGGTCCATGGATTCGGCTTACTTGAGCGGACAGCGTGAGCGCCGTGAGCGCGGCTAGGGCGATGAATCGAGGCCTCATGTCCTATTCTGACGAGTATCTTATCGGTCGGGTTTCAGATCCCAGCCAGGATTTACGTCCTTAACTCGATACCTGAGACTAAGGGTACTACTTTCGATCCGGAAACCCGTACCCCTGTTCGCCTCATCCGCGCGTACAATCGAATTTGATTCTCGTCCAGAACGTATCCAAGCTCTACCGTCTTTATAACAGCCCGGCCGATCGCCTGCGTGAGCTGTTCCCTGGCGCGCCGTCTCTCCACACGGATTTCTGGGCGTTACGCGACATAAGCTTTGCAGTGGAGAAAGGCGAGACGCTGGGCCTGGTCGGCCCCAACGGGTGCGGCAAAAGCACCCTGCTTCAAATCGTCTGCGGAATCCTCGAGCCTACGACGGGACGCGTGGCGAAACGCGGACGGGTGGCTGCGCTATTGGAGCTGGGAGCGGGGTTCAACCCGGAGTTCACCGGCCGCGAGAACGTGATTCTAAACGGCGAAATCATGGGTCTGAGCCGTGGCGAAATCGAGGCCGCCCTGCCCTCGATTGAAGCATTCGCGGAGATCGGCGAGTTCATCCATCGTCCGGTCAAAGAGTATTCCAGCGGCATGTACGTGCGGTTGGCATTCGCCACCGCGATCCACGTGGAGCCGGACATTCTCATTGTCGATGAAGCCCTCGCCGTCGGCGACGCGGTCTTCGCCAACCGGTGCGTCCGCAAGTTCGAGGAGTTGAGAGAGCGCAAGGTCACCGTCCTGTTCGTCTCGCACGATCTCGGTCTGGTAAAACGGCTTTCCGACCGGGCCATACTGCTGATCGATGGGCGCATAGCCGCCGAAGGATCGCCCAACGACGTGATGAACCGCTACATCGGCCTCGTGCTGGCCCGGCAGGAGAATCCGAAGGCGGATGGGCGCCTGCACGCGAGCTTCCGCCATGGCGATGGCGCGAGCGAGGTGCTGGGACTGGATATCCTCAACGCTCGCGGCGAACCCGTCACCTCGGTAATGGGCGGCGAGCCGATCGCCGTGCGCGTTCGCGCGCGCTTCCATCAACCGGTCTCGGATCCCATGGTGGGAATCCTGATTCGCACGCGCATCGGCATGGAAGTATACGGCACGAATACGCGCATCGAGCGACGTTCGGCTCGGCGATCTTCAGCCCGGTGACGAGATCGAAGTGAGCTTTCGCATGAACTGCTGGCTGACGCCGCAGCCCTACACTCTCACCGTGGCTACGCAAAACGCCGATGGCACAAGCCACGATTGGCTCGACGACGCCATCGCGTTCGATGTGGTGGATGCGAGATCGGCCGCCGGCGTAGCCAACCTGCGAGCGGAAATCGAATGGCGCGTATCACGGTAAAGGCGCATCCGAGAGCCAGGCGCACGGCCATCCATGGGCGCTTTGGCGACGCCTATAAGCTGGACGTGGCCGCTCCGCCGGCCGACGGCAAGGCCAACGAGGAATGCATTCGCTTTTTTGCCGAGTTGGCGGGCGTTCCGCGCAGGCGGGTCCGCATCGTCACTGGGGCTGCTGCGCGGCTGAAGCTGATTGAAATCGAAGGCGTTACGCAAAATGAGCTGGAGCGATTGCTTGCGGTTTGAGCGGGGCTGGCACCCTCGAAAATCCTACGCTGTCGCAACGGCTGGCCGGGCGAGAAGGATCTGCAGGTCGAAGCCGGCTCGTGCGCATTCGCGCTGCAATCGCAGGCACTTGCGAGCCAGTGTCCGGGGGTTCGCCGGTGCGGTGCCTTTCTCCTGGTACTCGACGCCTTCGTGCAAGAGCAGCCAGATCACTTTGGTAATCCGGTGCGCTGCGGCCCAGGCTGCGCCTTTGCCTCCCAGTCTGGTCTTTAGTCGCCCAAACAGCCCCGCAAAGAACGTGTCCTTGGCATGCACGGCCGCCCACGAGATCTGGCATAGGAGTCGCCGCAGATACCGGTTCCCTTTGGGCGAGCGGGTGCTGTAGCAGACCCCGGCCGATTGCTGGCGGCCTGGGCAGACTCCGATCCAGGAAGCCAATTGTTCCGGGCTGGCGAAGGTCGCAGCGGTCGGCCCGATCTCGGCCAATAACTCCTGGGCAGCATACAAATCCACGCCGGGAACCTTGGTCAATCGCACCAGCGTCGCCAGATGATCCCGCATCGCCGCCGCTACGAGCGTGTTGATCTCTTCGATCTGCTGGCGCAGCAACTCCACCTGGTCCATCTTCTGCCGGAGCAACAGCCGGTACACCGGCTCCAGTTGCCCGGTCAGCGCCTCCTCCAACTCCGCCTTCTTCTTGCGTAAACTTCCCCGCGCCTCGCCGGCCAATGCCGCGATATCCGTCTCGCCCGCCACGATGCGCTGCAGCATCGCCCAGCCGCTCACCCCGAATACATCGCTGGCCACCGCCGCGAGCTTGATCCCGCCTTGCTCCAGCAACCCTTCCACATGGTTCCGGATCACGTTCATCTGGCGCTTGATCTGAACTCGGGTGCGCGTCAGCCAGCGCCAACTTCTCTCTTCCGCGCCCGGGATAAAACTCGCTGCCAAATCCCCGGATGCCCAACGGTTGGCCAACCGTTGCGCGTCTCGAAAATCCGTCTTCCGGCCCCGCGGCGCCTTCGTCTTCAGCGGATGCGTCAGGTGCAACTGGAAGTGCCGCTCCAGCCCGTACCACACCGGCCGCCAATACTGCGCGGTCGATTCCATCACCACTTCGCTCACGCGCCGTTCCTGCAGCCACGCCGCCAAGTGCTCGATCTCGCGCCGCGTCGCGCCGAACTGCCGCTTCTCGTAATGAACTTCGCCGTTCGCTTCGCCCCGGACCACCACCGCAAGCATCTTCTTGTGTACATCGATGCCGCTCAGGCAGCGATACACTGGTTCCATAATCGATCCTCCTGGTGGTCGACGTCAGCAGAGGACCGGTAGTTGAATCACAGTCACCCTCACGGGCTCTCCCGGCACGATCACCAGGACTCCCAATCATCTCTTCGTTCCGCGGTCCCAGATCAAACAATCCTACGGCCTCGCCGTATCCATTGCCTGCCACAACCTTGACTGCCGACGCGACCGCCAATATTTTCATACGGATCACTGCCCCGCCGCGGGGCCAAGAAACAATCCTGCCAGCCGCCGCCTTTTCAGGCGGCGCGGCCACTTGGCGCTCCGCTCGCACTATGCCCCACGACGGGCCGATACAGGATTCCACGTTTCAGCCGGATCGAACGTCATCCATCCAGGAGCCGTGAATGTCGTCGTCTAGAATTGCCCGAGCCTCCGCGCTTGTTTTCTCCGCCCTCTGCGCCGTCATGGCGTTTGGGCAAGTCCCCTCCGGATCGAACCTGACTCGCACCTACACTCTCACGAACACGGGGACGTCGGTCGCAATTGGAGAGTTAGCCAACGCTCTCCGCATGATGACCGGTCTCTTCTATGCCTCCGCCGACGTTGCCGAGAAAGCGATCACTGTGCAGGGTACGGCGGAACAGATTGCCCTGGCCGACTGCGTGATCCTTGCCCTGGATTTGCCGGGCCCCGCCGCGGAACCCGCGCAGTGCACCGCTCCAGCCGGCCTGTCGGTTCGCGTCCTTTATGCGCGTAACGCGCAATCGCAACAGGGGCTGTTAGAGATGCTGAATGCGGCGCGAATGATGTCCGATGACCAGCAGGTCTCTTACGCAATGAGCGTCAAAGCCATAGCTGTGCGAGGCACGCCGGAGCAGGTGGCGATCACCGAGTGGGTGGTTCAGACCCTGGACCAGCCCGGCCCGCTGCCGGCTATGAGCCAGTACCCGGGGCTAGAGCCAGAGCAAGTGCAGATCGTTAATCTGGCCAATACTCAGTCGGCCCAACGTCTGATGGAGGTACTGAATGCAAGCCGAATGATCAGCGGGCTGCAACGGGTGATGGCCTACAGGGATCGTAGCGCCATCGCGGTACGTGGATCGGCGGATCAGACTGCACTGGCTTACTGGCTCATGCAGACGCTCGACAAGCCCTCCGGCTGGGAACCTGCATCCGGTTTGGCTATTGAGAGCTATCAATACCCCGAGTCGCCCTTGGACCGGATCGGCCGCTCCGTTCGGATCTTCTTCCTCGACCCTGCGTACGCTCAGCAAGGCAATACGCTGATGAACGCGATTCGCCTCGCTACCGGAACCCAGATCATCATGCCGGTCTCGTCACTGCCCGCCATCGTGATGCGGGGAACGGAAGAACAGACCTCGGCTGCCGAGGGCCTGCTGAAAGAGCGCATCTCGCCCGCGGCGAAATGAGCCTGGGCGGCGACGCACACAGCTTTCTCCCTCGAAAAGACATTCAAACTGTATGGGCTGTCCGCGTGGGGCGGACATCCCTGTCTGCCGCTGCCTTTCAGGCGGCGGGCGGCGCCGACGCCGGCTGATAGCCGGCGGCAGCCACGATTGGCCGCCCCACTTTGACAACCGGACCATAACCTTGCCCGTTTCCATCAAGAAATTCGCGGATGTACAACCGTGTTGTACACTCTCCACATGAGGTCGTTCAACGTCTCGGGATTCCGGCAGCAGTGCCTCGCGCTGCTGGACCACCTTCCCGCCGAAGGCGTGCTCGTAACCAAACGGGGCAAACCGATCGCTCGGCGTCGTGCCGGTCCGCAAGGACGACTCGGCGCTCATCGGCAGCCTCGCCGGCGTTTTCGAGATTCGCGGCGATATCCTCTCTGCGGGCGAGCGTTGGGTTGCTGAATCTTGACACCCACGTCCTGCTCCACGCGCTTCAGGGAACGGTAACCAAGCGCGAGAAGGCCGTGTTGGGCCGCCACCGATGGGGTATTTCCGCAATCGTACTTTAAGTTGGCGTAGCCGGCGCGCTCTCCGGAGCGTAAACTGGAGGTTCGCCATGCAGCTCGAACTCATTCAGCGGGAAATCCGAAAGCTAGGCCTCGACGGCTGGCTTTTCTTCGATCACCACCTCCGCGACCCGCTCGGTTACCGCGTCCTTGGGTTTACGCCGCCGCGCACGCCTACGCGCCGTTGGTATTACCTTATCCCGGCCGAGGGCGAACCGGTGGGCCTCGAGCATCGCGTCGAACCCGGAATGATTGCAGCCCTGCCGGGCCACAAGATCCCCTATTCGAGCTGGACGGAGCAGATGTCCGCTCTGCGCCAGCTTCTGGCGGGCGTGCGCCGCGTGGCCATGCAGTACTCGCCTCTTTGCGCCATTCCGTATGTCGCGATGGTGGATGCCGGCACCATCGAGCTGATCCGCAGCCTCGGAGTCGAAATCGCCTCCTCGGCCGAGTTGATTCAAACGTTTGAGGCGCGCTGGACGCCCGAGGCGCTCGAATCGCACCTCGAAGCCGGCCGCCGCGTGGATCGCGTTCGCGCGGAGGCGTTCGCCCTCATCCGCGAGCGGACGCGCTCCGGGAACCCGCTCACCGAGTTCGGAGTCAAACAATTCGTGCGGGATGGTTTTGCCAAGGCGGGTCTGATCACCGACCACGGTCCCATCGTCGGCGTGAACGCTAATGCTTCCAACCCGCACTACGAGCCGTTCGAAGACGCGACCGCGCCCATTCGCCCCGGGCGATTTCGTCCTGCTCGACATGTGGGCCAAGCTCGACCAGCCCGGCGCGGTCTACTACGACATCACCTGGACGGGCTTCTGCGGCGACAACCCTTCGGACGCAATGCTCAACGTGTTCGGCGTAGTGACCGGCGCGCGGGACGCGGCATTCGCCGCGTTCAGGAGGCCGTAGCCGCTGGCAGAATGCTGCACGGCTTTGAAGTGGACGACGCCGCACGCGGCCACATCGAAAGCCACGGCTTCGGCGCCTGTTTCACGCATCGCACCGGCCACTCCATCGGCGCAGGAGGTTCACGGCAACGGCGCCAATATGGACAACTTCGAGAACCACGACGAGCGAACCGTGGCCCCGTGGACTTGTTTCTCCATCGAGCCCGGCGTTTACCTGCCCGAGTTCGGCGTGCGCTCGGAGATCGACATGTTTGTCGGCGACCGCGAAGCGCGCGTCACCGGGGAGATCCAGCGCGAGCTGGCATTGCTCTGATGCCCGTCCAAGCGCTCGCGGCCGTGGCGACGCTGGTGAGCTTTGCCGTTCACGGCAACAACGTCGATTTTCAGCTCGATCATGGAGCCGCGCAGCTCACCTGGGCCTCCGCAAGGACTTTCCGCTTCCGCCGCACGCTGGATGGCCCGCTGCCGCAGGTCACGTGGCAGCCCCCGGAGGTTGTCTCCTTCCAAGCGGACGATACTCCCAGCGCCGTGAGGTTGCGCTCGAAGTACATTGAAGTCTCGATCGGTAAGCACGGCGCGCTGGTGACAGTTAAACGCGCCGACGGAGCCGTGGTGATGGAGGACCTGACCGAGCCGCGCGCGGAATCGGGAAACATCGTTTGGGAGCGCGCGATGCCGGAAGGGGCGCGCTATTACGGGATGGGTGAATCCAGAGATCCGGAGTACAACCTGCGCGGAAAAGCGGTTGACTTGCAGATCCCATTCCTCGTGTCCAGCGCGGGCTACGGCGAGTATCACGTTGGCTTCAGCGGAAGAGTGCATTTCGATTGTACGGCGTCAGATCGCTACCGCATTCAAGCGCCGCAGATGGACTATTTTCTTTATTTCGGCCCAACCCCCAAGCGCATCTTCGAAGAACTCCACGGTACGCGGTCCGCAACTGGCTTCACCGCACCCATCGCGCGCGGGATCATGACGGGATTCATCGATACGGCCGCCGGAGTCACCATCGACTTTGAAGCCTATTGGGGCTGGTATTCTCTGCCGGAAATGCTCCTGGGTATTACCCATGAGGCTTTGGCCGGCGAGGTCTACGGGTACTTTAACCTGGACGCGTTCGCAAAGTTGCCGGCGAGCCTGTTGCAACGCGCTCGTCAGATCGGCTCATTAGCCCCCTTGGGACGCCGCGAGACCGTTGAGCCCAGCGACTTCAGCAAGCAACTGAAAACCCTTTTCGCGAGCTATGAAGTGGAGACCCACGACAAAGGTTTCCCGCTCTGGCATCCCCTGCCTTTCCAGTTCCCCGACGATCCCGAGTGCGCCAAACACGCCGACGAGTTCATGCTCGGCGACGAGATGCTCATCGCGCCCATATACACGCCCGAGAACAGGCGCTCCGTCTATCTGCCGCCGGGCGTGTGGACGAATCTTGAAACCAACGCCGTCGAGCAGGGCCGGCGCACCATCGCGGTGGAGACGACGGCGCTTCCGGTCTTCGCGCACAACGGGACCATCGTCCCGCTCGATTCGCCGGGCGGGATGGCGCTGCATTACTTCCCCGCCCTGGGCGCCGAGTTCTTCGTGATCGAAAAGGACGTCAACGAGTGGACGCGAGATTCACGCCGCCCCGGCGGATGACATTTACCGGCTGGAGATCGAATCCAAGAGTTGCGCGGTCATACCAGTGGGTGGTCCACCACGTGGAGAAGCCCGCGTCAGTCGGCTTCGAAGGCAATAAGTACACCGAGGCGAAATCACCGAGCGGGCTGCCGGACGGCGCCTGGTTTTACGACGCCGCGCAGAAGAACCTGAACATCAAACTGCGAGTCGGGCGCCCACGAGGATAGCGTTATTCAAGTGGCCTGGTGAGGTTCAGTTCTGGATAAGCCGCACATACTCGTCGTGCGTGCCGATCCAGAGCCAAGTGAATCCGCCCCCGTCACGAACTGCCAGAGCCCGAATACCCTTCGTGATCCGAACCGACCAAAACCGGCCGACAGGTTTCAAGCGCAGCGAAGGATGATTGGGGTCCTCTCTGAACAAAGCGAACTGTTTCTCCGCCTCGCGCTGTACGCGCCGTGGCAGTGCGTCGTAACATTCCCAGAACGAAGGGAGAGCTGACGACCGGAAAGTCACGCGCGGCGATTCCGGCGGCCCACGAAGCCTTCTTCGATCGGGCGGGCCTTCCCTTCGGCCACCGCACGCAATGCTTCGTCGGCGAGGACGGCGCCGCCTCTACCGGGCGCGGAATCCCTGCGGATTTCCTCATCCCAGGCCCGCTCCTCAAGTTCGTCGAGCCACTCCACGAGATCCCGGCGGTCCGGACCCGGCAGGCCGGCAATCGCGGCCTTAATCGCCTCCATCGTCATACCTACAACCTAGCACGAGGCCTCGCCGCGCCGAACTCCGCACGGCAGCGCACCCAACGGTCCGGCGGTGTTCGCGCTGATCGCTGAACGCTGATCGCTGACGGCTCCCCCCGCTTGTCACCACGTCCCCCCAATCCTGCATCATAGAAGCAGATGCCCGATTGGCTGACCGTTCTTCTGATTGCCGCGGCCTACTTCTCGATTATGAAGTGGGTACTGCCGCGCTTTGGCGTACCCACTTGAATGTCGGGAACATGCAGCGTCGAGTCTCGACGCCCTAACGGTTCAGAGCCGCTACGCCCGGGAGCTGAATCCCAGCCAGGAATTCCAGAGACGCCCCGCCTCCCGTAGAGACGTGCGTGATCTTGTCGGTCACGCCGGCGGCTTTGATGGCCTTCTCGGAGTCGCCGCCGCCTACGACGGAAACGGCGCCGGATGCCGCTACGGCCTTCGCGAGCGCCACCGTCCCCTTGTCGAATGGCGGCTTCTCGAAGATGCCCATGGGGCCGTTCCAGATCACCGTCTTCGCGCCGGCGATGGCCGCTTCGTACGCCGCGATGGTCTTCGGGCCGATATCGACGCCGATCTTGCCATCGGGGATCGTCTCGACCGTCTCATTGGCCGCGCCGGCCGCTATTTCCGATACCACCACGTGATCCACGGGCAGCATGAGCTTGTCGCCCAGCTCGGTCAGCAGGCTGGCGGCGAGCTCGACCTTATCCGCCTCCACCAGCGAATTGCCGGTGGGCTTTCCCTGAGCCTTCAGGAATGTGTAGGCCATGGCGCCGCCGATGAGCAGCTTATCCACGACCTTGCCGAGGTTCCGAATCACTTCGATTTTGTCGGAGACCTTCGCGCCGCCCAGGATCGCCACGCACGGCCGCGCGGGATTCGATACGGCCATGCCGAGGTACTTCAATTCTTTCTCCATCAACAGACCGGCGGCCACCACGGGGACGTACTTGATCATCCCTTCGGTGGAGGCATGGGCGCGATGCGCGGAGCCGAACGCGTCGTTCACGTAGACGTCGCACAACGCCGCGAGCTTCCTGGAGAACTCGGGATCGTTCTTCTCTTCCTCGGCGTGGTAGCGGAGGTTTTCGAGCAGAAGCACGCCGCCCGGCGCGGGCTTCATGGCTTCCACTTCGGGACCCACGCAATCCGGCGCCATCTGCACGGGCCGGCCCAACAATTCCTGCAACCGCGCGGCCACCGGCTTCAGACTCATCTCCGGATTCGGCTTCCCCTTGGGGCGGCCCAGATGCGATGCCAGGATCAGGCCGGCGCCTTTATCCAGCGCGTACTTGATGGTGGGCATCGACGCCTTGATGCGCTTGTCGCTGGTGATGACCATTTCGCCCTTGTCGTTCTTTTCCAGGGGCACGTTGAAATCCACGCGAATGAAAACGCGCTTCCCATTCAGATCGAGATCGGTAATAGATAAGTAGGACATGGTTGCCTCATTTAGTTGGATTGAACCCCGAGATTAACATGCGGCTTCGCGAGCCGCGAGCGCGAGCGAGCGGTTGCCTGAAGAGCGACGGCGGATCGGAGGCGCTGCCTCCGTCTGGAGTTTCTACATTCCGCAGGGCCGTCTCGCGCCTCTCAGCCCCGCAGAGGCGTCAGAGAATAGCCCATGGCGCGAGCCATGGGAATGGCCTCCAGTCAGAGCCGTTGCCTCCGTCACTTGCCCCAGTCGGCCCGTTCCAGAGTCACCTGCGCGGTTTTGCCCGCCGCGATCGACGTTTCGACGGCCTTATCCTTAAGCCGCCACAGCCTGCCGACGCTTTCCTGCGTCGGTTCCATCGCCGTCGGCAACGCTATCGCCAGGTATTTGCCGGGCGCGAGATTCGATCCCGTTTGGCAGGCTCCGTTCTGATCGGCTACGCACGTGGTTACCCTGGACTGCAATTCCGCCTCGTTCCTCACATCCGCGGGAAACAGGTGCACCGTGGCGAACGGCGCCGGCTTGGAATCCTGGCTCACGCTGAAAGCGGCCCCACCGCCATCGCGCGCAAGAATGACCTTAACGCCGGCGCCATTGGGAGCGCTGCCCAGCCGTAGCGGCGCATTCAGCGCGCTTTCGGTTCCGTACGTCACATCTTTCACGTAACAGCCCGGTGAATTGAAGATCACCCGCGTCGCGTACTCGTCTATCAGTAGGCCCGTCCAGTAGGAATTCGCTGGGACGGAGCCGCTCGCCGTGGTGGGCTCCCCGATGAATAACATCGCCTGGTAAAGGTGATTGAGCATCAATGACGCCTGAGCGCTCACGGGTTGATCGGGCGGAGAGCCATCCCACGCGAACTCGCCCTTCAATGCCATGCCCGGCGAGACCGGGGCCTTCAGATCCGGTCATGTCTTCGTCCCGGAAGTGCAAAGGTCGTGACTCCAAATTGCGCGGGCCCCGAGTATGTAGACCCTGGCGTAAGGATCGTAGTGACGCGGAACAGACCCGGGTGCAGCCCGCAGAAGCGGAACTTCCCATCCGCTCCGGTTGTGATTGAGGGATTTGTGAAATATAGCCCGCCGGTGCTGGACATGCCGATGGACGGCTGATCGTCCACAATCTCCACGCGAGCCGCGGTCGGTGGAATTGTGGAACCTTCCGCGCAAAACGATGGTGTCCGTCTGAACGATAATATCCATGCCTTCACGCTGTTCACCCGATCCCAGGATCACCTGTTGGCCGCCCTCAATGGCCAGACTGTTCGGGTAAAAAGTCGGCGCAAACGCCGGCCGCCGCAGTTTGATATTGGCCGGCGCATCGGAGATCGCCGGAAGCCGCTCGACTCTCTTCCGGGCCATGATTCGAAATGGAGTTCCAGGCTGGACGCGTTGGAACTTGTACTGACCCTGATCGTCTGTCCCGGCCGTACCTTTAAAGAACTGCTTGACCGCTCCCAGATAGTACTCCGCGGACACGAGCATGACTTCGGCATCGGGGATCGGCTCTTTGTTGTCGTCCAGTATCCGCCCGGTGATCGTGCCCGGTACGGTCACTTCTAGATCCATGATCAGATCCTGCCCCGGCGCAAGCGTGATAGTCCTCCGGGTGGAGATCATGGGAGTCTGCGCCTTAAAGATCTCCAGAGTGTATTGAGCGGCAGTAAGGCCTGTCAACGAGTACCGTCCCTGCGCGTCGGTCCTGGCGTCGGCGTTACGCGAACCTTTCGAGACGATCATGTCCTCGACCGGCAGTCGGCTGATCGCGTCTCGCACCACCCCACTGATCGAGCCAGCCGGAGGCGGCGTGTTCCTCTGAGCGCCCACGGGCCAAGCCAGCATCAATAACAACGCGGAACTTCGCACCATTGCACCTCCTCTAGAGTCCTGTCTCACCTAAACACTGGCAATTATTGTGGGGCAGGCACCCTCGAAAATCCTACGCTGTCGCAACGGCTGGCCGGGCGAGAAGGATCCGCAGGTCGAAGCCGGCTCGTGCGCATTCGCGCTGCAATCGCAGGCACTTGCGAGCCAGTGTCCGGGGGTTCGCCGGTGCGGTGCCTTTCTCCTGGTACTCGACGCCTTCGTGCAAGAGCAGCCAGATCACTTTGGTAATCCGGTGCGCTGCGGCCCAGGCTGCGCCTTTGCCTCCCAGTCTGGTCTTTAGTCGCCCAAACAGCCCCGCAAAGAACGTGTCCTTGGCATGCACGGCCGCCCACGAGATCTGGCATAGGAGTCGCCGCAGATACCGGTTCCCTTTGGGCGAGCGGGTGCTGTAGCAGACCCCGGCCGATTGCTGGCGGCCTGGGCAGACTCCGATCCAGGAAGCCAATTGTTCCGGGCTGGCGAAGGTCGCAGCGGTCGGCCCGATCTCGGCCAATAACTCCTGGGCAGCATACAAATCCACGCCGGGAACCTTGGTCAATCGCACCAGCGTCGCCAGATGATCCCGCATCGCCGCCGCTACGAGCGTGTTGATCTCTTCGATCTGCTGGCGCAGCAACTCCACCTGGTCCATCTTCTGCCGGAGCAACAGCCGGTACACCGGCTCCAGTTGCCCGGTCAGCGCCTCCTCCAACTCCGCCTTCTTCTTGCGTAAACTTCCCCGCGCCTCGCCGGCCAATGCCGCGATATCCGTCTCGCCCGCCACGATGCGCTGCAGCATCGCCCAGCCGCTCACCCCGAATACATCGCTGGCCACCGCCGCGAGCTTGATCCCGCCTTGCTCCAGCAACCCTTCCACATGGTTCCGGATCACGTTCATCTGGCGCTTGATCTGAACTCGGGTGCGCGTCAGCCAGCGCCAACTTCTCTCTTCCGCGCCCGGGATAAAACTCGCTGCCAAATCCCCGGATGCCCAACGGTCGGCCAACCGTTGCGCGTCTCGAAAATCCGTCTTCCGGCCCCGCGGCGCCTTCGTCTTCAGCGGATGCGTCAGGTGCAACTGGAAGTGCCGCTCCAGCCCGTACCACACCGGCCGCCAATACTGCGCGGTCGATTCCATCACCACTTCGCTCACGCGCCGTTCCTGCAGCCACGCCGCCAAGTGCTCGATCTCGCGCCGCGTCGCGCCGAACTGCCGCTTCTCGTAATGAACTTCGCCGTTCGCTTCGCCCCGGACCACCACCGCAAGCATCTTCTTGTGTACATCGATGCCGCTCAGGCAGCGATACACTGGTTCCATAATCGATCCTCCTGGTGGTCAACGTCAGCAGAGGACCGGTAGTTGAATCACAGTCACCCTCACGGGCTCTCCCGGCACGATCACCAGGACTCCCAATCATCTCTTCGTTCCGCGGTCCCAGATCAAACAATCCTACGGCCTCGCCGTATCCATTGCCTGCCACAACCTTGACTGCCGACGCGACCGCCAATATTTTCATACGGATCACTGCCCCGCCGCGGGGCCAAGAAACAATCCTGCCTGCAGCCGGCTTTCAGCCGGCTGGACCCGCTGAAAAGCGGGTCCGCAGCCTGTATAGGCTGCCCCACATCGGCCGAGCCGCTATTACCAGAAATCATAACGGACACCACACTATCAGGCTGCCGAAAAAAAACGTCCCAAAGGCCCGCGATGGGCATTTTGCCCATCTTCGCTTCGATTCGCTGTTTATGTTCAACAAGTTAGGAAGGGTCCCATGGGCATTTGCCCATCTTGGATTTGCGCGGGCTTGAATCTCTCTGCCCGCCGGAGCCACCCGCTAGCCCTCCAAACCAACTTTCACTTACCTTGCTCCACCGGCAAATCCATCTCGGTCACCGCTCCTCCGGGCAACTCGATCTCCAACATCTTTGCCATGTCCGCCACCCATCGCGCCGGCGACGATTGGTCCGTTGCCCGCGCGCCAATACGATAACGTCCGGGTCTCAACCCCGTGAAACTGAACTTCCCGTCCGCGTCCGGATACGCCGCTTGTATGGCCTCGGTGGCATCGGACGCGCCGGCAGGCACGAGCGTCACAACGTAGTCCGATGGCCGCGCGGAGCCGAGCCGCCCGCGTATCGAGGCGGCGGGCCATACCGTCACCGCGAGAGGCCGATCGGTCGCCGCAGGCCAATCGAGGACCTCACCGGCGACGAAGCATGTCTCGCCGAGGGCTGCCGCGGCGACGTAGTAGCGGCCCGGTGGAAGTTCGGCGATGGTAGCGGGTTTGGCGAAGCTTACGACGACGCTCCGGCTGAGCATCGCTCCACTTGCTTCCAGCGGCGCGAGCGACACCGTTGCCGTCGGGGGGCAGGCCGCCGCCTGCTGCGCGGAGGCTGCTCGAAGGATCAGCGACGCCGTTCGGACGGGCGCCACCGGGACCGTCACCCCGGTTACATCCTGCCCGGATACTTCCAAGCGGACGCGCCCGAACACCGGGTCCGAGCCTATCAGAGCGCCCATCCCGCCGAACCCGATGGTCGGCCCGCTGGCGAAGAGATCGTAGGAGCCTGCCGGGATACCCTCGAACTGGAATGCGCTGTCCTTGGAGTCCAGCCTCAGGCTCGCCGTTGCGATGTACGGCTGATCGACAGCGGTCAAAGCGACCGCATATCCTCTGCCTCCGGGTTCCACTTTCCCGCCCACCCGGGATAGAACGGTTGGGATCGGGGTGAAGTTGATGTCGGCGTAATCCTCTCCACCCGCCACCTGAAACCACTGAGGGTTGCGATTATCCGGATAGAATCGAGCCCCTGACCCGATTGTCGAACTCGCGCTGCCGCCCGAGCCGGCGCCTCCGGATGCGCCGTACGCGAGCGCAAGCGAGTACTCGCCCGGCGGAAGGCCATAGACACGGTACTGTCCCCGATCATCCACTGCAGCGCCGTTGCCGAAAGCCTGCAGCGCGCCGCCTGCGGCTTTGGTGAAGACCCATATCCGAGCGCTGGGAATCGTCTTGCCGCCGGCATCCGCTACGTGCCCGGAGATGGCTCCGAAACGCGCCAGCCGGATCGTGAGCGGACCGGTCTGCGGGCTCAACCGCACAGTCAACGCCGCCGGAGCGTAGTTCGGTTTCAAGACCTCGATGCGATAGTCGCCCGCGGGAAGGCCCGCTCCGCGGAACTGGCCGTCGCCGCCGGTCTCCAGGTCGGCCGCCAACTGCCGATCGCCGGACCGCGTCACTCGCAGTTCCACCGAAGGCAGCGGAGAGCCAGAGCGGTCCTCGACGACTTTCCCGGCAAGAGTCTCCGCCGCCAGAGGGCAAGCCGCTAATACAATCGCCGCCAAGGCCGAAGTCCGCATCGGCAACACGCGCCTCTTCGCCATATGCTAACTATTTAGTACGATTTCGGTGATTTGTCAAGCGCCGACGTGTAAGCGACACAAAAATGGAGCTTGGAGGCTCGCTTTGTATCAGGGCATGGCTTTAGCCGTGCCGAAGCATTTGAAGTCAAGGGCTTTAGCCACTGGGGTTCTCCCGGGTTCGCAGGGGCTGAAGCCCAGATCCTTTTCTCGCAATTCGGCGGCACGGCTAAAGCCATGCCCTGATACAAGTCAATGAGCAGCTCCTTGCGTACCGTTACGCTCGGCTTAACGCGGTTTCCTTCGGAATGGAGGATTTCGTCATTCTCGTGTCGCACCGCCAGGGCCGGCCGGATACCGTTCCGTCGCCCATTCATCAAGGTTCCCGGTCGATCAGATCGACCCGCACCGAGGCCGACGCGCCTGGGCCCAGCTCGACCTCAGCGGCCTTGTCCCGCCCTCCCCGCAACCGCGCCATGAGTTCAGGGCTCTTTTCCGTCGCCTCCGCATCTTGAGGCAGCATGAGGGCCTCCACGTAGTATTTGCCCGGCGGTAAAGAATCTCTTTGAAACTGTCCGTTCTGGTCCGTTGTTCCGATGCTCATTTTCAGAGCGAGATCATTGTCCGCGCCAGCCGCGGCCGGCACGAGGAACACACCGGCGCCCGCTACGGGCTTGCCGTCTTTATCGGCTACTCGCGCCGAGATCGTCCCGCCGTCGTGCGCTACCAGGATTCGAAGCCTCGCATCCGCCGGCGCGTTCCCCGGGCGCCAGCGCCGGTTCATGATGCCGACCCCGCCGTAGGTCACATCCTTCACGTACCAGCCAGGCGCCGTCATCGGGTAGACCAGCAGCGAGTAGTCGCTCATGGCCAGAACCGAGTACGAGAACTCGCTCGGAATCGCCCGATCCACATCATCCCTCGCGCTGCCTCCCTGTCCCTGACGCATCAGGTTCATCCGAAACTTCGCATCCACAGGTTGCGTTGGCTGACTGCCCTCGACGGAAACCTCACCGCGGATGGTCACCGGTAGCGCCACCGGAACCATCACGTTTTCAACGTCCCGGTCTTTCACGGTAATCGTCGTGACGCCGTAGAACGACGGGGTCTGACCGCGATCCACCGGATCGTTCACCGCCAGCTCATAATCGCCGGGGTATACGTCGCAGACGCGTATCCTGCCATCGCGGCCGGTCTTGCCCGCGACGCTGCTGATGGGCGCGACCACGGTCGACATCCCCATTCGGGTAATCGTGAAATTCACTTCGGCCGGACCGCCCGGTCCGGAAAGCACGCCCTCCATGCAGTACGACGGCGATCGCCCCAGGCGAAGATCCACGCCTTGGCGCTCCTCGCCCGAACGCAGGCTCAAAACGCTGGCGCCCTCTGGCGTCTCTGTGTTTGGGTAGTAAGTCGGGATCGTGATCGGCCGCCGTTGCTTGGGATCGGCCGGAACGCGCGACACGGCATCGACGGCTCTCGCTCCGCCGGCGCCGGCTTGCGCCGAGACCGCTACAATCACGATGGGTTCGTCGGGGAACACTCGCGTCAGCGTGTATTCGCCCTTGTCGTCTGTCTTGGCCGTGTTCGTATCGAGGGCATAGCGTAATCCGATGTTGGAGTAGCCCCGCGACATCCCGAACACGTTGATATCGGGAACGGGCTCGCCGTTCTCGTCCAGCACCTTGCCTGCGATCCGTCCGTACCGGGGCAGCTTGATGTCGATGGCGCCCAGATCCTGGCCGGGAGCCAGGGTGATGGAGCGCGATGTAATCGGGCTGCCACCGACCCCGCTCTGCGGGAGAATCATAGCCATGAGCCGGTACGTTCCGGCGGCGATGTCACGGAGCGTGTAATCGCCATGAGCGTTCGTAGTGGTCCTGGCCGGAGCGGCAGATACGCCCGGCCCCGGTGAGCTGGTGGAGACCGTCGCACCCTCGATGGGCGCGCCGGTATCGATGTCTGTGACAACGCCGCTGATGGAACCCTCCGGCGGCGCCCCGGACGGAATCTGGGCCAGCAGTCCAGAAGCGATCAGAAGACCAGAGAGCAGCTTGAACATTTCGCCTCCGCGGCAACAGCCGCTTTACGGAGTGAGGCGTCTGAAATGCGGATCAGGTTACGCGGCCGAGTGGGGCAGCCCTTTCGGGCTGCCGCCGGTCTTCCGACCGGCGCGCCGCCTGAAAAGGCGGCGGCAGGCCGAAAGGCCTGCCCCACTACCTCTGGTTCGCCTTCAGGATCTTCTTGCGTAGCCGGATGGATGCGGGCGTGACTTCCACGAATTCATCCTCGCGGATGAATTCGATGGCCTGTTCCAGGTTCAGAAGACGCGGCGGCACCAGGCGTATCGCTTCGTCGGCTGTGGAGGCGCGCATGTTGGTCTGCTTCTTTTCCTTGACGATGTTGCAATCGATGTCCCTGTCGCGCGCATTCTCGCCCACAACCATGCCTTCGTAGACTTCCGTGCCCGGCTCGATGAAGATCTCCCCGCGTTCCTGCAAGGTTGAAAATGGCGTAGCCGGTGGCGCGGCCGGGCCGGTCGGCCACAATCGAGCCGGTGGGCCGCGTCGGTATCTCGCCCTGCCAGTCGATATAGCCGTGGAAAAGCGAATTCATGATGGCCGTGCCGCGCGTGTCCGTAAGAATCTCGCTGCGCAGCCCGATCAGGCCGCGCGACGGCACGTGGAATTCCAGCCGCACGCGGCCGGAGCCGTGGTTGACCATCTTGATCATCTTGCCTTTTCGCGCGCCCAGCTTCTCAATGACCACGCCGAGAAACGCTTCCGGGCAATCGATGATAAGATGCTCCACCGGCTCCTCGATTCTTCCGCTCACTGTGCGGGTGATGATTTCGGGCTTGCCCACCATCAACTCGTGACCTTCGCGGCGCATCATTTCGATCAGGATCGCCAGTTGCAGTTCGCCGCGCCCCATCACCTTGAACGAATCGTGTCCGAGTTCCTCCACCCGGATCGAGACATTCGTGAGCAACTCCTTATCGAGCCGCTCGCGCAGATTCCGCGACGTGACCCACTGCCCTTCCCGCCCCGCGAACGGACCGTTGTTGATGGTGAATGTCATCGCGATGGTCGGCTCGTCAATCTGAATCTGCGGCAGCGGCTTGGGCGTCTCCGCGCTGGTCAGAGATTCGCCGATGGTGATGCCTTCCACGCCCGCGATAGCGAGGATATCTCCCGTCCGGCCCACGGTTTCGTCCACGCGCTTCAGGCCTTCGAACGAGTACAGCTTGGTGATCTTCGTCGTCTGAAGAGACCCGTCGCGCTTCGCGATCGCGACCGTATCGCCGAACCGCAGCGTCCCGTTGAACACGCGCCCGATAGCCAGCCGCCCTAAGTAGTCGCTGTAGTCCAGGTTGGCGACGATCATCTGCAGGACGCCATCCGGGTCGCCGGACGGCTCCGGGATGCCGCTGATAATCGTGTCGAACAGCGGACGCAGATCGTTCGAAGGATCCTCGAGCGAACGCTTTGCCACGCCGGTCTTGGAGATGGTGTAAAGAATCGGGAAATCGAGCTGATCTTCGGTAGCGTCCAGGTCGATGAAGAGATCGTAGATTTCGTTCAGGACCTCGGCGCAGCGCGCGTCGGGCCTGTCGATCTTATTGATCACGACGATGGGCGGCAGCTTGGCTTCGAGCGCTTTGGAAAGCACGTAGCGTGTTTGCGGCAGCGGCCCTTCGCTTGCGTCCACCAGCAGCATCACGCCATCCACCACCTTGAGCGCGCGCTCCACCTCGCCGCCGAAATCGCTGTGGCCCGGCGTATCCACGATATTGATCTTGACTGCCGTGATAGCGAACGCCCGTGATCTTGGCAAGAATCGTGATGCCGCGCTCGCGCTCCAGTTCGTTGGAATCCATCACGCGATCGACGTGCGCTTCGTGCGAGCCGAAGATGCCGCTCTGATTGAGCATGGCGTCCACCAGCGTGGTCTTGCCGTGGTCGACGTGCGCAATGATAGCGATGTTGCGTATGGAGGAATTGCCTGTTTTCATGGATGGAGTGGGGCGGGCCTCCAGGCCTGCCAAGTCGATTCCAGAGCCGCGGAGGCCAGGGCGGAACTTCACCCTGACGATCCTACGGCACTTCCGAGCTTATCACACCGTCCGCTACGCCCTCGCCAACGCGAGCGCCCCGTACAGCACGCTATCATCGCCCAGCGCGGCCGGGACCACGTCGATCCGCGCGCCGGACCACCAGGTGATCTGACGGCGCAACTCCTGACGCAACGGAACAAAAATCCGGTCGCCGGCCTTGGCGATTCCGCCGCCGATGACGATCCTGGCCGGATTCAGCAGCATGATCGCGGTCTTCAAGCCAAGCGCGAGATCCACCACGTAGCGCGCGACAAAGGCCGGGTCTTGCAGGAGTTCCTTGGCCGGCTTGCCGTAATCCCGCGCCAGCCAGAGGCCGCAGCACATCCGTTCGAAGCAGCCGCGCGCGCCGCAGAGGCACTCGGGACCATCCGGACGGATCGTAAGATGGCCGATCTCACCGCCGCAGGAATCCGCCCCGCGCCAGATGCGCCCATCTTCGTAGATGCCTCCGCCGATGCCGGTCGAAAGCGTCATGTAGAAGAGCGGTGAATAGCCCTTCCCCGCCCCGAACTCGGCCTCGCCGATTGCGCCGGCATTGGCGTCGTTATCCATGACAACCGGCGAGCCCGTCAGTTCGCGGACGAACGCGGGCAAATCGAAATCGTTCCAGCCGCCGACATGAGTCGAAAGCCGCACCATCTGGGAAGGGTAGTCGACGGGTCCGCCGAAGCCGATGCCGCATTTCTCAAAGCTCAGATCGCGGCGCCAGGCCAGCACGATATCGCGAATCTGCGCAAGCATCCAGTCGCGGCCGCCGGCTGCGTCCGGTCGCGCGCGACTCGCGGCGCGCCATTCCGATGCCGTCGAACGCCGCCATCGAGAACTTCGTGCCGCCGATATCAATGGCGAGGATCATCGTCCAGCCGCTTGAACGCCGCTCGTTTATCATTGAGGGAGGAGGCTCCGACTTTCGTGCCCAACGGAAACGACCATCCCAACATCGACGACGCCTCGGCTGCAGTGGCGCAGAATCTCGAACTTCTCAGCCAGATGCATATGGATAATGAGCGGCGTCTGGCCAGCCTCGAACAGCAGACCGCCCAACGCTTCGCCGAGACCGCGCAACGCTTCTCCGAAACACTCGGCTTCATCAACAAGCTGGCCCACATCGCCGAAGCCCACGACCGGCGAATCGAAGATCTCGAACAACGGTAGGTGGAACTCCTGGCGCGTCGCCCCGGCCGATTCTCTCAGCCGACTCCGTAACGCAACGGCGGCCGGCAGTGAGAATAGCCAGCCGCCGCAAATCTCGCTCGAGCCCGGACAGTCCGCGAGGGTTCCCTACTGCTGGAACACTCCCGCCGCTTTGAAGTCCCCAGCCTTGACGATCGAGATGTTGGAGACATTCACGTACTTGCGCAAAGCCGCGTTCGCTTGTTCGAGCGTCACGGCCTTGATCTTCGCGTCCATGTCCTCGTCCCACTTGAAGGTGCGGCCGAGATTTTCATGAGACGCCATGGATGTGAGCAGCGACTGATCCTGCGAACGCGCCACGATGCGGGCATCCGAGTAGGACCGTTTCGCATCGGCCAGTTCCTGCGCCGTGAAGCCGCCCTTCATCGCCCTGTTCGAGTTCTTCCTTGAAAAACTGCTCGACTTTGGGCATGTTCACCGGGTTTGCGATGGCCATGGAGGAGAACTGCGCTGCGTTCCCTTCCGTGGGCACGCTCAACGAGGTGTTCACGCTGTAGCTCAGGCCCTCCTTGTTGCGGATCCGGTTCGGCACGCGCGCAGCGATGTTGCCGCCCATGATGTAGTTCGCCAGGTACAGCGCCGGGTAGTCCGGATCGCTCTCCGACAACTGAATGCGCAGGGCGGCTTCAAACTCGGCATTGGCCTTGTCGGGCGTCTCGATCTTCTGGTTCATCGCGGAAACGGCCTTGAACGGCGTCGTCAGCTTCTGATAAGGCGCCGGGCTCTTCCACGAACCGAACAACTCCTCCGCGAGCTTCTGAACCGTCGCCTTGTCGAGCTGGCCGACGAACGCGAACTCGCCGTGATCGGCCCCATAGAACTTCGAGTAGAAGTTCTTCACGTCGTCGAGCGTCAGCTTCTGCAGCGCGGCCAGTTGCTCCTCGCGGGTTGGATTGTACTGCGTGTCAGTCGGGCTGAACGGGGTGAGATGCCGCGAAAGCGCTTCCTGCGCGAGCTGCGCGGGCTCCGTGGGAGCCTCCGAAAGCGAAGCGATGCGCTGCGCCTTCATGCGGTCGAAATCGGCCTGAGGAAACGCCGGCTCTTTGCAGATCTCCGCCGCCAACCGCAGGGCCGCGGCGAAGTTCGCCGAGGGAGCGGTAATCGAAGCGGTCGCTCCGGCCATTCCGCCGCCTCCACCACCGCCGCCGCCACGGCCACCACGGCCGCCACCGCCACCGCCGGCCCCGCCGCCGCCGGACACCGAGACCTGCGCATCCAGTTTCTGGAGCTCGTCCTGAATCTGCTGCCGGGTCTTGTTCTTGGTTCCGGACATGAGCAGCGATCCGGCCATGGAGGCCGCCGCGTTTTGTCCCTTGAGCGACGCTGCGTCGCCGAAGTGCAGCTCCACCACGGCCATGACGCGGTCTTGCGTGGTCTGCTTGATCAGGCTGACGAACTTCATGCCGTTCGCGAGCTTCGCCCGGTTCAAGTGGGCTTCGATATTCGCCGGGCGTGCCGTCGAACATCTCGGGGTGCGTGACCTTGATGTCCGTCTTGAAATTCGTGAGCACGGTGCTTCAATACCGGCGCCGCCGGAACCAGTCGAGCGGTCCGGCTGCGCGTCGGGCATGTAGACGCCGATGGTGCGGTTGGATGCCTTGAAATAAAGCTTGGCCACGCGCACGACGTCCGCGGGCGTGACGTCCTTCAGCCGGTCGTGGTTCAAGAAGATGAGCCGCCAGTCGCCTTGGGAGATCGGCGCCGTAAGACCGTTGATGACGAAGCTCGGAGTAGTCGCCATGCTCTGCTCGAGGCTGCGCAGCATCCGCTCTTTCACCTTGTTCACTTCGTCCTGAGTGGGAGGGTTGGTCACCACGCCCGCGGCAACGTCATTGAGGATCTTCCGGACTTGATCCACGGATTGATCCAGGCTCAGGCTGGACGAGAATTCGATCATGCCCGGGTCGTGCAATTGCCGGAACGACATGCTGGCCGACTGAGCCAAACGCGTCTCGACCAGCGCCTTGTAGAGCCGGCCGTCTCCGCCGCCGCCCCCGCGGCCGCCGAATCCGTCCGCGCCCGCCGCCGCCGCCGCCGTTCATGATGCCGCTGAGCACTTCCAGCGCCAGCGCGTCCGGATGGGAAGCCGAGGGCCCGTGATAAGCCGCGACTACGTTCTGTCCGTTTCCGACCCGCCGCAGTTCCACATAGCGTTCGCCATCCTGCACCGGCTCGACCGTGTACTCCGTATCCAGGACGCGCGTGGGCTTCGGGATCTTGCCCAGCGTGTCGGCGACCATCGCCAGCGTCTTGGTCGGGTCGAGCCGCCCGCCGATCACCAGCACCGTGTTATCCGGCTGGTAATACTTGTGGTAGAACGCCGCCAGACGGTTGATGGGCACCTTCTCGAGATCGTCTTTGGATCCGATAGTCGACTTCCCGTAGTTGTGCCACAGGTAAGCCGTGGACCACACGCGCTCGCCGAGAATGTTCGAAGGGCTGTTTTCGTCGCGCTCGAATTCATTCCGAACGACGGTCATTTCCTTGTCCAGAAGCTCCTTGGCCTGGCGAACGTTCACCAGCCGGTCGGCTTCGAGGCCCAGCGCCCATTTCAGGTTCTCGTCGGTGGCGACGACGGTCTCGTAGTAATTGGTCCGGTCGTAGTCCGTGGTGCCGTTCCAATTCGTGCTGTGAGTGACGATCTCGTCTTTGATATGTCTGCCGTTGGTGGTTTCGATGAAATCCATGTGCTCCAGCAGGTGCGCCATGCCGGTTTCGCCATAGCCTTCATGCCGCGAACCCACCAGGACAACCATGTTGATGGAAATCTCCGGGGTCGAGCCTTCCGGGTACAGCAGCACCCGAAGGCCGTTCGGAAACCTGTATTCAGTGATGCCTGCCAGCGAGGCTCCCTTCTGCACGCCCTGTGGCAGGGTTTGGCAGAAGACGGTAGCGGCCAAGGCGATCATCAACCCCACGGCCGCCAGAACAGTTCTCAAACGCATAATGTACCTTCCGAGACTGGAATGACCGGATTATAGCTTGTGCGCAACCCGGTTGATATCCGCCTCTGAAATGCCACACGCAAACAGCCAGGACCGGCAAAATGCGGAGCGCTCGCAGCTATGGATCCGAAGTTGGATCCATCCGACGGCAGCCCTCGCGCTAACGCGGCGGAAATCAGTTTGGAAAGAGCCGATGGCTACTGGCCGCGCTCGACAGCTCGCGCCCGGCGTTCAGAACGGCCTCGGGAGCCGTGCCAGGATGCCCGCTATCGCAGCCGAGCGGTCCGGACCAGCTCCGGCGCTCCCGCACAAAGCTCGCCGTGTGGCACGCGAAGCAAATCGGCTGACCGGACTTCAGCATTCCCGGCAGTTCCGGAGCCGGGATCTGGCTCCAGTCCACCGAAATGCCGTCGGGCCGCCTCACCGCGGGTTTGGCCACGTTCCATTCCACGCCTGCAAAAGGCCGGCCGCAGGAAACGCACGCCTTCCCTTCATACCAACGGGTCAGCATGTTGCGGACCAGGCAATCTTCCGGCGCCGCGGCGATTTGCCCGAGGCACGGCTGCCCGCATCCAGCCTTCTCGGGCCAGCGGGAACACTCGGAGAGGCGCAGTTCGGGAGCGCCCAGCAAAGAGCTGGCGGCCGCGTGCCGCGCGTCTACTACTACTCCCGCCGGCTCCCGATTATCCGGGCACGTGATCACCCGGTCGCCTCGGAACTTCCGCCAGGCGAGCGCCTGGCGGCCCAAAAGAATCGCCGCAAAAACCACGACCACTGCAAGCACAACCGCGAATGGAGCCGACATAGTCAACCTCCACCGCCATGCTAGCGCAATGACGGGGGCCTCGGCGCACCCACCCCACGGGTGGCCCGCTGTTATCGTATGGAAGTGGCGAACCGGCGTGAAGGCACCTACCGATGGCTGTGCGGGGTGGTTGCCGTCATCGCCGCCGCGCTTGTTTTCTTCTCTCAGACGCGCGCATTCACCTGGGATGAAGGCTTCCACCTGTTGGCCGCGCAGCTCATACTCGCCGGCAAGAAGCCCTACCTGGACTTCTGCTTTCCCCAGCCGCCCCTGATCGCCTATTGGAACGCGTTCTGGATGCGCCTGTTCGGCGAGAGCTGGCGCGTGCCTCACGTGGTTTCGGCCGTCTTCACCGGCGCTGCAACCCTTCTGACCGCCGATTACGTTTATACGCGCACCGGGATCTCCCGCTGGCGGTTGCCGGCGGCGGCCTCGGCCGCTGTGATGATGGGTCTCAACGTTATTCTCTTCGCGCACGGGACCATCGCGCAAGGCTACGCCATGTGCCTGTTCTGTCTGGTGGCGGCGTTCCGGCTGTCCATTGCTTCGGTCGAGCGCCGGAGCCTGTCCACGGCCCTGGCAGCCGGTTTGATGGGGGGCGCCGCGGCGGGATTCTCGATGTTATCGGCGGGGGCTGTCCTGGTTCTGCTGATTTGGCGCGCCATGGCGACCAGCGGCCAGCGGCTGCTGAAGCTGGCGATGTTCCTTACCGGTCTGGCGATTGCTTCCGTGCCGGCGATCTGGCTCCTCCGTTTATCCCCCCGCCAGGCGTGGTTCAACCTATTCAGCTACCATACCCTCTACCGCTCCTCGAACTGGACGGGTGCGACCGGCAACGATCTCGATGTCCTTGCCGCCTGGCTTGATTGCGGACAAGCGCTGCTGCTCGGTCTGCTGGCGATGCTGGGAATTCGGTCGAACTTTGTTCAGCGCGCCCCCACCTCCCGACTGCCCTGCGCCGTTGCATGAGGAAGGCGTTTCAGCCCCCTTGTGGCGCGAGCGCTGTGCCTCCGCGCCTTGCCTGGCCGGTCTGCTCGCTCTGGCTTTGGCGCTTGAAGCCGCTCTGGCGCATCCCACCTTCAGCCAGTACTTCGTGTTTACGGTCCCGTTCCTGGCCATCCTTGCCGCTGCCGGCCTTTGCCACGCGGGCCAACGGTTAGCTCCCGATCTTCGGCCCGCCTGGGCTGCGCTGGCCCTGGGAGCGCTAGTATGCCTGGGCTGGGTGAAGGGATTACATGACCGGACGGACATTTTCACCTGGCCGGAGGTTCAAGATATTGCCCGCAAAACAGCAGAGGTGACGCCCGCCGGCGCGCCGCTCTGGGCCGACGAGAACGTCTACTTCCTGACACGCCGCGCCCCGTACCCAGGCATGGAGTTCTCTTACTCCCACGATATCGACAGCCTCTCCGCGGCCCGTTCCGCGGAGTTGCACATCCTATCCGATGCGGAGATCAAGCGCCGCGTGGAAGCCGGGGCGTTTGCCACCATCGAAACCTGCGACGACGATAAAGACTTCATCCAGTCCTTGAAGCTTTCGAGCCTCTACTCCCAGCGTGCCGAGGTCTGGGGCTGCGCGGTGTATTGGCAGAAACACCGCTAGCCTCAATGCTGTTCGATCATCAGACAGCTCCGGTAGTCCGTGGCGCAAGCCGCCAGGCTTGCAGAGTCGGCTGTCAAGCCGACTTTTCCGAAGGTCGAGACGACTCTCGACCGCGCCCAGAGGGCCCCCGGCGTGGACGCCCACGCCACGGTAAGGGCGCGCTGCGGAGCGGCTAAGCGAATACTATTGCCCTTTGCCTCCCATTCGGTGGCTTTGCACCGTAAGTCCTTCTCCCTGCATCTCTAAACTATGGCGAAAATGCGGCAGGTGGCTCCCCCGGCCCCACTGATCCGCGACTACATCGAGCTGACGAAGCCACGCATCACCTGGCTGATCCTCATGAGCACCGGGATCGGCTACTTTTTTGGTTTGCCGGGCGGCTCCGGCTGGTGGGCTCTCTTTCGAAGCGTCCACCTGCTTTCGCTCTTGAATACGATCGCCGGCACCGGCCTCATCGCCTCGGGCACCGCCGCTCTCAACCAGTGGTACGAGCGCGAAGCCGACCGCAAGATGCATCGCACCTCGGCTCGCCCGCTGCCTTCGGGGCGGGTATCGCCGACCGGAGCGCTGATTTTCGGAATCGTCCTTTCCGTGCTCGGCTTCGTGGAACTTTGGCTGGGGGCGAACCTGCTGGCCGGTCTTGTGGGCGTGTTCACGCTGGCCAGCTACTTATTCCTTTACACGCCGCTCAAGCAACGGACCTGGTGGTCCACCACCATCGGGGCGATCCCGGGGGCGATGCCGCCGGTCATCGGCTATGCGGCCGCCGCCGGCGTTCTGAGCCGGGAAGCATGGGTGCTCGGGGCGATTCTCTTTCTGTGGCAGTTCCCGCACTTCTATTCCATCGCTTGGATGTACAAGGACGACTACGCCCGCGCCGGTATTCGAATGTTGCCCGTAGTCGAGCCGGATTGCCGTTCCACCGCGCGCCAGATCGTGCTGTTTGGAATCGTACTGATTCCCGCTAGCCTGCTTCCGGGCGTATTTGGGATGGCCGGACGCGTGTACCTGGCCGGCGCACTCCTGCTCGGCCTGTGGTTCCTGCGCTCGGGAGTGCGTGTCGCGCTCGAACGCTCCACAGTGCGCGCACGAGGCGTGCTGGTAGCTTCCGTCCTCTACCTTCCGCTAATCTACGGGTTGTTACTTATCGATAGGCCTGGTCTGTGATCGAAGTTCGGAATCTGACTCACCGTTACGGCAGTCGTGTTGCGCTCGCCGGCGTAAACTTCCAAGTGAAGGAAGGCGAGATCTTCGGCCTGTTAGGGCCGAACGGCGGCGGCAAATCGACTCTCTTCCGGATTCTCGCCACCATGATGGTCCCCTCCGAGGGCCGCGCTCTGATCGCGGGCTTTGATGCCGCTCAAGACCCGGCTTCCGTGCGCAAGCGCATCGGCGTGGTTTTCCAGACGCAGAGTCTCGATAAGGCGCTCACCGTCGAAGAGAACCTGCGCAGCCAGGGCCATCTGCATGGTCTTCACGGCGCCGATCTGCGCGGCCGTATGGAAGGCGCCATGGAGCGGCTGGGTCTTCTGGATCGCCGCAAAGACGTGGTGGATACGCTTTCGGGCGGCCTTCGCCGGCGAGTCGAAATAGCCAAAGCTCTGCTCCACAAACCGCGTGTGCTGCTCATGGACGAGGCGTTCGACCGGACTCGACCCGGCGGCGCGTCGCGACCTGTCGCGGCACGTGGAAGAACTTCGTTCGCGCGACGGCGTCACCGTTCTTCTCACGACGCACAATCTGGAAGAAGCCGACCGATGCGACCGGCTGGCGTTGCTGCACCAGGGACGCGTCGTGACGCTAGGCGCGCCGAAGGATCTTCGCTCGGCCATCGGCGGCGATGTGGTGGTGCTTGAATCTTCCAATGGCGGTCAATTGGCCGTGGGACTCGCTCAGCGATTCGGAGTCCTCCCGGTGGTGGTCGAAGGTCACGTCCGCGTGGAAACGCCGAACGGCCACCGCTTTATCGCCGACGCCGTCGAGGCGTTCCCGGGATTCATCGATTCGGTGGGATTGCACAAGCCCACGCTCGAAGACGTTTTCGTGCGGGAAACGGGGGCGTCCATTGAGTAGCTTCATACTCCCCGCCGCTACCCTGTGGCAGCGCGAACTCGTCCGCTTCTGGCGGCAGAAGAGCCGCGTGCTCGGCGTGGTGGCGTCTCCGCTTGTCTTCTGGCTCTTGATCGGATACGGGTCGAATGACCTGGCGCGGTTCTACTCCGGCGCGCTGGTTCTCACCGTGATGTTTTCTGCCATCTTCTCGACCATCTCGATCATCGAGGATCGTCGCGAGGGTTTCCTGCTTTCGATGCTCGTCTCGCCGGCGCCCAGAACCAGCATGGTGCTCGGCAAGATCCTCGGCTCGGCCACGCTCGCGTGGATCCAGGGATTGCTGTTCCTGTTATTCGCCCCGTTGGCCGGCGTCCGAATCGGCTTCTTGGAGTTACTCCCGGTCATAGCCGCTATATTTCTCGTTTCCTTCACCCTTACGGGCCTCGGGTTTGTGATCGCGTGGCGCATGGAGTTGACCGCGGGTTTCCACGCCATCATGAACCTGCTTCTGGTTCCCATGTGGATGGTCTCCGGTTCGCTCTTCCCCATGGCGACCGCGCATGGATGGGTGAAGGCAATCATGTGGGTGAACCCGCTGACATACTCCGTCTCGCTTCTCAACAACGTGTTGGGATTGCCCAACGCTTCGCCAGGGGCGTTTGCGAGCCTGACGGTAACGGCGGCGTTCGGTTTTGTTTTGTTGATGGCGTCCGGCTTCATGGCGGCGCGCAAGAGCGCCCGCAGCTCGGCATGAGCCAGCCTGTGCGTGGGGCGGACCCCCTGGTCCGCGGCCGGCGCCCACGCCGGCTTGCTCCTCGACGAGACGATGCACCATCACATGCGACAGGCGGGTCCTGGGCGCCCGCGCGGATCTGGGGATCCGCCCCACGCGACTTCTCACACGGCTAGAAGCCTCTTTACCGGCTTTGCTGTGCTCAATGATTCTGGCGGCGTGCTCCAAGCCCGCCCCACTGCCCATCCTCGGCTCCGTTCCGCGTTTCCATCTCACCGATCAGTCCGGCCAGGCGTTCGATAGCTCTACGCTCGCGGGCCTCGTTTGGGTTGCCGATTTCGTTTACACCACTTGCCCCGGTCCATGCCCTATGATGAGTTCCAAGATGCATGGCTTACAGGCGGCCACCGCGGGATCACCCGACATCAAGCTGATTTCCTTTACCGTGGATCCGGTTAACGACACGCCACCCGTGCTGGCCGAATACTCCAAGCACTTCGCGGCCGATCCGTCGCGCTGGACATTCCTCACCGGCCCACAGTCGCAACTCAACGACCTGGGCGTCAACGCTTTTCACTTGAATACGGTGGATGGCAGCCTGATCCACAGCACACGGTTCGCGCTAGTCGAACCGGCAAGGGAGGATCAGGGGATATTACTCCTCCGACGAGCCGGGCTTCCACGACTCCCTGCTGCGCGACGTTCGCAAACTGGAGGCGGAGAAATCGTGATCGCGCTGTTGCCGTCCATCAATGCGGCGCTGAACCTGACCGCCGCGATCCTGCTGGTGTGGGGCTATACGCTCATCCGGCGTAGGCGAATCGAAACGCACCGAAAGGTGATGACGACCGCCTTCGTGGTTTCGAGCCTGTTCCTGGCTGGTTACCTGACGTATCACTTTAAGGCGGGCGTGGTGCTTTTTCAAAGGACTGGCGTAATTCGCATGGTCTATCTGACGATTCTGGCTACACACACTATCCTGGCGGTGACAGTCCCGCCGCTCGCAATTGTGACCCTCCGCCGCGGCCTCACCGCGCGCTTCGATAAGCACCGCCGCATCGCCCGCTGGACGCTTCCCATCTGGTTGTATGTGAGCGTGACGGGCGTTGTGGTGTACGTGATGCTCTATCACCTGTAGCGATCCGCCATCCACCCGCAGTACACTATACACATGCGGCGTACAAATCTTGTGCTTGATGGAGAGCTTCTCGACGAGGCAAGAAAGGTATCCGGCGCTAAGACCTATTCCGCCGCGGTGAGCACTGCGATTGCGGAATATCTTCGTATCAAGAGAATCCAGCAGATCCCGAAGTTCTTCGGCTCTGGCATTTGGGAAGGCGACCTGTCCGAGATGCGCCGCGACCGTCCCCACCGAAAGCGCCTGGCCAGATGATCCTGGTGGATAGTTCCGTCTGGATTCACTGGCTAGGCGATAGGTCTGCGGCCATCGAGGAAGGCGACCTCATGGATCTGGCGACGTGCGGTCCTGTCCTCCAAGAGGTGATCCAAGGGCTCCGGCAGGACCCGCTGAGCGTGGCTTTCCGAGCCGATCTACTTGCGCTCCCGGTTCTGAGCGATCCGGTTCCTTCAGAGCTTTTCATAGCGGCGGCGGATCTCTACAGTAGCGGCAGAAGAAGGGGCATCACCATCCGCTCGTCGGTTGACTGCCTGATCGCAGCAATCGCAATCCACAATTCAGTTCCAGTTTGGCACAGGGATCGCGATTTCGACGCCATTTCCAGCTTCACCAACCTGCAAATCCTGAGGCGACCTCCGCTGACCGGCCGCTGGAAGATGTAAGAGCGAACCGGCGTGCGGATGGTTTCGGAGGCGTCCTGAAGTGGCAGGCTAGTAAGAGCGGTCACGATGAAGTAGCCAGTGTTGTAACACTCTACAGTGGTGTACTATTCAGATCTGGAATTTTCAACAATCTGTTGACATAGTTGCCGAAGGGGCGCACAATCTAGCTGAAGTCCTCCGGTTCATGACCCTGCTGGCAACTCGGGCGCTGAAAACGGAGATTTGTATCAAACCGGAAATGCTGGGCACCACGGCTGGGGTCTGGAATCCAAGATGGAAACTGTGGCCCGAACGGTTCTCGGTTTTCCCGGCGGGTGGAATTGGGCGATTGGCAGAGGCAGAAGAAGGCTCCCCCAGAAAAGGCTGCTCTCGGAGGAGCAAGACTTGGGGGGTGATATGCTAAGCGCACTCCAGGAGCCAAAATGGAAATCCTGGTTCCGTTCGTGAGAGGAAAGGATCAAAGCCGTCATGTGTATTTTTCGCAAGCTTCTCGGCCTTGGCGTTGTGCTGGCATTCGCCGCCGCGCAACAAACCGCAACGGCTGGCGTCGTCTACACGTACACCGGAAACGACTTCACCAGCTACGACTCCCCTTACACGGCGGCCGATTCTTTGACAATTTCGCTGACCTTTGCCAACCCGTTGGGCAACTCTCTGGGGCTCACCTATGAGATTGGCAACATCCTCGCGTGGAGCGTGAGCGACGGCACACAGACCATTGACCAGACCGATGGTGTTTTATTGGCTAACGGAGGATATCTTACGACCGATCCGTCGGGTAACATCCAATACTGGGAGCTTGGCTTTGAGAGCACCGTCACTTCTGGAGCGGTGACCAGTGACTGGGGCATATATGGAGCTTATTATCCGAACGAGGATGTGGCCCTCGGCGCGGCTTACACCCCCACGGTTTACTACCCTTCTTACATACCAGGCTACCAGGGACGGGGCTGGAATTCCGACGACCCCGGGCAGTGGAGCGGCGGGGGGAACGGGGTACCCGAGCCATCGGGCGGTGTATTGGCGTCGATGGGCGGAGCGATCCTCCTATTCGCGATGTGGCGCAGGCGCTGGCTCGCGGCCCGAACCCGCTGACAGCCCGCCCGCCATCAATTCCGCCGGCGCTCGGACGGCGCGGGCAGCCTCGAAATGTAGGTCATCCGCTCCACCATGGGCCGCACACCGCGCCCGCTGCGGCCATGCCGCTGCAGGCTGCGGGTGACCAGCACGGGACGCGGAATCGTCGCGCTGAACTTGGCGCACATGGCGATCTCGCCTTAGCATTCCATCTCGCCGCCGCAGGGCGTCGGAGCGGCCGGCTTCTTCGGCCGTGTCGCCCGAGCCAACGACGTTGCTCTTGCTGGGAGCAGGGTTGATCGGGCCGGCCACGCTGAAGTTCAGGCGCAACACCTCCGCCGTTGACAAATCGGGCAGAATGCCCGCATACATCCCAAACCCTCGGCTCGACGACGGCTATGTCGATTATGCCAACGACCGTGCGGTTTCTTCGCTTCACGCATCAGGAATGGCAACCTCCCGAAGACCCGCGAAGACCGCCTACCCGGTGGCCTGAGGCTCAGCCTACTTCGCCTGCGCCAGCGCGTCGTCGATCCCTTTCGAAATCTCCTCGAAGGTGAAATGTTCGATGAACGGCGCGCCGTTCACGAGCACCGTCGGCGTGTGGATCAATCCGCGCGCCACGGCTTCCTGGAAGTCCTTCTCCACCAGATCCGCCAACCGCTTATCGCTTTGCGCGGCGATGGCCTCTTCCGGCTTGATGCCGTGCGCGGTGGCGAACTCGCCGAGCCGGTCATTGAATGTTTCGACCTTCGTGCGGGCGATGTTGGCCAGGCACCATTTCCGGTACTCCAGGTCAAGCTGCGGGCTCTTCTCGAAGAAGAAGCGCGCCGCGATGGCGGCGTTGCGCGACCACGGGTGCTTGGCGAGCGGAAAATCTTTGTGGACGAACTCCACCTTGTCGCCATACTTCGGCAGGATCTGCTTATCCAGCATAATCCGGAAATTCGCGCAGTCCGGACACGCCAGATCCTCGTAAATGACAGCCTTCACCGGGCTCCCCGGATGGCCTTCCACCAAGCCTTGGGCGAAAAGCGCCGCGCCGGAAACAAGCGCCGCAAAAACAACTTGGGAGATCATATGTTCGTCACCACGCGAATCCGAAAATGCGCCGGGCCCACCAAAAGACTCCGGCTACGCTGTCTCTAAGAATTGTACGACGCCTGAGAGGCTTCTTCGTGAGCCTCCCGATATAGGCGTTTCCGCTCACAGCGCTCCATCGCATGACCGGTTTCGTACAGGCGAGCCAGCCCCTTGCCGATCACATACGTAGCCGCGAATGCAATTGCGCCTTTCGGGATCAATCCCCCTCCGAACGGAATCTTGCCAACCAACTCGCGAGCCAGCGCGCGCCAGCCGAATGCGCCTGCAGCAATAGCGGCCAGTTCGGCTTTTTGTTCTATATAGCCCACCGGCTTTCCGTGCGCCGCGGCGAGCGAAAACGCCATCCGAAGCTGGTTCGCGGTAATGAACGCAGTATCGGACGCGAACTCGCCGAAGCTCCACGGCAACTCGGCGAGGCTCGGAATGGCGTCCGGCAACGCCGTTGCCACCGCGAACAGAGCGTTCTCTTGAGATACTGCCCGAATCAAGCGCTCCGCCACCTGCGCGCGGAACACTGGAAAACGCAGCGCCAGCGCCAGTTCGAGATCCTGGTTCCCGGAGAGGATCTCCTCCACGGTACGCGAAGGGGAGTCTCGGTGGAACACGAAAGCTCCGCGCGGCCTCGGCAAACCCTCTTCGTAAAGCTGTATATCGACTTCGCCCGGCGCTTCGGGGTCGTTTGCGCGCCACGCGCTTTCCCTTAGCGCCCTGCGCCCTTCGGCCGGGAGCCCGGAGGGATCAGAAACTCCTCCATGGCCGCGTAAGCCTCATCGCTCGCGGCAACCATGCCGAAACAAACGGGCAGAGCCGCGCGGCGGCGCACCTGGCCCGGGTTGACCATTGCGAAGGCCGCGCGCGCCCGCCTGAAGCCGCCGATCAAGGAAATCGTCGCCATGGATGTCAGGAAACCCGGATGGAATGAAACACCATCCTACTGTGGGCGTTGCGCTCCGGCTAAACGAAACATGACGCGCAACTCCCTCCGCCATTCTACCGCCAGGCCTATCCGTACGACTTCGATCTCCGGCGAGAAGAACCCAAGAACGGTCTCCGTGGTCGGATGGAATTCCAGCGACGGGGATACCAGGATCAGCCGTGGAGCGTCACGCCGCAACTCGACGCCCGGGAAATAACCCGCCGCCGTGAACTCGCCGCGATCCAAATGCCAGCGCACGTGGAGCCAGTAGTCGAGCGCTTGCAGGGGCAGATGCAGATCGGCCGAGGCTTTGAGCTCAGAACGGCAAGACGCCCGGCGCGATCCACCGCCAGCAAATCGATCACTCCGCGCTCGCCGCCCGCAAACACCGGAGTCTGGCCGTAAATCGGCCGCGGCAAAAGCGAAGCGTCGATCGCTTCCACGTTCGCCCGGACTCTGGATTCCAGCCACGCTTCAGAGGCCTGCCGGTAGAGCGGATGCGCGCGATCCTCGGCTTCCGGCGAACGCACGCGTGCGATCTCGGATACCAGGCTTTCTATCTCGGCCAAATGCTGATCGCGAGCCTCGCGCCGGTTCGCCAAACCAAACAGGAACTTGTCCCCGGCCTCCCGCCCAAATTCCAGCCCGTGCACTCTGAAGCTGCGGCGACCGTCGCGTCCCAGAACGGTCTCAACGCCGGGAAGGTCCGCGACGCGATCGACCAGGGGCGAGTCCGAAAGCGCCGGCCGGCGGTGAGTCTCCAGCCTTGTATCCAGGTTGCCGAAATCGCGCGGCTCTACGCGCGCCACCCAGTTTTCGTCGGAATAGGCGAACAATTCGAAACGGCCCGCGGACGGATCGAGCCACGGCAGCCGGAGCACGGTCCGCCGTTCCTTCCCTTCCGGCAGGTGAATCGCCAAGCCCTCAATCGCCAAGCGCTGTTCGCGTGTGCGCAGGTAGTCCAGCCAGATCAGGCCAAACGCCAGCACGGCGCTGGCGTCTCCATCCGGCGGGCAACCGATAGCCGCCCATCCATGCTGTCCGTGCCGCAAGAACGCCCGAGGAAAAGCTGGCGAGAGGCTGTGCTCCAAATCCGCTTCGGTGGTCAGCTCGGCCAGAGTCCATTCCGGAAACTGGCGGCGCAAGTACAAGCGATACCGTTCGCGGAACACCAGGCGGGCGCTGCGGCGTCCTGCCTCGGCGCCATAACGCCCAGCCAGATCCACGAGGAACAGAGGCCCCTCTCGGCGTCCGAAACACTCGACCGCAAGTTCCATCCGGGCTTTTTCGGACTTGGATACGCGCAGCACCCTGCGCACGATGTTGCGCGTGCGATCCCATGCCTGTAAAGTGAGCCGCGAGCCTCTATAGCCGAGCGAGTAATTGTCCGAAGCGAGAGCCAGCAAATCCTCGCCCGGCTCGAACAGCGCCGGCTGCCGGGCCGAGGCGAGAAATTTCTCGATAGCCTTGCGCGCCTCTTCCGCTGTCTCGGCCAAGGACGCGGCATCGGGAGGCATGGGAGATCTCATCGCGAGCGGGACTCATCCTGCGCGCCCGCGGTCTTCCCGCTCGGATGCGCCTGCCGCTTCTCGCGTCCGCGGGCCAGAAGCGTCCAAATCGCCAGTATGAGCAGACCGGCAAGCTGCGCGGTGCGCGCCGCCACGGCTTCCGCTCCGGCGCTGTAAACAAGCCGTATGTGCGCGTGGCCCGCATGGCCCGGATCGACCGCCATCAGCCCTAAGGCATCCGGAACGATAGCTCGCTCGACCCCATTTTCGAGCGCGCGCCAACCGCGGTTGTACGTAACCTGAAGGAAGATCACTTGCCCTGGCGCAAGATCGGCGTCCACTGCCGCTTCATGAACATTCGACCAGCGGAATTCCGCCGGCGGCGTCGCGTCCATCGCGCGCGCCAGCCGTTCGAGCGGAGCCGTATCGAGCCCGCTTTCGGGCGCGCGCGCCACCAGCGCGGAGCGGTCGATGGCGTGCGCCAGCCCTTGGTTCTTCCACGGCATCGGGTAGACCGCGTTATCGCCATCGCGCCATGCGGCGGGCAGCACGCCCTCGAATTTCTTCGGAGTGTTGAACGGACGAAAGACCTCCGTGCTGTTCGGCCCAGAGATGCCGATCGCGTCCACGCCATAGGCTCTGAGCCACAGCATCGTGATTTCGGCGTCGCGCGCACCCGCCCCCGCCCCGCTATAAATCTGGTAGTTGGCCATCCGGTACATCTGGCTCGGCGTTCCCTGTTCGCAGCAGCCCTCCATCTGCGGAACGTCCGTGAACATGTTCATCCAGTACGCCACATTGCCGGGCGCGAACACGCGGCGATTCTGAAGGTTGGCGTCGAACCACTGCGCCATTTTGTATTCGATGGTGGAGGTAATGTCGAACCGCGTGGTGGTCGCCTTGACCTGGCGGCGATACGTTCTTGTCTGAGCGACGCCCAGCGCCAGGAAGACGCCGATCGCAAGGATGCGCACCGGACGCGGCATCCGGCGCCACAGGACTGCCGCGCCGTAGGCCAGCGCCGTCACCGCGGCCATCTCGAATTCGAGCTGGAAACGCTTGGCCTGCGGCATGGCGCGCCACTCAAACGCCTCCGCCCCCAGCGATACCACGCCCGTGATCACCGCAAAGTAGACGAAGAACCGGGCCCAACTGGTAACGCGGCGCCGGTCAAACAGGGCTTCGAGACCCCCTACCAGCAGGGCGATCAACGCCCATGGCGCCGATAAGGCGAAGCCGGCCGTGGTGTTGTCGGATTGAAACGCGTTGCGTATCACTAGCGCGAGCGTCGATGGCGTTATCCAAGGACAAGCCAGCAGATACGCGAGCGCGCTTACCGCCAGAAACGCCGGCCAGTCGATCCCGCGCTCGGCTCCGCGCCTCGAAAGCGCGTAGGCCAGCACGGCGATTCCTAGCGCAAACGTTCCCGGCCAGTTGGTGAGGACCATCGCGGCCATCAGCGCGGAAGCCAACGGTATGTATGGCCAGCGGCGCTTCTGCACCGCTCCGTCCAGCGCCCAGAGCGCCAGAGGCAAGAGCATCATCGCCGCCAGATGCGGCCCTTCGCCGTAGCTCAAAAGCACTTGATACCGCCGGGCGTGAAGCAGCCCGCCCGCGTCGTGCCGGATAGCGGGCACAAGGAAGGACGCAGGGGATATCAGCGAGTAAGCCGCGGCGGCCACGAAGGCGAACCCGCGCTTCCCCGTCGTCCGCCGGCACAGCCAGAACAGCGTCACGGGCCCCAGGCAGTAAGCCGCGGCGGCGACAAAATGGAAACTGCGCGGAATGGTCCATCCCGCCAGACGCGAGAGAGCCGCGACCGTGAGATGATAGCCCGGCTGGTACACCTGGTAAAAGGGCGTGCCGGAGAACCAGAACGGGAACCAGCTCAGGTCGCGCCAATGCGCCGCCGCCCAACGGCTGATGACCATATAGGAGCTCTCTATCGAGCCCATATACGGCGTAAAGCCGGTGTGGAACATCGTCTGGGCGATGTAAACGTTGAGGCCGGTCAGAAAGATGGCGCAACAGGCCGTCCCGGCGCGCTCCCAGATTCGGCCGCACGTAGCCAGGAAGGCCGTCATAAGCTGCTGCCTGCGAAAGTAATCGCCGATAGCACGGAAGCAACCAGTGTATACTGGCGCTGGTGCGCTATCCGCCGAACGCTATCCGCCTTCCGCAGAGAATACGCCGCCGTGAATCACCAAGCCCCAATCCCTAACCCCCAGTCCCTAGCCCCTAATCCCCGGCCCCCGTTGGTGTAGCATATTGGTTCACATGGAAATCGTCGTCGGCAATATCGGCTGGATCGAAGTGATCTGCGGCCCCATGTTTTCGGGCAAGAGCGAGGAATTGATCCGGCGGCTCCGGCGCGCGATGATCGCACGCAAACGTGTCGAAGTATTCAAACCCGCCATCGATAACCGCTATTCCGATTTCGAGATCGTCTCCCACGGCGACCTTCGACTGGCCTCGCAGGTGGTCGCCGACGCTTCGCACATCGTCGATCGTCTCGACTGGCGCTCGGAAGTGATTGGGATCGACGAAGCCAACTTCATGGGGCGCCAGTTGGTTGACGTGGCTCAGCGCCTCGCCGATAGCGGCAAGCAGGTGATCATCTCCGGCCTGGACACCGATTACATGGGCCGTCCGTTCGCGCCGATTCCGGACCTGCTGGCGCTAGCCGAGTCCATCACCAAGACGCTGGCCATCTGCGTCCGCTGCGGCAACCCCGCCAAGCACACGCAACGCCTGCGCGGCTCCGATGACCTGATCGTGGTAGGCGCGGCCGACATGTACGAAGCCCGTTGCCGCCGCTGCTTCGAGCCCGGCATTCCGAAGCAAGTCGAAATGGACTTCGTAAAGGCGAAGCGCGTTAACGAGCAGCAGCCGAAGGGTTAGTTGGGCCGGGTCGTTCGGCCTGACTGATTGCGGTCCTTAAGCCGCGTCGCGCCTCTGCTTCATCTCTTCTCGAACCGCGCGGCGGACAATCGCTTCAAGTGATGGCGCGTCGATGGACCGCCGAAGAGCATCGTTGATCAGCGTCTGATAGCCGACTGCCCCACCTGATTCGTCCGCCCCCGCCAAGTAATGATCGATAATGTCCGAGTCGAGCCGAATCGTGATCTTGACCTTTCCAGCAGGCTCAGGCGCCGGTTTTGCGATCCGGCCACGCTTACCTTTGCTGAAATCGTAGTAGCTTTTCATAGCAGCCCCTCTTCGTAAACCGATCGCTCGCGCGGCGTCGCGAGCCTGGCTGAAATGATGCGGATGGCATCCCCACGATACGAGTAAACCACCGCGAGCACGCGCCCCAGCGCGCCGATGCCCAGGCCCACGAACCGCTCGTGCCCCGAGTCGCCATCGGCGTCTGCGACCGTCACCGCGTACGGGTCGTCGAATACGGCCCGCGTCTCCTCAAACCGGACGCCGTGCTTGCGAGCGTTCAGCCTCGCCTTAGTTGCGTCCCACTCGTAAGCCATTGTTCATTGTACGTACAAATGTCCTTACCCGCAAGTCCGACGGGTTAGCAATCCTGCCGCTCAACCGGCTCTTGCCCTGGCCCCACTACGCCCGAATCGGCATCGTCCGCACGGCCTTGCCCGTCGCATCCAGAATCGCATTCGCAATCGCCGGCGCTATTCCGATGATCGGCGTTTCGCCCGCACCGGCGCTCTCCAGGTCCTTGCGGTCCAGCAGGATCACGTCCAGCTTCGGCAAATCGCGGAACCGCGGCGGTTTATAGGAAGCGAACCTCGCGTTGGTCAGCTTCCCGTCTTTGAAGAGAATCTCCTCGCGCAACGCCGGGCCCAGGCCCATCATGATGGCGCCTTCCACCTGATTCCTCAAGCCGGCGGGGTTCAGGATCGCGCCGCATTCGAAGGCTTGCACGTATTCGGTGACTTTGGGTACGCGGGTCTGGGGATCGATCTCCACCTCGCAGCACGCCGCCAGCACCGAGTTCTTCTCCGTACCGCAACTCAGCCCGACGCCGACGTTCGGCCGCCGGTTCTTCTTGCGAGCCGCCCAGCCGAACTTCTCGGCGGCGGCGCTGAGCGCGTTCTTGATGCGGTCGTTATCGAGATGAGCCAGACGGAATTCCAGCGGGTCCTTGCCTGCCGCCGCGGCCAGTTCGTCCGTGAACGCTTCACGCGCGAAGTTATTGGCCGTGGCCGCCAGCACGCGGTAGGAACTCTGGCGCAACGGCGGATCGGAATCGAGATATCGCTCGCGCGTGTTGGCAATGCGGTAGGGCGTATTGAGCGCCGAGGAGCCGGAATTGTAGTTGGTGAAATCCCACGCCGCGATAGCGCCCGCGCCATCCAGCCCGGCTTCGATTTCAATCAGCGCGGCGGGCCGAAAGTAAGCCCACATGAACTCCTCCGCGCGCGTCCAGTGAACCGCCACCGGCCTTCCAGCGGCCTTGGCGATGCGCGCGGCTTCCACGCCGGCCTCGCCCGTGTGCTTGCCGCCGAAACCACCCCCGAAATGCGGCACGCGGACGCGGACGTTCTCCTGGCCCACGCCGCAGGCCTGCGCGATCTGCTGGCGTACGCTCTGTGGATTGCTGGTGCCGGTCCACACCGTGACGCGGCCGTCCTGCCACTCGGCTACCGCCGCCCGCGGCTCCATGGGCGCGTGCTGCACATAGGCGACCTGATACGTGGCTTTGAGCCTTCGCTCGGCGCCGGCAAGACCGCTATCCACCGATCCCCTGCCCTGTGCGCCGCCTCCGCGTCCGCCGGCGCCTTCTCGGGCGTGTTGCTTCAAGTGCTCGAAAAGCTGGTCGCTTGAGACCTGGTCGGCCGGCTTCCATTGCGCATTGCTCGCGATGGCTCCTAATGCCTGCCGCGCCGCAAAGGAAGTCGGGGCGGCGCAAGCAATGAAGCTGCCATCGCGCACCACGGTGACGCCCGGGGACTTCTGCGCCGGCGAAACATCTACGTTGACCAGCGTGGCTCCATACGAAGGCTGGCGAAGCACGCTTGCGTACAGCATGTTGGGCCGAACCACGTCGCTGGGGTATTTGTGCTCTCCGGTGACGATATCGCGAGCGTCGATCCGCGCCTGAGGTTTCCCCAGAATCTTCCAGTCCTTAGCCGGAGTGAGCGCAATGCCATCGGGCGGATTCGCTTTGTACGCGGCGGCCAGATCCGGAGATTTAGCGAGATCGGCGTAGCCGTAGCTCTTTCCGTTGTGCGTGACCGCGCCGTCGCGCACTTCGAACCCCGAGGCATCCACGCCGAACTGCCTGCCCGCCGCGTTCAACAGCGCAACACGCGCCGCGGCCGCCGCGCGCATCACCAGAGGCGCGGTGCGCGGAGTAGTTCCGCTGCCGGCGGTAGTCCCGTCATTGGGCGTTTCGTCGGTGTTGCCGAGGACCATGCGGATGCGGCCGAGCGGCGTGTGCAACTCTTCCGCTGCGGCCATGGCCAGCTCCGTGAGCGCGCCTTGCCCTTCTTCGATTTTTCCGCTGAGGATGGTGATGAACCCGTCCTCGCCGATGTGCAGCCGGGTTTCGAGTCCTCCCGCCGCGGGGCCGCCGCGCTGGGCTTCGGCAAGCGGACCCGCGGCCGTAACGAAGAGCCCGGCCGCGGCCATTTCGAAGAACTCGCGGCGGCTCGGCACTCGCACTCCGTGGGGCACTACGGCTTCGCGTTCGAACGATTCGATATGAAGTGGATGGGTTGACATGGCCGCCTCCTATGCGCTCGCCCCCGCCAGCGCCGCGGCGCGATGCACCGCCGCCATCATCCGGTTGTAATTCGAACACCGGCAGAGGTGCCCGTTCAGGCCCTCGACAATCTGGGCGTCCGAAGGATGCGGCGTCGCGCGCAGGAGCGCCACGGTCTGAATGATCATGCCCGCGGTGCAATAGCCGCACTGCATGGCGCCCTCTTCAAGAAAAGCCTGCTGGACGGGATGCAGCTTTCCGTTTTGCTCCAGTCCCTCAATGGTGACGATGGCATGGCCCTCGGCGCTGCGTACGGGCGTGATGCAGGAATAGGCCGGCCTGCCGTCCATCAGCACCATGCAAGCTCCGCACTGCGCCTCGCCGCAGCCGTATTTCGTTCCGGTTAGCCCGAGATCCTCGCGGATCACTTCAAGCAGCGGGCGATCGGGCTCCGTGTCCACGCTCTGCGCTTTGCCGTTCACGGTGAATCGAAAAGTAGCCATACGGCGGGCCTCCACGTGAATTATAGGTCCCGGCGCGGCCCGTGTGGGCGCTCGAGGATCCGCTACAAAGACAAAGGCCGCGCGCCGAGCCGCGAGCGTAAGAGAGCGGAGGCGTGACGCACTCCCTTTGCCATTCAAGAGGACGATGGTGAGAGGCCCTTTTCCCCGGCCGAACCGTCGCGCACCCTCTTTGCTATTTAGGAGAACAATAACTTAAAATACGATGTGGAAGAAAATTCAAAGAAGTTCGCTTTCATAGACCAGATTATCGAGCGTCACCGCGGCCGTCCGGGCGCTCTCTTGGGAATCCTGGAAGCCGTTCAGGAACGCAATCCACGAAAATACCTTTGCGGGGATGAGCTCCGTTACATAGCGGACAAAGCCAATCTCTCCGTGTCCCAGGTGTTCAGCGTCGTGACGTTTTACGCGCTGTTCAACCTCAGCCCTCAAGGCGATCACACCATCTGCATTTGCCGCGGAACCGCCTGTCATGCGCGCGGTTCGCGCGACCTGCTGGAAAGCGTGCGCCTGGAGCTGGGACTCGCGGACGGCGATGGCGAAGGCAACGCCGACAAGCTCATGCTCACTACTCCGGATAGCAAATTCACCATCCGCACGGTGGCCTGCTTCGGCCAGTGCGCCCTGGCCCCCGTGGTGGAACTCGATCACCGCATCTGCGGCCACATGAACGAGGAAGCGCTATCCCGTGAAGTGACCGCGCTGACGCAGGAGGCCCACCAATGAGCCGCATCGAGGATATCGGCGTATTCAACGCGGTTCGCGAACGGGGGCTCGCCAAACTTCTGCCCCCCGCGCCGCGCATCGCCGTCGGCATGGGCACGTGCGGACGGGGCAACGGCGCCGAGGCGGTCTACCAGGCGCTCGGCAACCGCATCGAACGGGAGGGCCTGGACATCCGCCTGGCTTCCACCGGTTGTTTCGGCGCCTGCTCGCAAGAGGCCATGGTCAACGTCTGGATCCCCGGCCTTCCGCTCGTGTTGCTGCGGTGCGTGCAGGAATCGGACGCCGAGCGCATCCTGGCCGCGGTCAGCCAGCGCGAGATCCCCAAGCGCCTCGCCTGGTGCCGCATCGAGGAATGGGACCACCTCACGTCTCACATCCGCTATGGATCGGGCTTCCCGGAAATTCCTCTATGGAACGAGATTCCGTTCTTCGCCGGGCAGAAACGCATCGTGCTGCGCAACTGCGGCTTCATCTCGCCGGACGATATCGACGAGTACATCGCGGTGGGCGGCTACCAGTCCTTATATAAGGTGCTGATCGACGGAAAGCCCGAAGCCGTCATCGAGCAGATCAAGGCCGCGAAGCTCCGCGGCCGCGGCGGCGCGGGCTATTCCACCGGCTCCAAGTGGGAGTTTCTCGCCAAGGCCACGGGCAGCCCGAAGTACATCGTCTGCAACGCCGACGAAGGCGACCCCGGCGCGTACATGAACCGCAACGAGATCGAAAGCGATCCGCACGCGATGCTGGAAGGCATGATCATCGCCGGCTACGTCACCGGGGCGTCGCACGGCATCATCTACGTGCGCGCCGAGTACCCGCTGGCCGTTCACCGCCTCGAACGGGCGCTCGAGCAGGCCCGCGAATACGGCATCCTCGGCAACAACATTCTCGGCCGCCCGTTCCATTTCGATATCCAGCTTGTGGAAGGCGCGGGCGCATTCGTGTGCGGGGAAGAAACCGCGCTGATCGCATCGCTCGAAGGCATGTCGGGACGTCCCCGGCCACGGCCGCCCTTCCCCGCCAACAAGGGCCTCTACGGAAAACCGACGAACATCAATAACGTCGAGACCTGGTACAACATCGCACCCATCGTCCTGAAAGGCCCGCAGTGGTTCACCGAGACCGGCAGCCTGAAATCGGCCGGCACCAAGGTCTTTTCGCTGGTGGGCAAGATCGCCAACACGGGCCTGGTGGAGATGCCGCTCGGTACGCCGCTCTCCCGCTTCGTCTACGAAGTGGGCGGCGGTGCGCTGAAGGGCCGCAGCATTAAAGCCGTACAAACCGGCGGCCCATCCGGCGGCTGTATTCCGCACGAGATGTTCGATACGCCGGTGGATTACGAATCGCTCTCCGCGCTCGGTTCCATCATGGGCTCGGGCGGAATGGTGGTGATGGACGAAGACAACTGCATGGTGGATATCGCGCGGTACTTCGTCGAATTCACGCATTCCGAATCGTGCGGCAAGTGCGTGCCGTGCCGCGTCGGACTGGATCAGTCGCTCACGATTCTGAACGGCTTCACCAAGGGCCAGGGCTCCGCGGCGCAGATCGACCTGCTGGACGCCCTGAGCCGCGCCATCCGCGACACCTCGCTGTGCGGCCTGGGCCAAAGCGCGCCGAACCCGGTGCTCACCACCCTGCGCCACTTCCGTCACGAGTTTGACGATCACATCATCGCCAAACGCTGCCGCGCCGGCGTATGCGACGACCTGGCGCTTTCCCCTTGCGAGAACAGTTGCCCGCTGCACATGAACATCCCCCGCTATCTGAACCTGCTCGAGCAGGGCGGAATCGCGGAGGCCTTCGAATCGGTCATTATCGACAATCCCTTGCCCGCCTCCACCGGGCGCGTCTGCCAGCACCCGTGCGACAACCGCTGCCGCCGCCAAACACTGGACGAGGCAGTGAACATGCGTGAGGTGCACCGCTTCATCGCCGATTCGGTGCTGCTCTGGGGAGATTCGGAGAATGTCGCGGGCCGCTTCGCCCGCCGGAAAATGGCTCCCACGGGGAAGAACATCGCCGTCGTGGGCGCGGGGCCTTCCGGTCTCACCTGCGCATTCTACGCGGCGCTTCTCGGTCACAACGTCACGGTTTATGAAGCCAAACCGGAAGCCGGCGGCATGTTGCGCTACGCCATTCCGGAGTACAGGCTGCCCAAACGGGTGCTGGCTCGCGAAGTCGATCTCATCCGAATGCTGGGCGTCGAGTTCCGCTTCAACGAATCGGTCGGAACCAGCGTTTCGTTCGACGAACTCGACGAACAATACGACGCCATTTTCCTGGGCACCGGCACCTGGAAGGAAACGATTTTCGAGGCGCCCGGCACGGAACTGAAGGGCGTCATCCACGCTCTGCCGTTCCTCGACGCGGTGGCCGCCGGCGAGCAGGTAAAGACCGGCCGCAAGGTGGTGGTCATCGGCGCCGGCAACGCGGCCGTGGATTCCGCGCGAACCTCGCTCCGGATGGGCGCGGACGTCACCATCGTGTACCGCCGCGAACGCAAAGACATGCCGGCCATCAAGGAAGAGGTGGATGCGGCGGAAAAGGAAGGCGTGAAGTTCGTCTTCCTGGCCGCGCCGCACCGCATCCTGGGCGACGCCAAGGGGAACGTCAAAGCGCTCGAATTCACCAAGACGCGCCTCGGAGACTTCGACCCTTCCGGCCGCCGCAAGCCGACTTCCACCGGAGAAATCGTCCGCCTGGATTGCGACACCGTAGTCCTGGCCGTGGGCGAGATGGTAGACCCGGAGTTCGCCAAAGCCTCCGGTCTTTCCACCGCGAAAGCCGGAACGGTCAAGGTGGACCGCTTCTCTCTTGCCACCAGCCGCCCGAAGTTCTACGCCGGCGGCGACGTCATTTCCGGCGCCTCGAACGTCTCGAACGCCATGGGCTACGCCAAGAAGGCGGCGCGCAAAATCGACGAGGAGTTGATGGGCGAAAGCCGCTTCGCGAAATTGTTCGACGGCTTCGAATACTCTCAGATCGCGCCCGACGAGGCCAGCCCCAGCGGCCGGCATCACTCGGAGGAACTGCCCCCGTCGGCCCGCGTCAAGGGCGACGAAGAGGTGGTGGTCGGCCTCACTCCCGTGGAAGCCGCCGAAGAGGCGCGCCGCTGCCTGCGGTGCGATGTGAGGGGATAACGACATGCCGCAGAAATCCATTTCGATTCGAATCGACGGCGCGCTGGTTCCCACGCGCGAGGGCAAGACGATACTCGAAGCCGCCCGCGAAGCCGGACGGAAGATTCCGACGCTCTGCCACCTGGACGGCCTTCGCGACGTTGGCGCCTGCCGCTTGTGCATTGTGGAGGTGGGCGGCAGCGGCCGGCTGGCGCCGGCATGCACCACGCCGGTTTCGGAGGGCCTTTCGGTCACTATCAATTCGCCGCGCCTGGCCGGCCACCGGAAGATGATCCTGGAACTGCTGCTGAGCGAGCGCAATCACGTCTGCTCCGTGTGCGTCTCCAACGGCCACTGCGAGCTGCAATCGCTGGCTGCCGCGCATGGCGTCTCGAGCGTCCGCTTCCCGTACCGGTATCCGAAGATGCAGGTGGACCTATCGAGGGAGCGGTTCGTACTGGACCACAACCGCTGCATCCTTTGTTCGCGTTGCGTGCGCGCCTGCGCGGAAGTGGAAGGCGCGTATGTCTGGGACGTGATGGGCCGCGGCATCCGCTCGCGTCTGGTCAGCGACCTGGATCGGCCCTGGGCGGAATCCACGAGCTGCACGAATTGCGGAAAGTGCGTGCAGGCCTGCCCGACCGGAGCGATGGCCGAGAAAGGCAAGGCTGTCGAGGAGATGATCAAATTCGCCGACGTAGTGGCCACGGCGGCCACCCGGAAGGGGGATCGGCTATGAGCAAGGTGAAGCTGGCGACCATCTGGCTGGATGGATGCTCGGGCTGCCACATGTCCGTCCTGGATCTGGACGAGAACATCCTCGCCGTGGCCGAACTGGCGGACATGGTCTACGGACCTTTGGTGGACGCGCAGGAGTTTCCGGAGGGCGTGGATGTCACGCTGGTGGAGGGCGCGGTTTCGTCGCAGGAAGACCTCCATAAATTGCGCATCGTGCGCGAGCGCTCCCGCATTGTGGTGGCGCTGGGCGATTGCGCCATCACCGGCAATGTTCCCTCGATGCGCAACGGGCTGCCCGTGCAGGGGATTCTGAACCGCGTGTATGTGGAGGGGGCCGATGTCAGCCCGATGATCCCGACGATCGGGGTTCCGCCGCTGCTGCCTCAATCGCGGCCGATTCACGAGTTCGTGAAAGTCGAGTTGCATCTGCCGGGCTGCCCGCCCACTCCCAAAACGATTCTGGCTGCCGTATCGGAGTTGTTGCAGGGCCGCATTACGAAACCCGTGGAAGTGAAGTTCGGATAGGAAACCCCATGCCCAAAATCACTATCGATCCCGTCACCCGCATCGAAGGCCACGCCAAGATCACGATCCACGTGGGCGAGGACGGCGCGGTGGAGCGGGCCCAATTCCACGTGACCCAGGTGCGCGGCTTCGAAGCCTTTACCAAGGGCCGGCCCTACTACGAGATGCCGGGCATCACCGCGCGCATTTGCGGCATCTGCCCCATCAGCCACCTGCTTGCCTCCTCCAAGGCGTGCGACGCCATTATGGCCGTGCGCATACCGCCCGCCGGCGCGATGCTCCGCGAGGCGATTCACTGCGGGCAGATCGTGCAATCGCACGCGCTTAGCTTTTTCCATCTCTCGGGGCCGGACCTGCTGCTCGGATTCGATTCGGACCCCGTGGCGCGCAACGTCCTCGGCCTGGCCGCCAAGCATCCGGCCATCGCCAAGGATGGAATCGCGCTCCGCAAGTTCGGGCAGCGCGTCATCGAGCGGCTCGCCGGCGAGCGGATTCATCCTCCCGGCATCGTACCGGGCGGCGTCGCCACGCCGCTTGAAGTGGCGACGCGCGATGCCATTCTCGCCGAGATGCCCGAGGCGTTCGCCATCACGCGCCGCGCCTTCGCATTGTTCAAGGGCGTCGTGGATAGCTTCCCGGCCGAAATCGAGAACTTCGGCAAGATGCAGACCATGTACGCCGGCCTGGTGGGCCCCAACGGCGAGCTTCGTCTGTACGATGGCCGCATCCGCTTCAAGAACGCGAATGGGACCATCGCCGCGGAATGCGATGGCGACCGCTACGCGCAATACATCGGCGAAGCTTCCGCTCCCGGATTCGTACCTAAAGGCCCCGTATTACAAACCGGTCGGTTACCCCGAGGGCATCTATCGCGTAGGTCCGCTCGCGCGATTAAACGCGGCGGATTGCTGCGGCACACCCGAAGCCGACGCCGAGCTGAAAGAATTCCGCCAGCGTTTCGGGCAGATCGTGGAAAGCTCGTTCCACTACCACTACGCCCGGCTGATCGAAGCGCTCTACGGCCTGGAGCGGCTCAAAGCGCTGCTGGAAACGCCGGAGATCCTGAGCCGCCGCGTACGCGCACACGCCGAGGTCAACGCGCAGGAAGGCATCGGCGTGGCCGAAGCGCCTCGCGGAACTCTGATCCATCACTACAAGGTGGACGAGAACGGCGCCATCACGCTGGGCCAACCTGATCGTTGCCACCGGCCACAACAACCTGGCCATCGGTAAGAGCGTCGAGCAGGTGAGCAAGCATTTTGTAAAAGGCCTCAAGCTGCAAGAAGGCATGCTCAACCGGGTATCGGCCGTCGTGCGCGCCTATGACCCGTGCCTGAGCTGCTCCACCCACGCGGATGGCCTGGTTCCGATGCACATCGAATTGCGCGGCCCCGGTGGAGAGAAGTTGGACGAGATTTCGAACCTGTAGGGTCGAGGTGGGGCAGGATGGAATCCTGCGGCGGGTTGGTAACCCGCCTCGCGAGGCCGATTGCCAATCGGCCGCCGGCTACCAGCCCGCCCCACGCATCATGCCCGACGCGCTAAGCCGCCATTTTGCGTGGGCGGACCTGTCTCTCAATCGCGCGGATCGACTTTTGCCGGGCCAGAATCAACTCGTAGTTCTTCTGTAGATTCATCCAGAAATCCGCGCTGGCGCCGAAGTAGCGCGCCAGGCGCAGCGCGGTGTCGGCGGTGATCCCGCGGCGCTCATTCACGATCTCGCCGATCCGCGTGACGGGGACGTGCAAAGCCAAAGCGAGACCGTTCATCGAGATCCCGAGAGGCTTCATAAACTCCTCGCGGAGCATCTCCCCCGGGTGAACCGGCGGCCGCGAAATGTTCCATCCCCCGTCAGGACGATTTATACTCATGCCGTCGCTCCCTTTCCTCAGTGGTAGTCAACGATCTCCAGATCGTAGACGCCGTCGCTTTCCCAGCGAAAGCAGACGCGCCACTGATCGTTGATCCGGATGCTATGCTGCCCAGCGCGATTACCCTTGAGCGCCTCCAGCCGGTTCCCCGGCGGGGCCTTCAAGTCATCCAAGGAGCCGGCGGTATCGACCTGGACCAGCTTGCGAACAGCCACACGGGCGATCGGGCTCCAGCGCCGGCACTTCCCTGTTTCGAAGAGATCCTTGGTCTCGCGATCGGCGAAGCTCAGAATCACGCTGCTCTATTATATAGCGAAGAACGTTACACGGAATACGTTACAACGTCCGATCCATATCAGTTCTCGGTTGGCTTCTGGTCGGCGTGGTCGATTACCACGAATTCCACCGGAGCCCGCCGCAAGTCCGCTTGCAGCCCCAATTCGCCCGAGATCAGATCTTGCACGAGGCCGGCATACAACTCCGCCTCGCTGGTGCGGCCCTGATCGGCCATGGCCCGCGCGCGTAACAAGTCCAGGTATTTCTCCTTGTTGAAGCTGAAATCGAAGCGGCCCGTGAGCCCGGTCCTGTCCACCACCGGAATGCTGTTCCTGTCGTGCGACATGTTTTCGCAGAACTCCGCCAGGGTAACGCCTTCGATCACCGTGCCCTGTACCGGATCGCTGCGCGAGGAGGCGGCGCTCTTCGCCGAGGCCGTCATCTTATGGCCGCGCTTCGGAACGGCGAGAACAATCGCGTCGGAATCCCGGGTCTCACGGTGCGAGGCAAAATGGAACCGCTCCTCTAAGAGCGTCTGGAGCATGGGGCGCATTTCGTCTTCGGACAGCGCCCGTGACGGCTTTCGCGATGATATCGAACCGGTCGGAATCCACCCACGCCGGCCCCGCGATCTGCGACCATTGGACGTTGTACGCCCACGCGGATATTACCCGCATGTTCAGGTTCCGCATCGTCAGCGTGTCGCCTTCTACCCGGAGCGCGCGGTCCGCCGACGGCCCCTGTTGGTTGATCTTGACGCTGGCAACCTCGAACGCAGCGCGGGCCGGAGTCTGCGAAGAAGCGACCGCGGCCAAGAGCGCAAGAAGGGCAAGTGTACGCATGTGTTGATCCACCTCATGCGTTAATACGTGGAACAGGGACCAGCGGTTAGCAGGATTTGCGATTTCTGGCCGGGCTATCCGGCGAGTGCGGCCGTACCGCGATGTTACTCCGCGTTGCGCACTGCCCGCATCATCGCTCTCAGTACAATGGAGCGCAGCGCTTCGTGATGGCTGCTCTGCGCGGGCGTGAGCTGCCAGGGCGTCTTGTAACCCGCGGTGGCGATTTCCTTGAAGCTGGCCTTACCCTCCTCGATCTTCTTGCCGAGCTTGGACTCCCAGGACGCGTAGCGGGCTTGAACGGCCTTCTCGAGTTCTCCGTCCTCGATCACTTCCGCCGCCGTGCGCAGGCCCCAAGCAATGGCGTCCATGCCCAGGATGTGAGCGTGGATCAGGTCGATGGGAGCAAAGCTGGCGCGGTACCGGTGCGCGTCGAAGTTAAAAACGCCCGACCCGAGTCCGCCGGCCTTCAGCACCGGGTACGCGGTTTCGAACGCGATCATCGGGTCGCCCAGGAAGCGGTCGGTATCCCAGCCGTTCCCATACGTTCCTTCGTTGACGTCCACGCCGCCGATCATGCCGTGCTCGGCCGCCACGGTCAGCTCGTGCAAGATGGTGAAGTTGGCAAGCTGGGCGTGGTTGACTTCGATGTTGAGCTTGAAGTTCTTGTCCAGCCCGTTCTGTGCCAGGAATCCGATGACGACCAGCGAGGAGTGATCGTACTGGAAGGTGCTCGGCTCGCACGGCTTCGGCTCGATCAGGAACTGTCCCTTGAAGCCGATCTTCTTGGCGTAATCCACCGCCATGTGCAGGAAGATGCCCAGGTGCTTCTGCTCGGCTCCCAGCATGGTCGCCAGCAGATGGTTGTAGCCTTCGCGGCCGCCCCAGAAGACGTGGTTCCTGGCGCCCAGCCGCTTGCCCACTTCGAGCATTTTCTTGGTCTGCGCCCAGGCGTGCGTGAATACGCTGAGCTCGTTGGCCGTCGATGCGCCCTCGCGATAGAGCGGCAGCGAAAACAGGTTCTGCGTGGTCCAGCCGCACCGGATTCCGGTGAGCTTCTGGAGCTTCTCCATGGTCGGCAGGAGCTTATCGATGTTCTCGTGGAACTCCTGGAGGCTCTTGCCGTGAGGAACGCCGTCCGCGTCATGCCAGCACCAGTAGCGAATGCCCAGCAAATGCAGCATGTAGAAGAACACGGCGTATCTGCGTTCGGCGTTCTCCATGGAACCCGACCCGTCGTCCCACGGCGCGATGGACGTGCCAGGCCCGAACATGTCTCCGAGCGGGTTGTCGAAATGCCACTTCGCGCCCGCGAAAGGCAGGTGCTCCGCCATGGTCTTCCCGTAGATGGTTTCGGCGGCGTTGAAGCAGCCGAATGAAAGCGGGTCCTTGGAGGCAATGCCTCCGTACGGCACCGGCCCCGAAAGCTCAGGGAATGGATCGGTCTGCAGATCGAAGTCTTTCCAGGTTAAGTTTTGCGCCACGATGATCTCCTCTTGCCGAAACTCGGTGTGATTACGAACTTCTCCGGCCCCGTCTGGAACCGCGCTTCCGAGAGTGAACAGAATAGCAGGAGTTCAACCAAAGCAGTTACTTCGGATGGCGCGAAATTGTTCTGAGCGGCACTTACGATGGCAAGTTCGCCTCTTGGATGGGAGGCGCGCAGAACAACGCGCGTCCAGCGACAAGCCGCAATTCACGACAAGGCGGTGCGTCAATACCGGACTACGGCTTGCGCCCAAGAACTCACAGCGCCCCTCCCTGCGCCAAGCCAGCTTCGGACTTGGCGCAGGGAATAGGCGCACGGGCTGCTCCCGTAATCTGATCCTTACTACTGCGGCCTAACCGCTATGAACCAAGCTGCGACGATGGGGCCTTGAGGGCCACGGCCTCTACCGCCTCCGAATCCACCGGGAGGGCCGCCTCCAGGAGGTCCGCCTGCCGGGGGACCACCGGCTGGGGGAGCGGCCGTAGCTGAGGGCTGCGCCGCGGCAGGGGCGGCGGGAGCCGGCCCGCGCTCGGGCTGGAAGAGATAAGCATTGTGCGTCGCCGGGTCCACGCAAATGGTCTTCGCGCCGCCAACCGTATCGACGGTCGCAACAACCGTGTATTTATCCGGCGAATCCTGGTGCACTACCGTCACGTTGCCGTCGCGGCCGTTGGGGATGTATATTAGCTTCTTGCCGGGATCCCAGCCCAGCGCGTCCACGCCCGAGCCGTTCTTGATCGAGGCCACGACTTTGCCGGTACTCGGATCGACCACGACCGACCCGCCGCTGCATCCCGAGAAGATCCGGTCCGATGCCTTGTCGTACGCGATGCCCGTGGGGCCTTGGCAGGGAGCGATGGGCCATGAGGGGGAGGCCTTCCACGTCTTGACGTCAACCACCTGTATCGCGTTCTTGCCTTCGAGGTTGACGAAAAGGTGGCCCTTGCCATCGGCGGCGGCGCCTTCCGGACCGTTGTCTTCCAGTTCGGCCGTACCGACGATGTTGCCATTGACGGGCTCGATGGCAACCACTGTGCCCACCGGCCGGCTGTGATTGGTCAGAATGACCAGGTTGTCCGGCTCGTCGAACATGATGCCGTCCAGCCCGCCGATGGTCACGGGGATTTTCTTAATCACGGCAAACGTTTTCAGATCGAACATGGTAACGGCGGATTCCTGGCCGTTGGTGGTAAAGCCGTGGCCGGCCTTCGTGGCGATACCCGCGCCATGCACGCCGGGCGTATCGGGAATGTCGCCGAGCACTTTGCCGGTGGCGCCATCGACCACCATCATGTGCGTGCCACGCGAGACGAAGACATGTCCCGTGGCGGCTTCCACGGCGACATAGTCCGTTCCGCCATCGCCCTTGATGTCGTACTTCTCAACCTTGAATGTCTGCGCGCGCCCGGAACTGGGCGCGGCGAGAATGCTTGCGAACAGAACCGCCGCGGCGGTGAACAACCGTCTGATCATGCTGCCTCCATCTCGGATGACTAGGCTGGGAATCTCTAGCCATTAAGATTGTAGTCCAACGAGGATGAACGTAGGGTGAATTGGCCTTGACTCCGAATATCGAGTTTCGGAGTCTGTTATTCTATTAGCGGATTCTTAGCTTCTAGGAGGCTGGAGTGAAGATTCTCAGGCTGGCCAAAGAGAAAGTCGATTTATTCGCGGCCGTTGTCCAGCAGTTCGGGGAGGTTCACGCGCCGGTCGAGCAAGACGGCAAGTTCGTCTTCAAGAAACTGACGCGGTGGTCGGACGCCCGGCTCGATTACAGCCGTTCGATTCTCCCCCCTAAGAAATATTTCCTTCCCCCGAAACAGTCGCTGTTCCGCTACAACCCCGCCAAGGGCTTCGTGCCGAACACCGAGGGGCTGGACAATCGGATTATCCTTTTCGGAGTACATGCGTGCGACGTGTATGCGCTGAACATCCTGGACCAGGTGTTCGGCGGAAAGTACAACGACCCGTACTACCAGACGCGCCGCAAGAATACCGTCATCATTGGCGTGGATTGCACACCGGACGAGCAGTGCTTCTGCCGGTCGATGAGGGCCGATTTCGTGGATCACGGTTTCGACCTGTTCCTCTTCGACATGGGCGATCACTACCAGACGCACGTGGGCACGGCGCTGGGCGACGACATTACGATCGCCGCGGGCCGCTTGCTCGAGCCGCTGGACGCATCCGAGATCGACAACTACAAGCGCCGTTCCATCGCCAAGCGTAAAGCGTTCCGTCTCGACGTGGAGATCCGGGACCTGCCGGAGATCTTCGAGATGGAATACTACAGCGACATGTGGAACGAACTGGGCAAGCGCTGCCTTTCGTGCGGCGCGTGCAGCATGGTCTGTCCCACATGTTATTGCTACGACGTTGTGGACGACGTCGAGCTTGGCTCACGGGCCGGGTCGCGTTCGCGGCTCTGGGATTCGTGCCTGTTCTCCAGCCATGCGATCGTGGCCAGCGGAGAGAATTTCCGCGAGGCCCGCGCCAGCCGCGTGAAGTTCCGCTTCTATCACAAGCAGGGGCGCTTCGTGGTGGAATACGGCCGTCCCAGTTGCGTGGGCTGCGGCCGTTGCGTAAGCGCGTGCCCGGCGCACATCGACATGATCGAAGTGGTGGATCGCTTACGGAGGGTGGAAGATGTCGCTAGCAGTTGAGGTGGAAGCGCCGAATCCGGTGCTGACCGATAATCCGTACTTGCCCGAAGCCGCGCGCATCGTGCGCATCTACAAGCTCGCGGAAAGGCATCATCTGTTCACGCTGCGCTTCCTGGACGACCGGCTGGCGCACAACTTCACGCACAAGCCCGGCCAGTTCGTCATGTTGAGCGTGCCCGGCACGGGCGAAGCGCCGATTTCCATTTCTTCTTCTCCCACCAGGCAGGGCGTCGTCGAGTTGTGCGTGCGCCAGACCGGCCGCGTAACCGACGCGCTCTACCGCCTGAAGACCAACGACATCGTCGGCGTGCGCGGTCCGTACGGCAACGGTTATCCGGTGGAAACGCTGGCCGGCCACGATTTGCTGATGGCAGCCGGCGGCCTCGGCATGGCGCCGCTGCGTTCCCTGCTCTGGTACGCGCTGGACCGGCGCGACCAGTTCAACAACATCACCCTGATGTACGGCTCGAAGCTACCGGCGGAGATGCTGTTCCGCGACGAGCTGACGGCCCTGGTGGGCCGTTCCGACATCAAGTGCCTGCTCACGGTCGACGCCGATCCCGCTGGAACGTGGACTAACTACGTCGGCCGCCTGCCAAGCCTGTTCGATCACGCCCAGCTCGATCCGGCCCGCACGCACGCCGCTATCTGCGGCCCGCCGGTGGTGTACAAGTTCGTGCTCCAGAAGCTCCTGGAGCGCGGTTTCCCCAAGGACCATATCCTGATGTCCCTGGAGCGGCGCATGAAGTGCGGCGTCGGCAAGTGCGGCCATTGCTGCATCGGCCATAAGTACACCTGTCTGCACGGCCCCATCTTCACGTATTGGGACGCGATTAATCTTCTGGAGATGATCTGATGAGCAAACCAACATTAGGCGTTTTTGGTTTGACGGGTTGCGCCGGCGATCAGCTCGTCATCTTGAATTGCGAGGACCAGATCCTCGATCTCGTCTCGCTCGTGGATATCCGCGATTTTCTGATGGCCGCTTCGGGAACGCACGACGATTGCGAGCTGGATGTCGCGCTCGTCGAAGGCGCGGTCTGCACCAAGCGTGACGCGGAGCGTCTGGAAGCCATAAGAAAACGTTCCAAGTTCGTGGTGGCCCTGGGAACTTGCGCGGTCTGGGGAGGCGTGGCGGCCATGGACCGCGGCCGCGACCGCGAAGCGCTGCTGAAGGACGTCTACGGCGATGCCGGCCTCCAGTACGATGCCATCCCGACCAAGGCTTTGCACGAAGTGGTGAAGGTGGATCTCAACATCACGGGATGCCCCATCGAAAAGAGCGAAGTGCTCGGCGCGGTAGCTGCGTTGCTGAATGGAGATCCGCCGATTTACCCGAATTACCCGGTCTGCACCGAATGCCGCATGCAGGAGAATAACTGCCTGCTGATCGAACAGGGCCAGCCCTGCTGCGGCCCCGTGACCGTGGCGGGCTGCAACGCCCGCTGCCCTGAACTGCGCGTGGCGTGCGTCGGCTGCCGCGGGCCGGCTAAAGACGCCAACGCGTCTTCGCTGCTGGCGTTGCTGGAGGAGAAGGGATTCAGCCGCGAACGCATCATGGACCGGCTGCACACGTTTTCGCCGGCGGGAGGCGCACAATGAGCGCGATTGTCATCGAACATCTGGCCCGCGTGGAGGGCCACGGCGGCATTACCGTCGAATTGAAAGGCAGTTCGGTTGGAAAGGTGCGCTTCGACGTATTCGAGGGCGCGCGCCTTCTTGAGCCGCTGCTGAAGGGCAAGCCTTATACTGAGGTCGCGCAGATCCTTTCGCGCATCTGCTCCATCTGTTCGGCGGCTCACACACTTACCTCGATCAAGGCGACGGAGAACGCTTTCGGCGTGCAGGTGACCCCGCAGACCGATCTTCTGCGCGAATTGCTGGCCCGCGGGGAGAGCATCGAGAGCCACGCCTTGCATGTCTTCCTGCTGGCTGCGCCGGATTATCTCAACTACCCGAGCGCCATCGCGATGGCGGGCGATCACCCGGCGGCCGTTCTGCTGGGCCTGCGCCTGAAGAAGCTTGGCAACCGCATCATGGAGGTGGTTGGCGGGCGCGCGGTTCACCCCGTCAATCCCGTGGTCGGCGGTTTCGGCAAGGTTCCCAGCTCGGATCAACTGATCGAGCTCGAAACCTCCCTGACAAAGGCCGTCGCCGATTGCGACGCCATGCTGGACGTAGTGGCTTCCCTCCCCGACGCCGATTTCTGCCATACCAACACGCAGTACGCGGCTCTCCGCCTCACCGGCCCCGATACGTATTACGGCGGCGACGAGGTGACCGTCGTGGCGAATGGAGGCCATGCCACCGTACCGGCGCCGGAATACCGGTCGCTGGCCAACGAGAAATCCGTTCCGCATTCTCACGCAAAGCACAGCTCGTTCCATGGGAAACCGTTCATGGTCGGATCGCTCGCTCGTCTCACGGCGAATCCCTGCAGAATCAAGGGCAAGACGGCCGCGGCCATGAAAAAGCTCCGCTTTTCGGTTCCGTCCGATAACCCGATGGACAATAACAAGGCCCAGGCGGTGGAGCTCGTGAACGACGTCGAGACGTCCTTGGAGATCATTGCCCAGTTGCTGCGCGATGGCGTCAAAGACGAGCGGCCCGTCGCCGTTGAACCGCGCGCCGGTACGGGCACGGGCATCACGGAGGCGCCGCGTGGGCTTCTGGTGCACTCCTACACCTATGACGAAAAGGGTTGCATTGTGGCGGCGGACGTAATCACGCCGACGGCCTTCAACGCGGCCAGCATGGAAGCTCATTTCCGCGCCGCCGTGGAACAGACCGCCGAACGGAACGAAGCCATCCTGGGAAAGCGCCTGGAGATGATCGCACGCGCCTACGACCCGTGCATCTCGTGTTCGGTGCACCTCATCCGAAAAGATTGATGGCGAGGTGAAGAGCGCGGCGAGCGAATCGTATCAGGGCCTGGCTTGAGCCAGGCCGAGGAATGCAGCCAATTACATCGGCTTTAGCCGCTGAGTGATGGCATAGCGCAGGGCCTAAAGGCCGTGAACTGTTGCGTCTTCCGGCACGGCTAAAGCCGTGCCCTGATACATAGCGCTCGGTTGGCGGCGCGGGGATCCGTCCGCGTCTGGCAGGTGTTCGGCTTGAGCCACATGATGCCAATGAAGCCAGTCCTGCTTATCGGTCTTGGCAACTCGCTGATGGGCGACGACGGCATCGGCTGCGCCGTCGCCGATCGTCTGGCCGCCGATTCCAGGCTCCCGGATTCCGTCGAGGTCATCAGCGGGGGAACCGACCTGCTCCGCTTCATGGACCAGGTTGAGGGGCGCGCGCGCGTCATCATTATCGACGCCGTCCAGGACGGCGGCGAACCCGGAACGCTTTCCGTCATCGACGCGGCCAACGACCGCCAGGAGCACGTCCACCATCTTTCCGTAACGCAGGCCATCCAGCTTTTGAAGCTCACCTCGCAAGCCAAGTTCACACTACTGGGCGTATCGGTGTCATCCGTGGAATTCGGCGCCGGTTTATCACCGGCGCTTGAAGCGCGCTTGGGCGCGATCGTGAGTTCTGTGCTGGACGAGTTGTCCTCAGCCGCCTAGGGTTCAACTTCCTTGGCTGCGGCCCTTCGCCTGCGCATCCTGTTGACAGCCCACCCAGTGACTACAACGCCCGCCGCTACGGCCGCTTCCACTCCGTACTTCGCCCAATCCGAAGGGTGCAGGGAGTCCCTGACGGTCCGGTCCGAAAGGATCAAATCCCCGGCCACTTGCCCGAGGATCGCGGCTCCCAGGTAGATGATGGCCGGGTAGCGATCCATCAAAGCCGCGAGGAGGTTGGCGGCGAACATCACAAACGGAATGCTCAGGCACAGGCCGAAAACGATGAGCGAGAAGTTACCGCCGGAAGTCGCGGCGATCGCCAGGATGTTATCGGTGGACATGGTCACATCCGCGGCCACGATGAACCATATCGCCTGGATGAAGCGCCGCGGCGCGGGCGCCGAGCCGGGGGCCTCGCCGGCTTCCAGCAGCACGCGGACCGCGATCCAGAGGATCAGCAGGCCCCCGGCGAGTCTCACGTAGTGGATGTCCAGCAGACGGGCTGCCAGCGCCGTCAACGCAATCCGCAGCGCCACCGCGCCGCCCGCACCGAAGATCGTCGCGTTGCGCCGCTGGCGAGCGGGAAGAGAGCGGACCGCCATGGCGATGACCAGTGCGTTGTCGCCCGCCAAAACAAGGTCGATCAGGACGATCTTGAAGATCCCGGCGATGAGAACCCCGGTTTGCATAAGCCCTTACGCCACCGCCCCGCCTTTCAATCGTCTGAAGCCGCTTTCGACGGCGCGAACGTCCTTCCGCACCTGCGCCTTAAGTGACTCGGCGTTCGCAAACTCCCGCTCGCCGCGCACTCGCCACAGAAACTCGACGCGAATGCGCCCGGGAGCGTTCTCGAAGGCAGGCGCGAGAAGGTACGTCTCGATTGACACCTGTCCGTTCCGCTCGAAGGTCGGCCTCCGCCCCACGTTGGTAATTGAGTTCCACCGCCGCCCCGAATCCGGATCGACGGTTCGGGTGGCGTAAACGCCGTGCGCCGGTAACACCTCCGCCGGCGTTGAAAGGTTGAGCGTCGGCACTACCAGTTTGCCCCCCACGCCCCGTCCGGAAACCACTTCGCCTTCGAGCGCATAGGGCCGTCCCAGAAAGCGCCCGGCCAGGGACACGCGGCCGCTCCGGATCAGCTCGCGAACGCCGCTGCTGCTGACGATCCGCCCTCGGCACAAAGTGGCCGGGACGATCTCGGTTTGGAATCCGTAGCGGACGCCTAAGCCCTCCAAAGCGTTCACATCGCCCGCATGGTGGAATCCGAAACGGAAGTTCGGCCCCACGACGATCGCCCGCGCCTGGAGTTTCCCTGCCAGCACGGTGCGAGCGAAGTCGTCCGGAGAAAGGTGCGCAAACTCGGGCCCAAATGGCAGAATCACCGCCTGCTCGATGCCCTCCAGCCCAATTAGCTCCACGCGGCGTTCGGGCGAAGTAAGCAGTGGTGGAGTTCGCTCCGGAGCCACAATCCTGGTGGGATGCGGGTCGAATGTGAGCAGCGAGGGCTTCCAGCCGCGCTCGGCCGCTATGGCCGATACTCTGCGAACGATCCGGCGATGGCCCTCATGCACGCCATCGAAGTTCCCGATCGTGAGAGCGCACGGGCCAAAATCGTCCGGGACCGCATCGAGGCTGCGATAGGTCCTCACTCGACGGCCTCCACATCCAACTCGAGCCCGTCGTACGCAAGGCGGATGCCCGGCGGCAGCAGGCTTTCGGCGCGCTCGTGACCGAGATCGTGGCAGAGGTGCGTGAAGAAAGCGCGCCGCGGTTTGAGCTCTTCCACCGTCTTGATGGAACGGTCCACGGTGGAATGCGTAGGATGCGGCTTGTAGCGTAACGCGTCGAGAAACAGCACGTCGAGGCCGCGCAGCAATTCCATCGAGGCGTCCGGGATATCGCTATGGTCCGTTAAATACGCCGCAGCCCCGAAACGGAAGCCGTAAATAATCTGCCTGCCGTGCAGCACCGGAACGGGAAGAAAGGTCACGCCAAATAAGTCAAGAGCCGAGCCATCCAGCAGGTGCGTGCTCAGCTTGGGTATGTTGGACTCTCTCTTGCCGCCGTCGAAAACGTATTCGAAGACGCGCTGGATAGTGGTCATCGACGGCGGTGAGGCATAGATCGGAATATCGCCGCTCTGGTGGAAGTTGAACGGACGGATATCGTCGAGCCCCAAAATGTGGTCGGCGTGGGCATGGGTGAAGAGCACCGCATCCACGCGCCGCATCTTGGCGCGCAAGGCCTGCGCCCGGAAGTCCGGCGTGACATCGATCAGGATGTTGCGGCCGGAGTACGAAACCAGGATCGAGGGACGCAGCCGGCTATCGCGCGGGTCGGCGGAGGAGCACACCGCGCAATCGCAGCCGATAGTCGGAACGCCCACGCTGGTGCCGGAACCCAGCACGGTGATGCGGATGGGTGGCGACGCCATTCAGCTTTTCTGCGGCTCCGCTTTCGCCAGTTCGTCCGAAACCTGCACAAATCGAAAGCGCAGTTCGGTGAGGGAATTCTCCAAGAGGCGCTGCTCGTCCAATTCCAAATTGCCTTTCGTCTTGGCCTGGAGAACGCCCATCATGTCGATGGTGTGGCGCGCGAGGTCCAGGTCCGGCTTGGGCTTCTCCTCATCGCTAAAACGCACCAGACCGAGTTGCATTTCGGCCTGCGCGCGCAGGGAGAGAATCAGGAACCCGAAAGACGCGGGTGGCAATGGAGGCCGGAACTCTTCGGCTCCGGACTCCGGAGTTTCAACTTCGCTCATCAATGAATATTCTACAGGGATAGGGGAGCCGCGAGCGGCGCGACTGGAACCGATTGGGAATGCTCGGGTTGTGGCGTCCAAGGCGCATGTTGACAATTTGCTAATATGGATACGTGAACGTGATCAGCAGGCGGGGACTCATGAGCCTGGCGCTTGCGAAGCGAGTTGACTCTGCGACCATGGATGAGTTGAACGCTTGGTACCGCGTAGCCCAGGCCTCCGACTGGCGCGCGTTCACGGATGTCCGCAATCGTTTTCCGGACGTTGACCGGTTCGGCGTCGTCCTGATCTTCAACATCCGCCACAACCGTTACCGGCTGATTGTCCGAGTTGAATTCTCCAAGCGTCTTATGTTCATCAAGGCTCTGCTGACGCACAAGGAATACGACAGGGAGGAATGGAAACAATGGGGCTAGCAAATACCGCGGTCCTAGACCGCGCCAAGTACGGCCGCCTCTGCGCAGATGCATTCCCGAAGATTATCGCTAATGACGCCGAGTTCGATCGCATGGCTTGAGAAGCTCGAATCGCTCACGTTCAAGAAGAATCCCGCTCCGGAGGAAGAGACCCTTGCCGAGTTACTGGCCAAGCTGATTGAGGATTACGACGCTCGCCGCCACCCGCTGCCAACGCTGCCACCGCACAAGATCATCCGTTTCCTCATGGAACGCCGGGAATTGCGCCAAGCAGATCTGCTTTCGGTATTCGGCTCGCGCAGCGTAGCATCCCATGTACTCGCTGGAAAGCGCGAGCCGAGCAAGGCGCACATCCGCAAGCTGGCCGCCTTTTTCGATGTGCCCTGCGGCCTGTTCCTGTAAGGGGTGCAGTTCAGGCGCGTAGCGGGAAAGGGCTGACCGTGGCCAGCGCGGCGGGGATTGCAGGGCCTTCTTCACTCAGTTCGCCGTCGGGACCTTTTCAGCCGAGTCCACCACCAACCGCTTCACCGTCACCTTCTGCGGCGTGAGGTCCAGGCCAATGTCCCGAAGCGCAGTAAACACCGACGGCGCAGGCGTCACCTCACCCGATTCGCCCCCCTGAGGGAATCGAGGGAATCCAGGCAACGAACTCTTAGAGCACATGAACTCGATGTCGTACATCCCGTTGACGCCCGTATTGTTCACCACCGCGTGCTGCAAATCGACCCGCAAGGCCTTCGCAAAACTCTCCATTGTCGCGCGGATCTTGAAACGGACCGTCCCGTCGGCGTTCGACGTGAAGGACGAAGATGGACCTCCGCGCCCCTGCTCCATATCGGCCTCAGTGATCGGCGTCCCGTCTGCGTGCATCGCCTTCTTCACTTTAAGACCCACCTTGCCGACAGTCATCGAGTACCCGTTCTCCTGCCGCGAGTCCCAGTGGACTCGCATCCGGAACCGCTCGGCCAGCAGGCTTCGGAGCATGGCGGGAACTTGCCCGTAGGGTGTGCCCGCCGGCGCCTTCGCTTCGACGTCGTAATAAGTGTCTGCCATCCACCCGGGCGCCGAGATGTCCGCGGGCATTAGCTCATAAGCCCTCATCACCAAGCCTTCCATGGTCACGTGCAAGTAGTGAACCGCGCCATGGTCGTTCGTCTGTTCGACGGGGGGCAGCCCAGCGGACCGGGCTCCGCCAGGCAAGGGCTTTGGTTCGCTCGACGGTTTCACCGATGCCACCTCGAAGGAAGGCTCAGCCGTGGAGGCTCCAGCCTTCGCTGAACCCTGCTGAGCGCTTCGCTGAGACGGCCCCGCCGCAGCGAATGCCGGCTCTTCGTCGCTTCCACCGAAGGGCTCTCGGGCTGGCGCCGTGTAGCCTGCCACCACCGGCGCGCTCACCGCGACCAAGACCACGGCAGCCAGCTCCGATCTTCCGATCCAGCTCAGCCAAGGAAACCGGAACTCGTCGGCTCCGGACTTAGGAGTTTCAACTTCGCTCATCAAGGAGTATTCTATAGGGTTCGGGGCGGGAGCCCGAAGGGCAGTCCAAGAAAGAGCCACAGGAAGCTGTCCTTCCCGATCAATTGGGCGTCGGCCTCTCCGCATGGTCGATTACCAAGGTCTCGACCGGACCTTTCGATTTCTCCAGTTTCAGCCCCACAACCTCGATCATGCGCATGAAGGATTGAGTATGGGCAGCACCCGTGTAGGCCGGTTCGTCGTCGGGGACAGCTTGCCTGTAATCGAAGATTCCCGCCAGGTCCGTCTGGTCCAAAACTGGCGCATGAAGTTGGTTGTCGGATGCGAACTTCGCCAACTGGCCCATCGTCGTGCTGAACAGGCCCCATCCGCCATCGACGTAACCGATGCTCCCGAACGCATGCGCTCCTTGGGTGTACGGATCGGGAGAGGACATCTCCGTCGCCTTCAACCTGAGCGCCTTGCCGCTTTGCTTCAGGACGTATACATCGCCAGTTCTCGTTTCGCGATGAAACTTGAGTTGAAACCGGTCTGTCAAAAGGTCCTGCAACATCAGCCGCAACCGTACATCGGAGATGCTGAATAGAGTATATCGAAAATCCTTGATTTCGGCGCTCTCCGGCGGCTTTGCTTCGACGTCGTACGTGTCCTCTTCCATCCACTTTTCGCCGCCCGACAACTGCCAGTACGAAACGTCGAATGCCGTAGTGACCAAGCTCTTTAGAGAGGCGGTTGGAATCACGACCCTTCCCCCGGAAAGACCTTGAGCCCGGTGTAGTGCATCCCTCCGGGGACGATGGGCTTAATGGTGGCCACTTCGAACCGGGGCGATTCCGCGGGGGCGCTCGCCGCCGGACTCGTCGGTGCTTTCTGGTCCCCGGTAGGCTTCTCGGCGGTGGGCGCCGGGTTGAACCCTGGGCCGCAATGACGCGCTGGCAGTGGCGTGAATCAGACCGGGATGGAGCAGCCCAACCGTTATCGGCGCTCCGACGCCGAATGTGCACAGCGCGGCAACCAAGATTCTCATTCCGAACCCGAGCTTCTTCAACCTCCGGCCCGACATGATGCTCTCGATTCTCTTCCGTAAATCCGCACCGCTGATGCCCGAAACGGCCGGCGCGGGAGCCTGGGCATAGAGTCTGCATACCTCCAGGATTCCCTCCGCGTAACTGAGCGGATCGGCGTTCCTCAGAGTCTCCTCATCGCAGGCCCGCTCGCGTTCGGCTACCAGCCTGGAGCCCATCCACCACACGAGCGGATGAAACCAAAAGATGGTTTCCACAAGCATGTGAAGCGCCCCAGTCAGATTATCGCGGCGGCGCAAGTGACATAGCTCGTGCGCGATCACTGCTTCCAATTGCGCCGGCGTCAGGCGCTCGGCGATTCCGTCCGGCAGCAACAGGACTGGCTTCCAGATCCCGACCAAGCCAGGCTCCATGCGGCTAAGGCCCGACATCGCCGGGATCGGGAGCCTCAGATCGAGCGGCCGGGCCGAGCGCCGGATGGCATGGACCCGCCGCCAGGCCTGGGACCATCGCGCGCCCGCGGCCAGAAAACCCGCCAGCCAGAGTCCTATCAGAATCTCCGGAATGCGGTTACGCGCCGGGGGCGCGAACGCGGCAGGGGGTGTTGTGTCCGGCACGGCGAACGGCTGGCTGATCTCCTCCATCACCACGGCGACTGGCGGTTGCGGCGACACCAGAGCGGTTCGCGTCGCGAAGTGACCGCCGAGGCCGATCAGCAATGAGAACGGGATGAGGAATTTCACCGAAGCTGCCATCCAAACCGCGTGCCGCACCGCCGCGCGATTCCTCTTCAGCGCTAGCGTCAGCACCCACGCTACGCCGGCGAACGCCGTCGATTGCCAGAGATGATTTGCGAGCGGCGTGAGATCGAAGAGCGTCATCGCGGGTCCTCCTTGCTCGATGTCTTGCGCAGCGCCTTCCCGGCTTCCTTGATATCGTCCAGCGTAAGTTCGCCGGCTTCCACCAGATGCGACATGACCAGTTTTCCTCGGCCCGCGCCGAACAAGGCCAGCAGGTCGTCAAGGAGACGGCGTTGCGCGTCCGCGCGTGAGATGGCCGCTTCGAATATGTTGGCGTTGCTGATGCGCTTCACGCAGCGAAGGGCCTTTTTACGCTCCAGGCGATAGACCACGGTTTGCACGGTGGTGTAAGCCGGCCGGCCGCGCTCGGGGAACGATTCCTGGATTTCGCGGACCGAGCACGCGCCTCTTTGCCAGAAGGCCTCCAGGATTTGGAGTTCGAGCTTGGTGAGCTTGGGTTGTGGCATCGCGATCTAACTGGCTCCGAGTTTACTTTACTATGGGGATAGGTGGAATGCAAGAGAAATTATCAAGCTGGCGTTTTGATGAACCCCCACGGGAAGCCCTACAACGCCTTACAGAAAATAGCCGGTACGGCGAGAGCGTCACTCAGTTCCAGCCGTGTATCAGGGCTTGGCTTTAGCCATGCCGAATAGTGCTGAAACCAATGGGCTTCAGCCCCTGGGCCACGCTTGCGCAGGGGCTGAAGCCCTCGCATTTGATTACGCTCCGCGGCACGGCTGAAGCCATGCCCTGATACGAACCATGCGCTCTGGGATTCGAGTGGTTATTCCCTGACAGGCTATACGGCGCCACGCTCGCCCTCAGTGCGCGTCCTCTTGCTTGCCCGGCGCCGCCGCTCCGGCCTCTTGCTCGGCCAGCAGCCGCCGCACAGCGGCGCGCAATTTCGGCAGCCTTAGCCAGAAGACCCCGGCGGCCGCCACCGAAAGCGCTCCCCCGATGGCCACCGTGGCCGGCGCGCCAATCCGATCCGCCGCCGCCCCCGCCGCGAGCGATCCGATCGGCGACATGCCCATGAGCATCATCGAGTAGACCGACATGACCCGCCCGCGCAGTTCGTCGGGCACCAGGGTCTGGATGAGCGTGTTCGACGTCGCCAGTTGAGTCATCAGACAAAAGCCGGTCACCACCAGGATCGCGCCCGAAAGCCGGATATCGCGCGAGAACGCAAAGGCCACCAGCGTTGCGCCGAACCCTGCCGCGAAGAGCGGGATCTGGCGTGTGAACCCTTTTAGATCCGTCCTCCCGGCAATGCGAAGCGCCCCTATGAGCGCGCCCATTCCGGCCACGCCCAGAAGCGTGCCCATCGCGCGCGCGCCGCCATGAAGAATGCGGTCGGCAAAGATCGGTATCAGAACCTGGTACGGGGTTCCGGTGAGGCTGACCACTCCCAAAAGCGCGAGGATCGAATGAACCGGCGGATTGCGGATGATGTAGCGGAAGCCCTCGATCAAATGCGCCACCGGCGATCCCAGAGGGGGCGGCGTCCGGCGCGGCGCCAGGCGCATCATAACCAGACCGATGATCACCGCGATGTAGCTGACCGCATTGGCGAAAAAGCACCATCCTTCCCCGATGCTCGCCACCAGGATGCCCGAGATTGCGGGCCCTACGATCCTCGATACGTTGAACATGGAGGAATTCAGGGCGATCGCATTCATCAGATCTTCTCTCCCGACCATCTCCACGAAAAGCGATTGCCGCGCGGGAATATCAAAGGCGTTTACGGCCCCCAGTAATGCGGAAAGAACGAAGATCTCCCACACTTGAACCACATTCGTGAGCGTAAGCGCCGCCAGAATGAACGCCAGAATCATGGGGACGGTCTGCGTGGCGATCACGATGCGCCGCCGGTCGAAGCGGTCCGCGACAATGCCCCCGACCGGTGATAGAAGGAAGACCGGGATCTGACCCGCGAACCCGACCGCGCCCAGCAGCACCGAGGATCCGGTGAGACGGTATACCAGCCAGGCCTGGGCCACATTCTGCATCCACGTCCCGATCAGCGAGATAAGTTGGCCGCCGAAGAACAGGCGGAAGTTGCGATACTGGAGCGCCCGCAGCGTCGCCGGAAGAGGCATGGAAGTCTCCATTTTACGAAGGTGCGCGAAAGAAACCTATCGAAACCACGGAGGGTTCCCTGGATTCGAGGCCGCCGGCGCGTTCCGGAGGTGGGATCGTGCGCAACGGCAAGTCGGTACCCGAGACGCTCGCCAACGGCAGGATGAGGAGGCCGTCTACCGCGGCGATCCGGCGGTTTGCCATCGACGCCGCGGCGGGTGGACGAGCGCTTGGACAAGCGGATTCAAGTGGAGTCGCGATGGTCAATGCAACCGGCGACCTGACGCTGGTCGGCGCCGTGGATAAGCAACTCGCCCTGAAGCTCGCCGCAGCGAAGCAACCCATGACCGTCCTCGTGATCGACCGCGTGGAGAGAACTCCAACGGAGGACTGACTCGCGCCACTGCGACCTCTCGATGTTCTATGATGAGACCGATGGAGCGCGAGGAGGCCGAACGAAGCGAAGACGGGGTCGATTTGACTCTGATCCGCTGGATGCTGGCGATGACGCCCGCGGAACGGCTGGAGACTTTGCAGGCGTTCATCGATTCTGTGTGGGAGATCCGAAGGCTGAATGAATAAGCCCGATTTGGCCGCGATGCTTCGGACGCTGGCGCGGCACGGCGTTGAGTTTATCGTCGTCGGCGGCGTAGGTGCAACGCTCCAAGGCGCGCCGCTGAATACTTACGACCTGGATATCGTGCATTCGACAGAGCCGGCCAATGTGGCGCGATTGCTCGCGGCGTTGCGCGAATTGGACGCCTGCTACCGGCTTCAACCCGAGAGGCGACTTCAGCCGGACGAAAGTCATCTCACCTCGACGGGACACCAACTCCTGCTCACGAAGTTCGGCCCGTTGGACGTGTTGGGATCGATCGGGCGTGGCAGGCGCTACTCGGATTTATTGCCGCACACCCGCGAGATGGAGGCCGGCGAGGGAGCGCACGTGCTCGTTCTCGATCTGGAGACCCTGATCGCGACAAAAGAGGAGACCGGGCAGGAAAAGGATCTGGCCGCGCTCCCGGTCCTGCGCCGAACGCTGGAGGAGACGCGCCGCAGAATGGGTGAACTCGGCTACTGGGGCCAAAATGCTTCCTAAACGCAGGCTCCGGTGCTCGTCCGGCGGTACGGACACCGACTGGAGAACGCTGCCGCCTTCCGCCGCACACCACGGTTCGCCGGGGCAGCGCTGCGGGAACGGGGCACCCTTGCGAAAATACCGCCAAGAGAAGATGCTCCCTTTCGAAGAACTGCGTCCGTCCCCTTTCTCGTTAAGAAAGCACTATGAGAACACGAGCACCTTCCGCTAGCATAAGTTTGATGCTCTGCGCTAGCCATCACCAACCCGCACCGTTTTATAATGGCCGTCGCTGTTATGGATGAACCTCTGGGGCTTGTCGATGCGCGCACTCGTGGATTACGACAATATACCTGAACCTGTAGCCCGACACGGTGTTCTGTACCTAGCGGACAGGCTGTTTGAGCTGTTGCGGCCCCATCTATTAGACGACACTCGACTCGCGATGAAGCTGTACGGCGGTTGGTACGAACAGGATAAGCTGACACGGAAGGCACAGGACCTTGCGGCTCAACTAGCCGATTTTCCTTACCCAATCTGGAACAAAGAGCGGGCCACCCCTCAACTCCTGAGGATTACCGCGGACCTTGCGCACTCCCTTGAGGCCCTTCCAAAGAAGCTGATCCACAGCACCTACCGCCTGCGGCCGCCAGCGAGACGTTTCTCGTGCGAAGATCCGCTGCGACACGGGTGCACAGCGAACCCCTGTCCACTTACTGCGGTGGTAAGTTTCATTAACAACGGGAAATGTCCCACACCGGGTTGCGCGGTCACGCCGAAATTATTATTCCGAGGCGTCGGAGAACAGAAACTGGTCGATACGATGCTCGTAGCTGACGCCATTCACCTCTCGAGCCAAGGGGAACGAGCCGTTGCGATAGTCACGTCAGACGATGATGTCTGGCCGGGGATTATATCTGCTCGAGTCCTTGGCACTCATGTTATCCATGTGCGAACTGGAATGTCCTCCAGCCACGCGTTCTATAACCTTGGAATACCAGGATCCTATACCGAAGTCAGTTTGTGAGGAGTTTATGGACCTTGCTCGTTTTCAACGAATACTGTCAACCTTCGCTGATTCCGAAGACAGTTTAGAGATTCGCAAGGGTTCTCTCGCCATTCAAATTGGTCATGAGATCATCACCGCTAACCTGAACGTTCGCGAGGGGTCCCTCCTGGTAACTGAAGGTGACTCGGTGCAAAGCGCAGAGCGGTGGATCGTACGCCGAATAGCTATGCTGGATCTCCTGGCAGATCGCATTATCGAGAGCATACCGGCTACCAAGAATTTTGTGACTCCCAAAGGCGAACTGCTCGATCGCCTGGAGCTCTCGCCAACTGATTGTGCGTTGCCAGTCGCCAATGCTCTTGACAGTCTCCGGGAATCGCTTAACCGGAGGCCGGGCGGTATGTGCTCAGTCCTATATCTCACTTCTGATGCGGGCGAAGGAAAGACGACCTTAATCAATGAATTGGCCAACGATCAAGCCAGACGCTTCAAAAGTCACGAGACCGATTGGCTCCTAGTCCCGATAAGTCTAGCGGGGAAGCCATTTCTTCGTTTTGAGGACGTGATCGTCGCTTCACTAATGAACCGCCTTCGTTTTCAGCGGTTGTATTTCGACGCGTTCATCGAGCTCGTCCGAATGGGAGTTCTAATTCCTGCACTTGATGGCTTCGAAGAGGTGTTTGTCGAGACGTCAGATGGCGATGCGGTTTCAAGCCTCGGCACCCTCATCCGGCAGCTCGCGGGAGACGGAACTCTTTTGATTGCTGCGCGGAAGGCGTACTTTGAGTTTCGGAGTCTCGAGACCCAGGCTCGGTTGCTGGAGAGTCTTCCGAATCTCGACGTTGCTTTTGCGCGCCTCCGGCTGGAACGATGGGGGAAAGATCGAATTCATCTCGTACTGCGGCCTGAGCGGGCTTGAGGGGGGCGAGCGACTCTATTCGGAAGTGACGAGTCGGGTGTCCACAGAACATTCACTTGTTACAAGGGCGGTGCTGGTCCGCCGCCTGGTGGATATCGCCAAGTCGCACGCTGATCTTTCATTCGTCGCGGAAATTCGACCTGAGGCCGACGCATTCTTCCTCCGTTTCATCGACCAGATTATCGAGCGCGAGGCACATGAGAAGTGGATAGACAAGGACGACGAGCCAGCCAAGCCGTTATTGACTGTTCATGAGCATCATCAACTCCTCAGCTACATTGCAGAGGAGATGTGGACCAGCAAGAAGGCCGTTCTTTCGGGTGACATGCTGGAGTCCCTTGCGGAGATCTTTTGCGAGTCAAACCAAAAATCTCCGGCGGCAACTCGACAGGTTCGCGAGAGGATAAAGCAGCACGCGCTGATAGTAAATGTTGGAGGTTCGCGCAGAGAGTTTGCTTTCGATCACGATAACTTCAGGGAATTCTTTCTCGGTGAGCAGTTGGGCTCGCATATCCGGCTAAGACAAGTCGCGGACATACGTAGGCTGATGCGCGTCGATCTCCTGCGCGGCTACACGCTCGATGCAGCGATTGCCGGAGGCAGCAGGCAAGCCGTTCCGGCCGTTTCCGCCTTGGCGTGCATTCTTGAAGCTGCTCGTTCCGAAGGCCCTTCGTCGTATGTACGGGAGAACGCCGGCGGTGCCGCTGTGCGCCTTTTGGAGCGAATTTTGAACGTTCCGGTCAATGTGGAGGATCTGGTGTTTCCAGCCGATGCTATCCGCGGCCGTTCCCTCCAGAATGTGACGTTCAGGCGATGCTATTTCCGCTCGACATCCCTCTCGTCAGGTAGACTCCAATGCTGCCAGTTTGAAGACTGCGAGTTTGACCGCATCGAGCTTGACGGAATCGCTCATATCCACGACTGTACGATTCGGCGTGGGACTGTGATCCGAGTGCTCGGCATTATTCGGGCCGAGGAACGTGAGGTGTACGATCCACACCAGATTCAACAGGTACTCACGAGCGCGGGTTTCGCGTTCGACGATCTACAGCCAGAGCTCCCGTTTGAGCCAACTCAGGCTGACTCGCGCCTGTCTATTTTTGAAAAGGCCGTCCAATCATTCCAGCGGAGCAGCGCACGTCAATATCGGAACCTTCCGGTTGAGGCTCAGCCTTCACGCCAACCAGTTCTTTGATGAGGTGTTCCCGGACATGAAGCGGGCGGGAATTGTCGAAGAAGTCCGTGGGCCCGCGCGCGATAAATATAGACTGGCCGTACCGATGAGCGTAATTGCCTCGGCGCTGAAGGCGAGCCGGGGGTCGTACGCCACGTGCCTGGCACTCATAGCAGCGCGTCAACACGAGGGGTGAAGGACCGGTCGCAGGCAACATCCCCAAGTGCAGGAGGGCAAAGTGGCGCGAATTCCGGAAGTAAGAACGAACTCGGCACAGACGTACTTTCTCGCCCGGAGGCACCCCGCCCCAAAATCGAAAAGCCCGACCGCTAGGGTCGGGCTTTTCTGATTTAAACCGGGCGACGTCCTACTCTCCCACACACTTGCGCGTGCAGTACCATCGGGGCTGAGGGGCTTAACTTCCGTGTTCGGGATGGGAACGGGTGGGACCCCCTCGCTAGGGTCACCCAGAAAGCGTGATCAGTTATCAGTGATCAGTTATCAGGCCGATTTCTCGGATCTGAGAACTGATGACTGACAACTGACGACTCGCTGAATATTGACGGGCCTAACACCGAAACAAGCAGCGCTCGCATGTGTGCGCAGTAAATTTTATGGTCAAGCCGAACGGGCTATTAGTAACGGTTAGCTCAACGCATTACTGCGCTTACACATCCGTCCTATCAACCTGGTAGTCTTCCAGGGCCCTTCTTACCTTTCGGTTGGGAGATCTCATCTTGAGGAAGGTTTCGCGCTTATATGCATTCAGCGCTTATCCTGACCGAACTTCGCTACCCAGCTATGCCACTGGCGTGACAACTGGATCACAAGAGGTTCGTCCACCCCGGTCCTCTCGTACTAAGGACAAGCCCCCTCAAATCTCCTGCGCCCACCACAGATAGGGACCGAACTGTCTCGCGACGTTCTGAACCCAGTTCACGTACCGCTTTAATAGGCGAACAGCCTAACCCTTGGGAGCTTCTACACCCCCAGGATGCGATGAGCCGACATCGAGGTGCCAAACCGGAGCGTCGATGTGAACTCTTGACTCCGATCAGCCTGTTATCCCCGGCGTACCTTTTATCCGTTGAGCGATGGCCCTTCCATACAGAACCACCGGATCACTAAGTCCTGCTTTCGCACCTGCTTGACTTGTTGGTCTCGCAGTTAACCTGGTTTATGCCTTTGCACTCGACGGCGGATTTCCAAACCGCCTGAACCAAGCTTCGAGCGCCTCCGTTACAATTTAGGAGGCGACCGCCCCAGTCAAACTACCCGCCTACCAATGTCCCTCTCCCGGATTACGGGAGTAGGTTAGAACCACAGAACGATCAGGGTGGTATCTCACCGTTGGCTCCCCCGAGTCCGAGAACCCGGGTTCAAAGCCTCCCACCTATCCTGCGCAGACCGCCCCATAGTTCATTGATAGGGTATAGTAAAGGTGCACGGGGTCTTTCCGTCTAGTGGCGGGCACCCGGCGTCTTCACCGGGACCACAAGTTCGCCGGGCGGCATGTTAAGACAGTTCTCAGATCGTTACGCCATTCGTGCAGGTCGGAACTTACCCGACAAGGAATTTCGCTACCTTAGGACCGTTATAGTTACGGCCGCCGTTCACCGGGGCTTCAGTTCAAAGCTTCGCCTTGCGGCTAACCTCTCCCTTTAACCTTCCGGCACCGGGCAGGCGTCAGCCCCTATACGTCGTTTTCGACTTTGCAGAGACCTGTGTTTTTGTTAAACAGTCGCCTGAGACTATTCACTGCGGCCCTCGTTGCGAAGAGCACTCCTTCTCCCGAAGTTACGGAGCTAATGTGCCTAGTTCCTGAACCTACCATCACCCGAGCGCCTTAGAATATTCATCTCGTCCACCTGTGTCGGTTTGTGGTACGGATACCTGAACTCTCCTTAGGAGGCTTTTCCTGGCAGACGACCCGGCGGATTTAACCTCCGGCTCTCCCTTCACCTTGCCTTGAAACCATTAGCGCGCCAGGCTTACGGTCTGCGTCCCCCCATCGGTCTTGATCGATTCCAGGCAGTCGCGGAATATTAACCGCGTGTCCATCCGCTACGCCTTTCGGCCTCACCTTAGGCTCCGACTAACCCTGAGCGGATTAACCTTTCTCAGGAATCCTTAGACTTACGGCGACCAGGGTTCTCACCTGGTTTCTCGCTACTTATGCTGGCAGAGTCTCTTCCCAACGCTCCAGCGCTCCTTTCGGTACGCCTTCACGCTTTGAGAACGCTCTCCTACCATCCGCCTGGTTGCCAGCGAATCCGTAACTTCGGTACCATGCTTGAGCCCCGTTATATTGTCGGCGCCAAGCGGCTCGACCAGTGAGCTGTTACGCTTTCTTTAAAGGATGGCTGCTTCTAAGCCAACCTCCTGGCTGTCTGAGCCACTCGACTTCCTTTCCCACTTAGCATGAACTTAGGGACCTTAGTTGGCGGTCTGGGCTGTTTCCCTTTCGACAATGAAGCTTAGCCCCCACTGTCTGACTCCCTCGCTACGCATTCACGGCATTCGCAGTTTGGTTGGATTCGGTAACCTGGGAAGGCCCCTAGTCCAATCAGTTCTCTACCACCGCGACGGACCACGAGAGGCTAGCCCTAAAGCTATTTCGGAGAGAACGAGCTATCACGGAATTTGATTAGCCTTTCACCCCTACCCTCAGCTCATCCAAGCTGTTTTCAACCAACACTGGTTCGGACCTCCATCCGCTGTTACACGGACTTCATCCTGGCCAAGGGTAGATCATCCCGCTTCGCGTCTATTCCCAGCGACTCCATCGCCCTGTTCAGACTCGCTTTCGCTACGGCTCGCTTTCGCTTAACCTTGCCACTGAGAATAACTAGCCAGCTCATTATGCAATAGGCACGATGTCAGGCATTCTCCTTGCGGAGCATAGCCCTCCAACTGCTTGTAAGCGTGCGGTTTCAGGTACTATTTCACTCCCCTCGCAGGGGTTCTTTTCACCTTTCCCTCACGGTACTGGTTCACTATCGGTCGCAAACGAGTATTTAGCCTTGCCGGATGGTCCCGGCGGATTCAAGCAGGGTTTCTCGTGCCCCGCCCTACTTAGGAGCCACTGGAAGGAGAATTGCATTTTCACCTACGCGGCTGTCACGCTCTATGGCCGGCCTTTCCAGACCGTTCGATTAACGCTTTCCTATCCCTCTTTTAACCTGCCGGACCCTCCCTTTCGGGAGCGTCCCGCGGATTATTGTGGCCCTGCAACCCCGGGCTCTCCTTTCGAATCGCCCGGTTTAGGCTGTTCCGAGTTCGCTCGCCACTACTATCGGAATCACGGTTGTTTTCTCTTCCTCGGGGTACTGAGATGGTTCACTTCCCTCGGTTCGCTCCGCCACCCTATGTATTCGGATGACGGTAACGGGCGTTCACGCCCGTTGGGTTTCCCCATTCGGAAATCTCCGGATCACAACCTGTTAGCGGCTCCCCGAAGCTTATCGCAGCTGACCACGTCCTTCATCGCCTGTTTGCGCCAAGGCATCCACACGCACGCCCTTAGTAGCTTGACCATAAAATCTACTTCACACACAGAATAGCCATCCGCCTTCAGCTAACAGCTTTCAGCTAAAACCGTCACCGCGGAGCGGCGACGGCAGGTCGCTGACTGCTGACGGCTGACTGCCGACGGCTAATGTAGACGCTACTCATTTCGCGCTTACAAAAAACTTGTGTTATATGCCCGTCAATATTCAATTGTCAAAGATCGATGAGAACCGGTTTTCAGTTCTCAGTTATCGGTTGTCAGAACGCCGCGCTGCGGCGTCCACTGACGGCTGATAACTGATAACTGAAGACTTTTTGGTGGGCCTGGGTAGAATCGAACTACCGACCTCACCCTTATCAGGGGTGCGCTCTAGCCAACTGAGCTACAGGCCCAGCCGGAATCCAGACCGCTCGCTTGCGCTCGCGGCTCGGAGCCATCGCTGGTGGAGCTGGTCGGGATCGAACCGGCGACCTCCTGAATGCAAATCAGGCGCTCTCCCAGCTGAGCTACAGCCCCTAAAGCTGTCCGCTCTCGGCTATCCGCCCTCCGCTCCCCGGTTCAAACGGAAAGCGGACAGCGGATAGCGAATAGCGAAAATCATCGAGGCCAGTTGGATACAGAACCATGAGACCAGCCCATGGCTTATCGGCAAAACTCAAGTCTTCCAAGTGGAGATCCGGGACGGGCTCTCGGCTTCCGCCGAAGCGAAAACCGAGGTATGGAGTGGAACGACTGTCCGTTACTCAGCTCGCGCCGTACACCGGCGCGGCATTCGCGAACTCCACCCACGTTCTCTCTTAGAAAGGAGGTGATCCAGCCGCAGGTTCTCCTACGGCTACCTTGTTACGACTTCACCCCAATCATGGATCATACCTTGGGCCGCTGCCCCCTTGCGGGTCGGCCTGCGGACTTCTAGTACAATCCACTTTCGTGATGTGACGGGCGGTGTGTACAAGGCCCGGGAACGTATTCACGGCAGCGTGCTGATCTGCCATTACTAGCGATTCCAGCTTCATGCAGGCGAGTTGCAGCCTGCAATCCGAACTGAGACCGGTTTTCTGCGATTGCCTCCGCCTCGCGGCTTAGGGACGCTTTGTACCGGCCATTGTAGCACGTGTGTAGCCCTGGACATAAAGGCCATGAGGACTTGACGTCATCCCCACCTTCCTCCAGCTTATCGCTGGCGGTCTCCTGCGAGTTCCGCCTTTCGGCATGGCAACACAGGACAAGGGTTGCGCTCGTTGCGGGACTTAACCCAACATCTCACGACACGAGCTGACGACAGCCATGCAGCACCTCGACCGGACCCCCTTGCGGGGTACCGATGTTTCCACCGGCGTTAACCGGCCGTTCGAGCCCAGGTAAGGTTCTTCGCGTTGCGTCGAATTGAACCACATGCTCCACCGCTTGTGCGGGCCCCCGTCAATTCCTTTGAGTTTCAGCCTTGCGACTGTACTCCCCAGGCGGCATATTTAACGCGTTAGCTCCGGCACGGATCAACTGAATGACCCACACCAAATATGCATCGTTTAGGGCGTGGACTACCAGGGTATCTAATCCTGTTTGCTACCCACGCTTTCGTGTCTCAGCGTCAGTCGCGGTCCAGAGAGCCGTCTGCACCACCGGTGTTCCTCCTGATATCTACGCATTTCACCGCTACACCAGGAATTCCACTCTCCTCTCCCGCACTCTAGTCGCTCAGTATTCGGCGCACCCTCCCGGTTGAGCCGGGAGATTTCACACCAAACTTAAACAACCGCCTACACACCCTTTACGCCCAGTAACTCCGAACAACGCTTGCTGCCTACGTATTACCGCGGCTGCTGGCACGTAGTTAGCCGCAGCTGCTTCTGCAGGTACCGTCATAATCTTCCCTGCCGAAAGAGCTTTACGCCCCGAAGGACTTCATCGCTCACGCGGCGTCGCTGCATCAGGGTTTCCCCCATTGTGCAAGATTCCCCACTGCTGCCTCCCGTAGGAGTCTGGCCCGTGTTTCAGTGCCAGTGTGGCCGTGTGCCCTCTCAGGCCGGCTACCGATCTTTGCCTTGGTAGGCTTTTACCCTGCCAACTAGCTAATCGGCCGCGGGCTCCTCTCTCAGCGCATTGCTGCTTTCTCCTCTCGGACTTATGCGGTATTAGCCCCGGTTTCCCAGGGTTATTCCCCACAAAGAGGCGGATTACCCACGTGTTACTCACCCGTACGCCACTGTACTCGGAGATTGCTCCCCTTTCTCGTTCGACTTGCATGTGTTAGGCGCGCCGCCAGCGTTGATTCTGAGCCGGGATCAAACTCTCATGTAAACATGTAGAGTCAATCGCCCCGGTTTGAACTCGAAAAGACTGGCGAGTCTTACTTTACTGCATCCAACCGGATTGTCAAAGATCCGCGCGCGCTCGCCTCCGCATATTTGCATACGAAGGCTCACGGCAGGCCTCGAAACCTTGCGAGCTAATCCTCCCACGGGGACGGACTCGCTCTAATGTCCGAGAAATTGAAAAAGAACCTAACAGGAAGGCCGTATTCCGCTCCCTGCGGTGGCCCGCAAGGAGTTTTGTTACCATTCCTTAAAAAGGATCTGTCCCTGTTCAGCTACGTTCGTTGCCGCCTGACGCACGTGTGGGACACAAAACCAACCTCAGATCCTCAATTCGGCGACTTCCTCAGAATACCAAAGGCTGGAGCCGGATGCAAGCCTCTGTTACTAAATTATTTCGGATTCTTTTGTGGACGCGCAAATGCTGTAGAATGAATGACATGCTAACCCTATGCGCGGCCCTTCTGGGGCTCGCCGCGCAAAGCCCCCCCGTCAACGTGCTGGCGCGCGTCGCCGAAGAGGCCGAAACCCTCGCCCAGAACGCCCCTAAATCGCTAACCCAGGAGACATTGGAACAGCGAGCCGTCGTTCGCGAAGCCCCCAAAATCCGCATCGGCAAGGCCGCCACCCAGCCGCCTAAGGAGCAACTGAAGATCCGTACCATCGTTTCCGAGTATTCCGTTGCCCCGCTCAAAGGCTCCGATTCCGCCGATTTGCTCGAATTTCGGGAGGTAGTCTCGGTTGACGGAAAGCGGGTCCGCACCGCCGAAAGCGCTCGCCATGCGCTTTCCTTGGGCATCAGGAACCCCGACGAGCGCGTCCGCCGCCGCATGTTGGAGGATTTCGCCCGTTACGGCCTGGAGGGCGCGGCCACGGACTACGCCATGATCCTCCTCGCGTTCACCAGCCGTGGCCAGCGCCTGCTCGTCGTCGCGCTGGCGGGCCAGGAACACATCGGCGCCGACGACGCCCTGGTCTTCCAATGGCATCAGACGCCGGCCGCGCAAGGCGAGCTGCTCTTCACCGGCCCGCAGGCCTCGCGCGTCCCTCTTCAGGGCAAGCTCTGGGTGCGCGACTCGGACGGCAGGCCGCTTCGGGTTTCGGTGTGGGCCGAACAGTCGCTAGCCGGCCGCGCCATCCGCGACGAGGCCACCGTGGATTACGTCATGTCGCCGCACGGATTCGTCGCCCCGGCTTCGGTTCATCATCGGCATCTCATCGACGGCAAAATGGTCAGCGAAAACGTCTACACGTACGAATCGTTCAAGCTCTTTGAAGCCGAATCGGAATTGAAGTTCTCGCCCGATGGCGATAATCCTCCCTCGCCCCCGCCCCAATGAAACGCATCCTTCTTACGAGAACGCCGCCGCCAGGCCGCCCGCGCACAGCGCGTACAACGCCCACGGAACCGCAACCGCCGCCAGCGAACCGCCGAGTGTCAACTTCTTCCCCGACGCCTCCCTGATCCCGACCGCGATCAGAATGAGGACCCAAATGGTGAACAGGTCCAGAGAAGTCGCCAGCGAGTGGATGAACTTGCTCGTCGTGTTCGGATCCATGTAAGCCCCGGGATTAAATCCGACCGGATTCTGGATATTGAAGTCCTCGGGCTTCTTCATGTACATTACGGCGATAGCGAGCAGGGCGTACAGCACCCTGGGCAGGCCGCTGTAACAGATGATGGCGAACATCTGCTTGAAGCGCAGGCCTCCGGACATGAATCCGTTTACGATTCCCAGCAGAATTCCCCCGCAAATCAGCCCGATGAGGGGCGTCGCCAGCACGGATCCTACGTACGCCGAGACCGAGGTGATCTTCACGGTCATGTCGAAACTCTTTTCCAGTTGCTGGCGCTGTTCCGGGGTCATGCGGGCTTCCCGCTGATCCAGCGCCTGCCGGGTCACGCGATCCCATCCGACCCGGCTTGAAACCGTGGCGCAGAAAACCAGGCTGGTCACGATCGCTATCAGCATCGGGACCAGCCAGCGCGGACGTTCACCGATATCCGAGAACGCCTTCGAGGGCTCGAAAAACACGCCGCTCAGGCGCGAGATCTCGCTCATTTGCTCGGGCTGAGCGTCATATTCCGGAGTTGTTTCGGGTGTCATCTCTTGCAGATTGTACTCCATTCCAGCGCGGTTTGTTCCCTCGAAATCGCATCCGTTTGAAGCGGAAACGAATTACGGAACAACGGCGGCCCGTCGTGCGTATCAGCGAGTCGAGGTACCCTATGCGCTCGATTTTCGTCTCCCTGCCCATCGCGATCGCGCTCGCCGGCATGACGGCCTGCGATATCGAAGACTGGGGCGATTTCCAGAAGTACCAGCGGGACTTCCACTACGCCTACCCGCTCAAGGCGGACGGCCGGGTTTCCGTTGAAGGCTTCAACGGATCGATAGATATCTCCGGCTGGGATCAGGATTCGGTCGATATCTCCGGGACCAAGTACGGCCCCACCGTAGAGGCGGCCGAAGCGCTCAAAATTGAGGTCGAGAACGCCGCGGACCACGTGTCCGTCCGGGCCGTGCGCCCCTCGGACCGGCGTAACAACGAAGGCGCCCGCTTCACTCTTCGCATCCCGCGCAAGGCGATTCTCGACCGCCTCACGACTTCCAACGGCTCGATCCACACGCAGGATGGCGCCGGTCCCGCCCGCCTCCGCACCTCCAACGGATCCATACACGTGCAGGACCTCAAGGGCAATCTGGACGCCACGACCTCCAACGCCGCGGTGGAACTGATGAGTGTCGCCGGCGACGCCGTGGTCCACACCAGCAACGGCCACGTCCATGCCGACCAATTGACCGGCACGCTCGAAGCCAACACTTCTAATGCCGGCATTCAAGCCGCCATTGCGGAAACGACTCGTCCCATCAGACTCGACACAACCAACGGAAGCGTGGAACTCCAACTCCCCAAGGACTTCACGAGCGACGTGCACGTCAGTTCCTCGAACGCGTCCATCACTCTGCGCGTGCCCGGACAACCCAATGCCCGGGTCTCGGCCCATACCAGCAACGCCTCCATCTCCTGCGATTTCGATGTCAAGGGACAGGTGACGTGGGAGAAGAACCACCTGGATGGAACCCTAGGCTCCGGCGGCTCGATCTTCGACCTCTCGACGAGCAACGGCGGGATCAGACTTCTGAAGATGTAGAAGTCGGGCGCATCTTCCGACCCGATCGCATCGTCTTACGGACACACGCAGAGCGGTTCTTTTTGATCTCGGCGCCTGAATGAAAGTTCGCGATATATCGAAGCGAATTGAGAAGGACGGCTGGGTCCTGGAGCGGACCCGCGGTGACCACCGGCAATACGTCCACGCAGGGAAATCCGGAACGGTAACCGTACCCGGCCATCCGGGTGACGACCTTCCGCCAGGAACGCTAAACTCAATATTGAAGCAAGCGGGGCTTAAGAGATGAGATACGCTGTCGTTTTTGAAAAGGCGGTTCATAATTGGGCCGCTTATGTGCCGGATCTGCCAGGGTGCGTCACCACCGCAGCCACGCTTGAAGAAACCCGGCGGTTGATTTCGGAAGCCATCGAGTTCCACCTCGAAGGCATGCGGCGGCATGGGGAACCGATTCCCCTCCCAACGTCCGTAGCGGAGACGGTCGAAATTCGCGCCGCGTAGGAAGCGCCCTCCGGACGGCGGACACGCGCGGAGAATTGTCCTACTGCCCCTTCCGAATCGCTTCCGCGATTACGGCGGATTGCTGCCTCGCTGTGTGCATATAGGCTTCGCTGTTGGCGATGCGGTCCAGGATCGGCAGGAATTGGTCGAGGCCCGCGACGCGTTTGCGATCGATGTCCGATCCAAGCTGCGCTACGGCCTGGTCAACTCCCAGCTTGTCGTACTTCGCCGTTCGCTCCAGATCGATGCGGTCGCGCGCGGCTTGGGACATTCTCTCGAACCAATCCAGCAGCGCCTGCGCCGAGAGATCTTCCGAGAAGTTGAATTTGACTTCGCTCTTTCGTTCGCCGTCTTCGTAGCGGAACGTCTTGGCGCCCAGGTTGGCGACTTTGCGGGGCGATTCGAGAGCGTGCTGGAAGTAATCCACCTTGGCTGCGAGGCCGAAGATCTCGTTCGCATCGCGCTCGCTCAGGCGGAAGCGGAGCGGATCGTCATCGTCCTTGGCCTCGGCGTATTCGACGCTGCCGTCTTTCGCCAGGGTCACCTGATAGTAATCCGGCTGGCTTCCGGGAAACGACTTGGAGAAAAAGATGCGCGGGCCGGAGGCTGCGATCGGCCAAGCCGCCGCCACCAGCGCCAGAAGCCATCTCATGCGCGCACTCCGGCGGCGCGCCGCGTGGCATGGCAAATAGCCACGCCCAGCGCATCGGCCGCATCCTCCGGCTCGGGAAGTTCCTTCAGGCGCAGAAGCGATTGGACCATCATCTGCACCTGCCGTTTTTCGGCCCGTCCGTAGCCCGTGACGCTCATCTTGATTTCCAGCGGCGAATATTCGGCCAGTTCCAGCCCGGCTTCGGCGATGGTGAGCAATGCGACGCCACGCACCTGCGCCAGTTTCAGCGCGGTCTTCACGTTCGCCGAATAGAAAACGCCCTCTACCGCGGCCGTCTCCGGCGCGAACTCCCTGAGCACGCTTCGGAGCCCCTCCGCAATTTCCAGGAGCCGTTTCTCGAACGGCCCGTTCAGCGAGGGCTCGATTGCGCCGGCGGCGACGATCTTGTGTTCGGCGCCATCGGACGCGATCACGCCGTAACCCGTCCGGCGCGATCCGCAATCGATGCCGAGGATCCGCACGTTACTGCGACAGAGCCTCCAGCTCCTTCTCGTCGATATCGAAGTTCGAGTAAACGTTCTGCACGTCGTCGTGCTCTTCGAGCGCCTCGTTCAACCTCAACATCGTGCCCGCGTTCTTGCCTTCGAGCTTGATCAGGTTCTTCGGAACCATGGCGATGGCGGCTTCCGTGTGCGCCACGCCGCCGGCTTCAAGAGCCTTGAGAACGGTCTCGTGCGCTTCGGGCGGAGAAAGCACCACCCACGAATCGCCTTCCTGCTTCAGGTCGTCGGCCCCGGCGTCCAGGACGATTCCCATGAGTTGATCTTCGGTGACCTTCTCGCCCGGGATGACGATCTGGCTCTTGCGCTCGAACATCCACGACACCGCGCCTTGCTCGGCCATGTTGCCGCCGTTCTTCGAGAACGCGTGGCGGAGTTCGCTGACCGTGCGGTTGCGGTTGTCCGTGGCCACTTGCACCAGGACCGCCGCGCCGCCCGGACCGTAACCTTCAAAGGTCACTTCTTCCAGTTGCCCGCCTTCCAATTCGCCGGTGCCGCGCTGAATGGCCTTCTTGATGTTGTCGGCCGGCATGCTGACGTTCTTGGCGGCCAGAACCGCCGTACGCAGACGCGGATTGCCGTCGGGATCGCCGCCGCTGCGGGCGGCGATGGTGATTTCCTTGATAAGGCGCGTGAACGCTTTTCCGCGCTTGGCGTCAAGAGCCGCCTTTTTGTGCTTGATCGTGGCCCATTTTGAATGGCCTGACATGTAAACCTCGCAGGTAGGTCCGGCCTCCGCGGCCGGGTGGTAAACATTATGAGAACAACGTACTTGAGGATACCAGAATCGGCTTCCCCACTCAAGGCAGGCGAAGCCAGGCCCCGCGTCACGCGGCGCGGCGCATCAGCACGACGGTCACGTTATCCGGGCCGCCGGCTTTCTTGGCTTCGGCCACCAGGCGCTGGCCGCATTCCTCCAGGCTTTGCCCGGCGCGGACAGGCTGCATGATCTCCGAAAGGCGCGCCTCGCTCAGCACGCCGTGCAGGCCATCGGTGGACATAAGCACCACGGCGCCTGGCTCGACGGGGGCCATATACATATTCACGCTGAGCCGGGCTCCCGCGCCGATGGCCATGGTGAGCACATGGCGCATGGGATGGGTGCGAAGGCTTTCGGCGTCGAGACCGAGCGGCCGGCCGACTTCATTGACCCACGACTGATCTTCGGTGATGGCGCGGAGGCCGCCGCGGTCGAACAAATAAGCGCGGCTGTCGCCCACGCTGGCGATCGCCAGCATTCCATTGGTCTCCAGCGCGGCTACGAGCGTGGTGCCCATGCCATCCAGCGAAGGGTCGCGCCGCGAGGCGTCCAGCACGCGCCGGTGAGCTTCCTCGACCGCGGCGTGGAGCGTCTCCGCGTCGCGAACCGGCGCGGCGCGCAGCGATTCCACGAGCGTTTCGACGGCCATCCGGGAAGCGCGCTCTCCGGCGCGCGCGCCGCCCATGCCGTCCGCGAGCACGTAGAGCCCCAGGTCCGGTTCCACCTGACAGTAATCTTCGTTGTTCTGGCGAACGCAACCCCGGTCGGTGATCTGGAACACTTCCAGCACGCCCTTATTTTATACGACGCCCGGCCCCGGCGGTAACATTAAATTAACTCTCCGGATGATCTGGAAACGTCTCCGCCTCACGCTCGAAATGATTAAGTTCGAGCATTCGGTGTTCGCGCTGCCTTTCGCGTTGACGGGCGCACTGCTCGCGGTGCGCGACGGCGGGCGCGCGTGGCAAGGGATGGGCGCGAAAGCTCTATGGATTATTGTGGCGATGGTGGGCGCCCGCTCGGCGGCGATGGCCTTCAACCGCATCGTGGACGCCGATATCGATGCGCGCAACCCGCGGACAAAAATGCGCCATCTCCCGACGGGAATCCTCAGCCGCGGCTTCGCGTGGGGGTTCGTGGTGGCGGCGTCGGCCGTTTTCTTTGTTGCGGCGGGGGCGCTGAACCGGCTGTGCCTGCAGGCTTGCGCCGTTGGCGCTGCTGGTGATTTTCGCGTATTCGTTTTCGAAGCGGTTGACCACCTGGTCGCACCTGCTATTGGGATTCAGCCTCGGGATCGCGCCGGCGGCGGCGTGGATCGCGGTGCGCGGCTCGCTCGATCCGCGCATCCTGTGGCTTACCGCGGCAGTGACGTTTTGGACCGGCGGCTTCGACGTGATCTACTCCTGCCAGGATTACGAATTCGATTGCGAAGAGCGCTTGTTCAGCATTCCCCGCAAACTGGGCATCGCGGGCGCGCTATGGGCGGCGCGCGGGCTGCATGTGCTGATGGTGTTTTGCCTGCTGGCGCTGGCGTTCAGCCTGCATCTCGGCATACTCGCGCTGGCCGGGATCGCGGCGGTGGCGGCGCTGCTGGCCTACGAACACAGCCTGGTGAAGCCGCACGATCTATCGCGCGTCAACGCGGCGTTCTTCACCATGAACGGCTGGGTGAGCGTGCTATTCTTTTTGTTCTGGGGCGCTGACATCCTCTTTTCCCTCCCTGGGGTTTAAGCCGTGCAACCGATCATTGAAGATCCGCGTCTTGCGGCTATTCGTTCAAAAGTCGAGGCGGGAGAACGTCTCAACTTCGACGACGGCGCCGCGCTGTACCGCTCCCCCGATATTCTCGCGGTAGGCTATCTGGCCAACATCGTGCGCGAGCGGATGCACGGCGACCGCACTTATTACAACGTAAACCGGCACATCAACCCGACCGACGTTTGCGTGGCCAGTTGCAGGCTGTGCGCGTTCGGAAAAAAGGCCAAGGACCCGCGCGCCTACACGATGTCGCTCGAAGAAGTGTGGCAGCGGGCGGGCGAAGGATGGAGCGAAGCGGTCACCGAGTTCCACATTGTGGGCGGCCTGCATCCGGAGCTGACGCTCGATTGGTATTGCGAAATGCTGCGCGGGCTGAAGCGGCGTTTTCCGAAAGTTCATCTGAAGGCGCTCACCATGGTGGAGATCGCCTACCTGGCGCGGCGTTCGAAAACAAGCGTGCGGCGAAACGCTGGAACGGTTGCGCGACGCGGGCATGGATTCGCTGCCGGGCGGCGGGGCGGAGATTTTCAACGAGCGCGTCCGGCGTATCATCTGCGATCACAAGATCGACGGCGACGAGTGGATCGAGACGGCGCGAACGGCGCACCAGTTAGGGCTGCAATCCAACTGCACGATGCTCTACGGCCACATCGAGAACGAAGAAGACCGCGTGGATCATCTGATCCGGCTGCGCGCGTTGCAGGACGAAACGCACGGCTTCGCGGCGTTCATCCCGCTGGCGTTTCATCCCGACCATACGCCGCTTCAGCACATCGCGCCGACGACGGGATTCGCGGACATCAGGAACATCGCCGTGGCGCGGCTGATGCTGGATAACGTTCCGCACATCAAGGCCTATTGGGTGATGATGACGCCGAGGATTGCGCAGATTGCGCTGCGTTTCGGCGCGGACGATCTGGACGGGACCATCGTCGAAGAGCGGATCTACCACGACGCGGGCGCGAAGACTTCACAAGGCCTGCGGCGCGGCGAACTGCTGAGGTTGATTCGCGCAGCCGGCCGCGAACCGGTGGAGCGCGACACGCTGTACCGGCCAGTGGAGCGCGCCGAGACCGTTTTCACTGTGCTGACGTAACGCGGCGGCCTGAGGCCAGAGCCTGGTTTCTGTGGATTTGTGCAAACGTGCACAAATCCACAGGGGTGCTCTGTTGCAAATAAAGGACTTATTGAAAAAAGGCCGTGCACGTCTGCACGGCCTCCCTGCCCCTCACCCAAGAAACCGCCCCTCAGACAGTTCCTGGGACAACAGCCGCTACTACCCAATTCAGTTATACAGCAGGGGTATGTGAAAACACCGCTGCGCGCGGTGGTGAGAAGAGGCTTAAGTACAGTGTGGCCAACGGGTTGGAGGATCTTTCAAACATCTGTGAATGGCTGCACCCGAACGGCGAAAAGTGCTCCGCGGGTACGCGACCCGAGCGCCGGCTCAGAGCTTCAGCTCCCAGCCTTTGCGCATGATGGGCCTCACCAGATCGTTCGCCGCGGCGCTGTTCGTGAAGCGGAAAGTCTTGTCGTCCCAATCGAGCTTTCCGGGGACGCGCAGAGCGATGGAAGCCAACGCCAGCCACTCGGCGAACGGCGACGTGACCGAGAAATCCGAGACCGAGCGATCGCCGCCTTTCGAGGCGCGGATCCAATCCTGCATGTGCCCCGGCGAGCGCGTCAGCACCTGTGGCGGCAGCCTGTATTCCTGCCAACGGGAATTGGGCAACAACCACACGCCCTCGCCCCGTTCCACGGTAGCCATAATGCCTTTCGTGCCAATGAACACGGCCCCGTTTCCCGATAGAATCCCCGGACGCTGCGGCGCGATCGGAGGTCCGTAAACAGCGACGCCCGGGCCTCCCGCACTGGTCCGGGTTTGCGGTCCGCGTCCGGCGCCCGGCGCCGCTCCACCTCGCGCCGCGGGCGCGGCAGCCCCGGCTCCACGCCCCGCGCCTCCGGCCAGCGCCGCCGGCGCCGCGCCACGGCCCATCGGACGGCCCTTATCGCTTAGATTGTTCGAGGGCGGGAGAATCGGCTCCTTCTCCATGCCAGGCACATGGTACGCATCGGGATCGTCGGATTGCGCCGAATCGTGGTAGTAGACCGTTACGGGCGGCATCCCGCCGCGCGCGGGGAATTCGATTCGAACCGTGCCGCGCTTGCAGAAAGTGTACTTGCCGCGATCCACCACTCCAATCGACTCGACGCTCGCCGGGGCGCCCAGCCTTAGCGCGAATTGCACGGGCCCCGCCGTGTGAGTGGCCCAATTGCCGATCTGGCTGGTCCCGTAATCGAGGAAACCGCGCCAGTTGTACGGGACGTATTGGTCGCTGAATGGACGCGGCTCGGAACGCCCCTGCCACAAAGTCCAGTCGAGGGTTTTCGGAACGGGAGACACCGGCGGAAGTTCGGTGGTTCCGGTGGGATGCGTCCCCGGCGTGGTCGCGATGTGGGCCTCTTTCACTTCGCCGATTTCACCCGACCACAGGATCTCCGCGCACACCCGGATGCATTCGTGCGAGAAACCCTGGTTCCCCATCTGCGTGGCGACTTTGTATTTCAGCGCCGCGTCGCGCAGCAGGCGCGCTTCCCAAGGCGTCTTGGTGAGAGGTTTCTCCACATAAACGTGCTTGCCCCGTTCCATACATGCGAGCGCCACCGTGGCATGCATGAAATCGGGAATGCCGATGGTAACCGCGTCGATGTTCTTGCCTTCTTTATCGAGCATCACGCGGAAATCCTTATACTTCGGCGGCTGGGTAAACCGGTTGAAGTTCTGCGCCGCGCGGGCCTCGTCTACATCGCAGAGCGCCACGATGTTCTCCGTGCGCGCCGCGTCCACCAAGTCCGAGCCACCTTGCCCGCCGCATCCCACCGCGGCCACGTTCAACTTATCCACGAACGACTTGAAGCCCGCCGCTCGTAAGGAAGCCACGCTCCCGAATCCTCCCGCCGGAACGACGCCGCCGAGTAGTGTTCCGAAGAAAAAATGCCGCCTGGACAATCCCTGGTTTTGCATCGCGATCCAGACCTCCTGACAGTCTTCGCGCCCGTGAAAAAGGTTATCACAGAGACGCTTCCATTCGCGCGCCGACTCATTCCGATGTTGTTCCACAGGCGAAGCCCCAGTATATTGGGATCAATGATCCGAAACCCGCGGAGTTCCGCGCGAGACGCCCGCTCGCTTGAGGAAGTTCATGCAAGCGTCGGAACATCTCAAGTAACATTCCTGCGCCGCATGTTCGCATTCGCGGGGCCGGCGTACCTCGTCAGCGTCGGATACATGGACCCCGGCAATTGGGCCACGGACCTCGAAGGCGGCGCGCGCTTCGGCTACCGGTTGCTCTGGGTGCTGCTGATGGCGAACCTCATGGCGGTGTTGCTGCAGACTCTGAGCGCGCGCCTGGGCATCGCCACCGGCCGCGATCTGGCGCAGGCCTGCCGCGAGACTTATCCTCGCCGCGTCAACCTGGCGCTCTGGGCGCTGTGTGAAGTCGCCATCGCCGCGTGCGACCTGGCGGAGGTTTTGGGCGCGGCCATCGGCCTCAACCTGCTTTTCCACATCCCGCTGCTCGTGGGAGTGGCCGTCACCGCCCTCGACACGCTGCTCCTGTTGTGGTTCCAGAGCTTCGGCATCCGCACTATCGAAGCCTTCGTGCTCTCGCTGATCGCAGTGATCGCCGGCTGTTTCTGCGTCGAGATCTGGTGGGCCAAGCCCTCCGTGATCGAAATGCTCGGGGGCTTCACCGGGCATCTCAACCGCGACAGCCTCTATGTCGCTATCGGCATCCTCGGCGCCACCGTGATGCCGCACAATCTCTACCTTCATTCGGCGCTGGTTCAGACCCGGCACATCAGCCGCACCGACTCCGCCAAACGCTCCGCTTGCCGTTTTAACCTCATCGATTCGGTGGTCGCGCTGAATTTTGCGTTACTCGTGAACGCCGCCATTCTGGTGCTCGCGGCGGCGGTTTTCTTTAAGCGCGGCGTCGTGGTCACGGAAATACAGCAGGCTTATCAACTGCTCGCGCCCTTGCTGGGAACGGGAATGGCGAGCATTGTTTTCGCCGTCGCACTGCTCTGCTCCGGGCAATCATCGACATTAACCGGAACCATGGCAGGTCAAGTAGTTATGGAAGGTTTCTTAAACTTTCGCATGAGGCCTTGGCTGCGCCGTCTGATCACCCGGTCGCTGGCCATCGCACCGGCCGCGGCGACCATCTACTTCGCGGGCGATAAGGCGGTTTTCGGGTTACTCATCCTGAGCCAGGTGGTCCTGAGTATGCAATTGCCGTTCGCCGTAATCCCTCTGGTGCAGTTCACTGGCGACCGGGTTCGGATGGGCCGTTTCGCCAGCCCCGGCTGGGTGAAGGGGCTGGCCTGGCTGACGGCGGCCGTGATCCTCGGGTTGAACGTGCGGCTGGTGTCGGATGTGTTGTCCGACTGGGCAGCCAGCGCGGGCCGGTGGCGGTTCCTGATCATGGGGGTGACGCTGCCCGTTTCCGCCGCCCTTCTGGCGTTGCTGGCGTGGATCACGCTGGAACCGTTCATTACGCGGCGCCGCCGCATGGGTCGCGCCTCCGTTACGCTGCCCGAGCTGGCCAGCGCGGACACCGAAGCCGCGCCGATCTACCGGCGCATTCTGGTCCCTCTGGACCATTCGCCGCTCGACCGTTTGGCCATTGGCCACGCGGCAGCCATGGCCCGGATGCACGGGGCCACTCTGCACCTGCTTCACGTCGAAGAAGGCGTCACGAGCCAGATCTACGGTCAGGATGCTTCCACAGCCGAAGTCGAAGCCGGAGAAGAATACCTCGAGCGAATCGCCCAACTGCTTCGGAGTCAAGGCATTACGGTGGAGACCACGGTTCGCCACTCGCCCTACCCTCGAAAGGAAATCGTGAGGTACGCCCGCGAGGTCCGGCCCGACCTGGTGATTATGGGCGCTCATGGCCATGGCGGTATCAAAGACCTCATCTTCGGCACGACGATTAACCCCGTGCGTCACAGCCTGGACGCGCCCATGTTGATCGTCCGTCCGGGGCGGACTTTGCCCGCAGCTTGAGACATTTCGTCTCAGGGCTGTGTCATCGAAACACAGTCCAGGCTCGCGATGCTTAGCTAAGTCTCACCGAATCAACAGCTTTCCATGGCACATCAATTGCCATAAGAAGAGCGTGACACGCTTCCGATTGATTCTGCTCGCGCTGGCCGCCACAGTTCCGCTGTGCGCCGCCACGCTGGAGCAACTTTCGCTGGAAGACATGGTTGGAAAGTCCACCGCCATCGTACGGGGCGTTGTGACCGGTTCCTACGCCGCCCGCTCCGGTAGCGTGATTTACACGCACTACTCGGTTCGGGTCTTGGAAGGCTTGAAAGGCGGCAGCGCGGCAACGGTCGATGTGGCCGTGCCCGGCGGCGCGGTGAATGGCCTCCAGCAGACGTTCGCGGGCGCTCCGGAGTTCGCCGTCGGCGCGAATTATGTGTTCTTCCTGTGGACCGGCAAGTCGGGATTGACCCAGGTGATGGGTCTTACGCAGGGCATCTTCTCGCTGGGACGGGATTCCTCTTCCGACCCGGTGGCTACGCGGGCCGCGAGCCATGAGGTGATGGTGGCGGCTGGAACGGGCCGGCCGGTGAAGGACCAGACCCTCGTCATGCGGCTGAGCGAACTGCGAGCGCGTATCGCCGCTTCTACCGGTTCGGGGAGGGACGAGAAATGAGGCTCCCAACGGTCCGCTCCGCGCGATTCCTGGCCTTGGCCGCCGCCATTTTGGCGCTGGCGGCTCCAGCCGAAGCCTATTACCAGTACGTTCACTTCCTCACGAGTTCCGCGCCGTACACTCCCGTTTACGAGAGGTTCGATTTGTCGGCGCTGCTGAACAACACCGTCTCCGTGCTGGCGCTCGACGCCGCGCCAGTCACTCCCGGCAATGATAGCTTCGCTAGCGTGATCAGCCAGGTTCAGCAGGCTGCCGCGGCCTGGAACTCCGTGAGTTCTTCCGGCCTCCGAGTGGCTTTCGGCGGCATGATGGCCCCTGGACAGGCGCCGGCCACGCCGTTTATCGAAGTGACCTTCACCAGCGACCTTCCCCCTGGAGTTTTGGCGGAGGCGGCGCCGACGGTGAACGTGGCCGCGAAACCGTCCACAGACGCCAATGGCGCCGCCTTTTTTCCGATCGTCGGATCGGTGGTGATGCTGAATAGCAATACCAGCGTTCCCCCCGGCCCGAGCTACGCGGAAACCTACTACACCACGACGATTCACGAACTTGGACACGCCCTTGGCCTTCAGCACACATTCACGGCCAGCGCCATGTCGCAGGCCGTGATTCGCAACACCAACCGGCAGCGCCCGCTGGATGTGGACGACGAAGCCGCGCTCTCGGTGCTTTACGGCAAGACCGGCTGGACCGCGGCTTACGGCTCGATCTCCGGCCAGATCACTTCGCAGGGCGCCGGCGTTCCGTTGGCCTCCGTGGTGGCGATTCCGCCGATCGGATCTCCGGTGAGCGCCCTGACGAATCCGGATGGCACGTATCGCATCGTGGGATTGCCGCCGGGACAGTATCTGCTTTACGTTCATCCTCTCCCTCCGGACGCGGACGTGCGCAGCCCCAAGGACGCCTCGGGCAATGCTTTCCCCACCGGCAGTCCCTTTGAAACGGTCTTCTTCCCGAGCAGCGCCGCCGGTGGCGGCGGCACGCTTGACGTGAGCAAAGTCACGCCGGTTACGGTAACTGCCGGAACAGAAGTGAAGAACCAGAGCGTGGATGTACCAGCGCGCTCGGCCGTTCCGGTCTACGACCTGGTAACATTCAGCTATTTCGACCCCACGCAGCAGACCTACTCCTGGAGCGGCGGAGCGGTCACGCCCGCATTCGTCAACTCCGTGCAAAGCGCTACTCAAGGGTTGGCCACCCTCACTTTCCGGGCGGCCAGCGGCAGCACTCCGGCGCCTCAGTCGGCGACGGTTCTGGGGGGCTTCAACACGTATGAGGTGGCATCCTGCTGCACGCCGCAGTCGGTTGTCATGTACGTGACCATGCCGGTCTTTCCGCAAGCCGGGCCGCGCCATCTGGTGCTCAATTTTGGCAACGACATGTATGTTCTGCCCGATGCGCTGACCATCGTCGCCAACAATCCGCCGGCTATCACCTCGCTCAAGGGCAACTCGGACGGCAGCGTTACGATCGCGGGAACCAACCTGTCATCGGGTACGCAGATTTTCTTCGACGGTCTCGCGGCCGCCATCCAGACTCCGTATAGCGGCAAGAATGGAACTGGAACGATCACCGTGATCCCGCCGACCGGTTTTGAAGGGCAAAGGGCTACCGTTGTGGCCTACAATCCCGATGGCCAGAATTCGACCACGCTCGATAGCGTTCAACTCGCCTACGGGCAAACCCTGCCCTACCCCCCGGCTACGTATACGTACCCATCGCGCGGAGTTTCCACTTTTGGTATCGCGCCGGCGACGCTGCCCGCGGGAGTCCTGGCTAAAGTTGACATCACCACCGACACGCTCAACTTCACGGCTGGAGCGTTCACCGCCGGTTTCGGAACGTCGGACGTATTGGTTCGGGATCTTTGGGTGGTAAGTCCGACCCATGCGATCGCCAATGTCATTGTGGCTCCCAATGCGGCAGCCGGCTATTCGGAGTTGAGCGAAATCTCCGGGTTCCGGCGGATCGATTTTGGCGGATATTTCAGCGTCACCGCGACCGATCCCACCAAGCCCGCGATTACGGCCGTTACAAATGCGGCCTCTACGCAAGCCACCATCTATCCGGGCGCGCTGGTGAGCATTACCGGCTCGAACCTGGCGGTTAATGGATCGGCGGCAACGCTGTTACTGAACAACGCGCCGATTGACATCGCTTCCGCCGCTGGGAGTCAGGTGGTCTTCTCTCTTCCACCGGATACGCCTCTCGGTCTCGCCAGCCTTACTCTAAGCAACGGCGTGGATCAAGCTCCCTCGGTCGAATTCCAGGTCGCGCTTCCGCCACCGGCGATCTCCTCGGTCTCCTTCGCGAACGGAAACGCGCTTACGCCGAATACGCCGGCGACGTTCGGTGACAGCCTGGACGTCCATGTGACCGGTCTCGATGCCACCGTGTTGAACAACCTGGGCCGCCTTTCCATAACGGTTGGCGGCGTCTCCATGCCCGTGGCGCAGGTTGTGGCCAACACGGATGGATCCGACGATATCTTCGTCACGCTGAATCAACCGCCGGCCGGCCTGGAGCCGTTGGCCGTGTGGGTGGATGGATCGTCGAGCGCGGCAATGAACATTCCGATCGTGGCTCCTCCGCCCGCCGCCACGACCACCGCGACCGCTTCGAATCAGTAGACGGTCGGACGGTACGGGACGAGGCGCATCACTCTTTCCAGAACAACTCGGCGTCCGACCGCCTCACGTAGTTGGCGTCCAGGAGCGCGGGATCGGCAGCCTCGCCGCGCGCGTACGCCGCCGAGGCGATGCGCGCGATGGCAGCGGCCTGCGCACGCGGCGCGGTGACCCAAGGCGCCCCCGCCAACGGCGATGCCGCAATCAGAGCGCTGAAGGGAGAGAAGTCCGTAGAGACGATTTCAAAGCCGCCCGTTGGCAGCGAGGCAGCCCACTTACCGAACTCCGCTACCACCTCTTCGCCAACCGGTTCGCCTGAAGCATCGTAAACCGCGCCGTAGACCTGGCCGCGCCGCGCATCAATAACGGTAGCGCGCAATGGGGCCGAGCCGAACTCCGCGAGCGCCCGAAGGTTGGAGACTCCCACCGCGGGTTTGTTCGTGGCGGCCGCCAGGCCTTTTGCGAACGCCAGCCCGACCCGCACGCCCGTAAACGATCCGGGCCCCGACGCGGAAGCGAAGCAATCAATTTCTCCAACTTCAATCCCCAGCCGCCCGAGCAGTTCTCTGGCGCTGTCGAAAAGCACGTGAGCGAAACCGGAAGGCGAATGCAGAAGCGTTTCTTCGATGACCTCGGAGCCGCGGACCAGCGCCAGGCTTCCATATTCGCCGGTGGAATCCACCGCCAGCACGAGAGGCTTCAGGGGATCGGTTGGCATACCTGGCTCAACGCATAATCCTTGCCGTTCGCATTCATTCCGTACAAACAACGAGCGGAACCTCAGCGTAGGGCTGCAAACTCATCCACGGTAAGTCCGGCTTCTCGAATCAGTGTCCCGCAACGTACCTTTGGCGAGTTCCTTGTGGTCGGGAATTGACAGCCGCCTGTGAGGCGGATGCGTGTGCCGGAGAATGATGTGACTGCCGTGTTGCACGTCCATTTCGTAGCCGAGCTTTCTGAACGCTTTGGCCGCTTCCCGGCCGGAAACAACCGGCAGCTTCATCCCATGCCGACCTCGATAACCTCTTCGAAGATGCTGGGAGGAACCGGCTCACCGTGTTTGCGCAGGCTCTTCAGATAGCCCTCGATGGCTTCGCGAATGTTAGTGGTGGCCTCGGCCCGTGTCTGGCCTTGCGAAACGCATCCGGGCAGCGCGGGACATGTGGCGATGAATACGCCGTCCTCATCCCGCTCGATATAGACGCGGTACTTCATTCCCCAGCCATTCTACCAGACGCTCACGGACGCCCATCCGGATCGACGGCTTTACACCGGGTCCGACCATATAGCCAGGATGTTCCCTTCGGTATCCGCATAATGGAATCGCCGCCCGCCGGGAAACGAGAAAATCTCCCGCACGATCTTGCCGCCGGCCTGGATCACCTTGGCTTGAATGCCTTCAAGATCGGCCGCGTAGAGCACTACCAGAGGCCCATCCACGCTGACGCGCGCGTCTTTGGTGAATCCGCCGGCGATGCGACCGTCGTGGAAGCTGGTGTAATCCGGGCCGTAATCCTCGAACGTCCAGCCAAAAACAGAGTTATAGAATGCCTTCACCCGGCCAGTGTCGGCGCACGGGAATTCGATGTAGTCGATGCAGAGGTCCTTGGAGCTTCGCATGGCTCGATTCTACCGCGCGGGAAGGAGGACGGCGGGTGGCCGATGCCCTACTTCACCGCCACTTCCGCCCATCGCGGCGCCACCGCCTCAATCCGGCGCACGGCTTCCATCAGGTTTTCCATCGAGTTGGCGTAGCTGAACCGGATGAAGCCCTTGCCGTACTCCCCGAAACACCGGCCATCCAGGCAAGAGACGCCCGCTTCGTAGAGCAACAGGTTGGCCAGCTCCTTGGAGTCGAGCCCCGTTCCGGCGACGTTCGGGAAGGCGTAGAACGCGCCGCCAGGAACAGCGCAGTGGAAACCCGGAATGCCGTTGAGGCCGCGGCACAACGCATCACGCCGCCGCCGGAACTCCGCCACCATCGCCGTGACGTCGTCCTGCGGGCCGGCGATCGCCGCGAGCGCCGCGAGTTGCGCGTAACTCGCCGTGCAGGAGTTGGAATTCACCATCAGCTTGCTCACCGCTTCCGCCATCCAGACGGGCATCACGCCGTACCCAAGCCGCCAACCCGTCATGGCGTAGGTTTTGGAGAAACCGTCCAGGATGATGGTCTTCTCCAGCATCCCCGGAAGATTCGAGATCGACGCGGGTTTCTCGCCGCCGTAGTAAATGCGCGTGTAGATCTCGTCGCTTAGGACCATAACGTCCCGGTCCCGCAGCAACGCGGCTATTTCCACCAGGTCCGCCCGCGGAATGACGCCTCCCGTGGGGTTCTGCGGCGAGTTGAGAATCACCAGCTTGGTACGGTCCGTCAGGCAGTCCCGGAACTGGTTCACGTCGAAAGAGAACCCGCGCGACTCTTCCAGAGGAATCGGTACGGGTTTGCCGCCCGCGAAGCGAATCATCGATTCGTAAATCGGGAAGCCCGGGTTGGGGTAGATCGCTTCGTCCCCCGGCTCGATGAGCGCGAGGATCGTAAAGAACAAGATGGGCTTGCCGCCCGGAACTACCGCAACATTCTCCGGGCCAACCGGAATGCCACGCGTCGCCGACACGTACTGCGCGATCGCTTCCCGCAACTCCGGCAGCCCAAGCGTCGGACCGTAATGCGTCCAGCCATCGTCCAGCGCCCGCTTGGCGGCCTCCACGATGTGGCGCGGCGTGGCGAAATCGGGTTCGCCGATCTCCAGATGGACGACGCTTTTCCCCTTCGCTTCCAGCGCTCTCGCGCGCAACAATACATCAAACGCCGACTCTACGCCGAGCCGGCCCATCGCATCCGCCAGTTTCATGCCTCCGCCTCCTTCGTGAAAAACGGAATCCCGCCACGATCTTCTACTTCCACCACGCGGTCGCCGATGGCGACATGATCGCCCGCGATACGCACCGTATCGCGCCCTCCGCCATCCAGGCTGACGATCGCCACCTGGTAGGGCGCCTCGGCCGCAAACGCCTCCGGAGCGGAGCACACCACCGTCTCCGTGTAAATCTCGCCGCGTCTCATGCCGCCCCCAGAATGCTGACCACCGAAGTCGCGCCCGAGCCGCCCAGGTTCTGCGCCATCCCTAGCGAGTGCCTCGCCAGTTGCATGGCGCCGGCCTCGCCGCGGATCTGTAGCGCCACATCGCAGATTTGCGCCACGCCAGTCGCTCCTACCGGGTGCCCCTTCGATTTCAATCCTCCGCTCGGATTGATCGGCCGCTCGCCATCGCGCGCCGAGCGCCCCGCGAGCGCGTACTTTCCACCTTGACCGCGCGGGGCAAATCCGAGGTCCTCTGTCGCAATGATCTCGGCGATGGTAAAGCAATCGTGCAGTTCGGCAAATTCAATATCGCACGCGCCGACGCCAGCGGTACTGTAAGCCTTCTCGGCGGATCTTCGTACAGCCGGGAATGTGGTGATATCTTCCTTGCGATCCAGCGCGACCTCGTCGGAAGCCTGAGCGACTGCACGCACACGCACGGGCCTTGCGCGGAGCTTCTCGGCGCGCGAGAGAGGCGCCAGGATCACCGCCGCGGCGCCATCGCTGATCAGCGAACAGTCGTAAAGCGTCAGGGGATCCGCCACCGGGCGTCCCTTGAGGGCTTGCTCCATGGTGATCGGCTTGCGCATGTGCGCGTCCGGATTCAGCGCGCCGTTGGCGTGATTCTTGACGGCCACGGCAGCAAGCTGGTCGCGCGTGGCGCCGAACTCGTGCATGTAGCGCTTCGCGATCATCGCGAAGAGCGAGGCAAACGTATTGCCAACTCGCATTTCGCCGCCGCAATCCCCCGCCAGAGCCAGAATTTCGCTCACCCGCGCGGTGGTCTGAGAGGTCATTTTCTCGACGCCCACTACCATGACGGCGTCGTAGAGACCGGCCGCGACCTCCAGCCATGCATGGAAGAACGCGGACCCACCCGACGCGCAGGCGTCCTCGATGCGCGTGGCCGGTACGCCGCGGATTCCCAGCGCTCCCGCAACAAACGGCGCCAGATGGCTTTGCCCGATAAAAGACGGCCCGGCGAAGTTGCCCAAATAGAACGATTCAATCTGCGCGGGACCAATGCCCGAATCCGCAAGACACTTGTTCCCGGCTTCGACTGCCAAAGAGCGCAAGTCGCGGTCCGCAAAGGCTCCGAACGCGGTTTTCCCCACCCCGACGACAGCCACATCTCTCATCAGAAATAGATTAGCGCCGTTAACGGCAGGATGTACAGCACCTTTAGGTGGTTGTTATCCGAATCGGGCTTCCGGAATACGGAATTCCGGGGACCTGGACGGCCTACAGGCAGGACATGCGGTAGCCGATGCGCTTGCGAAGGAAATGCGTGCGCTTCTCGGGTGGGATCGCCTGAAGCCTGCGGATCTGGTCCGCAAGCGCAAGCTCACTTTCCTTCTTGAGCGCTTCGAGAGCCGCCTTCCGCCGAACTTCGCTTTTCCTCGTCAAGAGTGTTCTCCAAAACATCCAGCACAGCGCGGTCCCTCGGGCGTCCGGCTGCCCTCTTACTTCTGATGACATCGCTCAGAGATGCGACGCGCATGTAGCATTCGCCAAACTTCACAAGGCGCGAGCGCTTCCGCAGCCCTTCGAAGGAACTTACTCCGTCAATGACAGACATGAAATCGAGTTGCAGTCCATCGTCATCACGGATGACCCGGTATAGGCCGCTCAGAGGGTAGTAAGGTCTCATCACCACGGCGCCCAACTCGTCCGCCAGGGCCGTGAGCTTGCGCATGTTGGCGGGCGTCCTGCAAAACAGGAAGTCGAAATCGACCGTGGTAACCGGCGCGCCCTGTAAAGCCGCGGCCGCGTTGCCAATCAGGATCGCCTCCAGCTTCAGGCGATCCAGAACCTCAGCGATGCGAACAAGCAGGGGCTCGGCATTCACGGATGCGACCTCGATTTACCCTAACACATAGAAACCGTTTGTTCCGCCTGCGACACACCAAGTCCGTCTCTTTCGCCCTTCGTTATTGACTCAGCCTCACTGTCCATGCCGGCTGCGCCATCAGGTTGGCGGGGAGATCGGGGAGGTCTACGACAATCGATCCGCCCGCGGTCTTCCATCGCAACGGCGCGCCGACTCCCAGCATGGAAACCGACTTCACTTTCAGCGCACCGGCGTCCTTCACCGTGAACTGTTTGCCGGGCCAGCGCGGGAGAATGGCGTACACGTCATTTCCCTTCGACGTGAAGAATGCTTCGATGGAGGCCTTGCCCTCCGGCTGCTTTTCGGTCAGCTTGGTGACGTCGTAGTTGGCGTTGTACTCCTGGTTGTAGTCCACCTTGGGAACTTCACCCGCGCTCCACTGGCGCGTGGACTTCCACGGCATGGTTCCGTAAATGGCCTCGCCATTCACCTTCAGCCACGAGCCGATCTGGAGCAATCGCTCTTCCATGATTACCGGGATGGTTCCATCGGCCGCCGGGCCTATATCGAGCAGCAGGTTGCCCCCTCGGCTCACCAGATCTACCAGCAGCACAACGAGGTCGCGGCCCGAGTGATAGTGCTCGATGCGCTCGGCGCGGTTGTAGCCGTACGAAAAGCCCATGCCGCGGCTTTCTTCCCACGGGTGATTGATGTCGCTCATGCCCGGCGTGTACTCGGTGGTCCAGTAACCTCCGTGCTTGTGACGCGTGTCTTTGCCCCAGCGGTCATTGATCACCACATCTCCCTTGGAAGGCGATTCATTGAACAGCCATGCCAATAGCTCGGGCGTGCGCCATTGGGAGGAGTCCAAGTCCCATTCGCCGTCGCCGAAGACGATGGAGGGCTGGTAGCGCGTCACCACGTCTTTGAACTGCGGCATCATGTGCTCGGCCACGTAACGCGGCTTGTCACTCAGGTACAAAGGGTTGTACCACTCGTACAGCGAGTAGTAGATGCCCATCTTCAAGCCCTTGGCCCGAACCGCCGCGGTGAGATCGCCGAGCAGATCCCGCTTGGGCCCGATTTCGGCGGCATTCCAAGGCCGGCCCCAGGTTCTGGAAGCCTCCGCGCTGGGCCACAGCGCGAAACCTTCGTGGTGCTTCGAGGTGACGGCCACGTACTTCGCGCCCGAGCGCTGGAAGACATCCGCCCAGTGCGCCGGGTCGAACAACTCGGCGCGGAATTGCGGGGCCAGATCCTGATAATTGAAGTTCGGGCCGTAGACGCGCCGATGATAATCCCAGGAACCGGCGTCCACCGGATTTGCGTTGGGCTTCTTCCCTTCGGTAATGGCGTGCCAGTACCATTCGGCGTACGCCAACCGTCCAGGGATCACAGGCGCATAGGACGGAACCGAGTACACGCCCCAATGAATGAAGATGCCGAATTTGGCGTCCGAGAACCAGGCCGGGACAGGCCGCTTATCGAGCGAATCCCAATTCGGCTGGTAGGTCTGCGCGGAGAGAGCGGCCGCGCACAGCGTCAACAACGCGAAGATCCTCTTCGACATGGCGGAAGGCGGTTTTCCTCCTCCACTCATGATCGCTCAAGCGGAAACGCAGCGGGGCGGAGGCGGCTGGCATCTTGAGAAGGAAATCAACCCGTACAGGAATGCTGTACGATAGGAGCAGGAGCCATCCATGGCGGTAGAAACCACCTATACGAGTCTTCGACAGGATCTGGCGAGTTTCCTGGATCGCGTGGTGGATGAAAACGAGACGGTAATCGTCCGCAGGCGAGGATTGCGTGACGTCGCGCTGATTCCGGCAGGCGAGTTGGCTAGTCTCATCGAAACCGCCCATCTGCTGCGTTCGCCGAAGAACGCGCGCCGGCTGCTGGCTGCATTGCGGCGCGCCGAACGCGGGGCCGGCAAACCCGTGGACCTCGCCGAACTCCGGCGCGAGACTCTCCATGCCTCGCGAGGCTAAGCGAGCCGCGGTCTTCCAACCGGAGTTCCTGGAGGACCTTCGCTACTGGGTCAGGACCGATCGGAGCGTCGCAATCCGCGTTCTGGATCTGGCGGAAGCGGTGTTGCGCGACCCGTTTCAGGGACTGGGGAAGCCAGAGCCGCTTCGGTTTCTGCTCGCCGGCTGCTGGTCGCGCAGAATCACTCAGGAGCACCGCATGGTGTACCGCGTGAGCGGCGACCGGATCGACTTTCTACAAGCGCGCTACCACTACTGATTCGGCAAGTCAGGCGTTTCGGCAGGCTTATACGGCGCCAACACCCGCTCCGCCATCGCGTAGATCAGCGCTTCGATTCCCTGCCCTGTCACGCTCGATATCTCTAAATAAGGCAGGCCGTGCTTCTCGGCGACCGCCCGCACCGCGGCTGCGCGGGCGGGATCTTGGGCGGCGTCGGTTTTGGTAGCTACCACGAGCATCGGCTTGGCGGCCAATTCTCCGCTGAAGCTCGCCAGTTCGCGCATGATGACGTCAAAATCGTTTGCCGGGTCGCGGCCGGTAGTATCCGAAATATCCACCAGGTGCACCAGCAGGCGCGTGCGCTCGATGTGGCGCAGGAATTGGATGCCCAGGCCGTGGCCCGTGTGCGCGCCCTCGATGAGGCCGGGGATATCGGCCACCACGAAGCTACGGAAGTCGGGCATTTTCACGACGCCCAAACTCGGCTCAAGAGTGGTGAACGGGTAATCGGCGATCTTCGGCCGCGCGGCGGAAATGCGCGAAATCAGCGTGGATTTCCCCGCGTTCGGGAAACCGACCAGACCCACGTCCGCCAGTAATTTCAGCTCCAGCCGCAGGCGCTTCTCTTCGCCGGGACGGCCCGGCTCGTGCTCGGTCGGGGCCTGGTGCGTGGACGTCGCGAAGCGCGCGTTGCCCCGCCCGCCTTTCCCGCCGCGCGCGAGGGTGAAGCGCTCGCCCACTTCCGTGAAATCGTGGATCCGCTCCTCTGTCGCCTCGTCCCAGAGGATAGTGCCGATCGGTACGCGCACTTCGAGGGTCACGCCATCCGCGCCGGTCCTGTTGCTGCCTTCGCCATGACGGCCGCGCTGGGCTTTGTACTCGGGGTTGAAACGGAACTTGAGAAGCGTGTTTTCGTGCTCGTCGGCGATCAGGATCACGTCGCCGCCGCGCCCGCCATCGCCGCCCGAAGGGCCTCCGCGCGGGACATACTTCTCCCTGCGGAAAGCCAGGCAACCGTTGCCTCCGTCGCCGGCCTTCACCCAGATGCGCGCTTCGTCGATAAACATGGGGAGACTACAGCGTCGAAGTTAGAGAGAGGAAGGCTGAATACAGAATACCGAATGCGGAAGCCCATGAGACGCGGGATTACACGAAGGGACGGTTCGGATGGCCATCATGCGCGCCACCCATTCGGCCTTCTGCCTTCCGACTTCAGCCTTCCTGCAGCCTCCACAAGACTAAGACCAAACCACGCCCTACAGCGGCTTGCCGGAGCGAGGAGCTACTCGGATGCCTGGACGCTGACGAACTTACCCATCCGGCCGCGGTCTCTGAATGTGACCACGCCGGTGATCTTCGCGAACAACGTGTCGTCCTTGCCCCAGCCCACGTTCAGCCCTGGCTTGATCTTCGTGCCGCGCTGGCGGACGATGATCGATCCGCCTGGAACAAGCTGGCCGCCGAAAACTTTTACTCCGAGCCGCTGCGCGTTGGAGTCGCGCCCGTTTCTGGAAGTACCTTGACCTTTTTTATGCGCCATACGCCAATCAAAAGCCTCTCGATTACCCTTCGCTCACGGCGGGGGCCATTGGACCCGGCTCGGAAACGATCTCGCCGACCTTCAGCTCGGTGAAGGCTTGGCGATGCCCGATGGTCTTCTTGTACTGCTTCTTGCGCTTGAACTTGAACACCAAAACTTTGTCGCCGCGTCCTTCGCCGAGGATGGTCGCCTTCATCTTCCCAGCCGGCATCAATTCGCCGCTATCGCTGAACGCAGCCTTCACCGGGAGCTCCACTTCCGCTCCCGTATTGCCCGCCAGTTTCTCGACGCGAATCACATCGCCCGGAGCGACGCGATACTGTTTTCCGCCTGTTTCAATAATCGCCTGCATCTTTTCCTCGGGATGGGAGCCGGACCGCACACTGAATGCGTCGGAGCCACTAGGAGTAAACCTTGAGTTTACTACAACTCCCAGCCAATCGCCAAATTGACGCTTCCGGTGCGCTCCCCCTTTGAACGGTACGCCCGATCTGCACACAACGGCCAACGCCGAGGAAAGGCCACTCCGCCTAACCGGCCAGCCTGGCGGTTCCGAAGGTTGCCGGTCTAGCCCTCGTTTCGGCGGAGCGCCTCGCCTATCCGTTCGATGACCGAGGCGACGTCATGCGAAAGTCGGTGTTCCCAGATCCTGAGCACCGACCATCCGGCTCTCCGCAGCTTGCGAGAGTTCCGCCGGTCCTTCTCTCGAACAAGCACGGCTTTCCGTTCCCAGTACGCTGCGTTGCTCCGAATTGGTGCATGCCAACAGCGGGGACACGCGTGCCAAAAGCATCCGTCCGTGAACAGCGCTATTTTCTCAGCCGGAAAAATGAAATCGGGATTTCCGGCGACGCCCGATGGCCGGACCTGCCAGCCGGAGAAGCCGGCTCTTACCAACCCCATTCGCAGCGCCGCTTCTGTGCTCCTGTTCCGCGTGCTGCGAATGGAGCGCATCACGGCGGAGCGAACGGCTGAAACACCGTCAAAGCGACCGACTGGCAGGCTCTCCTTCAGCTCCTTGCGCACTCAATCTATTGTCGTGCGATTTCAGGCAACCGGGGGAAGCGGGGGCTAGTCCGCCCCTACCGCGGGTCCGGCGACGACATCCCGGCGGAAGCGAGATTCCAGAAGCCGTAATTCCGCTCGCACGACCGACCGATTAGAATATCGGATGGTACACCAGTGGAAACAAGGCACTCTGTAGTCAGCATCTTCTGCGGCGCGGGCGGACTCGATCTGGGATTCAAGCGACGCGGTTTCGACCTTTTGTACTCTTGCGACTCCGATCCGGCCGCCATCGATTGTTACGCTCGCAACGTCGATCAAAGGGTTTTCCTGCGCGATGCGCGCAGCGACGAATTCCGGAGAGAAATCTCATCGCTTGGCAGCTGCGACGTCGTGCTGGGCGGGTTCCCTTGCCAGGGGTTCTCTAAGGCTGGGCCGAAACAGTTGGATGACCGTCGAAACCCGCTGTATCGGGAGATGCTGAGTGCCGTCGATGTCCTTCAGCCGCGGATCTTCATCGCGGAGAACGTGGACGGGCTATTGCAGAACTTCGCAGGCACATTCCTTGATCGGATCCTATCGGATTTCACCCGCATGGAATATACGGTTGACCATCGCGTGGTGGATGCAGTCTGCTTCGGCTTGCCGCAGTACCGTCGCCGGGTTTTCATCGTCGGGGTTCGCTGCGGCTCTGGAATTGAATTCGAATGGCCAGCGCCTACGCACCTAGGCGCGGTTCGGAACGGCGATTTTAAGGTAGACTACACCCCGACCCTCTGGGATGCATACGCCGTTCCGGCTCTCCTCCCAAGAACGATCCGCGATGCAATCCATGACCTTTTGGACTTGGATTCGCCAGTTGCGGACCACGTCATCGACAGCCGCTGGCCCGCCTCCTATGACCTGATCTTCCCCCACATAAAACCAGGGCAAAAGCTGTGCAACGTTCGCCACGCCGATTCTTCGGTGTACACTTGGAAAATCCCAGAGGTCTTCGGTGAAGTGACCGAGAGGGAAGTGAGGATATTGTCAACGATATCAAAGCATCGGCGGCATAAGAAATACGGCAACGTCCCCAACGGAAACCCGCTGCCTTTGACGGAGGTCGAGAGGCTGTCGGGACTGACCGGGATCGCCCAAGAGTTGGACGCGCTACTTCGGAAGAACTACCTGAAGACAGTTGACGGCCGCTACGACCTAAAGGGAGCGATGTTCTGCTCGGGCATTTTCAAACGTCCGCGCTGGGACGAGCCGGCCCCCACCGTGCTAACGAACTTCCACAACCCACGGTACTTCATTCACCCCCTTGCGGATCGTCCCTTCTCGCTTCGCGAATGTGCCCGCCTCCAGGGCTTCCCAGATCATTTTAAGATCACGGGGCCAAACGTTGACCTGTTAGGCGGGTATCGCCTGATCGGGAACGCCGTTCCGCCTCCCCTTTCCGAAGCGCTAGCCGGGGCAGTTCTGAGAGCAATCGCCGGTGAGCACCCTGCGCGGGAGCTAATTAATGAGGTTGCCTGAGCGGTCGCTCTCGCTGGATCAGGCGCTGTCGGAGTTCGACGTTTGGATCACACCGACGCTCGGGGAGATTCGCGACACTGCACGGTTCAACCGCGAGATGGAACGAGTAGTCTCGGTGTTTGAAGTCCTTGAGTCGGCAACGCGCGCTTTCGCGAGCCCGGAAGCCTGCGATCCTGCGGCCATCTCGAAGACCTACGTGGCACTGTTGACAGGACAGGCCAGCACCCGCGCCTTTGAGACGCTTGAAGCCCTTGCATCGGTTCTGTTCTTGGTCACGGGGAAGTCGGACAATAACGCGAAGTGCCAGCTGCCCGTTTTCTTTCGTGATTCCGCCCGGTGGCGTTCGTTGCCCTACGTGCGGCAGAAACGACGTGACAGCGGAGCGTCCCTGTCCGAGATAGCGATTCCCCGTGAGCTGAAGGCGGAGAAGTTGATGAGCATCATTGCTGGACTACAGGGCTTTCCCGATGTCCAGCAGAAGCTCCTGGAGGCCTTCATCCGGTTCATCCTGAGCGACGAGCGGTACATATCGCAGCTCTGGTCCGTCGGTCGGAGCTACTTCGGGCTTAAAGACGTTGGTAAGGAGCGCGACCTCCTTAGCCCCTTGGTGGTCTTCCAGGTGCGTGGATCGGTATCGGCGTCCGGCGGGCACGAGCCGGAGGGAATCCTTCGTGGCTACCTCGCTGAGTGGGGGTTGGAGCCGGATGCGGACTACAATCTCTCCGACGTCGTGGTCAGCAGCCCGCCCCAAGGGGGCGCCGGGGCCGCCGCGGAGATTGATCAAAGGCGCGGAAAGACCCGCGCGTACGATTTCGTCTTGCCGTTCCGGGCGGCGGCTTGGCGGTCACGCATTTTCATCCAGTGTCAGTTCTACGCCGGTGACTCCGGGAGCGTTTCTCACAAGAATGTCGATCAGACTACCAGTTCGCGAGCTGCGGTGAGATCGAGTCACCCAGATGCGTTATTCGTCGAATACGTAGACGGCGCGGGTTACTTCTCATCCCTGAATGGTGACCTGAAAACGCTCCTCTCCATGGCTACTACGAGGGCCTTCTTCCAGGTGCGGTCGGCGCCCGTAAAGCTCCGCCGGGAGGTTCAGCGGATTGGCTTCCTGACGCCGTTGGAGGTGGAGGCACGCCATCGCACGAACGACCGGCGAGCTCGACAGCGTGTGGGGCCTCCTGCGAGAGGAAGGCTATCCCGAGGCCGAGATCGAGCGAGTGATCAAGCGCTGTGCTGAGAGGGGTTTCAATGGACACGGGTCGGGATCTCGGCTGGCAATCCGCGACGATAGGAAGCCGACCGTACGCCGCTACCTGCTCCTCGACACGATAGCACGGGAAGGCCTCGTGCTCGCGCCGGGCGATGGCAAAACCGCCGGCTACCTTCTTGTGCCTGGCTATGGGCCATTTTTCGGCATGAAGATGGACGAGGCAGTCCACAGCGCCGTGACGCAAAGTCCACTACTAAACGCCGCGTGGCAGAACCCGACCACCATGATGGAAGATGTCCGCGCATTGAGCGAACGGGGCCTAATAATGACCGGATGAACGCTGTGACGCTGACATCGCGGCTGCTATGGCAACTGCGTGTACTCCCGGAAACCCAACCGGGGCTGCGCCGGAACGTTCCCTTCCACTATCGTTCTAAATGGCCAACGCGGTCCTGCCTGCCGCTTCGCATACCGCCCAATAGATCAACCGCCGAAGTTGGCCCACCGCGTTAGCGCCCTCCCGGCCCAGTAAGCCCTCCCCACCGACCTGGCGATGGTGGGGCCCCAGCGGCATATGGCCCCGGCTTCGTGCAGCAGGCTAGGCGCCGCGAACTTCGACGGCCCCGTGTAAGGCGGCACGCCCTAGGCACACAAAACTCGCCCAAAAATGAGCCGTCTCACCCATATGTTACCCCCTCCGCAGCGCGTCGCCCTTACGCTCCACCGCCTTTGGCTTGCCGGGCTCCAGCGGAACCCAAAAATCGTTGGGCGAGAGGGCGCAGTCCGTCACCATTTGGAGGGCGTACTCGCAGCGGCCCAAATCGGTGGGCCCGGTATTGTTCGTCCCAAACGTGAACTTCGCCCCCGCCGCCTTGGCCATTTTGATGAACGATGCGCTGGGCAGCTTGTACCGGTTGTTGATCTCAATGGCCACGCCGCTCTTCACGGCGGCTTGGATCACCCTTTGCCGCCGCTCCTCGGTCCACAGCGTTTCGTAGTCCTTGGCAAGCTGGTCGGGCAGGAAGGTCGGGTTCGCGTAGATATCTACTGGCTCGCGCTCCAGGATTCCGACCGCGCGATCCACCAGCGTGTTCATGAACTCCTGTGGATCGGCGATCGTCCCCACTTCATCCGCCATCCACAGCCGCATCCGCTTGCCGCGGTTGTCGGTCCACGTCATGGAATCCGTGAAGGTGTAATCGAAATGCGAAATCGCGCTCTTCGAAAACATCTGGAGCCATTCCCTGCCCTCGGCCTGGAAGCCGATGAATACGGGCTGGTTCCTCAGCGCCTCGGCCCACTTGATGGCGTCCGCGTCGTTTTCGACGCCCTGGCTGGCCTGCCCTTGCCCGCCGTTTACCGCGAGGCCGTATTGAATCCCCACGCGCCGCATGTTCGTCACGGCCTGCTCCACGGTAAGACCCGCCTTCGGGTGCACGTGCAGATCGAGCATGGGATAACCCTGCGAATCGCGGTCGATAATCTGCTGGAAGACGCTGTCGGCTACCGGAGTATCGCCCGGCGTAGGAAGGTCATCCGGCAGCGGCCGCACGCGCACGCTACGGAAGAGGCACTTGGAGTTGCCGTCATGGCACTGGAGCGCAAACGTGCCGTGGTCGATGAACCGCTGCCTTTCCATTCCGTGCGGAGGAACGAACGGCGGATCGGGCTGCACGTAGTCCACCGCCAGCATTCCGTTCAGCCGTATCTGCGCGCTCTTCCCGCGAACCTGGATGTCGATCTTGAACCACTCGTTATCCGGAACATACTGCCGGTAGATGTTGCGGAGGTTGTAAAGCGAAGCGGTCTTTTTCCGGTCGCCTACATACGTGTTGTTAATCTGGACCTCGCAACCCTTTTGCGGCCAGTCCGATTCCTGGTAGGCGGTGTGAAAGTAGACGCCGGAGTTGCACCCCGGCCGCGTCATCGCCTCGACTTCGATTTCGAAGTTCTTGAAATCGGCGCCGCGAACCGGCCCATTGTAAAAGAGATGGCACATAGGCCCATCAGCCGCCAGAAGGCCGTCCACGACCTTCCACGAGCCAGGACCGCTCTGCGGCCGCCAGCCATCCAGGTTCCTGCCGTTGAACAGCTCCACCCAATCGCCGCCCTGGGCCGCCAGCGGCAGCGCCGCCACGGCCCCCAAGAAATCGCCGCCTCGTCCAATCCAATGCGTTCATAGGCTCTACGCTCCGTCTGGTATCGTAGCGCCCTTTCTTGCCCGTTTGAGGTACTCTTATAAGGAAATCCATGCCTGGACTTGCCATCATGGCCTTACTGGCCGCGCTTCCCAACGCCACCGTGCTTCAGCCGGTGGCCAATATGTACTCGAAGGCCTCGCTCGACGCCGATGTGGTGTCCCAGGCGATCTACGGCGCCAACATGGCCGTCATGGAGCAACAGAATGGATGGGCGCACGTCCGGGGATTCGACGATTATACCGGTTGGATGCCGATCGCGGCCCTGAAACAGCGTGAACCCTACGCGGCCACCGGGCGAGTGGCCAAAGTCACCAGCATGTTCGCCAACGTGTACCGCGAATCGGACGTCACCAAACATGCGCCCATCGTCACGGTTCCCTTCGAAGCTCGTTTGGAGATCGTCTCCGATCCGGCGGCGGGCGCGCGGTGGCTCCAGGCGCTCCTGCCGGACGGCCGGACAGGGTGGATCCAGCAAGGCGACGTGACGTTCGGCAACAAGTTACTGACGACGGCCGAGGCGATCGAATTCGCGAAGCGGTTCCTTGGTCTGCCGTACACCTGGGGCGGGACATCGAGTTACGGCTACGACTGCTCGGGCTACATGCAAATGCTCATTCGCCAGCGCGGCTTGTTCATGCCGCGCGACGCGCAGCCGCAGGCCGATTGGGCAGGCTTGACGCCTGTGGAGCGCAAAGACATCCAGCCGGGCGATCTGGTCTACTTTGGGAGCTCGGCGAAGCATATCACACACACCGGCATGTACGTCGGTGCAGGCAAGTTCATTAACGCGACCACCTACCAGACGCCCATGGTACGGATCGACGATCTGGATGACCCGCATTTCGCGCAAATCCTGGTGGCGATACGGAGGGTCAGATGAGGCTTCGCGCTGTTACTGACCACTCGCTCGAAGACGCTCTTGGGTGGGGCAGGATTCCGTCCTGCCCACGCGCCGTAGGCGCGCTTCGCGCACCAGGGCAGGACGGAATCCTGCCCCACGAAGACATCCCGGGAGGGTCAAATGAACCGGCGTAGTTTCCTTGCTTCCGCGGCGGCGGCCCCGCTGGCTTCGGCGCTGGACGCCGCGGCGCCGTCCACTCTCGACGCCAAGATCGTCCGCCTTAACCTCCAGCACGAGTGGACCACCACGATGTCGTCGAGCCAGTACCGCGACACGCTGCACGTGGCTTACTCGCGCGATAGCATTACTGGCCACGGCGAGGGCGCCCCGATTGTCCGCTACCACGAAGACGCGCAGTCCGCGCTGAAGGCGGTGGAATCGGTTCGCAGCCTGCTGCTTTCGGCCGACCCCATGCAATTCTCGAAGATTATGGCCGACGCGTTCCGCCGCGTACCCGGCGAGTGGGCGGGCAAAGCGGCCATCGATATCGCGCTCATGGATTGGGTTGGCCAGAAGCTTGGAGTTCCGCTGTACGCGTATTTCGGACTTGACCCTAAAGATACGCCTCTCACCACGTTTTCCATCGGCATCGACACGCCGGAGATCACCAGGCAGAAGACGCGCGAAGCGGACGCGTACCCTATCCTCAAAGTCAAAGTCGGGCTCGCCACGGACGAGCCCACCATCGAAGCCGTCCGCAGCGTGACCAAGAAGCCCCTGCGAGTGGACGCCAACGAAGGTTGGAAAGATAAGGAAGAAGCCGTCCGCAAGATCAACTGGCTGGAAACGCAAGGCGTCGAGTTCATCGAACAACCCATGCCGGCGGAAATGATCGACGAGACGCGCTGGGTTCGCTCGCGCGTTCACATCCCGATCATCGCGGATGAAGCCTGCCAGCGCGCTTCCGACATACCGAAGCTACGGGACGCTTTCGACGGCGTCAATATTAAGCTCGATAAGAGCGGCGGCATGATGGAAGCCTGGCGCATGATCGGAATCGCCAAAGCCCTCGGCATGAAGACGATGCTAGGCTGCATGGTCTCGAGTTCGGTTTCGGTAACCGCCGCGGCGCACCTGTCGCCACTTGTGGATTACGCCGATCTCGATGGCAATCTGCTGATCTCGAACGACCCGTTCCACGGCGTGCGCGTCGAAAAGGGAAAGCTGATTCTGCCGGCAAAGCCCGGACTCGGACTGACTCCGGCGTGAGGAGACTGTCCGCTATCCGCTATCCGCTTTCCGCCGTCCGCGCGGATCGTCCGAAAAGCAAAGCTGCGCCCGATTCCGTCCATGATCGGAGCCCTTCTCCGAACGTACCGCGGTGCGCTCAGCTAAACTGCGGAGAGCGGACAGCGAACGGCGGAAAACGCTCTACTTTATCGGAACTGGCCCCATCTCCCGGCTGGAGATGACGCGGTCGATCATGCCGTATTCGACGGCCTGATCGGGCTCCAGGATGTAGTCGCGGTCCACGTCCTTGGCCACTCGCTCCACCGGTTGGCCGGTGGCTTGCGCCAGCATCGTGTTCAGAATCTCGCGCATGCGGAGGATCTCACGCGCGTAGATGTCGATATCCGCCGCCTGTCCCGCCAACCCTTGCATGGACGGCTGATGGATCATAATGCGGGAATTCGGAAGGCTGAAGCGTTTGCCCTTGGTCCCCTTGGCCAGGAGGACGGCCGCCATGGATGCGGCCTGGCCCACGCAAATAGTCACGATATCGGGCCGGATGAACGCCATCGTGTCCAGAATCGCCAGACCCGCGGTGATGGACCCGCCCGGGGAATTGATGTATATGGAGATGTCCTTTTCGGGATCTTCCGCCTCGAGGAAAAGCAACTGGGCGATGATCAGGTTGGCCACCTGGTCGTCAATCGGGGTGCCCAGGAAAATGATGTTCTCCTTGAGCAACCGGGAGTAAATATCGTATGCGCGTTCGCCCCGAGAGGTCTGTTCGACCACCATCGGGACCAAGACCGAATGTCCCATCATGCCTCCGGAATGAGCGGCCTCCAGCCAGTGAGCCCGCAGCGGTATCCGACGCTGCGAGGCTTGGCGCACAGCCTTGACCGCCCTCAATATCTAGATGCGGCGCGCTTCGCCGATGCCGCGCGCCGCTACGGGATGCTAGGCCGAAGCCTTCTTCACCCGCCGGGTTTTCTTTTGCTTGGCGCTGCCCAGCGTTTTCTTCTTCTGTTCAAGCGCCTTGGCCAGGTCGGCGATCGTGTTCTTCCCTAGATAATCCATGATACGCGAACGCAACCCGATCCAGCTATCGTGCATCGAGCACGGCATTTCGTCGGAGCATTCCGACAGTCCGCTAGCGCACTGTTGGTAGGGAGCCAGGCCGTCGAGGGCCTCGACGATGTCCAGCAGCCGGACGTCTCGCGCGTCCACACGGAGCGCAAAGCCTCCCGTCGGACCCTTGCTGGATCTTAGCAATCCCTTGCGCGCGAGCTGCTGCAAGATCTTGGCCAGAAAATGGGAAGGGATGCCCTCCTCCTCCGCAATGTTCTTGACCATGGCGTACTTGCCTTCCTGTACCTGCGCGAGGTTGACAAACGCGCGTATGGCATACTCAGCCGAGCGAGAATAGATCATTCTGCCTCCGTTCGATTCGGACTAAGGCTACTCCGTTATCTTAATTGTTCCAGAGATTCCGGGCAAGAGGTGAACTCGCCGCGCTATCCTGCAACCTAACTTAAGCATCCCCAGGCCGCGGTATTTCAGATGCGAAATACCACCCTGCTTGCACTAGACGTGCATACAAGCCTATAGGATGCAGAAATCCAAGATCGCTGGTACTGACGCCCTCAAACCCTCCGAACCAAAACACCGGGGCGCCTTAGAAGCGAAAAGCCGGCGATGGGCTCTCGCCCATCGCCGGCTCGAAACCACAACCAGAGGAATACTTACGGCAGCAGGTAGATCGGGGCCCGCCAGAAAGCGAACCGCTTATCGTCCGGTTGCAGCAAGGTCACCTGGCAGGTGTATTGTCCAGGCGCAAGCTTCGCAAGCGGGAGGCTGAACCGGACCGGAACCGCCTTGGTCATCGAGTCCAGTCCCTCGGAGATCTCGATGGGTTCGGTCTCGAAGGCCTTTACGGGGTGCGTCGTCCCCTTGTAGAAGCTCAACGTAGCGTACAGCGGCTGAATCTTCGACGCCAGCGGCTCGTAGGCCTCCAGGAACACGTACATGGTCTGGTCCTTGCGGAACACGCGGGTCACGCTCGGGATCAACTTCTCGTCGTTTTGGACCAGCGGATTGAAGGTCATCATCCGCATGGGGCCACCGCCGCCGCCCACCGCATTCTGCACCTTCTCGCGCTGGTTGCTCAGGATGACCGAGCTGATCGGGATGTAGTGATTGTCCTTGGAGAGATCCGGAATCGTGAACTTCGACTCGAAGGTGCCCATCTTGCCCGTCTCGTTCTCGCGCGCCAGGAACTTGATCTTGTAGGTCCCGGGGCCGAGGGTGTAGCCTGCGTCGTAGGCGAAAGTCTTCTTCGCCAGATCCGCCGTCGTCACGTCCTTTAGCTTGATGGTGATGAAGTCCCTCGCGGTCGCCACCACCTGGTCCTTCGAATCCTTGATCTGTCCGATGAGGTCGAGACGGGTGGTGTCGCCCTTGCCCTGCTTGGCGAGCACAATGTCGGTACCCGGCAACTTCACCACCACCGGCACGTAGTAGCGATCGCTGGCGCGGCGGAAATAATCCGTCTCCAGGCCCAGCGTCAGGTCCGTGATGGGATCGCCGAGGTCCAGCGCCGCGGCAAGCTGGTTCTCGCGGTCCGTGGAGTTGAAATTCTTGAATTCCTTGTTCGCGAAGTAGCCGGTCCGGTAATCGAGCTTGGCGCTCAGGTTGCCGTTGATGTTGACCTTGATGCGGCGGAATTTGCCGTCAAGCGCCGTGTTCGTCGTGTAGTAGCCCAGAATGTAGTAGCTGGAAATGTCTTTCTGCGCCTGAACAACGCCGGTGGAAAGATCGCTGAAATCGAAGAACGCCTTCCCGCCCGTATCGGCCGCCAGTCCATACAGCGTGTCCTGGGTCTGTTGGAGGTTCTGGGTGGTGGCCTGCGCCGAACCGCCCGAAAAGTTGCCGGAGTTGCCGCCCCCCGACGAGTTGCCGCCCGACCCGCGTGTCGCATTACCCGATGGGGCTTGAGCCACAAGCCCGCGGGCATCCACCGGGTAGAACGATACGTTGGCCTTGATGGCCGCATTCACGGTGGCCCTCAACTGAGCGTCGTTATCCATGCCGGTGCTGCGGCTGATTCCACTGGAGAAGTACACGAAAGCCTTCTTCTCCGGCAAGGTCGCCAGCGCCTTTACGGCGTTTTCAAGGGCCGTCAATTGACGGTCCGTATTGAAAATATTGAATTCGCTGTCATCCGCCGTAAACGCCGCGCCCGTGTCCGCGCTGCTGTCGTCGCTCGTGGTGTTGCCCATTTCACTGGCTTCGCCCACTATGATCTTGGTGTTGACGATCTTGGTCAGCGCGTCGCGGTCCTCGGTGAAGTCCTGAAGGATCTTCATCTCGCCGGCGTACTGCATCAAGGCCACTTTGTCGGACGGCGTCATGTCGTCCTTGATGAACTTGAGAGCGCCCTTCTGCATGCGGATCTGGTCGTCGGCCGGCATTCCCTGCATGTCGAAGTACAGCACGATCAGCCGTGTGTCCTTATACTTGATCTCGCCCGGCTTGGCGGGCGCGATGCCCTGCGCGACCGCGGCCTGTACGGTCTTCGCTTGCGCCGCCGGCTCCGCGGGCCTCGGTTGCAGCGTCGGCGCCTCCATCGGCTTCGCTTCCTCTTCCAGCCGCTGGAATTCGAACACCTTGATCTGCTGCGGCTTGTTGTCCTCGGCCACCGTGAAATCCTCTTTCTTCAAGCCTTCGATAGGCTTGCCGTCCTTGTCCTTGACGTAGAGGTCCACCAGCACCAGTTGCGTAGTTACGTCGAAATGATAAGCCGACTTGGCGAGCGGAGCGTTAGCCTGCTGCTGCGCCGGTTGCTGGCGCGTGGCGGCCGGCTGGGGCGTCTGGGCAGCGGGTTGCGAGGTCTGGGGTCTGGGCGCGGGCTGTTGAGCGGACGCCGCCAGCAGCCAGACCAGATACGTGGCAACGATGATTCTATGTGTTCTCATGGCTAGAAATTAAACCTCGTACTCGCGGAAACGGACCGCATTGCGGAAACCCCGGTGGCTTGCCCGAACGTGCTCGTACCGAGCGTCGTACCCCAACCGTTCACAACTACCGTGTTCAAAGCGTTGTTGGCCTGAAGAGAGAACTGCATCCGCTGCCGGTCTCCTAACCGGAAAGTCCGGTTGGCTGACGCGTTTAAGCTGAAGCTGATCGGGCCGGGAATAATTGAGCGGCCTGCATTGCCCCAGGTTCCCGCGGCCGGGTTGACGAATGCAGCCGTATTGAAGAGCTGTCCCGGAAGAACGGCGCCAACCGGCTGCCCATCGTAATCAGCCCGGTTACTGCCACCTTTGGTCTGCTGATTGCCTCCCTCCATGGGCGTGAGCAAGTTCCCATTGGAGATATTGATGGAACTGGTGAGGTTCCAGTCTCGGATAATCACGCCCTTCCACCCGCTGATCATTCCGCCGCCCCGCCGGCCTTGGCCGGACCCATAAGTGAATGTGAAGGTGGCAGACTGCGGTGAAACGAAAACCGCCCTATCCGCGCGGTAGTTGAGCCAGTTCTGAGCCGTGCTGGCGTCCTGAATGCCCTTTCGGAACGTGTAACTGGCGTTCGCCGATAATCCGCCGCGGAGCCGGCGGATCAACTGCGCGGTGACGGCGTTGTACATCGAATTCCCGCCGTACGTCTCATAGGTATACCCAGTGGGGTAGTAAGCCTGGGCCGCTCCTGGCGCCACTACCCACGGCCTCATCCGCCGGTCCAAGTCCCGCCCGGCCGTGCCATTGTACGAAATCGAGGTCTGGAACCCGGCCGGAAGATTCTGCTGGAGCTGGAACTGCCACTGCTCGGCGTAGCCTAGCCTGTAGGTGGGATCCACCGCGAAAGTGTCCGAAACCGTGTTGCCCGAAGTGGACTTGGCGTTCACGAATGCGGTCGCCATGGTCGGAGCCGTCCCGCGCGACGACTCGTAATCCGTGAGATAGAGGTTGTAAGCCGCAACGAGCGGCGGCTGTTGGGAAAAGCTCTGGGCGACCGCTTGGTAGACCGAGGAATTGTACACAATGCCCGCGCCTGCCCGGATGACCGTCGAGTGCAGCCAATCCGACTTTGAGCTAAGCCGCCATGCGATTCCGAGCCGCGGAGAAATATTATGCGGCTGGGAGCTAATTAGCGTCTTGGACGCAGCCTGGCCCGTCAAAGGATTGATCTGGCCCGGCTGTATCGTCGTAAACGAGGTGAACGCAGGCTGGAAAACCAGATCCACGAGCTGATTGTGGATCTCGCTCACCGGGGTCTGGTAATCCCACCGAACGCCCCACTGGAACGAGAGCTTGGGTGACAGTCTCCAATCGTCGTTCAAATAAACATCCATGACCGATCCGCGGAAGTAAAGCGATGGATTAATTACGGTCTTAAGCGAGGAGTTGTAGGGAACGCCGAGCAGGAAGTCGGCCCAGTCCGATCCCGTCGCCGCGTTCGGGCTCTGAACGCCGTTCACGGTCTGAAGCTGGCTGGTGGCCAGTCCGTCGAAGCTGAACGAGCCTCTTCCATTGGGATTCGAGTACGTATCGGTTTGCTGCCTTCTGAAATCGCTGCCGATCGTGACGTTGTGCGTATTGTGAACCCACAGCAAAGACGCAGTCAAGGAGCTGGTTTGCGACGTGCCCAGCGTATAGTTCCCGTCGCTGAATCCCGCATAGCCGCTCGAAAAGCTCAGCGATGGAGGTCCCCAGTTTATGGGGTCGTTCGAAAGGCCGCTGATGCCCAGCTTCTGACCAATATTCTCGTTCAGCCCGGCAAAATACGGCAGGCTCTGAGTGTGAGAACGGCTGAAGTTGTAAGTGATGGTTCCAATGATCCGCGACGTGAAGTTGTGCACGTAACTTGCGTTCGCGCTCTCCCCTTTGCTATGAGCGTGGTCGGTAATAATACTGCCAGTCGCCGGATCGGTAAAGCCGACGGTATTCGGCGTAGTCGTGTTGCCGCCCTGATACGCGACCCCGCCCGAAATGCGGTTCTTGGCATTCAAGGTCTGGTTGATTCGCGCATTCACGTTTTGGGAACTGTTCAGAGTCGTATAAGGAAGCTGGTAGTTTCGCGTGATGCCTGGAGCGCTGGCGATGTTCGGCGACGGGAAGTAAGGTATGAGCCCTTTCGCAATCGGGCTTATCCGATTCGCGGGAATCGTGTCGTTCGGGAACGGAGTATTCGTGAGCGGGTCATAAATAACCACCGGCTGCCCAATCGCGGTTCCGCTTGAGATGGTCGAACCGACGAAATCGCCGCTCTTCTGCAGCGCTGTCGGCATGGTGGTGAAACCGCCCGGATTTCCCAGACGGCCGCGCGTCACGCCCACGCTCAGAGTGAATTGTCCTCGGGTTCCGCTTACCAGCTTCGGAATCTTCAACGGGCCGCCGAAGGTCCCATTTATGGTCGTGTTATTGGAGTAGGGCTTGGGAATCGCAGCGCCGCTGAGCGAATAGGACTGGGCGTTCAGCAGAGAGTTGCGCTCCTGGATGTTCAGATTGCCGGTATACATCATGCGGGGATTACGCCGGTTATTACCGAACGCCATCGCGCCGGCCATACTCGGGTATCCGCCTCGGCCGCCGCCGGCCCCGCCTCGACCGCCGGCCATTCCCGGTCCGCCGATGCCGCCGCCTCGACCGCCGCCGAAGCCCGCTGGTCCGCCGCCGAAGCCGCCGCCACCGCCGCGGCCACCTCCGCCACCAGGACCGCCGCCGGCGCCACCCGCGCCTCCACGGCCGCCGCCGCCGCCACCAGCAGCAGCACCGCCACCGCCTCCGGTATCGCCGCCGCCAAGTCCACCTCCCAAGTTCAAGCCGGCATTGGCATCGCCACCCCCGCCGCCGCCGATCACGCCGCCTCCAAGATCACCACCCCGTCCGCCGAAATCGCCGCCGCCGCGGCCGCCAAAACCGCCGAAATCACCCATACCGGCCAACCCGGCAGCGCTGCTCATGCTTCCGTTCAACATGAGCGATTCATTGGCGCTCGAAGAAAGCTCCGCGCTCTGCTCGCTGCTGATGTTGCCTTCCTGTGCGAAAAGCGAAGCGTCAGCCGACTGATTCACATCCACTTGCTGGAATCCGCGGCCACCGCGTCCGGCTTGGTTATTCGCGCCACCGCGCCCGTTGGCCTGAGTGTTCGCCCCGCGACCGGTTTGAGTCGTCGCGCCACGTCCGGCCTGCCCTCGCCCTCCGGCATTGGCAGCCTGCGCCGGCGCGGCCGGAGTGGTGGTAGCCGCTGGTTGAGCCGCGGCAGGCGCTGCCGCCGGAACCGGCTGAGCCGGCGCCGTCGCGGCAACCTGGGTAGGAGGAGGAGCAGGCGCCGCCGGAGCGACCGGAGCCGGTTTAGCCTCCAGGGCCGCCTTTAAATCCGAAGCGCCCAACACATTCAGGTCCCACTCGGCGCCTGGAGCATCCGGCGCGACGCCGATGTCCTTGGATGCCTTTGCGAAACCCAGCATCTCGACTGTCACGGTGCAGACCCCTTCTTCGGGTATATCCGCAAAGGTGTACGAGCCGTTCTCGTCCGTAGTGGTTACGAACTTCTTGTCGCCTTGGACGGCCGTTATAGTGGCGCCCGGGATGGGAAGCGATCCCGATTTCACGACTCCCTTAATGGGAAATGCATACAACGCCGCCAAGGTCAGGCTAGCGGCGAATGCGCGGACAAAGTACGTACGTATTCTGTTAGGCAGCATGGGCGTTATCAATTTCAAGGCGAATAGGGTGGGCGGAAAGTTACGAGAGGCGCAACGAAAAAAATGGCTACAAGAAATTGGAACTAACTGAAGGCACAGGGGAAAACATAAAATTGCCCGCCACGCCGCAGGTATCACGCGCGCCTGCCGGCCACGGACTCACCGCGTGGCCGCCGCTCCCCTTCCAAATCGCGGTTATGAGACAGGCAGGTCAGTCGGTTTCCCTCTGCCCGCGGACTGGGGTCGGGACTTGGCTAGTGCTAGCACCGCTTGCTGGAGTATTCTTGCGAGAACCCGCTCTCTTACGGAGCGCCCTCAATGCCCGGCCCCGATTCGAGCCGAGACAGTAATAGAGCGGTTCCGCAAATAGCTACGAATCTGCGGGTCGGAGACTTAGTCTCCGAAGCTGCCAACTTCCTCGCGTTCTTCCGCTTCGGGCTTTCGGGCGGGCGCCGCACCGCCGATCTGGATTAGCGGTTCGCTGGGCTGCTCCTTCAGGACGTGCTCGCGGTAGAGCTTCATCATCCGCTCGTTCTCCAACCGCTCCTTGAGCTTCGCGTCCCTAGCCCTTGTCTTTTCCTCGCGCGCGTTCTTGGCGATCCCCAGGCGGTCCAGATCGTGCTGCTCTTCCATAGTCACGATCTCATCGCGCAACGTCAGCGAATGCTCGGCGCTTTCCAGCGGCACGTGCTTCCCGCCCGCGAAGATCTCGTGTTTGCCGTTTTCCTCGTACCATTTCGCCAGCGTCGCGGTCATGTGCATTTTCTCGATGATGTTCCGCCACCCGACGCCCGTGTTGTAGGCGCAGAAAGAGATCTCGCCTTCCTGCGTGGCATAGGGGATGATGCACTGCTCCGTTCGCCGGAAGTCGTAGTTGAACAGATCCTGGAACCACATGCCCGCGATAAACAGGAAGTTCCAACGGTCCTTCCTGCGCCGCTCGATGTCGTCGAACGTGCGCTCCTTGCCCACCTTTCCATAGTCCTTTCCGGTGGCGCCGAACGTCTTGTCGAACTTCTTGAGCATGTCACTGAGCTTGAAGTGCCTCGGGGCTTTGAAGGGATCGTAATTGCGCGCCACGGATAGCGCCATCCCCAACACCGAGAGGAACTTACCGCGCGCCGCGTCGTTGATCCGCGCCACGTCCCGGGCCAGGCGGTCGGCGTTCAGGAAAGCCGTGACGGGGGCCGCTTCCTTGGTTTCCTTGTCTACCATGACGGCAAAGCCGACGCCGCAGTTCGGATGGCATCCGCAACTCAATTGGCCCCAGTCGGACTGCGGTCCCTTCACCAGGTCGCTCCAATCGGAGAAGGTCGACATAAAGGAGATGGGGAACCAGTCGCGCACCGGCTCGCCCAGACCCGTCTGCTTTTTCACGTCGTGCGCCAGGTGCGACAGCGTGTACCGCTGCGCCTCGCGGCGTTCGTCCGTCACCGCTTCGTCACGGCCGGTGAACGACACCGGCTGGAAGGAGATGAACGGAATCTTCCTGGGGTTATCCAGCGCGAACTGGACGATGCGCCCCACCTGTTCGTTGTTGATGCCGTTGACGATAGTCACCACGGGCACGATATCGACCCCATTGGCGTGCAGGTTCTCGATGGCCCGCAGCTTGACGTCGAACAGGTTGCCCACCTTGCGGTGCTGGTTTGGGGCGTTCCCGATGCCGTCGAATTGCAGATAAGCGTAGCGCAGCCCAGCCTCGGCGGCCTTCCGGCAAAACTCGGGACTCTTAGCGAATTCGATCCCATTCGTGGCGGCCTGAACGGAGTTGTAACCCACCTCGCGCGCGTAGCGGACCGCATCCAGGAAGTAGGGAGAAAGCGTCGGCTCGCCGCCGGAAAACTGCACGGACATCTGGCGCTTGGGCTTGATGGTGATGGCATTATCGAGAAGCGTCTTGATATCGTTCCAGCTCAATTCATGGACGAAGCCCACCTGGTTGGCGTCCATGAAGCACGGATCGCACATCATGTTGCAGCGGTTCGTCAGGTCGATCGTAAGCACCGAACCGCGTCCGTGCGTGATGGTGCTCGAACCGTGCTTGTGCAGCGTCTCGTCGTGGTGCGCGCGGATATCGCGGCCCGGGAAGACCTGCTCCAGGTGCTTGAAAAAAGCGGTATCGATGGCCATGACGTCTTCGAAATGCCCGTGAATGGGGCAATCCTTGACCATCAGAATCTTGCCGTCGCGCTCGATAATCTGGGCCTTGATTTCGCCAGGGCGGTCGGTGTAGAGCACTTCGAGCGGGGCTTCGCCATCCAGGATCTTCTTGCGGATTTCGGGGATGCATTTCGGGCAGAGCGAGTCGGTCTCGCGAGGCCAACCCAGCGGAGGCTTCGCTTTTTCCCACGACTTCAGCAGCGGTTTCTCCGACCATGCCGGCGTGAAACTCTCATTCCGCTTGATCTGATTGAGCTTGTCGAAAGCCAGCCAAGCTGCATTGGCGGTGTAGCTGAGCGCTTTCTCTGCGTACTTGATAGGTTTGTGCATCCTCATAACCTCTCTCTGGCGTCGCTCGACGCCGGCCGCAAGCCGGAATCTACGGGCCATTGGCCCGCCCCAGTGCCTGTCCCGAGTATAAGCAGACCCCTTCCGCTACCCTACGCGTTGGCATTAAAACGTGAGATTTGTTAGCTGTACGGCGCTTCTGCCACCTGAACGGAGGCAACCCGGCAACCGGCCAACACCCTCACCGGAGTTTACCGGCCCTCCCCGCACGTGTTACATAAAGGGTAGGCGCCGACGCCGTTTTGCGCCGCGCTCCACCGAGGGGGATCCATGAGATTCGGCACAACGGCGGCTGCTTTAGTTTGGATGGCAAACATGGCCATCGCCCAGAACCCGGCGGCCCCGTCGTTTGACGTGGCATCGATTAAGCCGAGCGAAACGCAGCCCGGCCGCGGAACGGGCGGTCGCATTGGGGGCATGATGCTGGGACCGCTGGGTGGAGGTCCCAACCGGGGCGGAACGTTTACGGCTTCGCCCGCCGGGCTGACGGCCCGCAATGCGACTCTAAGCGGCTGCATCCAGTGGGCCTACGGGGTTCGCGATTACCAGGTCTCCGGCCCGGGCTGGCTGAACGACGACCGCTTCGACATCATGGCCAAAGCAGCCGGAGAAGTTCCCGAAGATCGGCTTCGCCTGATGCTGCAATCGCTTCTGGCCGACCGTTTCAAGCTCACCCTCCACCACTCGTCGAAGGAGCTTCAGGCATATGCTCTTACGATCGCCAAGAGCGGTTCCAAGCTGAAAGAATCCGCAACCGACGGCCCGCCGTCCATCCGCCGGAATCAAGGCGGCGTCACGCTGGAACGCGCCACCATGGCGCAGCTCGCGGACGCCCTCACGCAACTGCTCCAGATACCGGTAATCGACGACACCGGCCTGAAGGGCCGCTACGACGCGACGGTCAACGTGACGCCCTACAGCAGCGGCCCCGCCGATCTCGTGAGCATTGCCATCACGGCTCTGCAAGATCTGCTGGGCTTGAAACTGGAAGCGCGAAAGACCCAACAGGACATCCTGGTGGTGGACCACGCCGAGCGCACGCCGACGGAGAATTGATCGGGCTACTTGGCCATCGCCGGTTGGCCCGCGTGAACGTGCGACAGCCACCCGTACCGGTCGGCCTTTATCCCGTTGATGATGCCGAAGAATTCCTTCTGAAGCGCTTCGGCGACCGGACCGCGCTTCCCCTTCCCGATGACGATCTTATCGATCGACCGGATTGGCGTGATCTCCGCCGCGGTGCCGGAGAAGAAAACTTCATCGGCTATGTACAGCATTTCGCGCGGAACCAGTGTTTCCACCAGCGGAATTCCCAGGTCCCGCGCCATGGCGATGATGGAATCGCGCGTGATTCCGGGCAGCACCGAAGCTCCGAGCGGCGGCGTGTGGATGCGTCCGTCGCGAACCACGAAGATGTTCTCTCCGGAGCCCTCGCTCACGTAACCGGAAACGTCGAGGCCGATGCCTTCGCTGTACCCGTTGGCGAGAGCCTCCATCTTGATGAGCTGGGAGTTCATGTAGTTGGCGCCGGCCTTCGCCAGAGCCGGCATGGTGTTCGGCGCCAGCCGGTTCCAGCTTGAAACGCAGACATCCACGCCTTGCGCCAGCGCCTCTTCGCCGAGATACTTGCCCCACTCCCAACAGGCCAGATACACGTCCGTGGGATTCTTCCCGCCGTAGACCCCGATCTCACCGTACCCTCGCATGACGATGGGCCTGATGTAGCAGGCGTCCATGCGGTTCACGCGTACCAGCTCTTTCATGGCCTCGCCCAGCGCCTCCGCGGTGAAGCCCACTTCGATGCGGTAAATCTTGGCCGAATCGAGCATTCGCCGGATGTGTTCCTTCATGCGGAAGATGGCCGGCCCGTCCGGCGTGGAGTAGCAGCGGACGCCCTCGAATACCGAAGAGCCGTAATTCACCACGTGGGAAAGCACGTGGATGGTCGCTTCTTCCCACCGGATGAAGCTCCCGTTGCGCCAGATCTTTTCGGTCGGGGTCATAATGGGTCATTATACCGTGAGCCCCCTTTTTACGGAGTCTCTTTCCCGTTCCGCACGCTACAATGTAGCGTTATGCCGCTCTACAGGGTTCATCGCATGAAGGATGCGCCCCGACAGAACTTCCGCAACGCTCCGCACGTTTCGGGTTGCGCCACGGTCCGTCCCAAGGATTTTGAGCGCTCGGGCGAAGTGGAGGCGCGCAACGAATATCACGCGTGGCAACTGCTGAAGGAATCGGACCGACCGCTTGAGGTCGGCGATCTTCTCGAGACCGAAGGCGGCGAGCTGCGGGTGTGCAAATATGTCGGCCTCGAACCCGCTCAATGGGCGCTGCCGGAACCCAAACCGCAATCCGCGCCGGAACCCGCCGGCCAAACTTCGGGGTCCTAGGGAGGGCTAATGCCCACATACCGTCTCGGTGACGACATCGACGATTATTGCGTCCGCTGCAAGCGCATCATGAACCACAACGTTGTTTCCGTCGTGAACGCGGAGCCCGCCAAGGTCCGCTGCCGCACCTGCCACAGCGACCACGACTTCCGCCACGAGCAGATCCCCCCTTCGAAAGCCGAACTGAAGAAGCAGGCGCTTTTCAACGAGGTGCTAAGAACCGTCGATCCCGAAGCCGCGCCGCTCGCGGACCCGCCCGAGCCGGCGGAGACGCCTGAATTGGCCGCCGCGCCCGGCCTGCCCGAGCCTGCCCCCAAAGCGAAGCCGAAGAAGACCGCGCGGAAGTGATGGCTTAGCCGGAACTTCAGCAGTACGGCCAGATGGGCCCATTTCCTTTTCCCTGATAGTCATATAAACTGGTAAACATATACGCGCTTAAGTGACCGGGGATCCCATGCCTGAGCCGGAAACCACACGTCTGACCATCACTTGGTCCAAGGAAGCTGACTCTGCCCTGCGTGTTTTCCTGGGCGCTCAAGGCATGAAGAAGGGCGATATTTCGCGGTTCGTCGAAGAAGCCGTTCTTTGGCGCATCTTTCGTCAAACTGTCCGCGAAGCCCGCGATGCTTTTGCCGATCTTTCCCCGAAGGATCTCCAGCGAATGATCGATGCGTCCGTCGAGCAGGTTCGCGCCAAGCGATACAGGGAACGCGCCGAGCGAGCCTGATGCGCGTCATTCTCGACACGAATGTTCTGCTCTCCGCCCTCTTATCGCCTCTGGGCGCGCCTGCCAAGCTGCTTGATGCGTGGGAGCGGAAGGCCTTCACGCTCGTCGCCTCACAGCCGCTCATAGCTGAGCTGCGCGAGGTCGCCGCCCGTCCGTTCTTTCGGGCCAGACTTCACGCCAGCACGGCCGAATTGCTCGCGGCCGGCGTGCGGGACTTCTCCTTCTACTGCCGAGACTTGTCCGCCAGTATCATCGCGCCGGACCCCAAGGACAGCTACCTGCTGGCGATGGCCGAAGCCAGCCGAGCCGAGTTCCTGGTTACCGGCGACAAGGGACTTCTCGCCCTCCGACGCCACAGTTCCACCCGCATCGTCACGCCAGCAGCCATGCTTGAGATCCTGCAAGAGGCAGAAAGCGGTTAGCCCGCCACCTTCCGCTGTAGTCTCTCCAAATACAGGTAGATCACCGGCGTGATGTACAGCGTCAGGAACTGGCTCACCACCAGGCCACCGACCACGGCCAGGCCCAGCGGCTGCCGCGCGTCGCCGCCTTCGCCGTAGCCGAGCGCGATCGGCAGCGATCCGAACAGCGCCGCCACCGTCGTCATCATGATCGGCCGGAATCTCAGCATGCAGCCCTGCCAAATGGCCTCCCTCGGAGCCAGCCCGCGCCGTTGTCCTTCAATGGCGAAATCGATCATCATGATCGCGTTCTTCTTCACCACGCCGAACAGCATGACGATGCCCACGAACGCAAACAGGTCGAGCTGCTTGTGAAAGATCATCAGCGTCAGCAGCGCGCCGAATACCGCCGAAGGCAAGCCCGAGAGAATCGTGATGGGATGAATGAAGCTCTCATACAAAACCCCCAGCACGATATAGATCACCAGAATCGCCACCACCAGCAGAATCGACAGGTTGCGGAATGAACTTTGGAACTCTTTGACCGTCCCCTGAAAACTGGGGGTGATCGTCGGGGGCATGCCCAATTCGCGGATGGTATCGTCCACCTGCTGCGCCGCCTGGCCCAGCGAATAGCCCGGACGCAGGTTGAACGACAGCGTCACTGCCGGCAATTGACCGAAGTGGTTGATGCTGAGCGGGCCGGTCTGCCGCCTGGTTTTCGCCACGGCGTCCAGCGGAATCAGGCTTCCCGTGGAGGAGCGCACGTATAGCTTCGAAAGCCCGGCGGCGTCGCGCTGGTCTTGCTTGTCCAATTCCAGAATCACTTCGTACTGGTTGGCCGGCGCGTAGATAACGGACGCCATGCGCTGTCCGAACGCGTCGAACAGGGCCTCCTGCACCTGCGCAGGCGATACCCCAAGAGCCTGCGCACGGTCGCGGTCGATATCCACCATCAACTGCGGCGTGGTGATGTGCATGTCCGTGTTGACGTCCACGAAGCCCGGCAGCCGGCCCATGCGCTCCATCAGCCGTGGCGCCCAACTGTAGATTTCCGGCAGGCTCGATCCCTGCAGCGTGAGCTGATATGCGCTCGCCGAGTCTTGCCCGGTCACGGTAATCGGGGGAGGATTCTGCAGGAACGAAAAAACCCCCGGAACGGCGAACAACTGGGGCCGCAGGCCCTCGATGGCTTGGTCCACCGATAGCGCGCGCCGGTCGCGGGGTTTCATGCGCACGAAGAAAAAAGCCTGATTGCCGCCCATCAGGAACGATCCCACGGCGTCCGCGTAAGGCTGCGCGCGCACGATCGCTCCAATGGCGCGCTCATGCGCCGCCATGGAATCGAACGAGATGTCCTCCGGCCCCTGCGTCACGCCGAAAAAGAAGCCGCTGTCCTGGGGAGGAATGAAGCCGGTGGGCAGCGTTCGGTAGAGGTAAACGGCCCCAACCAGCAGCAGAACGCCCACGCCGAAGGTGGCCACGTGAAAGCGCAAGGCGATGCGCAACGTGGCTTCGTACCAGCGCGCCAGACCGTTGAATCCGCCCTCGAGCGCGCGATATCCCAAGCCGTGTTTCTTTTCGGAATCGTGCTTCAGGTAACGGCTGCCCAGCATCGGCGTCAGGCTCAGCGACACCACTCCGGATATCAGAATGGCCGTCACGATGGTCACCGAGAACTCGTGCAGCAGCCGGCCCACGATCCCGCTCATGAACAGCACCGGAATGAACACCGCCACCAGCGAGACGGTCATTGAAATGATGGTGAAGCCGATCTCCCGCGAGGCCGCCAGCGCCGCCTCCATGCGCGACTCGCCGTTCTCCATGTGGCGCACGATGTTCTCGAGCATGACGATGGCGTCGTCCACCACGTACCCCACCGAGAGCGTCAGGGCCATCAGCGAGAGATTATTCAGGCTGTAGCCGAGCAGGTACATCACGGCGAAAGTTCCCACGATGCTGAACGGAACGGCCGCGGCCGGAATGGCGGTGGCCGAAAGATTCCGCAGGAACAGGAAGATCACCATCACCACGATGCACAGCGTGAGCAGAAGCGTGAACTCGACGTCATGGATCGATGAGCGGATCGATTCCGACGCATCGTAAACCACGTCGAGCTTTACGGCCGGGGGAATCGAATGCGTCAGTTGCGGAAGCAGCGCGCGGATGCCGTCTACCACATCCACCGTGTTCGTGCCCGGCTGGCGCTGGATCGCCAGCATGATGGCCTTCTGGTCGCCGATCCACGCCGCCACCTTCTCGTTTTCCACCCCATCCACCACCGCGCCCAGTTGCTCCAGCCGCACCGGCGCGCCGTTGCGCCACGCCACAATCACGGACCGGTATTGCGCCGCCGTCGACAGAGTTCCATTCGACTCGATGGTGAGGGCCTGCTTGTCGCCATCCAGCCTGCCCGTGGGCAGGTTCGTATTGCTGGCGGCGATAGCTTGCTGCACGTCGTTGAGGCCGAGCCCGTACGCCGCCAGCCGTTCCGGAACCAACTGCGCGCGAACCGCGTATTTTTGTTCGCCATAAATAATCACGCGAGCCACGCCTGGAACCATCGAAATGCGTTGGCTTAAAACCGTGTCCGCGTACTCGTCCACCTGGTAGAGCGGGAGCGTATCGGAAGTAATCGAAAGGTACAGAATGGGCTGCTCGGCCGGATTGACTTTCTGGTAGTTCGGCGGCCGCGGCATCGACGGCGGAAGATTGCCGCCCGCCCGTGAAATGGCCGCCTGGATGTCCTGCGCGGCGGCGTCGATCTTACGGTCCAGCGCGAACTGCACCGTGATCTGTGTGCTGCCCTGCGCGTTGGTGGAGTTCATCGACGTTACGCCCGCGATGGTCGAGAACTCGCGCTCCAAAGGCGTGGCGACGGAGGACGCCATCGTCTCCGGGTTCGCTCCGGGTACTTCCGCGTCCACCCGAATCGTGGGATAGTCCACGCTGGGCAAAGCCGCCACCGGCAAGGCCCTGAAGGCGATGGCTCCGAAAAGCAGAATGGCAAAACACAAGAGCGCCGTCATCACCGGCCGCTCGATAAAAATACGGGAGAGGTTCATAGTGCTTCTCCCGCGCAGGACGGGCCGGAGCGCCGTACCTTTGGCTCGCAATAGGCCGGCCTCACTTTGACTTGGCCTCCGCCGCGCCGCCCGCGAGCGCCCGCACCTTCATTCCAGGCGCAAGCAGCAGAATGCCGTCCGTCACCACCGTTTCTCCCGGCGCCAGTCCTTTTTCAATGACGGACCTGCCTCCGAGAGCGGCCCCCGGAGTCACCGGCCGAATTTCCGCGGTCCCATCCGCTTTCACTGCGTAAACGTAAGACCCGTTCTGCCCGGCTTGAACCGCTTCGGAAGGAATCACCGTCGCGTCTTGAAGCGCTCCCAGAGACAACTTCACAGCCACGAACTGTCCCGGCCAGAGAACGCCGTCCGTGTTCTCGAACGTGGCTTTCAGACGAATCGTCCCGGTAGCCGAGTCCACCGTGTTATCGATGACGGAAAGATACCCGATGGCCGTGCGAGGCGTCTCGTCGCGCGGTGTCGCTTCGACTCTCAGCCTGCTCGAATTATTCAACCGCCGAATGTCTCCCAACCGGTCTTCCGGAGCGCTGAAACTCACGAACACCGGCTCCATGCGATGGATCACCACCAGCGCCACGTCGTTCACCTTGACCAGGTTCCCCGGATGGACCAGCAGATTTCCGGCGCGCCCGGAAATCGGCGCGTGAATCTGGCAGTAGCCGATGTTGAGCTGCGCCTCCGATATGGCCGCTTCGTCGCTCTGAAGCGCCGCGCGCGCCGAATCGATACCGGCTTGAGTCGCCTTCGCCGATTCGCGCGCCACGTCGGCATTCGCGCGCGATTGGTCCGATTGCGACCGTGACGCTAGACCTTCTTTCGCCAGGTCGCTGTTCCGCGCGGCGTCCGTCGCGGCGAAAGCCGACTGAGCCTGGTCGCGCGCCAACTGCGCCTCCGACTGCGCGATCAACGCCCGGTCTCGCGCGGCCGCCGCCTGGGCCTGCTTGAGCGCATCCTCGTATGGCCTTGCGTCGATCCGAAAGAGCAAATCGCCTTCCTTGACGTTTTGCCCCTCGGTGAACGCCGCGCTCAGCAACTGCCCAGCCACCAGCGATTTCACCTGAACCACGGCGGAGGCTTCCACCGTGCCCACCGCGTTCAGTTCCAGGGGCACGGACTCCTTGACAGCCTTCGCCATGGTAACCGGAACGGCAAACGCTCCCGCGCCTCCCGCTCCCGGGGCCGGCGCGGCTTGCTTGCACCCGGCGGCGGCGAGGGTAAGAATCAGCACAGCGAACAGACTACGACCTTTAGGCACAGTGAAGCGTCTCCTCCAGGGGGGAATACGAAGAATTCTATCAGAGGTTCCGGCGTACCTACGCTCCGACGGAATCCGCCCCCATCCACCCATCGTCGATGGGTCCATCCACCCCCTATAGAACTTCCGGAACGCGGCAAAGTGGAGCGGGCGCCGTTCCGCGGCCGGCGCTGCGGCGGACTATTCGCCCGCGCTACGCCCGAAGCGGTAAGCGAAGTTCAAGCTCGCATACGAGGGGATGCGGCAAGGCAAGTACGGCCATGGGTCTCGAATCCCCGGCCTTCCGAACGGGTTGAACAGTGAATCAATTAGTCGAAACCAATTTACTATTCGAACCGAAAGTGTAATGTAACCCGAATCGCACCTGAAACGGTTCGACGGGGTGGAAAACGTCTGTGAATGCCGGCGTGGCTGTTGGCGTTATTTGGGAGGTATAGGCGTAGTCAATGTCGTGATCGCGGCGGTTCAGCAAATTCAAAAATTCGGCCGAAACGCGCCATGTCTTGTTAATTTGATAACCGATCCCCGCGTTGAGCAACGCCGTTGCCTTTGAGCGATAAATTCCGTCGGACGTCAAATCGCGCGGGCCAAAGTAGCGCAGGCGCAAACTCTCCGAAAAGCCTTTGGGAAGGTGCAGTGTGATGCCCGAGGAAATCACCAACCCAACCGCTTCGGGCACACTCTTGCCACCCGGGCTGCCCGGCGCCGCATCATCTCCGTCTATTGCGGTAAAACGAGCGCTGGAGTCGGCAAGGTCAAAATCAAAAGTCAAATGTTCCACTGGCGTGTAGTAGTTCGCCAATTCGACGCCGTAGCGGTTGCTCGGCTGTTTTGAAGCAACCGTGCCTCCGGTGTCGCCATCCTGCTGCAGTTCGGAATCGCTGTGGAGATACCAGAGCGAAACGGTGCTTTGCAGATGTGAGACGGCCGAAGTGCGCACGCCGATTTCCGCGCCCTTGGTTGGGATCAGAAGGGGAATTCTTGAGGAGGGCGTATTGGGGTAAGGATTGTCCGCCGAAACCGGTTCCACCGTTTGCGTTGCGCCACGCGCGTCGTTGCTGTGAAAACTGAATCCGCCCTGTACATAGAACTCGGTATTGGACCACGGGCCGAAAATCAAACTTAATTTTGGGCTGGGCAGCACCTTGGTGGCCGTGCCGGAATTGGCCGGGGTAACCAAGCTGGTGACGTCAACGTGTCCCACGTCGCCGCGCAGGGCCGCGTCCGTGCGGAATTTCTCCGCCCACTGGATTTTATTTTCCACATAAAAACCTACTTGCGTGTCCGTAAAGCGATCCGCTTCCGTGGTCGCTGGCAGAGTGGCGCCGGTGTCGGAATCGGTTTTATCCACGCGCACGCGATTTTCCGTCTGGTAAAGGCCGTTGTTGATCCAATCGTTGCGGACCTGCAGGCCGAACGTATTTTCCACCTTGCGGCCAAACCATTGGCTGAAAATCGTGTGGCGTGCGTCCAGCCCAGCCACCCAGCGCCTGTCCTGCTGTTCGAACTGATCGCCGCGAATGGGGTCCGTCAGGAAGTAAGTGAAATCGGAAAATAAATCGAGATCATAATAGAACCCGTAGGCCATGATTTTCGTCGCGGAGTTTGCGTCTTGGCGATGCCATTCAGCCTGCAAGCTATAACGCTGTGAATTGCCACCGTCGTCCGGGTTCAGCGCGCCGAAGAAACCAACGAGGGGCACGGCGTTATCGGGGATTTGATCGCTCGAGTTCCATTTTCCATGGTAAGCGCGGGCCGTGATGCTGAAACCATTGGCGTCGTCCGCCCTGGCTGTAGGTTAGCAGGCCGTTGAATTTGGCATAAGCATCCGGATGCTTCCATGGGCCGTCATCGTAATACGCTTCTCCGCCGTACAGCAAACTGCCCGAACCGAGCTTTTGCGATGCGCCGAAAACGGCCCGCCCATAGCCATACATGCCGCCTTCGACCGTGAAGAAGTTCTGGGGCAGCGTCTTGAAATACACCACATTGGCCGATGCAGCCGAGCCATAGTTGCCGACATCGGCGTAATAAGGACCTTTCTGGAAATCCGTCCGCTCCACAAACTCCGGGATGACGGTGTTCATGTCCGAGTACCCCTCGCCGTGGGCGTGCGACGGCAGGTTAAGCGGCATACCGTCGAGGGAAATGGCGATATCCGTGCCGTGGTCGAGATTGAAGCCGCGAAGAAAATATTGGTTGGCCTTGCCGCCGCCGGCGTGTTGAGTGATGATGACACCGGGAACCGTCTCCAAGACTTCTCCCGAACGAAGAATCGGACGATCTTCGATTTCCAGTGCGCCCACCGTTCCCTGGGTGGCGGATTCGGCAATTCCGACGAGGCTATCCTCCCGGCCCTGCACGTTTATGGTGGTGCTCACGGAGCCCACAGCCAGAGAGATGCGCAGCGGGGCCGGCGCCTCGGTGGTCCCTATGGTGACGGGGATTTCCTTGGTTTCAAAACCGGGATTAGATACCACGAGTCGATAATCGCCTGCCGGGAGTCCGGAAATAATGAAGGAGCCGTTCGGGTCCGACTGGGTCGTTATTTGTACAGTACCGTTCGCGCTTCGAACCTGCACGGTAGCCCCGGCAATCACCGCGCCAGACGTGTCAACGACAGTTCCTGATAGCCGAGCCGGCATCGCGATGACGTATGGTTGAACGTCCGCGTTCGGAACGGCCTTTCCCCGCGGATCGGCCACGCGCCCGTCGATCGGGATCTCCTGGGCGGCCACTGGCCAATGCGCGGCGAAAAGCGCGGCGACCGCCCAGCCGGCCGCTCTTTTCGCGAAAACCCGAGAGTTTTCCATAACGGCGGATTCTAGCATGTGGTAACACGAATTGTAAAATCGTATGCAAATAGAATCCGATAGTGTTGTCTTTAACTTCCTGTTCTCGGGGCGTGCGCCCGCCGCCGCCGGAGCTCGGCGCCCCGGCGCGGCAGATAGCGTAAACCAGCTTCGCGTGAAGCTCGATGAGACGGCGCGATCCAGCGGGCCGTCTCCGGCGAGGCGCGACATGATCGGCCGATGATGGACTGCGTGCTACCACTTACACACTCGTGTTACTCGATAACGTCCGAAGATGGGTTCGGCTCCGTCCGCATCCGACGCGGCGCGCCGGGGACCCGGTCCGGGGCTGGCCGCTCTAAGCGCCGCGGGGCGAGCGGATGATGCCTCGGCGACTGCGACACGGCGACTGCGACTCGCCCCGCCGCCGCTCTCTGCGGTTATAATCGCTGCATAGGGAGGATCTCGTGGCTAAGGACAAAAGCCCCAAGAAGGAAGTCAAGAAGCCCAAGAAGAAGAAGTAGTACACGTTCTGTCCAGGCGCGGGCGCGGCGTCTATGGGCCGTCGCGCCCGCGGCCAACGGGAAACCAATAAAATAATGCGCACAGAGTGGGTAGCAAAAAGAAAGAACGATCGCGTCCGCACGCAAATGCATTACGCGCGCCAGGGCATCGTCACCGAGGAGATGCACTACATTGCGCATCGCGAGTCGCTGCCGTCGGAGCTGGTCCGGTCGGAAGTCGCGCGGGGGCGCATGATTATTCCCGCGAACATCCATCACCGGAACCTCGAACCGATGGCCATCGGAGTCGCGTCGAAGTGTAAGATCAATTCCAACATCGGCAATTCAGCCGTCACGTCGAACATCGAAGAGGAACTGGAGAAACTCCGCTACTCGGTGAAATTCGGCGCCGATACGGTGATGGACCTTTCCACCGGCGGCGATATCCCCGCCATCCGGAAAGCCATTCTCGACGCCTCCAACGTTCCCGTTGGCACCGTACCTATCTACGAAGCGCTCTCGCGCGTTCGCCGCGTCGAGGATTTGAACCGCCAGGTCCTGCTGGAAGTCATCGAGGAGCAGGCCGAACAGGGCGTGGATTACATGACCATCCATGCCGGAACGCTCGTCCAGCACATCCCCATGACCACCCGGCGCGTCACCGGCATTGTGAGCCGTGGAGGCTCGATTTTGGCCGAGTGGATGGTCAAGAATCACCGCCAGAATCCGCTCTACGATTGCTTCGAGGACATCTGCAAGATCTTCCAGAAGCACGACGTGACTTTCTCTCTTGGCGACGGTCTGCGCCCCGGAAGCCTGGCCGACGCGAGCGACGAAGCGCAGTTCGCGGAGCTGGCGGTTCTGGGCGAGCTGACCGAGAAAGCCTGGAAATACGATGTTCAGGTGATGATTGAAGGCCCTGGCCATATCCCCATGGATCAAATCGAGTTGCAGGTCCGCAAGGAAGAGGAGCTTTGTTTCGAAGCGCCTTTCTACACGCTCGGCCCGCTGGTCACGGATATAGCGCCCGGTTACGATCACATCACCTCCGCCATCGGCGCCGCCATGATCGGCTGGTACGGCGCGTCCATGCTGTGCTACGTCACGCCCAAGGAGCATTTGGGCCTGCCGAACCGCGAAGACGTGAAGGCTGGAATCATTGCGTACAAGATCGCGGCCCACGCGGCGGACATCGCCCGCCATCGCCCCGGCGCGCGAGACCGCGACGACGCGCTCTCCCGCGCCCGTTACCGCTTCGATTGGAACCAGCAGTTCGCCCTCTCGCTCGACCCGGAGACCGCGCGCTCCATGCACGACGAGACGTTACCCGAGGCCGGGTTCAAAGACGCGCACTTCTGCTCCATGTGCGGCCCCAAGTTCTGCTCCATGAACATCTCGGCCAAGGTGGAAGCGTTCTCCCCCGAAGAGGCCGCCGCGGCCGCATCCGGCGAAACGCTCGTGAACCTGGAGCAAGGCGACTAGAAGCCAGTGGCGCAGGTTCCCGACCTGCGCCTTCTGTCCGCGCCGCGGCTTATGATCGCCGGAAGGCCCGCATGGTCACAGTGGAACGGTTCGAGCCCCCTGGACAGTAAACGAAAGCCCCGCAGGGGCAAAAGAAAGTGGCCCAGCGCGCAAGCGCTCGGGTCACGGAAACAAACGAGGGGAGCCCCGCAGGGGCGAAAGAACAAGCCAGCTTCTAAGCCTATGCCATCCCGCAGCTCCCAAGACCAGTTCGACCGCCAGGCGTCCTTCTACAACGCCGAATGGAACACGTGGAACCAGCGCTCGCTCGTTTGGATGAAACAGCGCTCCGGCTGCCTGCCTTCTCACAGGCTTCTCGATGTTGCGACCGGCGCCGGATTCACCGCCATCGGTTTCGCGCCCCTCGTGGCCGAGGTGGTCGGCGTGGATGTTTCCGCCGGTATGCTCGATCAGGCGCGAAAGCGGGCTGAAGAAGACGGCTGCGCGAACGTGTCGTTTCAAAGCGCGCCAGCCGAGTCGCTTCCCTTCCCGGACGCCAGTTTCGACCTGGTCACCTCGCGCGTGGCCCCGCACCATTTCCTCTCGATCCCCAAATTCGCATCGGAAGCGTTCCGCGTTCTCCGCGCGGGCGGCCGCCTGATCGTAGCCGATACCGCCGTCCCCGATGCCGCTCCCGCGATTGACGCGTGGCTGAACCATATCGAGGTCCTGCGCGACCCGTCGCACGTACGCAACTGCTCGCCTTCGGAGTGGCGGGCGTTCGTATCGGCCGCGGGCTTCGTGGTGGAAGAGATCGAAGAGTTGACCGAACCCGAGCCCATCAGAATGAACTCCTGGCTTGAGAAAGCCGGCTGCCGCGGCGATGCCGCCGCCGAAGTGCGCCGCCTGTTCCTGGAAGCCCCGCCCGATGCCGTCAGGCTCTTCCGGATCGAGCCCCAGCCCGGCGGTGACATTGCCTTCCAGCACCTCCGTCTGGCCCTCTCTGCCCGCAAGCCGGCCTCGCGCCAATAGCGTTCAATTACGGAACGACCCAGTGGTACAGACGATCGTCTTTTGTCGTCTGTCTTTGCTCGCGAGAGCGACAGGCCACACAAATCGATGGCCTGTCCCACCAAAGTGAAAGGAACTAAACTGGTGTCAGCCTGGAATCCGGAATGGAGGCCGCGGGGCCGGTGGAATTTCTCGCCCGCGCCCTGTCCCGTTTACAGATCCGAGGAGGAACGTCATGCTGCGGCGGACTATTCTTCTGGCTTTGTTCATCTCGTCGTGGGCGGGGGCGCAGACGCGGGATTACGTCATGGACATGACTGCGGCTACCCAATCGCGGCCATCGGGCATCGGAGTGAAGGCGGAGAAAGGCTACACTGCTTCAGGCATCCTCTGTAAGTACCATGTGACGAATGGCGCGGCGAAGCCAGTCTTTTCATTCCTGGTTGGCGCGGGCTCGACCGACCCAGCGACGAAAGGCCTGCCCGTTCCGCCCGTGCGCCGGAACGAGCCCAGCCCCGGCTCGACGCCCGCGGGTTGGTTTGAATCATGGGGGAGCGGCCCAACCGGCTACTCCCAATCGTGGCAGGCCCAAACCTCCAAAGACTTGATTCAGCACGGCGAAAGCCGGGACTTCAGTCTTGAGCTCCCGCCCGTGGAAGGCTTTGAGTGTGGCGCGGCCCAATGGACCGCCCACTTCGCCATCGTTTATCCCCCGATCGAGTTCTCCCCGACCGAGCTTTCGATCACCGTATCCGACCTTCGGAGGGTGTCCGGAGGCGGTTTCGAGGGCGAAGTCTCAATAAGGAACCTTGGCCCGAACGATGCCGTGTTGTACCTCGGAGAAACCCTCGGCAACGGCTCCCGCTCCTATCCCAACCGGCTCCGCCTGGTGGCGCGCGGCCCAGACGGCCGCGTCTACAATTTTGCTGGCGAGCCCTTTTACGTAGCCGGGCGCATGGACCCCATGGTGGTCCCGCTCCTCGCCGGCGGCGCTTACTCTGTGCACGGCCGTTGGTATGCGCTGGGCGAAGGGCCGCACGGCACGTCCGTCTTCCACGTCGAATTCGAAGGCGCGCCCGCAAGAGCCGACAGCCTCGGCCTGCGAGACGTGAACCTCATGCGATTCTGGCTCGGTAAGATAGCCTCGAACGAAGTCACTCTGAGCGCTCCGTAGGCCGCAATCGAATCCGCCGTTCACAGCCGATTCGAAAATGATCGCCGCTTCTTTTCAAGGCCTTGCGGCGAGCGCGTGCGCCGGACCTCTTTACACGCCTGTTATTCTCGAATCAGAACAGAGGCTGCGCACTGCCCGGCCTCTTGATCGTTCTTCCTGGCCAGGAAGCGTTGCAAGTAGTTGGCGGACTGTACTCCCGGAGCCCCGATTAAAGGCCTGCGGCGGAAGCCGACGGGAGACCGGGGAATCGATTCCTAAATACCCAAGATGCGGATGCGTCCATCGGACCGTCCGGGATCGGGGTCAAACCAGCGGGCCTGATATCGAATTGGAATGCGTAAGGTGCACGCGCCTGGAAAGCTCACCCCCTGCCTCTGAAGATACGGCCCAGACCTGCCGGCGGCCGGAATGACGCCCGGCGATAAGCTCGAAAGCCCCCGGCCGCCGCAACGAAATCCCCAGCACGACAAGCGTATCGTCACTCGTAGTGCGCGGTAGCACATCGCACGTCGTCCGGCGTCAGTCGTCCGTATTCCGCCTTCCGCATTCTGCCTTCCTCCTTTCTCCTGCCTTCCACCTTTACCCTTTTCCTACGCCGCCGTTTCCTTTATTGTTGAGTTGATGCTCTCCAAATTCCTCCCTTTTGCAATGCTCGCTGCAGCGTGGGGCCAGCAGGCTTCACCCATCCTGAACGACTCGCCCATGGGCCCGCGCGCCGTTCCCAAGAGCGCCAACGCGCCTCGGCAGGTTTCGAATCAGCCGCCGGCGGGTTTCACCCTGCTGTTTAGCGGCAAGGACCTTACCGGCTGGCGTGGCCGTCAGCCGGATTACGATCCTCGCGCCGAAGCCGCGCTCTCCCCCGAGGAGCGCGCAGCCAGGCAGGCTCAATGGAACGAACAACGCGATCGGCATTGGCATGTCGATACGGCCAAGGGCGAACTGGTTTCCGATGGGCAGAGTCCTCATCTGGCGACTATCAAGGATTACGGCGATTTCGAGATGTACGTCGATTGGCTCATGGTCAGCCACAATGGCGATTCCGGCATCTATTTGCGCGATTACCCGCAGGTGCAAATCTGGGATCCCGACAATCCGCGCGAAGTGAGTAACGGCGCTCCCAAGGGATCGGGCGCGCTGTGGAACGATAATCCCGAGAACCCCGGCAAGTGGCCGCTATTGAAAGCCGACAATCCCGTCGGCGAGTGGAATACGTTCCGCATCAAGATGATCGGCTCGCGCGTCTGGGTGTGGTTCAACGGCAAGGTGACCGTCGATGGCCAAGTCCTCGACAACTACTTCAACCGCGCACAACCCCTCGTGGAACGGGGTTCGATTGAACTGCAAACCCACGGTTCGGAAATCCGTTTCCGCAACATGTACGTTCGCGAAATCCCGCCCGAGGAAGCCAAGGCCACGCTCGATAAGCTCGGCCATTGAAACCAGCCCCGAGCCGAGGCGCTATTTTCGTCCTGGACGGCCCGGACATGGCGCGCGGCGGCGATCTCGAGGAGCAGGGCCGCCAGCCGGCGCGCGAACTGGAGCGCCCGTGGGTTGGTCAGTGTCCGCAGGTGAGATCAAAAGGCCGCTCTCCACGCGCTGCCCTAGGACTCGCGTCCAGATTACGCGAGCGCGGCCCTGTGTTCCCCGATAGACAAACTCGACGACGGTTCGGGCAGCCAGAGTTTGCAGGCGGTGTTCGATTCTAAAGCCGCTCGCGCTCGCGTCCAGCAACCGGCAAGACATGGCCGGCTCCCCAGGCCCCTCCGGCCGCAGCGTGATCGTTCCACGCGACCGCTCTCGCCTCTCCCCACGGCGCTCGGCGCCCGTCCATCGTTTCCTAGGCGACATAGACAGCCTCCTCCTCATAATCCGCGCGATACAGTTTGAGCTTCCGGCTCAACGTTCTTCGAGAGATGCCCAGCAGGTCGGCGGCCTTCTGGTGATGGCCGCCCGTGCTCCGCAGGGTGTCGAGAATGGTCTCTTTTTCGACCGCTTCCAGGCCCCCCGCGGGAGCATTGGAAGAGCGCCGCGTCATGGGCGATCGCAACCGCGGCAGATCCGTCACGCCAATTTCATACGTCCGTGCGTTGACCACCGCTTGCATCACCGCGTTGCGCAGTTCCCGGACGTTCCCGGGCCAGTTATGGCGTTCCAACGCCTGCTTAGCTTCCGTGGAAAACACCGCCTGTTCGCTCTGCTGGCGCAGGAAATACTCGGCGATGGCGATGATGTCGTCGCGGCGCTCACGGAGCGGAGGCACGCGGATGGGGCACTGGTTGAGACGGTATAACAGGTCGCTGCGAAAACGTCTGGCGGCGACGGCCGCTTCCAGATCCTGGTTGGTAGCCGCGACGATCCGCGTATCCACGGCGACTTTCTTGAGCCCGCCGACCCGGTAGTAAGGGACGCCGTCCAGAACCCGCAGCAGTTTCACTTGCAAGCGCGGCTCCAATTCCCCAATTTCGTCCAGGAAGAGCGTGCCGGTATGGGCCATTTCGAAGAGCCCCGGCTTGGCCGCGAAGGCTCCGCTGAACGCGCCCTTCTCGTGTCCAAACAACTCGCTTTCCACGAGATTCTCCGAAAGCGCTCCGCAGTTGAAATCCACCCATGGATTGTTGCAACGGAGCGAAAAATGATGAATGGCCCGCGCCACGATTTCCTTGCCCGCGCCCGTCTCTCCCGTGATGAGGACGCTTGCGCCGGTGCGCGCCGCGCGCGCGGCAAGCTCCATCACTTGCCGCATCGCCTGACTGACCACGACGGCCGGCGCGCCGAGGTAGACCTGTGTAGGGACGTGCATGCCCTCGCGTGACATATCGGCCGGGAATGGGCGGGCCGCCGCGGCGCTTGACTCCGGCGGCCGGAATTCGATAATCCATGCGGCGCGTTCGTGCTCCGGAAGGGTCGGAGAAACCAGCGCCTGCCGGCCACAGACCGAAGATCCTCCGGGCTTCAGGCTTGCGGACGATATGTAGAAGCGTGGGGATTAAAGCGCGGTGCTATATCGGCGCCGTTTTCGCCGGCGGAGTGGCGTGTCTGGCGTTTGCCGTCGCCGGGTGGAACGGCTTCCCGTCTTTCCAATACCTCTGTCTCCTGGCCCTTGCTCTCTTCGGAGCCGGGCTCAAAGTGTCTCTCCCCGGTATTCACGGAACCATGTCCGTCAGCTATGTATTCGTCCTGCTGAGCCTGATGGATTTTGGCTGCGCGCAGACCGTGGCCCTGGCCTGCCTCGCCGCGGCGTTGCAGTCCGTATGGCGGACGAAGACGCGGCCGAATGCGATGAAGCTCGCCTTCAACCTGTCGAGCATTTCGCTCGCGGTCTACGCAGGCTATGCCGTCTATCGGCTGGTGGGAGGCGCGGAACGCCTGTTGCTTGGCATTGCGTTCGCCTCCACCGCCTACTTCCTGACCAACTCGTTGTCGATCGCCATCGTCGTGGCCGTCGACGGAATCCAAGAGCGTTTACCGGACTTGGCAGGAGTGTTATCTCTGGACGTTTCCTTACTATCTGGTGGGCGCCGCTTGCGCAGCCGGAATCCACGCGTTCAACCATCAGTTCGGATGGGAGGTCACGTTCCTTACGCTCCCGGTAGTCTATGTCATCTTCCGCTCTTATAGGCTGTACCTGGGGCGCCTGGAAGCGGAGAAACTCCATGCGGAGGAAATGGCCGCCCTGCACTTGAGGACTATCGAAGCGCTCGCGCTGGCGATTGAAGCCAAAGACTATACGACGCACGACCACTTGCAGCGCGTTCAGATCTATGCGGTGGAGCTTGGCAAGAGGCTGGGCTTGGAGGAAAACGAACTCCAGGCGCTGCGCGCGGCATCCATCCTCCACGACATTGGAAAGCTGGCGGTACCGGAGCACATCATCTCGAAACCGGGCAAGCTCACGGCCGAGGAATTCGAGAAGATGAAGATCCATCCGGTGGTGGGGGCCGAGATTCTGGCTCGCGTCGAATTCCCGTATCCGGTGGTCCCGATCGTCCGCGCCCACCACGAACGCTGGGATGGAACCGGCTACCCGGACGGCTTGTCCGGCGAAAATATTCCCATCGGCGCGCGCATTCTCACCGCCGTGGACTGCCTGGACGCGCTCGCCTCCGACCGCCAGTACCGCCGCGCCATGCCGTTCGACGAGGCCCTGGCTTTGATTGAATCGGAAGCCGACAAGAATTTCGACCCCGCCGTCGTCCGGGCGCTCCGGCAGGGTTTCGAAGAGATGGAGAAGCTGGTCTGGGCCGCGGAACCGGAGGGCGGCCGATTGTCCAGGGATGTAAGAGTATCGAACGGAGAAGCTCCCGGCGCCGGGTTGGAAAGGGCGGCCTCCTCGGGATCGTGTCAGCCCGAGTTCCTGTCCTCCATCGGGGCGGCCCGGCAGGAAGCCCATGCGCTCTATGAGCTGACTCAGGATTTGGGCAACTCGCTCAACCTGCATGAGACACTGAGCGTCCTGGATAGCCGCCTCCAGCGTCTGATTCCCTACGACGCCATCGCCGTTTATGTCCGCCGCGACGAAGTTCTGATTCCGCAGTACGTCAACGGCGAAAACTTCCGCCTCTTCGCGTCTCTCCGAATACCGGTGGGCCAGGGACTGGCCGGATGGGTCGCCGAAACGGGCAAACCGATTGTCAACGGAAATCCGTCCGTCGAGCCCGGCTATCTGAACGACCCCGCCAAGTTCAGCACGCTCCGCTCGGCCCTGGCGGTCCCGTTGGAAAACGCCATCGGCGTGACCGGCGTGCTGGCGCTCTATCACCTTGGCGCCGACGCGTTCACCAACGACCATCTACGGGTCCTGCTTGCGGTCCGGCCCAAGGTATCGCTCACCATCGAAAACGCCATGCAGTTCGAGCAGGTCGCCATCTCCGCTACCACCGACGGGCTCACTTCGCTCCCGAACGCGCGGTCTCTATTCCTGCATCTCGATGCGGAGCTGGCGCGCTGCCGGAGAGAAAAGTCGGAGTTGGCGCTCATGGTTTGCGATCTCGATGGCTTCAAACAGGTCAACGACCGCTTCGGCCACCTGGAGGGAAACAAAGTCCTCAAGCTGGTAGCTTCGGGCCTGCGCTCCTGTTGCCGCGAATACGACTACGTCGCCCGCATGGGCGGCGATGAATTTGTCCTCGTGCTTCCCGGCTTTCATGCGCAGGATCTCGCCGCGAAGCTGGAGGCCATGGAGAAAGTCGCCATCGACGCGGGCGTCGAGCTCTGCGGCGAGCGGCTTCTCAACGTCAGCGTCGGCGCCGTGTTCTGCAAGGACGAAATCACCGACGCCGAGGCCCTCCTGGCGGAGGCGGATCGCCGCATGTACTTGTCCAAACAGGCTCGCAAAAAACACAAACGGGGCGCCGATGACTTGGCCCGTCTGGCCGCCGCCGTGGCGCCGGCCGCGGACCTTCACCCGGCAGCCGCGAAATGAGACTGAGCTAGGTTCCGCTTTCCGGACCCCGGCATCCGCGGGACCGGGTTCAACCGCCTTCGCGAAAACACGGCTGGAAACGGCGCTCGTTCCGATCTTGAACACGCGCAGCCGCAGTTCATCCTGAAATCCGAAGTTGAGTAGGCCTTGTATCAGGGCATGTCTTTAGACATGCCGAAAGGTACAAACAACGTATGGGCTTTAGCCCCCGAGTGGCATCCGGGGCCTAAAGGCGTTCGGCTGGACTGCGTTGTCCTGCACGCCTAAAGCCGTGCCCTGATACAAACCATTTTTGCTTCCCTGGTTTGCTAATGAAGTCCTAGCCCGGTCGGGCTGGATTTCGGATTTCAGGTTTCAGGTTCATTCACCCCCCCTCTTCCCGGCGCCCGCCCGCGATCGGGGTGTACTCACCCAGACAGTCACATCCGCCTGCCCGGCCCGCTCAGGGGCGGGCCGAGCGGCGCCGCGATTGGGACACTTTGTCCCAACGAGACATTGTGTCCTCGCCGGCTGGCTCTCCGGGATTGCAAATAGAACTACTTAGCAATGGCGGTCGGAGTGCATTCAGGAGGGGCGAGGAAATTAAATGAAACTCACTCTCAACTTAGCTCTGGCACTCTCCATCGCAAGTCTGGCGTTCGCCCAATCGACCGCCACTTCCAGTTCGGCCGCGAAAACTACCACGGTCGCCACTATTCCAGGTCCGGCCGCGGTCAGCGTGATCGCCGCGGACGTCGCCGCGGCGAGTCAAGCTGTCTCGACCCAGTCCTCGACCGTCTCGACCCAGTCCTCCGCTGTTTCGGCTCAGGCCCAAACTGTCAAAGTCCTCGTGGGGTACTCCGCCGCTCCCACGGCCGCCTCCACTAAGACCATGACCGGCTTGGGTGTAAGCGTCAACAAGCAGTTCAAGCACATTCCCAAAGTGCAGGTGGTCACCATACCGGCGTCGCAATTGACGGCGTTCTCTAAAATAGCCGGGGTGAAGCGCGTCACAACCGACCGCAAGGTGAAACAGCAACTGGATATCACCACCGCCACGGTCGGAAGCTATTACGCGGTGAACCAATACGGGCTGACCGGCAAAGGCATCGGCGTCGCCGTAATCGACAGCGGCATCGATTCCACCCACCCCGACCTGGCCGGCCGCGTGGTCTACAACGAAGACTTTACGGGGGAGGGCGTCACGACCGACCTCTACGGCCACGGGACGCATGTCGCCGGCATCGTGGGCGGCAGCGGCGCCGCATCCAACGGCCTGTACCAGGGCGTGGCCCCGGGCGTCAATCTGATCAACCTCCGGGTTCTGGATGAAAACGGGAGCGGAACGGATAGCGCCATCATCGCCGCCGTCGACCGGGCGATCGAGCTTCAGTCCACCTACAACATTCGGGTGATCAACCTCTCGGCGGGCCGCGCAGTCTACGAGACCTTTGCGGACGACCCGCTGTGCCAAGCGGTCGAGGCGGCTTACCAGGCCGGCATTACCGTTGTGGTGGCAGCCGGAAACGACGGGCGCGACAACACGGCGGCCAACGACGGCTACGGCACGATCAGCGCTCCCGGCAACGATCCCTTTGTGATCACCGTTGGCGCCATGAAGGCCGAGGGGACGGCGGCCAAGGGAGACGACATGCTCGCCAGCTACAGTTCCAAAGGCCCCACGATCGCGGACCACTTCGCGAAACCCGATCTGGTGGCGCCGGGCAACTATGTGAAATCGCTTCGCGTACCGGGGAGCACTCTCGACCTCGAGTACCCAGCTAACCTGGTCGCCCCGACGCTCTACGGAGCCCCAGCCAACTCCACGTCGGAGTACTTCACACTAAACGGCACCAGCATGGCCACTCCGGTGGTCGCCGGGGCCGCCGCCATCCTGTTGCAGCAGAACCCGTCGATGACTCCGGATCAGGTCAAGGCGCGACTGATGGCGACTGCCAGCAAGACGTTCCCCACCTGCACCGTCGCCACCGACCCCACCTCCGGGCTCCAGTACACCGATTACTATGACATCTTCTCCGTGGGCGCCGGCTACCTCGACGTCCTGGCGGCCATCAATAGCTCGCTTCTCGCCAACGGCACGGCGCCGTCTCCCGTAGCCGTTTATAGTTCCAGCACCAACACCTTCTCCCTCGTCAACGCCAACCAGGTGGTGTGGGGCGATCAGGTGGTGTGGGGCGATCAGGTAGTCTGGGGCGACCAGGTAGTCTGGGGCGACCAGGTAGTCTGGGGCGACCAGGTAGTCTGGGGTGACAAGATCAACCTCAGCTACTCGACGCCCGTGGCCCAATCGACCACCCAAGGCTTCTCCTCGATTTGGGCTTCGTCGACGTCCTGGGCCACTTCCACTCCCGGCGCAACGTCGATCAATGCGAAGGGTGAGAAGTAGGGCGGCAGGCCGACATGCCCGTCCCTAGCGAGGTACAAAATATGAACAGAGAATGCCAGATCTCACCAGTTTCAACTTCGCCGTTGGGTTTCTGCACTCGCCCCCTCAATGTAAGCCGGGGGATGAGGTTCCTCAATCGGACCGCTCCCGGATCCACGACGTGGGGCGATCTTTTCCGTCCCGGACCTGAAGATCAGGTCCGGGACTTCTCCGAAGAAGGAGCGAATTAAATGCTGCCTCGCCTCCTCTCTCTTTCCGCAACCGCATCCGTCGCGTCGCCGGCGGCGGGCTATCTGGGGCCGTTCGGCCTCGCGGGCGAGTTGCCCGGCGGCGCTTGGGGAGAGGCGGCGAGAATCCCGACGGCGTGGCGCTGCCCGCGATGGGTCTCCGCTTTGGCTTTGCGGATCGCGGGCGCGCTTGCGGTTTGCCTGCTGGCGGGTTTGTTGGCCGCTACGCTGGTGAGGACGGCGCCGGGATTCGGGATGGACGAAAGGCTGCTCGATTCCCGCCTGGCAGACGGCAGCCGGGAAGCCATTGAGCGGCAGGGCGCCGAATCGGCCAATGTGGCCGCGTATTATTGGAACTACCTCCGGCGGCTCACCCAAGGCGACCTTGGGACTTCGGTGTCTCTGGGCCGCCCGGTAAAGGAACTCCTTGCGGAACGGCTGGCCGTTAGCGTGCTATCCGGCCTGGCCGGCTTGGCGCTGGCATGGCTTTTGGCGTTGACCGTGGCCGTCGCTCTCGGATTGCGCCGGCGCAGAGGCGCCGAGGCCGCCGCTTCCGCGGTAACCGGAGCGCTGCTGTGCGCCCCGTCGGCGCTGGTGGCGCTGGTTTGCGTGTATATCGGCGCCGGCCCGGCGGTAGCCATTGCGTGCATCGTGTTCCCTCGCATTTTCCGGTATCTTCGAGACTTGGCGCGCGAGGCCGGGTCGGCGCCTCACATTCTGGCGGCTCATGCCATGGGCGTGAGCCCGCTCCGCGTGATCGCGCGCCACCTGGTCGCGCCCGTGCTCCCCGAGTTGCTCGCCCTGGCCGGCGTCTCCATAAGCATGGCGGTCGGCGCCACCATCCCCGTTGAAGCGCTATGCGACTCGCCGGGAGTGGGTCAGTTGATCTGGCAGGCCGCCCAAGCCCGCGATTTGCCGGTGCTCGTGAATGTCACCCTGCTGATCGCCGCCATCACCGTGATCGCCAATCTGATTGCGGATACGGCTCGCGCGGCGCGCGAGGCCCAGGTCTAACCGGCCTCTCCAACGGCCCAACAAGGCGCATTCGGTTCGAGTCAGCGCCATCTCTGTTAGCCCGCATTTCTCATCGATTTTGCGTTCGGCCTCAGCGCTTAGGAGCGATACGCTCCGCCACGCTGAACTGTTTTGTATCAGCCCCATGATGAAAGAAGCTCTCAGCGGCAAGAACAAAGACTGAAGCGATTGCCTTGTAACAGGGCACGACCTTTAGTCGTGCCGATCACCGACTCTGTAGCAGCCGGGCCGAGGAGCGAAGCGCCAATGGCAGACAGGCATTTTCGACGGAGGGCCCGATTTCAGCCGGGCCGTGCGATGCGACAGTCGGTGGGCTTTAGCCCGCGCTCCGCAAGGCCGGCCGATGTGCCTACCCGCAGCCACGGACAGGGGCTAAAGCCCAATAACTACCTGCGCTTACTGGCATGACTGAAGTCATGCCCTGATACAAACCGTAAGAAGCGATGATCTGGGCGATGATAAATCCGGGTTAGGCCCGGCGGCCCTCCCGCAACCGACTCATCCACTTGTCCGGCGCGCTCCCGATCCACTCGGTTTCGCGCGACCGCAAGCCGCCCCTGGGACACTTTGTCCCGGCATGACAGTCTGTCCCCTGCCGGCCCGCCTGTAGTGGCGCAAACAAGACACTTAGTAATGGCGCTTCGATTGCAGTAATGAGAGTCTGAAACTCTCATGCGACTGACAGCCGGCATCCTGCTCGTTTGCGTCACCCTGGTTCTGCTTCTGGCCAACGGCGTAGCGCCCTACTCGTATTCCAGGCAGTTCCGCGACGCGCCCAATGCGCCCGCATCCCGCCAGTTCCCGCTGGGGACGGATGCGCTCGGGCGCGACCGGCTCTCCCGCATGTTGTACGGTGGCAGAATCTCGCTGCTGTTCGCGCCCGCGGCGGCCCTGATTTCCGGCGTTCTCGCCATGCTGGCGGGTCTCGCGGGCGGGTGCCTGGGGCGGCGCGCGGAGCGGGCGATTACGGCGATGGCGGATATGTGCCTGTCGCTTCCCATGCTCTTCGCGCTCCTGGCGGTTCGCGCCGTGCTGCCGCTCGACGCGCCGGCTCCGGCCTCTATCCTGGTGACGTTCGGGATGCTCGGCTTGCTGGGGTGGGCCGGACCGTGCCGCATCATCCTGGCGGCCGTGAAGCGTCATAGGGCTTCGGATTTCACTTTGTTCGCCCGAGCGTCGGGATGTTCGGGATGGCGCCTGGCCGCGGTACACCTGCTGCCCAACCTGTTACCGCTGGCCTGCGCGCAGTTTCTGGTCTCGGTCCCGCTGTTTTTGCTGGCGGAGGCCAACCTCGGGCTGCTTGGTTTGGGCATCCCGGAACCCGTCCCATCGTTGGGAGGTCTGTTGCGGGAGCTGGAAAACCTGCCGGGCGCGGTGGCGCACCCCTGGATTTTTGCTCCCGCCTTGCTCTTGTTCACCGTCGTGACCTGTTGTCACCTGCTGGTTCCTGCCGATAAGCGTTATGTATGAGATCCACAAGCCTGCTTCTGCTCGCGCTCCTGGGTCCCGCCGCCCTCCACGCGCAGTGGGGCGGCGAACTCGCGTTGTGCATGTACTCCGAACCGCGAACCTTGAACCCGGCGCTGGCGGAGGACATTAACTCGGAGACCATCCGCTACCTCACCGGTGGAGTTCTTGCGCGCGTGAACCGCGTCACGCAGCAACTGGACCCGGAATTGGCCACCTCGTGGAAAGTCGAAGACGGCGGCAAGAGCATCGTGTTCCAACTGCGGCAGGGAGTCGTCGTTTTCGGACGGGACGCCGTTTTCAGCCGGCGACGTCGCCTACACCATGCAAGTCCTGCTCGACCCCAACGCTCACGCCCCGGTCGGCGACACCTTTCAGATCGGGAACGCGGTTCCAAAGGTCGTGGTGCGCGGTCCGTACGAAGTCGCCGTGACGTTCGGCGCTCCCGTGGGTGGAGTCGCAAGGCTTTTCGATCAGGTAGCCATCATGTCCCGCACTTCGCCCCTCAAGGAGCGAGCCGTTTTGGGACCGTTTCAAATCGCGGAGCATAAGCCCGGATCGTATATCCGGCTGGCCCGGAATCCCAATTACTGGAAAACCGACAAGGGCCGGCGCCTGCCCTACCTCGACGGCATCCGGCTGGAGATCGAGCAGAACCGCGAATTGGAATTGCTGCGATTCCGCCGCGGCCAGATACACCTGATTTCCTCCCTGAACCCCGATCAATTCGAGCAGCTCGCCGCCGAGGACCGCGGCAGCGTCAGAGACGCCGGCGCCACGCTGGAAAGCGAAGTCGTTTGGTTTAACATGAACGGCGCGGCCCCCATCGAAGGTTATCGCAAGGCCTGGTTCCAGTCCCGGAACTTCCGCCTGGCCATCTCGCACGCGATCCACCGCGACGACCTCTGCCGCGTGGTGTACCACGGACACGCGCAGCCGGGCGTAGGCCCGTTCTCGCCGGTGAACCGCTTCTGGTTCAATCAAAGCCTGAAGCCTCATGAGTTCGACCTCGAAACCTCTCGCCGGCTCCTGGCCGCCGATGGGTTTCATTCCGACGGCCGCTCGCTACGCGACCGCGAGGGTCACGCGGTGGAGTTTTCCCTGTTGACCAACGCCGGCAACACCGCGCGAGAGCGCATCGCCGCCATGCTTCAACAGGATCTGGCCGCGTTAGGCATCCGTCTGAACGTCGTCACCTTGGATTTTCCATCGCTGATCGAAAGGATTTCCAAGTCCTTCCAATACGAAGCCTGCCTGCTGGGATCGAGCAACATCGATCTGGACCCGGACGGCCAAATGAACATTTGGCTCAGTTCGTCGGCCAACCACCAGTGGAATCCCAATCAGAAGAAACCCGAGACTCCCTGGGAGGCGGAGATCGACCGGCTGATGCGGCTTCAGGCCTCTACCGTGGATGCGAACCGCCGGAAGACGCTATTCGACCGCGTCCAGCAGTTGGCCTGGGATGAGGCGCCGTTCCTATACCTGGTCAGCAAGAACGCGCTTGTGGCCGTCTCGCGCCCCCTGCGGAATGTCGAGCCGGCGTCGCTTCAGCCGTATGTGCTGTGGAACGTGGACCGCCTATGGATCGACCGGGCGCAGTAGACTCCTCGGAACCGTTGCTCGCGGTGGACATCTCCGCCGACTACCCGCAGAAGCCGGGCGTGCTCCGGGACGTGAGGTTCAGCGTGGCCGGCGGCGAGATCGTGGGCCTCATCGGACAGAGCGGCTCCGGAAAGAGCACCATCGCGCTGGCGGTTCTGCGGCTGCTTGAACTTCGGGGCGGCGCGGTGCGCGGCGAGATTCGGTTCGCGGGACGGGATCTGATGGCCTGCGGCGAGCGCGAGCTCCGGAAGATCCGCGGCCGCGACATCGGCCTGGTGCTACAGAGCCCCATGTCCGCCTTGAACCCGGCGCTGCGCATCGAGACCCAACTGCATGAAGCCTGGCGCGCTCATCGCCCCGAGCCGTGGGCTGATGCCAAAGACTCGATCCTGGAACTCCTGCGCAGCATGGATCTCCCGGCCGACCGCGACTTCCTACGGCGCTACCCCCGCCACCTGAGCGTGGGGCAGGCGCAACGCGTGGTGATCGCCATGGCGGTCATGCATGGTCCGAAGCTGCTCGTCGCCGATGAGGCGACCAGCGCCCTGGACCCCGCTTCGCGGGGCGAAATCCTCGACCTGTTCGCCGACCTGAATCGGGATCGCCGCATGTCGATGCTCTACGTTTCTCACGACCTCGAATCCGTGGCCCGCCTGTGTCACACGGTCGGTGTGTTGGAACAGGGGCGTCTGGTCCGCTGGGGGCCGGCTGCCGGTCTGCTATCCGAAGAACCCCCTGGGCCGGCGTGGCCGTCAACCTGATTACGATTCTCGCACCGAAGCCGCTCGGTCCTCACCCGAGGAAGCCAATGCCACGCTCGATAAGCTGGGCCATTGAAACGCGAGGCGGCATTGAACTACTCACCGGAGCCGATGTAAGCTGATACTGGAGCTAACGATGGGCGGCCAGATGATAGACGCGATTTACAGCGGAGGGGTGCTTAGACCGCTAGGGGATGTCTCGCTCCGCGAATCCGAGCGTGTCCGCCTGACCATCGAGCGCCAGGACCCAGCCGCCCCAGGTTGGCAAGCGGCTCTGGAGCGCCTCCGCGCAGGCATCTCCCAGATGGACTTCTTCTTGATTGACTCTCCTCCATCGCGCGACGAGCTCCATGACCGCTTTTGACACCAACATTCTGATCTATTCCTGCGACCGCTCCGACCCTCGCCGGCAGGGCCGGGCCTTTGACGTTCTCGCCGCAACCCACGATGGAGTCCTGCTCTGGCAAGTTGCAGTCGAGTTCATTGCGGCTTCCAGAAAGCTGGCTTCCCAGGGATTCACGCCATCCCACGCTTGGGACAGGCTGCGAGAGCTCATGGACCTTCTACCGCTCGTCGTCCCATCGCCGAGGGCGCTCGAGCACGCCCGGCGCTTTCACCTATCGCACGGCTTCTCTTTTTGGGACGCATCGATCGTTGGCGCGTGCCTGGATTGCGGCGCAAGAACGTTGTACTCCGAAGACCTGCCGGGGGCGTCCGTCGGACCGGAGCTTCAAATCCTGAATCCTTTCGCATAGCCCTCATCTCATGCATCAAGGGTCGCCGCCAGTCGGCTGCAAGCTCGGTCCGCCGAAAAAGCGAACTTACGCCTCCCCCGGCTCTTCGTAGCCGCCAACCGCAGCGCTCCAGGTCGGCACATACCAGCGGCGGCCCCATCCCACCGGCTTTCACCAGCGATACTATAGACAAGAGTTGCCGCTCATGCCCGACGGCCCTATCACCGTTCTTCTCGTCGACGATCACAGCCTCGTTCGCCGGGGCTTCCGGCGCATGTTGGAAGACGACCCGGAGATCCTGGTTGTCGGCGAATCGAGCGATGGCCATGAGGCCGTGGAGGCCGCGGCGAAACTGCATCCCGCGGTGGTGGTCATGGATTTCGCCTTGCCGAGCATGAACGGCGCGGTGGCCACGCGCCATATTCTGAAATCCTGGCCGCAGACCGCGGTCCTGATCCTGAGCATGCACTCGGAGGCGTCCTACGTGCGCACCTGCATGGATGCGGGCGCGCGCGGCTATCTGCTCAAGAACGCCATGGATCTCGAACTGGTCCGCGCGGTGAAGCAGGTGGCCGCGGGCGCGCGCGTCATGGATCCGCGCTTGGGCTCGCTGGCCGGGCCCGCTAAAGGCGAACAGCCCGGACTGACCACGCGGGAACTCGAAGTCCTGCAGTTGATCGTACACGGCAAATCGAACAAGGAGATCGCGACCGTGCTGGGCGTCAGCGCCAATACCGTCGCCGTGCATCGCGCCAATATCATGCAGAGCCTTGGAATGCACAATACCGCGGAGCTTGTGGTCTATGCCATCCGCGAAGGCCTGGTGAGCATCGCGTGACGCGGCGCACGTTCCTCGCCGGAACCCTCCCGCTCTTCGCATCGCCACCGGGCGCGCCCGCGGCTCCCGGTTTCCGGTTGACGGATATCACCGCCCCCGCGGGCATCGGCTTCACTCACAACAGCGGCGCCTTCGGAGCGAAGTACCTTCCCGAAACGATGGGGCCGGGTTGCGCCTTCCTCGATTACGATGGCGACGGCTGGCTCGACATCCTGTTGGTCAACGGCATGGATTGGCCCGCACACAAGCGCCAGCGCGGCACATTGCGCTTGTACCGCAATAACCGCAACGGCACGTTTCGAGACGTGACGGCCGAAGCGGGACTGAACGTCGAGATGTACGGCATGGGCGTGGCCGCCGGCGATTTCAATAACGATGGCTTTCCGGACATCCTGGTCACCGCCGTCGGCCAGAATCGCCTTTTTAAGAACACCGGCCAGGGCAAGTTCATCGACGTAACCGAAAAGGCCGGCCTCGGGGGGCGAAGTTCCTTCAGCACGTCGGCGGTCTGGTTCGATTACGATCGCGACGGGCTGCTCGATCTGCTGATATGTAACTATGTCCGGTGGTCGCCCGAGCGCGATGTGTTCTGCAGCCTCGACGGCAAGCGCAAATCGTACTGCACACCCGAGGCGTACCACGGCGAAACCTGCTGGCTCTTCCGCAATCGCGGCGACGGCACGTTCGAGGATGTGACCGCCAAGAGCGGCATCTTCGACCCGACTTCGAAATCCCTCGGCGTCGCCCTTCTCGATTACGATCGCGACGGCTGGCCCGATCTGTTCATCGCCAACGACACGCAGCCCAACAAGCTGTACCGCAACCGTCGAAACGGGACCTTCGAAGACGTCGCGGTCCAGGCGGGCGTGGCGTTCAGCGAGGACGGAAAGGCGCGCGCCGGCATGGGAATCGACGCCGCCGATTTCGATAATTCGGGCCAGACCGGCATCGCGGTAACGAACTTCGATAACGAAATGATGGCCCTGTTCCGCCCCGTGCGCGAAGGCGTCTACGCCGACACGGCCATGCGCGCGGGCATCGGCCAGGCCTCCCGTTATAGCCTGGGGTTCGGCTGCGAATTCTTCGACGTCGATCTGGACGGCTGGCTAGACTTGATGGCCGTCAACGGCCACATCGACGACACGGTCCGCAATATTCGTGGCAATGTCGGTTACGCGCAGCCGCCGCATCTCTTTCTGAACGATCGCAAGGGCGGCTTCCACGACGCGGCCGGAGCCATCGGCGGCGGATTCGATTCTCCCAAGGTGGCGCGCGGACTGGCCTGCGGCGATTTCGACCGCGACGGCGACCTCGATATTCTGATGACCACCAACCAAGGCCCAGCCTATCTCTATCGCAATGACATTACGAGCGGCTACCGGTCCTTGCGCCTGCGCCTGATCGGCGTCCAATCGAACCGCGACGCCATAGGCGCCGTCGCCCGGGTCTCCACTCCGGATGGAACGCAATCGCGGATGGTCAAGACCGGTTCGAGCTATCTTTCCCAATCCGAGCTGACGCTGACCTTCGGATTAGGCCCGCGCGACTCCGCGCAACGCGTAGTCATCGAATGGCCGAACGGCCTGCAGCAGGATTTCACCAATGTCCGAGCCGGAGCTTATCAATGCCGGGAAGGCGAAAAACTGGCGCCGTCGGTTTAGAGCCAGCTTGATCGGATGTAGCCTTTAGGCTACAATCAGGATTGCATGTCGGCGGAAGAGTACTCGATCCGGTACTACGAAGCCGCCAATGGGAAGCGCCCATTCCGAGAGTGGCTCTGCTCCTTGGATGACAAGAACGCCATCGACCGGGCCAATGCCCGGTTGGCGCGCGTCCGCCTGGGCAACTTCGGGGATTCGAGATCCCACGGGAGCGGCATGTGGGAGTTGCGCATCGATTACGGGCCGGGATATCGGGTCTACTTCACGCGAACGGGCAGATCCGTAGTTCTTCTGCTCTGCGCCGGCGAAAAGGCAACGCAACAAAAAGACATTCGCCGCGCACGCGAGTACCTGGCTGATTACAAGAGGAGGCAGGATGCCGGGAAGCGCATCATATAACGATTTACTCATGTCCATCATACAGGACGACGCTAGGGCCGTCGGCTACCTTAATGCCGCGCTTGAGGACAGCGACCCGCGGGTGTTCTTGCTCGCCCTGCGCGACGTTGCGCAGGCGCAAGGTGGCATCGGCAAGATCGCCCAGCGTTCAGGGCTGAACCGCGAGAGCCTCTACCGGACTCTATCCGAGACTGGCAACCCGAGCGTGCAGACTCTGGCCTCCGTGCTCCGCGCACTAGGAGCCCGACTAGAAGTCGGACGGGTTGGCCATGAAACCAGGTTGGCTCGTGTAGCCGGGCCGCTCGGTTCGTTTAGTCTTACGGGTAACGTTAGACCGATATCCTGCTGGCGTGGCTCGCCGTCGCGTCCGGCCGAACAACTGGCGGCGGCCTGATTAGTATGGACTTTACAATTTCATTGCTAGACCGGGAGGTCCAGCGAGCCGAAAGCCTTCAATCCAGGGTGCGGCTGTACGATATCGCGCTTTACCGCAGCGAAATGGACGGTGCGGGCCCACCGATCCAGAGTGTCGAACCGGTCCGCCTCGATGCCGAATTGGACTCCGAACTTGGGCATTTGGATTCCTTGGGAGTGGATTTCGCAGTCACTCTCCGTGTCACCTGCGAAGAGCCCCTGGCGTTCCACATCCATGTCACCTACCTAGTCCGTTACCGGCTGGCGGAGGGGACGACTGCATCCAAGAATGAGATCGACGCCTTTCGAAAGAGTCATGCGGTCTTGGCGGCGTGGCCGTATATCCGCGAATTCGTCCAGAACTCCGCCGCCCGCATGGGCTTCCCGACCGAGGCATTGCCGCTCCTGCGCTTGGTCACAAGGAAGGCGGGATCCAGCAAGCGCAAGGGCCGAACTGCCCCACAGCGGCCCTAGCTACCACTCCCCAGGCGCGTTCTCCTGGAACAGGCGGCTGATGAACGGCGGGTCCGCGGGGGTAGCGGCGCCTGGCTGGATTTTCTTCGCCGCGTCCGTTTCGGCCTGCGCTTTCTGCTTGTCGCCTGACGCGGTGTACGCTTGGACCAAGCCAATGTGCGCCGCGATCAGGTTCGGAGCCACGCGAACCGCTTCGCCGAACCGCGCGGCCGCCGTCTTATAATCGCGATTCTCTAAAGCCACGCGCCCGGCGAGCGCCTGAATCCACGGATCGCGCGGCGCCAGCCCGAGCGCCGGCTGGATGGCGGCCTCCGCCGCGCCGGCCTGCCTGGCCCGCAGTTCGCAGTCCGCCAGATAATACCGCGCCTCGGCGCTGTGAGCGCCCAGCGCAAAGGCCGCTTCCAGGGCCTCGCGGGCGGGCTCGTACCGGCCGTGGCTCGCCAGGATGACGCCGCGCGCGGCCCACGCCGCGGGCCACTCGGGCCACTGCTTCTGAATGGCAGTGAGCGCCTCGACCGCATCGTCGATCTTGCCCGCCAATTCCATGGTGGTCGCCTGGATCGCGAGGATCTCGCGGTTACCCGGCATAGCGTGCGCCGCCCCGTCCAGTATACGCAACGCTTCGGCGGCCTTCCCAGTCCTAACCAGAAAACCGGCGGCTTGCCGATACAAATCCGTTCGCTGCGGCGCGGCATTCAAGGCCTGTTCCACGGCCGCGGTCGCCTCCGTCTTGCCTCCAGCCGCATCCAGCATTTCCGCGCGGGCCAGATAATAATCGCCTCCCCGGTCCGGTGCGTTGATCGCATCCAACCGTTGAAGCCCTTCCTTGGCCCCCGACGCATGGAAAGTCGCGACAGCCAGGCTGAGTTCCACCTCCGGCGATGGCCCCGCCGCGGCAGCTTGCGAGAGCAGTTCCACGGCCGGCTTCCACTGCCCCGCCGCCATGAGCGAACGGCCGGCGTCCACCAGCACGCCCGGTCCGGCCTTCATCCCTGCGATATGGCGCTCCACGGCAACAGCCTCGTCGAAATTGCCGTCCTCGAGCAGAATCGCCAGGTAGCGTTGCTGGGCCGCTCCATCCGTCGGGTCGCTCTTGACGGCGTTCATCACGCGTGCACGGTAGTCCGCGCGGCGCTCCTCCGGCGAGAGGCTGAGATAGTCCATCAGGCCGGCGGGCACGATGGTCATGTGCGAAGGCCCAAGCTGCTGGAAGCGCTCCATCACCTTGGCGGATTCTTCCGTCTGGCCCGCATCGGCAAGCGCGCGCCCGAAATGGAGCTGGATTTTGGATTCGTTCGGCGCCAGTTCCGCGGCCCGGCGCAGGACGCTGACGGCATCCGAGGTGCGGTCAAGAGCAGAGTAACTTTGCCCAAGCTTATCGAGGACTGCGGCATCGTCGGGCCGCTTGGAGGCCGCGACCTCCAAGTCCGCCGCCGCCAGATCCGGCTTGCCCTGTTGATAATAGAGATCGCCGCGGGCAGCCCGCGCTTCGGCCAAACCCGGATCCATCTCGAGCGCCTTACTCAGGTGCCTCCATGGCGCGGGGCGGGTCCTGATCCAGTTCGGCCGTGCCAAGCTCTACGTAGGCGGCCTCGTCTTCCGGATGACGCGCCAGGTACGCGAGCAGTTCCGAGGAGCCTTCGTCGAACTGCCCCAGCCGAGTCTGAATGAAGGCGCGCTCGCGCCGCGCCGCATCGTCGTTCGGCGCAAGTTTCAGGTAGCGATCCCAAGCGGCCAGAGAATCCTCCCACGCCTTGATCTCTCCGGTGGCAATGGCGATGAGCTTCTGGATATCGGCGCGTTGCGGCGCGAGCGGCGCGGCCTGCGCCAGCACCGCCAAGGCGGCCTCGCGCCGGCCCAGACGGTAGTCCGCCCACGCCAATCCGTAAAGCACCTCGACGTTTCGCGGCTGGATGCGCATAGCGGCGTCGAACGCGTCTCGCGCCCGGTCGAAGCGCTCGGCTTGCGACGCCACCACGCCGAGCGAGTACAGCACTGTGAAGTTCGTGGGAGCCGCGCTCTGAGCGTGCGTCAGCAGCGCCTCGGCTTTCTCGAACTGACGAGCGCGGCTCAAGACCTGGCCCACCGCGGCTGCCAGCGCCGGATCTTTCTCCGCATCCGCGGATAAGCTCTTGAGTTGCGCCTCGGCTTCGGTGGTACGCCCAGTGCCGTACAGCGCTTCGAGCTTCAGCAGCCCGACGCGCGGACTGTCGGCCTGAGCCGCCGGGATCCGTTTGAGATAATCAAGGGCCTGGTTCGCGTTCCTGTCCTGCAAAGCCATCCAGGCCAGTTGGAGAAGGGCAGTCGAATTCGAAGCATCGACCGCCAGCGCCTTCAAATAGGCATCGCGCGCGCCCTTGCCGTCCCCGGAGAGACCCAGATGGTTCGCGTAATTGTTGAGCGCGTCCGCCGAGCGCGGCGCGGCCGCCATGGCGCGCCGGTCGAAGTCATCGGCCTCTTTGAACTTCCCTTCCCCATCGAGCGCCACGCCCAACATGCTCATGGCGGCCGCCTCGTCCGGATGCGCCTTCAGTTCCGCCCGGAGCTTTTCTTCCGCCGCGGCGAAGTCCCTGCGTCCAATCGCGGCGTAAGCGTCGCGCAACGCCGCGTTGTCCGTCTGCGCCAGGCACGGACGGAAAAAGAGGGCCGATACGAAGAACGCGATCGCCGCTTGGGACGCCAAAGAGCGCATGGAATAGACGCCTACGACCCCATTCTAACCAACGCGCCGCAGCGCCCCGGTTCGCTACAATAAGGAAGCCCGCCCGATGAACGCCACCGAGCGCGCGCATCGAGCGGCGCACTCAAGGCCGGGCCCTTAGCTCAGCGGTTAGAGCAGCGGACTCATAATCCGTTGGTCGAAGGTTCAAATCCTTCAGGGCCCACCAAATCAACCGAACCAGGGCCGGATTCTCGCTGCCTCACTCCGCCTTCTTAACCTTGAGCGCCGTCACTTGCCGGACCCACCGGGCGGCCCGCTTCTCGCCGGGCGCCAACAACTGGAACGGTCCGTCGTTATCCGATAGCGGCTTGCCGTCTTTTTTCGTGACGACGTATACAGCCTTGTCCATGAACGACGAATCGAGCTCGGCCCACGCGTAGACCGCCCGGTAGCCGTCCCGCGCCTCCACCACCAGATAGTACGACGCCCCGGTGCTGTGAAACTTCTCGCCCAGCGGCAGATCCACTTTGCCTAGCACGTCGGTCAACAGTACGCCCTCGAAAGTGGCCGGGGTTCCGTGGTCGGTCACCTTCACGGTCTGCTGTGGCAGTTTCGCGAGATCGGCAACGGAAAGGACGGCGGTCGCGCCGCCGATGCCAGAGACGGTCAAGGACGTTTGGGGCTGGGAAAACCCGGCAACGGCGAAAAGGCACAGCGGAACGATCAGTTTGATAGAGGGCATGTAATCATTTTCCACCATCCGCCGGCGTTCGCCCGCGCAGCCGCGCGGCGGCGGTTGCGCTTAGCCGTACCCTCCTTCGGGATCCGCGCACTACTTCTCAATCTCGAAGTCCGTCGATTGGGTCACCGTGCTGGAACTGCCTTTGGCCAGCTTGTCGGTCACGATCACTTGAAGGACGTACTGGCCGGGCGGCAGGTCCGAACCCAAGGTCAGGACGCCTTCGCATTCTCGCCGCCGCGGGTCGGATGCATCGGCGGCGGCCGGCAGAGCGTTCCTGTTTCCTGCGAACACCTGCTTGCCATCGCGGAACAGCCTCGTCTGCGTCTCCAATTCCGGCTGCTGGCCGGGGCCCGTCCTGGCGTTGAGAACCTGGTAACCATACGTCACCGCCGCGCCGTTTCGGAATATGCGCCGCGCGGCCCCTCCGGTCGAGTCCTGGCCGGGGGACGAAGTCTGAGGTAGATCGGCGGTTGTCTTGCCGCCGTTCTCGCTGAGTACGATGCCGGATAGCGCAAGGCGCCCGTTAGCAAGGTCCGGCACTTCGACGAACTGCTGGGCCGATCCGCTTCCCTCCGCCGCCGGATCGCGCAACGCCGCCCTCACCAGGTACGGCCCCGGTTTGCCGACGGGCACGCGCATGGCGAACGACAGGCCCTTCTTCATCGCGCCGTCGTATTGCTGCTGATTGAACTGCAAGGTATAGGTCGAATCGACGGGCGAAAGCGCGACGCCATCCGCGTCGAACGCCGCCGCCGCAAGATCGACCTTCGCCTTGTGCTGCCCGTCCGGCTCGATGGACCACTTCAATTCCCTCGGATCGAAGTAGAGCAGCGCCCCGATAAACGAGCCGATCTGCGGCTGAGTCGAGAACACCGCGGTCAGCCGGGGGTGAATCGCGGCGGCGGCGAAAGGCGATTGCAGAGCACGAACAATCTCCGCTTCGCGCGTGCGCTCCACCGCGGGTCCGCCGCTGGGCTCGCCGAAAAACCCGTCGCGCGACCGAACGCTCAACCCCGCCTGCTTCACCTTCACATCAAGGCTGTGAAACCTCGGCTTGCCGTTCCGCTCCGGTTCGAAAGTCTGCGGGTCCGGACGGTAGCCGATCAGGTAGTAGCCGTCGCTATCTTCCGCCGCTTCGCGCACGGCCTGCGTCAGATCGTTCTCATCGAGGAACAGTCCGCCGCTAGCCTCGGAGATTTCGGTCATCCCCTGCTCGGTGTCCATGACCTGCTGCTGCCGCCGCCCGGCCACACGGGTAGCCGCCCTGCCCCCGGCTCGATCGGCAGCCGTGGCATTGTAGTTCACCAAGCCGCGAGGATCGACGCTATGAATCACCACCATGGCGCGGCTGGCTGCGTCGTTGAGTTGCTGGATGGCATCGGCCACCATCCCGTCGCTCGCTCCCCGGAAAATCACGCGGGTGCTCTCGGTAAACAGCACTACGGACTTGCGGCCCGGCAGCCCGCCCATGGAGTTCACCACGAATCGAACGGCCGCCAGGCTGCCCACCTCGAGGCTCCACTCGCGGAAACGGTTCACGGTCGCGTCGGCCCGCCCGCCCGAACCCAGCGGAGTGAAGCTGCTCATTCCCACGCGGTTGAGGCTCTGCCCGTATTTCACCCGCTCCAGCGCCGCGTAGAGTAACCGCTTATCGGTGGTGAACTGCTGCAGAGATCCCATGCCCGCGCTGGTTCGAACGATGGCTACCAGATCGCCTGGACGCATTTGCTGGTCGAGAAAATTGTGGATGGCGTCGCGAACGCGCGGGATGTTCTCGCCCGCCAGCCCGAGGTCATCCACCACTAGCGCCATCGTGCGGTTAATCGCGGCCGGCGACGGCGGAACGGGCGGTGGCTGCGGCTCGCCCTTCACCGCTTTGGGTTGCGCCGCCTGCCGGACGGGCGCCGGAACCGCGCCTGCGGGCTTGGTTGTGACGTACGAGAAATTCGAGATGCTCTGCGGCTTGCCGTCCTGCAGGATCTCGAAATCGGATGGCTTGAGATCGGTGACGCGCTTCCCGTGCGAATCCGTAACCACCGCGTCCACCTGCACCAGGTTGACGTCGATCCGTATCACCGTGCTCGGGCCCGTGGCCGACGCCTGAGGGGCGTTCGACGCGGGGCCTTGCGCAAGACCGAAGCCTACAACGAGCGGCAGCGCGAACAATAATCTCTTGGCGGATTCCACGCGGGATGTCCCCTCGGCCCGAAGCGCGGGCTAGGCACGATTTTCTCTCGCTTACGTCCTACTGTCAATGATCGCCCCGGCCTTGCCAATTCGCACTCGGACGTTCAAGCTGGGAAGGGATGCCCGAGTTGCCGGACATTGAAGCCTACATCACGGCGCTGGAGCCGCGAACCATCGGCCAGCCGCTGGAACATATTCGCCTGGGCAGCCCATTTCTTCTGAGAACGGCCGCGCCCGCGTTCTCCGATGCCGAGGGAAGAACCGTTCGCGAGTTGCGGCGGGTGGGAAAACGGATCGCCATCGGCCTCGAAGGCGATCTCTGGCTCGTGCTGCACCTGATGATCGCGGGGCGCCTGCACTGGAAGCCTCCGGGCGCATCTCTGAAAGGCCGTCCAAACCTTGCGGCTTTCGATTTTCCGCGGGGATCGCTCACGCTCACCGAAGCCGGTTCCAAGCGTCGAGCATCTTTGCATGTGGTGGCCGGGGAGGCAGCGCTCGGCGCCATGGACCCCGGCGGCGTCGAGATCCTCTCGTCCACGCTCGATGACTTTCGCTCCGCGCTCACACGCGAGAACCGGACGTTGAAGCGTGCGCTCACGGACCCTCGCATCGTGAGCGGCGTCGGAAACGCCTATTCGGATGAGATCCTCCACACCGCCCGCCTCTCGCCGATCGCGCTGACCGGCAAGCTGACGCCCGAAGAATGGGCTCGGCTTTTCACGGCGGCCCGTGGAGCCCTCGAAGAATGGCGGCGCCGCATGTGCAATGCGGCGCGAGAGCGCTTCCCGGAGAAGGTCACCGCATTCCGCGACGGGATGGCCGTCCATGGACGGTACGGCGAGCCCTGCCCGCGCTGCGGCGCGAAAGTGCTGCGCATCCGCTACGCGGACAACGAGACGAATTACTGCGCCCCCTGCCAGACCGGCGGACGAGTGCTCGCCGATCGCGGCCTTTCCCGCCTGCTCGGCCCGGACTGGCCCCGCACGCTCGACGAACTCGAAGAACTGCGGCGCCATTGATCCCCTGGCGGCTTCTACCTTACCAGCCGCATCGCGGGCCACGCCCCGCCATTATCGAAGCCGAAAAAGAAGCCGAGCCACTTGTTCCCCGCGGGCCCGCCCGTCATGTAGGGCTGCCCGTCATCCAAGTCATTGAGGTATAAGCCGTCACCCGGAAACTGCGGGCTGGTACCCAGCTTGGAATACATCTGCGTATACAGGGTGTCGATGAAATTCCTCAGATTCGGGTCCCCGGTGTGCTGATAGATCATCATCATCCCTTGTATGGCTTCGGCGGAATCCGTGCGGTTCTGACTCGGAGTGAGTCCCCGCGTGCAGGACGCGGTCTGCACGGGGTAGGAGCACCCCACGAAGCTTGCGAAGTAGTACATCCCGCCCGTCCCTCCGTACGCCGGGTCCGCATATGCGTACTTCTCGAGCCAGTTCGCCAGATTCCCCCCCAGATTCCAGGCCAGCGCCGCGTTGGCCGGAGAACTGGCAGCAAGGGCCTGCGCCGCCCGCGCATAAGCCACGGTCTGGATTCCCTCCATGAATGGGTAACTGCCGTAGCCCCCGAGCCACTCGCCTCCGTCGCCCTGGCCGACTACCGCCCATCCGTTGTTCGCGCCGGCCGTGCAGCTCACCGGGTCGGCGGTCCTTCCCAATGTCCCGGCATACGGGGTGCTCAGCGTCAACTGCGTGGCGCTCTGCAGCGAAGCCACCTGGTACATCACGCTCTCGCCGGTGGAATTGTCGAGCGCAGGATTATGATGCGCGTCTACTCCCAACGTGCCCTTCAAAAACCAGATCTTATTCGCCGGAAACATGCCTGACGTCCAGTGCGTGTTGTGACCAGTCACCGTCGCGCTGCCGGGAGTCAGATCCACACATGACAATGGATTGTCGTTCCACGTCGAATACGAGTTCCACCCGTTCCCTTTCTGCGAACCGCCGCCCGTGAACTCTAAGGCCGGAAGGCTCCCATCCGGAGCCGTCTCCGGCTGCCATACGGCGTTGGCCCCGGAGGCTGCCAGCGAGTTGACGATCGCCGTCTGGCAGGTCGACTGCCACGTGCTGCTGGGATCGTATTGGGCGCAATACGACGTTTCGATCAAGTGATAGGCCACCTCACGCTGGTCCCACATTCCCCATAGGCTCGCCGAATCCAATCCCAGATACTGCATGGCCTTCGACCACATGTTACGCAGCCCCGGCCACATATCCGGCCTGCCGTCAAATGCCCGGAGCACAATGCCTAGCAGCCCGTGCGAGCGACCCGTATAGATATATCCCGAGTCGGGCTCGGACGTCACCCCCCCTTGGTTCAGCATCGGACTCGACCACACCCGGTCGGCCAGCTTCCGGGCTGCGTTCAGGTACGTCGCGATCCCCGTCCGGTAGTACAGCGAATAGTACGCGGCCACGTTGTCGTAGTAGTTGCCCGGAGTCGAAACCTGACTCCAGCCCCAGTTGTAGACCGCCGTCGAACCGCTCGCGCTATACGTCATCCCCGACTCATTAAACCAAGTCTGATCCGTCATCGTCACATGCGTATCGTCCGTGCAACTCGCGGGACGGTTCAGCATCCGGTTCGCCCCGTGATTGTGCCACAGCACCAATACCATTCCGGAGGGCGCGAGTTGCGGCACGGTGGGATTCCCCGTCGCCCCCTGGCACAGCGTGGTCGTGAAATGCGTGTTGGTTCCCACCAGGATCGCGCTGCCGCTCGTCACGGCCACGGCGCCCCCGGGATCGGCGTTCGTGTCCCAATAGTCCGCGAAGTTGGTATCCATGCCGGCGATCTGCAGATCGGCCAGTTCCTTGTTCTGTTTATCGAACCAGGGCCATGGATTGGCTCCCCACATGATCATCGGGCCGAGCAAACTGTCTGCCGTGGCGTTTCCGGTGCTCACCACGTAATTGTTGTCGGTGACCACCGCGCCGTCGCTCACCGTGCATGAAGCGGATTGCCTGGTGCTGTCCGTGACGGTCAACTGAAAAGCATACGATCCCGCGCTCACACTCGAGAGCTGAGGCTTGGCCACGGTAGCGCTCGAGAAACTTACCTGCGACGGTCCGGACAGCTCCTGCCAGAGATAGGTCAGCGTGTTCCAGCCATCGAGAGCTTGAGAGGCGGACCCATCCAGTTGGCCGGTGAAGCCTGCGCGGAAAACGGTCTGATTCCCCGGATTGCAGACCGGCGGAGGGGCCCAGATATTCACCGAAAGCGTTGAAGAGAGCGTTCTCTTCAGTTGGCCAGTGAAAGCGGCCGAGACTTGAAACTGTATCTGGCCGGTCTTCGGCGCATTCACAGGGACCTGAAGCGCAAAAATGCCATCGCCGGCCACGGCGTCGCCGTTCTTCCCGTCATCGTGCATCACGCCCAGTATCGTCTGGGAGCCGTTTGCAGCAACCTGAAGCAGGTTGACGCCGCCCGAGATTGGGGCAGGCGAAATCACGGAGGTAACAGTGAGAGTCGTAGCCGTATTCACCTGCACCGTAGCCGGAACCGACGCTGGCAGCCCGACCGAGTAAGTTGCGCCCAAACTGCACGTGGCCGCAGCCAGAATTGCCGGAATGAGTCTCTTCATTTGTTCACGCACCCTTGTCTTATTAGTACGCCGAAACAATATTCGGCGGAGTTACATGGGCCGCTGTCGCTCTTTGCCCGACTGGACATCCGGAAGAACGCCCGCGCGATGCGGATCGCATGGCCCGTTACCGCCGTCCGCTGTTAGGACCGCCTCGCCGGATCGCGGAGCCGCCGCCAAGCGTCAGAGCGAGGGCAATGAGGCCCAACGCCGCTGTCCCCGGTTCCGGCGTACCGAAAGTCATGTCGTCCATGGTGAACGAATCGCCCCCAGAATCGGCCTCGATCAGGACGCTGGAAAAGCCGGGATCGTAATCGATTCCCACATACTCGTTCGGGCTGCTGCCCGCATCCCCGGATAATCCGAGGTTGTCGGAATAAAGCGACGAGGCCGACGCCACCGGGTTGCCGTTGGCATCGAACGCCGTCACTGTGAGCGGCTCCGTATGCGTGAAATAGCCGCCGAAGATGCTGATCGGACCGGCGAAATCGATAGTGATCGGGGCGCCGTCGTCGAAAGCGACATTCGTGCCCGAGTTCGGCGGGAATTCGAATTCGTCGAGACCGATCCCGGCCGTAATCACGGTGGCGTTCGAAAACGTCAATCCGGGGAACTGCGTAGTCAGCGGGGTGCTGTCCGGAAAACTTTCGAAGTCAAGGACTACCGTGTCGGCCCGGAGGCCAGGTTGCAGTAATGCAAACCAAAGAAAAAGCGCTGCGGCAACACGCAATCGAATAACTCCCTTCAACGAACCGAGATTATCCTACCATGCTGCCGATGCAAATTAGTCCTATACGCAACGAGGGGCGTTTGGCGGCAGGGGGGGCGAGAGAAGGCGGCCGTCGGGGCGCCCTTTTTGGTCCAGGCGTGAGCCCCGTGGCGCCTTCCACGAAGCCCCCGCAAAATACCGCGCGCCCTCGAACCGAGCCGGGTTAGGGAGCGGAGGCTTGCATAAGCGCGAAATCATGCGGCCAGAACACGAGCACGCCAGCCCAGGAGGCGCGGGGCCAGTTCAACCGGCAAGCGCGGAGCCCAAGCCTAGCCTATTTCCGGCATCGGGTTGCGGAACCGGCCGGCGAAGATCTCCGATAGGAAGGCCACGGTTTCCTGGTGCAACAATCCGTTATCCGCGAGAATATGAGGCGACGAGACAACATTGAGCGGGCCGCCGTTCATGTCCGACACGCGGCCTCCGGCTTCCTCAACCAGCAACGCGCCCGCCGCCTGGTCCCACGGGTTCAGACCGAATTCCCAAAAAACGTCCAGCCTCCCGCACGCCACGTAAGCCAGATCGAGCGCCGCCGATCCCGTGCGGCGCACGCCGTGCGAAGCCATGGCCATCTGGTAATAGAAATGGATGTTCGCATTCGCGTTGCGCTTGCGGTTTGGGAAGCCCGTGCAGGCCAGGCTTACGCTCAGCGTTCGCGCGCCGGAAACGTGAATGCGCTTCCCGTTCAGATACGCGCCCGCGCCGCGCTCGGCCGAAAACATCTCGCCGTGGATCGGATCGAACACCACGCCCGCAATCGGTTCGCCCGCGCGCTCCAGCGCCAGCGTGACATTGAAGAAGGGAAAGCTGTGGGCGAAGTTCGTAGTCCCATCGAGCGGGTCCACGTACCACTGGTATTCGGATGCGCCCTTTCCGCCGCCACCTTCCTCGGCGACGATGGAGTGCGACGGAAACCGCGATTGCAGGCGCTCGACCACCAGCTTCTCGCTAGCCCGGTCGGCTTCCGTCACCAGATCGAATTCGCCTTTGAGCTCGAACGGCACCCGGCGCTCATAGAAGCGGGCTATCAGGGCGCCGGCTTCCTGCGCAATTTCGACGGCGGCTTCCAGATAGCTCATTGTTTGCGCATCCGGAGCACGCTTAACGGTCTTCCATGATGTAGACGATGTCGTGTTTGAAGATGAACAGGTTCGGCTCGCCCTCCCTCGTCAGCCGGACAAAACTCTGGTCGTAGTATTCGATGGTCCCCGAGACTTCTTCGCCATCGATCAGCTTCACGCGAACCGGCGTCGCGGTCTCGATGAGGCGCTTGAGATACTTGACCTCTTCGTAGGTCTGTTCCGGCGGCGGGGCCGGCCTTCCTGTAATTGGCGGCGTACCTATTTCTCCAACTGCTTCTTCCTGGGCGAAGCGGTTCCCGGAGTCGAAGGACTCACCGTGATGCGAGCGTCCGGAGCTCCGGTATCGCCGCCCGCTACACCATAATAGCCGTTGCGCGCGGATACTTTCAAATCCGCGCGCTTTACCTTCACTTCCAGCGAGTGGTAGCGGTCGCGCGTGGGCGGGACATTCTTCGGATAAAACGCCAGCAGATACTGCGTGCGCAGCTCGGCGATAATGTCGGTGAACGTCTTATCGAGATCGGGCCCCACGGCGGGCATGAACGTCTTGCCGCCGGTCCCCTGCGCCAGCCACTCCAGCGCGTGTTCGCCGCCGATGTTGCGGCCCGCGTCGTTGGAGATGGGGACCACCACGACCGCGTAAATCACCGCGTCCGCCATGTGAGCCGCTTCCCGCGCCTGCTGCGGAGTCATCTTGGAGTACGTATCGTCGCCATCCGTGACAATGACGATCACCTTGCGGCCCTCGCGCTTTTCAAGCTGGCCGGAAGCCAGATAAATCGCGTTCCACAGAGCCGTTGCGCCGCCCGTATGCAGATACTTGAATTGCTGCTCGAGCAGCAGGTAGTTGTGGGTAAAATCGCGAAGCAGGCTTACGTCGGCGCCGACGCCATAAAGCGCCACCGCGTCCGCGGGATTTCCTTCCGAAAGCAGCGCGTGAAAGAACCGCGTGGCGGAATCGGTCTCGTATTTGAAATCCTTCCCGGCGGACCCGCTGGTATCGAGCATCAGCGCGATGGAGAGCGGCTGTTCGGTGCGCCGCTCGAACTTCGAGATTTCCTGCGGCACGCCGTTGTCCGAAACTTCGAAATCGTCCTTCTGGAGCGATCCGACTAGAGCGCCGTTTTGATCCTTTACGGTGGCCAGAATCTGGACCAGATTGACGTCCGCGCCGAAGCGGGCTTGACCGGCGAAGGCGGCGGTTACCGCGATGGCTGCGGCCACCAGACCAACGATCGGCCCGTTCCTGCAGTTCCCGTTAGCTGGCCTTGGCATTTCGCGGCCAATCCCCTTCCACCCAGACCTCGCCATCCTCGAAGTATTCCTTCTTCCATATCGGCGCGGTCTTCTTGAGACGGTCGATCGCTTCCAGCGCAGCCTCGAACGCCGGCCGCCGGTGCGGCGACGTAACGACGATGGCTACCGCCGTCTCCCCGATCAGCAGCCTCCCCACCCGATGCTCGATAGCGATGCGGCAGATGGGGCGCGTGGCGATCAGTTCTCTTCCGATACGAGCAATTTCCTGAAGCGCCATCGGCTCGTACGCCTCGTACTCCAGGAAGCGCGTGCGCCGGCCCTTGGTATTATTCCGAACCGTCCCTTCGAAAGTGACCACCGCGCCTTCGTCTCCGCTGAGAAGACGATCGGCAAGGGCATGGGTGTCGATAACCCGCCGCGTAATCGCGAAGTAGTTTCCGTTTTCGCGAATCTCGGCGGCCTTGCGCGTCCCCCCGCTCACTGGCGGCAGAAATGCGACTTCATCGCCTGCGGCGGCCGTAGCCGAGCGCTCTTCATAGGCCCGGTTGCGGGCGAACAGGATGCTCGGCTCCATCTCTTTCAGGCGCGGAAACCGCTGCGCGTAGCTCTCGAAAACGGCGCCCAGCGAAGACCCTTCCGGTACCTCGGCTTCTTCGGAGCCGGTTCCCACAATGTCCTTGAGAACGCCGAAAAACAGGACTCGAATGCGCATACCGGAACGGTGCTCCCAGTCTATCAGACGGTTATGAGGAGCCCTGCGTTGCGTCGAGAGGGGCCAGCCCAATCTGGATTCCCCTGCCCTGGCCGCTCCGCCCCTACCGGCCGCTCCAGTTATACGAGGCCAGCACATCTCCCTTGGCCGACACCAGCAAAAGCGCCGACCGGCCGGGCTCCAGCATACCGCTGAACGTCTTGCCGCTGCGCCTGTCGGTGAATGAGACGGCCTGCTGGCCCGACTCCGAACTCACTACATACAGCGTCGCCTCGGGATACTTAGTCGGGCAAATCAGAAGCCCCGGGTCTTGGAGAGTCGTGACATAAGTGGGAGTTACTCCGGCCGTCTTCAGCGCGTACCGGTAGATGTCTCCAATGGCTTGCAAGTTGTCGTTCAACTCCAGCGGAAGCGGCGAGAAGAGCACCTTGCCTTTGCCGGCCGTCTTTTCAACCCACAGGCTGTGATCCGACAGGACGGCGCGATCGAGATAGGTGGTCTTATCCCCGCCAAACGAAAGCCGCGCTTCCCCGCCCGGAAACTTCACCAGGTCTTCGCGCTCCAGCAGGGGCGCGGTTTCGTACGACAGACCAACGCTCGCTTGCCGGCCCGTGGCGTGGAGGTGCGCGTCGCCATCGAACGCGCCGCTCACCATCAGCGTGGCCCCGGCGTTGACCTTCGCACGGATGGCGTCCCAGGTTTCCGGGGCAAGACCCTGCGGAGCGGGAAGGATGATGAGCTTGGGATTGCCCAGCAGTTCAATTTGATACTCGCCTACCGCGTACGCTTCCGACCGCGCGTAATAGTAGAGCGCGCGCACGGCCTTCTGCTGCTCTTCGAGCGCGTTCGCGTTATAGACCGAAAGCTGATAGGACTGCGGCAAAACCAGCGCGACTTCGGGTTGCGGTCAATCCGGTAGCATAAGGCGCGGCTTTCTCGGCGAACTGGCCCATGGCGCGCATGACGTTTTGCAACGTTTTCGCCGAGCCGTCGCTGCGTTTGATGCCGAAATCGACCTCGCGGTCCCAATCCCACATCATCGCGCCGCTCGCTGCGGCGGCGAATCCCAGCGCCCATTTCTTCTCGTTCAGCGCCATGCCCGTCAACTCATCGAAGCGCCAGCTCCCGTCCACGGTTCGCACGGGCTGATAACCCGTTTCGCCCACGATATTAGGAACGCCGGGCCGCTTGGCCGCGACGGAATCCCAGAGCAGAGCGTCGTCCCGCCAATACGTGTGATTGGTAGTAAAGCCGACTCCCGCCGATGCGTAAAACTGGTTCAACACGCGGTTCGTTACGCCGCCTTCGTCCTGGCCGACATCGATGATCTGATTGCTGCCCGCGCCGCGAATGGCAGTCACCATGTTTCTCACCCAGCCGGAGAATTCGTCTTGCGCGAACAGGTTGTAATCGAAGGCGCGCTCTTCAGCGGCGTTACCGCTCCGGGTAAAGCTCAGGTTGGCCGTTGCGGGGAGCGGTATGCTATCGAAGCTGACCAGCGACTCGGGCGTGCTGCGCCATGCGGACCCTAGAGCGGCAAGGTCGCTATACTTTTGCGCAAGCCACCTATGCCACAGGTCCAGTTCCACCGGATCGCCATTCGGCGTGTTGCCGGTCCACAGACGCCCGGGGTTCGAAAAACTGGGCTCGTTGATCAAATCGTACGAAAGGAACGGCAGATCCTTGAACCGCCGCACGATGGAGAGCACGTAATTCAACTCCAGCTTGACCGCGGCCGGGTCCATGTAGACATTCGGCTGGGGAGGAGCCGTGGCTGCGCCGCCGCGTCCGCCCCTCCCCGATCCGCCTCCAGCGGCTGCCGCGGGCGCCGCCCCGCCTTGGGCCGGCGCGGCCGGTTGCTGCGGCTGCGCATCCGGATCGAGCGGCGCCGGCGCGAACGCATAGAACGTGAAATTGACGATGATGTTGTGCCGCCGCGCGGAGAGCAGGAACGCTTCCAGGTTGCGCAGGAAGCGCTCGGTGACGCCCTTCGTGTCGCGGTCGATGAGCTGAAGCGTCGGTCCCCACACGCCGGTGCGGACGAAGCTGACGCCGTAGCGCTGCATCTCGTCGAAATCGCGCTCCCAAATCCATGCGTTGCGAGGGCCGCCGAAGTTCCAGCCGTTGGCTTCCGTGGAGAAATAGTTGGCGCCGACCGGGAAAAACGGTTTTCCGTCGCGCGTCAGAAAATCGCCTTTGGCGCCCAGCGCCGGTCCGCTCGTCAGCATCTTCTCGTCTTCCACCCAGAAGCCGTTCTGGTAGCCTTCGCGGCCCTGCGCGCCGCCTTCCCAGACGGCGCGAACCGTGTAGAACCCCGGCGGGTAAGGCCCCAACGCGACCTCGCTATCGAATCTCGCGCCGGAACACGCCACGCGCCTGGTCTCTTTGACGCCCGAGCCGGAACTCACCTCCAGACTCACCTCACCCGCCAGCGGCTGCTGCAATCGTTCGAGCTTGCCGTTACGAAGGTGAATGGTTACGCGCGGCCGTTCGTTCGCCTTGACGGTCGAGAAGGCCAGCTCCAGCGAAAATGTAGCGGGGCCTTGCTGCGCGTAGCCCGCCGACTGGTGGATGAGCGACACTCCATCCGCCGACTCCCAGTATCCCGGGGCCGGTTCGAACGGCAGCAACACCGCGCGCGACGATGCCCCGCCACCGGCGCCGCCCCGCCCTCCGCGGCCTGCCGCAGCGCCTCCTGCCGCCTGCGCTCCGCCCGCAACCGGAGCGGCGCCAGGGGCGAGCGCAGCGGCCCCTGGGAGCTGCCGCGGGCGGGCCTCCGCCGAAGCCCATGCGGTCGGAGATCACTACCGGCGCGGCCACTTGCAGGCCCTCGGAGTTCACCATGAATCCCAACGCATTGAATCTGCCTTCGAGCACGAAGAACCGCCGCGCCTGCACCGCCGCTGCGGGAAGAAACGAATACTCGGTGCGCCACGCGAACTTCGCGTTCGCGACCTGAGGCGCTACGTACGTGTGCTGGATTCCAAATTCGCGTGAATACGTGTCCTGTGGCTCGGCCTGAACGAACCGCCCGTTCACCAGAGTGACCGGGACGCGGAACGGCTGCCCGCCAAGAACCAGAAGATTGCCGCCCGCGCGGAGGTAACTCTGAACGGCCGCCCAATCGCCCGCGGCGAACGCGGACCCATAAGGAAACACCAGCAGATCCGCGCCGGCAAGCGTGGAAGGGTCTTTCAGCGCATCGATGCCGGCAAACACGGTGGCCGCGCCATCGAGAGCCTTAGCCAGCGTGTCTCGCGATACCGGCTGACTGCCAACCGTAGGAAAACCATCTTGCCAAAAGACCACGACTTTGCCCTGGGCGGGGAATCCGCAGGACAGAGCAAGCAGAGCGGCCGCAACCAAATTACGCATGAACGCCTCGGTGTTCGGAGTGTTAGCCCGGAGCCCAAGCCCACGGGCGAAGGATCAGAATACGCCGAGGCAACGGGCGTTGCAAGCAAGCGGGAGCGAGCGAGTATCGCAACAGAGCAGACCCCCTCAGCCTCGTGGGGCGGACAGTCTTGTCTGCCGCCGGCTATCGGGCGGCGTGGGCCTCTGACACCGGCGGATAGCCGGCGGCAGGCAGAATTGCCCGCCCCACTTCCGCTCCACCAGCCAGGCTATGCCGCAGCCGTCTCTCCCGCCAGATACTTGTTCACGCCCTCGGCCGCCTTCCGCCCCTCCGCGATCGCCCACACCACCAGCGACTGGCCGCGCCGCGTGTCTCCGGCGGCGAACACGCCGGGGACGGTGGTCATGTAGTCGTCGTCGGCCCACACGTTGCCGCGCGGGTCCAGCTTCGCGCCGAGCTGCTCGATCAGGCCGTTTTTCACCGGCCCGGTAAAGCCCATCGCCAGCAGCACGAGATCCGCTTCAATCGTGAACTCCGTGCCGGCCATCGGCTCGAATTTCGGCGGTGGCCCCACTCGCACCGCGTGCAGCGCGCCCACGCGTCCGTCGCCGTTGCCTGTGAAACGGGTTGTGCCCACGCTCCAATCGCGGGTGCCGCCTTCCTCGTGCGAGCTTTCCACGCGAAGCTGCATCGGCCAGAGCGGCCATGGCGTCAGCGGCGAGCGCTCCGCGGGCGGTTTCGGAAGCAATTCCAGTTGCGTCGTGGAAGCCGCTCCCTGGCGGTGCGACGTGCCCAGGCAATCGGCGCCCGTGTCGCCGCCGCCGATAATCACGACGCGCTTACCAGTAGCGAGAATGGCCCCATCCTCCGGAACCGTGTCGCCTTCGTTGCGCCGGTTCTGCTGCCGCAGGAAATCCATCGCGAAATGGACTCCCCGTAACTCGCGTCCGGGGAGAGGCAGGTCGCGCGGCTGCTCCGCTCCGCCCGCCAGCAGAATCGCGTGAAAGTTCTTGCGCAGATCGTCCACGGAGATGTTGCCGCCGACATGCGCGTTGACCTCGAACTTCACGCCCTCCTGCCGCATTTGGTCCAGCCGGCGGTCGATGAGCGTTTTTTCCATCTTGAAGTTCGGAATTCCGTAACGCAGCAAGCCGCCCAACCGGTCGTTCTTCTCGAAGACTGTAACGCCATGGCCCGCGCGCGCGAGCTGCTGCGCCGCGGCCAGTCCGGCGGGACCGGAACCGATGACCGCCACGCGTTTGCCCGAATGCGACGCGGCCGGTTCCGGCTTGACGAACCCTTCGCGGAACCCGCGGTCTACGATTTCTTTTTCGATCTGCTTGATGGCCACCGGCGGCGCGTTGATTCCCAGCACGCAGGAAGCCTCGCAGGGCGCCGGGCATATCCGGCCGGTGAACTCCGGGAAATTGTTGGTTGCGTGCAGACGCCGCACAGCGTCGCGCCAACGGCCGCGGTACACCATGTCGTTCCAGTCCGGAATGATGTTGGTGAGCGGGCACCCATTGTGGCAGAACGGCACTCCGCAATCCATGCAACGCGCGCCCTGGCTGCGGAGCGTCTCCTCGGGAAATGGCTTATAGATCTCGAACCAGTCGCGGACCCGCTCGCCCACGGGCCGCCGCTCGGCTGTTTGCCGTTCGAACTCGATGAAACCGGTAACCTTTCCCATGGTTAATCTCCCACCGGCTGCGCGGCGCTCGCCGGCGCCGTTACCGCGGGCATGGCCGCCGCTAGCGCCGCCACTTCGCCCGACGCCAGCGCGCGGCGGTACTCGTGCGGAAATACGCGAATGAATTTCGAGAGCGTCTGCTCCCAGTTGTCGAGCATCCGCTGGCCCCTCGGGCTTTCCGTATGCTCCACGTGGCGTCGTATCAACTCGCGGAGCATCATCGCGTCCGTTTCATCCGGCAGCATTTTCTCCAAGGCGACGCTTGCCGTATTGCAGCGCCTTTCCGCGAAGTCGCCCTTCTCGTCGTAGACGAATGCCAGCCCGCCGCTCATGCCCGCCGCGAAGTTCCGGCCGCATTTGCCCAGCGCCACCACCAGCCCGCGCGTCATGTATTCGCAGCAATGATCGCCCGTGCCTTCCACTACCGCGGTTGCGCCCGAGTTCCTCACCGCGAAGCGCTCGCCCGCCACGCCGCTGAAGAACGCCTGGCCGCTTGTGGCCCCGTACAAAGCCGTGTTGCCGATGATGATGTTCTCTTCCGGCGCGAATGCCGAGCCCGGCGGCGGATGCACGATAATGACGCCACCGGACAGGCCCTTGCCGATATAGTCGTTGGCGTCGCCCGCCAGATCGAGTGTCACGCCCCTCGCCAGGAACGCGCCGAAACTCTGACCCGCGGAACCGGTAAAGCGGAAGCGAATGGAGCCGTCCGGAAGGCCCGCCGACCCGAACCGCCGCGCGATCTCGCCGGAGAGCATGGCCCCCACCGTCCGATGCACGTTGCGGATGGGCAGCCGCACATCGACCCTGCCGCGTCCTTCAAGCGCCGGGCGCGCCAGATCCTTCAGCTCGTGATCGAGCGCCTGCTTGAGGCCGTGATCCTGCGCTTCCACCGAGCGCCGGGCAATGCGCGACGGCGCGGGCGGGTTGTGGAGCAGCACGGAGAGATCCAGACCCTTGGCCTTCCAGTGCTCCATCGCCGGCCGGACTTCCAGCATGTCCACACGCCCCACCATCTCGTCAAACGCGCGGAAGCCCATGCGAGCCATGTATCCCCGCACCTGTTCGGCGATGAAGAAGAAGAAATTGATGACGTTCTCGGGCGAGCCTTCGAAACGCGCGCGCAGCACGGGGTCCTGCGTCGCAATGCCAACCGGGCAGGTATTCAAGTGGCATTTGCGCATCATGATGCAGCCCATCGAAACGAGAGGCGACGTCGAGAAGCCGAACTCCTCGGCGCCGAGCAGCGCCGCGATCGCCACGTCGCGTCCCGTCTGCAACTTACCGTCGGTTTGCACGCGTATGCGGCCGCGCAGGTCGTTCATTACCAGAACCTGCTGGGTCTCCGCGAGACCCAGTTCCCACGGGCTGCCCGCGTGGCGGATCGAACTCAGCGGAGAAGCGCCCGTACCTCCCGAGTCGCCCGAAATCAGGACCACATCCGCGTGGGCTTTGGCAACACCCGCGGCCACCGTGCCGACGCCCACCTCGGCCACCAGCTTTACCGAGATTCGCGCCGCCGGGTTCACGTTCTTGAGGTCGTAGATGAGCTGCGCAAGGTCCTCGATGGAGTAAATGTCGTGATGCGGCGGCGGAGAAATCAAGCCCACGCCGGGAATCGAGTGGCGCACGCGGGCGATGACCTTATCCACCTTGTGTCCAGGAAGCTGGCCGCCTTCGCCGGGCTTGGCGCCTTGCGCCATCTTGATTTGCAGTTCGTCGGCGTTCACCAGGTAGTGGGCCGTCACGCCGAAGCGCCCGGAGGCCACCTGTTTCACGGAACTGCGGCGCAGGTCGAGGAAACGCTCCTCGTCTTCCCCGCCCTCGCCCGTGTTGGAACGGCCGCCAATGCGGTTCATGGCGATCGCCAGCGTCTCGTGCGCTTCCTTCGATATGGAGCCGAACGACATGGCGCCGGTCGCGAACCGCTTGACGATCTCCGAGGCCGGTTCCACTTCGTCCAAAGGAACCGGGGTGGCGGATTCCTTCAGTCCGAGCAGCCCGCGCAAAGTACAGAGCTGACGGTTGCGGTGGTCAATCAGGTCCGTGTATTCCTGGAATGTCGCGAAGCTATTTTGCCGCACGGAGTGCTGTAGCTTCGAGATGGTCTGCGGATTAATCAGGTGATATTCGCCGTTGACGCGGTAGTGATAGTTGCCGCCCGCGGGCAAATCCGGCTCGGATTCGGCAAGCGGCCGGAAAGCGTGCTCGTGCTTCACGATGGCTTCATGCGCCAGAGCCTCGAGCCCCACGCCGCCAATCGCCGAAACGGTCCCCGTGAAGTACTTGTCCACCAGTTGCCGATCCAGGCCGATGGCTTCGAACACCTGCGCGCCGCGGTAGCTTTGCAGCGTGGAGATGCCCATCTTCGAGAACGTCTTCAGCAGTCCCTTATTGACGGCCTTAATGAACTTCTCCACCCCATCCGGCCCGACGGTTTCGAGCGCCAGGTACGGATTCACCGCGCTCGCGCCATATCCAATGAGCAGCGCGAAATGCATCACCTCGCGCGGCTCGCCGGATTCGATGATGAGCGCCACCTGCGTGCGCGTTTCTTCGCGCACCAGGTGATTATGCACCGCAGCCAGCGCGAGCAGGCTGGGAATGGGAGCCCAGTCCGGGTCCGCTCCACGATCGGAGAGGATCAGCAGCGTGTAGCCGGATTGGATAGCGAGCGAAGCGCGCCGCGAAAGCTGCGTGAGCGCGCGTTCCAAGCCCTTGGCGCCATCCTCGATGGCGAAGAGCATCGGCAGCGTCGTGGCCAGAAAATCGCCCTGCGATACGCGCCGCAGCTTCTCCAGGTCGCGGTTCGTCAGGATCGGATGCGGCAGCTTGAGCGTGTGGCAATGACGCGGCGTTTCGTCGAGAATGTTGCGCTCGGTGCCGATATAACTGGTGAGCGACATCACCATCTCTTCCCGAATCGGATCGATGGGAGGATTGGTCACCTGCGCGAAAAGCTGTTTGAAATAGTGGAACAGCGGCTGTGGCTGATCGGATAGGCACGCCAGCGGCGTATCCGATCCCATCGAGCCGATGGGCTCCTCGCCGTTCTGCGCCATGGGGGCAAGGATCATCCGCAGATCTTCCTCGGTGTAGCCGAAGACGCGCTGCCGCCGGATGAGAGTGGCCTCGTCGGGACCGTGCTCGCGCGGAGGATCGGCCAGTTGATCCAGCGTAATCTGGTTTTCCTTGATCCAAAGCTGATAAGGATTGCGCCCGTACAGCCGGGCCTTCAGCTCGCGATCCGAAACAATCCGCCCTTCCACGGTATCCACCAGCAGCATTTTGCCCGGCTGCAAGCGGCCTTTGAGCTTCACGTCCTCGGGCGCGACGGGTAGCACGCCCGTCTCGGACGCCATTACCACCACGTCGTCGCGCGTCACCAGGTAGCGCGCCGGGCGCAGGCCGTTGCGGTCGAGCGTGGCGCCGATCGTGCGGCCATCCGTGAATGCGATCGCGGCCGGACCGTCCCACGGCTCCATCAGCGAGGCATGGTATTCGTAAAACGCCCGCTTCTGCGGATTCATGTGCGCGTTCTTGGCCCACGCTTCCGGAATCAGCATGGCCATCGCGTGCGGCAAGCTGCGCCCGGCCATCAGCAGCAGTTCCAGGGCGTTGTCGAAGTTCGCCGAATCGCTTCCGTTGGGTTGAATAACCGGGAAGAGTTTTTTTATGTCCTCTCCGAACAGAGGAGAAGCAAGCACGGATTGGCGCGCGTGCATCCAGTTCACGTTTCCGCGCAGCGTGTTGATTTCCCCGTTGTGCGCTACGTAGCGGAACGGATGCGCGAGCGGCCACGTGGGGAAGGTGTTCGTCGAGAACCGCTGGTGTACCAGGCACAGCGCGCTGATCACCGAAGGATCGTCCAGCTCCGGATAGAACCGGGCGATCTGCGGCGCCAGCAGCAAGCCTTTATAAACGATGGTCCGCGCCGAAAACGACGGAATGTAGAAGAACTCCTTGCCCGGAATCTCCGACGCCACGAACTCCGTTTCAATGCGCTTGCGCGCGATGTACAGCTTGCGCTCCAGCGCATCCTCGTCCATGCCCTTCGCGCGGCCCACGAAGATCTGTTGGATGTACGGCTGCGACGCGCGCGCCACGCGGCCGATCGCCGAGCCGTCGATGGGCGTATCGCGCCAACCGAGAACCGTGAGGCCTTCCTCGCGCACGATTCGCTCGATGAGGCCTTCCGCCTGCAAGCGCCCGTGTTTCTCGACCGGCAGGAACGTCATTCCAACGCCGTACTCGCCGGGTTGAGGCAAAGCGAAACCCAGACGCCGGCATTCGCGCGAGAAGAATGCGTGTGGAATTTGAATCAGCACTCCGGCGCCGTCGCCGGTTTCCGGGTCGCAGCCGCATGCGCCGCGGTGGGTGAGATTGATGAGTACCTGGATGCCCTTTGCAATCACGTCATGGGACTTCTGCCCCCTGACGTTGGCCACAAAACCGATGCCGCACGCATCGTGCTCGTTGCGTGGGTCGTAAAGCCCCTGGGCTACGGGTAGACCACTGGTCGAAATAGAATCGCTCATGTATCCTCTGGGTCCCACACGGTCCGGAGGCTAAGTTCGGATACACTGCGCCTCCGGCCGCTTATCACTTTTTCGCTAGTGTATCATGTTCATAACTATTAGGCAAATGAAATCAGTATGACTCTTGACATTAGCTCAGCTTATGTTAAAATGGCCCTGTGATTCCGGTTGGTGTTCGTATTTTCAAAGAGATAGTGGCAACCAAGAGCGTAAGCAAAGGGGCTGCACACTGCAATGTAAGTCAATCTGCAGCTAGCCAGCACCTTCACGAGGTGGAACGTCGCCTCGAGGTGAGTTTGTTCGATCGCAGCCGCCGCCCCCTGGAACCAACGCCGGCGGGAAAGCTCTACTACGATTTCTGCCGGGATGTCCTGCGGCGGGAGGACGCTTTCCTGCGCGAGTTGGAGACTCTGAAGGGCGGCGTCGAAGGCACGGTCCGGGTGGCTTCCATCTATTCCATTGGCCTGTCCGAAATGAGCCGGTTGCAGGAGACCTTCACCGCCCGCCATCCCTCCGCGCATCTCAACGTCGAGTACGAGCGGCCCGAGGCCATTTACGCGGCCGTCAGAAACGAAACCGCGGACTTGGGTCTGGTGAGCTACCCGGAGGCGAGTCGCGACATCGTGGCCATCCCATGGCGCAGAGACCCCATGCAGGTGGCCGCTCCGCCCTCCCACCCTTTCGCCTCTCGCGAAGAGGTGTACCCGCAGGATCTGAACGGGCAGGAATACGTCGCCTTCGACGAAGATCTATCCATCCGCCGTGAAATCGATCGAGTTCCTGCGCTCCCACGGCGTGAGTGTGAACGTCACGATGCACTTCGACAACATTCACACCATCAAGGAAGCGGTGGCCGTGGGATCGGGCATCAGCATCCTTCCGGCGCGCACCATGCAGGCCGAAATTGCGCAAGGCGCGCTGGCCGCCGTGCGCCTGCATGCACCGGATTTGTTGCGCCCCGTGGGAATCGTGCATCTGCGTCGCAAGAAGTTCAACGCCGCGACACGATCGTTCCTGGATCTGTTGTTGCAGCCGGAGGCGCCGGACTCTACTGGGGACGGCCAGCGCTGACGCGGCGCTCAGCCTTGACCTTGACCCGGTAATCGAGTCTGTTATACGTTATGTATAACGATGCGCTTCGAATGGGATTCCAAAAAGAATCGGATTAACCGGACGAAGCACAAAGGCCTGGACTTTGAAACCGCGGCCCGCGTATTCGACGATCCGAAAGTGGTTCTGATGCACGACCGCTTCATCGACGGAGAACAGCGGTGGCATGCGATTGGGGCCGTTTCGGCGGCCCTCCTGCTGGTGGTGCATGTTTACCGTGAGGACGATGCCAATGGCGAAGAGATTATCCGCATCCTCTCGGCGCGGGAAGCGAATCAGCGCGAGCGCCGAATCTATATTCAGCAAGCCGTTGAATAAGCGGCAGAAGACGGTTCTGGCCCGCATCGCGAAGCGCCAGGCTGCCGGCGACGATTCCGGAATCGACTACTCGGACATCCCTCCGCTCACGGACGAACAACTTGCCCAATTCCGTCGCGCGCCGAAGGTTCTGGTGGCCGCCCGGCTGGACCGGGATGTCTACGACTGGCTCAAACAGTACGGCGAGGGCCACTCGACTCGCATTAACAACATCCTCCGCGCCGTCATGGCGAGAGCCCAGTAGGGCACCAGCCCAAATACCTCACGCAGTGGCCGCGAGCAACCGACACGCGAAAACCTTGGATTCTTAGCGCGACAGTAGTTCCGGGCCTAGACTTCCGATAATACCAACCATCCGGGCACGAATCATGTTTGTCTTCGTGTGGAACACGCTGAACGCCCCCGGGGCACGTTTAGCTGTTTATGGAGGTATCCATGAGCTTTAATTGTGCACTATGCGGAGATAGCGTTTCAAAGAACGTCTACTATTGCATGGAGCCAAGATATGGCAAATTGTGGAAAATGCGCGGCATTGATCCCTGGAACGGCTCGATTCTGCCCGACGTGCGGTCAGCCTGTCGGCGGTTCGCATCCGATTAGCGTCCAGGGCGCTGCTACCAGCACGGGCAGAGTGCTGGCCCAAAGTGACCCGAGGCTGGCCTCTTGCCGATATCATCCCCAAGCCGCCACCGTGGCAATACGCGCTCGTTCCGATCCCATATGGCAACTCCTCCGCGCGGTGCCGGCGGTCGAAGTCCGGCAGGGCAGCGCAGCGAGCGCTCAGCTGCCCTTTGGGTCGTCTTGCAGGACCGGGAGGCCGCGGTGGGCTCGTTTCGCGCTTCCATTTCTACTCCTATGCGTTCACGTCCGTGTCTGTCATCGATACTGTTTGTAATTAGGGCAAGCTGCCGCACTTACTCATCGGAACGCGGGGGTCGTCCAGTTTGAGGCTGCAGAGACAGTGGTTGAATCTTCCTGCATAGGAGTCATCTATCCAGCCAACTCATCGAAAGCAGCAGCCACGGTGTGAACTTCCAGAACCGCCTCTGAGACTGGGCTTGCGCTAGCGACCGCTTGGGATGCGCGCGTGAGCGCTGTTTATCACTCAAGCGCGTGGCCGTGGCACGCGGGTCTTTGGCCGCGAAGGGGTAGGGATTCCTTAGCGTGGCAGCCCACTTTGGGTTCGGACTTCGCACCGGCGCGCCCTATCCGAAACCTACTTCTCCAAATGAACCACCACGGGTTCCGGCGCCGGCCCGGCCTTCGCGTTTAGCAGCCAATCCAGCCGCTCGGAGACTTCTTCCGCTCTGGCCTGACCTTTGATGCGCGCTGCGATGCGGCCGCCCGCTTCGATGAATGCGGTGGCGGGAACGGCGTTGCCCATGCCGAGGCCCTCCATATCGTCGAGCGTGGCGCCGAACCAGACAGGGAACCCGATGTGTGCTCGCCGAGAAAGCCCGGAACCCTGGCGCGCGTTTTAGAGTCGTCGAGTGACGCCCCGACGAACGCCACGCCGCGTTGCCCGTAGCGCTTCTCCATCTCCACCAGCATGGGCATTTCCGCATTGCACGGACCGCACCAGGTAGCCCAGAAGTTCAACACCACGATCTTTCCGCGCAGGTCCCGAAGGCCGCACCGAGTGGCCCGCGGCGTCCTTCAAGGTAAGTTCCGCGCGCGGCGCATCCGCCCCGATCGCCAGCGCCGCCGCCAGGAACGCACCCGCCACTCGCATTCAGCCTCCTCGCTCATATTCCGGTCAAAGTGGGGCAGGCGCTTCCGCCTGCCAACGCGCCGAAGGCGCGCTCCGCGCGATTTCTACCTCTCCCCTCCGTGCGATGACATGCGGAAGCTGTAACTGACCAGCCACACATAATCCGCGAACGCCGCGTCGCCGTGCGTGCCGAGCATCTTGTCCGGCACGCTCTTTGTGCGGTCCCGATACATTGCCTTGGCAACCGTGAACTGAAGCATGTTATTGCCGCGGGAATAGATGAACCCGGGCTCGACGGAGATTGCGAAGCCAGGCCTGCGGAATCCGAGATCGTCGCCGAAAATGTTGCTAGCCGGAACGCCCTCCCATCGCGGCCCAAATGTCACGGTCAGGCCCTTGATCGCCGCGATCGGATGCGCCACGCCGGCCTCCAGCAGATACTGATCCTGGATAGCGTTGTACGCCGTCAATGGCTGCGCCGCCGCCGTCGCGCTGCGCAGCACGTTGTTCGTTCCGCCCTGCGTAGCCACATAGTCGCCCGTGGTGTACGCCATGAAGCTTCTTCCGATGTCGCGAAACGCCTGCCACTGGAGGATCGCGCCCCATCCGCCGCCGCCGGGCTGTATGGAGTAATCGTCGATCACCACGCTGGGCGTCGTGGACGTCGCCGAGGTGAGCACGTTGTTCTGGACATTATCCTTGCCGGTGGGCGCCTGCAATCCCACGCCTATGCTGACGTTCCCGCGCTTCGCATGGCTCGGGTTCCAGATCCAGCCTTGCGCCATCACCGATGAATCGCCGATTCCGGAAGACGTGGTCGTGTAGTACGAACTGTTACCGCGCCGGCTCGCGAACAGCACAGGCACGGACAGAGTGAAGCTCAATCGCGGCGTCGCCTGGTAGGTTACGTTCACGTCCTCCAGGTTGATCTTGTTCATCACCTCGGTGCCCTGCTCCACGCGATAAGTCTGTTCCACGTCGCCCACGAAATGTTTATAGGAGAACTGATGGCGGTAGCCGATGGTCAGCTCGAAATCGCCCGGTTGCAGATATCCGCCCTGGCTTTCGGGCGATAGATCGACCGAACTCGATCGCGCCACGATACAACCCTGCGCGCGAGCGTCGTTGGAAATTGCCAGCCCCGCGGCCAGCGCACACACAAATGCAATAGCGGACTTTCCGTTCATTTAGGCCCCCTCCAAGCGGTGTTACTGAATGAATATCATCGGCCGCTCGCGAGAGCCATAGTAAAAACAGATTAGAAGAACGACTCAGTCACTCCCATTCATCCACTCCGCTCTTCGAAATGTGAGGCCGGGCACGCTTCGGCTTGCGAAGGCGTTCATTCCCGCGCCCTGCCGCCGAAACACCGTGATGGCTATGTGTTGAAGTGCAGGCTGCCGGACTATAAGCCGGTTTCTGTACCCTTGCGGGCGGTAGTCATTCATCTGGGCCGCTCATCTCTGAGCGGCTCTAGCGACCTACCCGGGAGTCGAACGGGACGGGCCACCCCTTCTCCCCTATTTGGTCTTGCTCCGCGTGGGGCTTGCCATGCCGCCGGAATTGCTCCCGGCGCGGTGCGCTCTTACCGCACCATTTCACCCTTACCTAAATAGTGGAAAAGGCTGGAAGCCTGCCCCACCATCAAGGCGGTTTGCTTTCTGTTGCGCTATCCGTATCCGCAAGCGGATCCCGGCCGTTAGCCGGCACGCTGCCCTTTGGAGACCGGACTTTCCTCCCCCGCCCTCTTGCGAGGTCCGGGAGCGACTACCCGTCCGGCAGCCTCACCCTATTAATACCGCATTCCAGCGTGGCCCCCCGCAAACGCGACCGAAGTACGTGGCCCCAACTAGTCCTTTTTTGGTACCGTTTGCGAATTCCGATCTATTGAAATTCACTCACCCTGGCAGTAGACTCGCTTTAAGCGGAGGGGAAATCGAATTTTCGGTTTTCGCTTGTAGTTGCTCGAGTCGGCCGCGCTGTTTGCTCATCCCAAATGCGGCTACCGCCTGAAGACGATAGCACTTAGGGCTAGTTGGCTATAAATCTTAGGGGGGAAGATCAATGAGTCGCATTTCATCGGCTGTATTGCTCGTCACCGCGCTCGCCGCAACGCTTTCCGCTGCGACCGTAAGCTATAACCCGGCGCCCACAACCCTGGCAGGCCCAAGCCCGTGCACCAATTTCGCCGGGTTTAGCTGCTGGACAACGGCGTACTTCGACGCCAATACATTGGACGCCAATAACCTGGAGGGCAACATCGACCAACTGTTCAACAACGCCTGGAACTCGATAGATCCTCTCAGCTCGAATGGTGGCTACACCTTGTCGATCACGAACGACGCCCGAAACAACCTGGTGCCAGGCAATTTCAATGTCACCACGGCCGCGGCGGGGCAGTTCGGCGGCGTCACTCTCGGCGGTCTCACAATTAATGTCAACGCGAGCAATGTCGTCGCCTCTCTTCCGGCGCTCGGCAACGGCGACGTGGTGGTCTGGGTGCAGGGGCTGGATCTCAATTACTCGGTCCCGGCCAACGGCGGGATCGTGGGAGACTACCAGGCGATGGATACCACGGTTCTCTCCGGTATTGCGGGCTGTAATGGCACGAATAATCCGGGGTGGTGCCCTCCGGCTTACCCGTATCAGTATAACGACGACAGCTTTTACGATCAGCCGAAGGACTTCTACTTTGCCCCCGGCGCCACGCAGGCCTACTTCAACGCCGACGCTTACTTGGCGATCATGAACACCATCAACGACACGGTAACCGTGTACGACGGAGTCGACTATGGTTTCCAAAACTACGTGAGCCCGGAACCGGGAACGTTCCTGCTGCTGGCTCTTCCTCTAGTCGCCATCGGCTTTGCCAAACTGCGTGGGAACACCATCCGGCCCGCTTGAGATTGTCCGTCACCCTGGTAGGGCCTTCCCGCTCGCGGAGGGCCCTTGCTTAACCCCCGCCGCCGCTCTTCCTCAGATTCGGCCTCGGAACGGCCGAAGCCCGCTCTCTCGGGGCTTCGTAGCTGGCGGCCATTGCGGCGCGGGCTTGGGCCGAGCAACCTCACCCTCCTTGTAGATGCACTCGCCGCGCTTGATTGTCACTCGCACCAGGTTCGTCCCCAGCGATCTTGCCAGCTCCCGATAATCCGGAACGCCAAGGATCGCGATATCGGCCTGCTTGCCCGGTTCCAGCGATCCTATCCGCGCTCCCAGACCCAACGCGTGAGCGGCGTTCACGGTTGCGGCGGCGATCGCCTCGGCCGGAGTAAGCGCCATTCGCACGCACGCCAGCGCCACCGCGGCCTGCATGCTCGGCATCGGATGATGCCGGGGATTGAAATTGCTGCCGAGCGCAATCGCCGCGCCGCTGTCCACTAACGCCCGCGCCGGGGGACGCGCGCCGCCGGCGTGAAGGTTCGCGCCGGGCAGGAGTACGGCCATGGTGCAGGACCCGGCCAGCAGAGCGGCCTCCGCGGCCGACGCATGATCCAAATGGTCGATGCTCGCGGCCAGCCGCTCTACCGCCGCAATTACGGCCGCCCGCGCCGAGGGTCCAGGAACGTGCAGCTTGAGTTGGAAGCCCATGCCGCGCGCGGCTTCCAGGTACCGCGCAAGCTGGGCGACGCCATCCGGCCCTACGCGCCATTCGAGATCGGCGAACGCCGCCAGACGCCGCTTGCGGATGTACGGGAGAATGACTCGGATCGTCCTCTCCACCGCGGCTGTCAGTTCCTGCTCCACCGCTCCCGCGGCCGCGCGGAACAGAAACGTCGGAACCAGGTCGAGAGGCTCGCGGTTCAACACCGCCACGGTTTTAAGCAGCTTGGTTTCCGCGGCCTCGTCCGCGCAGCAGCCCGTTTTGACTTCGGCCGTCGTAGTCCCGTGACGCGCCATCGTCTCGATCCACGCGAGCGCGCGCACTTTGAGTCGCGAGCCGCTGGTGGCTCTGACGAAGCGGACGGCGTCGGCCCCATCCGCGGCTGGGCCTTCGGCCGTCGGAAACATCAGGTGCGTATGGCAATCCACGAAGCCCGGCATCACCACGCACCCGGCTGCGTTGATCTCGAAGGCGTCGCGCGCGGCCGCGAGATTCTCGATCCGCGTCGACGGCCCGGCCTCCGCGATCACCCCGTCCCGGATGAGCAGCGCGCCATCGTGCAAGATCCCCAACTCGCCAAGGGCGGCGCCGCAGCGGGGGCCTCCCGGGCCGCGCAACGTCAACAGTTGGCGGGCGCCCCGAATTAGAATTGCTCCCACGTCGCGCCTCTAATGTACCATCATGATTGGCGAATTTCGCCGGATTCCCTAATGCGTGAAAGACCCCGGAATACCCCGCTCCGTCCTCTCAAAACGCTCGAACGCGTGTGTTCCAAAGCTGGTCTGGCGTCGCGCACCCTCTCGCGCGAATGGATCGCCGCCGGCAGAATCGCCGTGAACGGAAAGACCGAGCGCAACCCCGATCGCTGGGTGGATATCGAGCGCGACCGCGTCTCGCTCGATGGCAAACCCCTGCGCCCTCAAGCCAAGACCTACATCCTTTTGTACAAACCGAAGGGATATCTTACCAGCCACGGCGATCCGGAAGGCCGGCCCACCGTCTATGATTTGATCGCATCGGCAGGCAAGTGGTTGGTTCCGGTAGGCCGCCTCGACTTGGATACCAGCGGCCTCCTGCTCATGACCAACGACACGGCCTTCGCCGAGCGCATTACGAACCCGGATCACGGCGTCAGTAAGACCTACGAATTGAAATCCGCCACGCTACTGACCGACGAGCAGCTCGACCGCCTGCGCCACGGCGTCGAGTTGAAGGACGGCCCCACGCAGCCCGCAATCGTGAACCGCCTGCGCGACGGTCCGAAGCATACCTACCTCGAGATAATCGTCGGCGAAGGCCGCAACCGCCAGGTGCGCCGCATGATCGAAGCCGTGGATAGCAAGGTTCTCAAATTAGTGCGAACGGCCATCGGCCCTATCCGCATCGGAGACCTGCCCATTGGAAAATGGCGCCATCTGACGCCGGAAGAAGTTGGCGGGCTACTGGGCGGCACGTCCCTCTCCGCCCGGTCCGCGCGAAAGACCACAAGGCGAAGCCAGGATGGCTGATAGCTGATGGCTTGACCGCAGATGCCTCAGCGCGGCCGCGTACCCCGCCGCTTCGCCACGCAAAGCCCCAGCCCGGCCAGCCCGGCCCACAACCCCAGCGCCGGCTCGGGAACCCCAGAATACTGCGGCTGGGTCACGTCGATGGATGCATCCGCCGAAATTGTGTTTCCGCTCGAGACCAGGTCCGCGCCCGGATCGAACAAGCCGTCGTTCGGGCTCACGCTGTACAAGTCGTACGTCAACTGGATTACCCCGGTCGAAGACGCGCCCGGCGCCGCTAACGGATCGATCAGATAGCTCCCCATGCCGGCAGGCGTCAACGGGTCGTACGCCTGGGTCCAACTCGGACTCTCCGGCGAAGGGCCGACCACCTGGAACACTGCGCTGATAAGGTCCGTGTACGTCCCCACGCCCGTCGTGGTGATATAGTCCGAACTGGTCACCAGCGCGTAGTTCGCGTCGTTGTAAAAGGTGAACCCCCAGCCAACCGTGTCCCCGGGATTGCCCGCCAACGCGCCCCCCCACGGGTCAAGCGTCAGTACTGTCCCCGCGCCCGCCGGAAAGCTGAAGGCCAGGACAATCGCAAGCGCCGCGCTCAGGCGCGTAATTCCGAGTTTCATGGGTCAATGTCCTTATTGGAACTGGTTGTTGAACGTCGTCGTCTTCGTGTACGCGCCGCTATTGGCAGCATAGGTCAGATTCACGGTGAATCGCGAGGTCGATTGGCACCCCGAGAAGTCGATTGTTACGGCTTTAGTACCAGTGCCTAGCGGCCCGATATCGCCGACCACCAGCGGCGCAGCCGTTGACGGCCCCACCGCCGGCGTCGTGATCTTCGGCGCCGTCGTGCATCCGGGCGATCCGCTGGGCGTGATGGTCAGTCCGGTGATCTGCGTCCCCAGGCCTACGCCGATGCCGCTGTTCGTGAACGTGAACGTCCACACCCGCGCGTTCGACGCCCCGCTCCGCGCGCTGATGGCCGCCGTTAGTACTGGTGCGATGGGTGAGAAATTCGCCGTCACGCTGGTGGGTCCGTTGAGCGTCAACTCTGCGGGTTCGTGGTCCCCGTCAGCGCGCCGCTGAACGACGCGAACTGATAGCCCGTGTTGGCGCTCGCGGTGATCGAAATCGTCGTCCCGGCATTGAAGTACCCCGGCGGCGCATACGGACAAGTCGGGCCCGCCACGCAGTTGATGATCCCTCCGCTGGCCGGGCTCACATTTACAGTCAGGTAAAACTGGGTGATGAAGTTTGCCGTGTAGGTTGTCGCCGAGACGGGCGTTGTGATGGTCTGCGATATCGCGCCCGCATTGGACCAGGAGCCGAACACGTACTGCGTTCCGCCGCCGCCCTGGGTCGCCGTGGTCCCAATCGCGTGGGAAGATCCGGCCGACCAGGAGAACGTGTGCGGGGCGGTATAACTGACGCTATCCACCGTCACGTTCAGCCCTGCCGGCGTGGTCGCTACCGTCACGCTCACCAATCCGGCCGGCGGAAGCGTCACGCTGAAGTCCACGAAGGGCGTGGATTGGTCGGGCAGCACCACAACGCTTTGAGTGGCCAGAACGGTTCCCGTCGAGGTCGCCACCTTCAACTGATAGCTCCCGGCCGTCAGGTTGGATATGAAGTACGCTCCGGCCTGATCCGTGGTATCCGTCCCCACCGTCACTCCGCCCAGCGATGCCGTCACAACCAGCCCGTTGGCCGGTCCGTTGGTAGCCGTCACCGTGCCGCCCAGCGCGGGGATAAACACGATGGGCGGCGTGGCCAGCGTCACCAGCGGATCGAGCGTCGCTCCCATATAGGTCTGTTCGGTCATCTTGGCCGTCATATCCACTATGTAGCCGCGGTAGGTGGTTTGCAGGCCAAAGTAGCCGGCCACCGAGCCATGCGCCGCAATATCTCCGAACAGGATCGTGGTCTGCCCGGTCTGGAACGTGCTGCTATTGAGCGTCGTGGACGATCCTGTAATCGAGAACCCGATCGGCAGTCCATTCGGATTGCTCAAAATGACCGGCTGCGCGCTCGAAACCGAATAGTTGTGCGCCGCTCCGCCGCCGCCGTTCTGCACCGTCACCCCGATATTCGCGTTCTTGTTGGCCACCATCACGAACGGAACGCTGTACTGAACCGTCATCATCGGGTCTGGCGTCACCGTAATGGTCACGGCGTTGGAAGTCGTCGAATGGCTCGTCCCATTAAGCGTATAGGCGAACGAGGCCATCACGGTGTACTGAATCCCGCTGGATCCGCCCGCTCCCGCTTTCGGAATCAACTGCCAGCTCACCGCGTTCGCCGTGGAGACCGTGCCGCCCGTCGTAGCTCCTTGCGGATCGCCGGTCACCACGATGGTGAACTGCCCGCTGGCGTCGTTGTGGTTCGGATCTTTGATAACCACTGCCGCGTGGACGTTGGAAAGCGCCGTCGCCGGAGCGATCCCCAGCGAAGCGTTAAACGCCTGCCGCTCGAACACCTGCTGCTGATCGATGCCCACCACGATGGTTCCGCAGAGCTGTCCGGGCGGGCAGGTTCCAGATCCGCCACCGCTGCCGCCGTCTCCGATCACCGTGCAGTTCAGGCAAGGCCAGCCAGTCTGGTTGCACGAATCGCCGGTACAACCCTGCCCGGGCGGCGTGATCGTGGTGATGTTGATGGGGATCTCATAGCCGTCCGCTCCTTGGGCTTGGCGGTCGGCCCATTGCGCGTCAAAGCCCAGGTAGAACGGCCCGCCCTGACCGCCGTCGAGCACGGAGTGCAGCGCGGTCAATAGATCGGTGTTCGGCGGCGAACCCGGTTTGGAGATGTCGTAATACGCCGTGTCGGGGTAAGCGGCGCCCACGAACCCGAGCTTCAGCGCCGTGAATGCCTGGTTGTAGAAATCCGTCCGCCATATCGCGCTGTTGGCCTGATTGGTAAGCAACGTTGTCGCCGCGTTGTTGACCAGTTCGAACGCCACCAGCATATGACCGGCGAATGGCTGGCCCGCGGGAGCCAGGAAAGTGGCATCCACTCCGGACCTGGCGCTGGCGCAGGAATAAGTGAAACTGCCGTCTAACGAGGACAGTTTAGTGGGCGAGACCGTCTTGTCATAAACCAGGTTGATGCTGTTGCACGAAACATCCACCGGCCTGGTGTAGCGCACGGGCACCGGAGTGCGGCCCGAGCCGTTGCTGAAATCGTAGTTCACCCAGACGTTTCCCAAGTCTCGCGTCGTCAGGTTGCCGTTGGAAACCGAACCGTAGAAAACGACGGTCTTGGCGTTCGAAGTTCCGGGCAAGACGTCGCCCAAGCTGATGAGGTTCGGGCCGGTCTGCGACCCGAGATGCGCCACAAACTGGGCGCTTTGCGGAGCCGTCCCCAGGTCCAGTTTCGACGCATCTACCGTCACGTTGTGGGCGATCGCCGTCGGATGCAAGTTAGTCACCGTCAGCGTCGCCGTGCACAGCGTGGGCGGCAACATCGAGCAGTTGATGGCGAATGGCGTCACCTGCAACACGGGCTTGATCGTATTCGTCGAATAGGTCACCGTTAACTGCGTGTTGTACACGTCCGGGATGGAGGTAGCCGTGACCGTGAAGGTGAGCGATACCACGTCGAAACTCAACACCACCGAGGTCTGCGGCGTGGTTCCCGCGAATACGTGAACGCTTCCCGTGGCGGCGTCGTGCTGGGGCGCGACCACGTCGTAGTTGTATTCGCCCACAGGCACGCTGTTCACCGTTACGTTCCCGTTGGCGTCCGTGGCGCCCTTGTAGGTCAGCGCCGGGTTGGACGAGTTGACCAGCGTCACCGTCGCCCCGGAAACGTTGTTGTTGATGTCGTCGGAAACATGGAACGGAACGCTGCCGGTGGCCGAGTTCGTCACGGTTACCGTTAGCGAACCGGGCGTCTGTGAGATGCCGCTGGTAATGACGAAAGAGACCGGGTAGTTATTCGCCGCCGTGCCCGCCGGAGGCTGAGCCACAATCTGGAAACTCGCCGATTGGCCCGGATTGACCGTCCCCAGGTTTGGATTATCCAGCGCCACCCATGTGGGCGCGCCCGCTTGCAGCGCTACAGTCGCGTTCGTTAGCGGTACATAGCCGAAATTCTGGACGGCGAACTGCTGGGTCGCCCGCTGCCCTGGGTTCACGCCCACGGTAACGGCCGAAGGAGCGAGCGACCGGCACGGCCGTGCGGATGCAGGGTCACCGTCACCGTGGCCGTTACGCTCACGGCGGCGCCGCTGGTGGCATCGACGCCGGTGGCCGTCACCGTGAACACCACCGGATTCGCGGGCGGCGTCCCCGTAGCCGCGTTCACCGTCAGATTGAATGGGAATGTGGAACCGGGAATCAGAGATCCCGGAATCCCCGTCAGATTCAGCTTGCCCGTGACCAAGGCCGACCCGTTGCTGGTAACCGTGACATTGACTGAGTTCACCGACGCATTGCCCGAGTTTAGTACGTTCAAGCTCAAAACCTGCGAATTCCCCATCGCCAGATCGACGCTTTGCGTAGCGGGTGTTTCCTGAAGCCCGGCCACACGGAACGCCCCGCTGGCTGTCTGCGACGCCCCGCCCGAGGCTTCCGTCGCCGTCATCTGCCACGATCCCGCTTCCGTGGATAGCGGCCGGTACTGGACGCCGTAAGTACCCGACGCATCGGTCGTCGCCCCAAGAGTCCGCGTCGAACCGTTCAAGGTCAGAGTAACCACGACGGACGCCGCCGGTATGGGTACGTTTCCGAGGGCCAAAGCCTGCCCCGAAACCGTGACCGTCTGGCCGAGCGAATAGACCGCCTGGTCGCTGTGAATCGTAAGTGACGAAGCAGGCGACCCGCCCTGCGGCTGACTCGTCAACGCCGTCGCGAACGGTGAGTAGCTGACCCCCGTGCTGACCGAATCGCCCGTCCCCGGCCCGGACCCCGAAGGCCCGCTGGCCGCGCCCCAGTAATTGTAAGTAGCGTTGACTACCGTGGACGGAGTGTCGTTCTGGACGCCGTGGGTGTTGCCCGAGAAGTTGCTGAAATTGATGGTGGGAGCGGCGTTGCTTTGCACATGAACGCCGTATGTGTTGCCGGCGAACGTGCTCCCGGTGACCATCGGTGTGGTGCCGCCACCGCTGTTGAACCGGATGCCCGTTACATTGTTGCTCAGCGTCAGGTTCGACAGAGCCGGCTGCGCCGACTGCGAGGCGATCTCCAGCGCTCCGATCTCAACGGGGCTGCCTTCGTACCCCGCGATCTGGTCACCGGCTTCCGCCGTACCGGACCGTCGTATAGCTCACCGATCCCATCGAACCGCTGGCAAACTGAATGTAGGCCCAGTCCCCCGCCGCTGGCGCTGTCGCGCCCGCGTCGCCGTTGGTGTCGCCCAGGACCGTGTCGTCCCTATAAGAAGTAAACGTGATCGGCTGGGCGGCCGTTCCGTTGGCTGTCAGAGAGCCAGAAATGTTCAGGAACGTTGGAGTCGAAGTGACGTCGGGCTGGAACTTCACCACCACACCCGGCGCAATTGTCAGCGTCGCCCCGGCTGGCACCGTGAGGCCCCCGTTGTCGATCACGTAGGGGATTCCTACCTGGCCCCAGATGTTCGCTCCCCCCATGTTTCCGCTTTGGGTTTCGATCATCGAAATCCCGGCGCCAGATATCGTATTGCTGCTGTATGTGCATAGGAATCCCGCGGCGCCTAAGAATATCTGCCGCTTGCCCGCTGACGTGGTGATGACGCCACCTGTGACCGTGGCCGCTCCACTTTCCCCCCAAACGCCATTCGCATTGTCGGTGAATGTGCTGCCAGTGATGGTTGGGGTAGCGCTCCCGAGGACGTGCACTCCGTTGGTGTTGCGCGCGAAAGTGCTGGCCGTGGCCGCCGTCGTGGTGCCCCTGCCGTTATCGAACCGGATGCCAGTGATGTTGTCCGTGACGGTCAGATTGGCGAGAGTGGGCTGCGCCGACTGTGTGGCGATCTCCAGCGCTCCGATCTCAACGGGGCTGCCTTCGTACCCCGCAATCTGGTACCGACTTCCACCGTACCGGACCGTCGTATAGCTCACCGATCCCGTCGAACCGCTGGCAAACTGAATGTAGGCCCAGTCCCCCGCCGCCGGTGCTGTCGATCCAGCGTCGCCGTTGGTGTCGCCGCCGACCGTATCGTCCTTGTACGAAGTGAAGATGATGGAGTGCGAGGCTGTCCCATTGGCCACCAAAGAACCGGCAATGTTCAGGAACGTTGGAGTCGAAGTGACGTCGGGCTTGAACTTCACCACCACACCCGGCGCAATCGTCAGCGTCGCCCCGGCGGGTACCGTGAGGCCCCCGTTGTCGATCACATAGGGAATTCCCAACTGCCCCCATGTCGTATTGCCTGCCAGAGTACCGCTGGGACCCCCTCGATTCCGATGAAGCCGTTGCCGGTTACGGTGTTCCCAATAATGTTTGGCAAGGCGCCACATCGCTCGTAATGGCTGCCGTGTTGTCCGTGAAGGTGTTGCCGCTAATGGTAGGAGAGGCACTACTGACAACATGTACGCCGTTTGTGTTGCGGAGGAAGGTGCTGGCCGTGACCGAACCGTTGGTCCCTCCGCCGTTGAACCGGATGCCGGTAATGTTGTCGGTCAGCGTCAGATTGGCCAGCGTGGGCTGCGCCGACTGTGTGGCGATCTCCAGCGCTCCGATCTCAACGGGGCTGCCTTCGTACCCCGCGATCTGGTACCGGCTTCCGCCGTACCGGACCGTCGCGTAGCTCACTGACCCCGTCGCGCCGCCGGCAAATTGGATATCAGCCCAGTCCCCCGGCGCTGGTGTTGAGTGGTTGCCGTCGCCGTTGGTGTCTCCCAGGACGGTGTCGTCCTTGTACGAGGTGAACGTAATGGGCTGGGTAGCCGTCCCGTTGGCCGTCAGAGAGCCAAGAACATTCAGGTATGTCGGAGTCGAAGTAACGTCGGGCTGAAATTTTACTACCACTCCCGGCGCAAATGTCAGCGTCGCCCCTACTGGCACAGTGAGGCCCCCGTTGTCGATCACATAGGGGATTCCCACTTGGCTCCAGACGTTGGTCCCCTGCATGGTTCCACTCTGCGTTTCGATCATCGAAATCCCGGCGCCGGATACCGTATTGCCGCTGTATCAGCCCTGGAATCCCGCGGCGCGCAAGAATATCTGACGCTTCCCCGCCGACGTGGTGATGGCGCCACCCGCGATCGTGGCCCCTCCACTCTCCCCCCAAACGCCATTCGCATTGTCGGTGAACGTACTGCCCGTTATCGTAGGCGACGCGTTCTGGAGCACGTGAACCCCGTTGGTATTGCCGCTAAATGTGCTGCCGATCACCGTGGGGATGGTACCGGCGCTGCCACCAAAACGGACGCCGGTGATGTTGTTGGTCAGCGTCAGGTTCGCAAGCGTGGGCTGCGCCGACTGGGTCGCGATCTCCAGCGCGCCGATTTCAACAGGGGCGTAGTTATACCCTGCAATCTGGTACCGGCTGCCGCCGTACCGGACCGCCGCATAACTCACGGACCCCGTCGAGCCGCTCGAGAACTGTATGTAGGCCCAGTCCCCCGGCGCCGGTGCTGAGCTGTTGCCGTCGCCATTGGTGTCGCCCAGGATAGTGTCGTCCTTGCACGAAGTAAACGTGATGGGCTGGGCGGCTGTCCCGTTGGCCGTCAAAGAACCGACAATGTTCAGGTACGTTGGAGTCGAAGTGACGTCCGGCTTGAACTTCACCACCACGCCCGGCGCAATCGTCAGCGTCGCCCCAGCAGGCACATTGAGGCCCCCGTTGTCGATCACATAGGGAATTCCCACCTGGCTCCAGGCGTTGGCCCCCTGCATGGTTCCACTCTGGGTTTTGATCAGCACGATCCCGGCGCCCGACACCGAGGCCCCGGTATACGTGCCAAGGAAGCCAACCTCGCTGAGGAATGTCTGCCGTCTTCCCGCCGACGTGGAGACTGTACCTCCCGTGACGGTGGCAGCTGACCCGCTCTGGCCCCAAACGCAATACGTGTTGTCGGTGAATGTTGCACCAGTGACGGTTGGTGCGGCGCCTCCGAGCACGTGGATGCCGTTGGTGTTGCTTGCGAAGGCGCTGGCGATGACCGTCGTCGTAGTCCCGCTGCCGTTGTCAAAGCGGATGCCCGTGATGTTGTCGGTAACGGTCAGGTTGGCCAGCGTGGGTTGCGCGGACTGCGTCGCGATTTCAAGCGCGCCAACCTCGCTGATGTCATACGTCGCGGGGAAATGCTGGCTCCCACCGTAACGCACCACCGCATAGCTGACCGACCCGGTAGCGCCGCTGGCAAACCCGATGTACGCCCAGTCGCCCGCTGCCGGAGTTGTGTTGGCTGCGTCACCGTTGGTGTCGCCAAGGACCGTGTCGTCTCTGTATGAGGTGAACGTGACCGGTGCCTGCCCCGTCCCGTTAGCCGCCAGGGAACCAACGATGTTCAGGTACGTTGGAGTGTAGGTGACATTCGGCTTGAACTTCACCACCACCCCAGGCGATATTGTCAGCGACGACCCGCTGGGCACAGTCAGTCCGCCGTTATCGATCACATAAGGGATGCCCATCTGGCTCCAGGTGTTCGCGGCCCCCATGGTCCCGCTTTGCGTTTCGATTAGCGCAATGCCGGAACCCGATACCGTGTTGCCGCTGTACGTGCCTCGAAAGCCAGCCTCGCTGAGAAACGTTTGAAGCTTGCCCGTCGATGTGGAAATTGTGCCGCCCGTGACGGTCGCAGCCGACCCGTTCTGGCCCCAAACACCGTTCGTGTTGTCGGCGAATGTACTCCCAGTGATGGGGGCGCGGCGTTTCCCAGTACATGAACGCCGTTGGTGTTGTTTGTGAACGTACTCCCAGTGACCGCAGGGGTGGTGCTGCTTCCGTTATCGAAGCGAATCCCCGTGATGTTGTTGGTCAACGTCAGGCTGGCCAGCGCCGGCTGCGCCGTCTGCGTCGCGATTTCCAGCGCGCCAACCTCGCTGATGTCATACGTCGCCGGGAAATGCTGGCTCCCACCGTAACGCACCACCGCATAGCTGACCGATCCGGTAGCGCCGCTGGCAAACCCGATGTACGCCCAGTCGCCGGCCACCGGAGTTGTGGCTGCTGCGTCACCATTGGTGTCGCCAAGAACTGTGTCGTCTCTGTATGAGGTAAACGTGATCGGTGCCTGCGCCGTCCCGTTAGCCGCCAGGGAACCAACGATGTTCAGGTACGTTGGAGTGTAGGTGACATTCGGCTTGAACTTCACCACCACCCCAGGCGATATTGTCAGCGACGACCCGCTGGCACAGTCAGCCCGCTGTTGTCGATCACATAAGGAACTCCCACCTGGCTCCAGGTGTTCGCGCCCCCCATGGTCCCGCTCTGCGTCTCGATCAGAGCAATCCCCGAACCGCTTACCGTGTTGCCGCTGTATGTTCCCCGGAAACCCGCCTCGCCGAGAAATGTCTGCCGCGCACCCGCCGACGTGGAGACTGTCCCGCCCGTGACGCTAGCAGCCGAACCGCTCTGGCCCCAAACCGCATTCGTGTTGTCGGTGAACGCGCTGCCCGTAATGGTGGGCGCGGCGTTTCCCAGTACATGAATGCCGTTGGTGTTGCTTGTGAACGCACTCCCGGTGACGGTTGGCGTTGTTCCGCCGCCGTTGTCGAAGCGGATGCCCGTTATGTTGCCGCTCAGCGTCAGGTTCGCCAGCGTGGGCTGCGCCGTCTGCGTTGCGATCTCCAGCGCGCCAATCTCGCTAATGTCGTAGGTCGCGGGGAAATGCTGGCTCCCACCGTAACGCACCACCGCATAGCTAACCGATCCGGTCGCGCCGCTGGCAAACTGAATGTACGCCCAGTCCCCCGCCGCCGGCGCCGTGGCCTTGCCGTCGCCGTTGGTGTCCCCTCCCGCCGTGTCGTCCCTGTACGAAGTGAACGTGATGGGCTGCGCAGCCGTCCCGTTGGCCGTTAACGAACCGGCGATGTTCAAGTACGTTGGAGTGTAGGTGACATTCAATTTGAACTTCACCACCACCCCAGGCGAAATCGTCAACGTCGAGCCCACGGGAACTGTTACCCCTCCATTCGGAATAACGTATACCTTGCCGGTAGTCCAGACCGTGTTCCCCGCCGGCAAATTCCCGCTCGGCACCTGCCGGGCGCGCCGAACGCCTGGAATGATGCCGTCCCTGAAACCGTAGCATTGCCATACGTCGCCGAGGCAGTCGCCGTGAACGCCCCCACGTCGGATGTCAAAAGCTGGTACGCCGCGCTGTAGCTCCCCGCCGAATTCGTCACGGCGCTCAGCGTATGGTTGATCGATCCCGAAGTAAGCTGAATCCCAACCGAAACATTGGGGAGCGGATTTCCGTTCGAATCGAGAAGCTGCCCGCTGATCTTTACCGTCGCGTTCTGCGCATATCCTGTGCTGTCCGTCGCAATGGTGATGGAACCGGCGACGCCCGGCGCAGCCGGCGCGGTGCAGCCACCCGGCGTCGCGCTGTAGCACAGATATCTTAGCTCGGAAACGCTTCGGGACGCGCCCGCTTCTCCACCGAACATGACATGAGAGTGGGTGCCGTCGCAGGTCACCGGCGATATGCCGGAGGCGACCGCAGCTCCGTCAATAGAGAAAACACCTTGGCCATTCTGCACAACCAGGCGATAAGTGTGGTACGCCCCCGCCACGGGGTACGAGGTAAGGAGCGGGTTTTGAGCGCAAATAGAGTTCAGGCTAAAGCCCGAGTCAGCTAGGCCGATTGCGTAACCGGAAGTACTACCCTCAACATTAAGGTAGTAACCCGCCCGTGCATAATTGGAAAGGAAGTTGGACGAATCGATCTTCAGAACAGCCACTAATTCCAAATACTGCGACAAGTCGATCGACGGATCCGTCCGGTTCCAGTACTGCCCTCCGGCAGTAGTGTTCTCCATTAGCGCCGGGCCCATAACCGTCGGAGTAGCATTGCCATTGTCTCCGCCGTACGCCCAGCCCTGAAACCCCGGCAGCGTCCCTTGGCAGCGTCATACGTTCTCGAATTGACTACGGCGATGGCTATCCCATTGGGGATCGCACCCGCCCCGAACGGTGACGACGCCAGCGCGGTGAGGCGCCCCTGTGTTGGCATCGATGCTATAACCCGAGACGGTATTGGAGGCGTTGTTCGAGCGTACACGAACTGGCCCGTGTTGTCGACCGCCAGGCCAACCGGATCGTCCCGCCGCAGCCGCGAACCAGGCAGCGGCGCGTGGGGCGCCGGTGTTGGGATCGAAGGCATATGCCAATACATCGTTATTGAATCCGCCTGCGAACCAGCCAAACAGACCGGAGGGAGATAGCGCCGCGCCGAAAGCATTTATGGCGTATGGCGAGCCCGAAAGCGGCGTGAGCGACCCGTTGTTGGGTCCACGCTCCAGGCCGAACAGTCCGTACGAAAACGAGCTATACCCCGCCGCGCCCGAATTGGCGACGGCATAAACGAACTTCCCGGACGGCGCTACCACGACGATTCCGATACGCCCCCGCCGGAAACGGTGACCCACCGATCCGCGTCAGTGCGCCCGTACTCGCGCTTATGGTATAAACCGAAATGTTGCCTGGAAGTAAACTTCGTCACGTACAAGTATTCGCCCGAAGGTGACACGGTCACATCGTTCGGCCCAGTCCCCGACCGCGAAGGGCGATCCGGGCACCTGCGTGAGCGCGCCGCTGGCGGGATTTATGGAATACGCTCCAACGGTGTTGGAATCGAATTCGCGACGTACGCGAATTGGCCGGATGGCGTCAGGGCGATGAAATCGGCGCCCTTACCCGCCGCGAACGGCGATCCGGGGACTGCGGTGAGCGCACCGCTAGTTGGGGCAATCGAGTAGGCCGAGATGCTGCCTACCCGCTCAGCCTTCCCCATGCAGAGTTCGCGACATAGGCGAACTGGCCCGAAGGCGTAACCGCGACCGAAACAGGAGATGCTCCGGCGGCAAACGGGGAACCCGGCGCCGGCGTGAGCGATCCCGTCGCCGAGTCCAGCGAGTACCCGGAAACGGTGTTGTCGCTTCGGTTGGCCACGTAGACGAACTGCGTCGGGGTCTGGGCCTGCCCCAACCCCGCCCCGGCGCCAGCGCGATCAAGCCGGCAACAATCCTCGCACCCAGCCGCACGGCAGGCCGACGCGGCGCACACACCTGCGGTGCAGCACCGTCAAATCCCATGGAAAAACCGGTTCCCACCCACCCTGCGTGAACCATGCGAGGCCCCTTTCGTCCAACCAAGCCGGACCAGTTCCGGAATGTCAATAACTATATACGGATGCGCTTATGAAAGCAATAGGAATAATAAGAATTAGGAGTCCGATTAGCCACCAAACTCTGAATGGCCTATTACAAATGCGCCCGGAGCCGCCCATTGGCAGCCTGTACAAAAACTTCCGGGCCGGAAAAACAGGGACCGGCTTCGAAATTCCGCGCCCGAATCCCCTGAAATTAAAACCCGTTCCGCCCCAAAATCTCGTCGCCTGCACCCGGCTTTCCAGCGCACTCACTTCCGCTACGGGCTGGCAGTCGCCGCGCCAGGATGCGGCTCCCCGCCAGACCGCCGGGTCTCTCAAATGTCAGTCACAAGTCACTTCCGTTAGAAACAAGGCACTTAAAGACACCCTCTCAACTCCGGGGGTATATCCTGAGAGTGGTGGTTTCGTCTCAAACATTTCTGGCTTCCGGGTCTCTTTGCCGAAGTTTCCAGTGGTGTTTTTGCGCAGGCATTCCTGGCTTGGCAGGCCCAGCCGGCTGCGGCGCCCCCGGTGCGTGCGGGGTTTTGTACCGTTTTAATCGCGTTACTGACGCACGGCTGTACAGCCGATGGCTGACGGCCGATCGCTGATAGCTTCAATCCGCGTCAATCCAAATCGATATCCCGCAAAGGCGCCGGCGCGTCCGGGTTCTCTTTGACCCGTTTAAAAAGTTCGTCGAACTTCTTCTCGAGCACCTTGCCGTGGGATTTCTCCGCCTCGAACTGCTTGCGGAATACTTCCTCGCGCCGCGCTCCCTCGCCCTTCAGCTTGGCGACCTCCGCCTGCAAATCGTCGATTGGCCGGGGCCGCTCCTTTACGGTATGCGCAATCACCGCACGCGTCTCCGGATCGATCTTCAGCGCCGCCTCGCAGCACGGGCACACCACATCGAACATGCCTTTGGCCATGGAGTTATGGTAGCCGAGTTTGGGAAACGAAAACGGACTCGGGGAGTGCAGTCGGCGTTATACATCCGAAAGCCCGTCTGACTCTCGGAAGGTCGATCCACGCCGCATTCGAGAGGATTGATCGGACGCGCCCGCTGCTCCAGTCCCGAAACCTCGATATCAGCGCGCGCACCATCCCCGGTCACACCCAGTTCGTCGTTGATTCTATTGAGCTTAAGTACTACCTGCTTGTCTCCGAGTCGTACACTGAAAGCGATGAGATGCCGAACCGCTCGCCTTCGTGACCGAATGTCCTTTCCGGCTGGACGGGTCTCCGCACCAACCGGCCACTCAGCCGCGACTCGCCGATCCGTCGGAAGACTGCTCCACGCCCCGGCTCACACGTCACACCACCCGTGCATGCCAAACGAACCCAGGAAGTTGTTGAAAACAAAGGAACGCATGAAAACAGCCATCCGAACCCTCGCCAGCCTCTTCCCCGGCCCCCAGCCCCCAACCCCCAGCCCCTCGTTCAGACCGCCCTTACCGCGCCAGCACGCGCGCCAACTTGATCAGATTCTCGTCCAGGGGTTTCTTGCCGGTGACCACTTCACCCAGCGGCGTCACCGCGATCTGACTATTGCGCACTCCCACCAGGACTCCGGAGCGTCCCGCGTCGAACTGCTCCACCGCCGCCGCGCCCAGACGCGTGCCCAGCATCCTGTCGGCGTAAGTCGGCGCGCCGCCGCGTTGCGTGTAGCCGAGCACCGTGACGCGCAGTTCGAAGCCCAGGCGTCCGTGATGCTCTTCGAAGTATTGCGCCAGCCGGGCGGCGTTGTATTGCGCGCCCTCGGCCACCACGACGATGGCATGCGGCTTGCCCCGCTCATAGGCCGAGCGGATGGCTTCGGCTATGGCTTCCGGCTCCGTCTCATGTTCTGGAATGGCCACGGCCTCCGCGCCGCCGGCCACCGCCGCCATCAGCGCCAGGTATCCGCAATTGCGGCCCATCACTTCCACCAGGAAACCGCGCTGGTGGGAAGACGCCGTGACCTTCAGCCGGTCGATGGTTTCGAGCGCGATGTTCAGCGCCGTATCCACGCCGATCGTCACGTCGGAGCCGTACAAATCGTTATCGATGGTCGAAGCGATGCCTACCACCGGGAAACCGGCCTGGGAGAGCGCGTTCGAGCCTGTCTGCGTCCCGTTCCCTCCGATGACGGCCAGCCCTTCAATGCCGAGCGCTTCGAGATTCGCGATGGCCTTGCGCCGGCCTTCTTCCGTGCGGAACTCCGCGCAGCGCGCCGATCCAAGCACCGTCCCGCCGAATTGCATGATGCCGCCCACGTCGCGCGGCCCCATGGGCCAAAGGTCGCCTCCGATCAATCCCGCGTATCCGCGGCGGACCCCGAACACCTCCCAACCGCGCTCCCCACCCGTGCGCACGACGGCGCGAATGGCAGCGTTCATTCCGGGCGCGTCGCCGCCCGAAGTCAAAACCGCAATCCGGTTCATATTTACCAATTAAACACGAAGCCGCCAGAGAGTAAACGGCGCCAGGAAGTCCGAGAGCGAGGGCTCAGCCGCGGATGGATGGGGAAGCCAGATTGCGAAGCAACGAGCGACAGGCGGCGGTGAGTTCGGGGGACATCGCGGGCCCTCGCGTCCGCAATTCCGCCGCGACGCTCGCGAGCACTTCCTTGCTCTCCGATTCCCAGCTAGCGGCCGCCCCGCGGAACGGCAGCGCGCGCATCAGTTCCGCATCCAGCCTTGATCCGTCGCCCGATTCCCAAGCCGCAAGGATTTCGGCCGCACGCCGGGCCGCGCCGATATGCCTCGCCATCGGAAGCCTCCCATATTCTCGTATCGGACGGAAATGGATGGGCTTGAATACGGTCTTTCCTGTGTCTACCGCTCCACCAGGATCCCCGCCGAAGGAATAATCGGGAACATCCGGTCCACGACGATGCTCGCCTGCCCGGTTTTCGTGTTGTAGCTGTCCAAGTTGTCCCAGCGGTAGTTCGCCTTGTTGGTCAGATTGATGATCTCGCCGTATAGCGTGATCTTGTACTTGTCCTTGGTAAACGACTTATTGATGCGCCAGTCGATTCGATAATACGGATCGAAGCGAAGCTGGTTCCGCACCGTCGACAGATAGTACACGCCATTCACCTTCTTGTAAAAGCCCGGATACGGAAAGCCGCTTCCGTACATCAGCTTGGCGCTGAGGTTCACGGTGGGTTTCAAACGGTAGCTGCCGAAAACGTTGATGGTGTGGCGCTGGTCCCAATCCGAAGGATAGGCAATATGTTCGACTCCGTCGCGCTCGCGCGTCGCGCCGTATGCGTAGGAAATCCATCCCGTAACGCGATTGGCGCTGCTTCGCTGGGCGAAGAACTCGAAGCCTCGCGCATAGCCGCGGATGGAGTTCTTCAACGGCGGGTTTACCTGTGGAACGAGCACCGTGTTGCCGATCATGCGCGGATCGTAAAAGGCGCGCCCCTCGAGATCGCGGTCTTCGCGCTCGTAAAACTCGGCGCGCAGCCGCGTTCGATCTCCCACCCTCTGTTCAATCGCCGCGATCACGTGGTTCGCGCGCATGGGCAGCAGGTAAGACCCTCCAGTGGGAGACGTCAGGTCGGAGATCTCCGGATACTGCACGTACTGTCCCCATCCCAGGTCCAGGCGCGTGGTTCTAGTGACCGCGCCGGAAATCGAAGCCTGCGGCGAAACCGCGCCCACGTTATCGAGCGAAAGCTTGTCTCCGCGCACGCCGGCCGAAAGCCGGAGGCGCCCGTTCGCCAGCGTCCACGATTGTTGCGCAAAGCCGCCCCCATGCAAGGCCGTCCCATCGTCGTGATCCAGCAGGCGGACGAACGGAGTCGTGGACAGGAACTGGTTTGAGTAACCCGAATCCTTTTGCTTCCGGACGCTCCATCCCACATCGAGTTGCGATTTGGAACTCCACATCCAGGTGGCCGATTGGTCGCCCACCCACTCCCCGTACAGCCCCGCCCCGAGGGATTGAATGTTGGGGTTCGTATCGTGGAACTTCTCGCGCATCCAGGCGGCGTGGCTGGTGACGATCAAAGACGCCACCGGGGTGTAGCGCCACGTGAAATTCAGAAACGTAAAATTGTAAGAAGCGCCCATCAGCGAGTTGATGCCCAGCTTGCTCTTGGCGCTCGACCTGTCCAGTTCCGAGTAGCTTTCCAGCAAATTAAGACTGATCTTATGCGCGGGAGTCAGTTCATACGCCATGCGTCCTTGAATATCCTGCATCCCGAACGCGATCGAGGGATCGGTCATGACGCGATCGACGATGTACTGGATGTAGCTGATGCGCGCGCCGAGCAGCCACGTTCCGTGGCCCTTTTTGTCCAGCGGCCCCTCGGTCATGACTCCCGCGTTGGATGCGCTGGCCGTGAAGCGGACGGAAGGCTCGGTGCGATTGCCATCGCGCGTGACCACATTCAGAACTCCGGCCGTACGATCCTGATATCGCGCGGGCCAGGCGCCTTCGTGCAACTCCAGTTCCTCGATCATGTCTCCGTTGAAGGCCGTGGCCGAACCTGTGTCGTTGGTTCCCTCGACCGTGTGAAACGGCATGTGCAGTAAAACGCCGTCCACATAGAGCCCGACGCGGTCGTAGTCCGCGCCCCGAAGCGAGAAGCGTGCGTCGAAATCGTCGTTCGAACTCACGCCCGGCAGGCTTTGCACGGCGCGTAGCGGGTCGTCGGCCAGCACGCTGCCGAGGTTCTTGGCGTCGTTGCCGGCCAGCACCAAGGTGGACGGGCTGTCCGCGCGGACGGTCTCAAAAGGACTTGCGGTGATCTCGACCTGGTCGGTGACGCGGAGCGTATCGGCGCTCAGGATGACCTCGAACTCCTTGGCTTCGTTCGCGTCCATGTGGAACGGCTTCTTGATGAGCCGGTAGCCCACGGTGGAGACATTCAGAACGTAATCTCCGGGCTCGACGTTCGCAATCGCAAAATGCCCCGATGAGTCCGTCACGGCGCGATACGCGCCCCCAACCAGCGCAACCGCTACGTTGGAAAGGCCTTCGCCGCCATGCGCATCCACGACGGACCCTCGGACCTCGCCGCGGGTCTGGGAAAAGGCCGAAACCACGGCCAGGAACAATGCGAGAGGAGCCAGCCGCATCACGATCACTGCATCAATATAGCAAGCTTGTGGCGTTACCTTCGGCGGCCAACGGGAACCGCCCGGAACTGCGTGATGTTGCATCGCCCCCGGCGCCACAACATTGCCGCATCCCCCCGCGTCATAATCGTTACTTATGGCCTACCGCGATCTGCGCGACTTCATACGCGCCCTCGACGAAAAGGGCGAACTCAAGCGCATTCCGTTCGAGGTTGACCCCGTCCTCGAAATCACGGAGTTCGCCGACCGCGCGGTGAAAAGCGACGGACCCGCGCTGCTTTTCGAAAAGCCGAAGGGCTTGCGCGTTCCGGTCCTCATTAATTCCTTCGCTTCCATGCGTAAGATGCAGATCGCGCTGGAGGTGGACTCGTCCGACGAAATCGCCGCGAGGATTTCGGAATTCATCGAAATGCGCGCGCCCGAAGGCCTCATCGGCAAGCTCAAAATGCTGCCCAAGCTTGCCGAAATGGGCTCGTTCTTTCCGAAGACGGTTTCCAAAGGCGCATGCCAGGAAGTGGTCAGGAAGGAAGGCTTCTCGCTGCTCGATTTTCCCATCCTGCAATGCTGGCCCGAAGACGCCGGGCGCTTCATCACCCTGCCCCTGGTTTTCTCGCGCAACCCCGATACCGGCAAGCGCAACTGCGGAATGTACCGCATGCAGGTGTTCGACGAGCGCACGGCCGGCATGCACTGGCAGACCCACAAGCAAGGCGCGGAGCACTATCGCCGCATGCAACATCATGGCCGCCAACGCATGGACGTCGCCGTCGCCATCGGCGCCGATCCCGCGACTATGTTCTCCGCAATTCTCCCCCTCCCTCCCGATCTCGATGAAATGACGATCTCCGGTTTCTTGAGGCAGAGTCCGGTTGAGATGGTGAAGTGCCAGACCTCGGATCTCGACGTGCCCGCCAACGCGGAAATCGTTTTGGAAGGATACGTGGATCGGGATGAGCTACGAACGGAGGGTCCCTTCGGCGACCACACCGGATTCTACTCGCTGGCCGACGAATATCCCGTTTTTCACGTGACCTGCGTGACGCACCGCCAGGATCCGATCTATACCGCCACCATCGTCGGCCCTCCTCCCATGGAGGATTTCTACATGGGGAAAGCCATCGAGCGCATCTTCCTGCCCCTGATGCGCATGCAACTGCCCGAGGTCCGCGACATGGCGATGCCCGCCGAAGGCGTGTTCCACAACCTGATTCTGGTATCCATCCGCAAGTCGTATCCCGGCCACGCGCGAAAAGTGATGCACGCCATTTGGGGTCTCGGGCAGGCCATGTTCTCCAAGTGCATCGTCGTGGTCGATGAGGATGTGGATGTACAGAACGTCCGCGAAGTAGCCTGGAAGGCGCTCAACAATATCGATCCCGAACGCGACATACAATTCGTCCTCGGCCCCGTGGATTCACTCGATCACTCGAGCCGTATGCCGAGCTACGGATCGAAAATGGGCGTCGACGCGACGCGCAAATGGCCCGGCGAAGGTTTTGCACGCCCGTGGCCCAACGTCATTCAGATGACCCCTGAAGTGAAGCGCCGAGTGGATGAATTGTGGAAGCAAGCGGGGTTCTGAGAATCAGTTCAACAGCTTTGGTGGCGCAAACGCTTTCGCCTGCAATTCTCCACCGTCAGATTGCCGAGGCTCGAATAATACAGCGCAGCCTCTCGCCGAGCCGCGAGTGTGAACGAGCGGAGGGCCGAACCGTGCGCGTACAGCAGAAGATTCGCGTCGAGGAGGCTCATCGATGAAGCGGACCTTCGATCTGTTCCAAGAGCTCCGGAATGGATTCAAGGGACAGCCCGGGCCGCAACCCCATCTGCCGCGCCCACACGACAAACTTGCGCGCGGGCGGTTTGATGGCGGGGCGCTTCGCGAATGCGATTGTGAGAAGATATTTGTAATCAACTACATGGGCGGTTACCCCCGATAACCCTTTTCAATCCCCGATCACGTCCGGAACTTCAACAATCTCGATAGCCGCAGCCAACTCCCCGGATTGGCTTCTGCTAGACACGCGACGATGTGATGGGACGCGCCCCGATTCAGCAAGAGCGGCCGAATTTAAACGCTTCTGGCTCTCCTCGCTTGCGCCCCCGGCAACAAGTTCATACCATCGAATCGTGAGCGAGAACGAACGGCTTCGCGAGATTCCCGCGGTCTATGAGGCCTTGGACCGTTTGGCTCCGGCGCTCGCGCGCTTTCCGCGCGCGCTCGTGGTGGCCGAAACCCGCAGGGCGATTGACCGGATGCGCGCCGAAATCCAGGCCGGCCGTGAACCGGGAACACCCGTGGAAGCGCTCGTCGAACAGGCCCTCGCGGAGATCGAGCGGCCTTCCCTCCGCCGCGTAATCAATGCCACGGGCGTCGTGCTCCATACCAACCTGGGGCGAGCGCCGCTGGGTCCGGTTGGCGCGGCCTCAGGCTACTCCAATCTCGAATACGATCTCGCCTCCGGCCGCCGCGGCAAACGCGATGCGCATTTTGGGCCGCTTTTGGAGCGGATCGTGGGCGCCCCCGCCCTCGCGGTAAATAATAATGCCGCGGCGGTGTTCCTGGCGCTCAACGAACTTGCAAGCGGCGGTGAAGTCATCGTCTCTCGCGGCGAACTGATCGAGATCGGCGATGGCTTCCGCATCCCCGAGATCATGGCGCGTTCGGGCGCTCAGCTTCGTGAGGTCGGAACCACCAATCGCACACGAATCGAGGACTACCGCGACGCCATAAACGAGCGCACACGGCTCCTGATGCGGGTGCATCCGAGTAATTTTCATATGTCGGGTTTCGCGGCGCGTCCGGAATTGGGCGAACTCGCCGCGCTCGGCCGAGAACGCAACCTGCCGGTCTACGAGGATCTGGGCAGCGGTTGCGTAGTCGATCTGAAAGCCTTCGGAGTCGACGAGCCGCTCGCTTCGGCGAGCCTCGCGGCGGGCGTTGACCTGGTTTCATTCAGCGGCGACAAACTACTCGGCGGTCCCCAGGCCGGCATCCTGGCCGGTAAGCCGGAGTTCGTGACCCGGCTGCGGCGCAACCCTTTGTACCGCGCCTTGCGGCTCGACAAGTTGATCTGCCAGGCGCTGGAGCATTGCCTCCGGAGCCTGGTTTTGGAGAAATGGGACGAGTTGCCTGCGTTCGCGATGATTCGCCAAAGCGCCCAGGAGATCAAGGGACGATCCGCGGCGCTCGTGGCGCGCCTGCCCGGATTGAAGGCGGAAATCGTACCGGGAGAATCGCTGGTTGGCGGCGGGGCAACGCCGGAGCAGCCGCTCGAAACCTGGCTGATCGCGATCGACTGCGATGCGCCATCGGCCGAAAGAAAGCTACGGCTCGGCGATCCTCCGGCGATTGCGAGAATCGAGCGGGGCCGCTTGCTGTTGGATCTCAGAACAGTCTTCCGCGAAGAAGAAGAGAGCCTCGTGGCGGCTCTGATGCCGCTCGCAAAATAGCCGGCGCCGGCGGGAAGAACGTCGAGACGACTCTCGACGCGGCAGGCTTGGAAGCCCGCGCCACTACGGCGCCGGGAATTGGCTCGCTTCTTAGGCTAACGACAGACCGGGAGGCCAGCCTTTACGCGCGCTCCAGATACGAGCCTTCCGCGGTGTTCACGCGGATCTTCTCGCCCTCGGTGATGAACGGCGGCACCTGCACCACAAGACCGGTCTCCAGCTTGGCCGGCTTCGTGACGTTGGAAACCGTGGCGCCGCGCATGCCCGGCTCGGTTTCGACTACCTTCAGATCGACGGTCGCCGGCAATTCGACGCTTATCGGCTTTCCCTCGTAAAACTCCACTTTGACATGCAGTTCGGAGATGAGATACTGCGTGGCGTCGCCCAGCAGATCTTTCGTAAGATGCATCTGCTCGAACGTCTCGGAATTCATGAAGTAGTAGAACTCGCCGTCGTCGTACAAATACTCCATCTCGTGTTCTTCGAGCTGGGCCTTCTCTACCCGGTCTTCGGAAGAGAACCGGTGCTCCGTCATCGTCCCGGTGCGCAGGCTGCGCATACGCGCTTGTACGAAGCCGCGCAGGTTGCCGGGGGTCCGGTGGTTCACGCTGAAAACGGTATACAACTCGTTGTTGAACTTGATGACCATGCCCGGACGCATTTGTGTTGCGGAAATCATGAAACTCCTCGATCAGTTTGGGCTTGAAACAAGTAGTATAGCGCGGGCGTGGCTACGCGCCACGCTCTTGCGCCATGACCGAGCGATGTTGGTCTCTTGCGAGGCATCCGCCCCCTTGCGGGGCACCCTCTGTGCCCGGCTCGGAGCTTTGGTACAGGGACTGCGGCAGCCCGCCAAAGATGATGAAGACGTTTCGTGTGGGGCGGACCTCCTGGTCTGCCTTCTTGGTTTTCGACCGCGCCTTCAAACAAAAGAAGGCGGACCAGGAGGTCCGCCCCACTCCTCCGGCCCAGGCTTGCATGCTCGCAGCTTCGACAAAGCAAGGGCCGAAGCCGGATGCCCCGGTCAGGCCACTCGGTGCAAACTGTTCGACCTAATCCTCTCGATCCCTGTAGCTGGAATCGTCCTCCGGAAGCGCGTCCCCGTAAGCCTTCCGGAACAATTCGGGGCCGAGATTCCATCGCGCGTAGCGTAAGAAAATCTCACGCTCGTCCGCGCCGGGGAATCGCTCTCGGAACCCGCGCAAATCCGACTGCCTGGCTTCCTCAGACAGCTCGAACGCGCGCTGGAGCCTCTCGGAAGGGGTCATTCTCCTTGACAGCTCGATCTGAGCCTTCCACTCTTCCACACTCATGCCCGCCGGCGGCTTCATGATTACATGATCGCCGTAGGCGGCGCGGGTTCGTCCGGGCGGCCGGCGTTGGCCAGCGGCAAATGAACCATCAACGCCGCTAACGCTACCAGCACGGCAATCGAGAGCCAGTTTGTTCCGACCCACGTTGCGTCCGGAAGAATCGCGTGACCCTTGCTCTTTTCGGCGGCCCGGAAGCCCGCCACCACTAATCCGCAAAGCGCCTCGCCAGCGATCAGGCCCGAAGCCGTCAGCACGCCGGCGTTTTCGATGCGAGCCTTCTGTGCGTCGTTGAAATTGCCTCTCTCGCGGTGCTTATCCGTCATCCAGCGGAAGACGCTCCCAACGAAGATTGCGAACGTAGTTTCGAGCGGCAGGTACATTCCCACCGAAAACAGCATGGGGCTGCGCACTTGAATCAGGATCAGCCCGAAGCCCATCATGATGCCAACCACCACCAAAGGCCAAGCCATATTGCCGCCCACGATGCCCTGCGAGAGCGAGGCCATCAGTCCGGCTTGCGGCGCGGGAAGCTGCGGCGAGCCGAACGTGTAAGCGCGATGCAGCCACATCAACGGGAAGAACAAAAAGAGACTGGATGCGGCGATGCCCAGCAGATCGCCGATCTGCATTTTCGCGGGCGTGCCACCCAGTATGAAGCCGGCCTTCAGGTCCTGTAACATCTCGCCCGCCACGGCCGAAGAAACGCACACGACGGCCGCCACGCCGAGCACCGCCGCCACTCCCGCGTTGCCGCGCAAGCCCAAAGCGACCATCAACAGCGCCGCCACCACCACGGTGCAAAGCGTCAAACCTGAAATGGGATTATTCGACGAACCGATCATGCCCACCAGATTTCCGGAGACGGCCGCGAAGAAAAATCCGAGTACGATCATGACCACCGCGGCGACGGTCGCGGGGCCGATGCTTCCCGCGAAATACATGTACAGCGCGATCATGCACACGAATACCGCCGCGAGGCCCGTGAACACGACTCTGCTATCGAGGTCGCGCTGCGTGCGGTTCGTCGCCGCGTGAGCGGCGGCGGACTTCTTGAGATCGACCACGGCGCGCCGCATCCCGATTCCGAGGTTCTTTCTCATGCGGAAGAGCGTGTAGGACGCGCCCACCAACATGCCGCCGACGGCGACCGGCCGCACGATGTTGTACCAGATGGAGCCGGCGGCTCCGGCCCATCCCGCCTCGCCGTTCACGTTCACGGCCAGTTGCGGCCCGAGAAAGAACACCAGCAGCGGAACCAGCAGCCCCCACGCGAATACGCCACCCGCGAAATTAAGCGCGCCGAGCTTCGGCCCGATGATGTAACCGACGCCCAGATACGCCGGGCTGATGGCCGGGGCCGAGAACGTGGTCATGGCGCCGGCCGGGAGCGAGGGCGTCCCCGGCATTCGCGTCAGCTTCACCGCGCTGCGTCCCAGTTCGCCGATGCGCACGATGAAATCCTTGCTGGCCGCGAAGACATCGATGGCGCCCAGGAAGAAGACCGACGCGCCGATCGCCATATTGCCGAAGAGGATCTTCGCGGCTCTGGACCCTTGTTGCCCGGCCTTGTGAATCTCCGCCGCGGCCACGGACTCCGGAAACGGCAGGTCCGGATCTTCCACCATGACGCGGCGCAGCAGCGTGACGAACAGAATGCCCAGAGTTCCGCCGACAGCCATCAAGGCAACGGATTTCCAGTAGCCGTTGGCGATATCGAAGGCGGGCCACACGCCCGAGAGCACGAACGCGGGGATCGTAAACACGGCCCCGGCCGCCACCGATTCGCCAATGGAGCCGATGGTTCGAGCGATGTTCTCTTCGAGAATCGAGCCGTTCATCAGCCGCAGAATAGCCATGCCGATCACGGCGGCCGGATATGTCGCGGCGATGGTCATTCCGGCGCGCAACCCGAGATACATATTGGCCGCGCCGAGCACCACGGTCATGATCAGGCCGAGCACGATGGCGCGAAGCGTGAACTCGCGCATGTTGGTCGCGTCGGGGACGTACGAGCGGAACTTCGGTTCCTGGGGGGTCATTGCAGTCGTGACCTCACTTTGTCGCTGAGCGTTTTTCCGTCAACGGTCTTGCCCATCAAGCGGGCCTGCGCCGCCTTCATCACCAGGCCCATCTGCTTCAGGGCCGTCGCTCCGGTATCGGCGAGCGCGGCGTCGATGGCGGCGTCCATCTCGGCTTCTCCGGCCGCCGCGGGCAGATAGCTTTCAATCAGCGCGCGCTCGGCCTCTTCCTTCGCCGCCTGCCCGGCGCGTCCGGCGTTGCGGAAGGCCTCGGCCGCGTCGATGCGCTGTTTCACCAGCAACTTCAGCACTTGCATCTCGGCCGCTTCATCCAGCGGCTTGGCGGTATCCGCGCGGTGCTTCATCAGCGCCGCCTTGATCAGACGCAGAGCGCTCAACCGCGCCTCGCCCCGGCTCTTCATGGCCGCCGTCATCTCCTGTTGGATCGTATCGATGAGAGGCATGTCGTAATGATATTCTAGGTTATTCCATAGCAGCGAAACGGGCGCCGCCGCTACACAACGGGTCTACGACACGACAGCGGCCCACGTCGCAATCATTAATTACTAAGAGATGCAATCATGAACGTACTGATCGCCGAGCCTTTGGCCGCGGCCGGGGTCGAGTTGTTGCGAGCCCAGCCCGGTTGGAACGTCATCGTTTCCAATCCCAAGGAATTCGCCCAGCACCTTGCCGAAGCGGATGCGCTGCTGGTGCGGAGCGCCGTGAAAGTCACGGCGGCCGTGCTCGCTCAGGCTCCCCGGCTGCGGGTGATCGGCCGCGCCGGCGTGGGCGTGGATAACGTGGATCTGGACGCCGCGACCGCGGCGGGCGTGCTGGTGATGAATACGCCCGGCGGGAATTCCGTAGCGGTTGCCGAACATGCCATGGCATTGATGCTGGCCCTGGCGCGGCACGTTCCGATGGCGGACGCCACGACGCGCGCCGGCAAATGGGAAAAGAAGAAGCTCATGGGCAACGAGCTTCGAGGCAAGACGCTCGGAATTATCGGGCTGGGAAGCATCGGCCGCGAAGTGGTCAAGCGGGCTCGCGGATTCGAGATGCGCATGCTCGCGCACGACCCGTACGTAAATTCGAAAGTCGCCCAGGATTTGGGCGTGGAACTGGTTACTCTGGATCGCCTCTACGCCGAAAGCGACTACATTTCCCTGCATACCGCGGCGACTCCGGAAACGCAGGGCATGATCTCGGATGCGGCCTTCGCCGCGATGAAACACGGCGTGCGGCTCATCAATTGCGCCCGCGGCGAACTGGTGGACGACGGCGCGCTGGTGCGAGCCATCGAATCCGGAAAAGTGGCCGGCGCGGCGCTGGATGTATTTGCGGCCGAGCCTCCGCCACCGGGATACTCGCTGTTTGCGGCGAACAATGTTCTGGCTACGCCGCATATCGGCGCTTCGACGGAGGAGGCGCAGGAAATCGTCGGCGTACGGATCGCCGAACAGGTCGCCGAGTATTTGAAGAGCGGCATCGCGATCAACGCCGTCAACATGCCGGCTATAACGCCCGATCAGTACCGCGCGCTGACTCCATATGTTACGCTGGCCGAACGCCTTGGGGTGTTCGCCGCTCACATCGCGACCGGCAATCCGCGACGTTTGCGCATTGTGTACTCCGGCAAAGTGTTCAACATGGGGTCCGGGTTGCTGCGCAACGCCGGGCTGGCGGGAGCCTTGAGCCGCTCGACGGCCAATAAAGCGAATCTGGTCAACGCGCTTCAGATCGCGGAACAGCGCGGCTGGGAAATTTCCGAACACCACGAGAATTACGCCGGCCCAATCGATTCCTTGCGGCTCGAACTCGAGACCGCCGACGGAGTTACCACGGTCGAGGGCGTCGTGCTGCTCGCGAAGCCGCGGCTCATGCAGGTGGATGGCATCTTCTGTGAAGCGGCGCTGGAAGGCCGGCTGCTCTTCATGAAGAACCGCGACGTCCCGGGCGTCATCGGCCACGTGGGAACGGTTCTAGGGATGAACGCGATCAACATCGCGAATTTCTCGCTGGGACGCCGCGACGCTCCCACGGCGCCGGGCGAGCCGCTGGAAGCCGTGGCGATTGTGTCAACCGACGAGCTGGTGACGGAATCCGTGCTCGCACAGTTGCGCAATCACCAGGCCGTCCGATTCGCAAAAGCGGTCGAATTCAGGGCGTAGCGAGGGTGAATAGGCGCGCTCCCTTGCGGGGCTCCCACTGGGCCCGGCTCGGCCGGAGCGCTTATTTCTTGGCGGGGGGCCGAACGATGACGCTGACGGCGCGGTCGCCATCGTCGCTGGCTACATAGCGGATGGTGACGCGCGAGTTCACCGTCGGCTTGGGACCGTCGATGCGCGTCTGAGGCGCGAGGACGAAAGTCTTCGATTCTTTGGTTCCGGTGCGGGTCGCGGTCAGGCTCGTTTCGGTGACGGCGGTGACCACGCCGGAGAACATGATGTCCTTGGGAGCAGTCTTGGCCTGCTGCCCGGCAGCATTACCCAGCGCGACAACGCATGCTGACAGCGCCACGGCAATAATCGAAAACCTGAGAAACCGCACTGTACCAGCGTAGTCGAGTGGCATGAAAGACGGCTAAATGACCAATTAAAGTTCTTTCATAGTTACAGTCCGAGACGCGAATTCCGCGGTATTCGTGACCACGCCCGCGGCGGGCAAAGTCACGGTGAAGCGGCTGCCTTCCCCGGGTTTGCTGGCGACCTCGATTTTCCCGTGGTGCGCCTTCGCAATCCACGCTACGAAGCTTAATCCCAAGCCCAAGCCGCTTTCGGAAGCCGGCGCCGAGCCGGGACTCGGGACGCGGTAGAACCGGTTAAAGATATGCGGCAGATGTTCCGGCGCGATGCCCGGGCCGGTGTCTTCCACTACGAATTGGATCCGCTCGGGAGCCTCATCGCCTTCTTCAACGTTCCGGGGCGCGCGTCCCACCGAGACCCTCACGCTTCCTCCCGAGGGGGTAAACTTCACGGCGTTCGAGAGGAGATTGGTGATCATCCGTTCGATCTGCACGCGATCCACGTCAACCGGAGACGGTTCGGCCGACACAATTTCAAGTTTGACTCCCGCCGCTTCCGCGGGGATCTGGTACTGATCCACCAGGTCGATCGCTATCTCGCTCAGATCGAGGAGCGACTTCTGAAGAGCCACTTGCCCGGACTCGGCCTGCGAGAGGAGCAGCAGCGCGCGGACGATTTGCGAGAGCCGGTCAATATCCTGGAGCGCGTTGATCATGGCTTCGCGGTACTGCTCGGTGGTTTTGGCGGTAAACAGAGCGACCTCGATTTGACCGCGAATGGCCGTGATGGGCGTGCGCAACTCGTGCGAAACATCGGCCGAGAACTGTTTCATTTGCTGGAAGGACGTCTCGAGCCGCTCGATCATTCGGTTGAAAGTGAGAATCAGGTAGTCCAGTTCATCGCCGGCATTGCGCACTGGAATGCGCAACTGTAAGTTGGAGCCGGTAATGCGCTGGGCCGCTTGCGCCACGGCGCGTACCGGAGTTAGCGCCCGGCCGGCCATGATCCATCCCAGGACCGAGCCGAGGAGCAGAGCCGCGGGGACAATCACGGCAAAATAAAGGAACGTAACCTGACGGAGGATGTTGTAGGACGGCGTGACCAGCGAGCCTATGGCTACGTAATACGGGACCCCAGGCCGCCCTTCGGGATGCTCCGAGAAAACGACGCCCGCGCGGATGAGATATGTATCCCCTTGCGCGTTCCGTTTGGTCGCCCAAAAAGCCGCAGGCTCGGCGTTCGGCTTTGAGGCGGCCAACGCCCGATCTACCTCGGCCCGGATCTCAGCCGGCTTCTCGACGCCGAGCTCGAGAAGAAGCGGCGAGACTGCGGGCGATTGGCTGGTGTAATCGACCAGGACCGAGCCGTACCGGTCCGCGACCACGTAGACGCGCCGGATGTTCGAGACAATCCGGCTCTCTTCGTTGTCCTCGGGATCGTAATACCAGGTGGCCTCAATGCGCTGGGTCTCCGAGTTCTCCTCGATCCTCAGATAGCTCTTCATGGCAGCCCATTCCTGGTTGAGCACCTCGTGCGCGCGGTCATCCAGGGCGGTCTTGAGGCGTTCGCGGAACAGGAAGGTGACGCCGAGAAGAATGACGGCGAAGAAAAGCGCGTAGCTGGCGGCGAGGCGGAAGCGCAAGCCCCGCGAAAGCCGGCGAAGATCGCGCAGGCGGATCACGTCACACCTGGCGCTCGGAGGGGAGCCCGTCGGGACCTAGCGCCGAGGGGAACCTGTCCGGACCTTCGATCATGTAGCCAATGCCCCGCACGGTCTGGATGAGCTTCTGCGGGAACCGGTCGTCGATCTTGCTTCGAAGGTGCCGGATGTAGACGTCGACTATGTTGGTGAGGCCGTCGTAGTCCATGTCCCAAACGTGTTCCACGATCATGGTGCGGCTGAGCGGACGGCCCTTGTTGCGCATCATGTATTCGAGGATGCCGAACTCCTTGGGAGCGAGATCGATGGTCTCGCCGGCGCGCACGACGCGGCGGCGGATGCAGTCCACCGACAAGTCGGCCACCTGCAATTTTTCGGGTGTGGGCTGGCCGCGGCGCAGGAGAGCCCGCACGCGCGCCAGCAGTTCCACGAAAGCAAAGGGCTTGACCAGGTAGTCGTCGGCGCCCAACTCCAGGCCTTTGACGCGATCGTCCAACCCGCTCCTGGCGCTTAAGATAAGGACCGGCGGTCCCACCTTGCGGTTACGGATCTTTTCGAGCAGTTTCAGCCCGTCCATATCGGGCAGCATCAGATCCAGGATCACCAGGTCGTAATCCGCGGCGTGGATATTGGCCAGCGCGGAAGCGCCGTCGCGGGCCGCATCGACGGCGTACCCGGCGCCTTCAAGCCCGCGGCACACAAAATCGGCGATCCGCTTTTCGTCCTCGACTACCAGGATGCGCATCTCATCTCAGCTTACTCCAACGCGCCGGCGTGATATATTGGGATTACGTCAGCCCGACAGGCGGGCCTGTGGCGCAGTTGGGAGCGCGCTTCCATGGCATGGAAGAGGTCGTGAGTTCGAATCTCACCAGGTCCACCAAAACAAAGCCCAACAAAACATAGACTTACGAAAATGCTTGCGCGCTTCCACGTCGCGGAAGAGGTCACGCGGAGTCCATTTGGAGTCCAAACTCGCCAAAATTTGGACTCCAGCCGGTCCGCCGGAACAGTCGCAGCTACTCCTTATCCTTCGGAACGAGGAAATGTCCGTCTCCCAGAGGAATGCGACCATCCGGCAACCGCTCGACATTAACGGGTACCGCATCTCGAGGAATTTCGTCCGACCTTTCGAAGGATCAGATTTCCCTGCTGGTAGACCACGTTTGTCGGAATCGGCAAGACCTTTCGAGGCGGCGGATCATCCTTCAGCACTTGAATTCTCGTGAACTGAGCAAGCCGGTACAAGGCAAGCGGCCCGCCGTAGTGACGCCAATCAAACGCCTTCCCATGCAGATCTGTCGTGTCTAACCGGATGACGTCCACAATCTCGAACACCTTACTCCGGCAATCTGGATCAATCGACCAGATCGGCGAGAACGGGGCGTGCGCGAACGCATTCCGGATCAGGCGGGCGATCTGATAGGCTGCACGAACTTCAGAATCGCTCGATGCCTTGGGGTCGCTCACAATCAGCTCGAATAGCGTCCTTCACCGCTACAGCCAGCAAATACGTCGCAGAACGTTGAAGAAAATGGGCGGCGTAATCGGCCTGATCCGGTCGAAGGGCAATCTCGCCGTACTGCACCGAATGATTTCCGTGAGTCCAGGTCACGGGAAGATCGATTGGCTGAGTCCCCAGCGAGGATGCCAAACGGACCGCTGAGGCCAGCCTGAACTGAAGCTCAGCGGTGAAGAGCAGGCCAATCTGTTTTTCCGACTCGGTCATATTGTTGTCCATGCCGCGACTATGCCGACCGCCGGATCGGTACAAAACGGATCTCGACCCGCTGATTCAACGCGCCCGCTATCCTGCGCAACATCGCCAGGGAGTGGCCCTCGTAATCGGCATCCTCAAGGCGGCAGATGACCGATGCAGTGGTGCCGATGAGCTTGGCAAGCTGAGTTTGGGTGAGGGCCGCCGCTGCCCTCAGTTCTTGGATTTTGCGGGCGATCTCTTCATTCGCCCGCGCCTCTTCCAGGTTCTTCAGCCGGGCCGGTTTGCCTTCGTAGAACCGGCGGTGAAGGATCTCCACCGCATCGCTGGTCGGTTTCAGCGTCTTTGCTTTGTTATCTGCATGGTCAAGCCTCCTCATAAGTGTGCTTCGCCGGATTCGCCTCAAACCGCTTCTTGCGCTCGACGGCGTGATCGATCTCTTTCGGCGGGACCACCCGCTCTTTCACAAGACCGTGAGAGACCACGGCCGCCATCGCGCCGTGGAAGAAGTACAGGATCCGGTGATGAACGCCTCCCAGGCTGACGCGCAGTTCGTAGATGCCGTCGCGCAGGAAGTCCGCTTCGGGCCGACGCAGTTCGTGGCCCATCTCGCGCAGGCGCTCCAACCGGAGGTAGCACTTGTCCTGCACTTTCGCCGGTAACTTGTCGAACCACTCGATGAACGGGCATGATCCGTCTTCCTCCCGGTAGAGGGCGACTCTGGTCTTGGGCACTCGATCCCAGTCTATTCGCAATATTGCGAAAACGCAAGTTTGCTTGCGAAGCCGCGAAGGCGGTCACCGCTCCACGTGGGCATCATCCTTATAGAGAAATCGATTTGTTGTCTGCTTCGAGCAGACAACAATCACGACAGCCTGCAACCGCGCGCGGGAAAGCACGCCTCGTGCCAGCCGCGTGGAGTCCAGACGTCCCGAAAGCCGCCCCGTGGCGTCCACCGGAGTCCACGTCGCCTCTTGCTAAGTCTTTTGTTTTGCGCCAAACTGTCTGCAAGTGATTGATATTTCTTAAATGGCATGGAAGAGGTCGTGAGTTCGAATCTCACCAGGTCCACCAAATTCCTCTTGTTTGCGCTAATGGTATCCTCGAAATTAATAACTGTTGAGGAATGCCAAATCAGTTCTCATGCCTGAAAGCAGCGAATCCGAGATCTGTCTCGCTTGCGGATTCTGTTGCGACGGAACACTCTTCAACCAGGTAGTGGCGGGACCAGGTGAAACTGCCGAGTCTTTCGTAGCCATCGGCCTCACACCCATCGATGCTTCTCCCGGCGGAAAAGCCGGGTTCCGGCAGCCGTGCCCGCGGTTCACCGAGCTCTGTTCCATTTACGCCTCGCGGCCTTCGGAGTGCCGATCATTTCGGTGCCGCCTCCTACGATCCGTAAAGGAAGAAAAGTACACCGTGACCGAAGCCCTGCAAATCGTCCGCGAGACAAAGGCACTGCGCGACGCACTGCTGCCCGTCCTTGATACCCTGCACGCGGACGCATTGGCGGCAGGCGCCGCTGACGAAGGGAGTGGTATACTGGTGGCCCGTCTTAGGGTGGTGATACCCTTGCTGTTCCGCCCGCAAGCGGCGCAGTTCCGTGAAAAACACGGGAAACTTCTGCTTACGGTCCTCCATTTAGTTTTCCGCCTTACCAACGATTTCCTGGCCAATTCCCAAACTGGAGAAACTGACGCTGTGAAGTCCCCGAGTCCGGGCGGAGTCCAGACCTGAAAAGCTGCCCTTTGTGGCGTCCAGCGGCGTCCAAATCGTGTACGCTAAGTCTCGTGTTTGTGGTGGTTTTCCCTGTAAGCCGTCGATATTTCTTAAATGGCATGGAAGAGGTCGTGAGTTCGAATCTCACCAGGTCCACCAAAACGTTTTAAACACTTACCGTTTCCCCGCCCGCCAGAACGTCCTCGCCGGAGTCCAACTGGAGTCCAAAACCCATTTTGAGCACGGGCAGCCATGGGCATCGTGTGGTTTTCGATGCCTGCCCAAGATCAAGCCAACCGATTCAATGCGGTGGCAAGTATGGGCGCCTTGGGCACCGTTTTTCACGCTGTTGTCCGCTGGAGACGACAACATTTCATTTCCATATAAGGACGTTGCCCAACAGTCCAACCGGCTACGGGAGCGTTTGTGGCGGCGCCCAGTCCTGGCGGGAGGAATCGTCTCGGCGTGACGACGGCGCGAGATAGTCTCCAACAAGAGGACAGCAGGCTGGTGTGGTTCACCTCGACGAGTCGGGCGCGACACGTCAAGTTATTGTTGCGCTGGATCAGCGGAGCCAACCGGCCTGCTTGTCCAACTCCATGGCCACGAAGTTCTCCAGCAATGCCGCCTTGAGCGCTGCATCGCGTTCCAGCCGTTCCTCACCGAGATCCAGCAAGTGGGCAGCGAGACCGGTGTCATTCATGTACAGCTTGGGTGTTTTGATCGGGCGTTGGCCCAGGTTGTTCTCCCACGGAGGCCCTGGATTCCCCGCAGCGAGTCGTGTCGGACATGGACTCGACCGAGATTCCTCTGTGCGGCCAGCAAGAGAAAAGCGCTACAACAGCCGCTTCGAGTCCACCTGCTATCACCCGCTGTTGTTGTTCAACCGCGACGGCGACCGTCTGGCGGCAAAGCTGCGGCCCGGTCACGTCCGCAGTTCCGACGATCGGGAGGAACTGCTCTTGCCCGAGATCGAGCGGCAGCAGAAGCGGGGCAAGGAAGTCGTGCTTCGCGTCGACGCTGCATCCGCCAAGCCGGAGATCTACGAGACGCTGGAGGAGCGGGGCGTGGAATACGCCATTCGCATCCCATCCAACGACAGCTTGGAGCGGGCCTTCGCGGAATTGGTGACCCGTTTCTTGGGCCAGGTTCGCAGACCTCACCCGTTGAGCGTCCACCCCGGCCGGTATTGCCGCTTCAGCCAGTCGTTGGCTTCGGTCATGTTCGTCACGCGCCCGGCCGCCGGATCGTACGTCAGCTTCTTTCCGGCGCGGTGCGCCACCAATCCCAGCAGCATCTGCTCCATCATCGTGCCGGCGTAGTCGAAGTCGCAGTGGGTCTTGCTGCTCGTACCGTTCACTACGTGGTTGCTCATGCCCTTGCAGGCGTTGAGCCAATCGTCCTGGAAGAGGTGCTCGCCAGAGACCTGGACCGGCCCGTTCGCCGCCTGGGCGATGCGCGCCGCAGCTTGCTGAGCCGCCGTGTTCGGGCTGCCCAGCGCCGGCGGAACTCCGTTCGCCAGAAGCGTCACTACCGGGAAGCCATCCGGCCCGAACTGCGGGCCGCTCGCGCCGCTGCCCCCGCCGCCGCGTCCGCCCGCTGCCGCAGGCTGAGCGCCGATCGCGCTCAGCGCTCGCCCGCCGCGGCCGCTGCCGGATAGCTGCCCGGCTCCGCCCATCAGCGGCAGGAGTTGTTCCTTGCCGCGGCGCTTATAGTAGGTCATGTCGCCGTCGTCATCGTTGGGGATGATCACGCGGGTAGTGAAATCGCAAAAGATCATTCCCTTCGTGCCTTCAAAAATGGCGCCATTCCCGACGTTCGTCAGGTTGATGTAGCCCTTGGGAGGATTCGGTTTCAGCCCGCCCTGATACCAGAACACCGTCACCGGCCCGCGCCAACTGTTGGCCGGATGGTCGAAAGAAACCTTCAACTTCACGGGCGTAATATTCGGATCGAACTTATCGCTCACGTCCATGTCGGCTTCGATGCCCGAGGGAGCGCCCGCGTCGATGGCGTTCCACAACAGGTCCATGGTGTGCGCGCCCATGTCGCCCATTTGGCCCACGCCGAAGTCCCGGTACATGTTCCAGGAAAGGCAGTTATTGCCTGCCCCCGGCGCCGCGAAGTACTGCGGGCTGTATGGGTGGAACGGCGACGGGCCGACCCACTGGTCGTAGTGGAAAAACGAGGGCGGCGCGCCTTCGCCGGCCGGATATCCCGGCCTGGGCAACTGGCGGGCGTCCCATCCGTGGATGATTTTCAGATCTCCGATCGCCCCGTCCAGAATCAACTCCCGCACGCGCTCGAAATTCGGGTACGCGTGCCGTTGCGTGCCGTGCTGCGTCGCCAGCTTCGACTTCTGCTTCAGATAGTTGGCGCGCACCGTGCGCACTTCGTCGATCGAGATGCCCAGCGGCTTTTCGCAGTAAACATTCATGCCGCGGTTGAGCGCCCAGTTGGCGATGAAGGCGTGGTGGTGGTCCGCGGTGCAGATGATCACTCCCTCGATATCTTTCTGGTCGAGGCACTTCCGCCAATCCCAATAGGGCTTGGCCTTGGGAAACACCTGGAGCGCTTCCGCCAGGCGGTTCTCGTTCACGTCGCACAGCGCCACCACGTTCTCGTTCGCCAGCACGCTGTAGTGCGCCGTGGCGCGCCCCCAGGCGCCCATCAGAGCGATGTTCAGCTTGTTGCTCGCGGCGGTCTGCCCTCTGAGGGCTCCGCTTCGGAGAATGGTCAATCCGGCGCCGGCCGCCGCGGATTTGAGCAAATCGCGTCTTTGCATCATGGTGCTCTCCTCTCCGTTCGTGTTGGAACGATCGCTGCCTGGCCTACGCCTCGCGACGGCGGCCGGGCAGCGCATCGTCAGACGTTAAAAATATCGAAAGCCTGCTTCAGGCACGCTGTCGGGTTGGCTCCCGGCGACGGAGTGTATTCGTGCCCGATGAAGCCTTGATAGTCCAGATCCGCCATCACCTTGGCAATGTATCGCCAGTTCAATTCCTGGTCATCGCCGAGTTCCCAGCGCCCGGGATTTCCTCCGGTGTGAAAGTGCTTCATCCACTTGAAATTATTGTGAATCGCGCGCGACACATCGCCATCGTCGATGGCCGCGTGGTAGATATCGTAAAGAAATCCGATGCGTGTCGAATCGACTCGCGTCATAACATCCAGGCCCCAGTCGAGATGGTCGAAGATGTAGCCCCTGTGGTTGACTTTGCTGTTCAACAACTCCATGCAAATGTTGACGCCCTTGTCTTCCACGCGCGTCTTGATCCGCTTCAGGAACGTCACGCAGTTGTCGGCGGCTTCCTGGTCGCTCATGCCGCCCGGGCTCCGGTAGCCCGAGAACACAATAATGTTGGGCACGCCGTTGGCGACGCAGTCGTCGATGGCGGCGACGAGCAGTTTCTCCATTTCGTCATGGTTTTCCTTGATGTTGAGTTCCATGGACGAAGGCGCCACGGGGTTGGTGGAATTGCGCACGTTGGGGCCGGTCTGCTGATTGAACCGGTTGGGAACCCCGCCCTGCCCGCCGCCGCGGCCCGCGCCTGCGGCTTGCCCAGGCGCGCCAGGCGTTCCGGCCGGAGCTCCCGCGCCGCCGCCTTGAGCTGGCGTTTGACCAGCCGCCGGTCCGGCCGCCGCGCCCGGCGGCGCTCCGGCTCGTCCTCCCGCTCCGCCTCGGCCCGCCGGCTGCGGGCCTGCGTAGGCCATGCTGGAAACCAAGCCGTACTTCTTGAGCGCGGGCCAGTCCGGCGGATAGATCAGATCGTAGCCTTTGATGCCCAGGTCCGCGGCTTGCTTGCAGGTTTCTTCAAAAACGGCGCCGCGTCCGAACACGCCTCTGGTGACGCTCTGTTTCAAACGGGTCGTTCGTTTTGCGGCTGCCGGCGCTTGCCCGGCCAGCGGCGTTTGCGCGACAGCGATCGATGAAGCCCCGATGCCTGCCGCGGACATGAGAAAATCGCGACGATCCATTTCATCCTCCTCAAATGAGGTGCGGCAGACCGTCGTCTTGCGAGTCTGCCGGCTCTCGCAGCCACATTTCCGCGGCCGGAATGCCACCGCTTCCGCGGAGATCAATCACGCCAAACCTCAGTCCGCCGCGGGCCGATTGCCCGCGCGGATGCCCTATTATATGGCGCGGCTCGTTACGAAACAGCGGGCAGGGCTATTCGGGGCTATTCGCCGCCGGATCCTCTTCCGTCGAGCCGACGCGTGAAATCCGCCACTCGCCCCGTTCCCCACTCCTCCGCGCTAGAGAGTAGAATCTCACTCAGTGCAGCCATGAGCAAAGACACAGGCACAAAGACTACGTCACGCCGCGGATTCCTGGGAGCGGCGGCCGGTGCAAGCGCCGCGCTTTCGGCGCCGTCGGTCCCCGCCGCTGCGGCAGCTCCGTATCAGGTCAGGACCGCGAGCCAAGCCAGCGGGACGGCCCCCGTCGTGGGCGTCGCCATACCATCGAACCTCGCCATGAACTCGGGAGCGCCGTTGGGCGGCATCGGGACCGGCTTCCTGGAATTGCGGCCCGATGGCGGCTTCTATGAATGGCAGATCTTCAACTCGGGCCCATGGGCAGGCCGCGGCGGAGCGGCGACTCCCGGCGGCCCGCGGCCGCAGTTCCTGAAATTCCTGTTGCGGACGAGCAGATCCGGTGAAGCCCGCCCGCAGTTGCGCCGCCTGTACCTGCGCCCCGACGAGAATAATCTCTACTCGCAGTCGTACATTCACGATGTGGAGTCCATCGAATACGACGCCTGGTTCCCGATGACGGGCCTGCGCTACAACGATCCGACCCTGCCCGTGCGTGTCTCCGCCGTGGCCTTCTCGCCGTTTATTCCCGGCAAGACCCGCGAATCCGGCACCCCCGGCTTCCACATGGTCTTCACCTTGGAGAACACTTCGGCCGCCGCGGTCGAAGCCTCTCTGATCTCGCTGATGGACAACCCCATATTGCCCGACGAGGCGGACCGGGCGCTCACCAGCGCTATTAGCCACGACGGCTCGTCCACCACGCTCGAAATGGGTTCCGGCGCGCAGCCCGACGACAAATCCGGTGTCGGCGGCATGTGCCTTTCGGTCACCGGCGGCGATCATTCCTGGATGGGCGGCACCTACCAGCAGTACACCGGCTCCGCCGATTACAGATGGAACTCGCAGCGCTCGCGAGCCATGCAGATATCGCTGCTCGAAGAAATCTACAAGACTGGAAAGCTGTCGAACGCCGAAGCCTCGCACGACCTCGCCAAAGACTTCAAACTCTCCGGCGATGAGATCGATGGGTTATCCGCGGCGCAAGCGGACGAGTGGGTGCGCAAGCTCTCCGCCGATGCCTTGCTCCACCGGGTCTTCGCCGACGCACAGGCGGCCGATCCGCAAGGCTTCAATACCATCGACGCGAAGAAGGCGCTGCTAAAAGAGGTGGCCAGGAATATCGCGCCACCGGCGGCTCCGGCTGGTGGTGGCGGCGCGCCGGGCCGTGGAGCCCAACGGCTCATTTGGGGCACGGGCGGATTGGCTTCGACCGTGAAGCTGGCGCCGGGCCAGCGCGTCGAACGTGCGCTTCGCCGTGAGCTGGTATTTCCCACACCACATGGCGCGCGGGCGAGGAGGATTCGGGGGCGGCGCTCCGGGTGGACGCGGCGCGGCTCCTGGGGCCGCGGCGGCAGCGGCCGCTGCAGGAGGCCGGGGCGTGGCTCCCGCGGCGGGCGTCACTCCGCCGCCCAGCATCGAGCTCGGACACATGTACGCGAATTGGTTCAACGGCGCCGGCGACGTCAACAAGTACCTGCTGGCGAACTACGCCTCCCACCGCAAGGACACCGAAGCTTTCGCACGCGAGCTGGTAGACACTTCTCTCGGCAGCCCGCTGGCATTCGTCTGGTCGAGCCAGTTGGGCACGATCGTCAAATCTACCTGGTGGCTCAAGGACGGCGGCTATGGCATCTGGGAAGGCCTTGGCTGCTGCGGACACAGCACTACCGACGTGGATTATCAGGGCAGCCACCCCGTGGTGGCGCTGTTCCCGGAGCTCAGGCTCGAGCAGAGCAAGCGCATGATCAAGCTCCAGAACGCCCTGGGCCAAGTCCCGCACACCTACACCGGCGATTTTGACCACGTCGATAACGGCTTCAACCGCGTCGACATGAACCCGCAGTACGTCATGATGTGCTGCCGCGACTACCTCTGGACCGGCGATAAGGCCTATTTGGAAGAGGTGTACCCGCACATCGTCAAGGCCATGGATTACACGGGTTCGCTCGATACCAACGATGACGGCCTGCCCGACAAAAACACCAGCGTGCAGACTTACGATAATTGGGCCATGCGCGGCACGCCTTCCTACATTGCATCTTTGTGGATCGGCGGCTTGCGCGCGGCCATCCGCATGGCAACCGACCTGGGACAGACCGCCGATGCAAACCGCTGGAAGGCCATTCTGAACAAGGCTTCCGCCAGCTTCGACAAAATGCTGTTCAACGGCCAGTACTACCGCCTTTGGGTGGATGGCGATGCGCACAGCGACATCTGCATGGCCGACCAGATCAGCGGCGAATGGTTCACCCGCCTGATCGGAATCCCCACCACCATCTCGGAAAAGAACCTGAACACGGCCGTGGATAACATCGTCAAGAACAACTTCGATTACGAGTTCGGTCTGCACAACGCCACCGCCCCCAAGGGCGGCACGGATCTGCTCGCCATGACCAACTTTCAGGCCGGGGGCCTGTGGACCGGAATCGAGTTCGCTTTCGCGTCGTTCCTCATGGACCTGGGGCGATTCGCCGACGGCGTCAAGGTGGTGGAATCGGTACATCGCCGCTACCTCCGCGCCGGCCGCCCCTGGAATCACATCGAGTGCGGTGACCACTACTCGCGGTCGCCCAGCAGTTGGTGCACGCTCATCACAGCCACGGGTTTCAAGCCGGACGTGCCGCGCGAGACCCTGGCCGTCGCGCCCACCGCGCCCGGAGATTTCCACGCCCCGTGGGTCACCGCCTCGGGCTTCGGGAAGCTGAGCCGCAGGGCCCAGACGCTCTCCGTAGCATGCACAACAGGCAAGCTGACATTCAAGAAACTGCAAGTGAATCTGGCCAACCCGGCCCCCGCCGTGCAACTCGCCGGCCGCCCGCTGGCCAGCAAGGCAACGCGGCAGGGAGCGATCACAACGCTGGAGTTCGCACAACCGGTTTCGATTACAGCCGGGCAGACGCTAACGGTGACGTAAGGGGGCCGCGCATAGGCCAGAATTCCGGAGTCGGACGGGTACATGCCTTCTGGCGCGCCGGAGCGGGAGAACAACCGATATTCGACCGCACAGACCCGGCCACCGGCGACTCGTCGAATCGGCAACGGCCCAATGCGAGACGGGCGATACAAGAGTAGAATCTTGAACAGTTGCCGTACGGCTTGGCTCGACGAAAAAGGAGCGTACCCAAATGTTTCGTTTGGCGCTATCCATGGTCCTCTTAGCGGCTGGGTTGCCGGCCCAAAATACCGCTAATCATTTCGATCCCGCAATCTTCAAGGCCCCTCCGGCGGAGTACCGCGGTCATGCGATGTGGGATTTCAACCTGGCCACGTTCGACGATAACGCCGTCATTACCGGCATTCGGGAAATGGCGAAGTTGAATTACGGCGGCTTCTTTATCGAGGCCGGCGGCAGGCCGCAGCCCGGCCGGGGCATGGCGTTCCTCAGCGACGAATATTTCCGGCTGTATAAGGTGGGGCTGGAAGAAGCCAAGAAACTGGGACTCGAAGTCATTCTGTATGACGACTACTCGTTTCCCACGGGGACCGTGGGCGGACAGTTGGCAACCCAGTTTCCTCAGTTTCTCGCCAAGAGCCTGAACATGGCAGAGAAAGACGTCACGGGGCCGGCGAGCGTGGAACTGACGATTCCTCAAGGCGTCTACATCGGTAGCGTGATGATGAACCGGGACACGTTCGAGCTGGTGGACGTGAGTGACCGCAAGACGCAGGATCGCCTGGTCTGCCAAGCTCCCAGGGGTAACTGGAAGGTGATGGTCTTTTATCTCGTCCAGGGCCCGGCCCGCGTGGTGGACTATCTGGATGAAACGGCGATGAGTCAGTTCATCTCCATGACCTACCAGAAGTACCAGGATAACTTCGGCAGTTATTTCGGCAATCTCATCAAGCAGACCTTTCTACGATGAACCCTCCATGCATCACGCCGATCGCTTGTGGACTCCCAACTTCAACGCCTATTTCCAAGCGAAGTACGGTTATTCGCCGATGAAGTACTATCCGGCGCTGTGGTACGACATCGGCCCGCAGACCGCCGCCGCCCGCAACGCGCTCTTCGGATTCCGCGGCGAACTGTTTGGGCGGAACTTCATCAAGAGGTTGAATGACTGGTGCGCCGACCACCATCTGATATTCGGCGGGCATCTCGATCAGGAGGAGCCTCTCAATCCGACGCCGCTCAACGGAGATCTGTTAAAGGTCTTTCAGTATCAGTCCGCCCCCACGATCGATGACATCTGGTGGTACGGGCGGTCGAACCCATCCTACAAGATTGTTACCTCGGCCGCGTTTAATTATGACCATCCGCTTGCGCGGGCCGAGACCTTTGCCGCATATGCCAAGCTGGACGCGAAAATCGCTTTCCAGGTAACTATGGATCAGTTCGCCATGGGAATCAACTATCAGATTCCGGCCCGCACCGTGCAGCCCCAGCGCCCCGAACTGAACGATTATGTCGGCCGCCTGAGTTATTTGCTTCAACATGGGAAGCACGTGGCGGACGTCGCGGTGCTTTATCCGATCGCCTCGTTGCACACCGAGTACCACAATGCCGGCGGCGTGCAGTTCCCGCTTGCCGAGGGCGAGCCCGCTCCCAATATCATGGAAACGGCGTATGCGCGCGAGGGCGGCCCCGCGTTCGGGATGGACTACCAGGACATCGGCGAGGACCTTTTCAGAGCCTCGCGCGTGGACTATACGTATCTGCACCCGGAAGTCCTGGTGGAGCGCTGCATCGTAGATGGGAAGAAACTGATACTGAACAACCCGGAGAACCGCGAAGAATACAGCGTGTTGATCCTGCCGGCCGGCGATACGCTTTCCGCGGCCGCAGCGGCGAAGATCAAGGAGTTCTACGACAAGGGAGGGATGGTGATCGCGACCGGGTTGCTCCCGACGCGGTCGGCGGAATTCGGCAAGGATAAGGAAGTGCAGCAGGCTATTGCCGATGTCTTCGGCGTGTCGCCGGACGAGCCTTTGAAAGCGGACGTGCGGCGCGCGCAGGACCGGCAGAATTTCTACGTGTTCTGGTATTACATCAAGAAGAACAAAGCCGGCGGCCAGGCGCTATTCCTCCCCAACACGCATCCGTGGCTGATAGATTACGCGTTGAAGCAGGCGCTTCCCCTCCGCGACGTCGACATTCAGCAACCAATGGGAGCGCTGAGACGCGGTAACGAATACGAAGGCGCATTGACTTACATCCACAAAGTCAAGGACGGCCGTGACATTTACTTCTTCGCTAATTCCTCTTCGACGGCCATCGACACGAAAGTAGTGTTGAGGGGCAAGAAGTCCTTGAGAATCTGGAACCCTCACACCGGGGGACAAGAGGCAGCCGAGTTCACCCAGGCGGAAGCCAATGGCCAGCCGGTTACCACGGTACGGCTGGTTCTGCCCGCGGTGTCGTCGTTGTTCTTCATCCAGGAATAGGGAGGCATAGCCCATGACTCGAATCACTGCCTTTGCGCTCCCGCTGATGCTTTTGGGCGTGGCAGGTTCTCAGCCGGCGGGCGCCATGACGCCGGAAGAGCGGCGGGCGTATCTGGCGAAGCTCCAGCAAATTCTTCCGGATGTTCGCTCGTTCGATCAGTGGCTTCAAAGCCCTCTTGTCTCCGTTCTGAGGTTGATCGTTCGGGGCCACGCGTGGTTCTCAGCCGAGTGGAAGCCGCGAAGCATGGATCGGCGCTTGGCCGGCGTCTACGTTCCCGCTGCATGGACCTCGGCCAACCGGACCGAGGAAATCGTGCGATTCATGCGGGTCCCCTTCCGTTGAGTCGTTGATGCCGGGCCCCGCTGGTCCACGTCCCCGTACGGAACGCTCATAAGAACATCGAAGCCCGCTGCTTCGGCGGCATCCAGAAGGCTTCCGTTCTTCAGGCCCGCCAGATTGGCGTACCGGGCCCCTGGGCATTCGTGGCCGGAAAACAGCAGCCGTAACCGCTGGTCAACGCACTCGTCGAGGAGCAGCTTCATGCGGCGGACGCAAGCAGGAGCTTTCTGGCTTCGGCGAGCGCTTCCAGGGCCAGACTGCGCGAGACCGTCGGGAAGCCCTGCAAGAACTCCTCGATAGTATCGCCGCCCTCGATGTAGTCAAAAAGCGTCTGCACGGGCACCCGCGTTCCGAGGAACACGGGTTCGCCGTGCATCGTCTCCGGGTCTCTCGTAATCGCTTGCGTCACGTACTTAGTGTCCCTCACCTGGCACGGCCGGTTGAGACATCGACGGGAGTCCTGAATTCAAGGTGGGGCGGACCCCCTGGTCCGCGGCCGACGCCCCCGTCGGCCTGTCGAGTGAAATGCGATCGTTGATTCTTCGGCGCAAAGCGGGTCCGGGGGGACCCGCGCGGACCAGGGGGTCCGCCCCACCACGGAAACCGGGTGGCATTGCGCTCCCCCCTCACACCCCCGGCGTCAGTATCCGATGCACCCGCTCGGCGTTCTCCCGTACCTCGTCTTTCAAATGCGGAAACATGCCTACGTATATGCCGTCGGTTGGCTTGATGCTGTCGAATGCCGTGCGGAAGGCCTGATCTATCTGACGGTCGGTGAGGCGTCCGGCGGCCAGGATCTTGAATGCGAAACAGGGCTTCCTGGTCTGCTTCAGAACTTTGTACATACGCGGCGGATCGTTTTGCAGGTAACACTCGCCCTGCATCTCGACTTTGCGTCGAGAATGCCGTAACGTAAAGGGAATAGACGCGTTTTTGCGGTGCTATTGGGCTGCCTTCATTCGCCCACGGTACAATAAAGATGCGATGAAGCTGGAGATCGAGGTCAACGTCGCCGGCGATGCTGCGGATAAGGCGCGGCTCCAGGCGCAGCTCCATAAAGAGGCAATTCTCGCGCTCTTCGCAGAGCGCCGGATACCTGCCGGTCAGGCAGCTGAGGACCTGGGCCTCGATCGGATCTCATTCATGGAGTTGCTAAAGGTACGCGGCATCCCTTACGTCGTCTACACGGCGGATGATTGGGAGTCGGACGCCCATTCCGCCGAGGAATTCGAAAGACGGCGCAAGGTCGGATAATCCTTGGTCGTTTCCAACACCAGTCCTCTCGTCTACCTGGCCGCGCTAGGCGATTTTGCGCTTCTTCGCGATCTTTTCGCTGAAATCGCAATCCCGCGAGCCGTTCTTCAGGAGGTCGCTGCCGGCGGCCCCAGCCTCCCGGTAGCTCACGCCGTTCAGGCAGCGACGGCGTCTTGGATGAAGGTCAGGGACGTAAGCAATATCTCGGAAGCCATTCAGCTTCGAGAACGCGGCCTTCACCTCGGAGAGAGCGAGGCCATCGTGCTGGCGACCGAACTTCGCTCACCGGCCCTGCTGATGGACGACGGAGATGGCATTCGGGCCGCCGCGGCGGTTGGCGCCAACGTCATCCGCACACCCGGCATCTATCGAATGGCCAAAGCCAGGCATCTGATCCCCGCTGTCCGGCCAAAACTCGACGACCTTCGAAAGGCCGGTTTCTGGCTGCGCGACGAGCACTACCGGATGATCCTTCTAAGCCTTGGGGAGTAGCCGTAACCGCTCGTCAACGCACTCGTCGAGGAGCAGCTTCATGCGGCGGACGCAAGCAGGAGCCTTCTGGCTTCGGCGAGCGCTTCCAGTGCCAGACTGCGCGAGACCGTCGGGAAGCCCTGCAAGAACTCCTCGATAGTATCGCCGCCCTCGATGTAGTCAAAAAGCGTCTGCACGGGCACCCGCGTTCCGAGGAACACGGGTTCGCCGTGCATCGTCTCCGGGTCTCTCGTAATCGCTTGCGTCACGTACTTAGTGTCCCTCACCTGGCACGGCCGGTTGAGACATCGACGGGAGTCCTGAATTCAAGGTGGGGCGGACCCCCTGGTCCGCGGCCGACGCCCCCGTCGGCCTGTCGAGTGAAATGCGATCGTTGATTCTTCGGCGCAAAGCGGGTCCGGGGGGACCCGCGCGGACCAGGGGGTCCGCCCCACCACGGAAACCGGGTGGCATTGCGCTCCCCCCTCACACCCCCGGCGTCAGTATCCGATGCACCCGCTCGGCGTTCTCCCGCACCTCGTCTTTCATATGCGGGAACATGCCGACGTATACGCCGTCGGTCGGCTTGATGCTGTCGAATGCCGTGCGGAAGGCCTGATCGATCTGGCGGTCGTTGAGGCGTCCGGCGGCCAGGATCTTGAATGCGAAACAGGGCTTCCTGGTCTGCTTCAGAACTTTGTACATACGCGGCGGATCGTTTTGCAGGTAACACTCGCCCTGCATCTCGACTAACTCGCCGCCCAGGACCTTTTTCCATTCTTCGGTGGTGCGCCTGCGGTTGTATACGCAACCGGAATAAAAATCGACGTCCCAGTTTTCCTCTTCCACCTTGGCGATCACTTCGGGAATGTGAGAGCCCACGCCGACCTGCACGCCCAGATCCCGCGCCTGCTTGCACCATTCTTTAACTGTGTCCATCTGGCCGTTCTGGTAGGCGGTATCGACCACCTCTCCCTGGCGCTGCAGCGCCAGCGGCTTGATCGCTTTAACGAGAGAAGCGATATCCACGCCCGCCGTAGCCTGGACGATCAGGTGCATCTGTCCGCCCTCGGCCTGGAAGCGCTCCAAATCCTGCGGACCGCGATCGAGGTGCACATAATTGAAGGCGTTGATGCCGAACCTGTTGCACTGGTGCATGACCCCGCATACGCGCTCGGGCGTGTACCATTCCTTCATCATCGCGCCGTAGTTGTTGTTGAAATGCGCGAAGCCGTAAAAGGGGTTCACGCCCAGGACTACCCGGCTTATTTCCACGCCGCCGAACTTCATCTTCGGGACCTGGACTTCCGACGCCGGCTTGGGCGGTCCGGCCGGTTGCTGCCCTCGGCCTCCGCGGCCTTGCCCTTGTGCGGCGCCTTGTCCCACGCCTTGCGCCGGAGTCTGGGGCGCCGGAGCTTGCCCAGACCCACTGGCCGCTCCGCCCAACCCAGCCGCCATCGCCGTGGCGGCGTGCAGGAAACTGCGTCTTGTGTCAGACATTGAATAACTCCACGGCTTGTTTCAGCGACGTCATCGGATCGTGAACCGGAGTGAACTCGTGCCCGATGAAACCCTGGAAATTCAGATCGGCGATCGCCTTCGCGATGGTGCGCCACTGTAACTCCTGGGTGTCGTCGAGCTCGTGGCGGCCGGGGACTCCGCCCGTGCGGAAGTGCCCAATATACGCAATGTTCTGCCGGATGGTGCGGATGATATCCCCTTCCATGATCTGCATGTGATAGATGTCGTACAACAGTTTCACTCGGGGAGAGCCGACGCCCTTCATCACATCGACGCCCCAGGCCGTGTGGTCGCACTGGTAGTCTCTGTGATCGACTTTGCTGTTCAGTAACTCCACGAGGATGGTAACGCCCGCGTCTTCGGCCAAGGTATCACGGGATGCAAACCAAGTCAATGAGTGGACAGAGTCTGCCGCGCCGGGTGAGATACCCTTGCCGGCGCGCCCGTTGCGCAGTTCGATATCCTTAGGTTCATGACCCGCCGCCAATTGATGGCTCTCCCCTTCGGCGCGCTCGGCGCAGGCATTCAGGCGCGCGGGCGGCAGTCGCAGGGGATGGCGACGCGCGGCGTCAAGGCCGCTCCTCGCGGAAAGCCATCGGGTCTTCCGTTCGACGCGCACTTCGTCGACGTAGCGCAGGAGGCGGGCCTGCGCGCGCCCATTATTTACGGCGACGTCGGATTCAACGACTACATCGTGGACTCCATGGGCTGCGGGGTGGCGTTCCTCGACTACGATAACGACGGCTGGCAGGACGTCCTCGTCGGTACCGGCCGCCGCTGGCAAAACACGCCCGCCGAGGCCCTCATTCGCCTGTATCACAACAATCGCGACGGCACGTTCACCGATGTCACCGCGAAATCGGGCCTGGGGAAGAGCGCGTGGTGCAACGGCATCACCGTGGGCGACTACGATAACGACGGCTTCGACGACATCTTCATCGCCACCTGGGGCCAAAACATTCTCTTCCACAACAATGGCGATGGCACGTTCACCGACGTCACCGAGAAAGCCGGCCTGCTCCGTCCGGGCACGCACTATGGCTCCGGCTGCACGTGGGTGGATTACGACCGTGACGGAAGGCTAGACCTGTTCGTCTCGCACTACATAGTTTTCGATCCGAAGACCACGCCGATTCGCGGCAAGGACCCCAACTGCAACTACCGCGGCGTCCCGGTCTATTGCTTCATGCTGAAGACGCCGCAGGAACCCCCGCGGCTCTATCACAATAACGGGGACGGCACCTTCACCGACGTGAGCGAAAAGGCCGGCGTTTTACTCGCGAAGCCCGGCTTTGAATTGACGGCGGTGGCCACGGATTTCGACGGCGACGGCTGGCCCGATATCTATGTCGCCTGCGACTCCACTCCCAGCCTGCTCTTGCGCAACAACCACGACGGTACGTTCAAAGAAATGGGCCTCGAAGCGGGGGTCTCGCTCAGCGAAGACGGCCAGGAACAGTCCGGGATGGGCTTGGGCATCGGCGATATCGACGTGGACGGCAACCTGGACATCGTCAAGACCCACTTTCGCGACGACACCCCCGCGCTTTACAAGGGCAACGGCAGGGGATTCTTCAAGGACGTGACGCTTCGAGCCGGCTTGGGCGTCGAAACCCGCTTCGTCGATTGGGGCGCGGGCATCGTGGATTTGGATAACGACGGTCTGCCCGATATTTTCATCGCCAGCGGCATGGTCTACCCCGAAGTGGAGCGGAAGCTCCCCGAGTTCGCTTACAAAACGCCGCGCATCGTCTTCCGGAATCTGGGCGACGGCAAATTCGAGGAACTCCTTGACGAAGCCGGCCCCGGCGTTTCCGATGCCCACTGCAGCCGCGGCGTGGCGTTCGGCGACTTCGATAACGATGGCGACGTGGACATTCTGATCATGAACATGAATGAGCCGCCATCCCTCTTGCGAAACGACGTGAAGGGAGAGAACCACTGGCTGAAGGTTCTGCTCACGGGAGTCGAATCGAACCGCTCGGCCATCGGCGCGCAGGTGGTAGCTTCATATGGCGGCCGGAAGAACGCGCAGGCAGTGCTGGCGCAGTCCTCCTACCTTTCGGTGAACGACCGCCGCCTGCACTTTGGCCTGGGCCCCGAGAAAGCCGCGGACCTGGATATCCTTTGGCCGAACGGCAAGCGCAAGAAAGTCTCGGGCGTCGCGGCGGATCGGTTGGTGGTAATCAAAGAAGGCTCCGGCATAGTTCGAAGCGAGAAGTTCACGCCGAAGCCGGCTCCAGTCGCCGCAGCGCCTTCATACAATCGCTACCCCAACGCGGATTTTGCGAAAGCGAACGATCGTTTCACGTCGCCGGGGCGGTCCGTGGTCTTGTAGTCGGCGTCTATGTAACAGCGGATCGAGGGCTTTTTGTCGCGGACCAATTGCAGCACTTCTTTTACCGGCGAATCGCCCTCGCCCCAAGGCACGCTAAGACGGGCCTTCGTTCGATCTTTCAAATAAATGAGAACGAGCTTGTCGAGGTGTTCCCGGACGAACTTCAGCGCGTCGTACCCGCCGCCCGTCGCATCGCCGATATCGATGACCATCGCGAAGCTCTTCGAAATCGCGACGCCTTCCTCGAAATTCTCCGGCTTGGCGATCGCGTCGGGATTGGTCGAGTTCATATTCGGATTGCCCTGCAAGCCCACCAGGACGCCGCGCTTTTCCGCCAGCGGCGCAATGCGGCGCGCAACCGAGAGCGGTATGGCGAGAGGGATTATCCGAGCGCCGAGCGCCTGAGCGATGTCGAACGTACGGGTGGCGTCTTCGTCCGTGGCCGCCGAGCCGCCGCTGTATCCCCAGATTTCAATGCCCGCGTCCGCAAACTTCTTGCGAATGCCCTGGAAGTAGTCGAGCGGCGCGGACATCCGCCACGCCGCGACATCCTGGCGGGCTTGCGCGCGGGCCGCCTGATCGGCCCCGGGAGCGTTGGCCCGATTCGCGAGGTCGGCCGGTACGAGCAAGGGGAGGTAGAGATCGGCCTCGCCAATGCCCGCATCTACCATGGACTTGATGACGACATCGAGGATGCCCTCCTGCGGCAGTCCAATGCCAGTGAAGATATAGGTCTGGAGTCCAATCCTGACTCCGTGAACCGTCGAATCGATCTTCGCCGCGTTCATCATCGCCGGTATGGCCCCTAAGGCGAGTTTCCCTAGGTCGCGTCTGGAATACATGTGGCTGGATCTCCGTTCAATTAAGGTCTCGGATGATCGGTGCGTGGAACATGCCCCCATCGACCGATGGCTGCTGCCGGGGCCTCGCGTGCACTCCTGCAACCGATTATAGAACCTCGCCCAATATTGCGTCGGGCAGCGTGACCTCGGGCCTCCGCTCCCTCACGGTCGCGGCTCAGTGAGCGGCATTCAGCCACTAGCCGAGCCGCGACCGTAAGAGCGCAGGCTATTCGCACCGAATCACACGGTCAATCCACTCGCCAGTAGCGAGTGTACACCCAGCCGCATCCATGGAAACGCTTACAATTCGAGGGGCCTCCAGTCCCCTCGCACGCGCGGGGGCAGGAGTGGCCCCTGCCGAGGCTGCCAGGGGCTCGGGATGTAAGAAAACCTGTAAAAAAAGTGTAAAAAAATGTGGCGCCATCGAATGGGTTTGGAGTTACAATCAATCCGATCCGGAATAGCCGTGTGGAAATTCCCGGTTCACAGGGGCGCTAGAGGATTAGCTATGACAACAAAACGATTGGCGTTTGCAATTTGCGCTATGGCGTTGTTCTGCGGCTCGATGTTTGGCCAGGCGAGGGCCACGTTGCAGGGTACCGTGGTCGATCCTGCCGATGCCGCGGTGCCGAATGCAACCATCGAAATCAAAAACCCGGCGACCGGCGTTGTCCGGTTGACGACGTCCACCGCGGAAGGCATCTTCCGGTTCAACGGCGTGGACCCCGCCGTCTACAATATGACCATTAAGGCGGGAGCGGGCTTTCAGACGCTCACCTCGAACAATCTCGATCTCACCACCGGTGAGGTCCGCGAGTTGGGACGGCTCAAACTGACGCTGGGCGCGGTGACGCAAAATATAGAGGTTAGCGCGGCACCGACCCCCGTGGAGACCAGTTCCAGCGCGGGTTCCAAACTCGTAGACAGCACTCAGATTGGCAATATCACCATGCGTGGCCGCGATCTCTTCGCCATTCTTCAAACGATTCCGGGCGTGAACATGGGAAATTCGTACCTGAGCCAGGGAACCGACGAGACCAGCAGCGAGACCTCGGTCGGCACCCTGAGCATCAACGGCGGCGGCACGGCCAACACCAACTTCGTGGTAGATGGGATTACGGACATGATGCCGGGATCCGATCAAACCACGATTTTCGAGCCGAGCGTCGATACGATCGCCGAAATTCGAGTGCTCACCTCGAACTACCAGGCGGAGTATGGCCGCAAGGCCGGCGGCACGGTTTCGGTCGTGACTAAGGGCGGTGGCCAGCAGTTCCATGGCGGGGCCAGCGCCAACAAGCGCCATGAGGAGTTCAACGCCAAGAACTTCTTCACCAACTACAGCGGAGGGTCGAAGACGCCGTACCGGTTCTTCGTCTGGAACTGGCAGGTGGGCGGACCGGTGTACATCCCGCACCTGTTCAACACGCAAAAGAAGAGGATGTTCTTTTATGCGTCGCAGGAATACACGCGGCAGAAGCCCTCAGCGGTCACCGGCTATCTCGATGTGCCGAACGCCAACGTCCGCGCGGGTGATTTCTCTTACTACACCAACTCGAACGGCCAATTCATCGCGAACTCCCTCCGGAACCCCCTGACGGGCGCTTATATGACCCCGAGCGCGAACTCCGGCGCCACCGGCCAGTTGAACTTTGCTCAGTACCTCTCCAGCTTCGACGCGCAATCGCAGAAGTGGGGCCAGGCGATGATGAACTTCCTGCCCCTGCCGAACCTGTGCAATGCCGCGGCGGGGACCAGCGACGGAAAGCCGTGGAACGGCGTTGCGTCGGGCGCAACGGGGTCGAACCTGATCAGCCCGTCGAATTGCCCCTCATTCATCACGTCGCAAGCGACCGGGCTGCCGACGGGCAACGTTGACGCGCTGGGCGGCCCGGGTACCACCAACAACAACACGCGAAACTACTACTGGCAATTCGCAGGAAAGTACCCGCGACGCAACGATTTGATCCGCTTCGACTTCAACGTTACCTCGAAGTTCGCCTTCCATGCGAGCTGGAATCACGACTTCGATCTGAACGAAACCGCCGCCAACCAACCCGCGAGGGACTCCACCGGCAAGTTTTCGCCCGTAATTATCGACCATCCCAATCCGGGGCATGGGTACGCCTTTGGAGGCACGTACACGCTTTCCCCGACTATGGTGGACGAGTTCACGTTCGGCAAGGACAACACCACCTGGAGCTATTACCCCCACGATCAGAGCCAGTGGGACCGGGCGCAAATGTTGAACCCGCCCTCGTTTGACAACTTTACGACCGATCCGCTCTTCGTGGCCGACCAGAACCAACCGCGGCCGGCGGGGCTTGGCCCGGGCAGCCTCAACTTTATCGTTTCGATTCCCACCGTCAGTTACGGAGGCGGCCAATTGAGCGAGACGGGTACCGGCATCACCAGTTGTGGCGGAATCGCCTGCCCCTACAGCGAGCCCGCGACCTTCTGGAGCGCCCAGAATTCGATCAGCAAGGTCATCGGCGCGCACAACCTGAAGATGGGCGTTTATTGGGAGACGTACGAGGACTACCGGCCGGATTCTGCCCAACAAGGCACTTACGTCGGGAACTACAACTTCGGAGGCGGCAACGTGCTGATGCCCCACGATACCAACGACGGATGGGCCAACGCCTACCTCGGCAACGTCCAAAATTACTCCGAGGGCCAGCGGGACTACGCCGACAATAATTACAGGGATTGGGAGGCCTTTGCGCAGGACAACTGGCGCGTCAGCCGGCGCGTGACGCTGGACCTGGGCATTCGGTTTTACCACTTAGGCCCCTGGAAGGATTACCGGAACAACGCGGTGGCGTTTGTTCCGTCCACTTACAACCCAGCGGCGGCGGAGCGCATTTTCTACCCGTACTGCACGGTTTCCACGGCTACCGCGGCGTGCCCCACCAACACTGCGGCCACTATCTATCAATATGCCTGGGACAAGTCTCAGAATCCGAACGCGCTTGTCGGTACCGGCAACGGTGGTGTAGGAAATATGTATCCGACCTACCTGTCCGGCCTTCTCGTACCGCTCACCTTCAACGGAGTTTCGACGGGCGGCTATACCACCACGCCGGACCCCTTTACCGGCATGCAGTTATCGGACGGGAAGAATCCCGACATTCCGTACGGCATGTATTCGGTTCATGCTTTCTCGCCCGCTCTCCGCCTCGGCTTCGCATGGGACGTGTTCGGAGACGGAAAGACGGCCATCCGCGGCGGCTTCGGCCAGTTCCTGAATCGCTCGGTAGGCAACTCCATCATCGGCATGGACGGCCAACCGCCGAGGACCGTGAACCGGCAACAGTACTTTGGCACGGTCAACAGCATACTGAGCAACCCGCTGGTTGGCTCCAACCCGCCGCTCAACCAGGTCGCCGGCATTTCGCCTTACGGTCCGTACAGCATCACGGGTCTTCAGGCGTACCCGGGGGCTTACAACGGAAGCTTCAACGTCCAGCAGAACCTGGGTTACGATACGGTTCTGTCGGTTGGGTACGTGTTCCAGCACAACCTTCATCAGCCGCTCAGCCACGACCTAAACCCCGTGGCCCAGATGTACGCCCAGTACCAGACGAGTTACTTGAATCCGCTGAACGCGTACCTGGATCAGTACATGCCGGGCAATGCGTCGGGCAGGAACTACAACGACAACTACTTCCGCCCCATCCAGGGGTATGCCACCGGCAGCTACGCCAACTTTGCCGGCAGCTCCGATTACAGCGCGCTTCAGGCCACCTTACGGCGCAATTTCACCAAGCACATCTCGTACGGTATCTCGTACAACTTCTCCAAGCTCATGAGCCTCACCGGCCGGAGCGATATATTTACCGACAAGTTCCGGAACTGGCAGGCCAGTTACCAGCCCACTCCGCAAGTGGTCACGTTCAATTACGTCCTCGACGAGGGGAAGATCGCGGAGAGACTCTTCGGCTTCAAGCCTCTGGGGTATGTAATCGACGATTGGCAGGTCTCCGGTCTTACCCAGTGGCGGAGCAACATCATGGTCGGCTACCCGGGCTTCAGCTTCAGCAACACGAACTCCACCAACCTGGTGACGCCGAACTACACCGGCACACCGCCCGAGGGAGCCAGGCTGATCGTTCTGGGAAACCCGGAGCTGATCAGTAGCCAAGTGACGTTCAAGGGCGGCCCCACTACCGCCGCGGCGTTGCAGGGCATGATCAACGGCACTCCCGGCAACGCCATCTTCAACAACGCCTCGGTACTGCAACCGTTCCCCTGCAGCCTGACTCCGCAGGCGAATAACCGGACGGGCGTCGGGGAGAACCTCGAGTGCTTCGGCAACGCGGGAGCGGGCAGCTTGTTCCCGGAGCCGAACACGCACATCGACAATTGGGACGTGACCTTCAGCAAGCACTTCGCTCTTAAGAGCGAGAAGCGCACGCTGGAGTTCCGGGTGGAGACCTACAACATCTTCAACCACACCCAGTTCACTGGCGCCAGCACGGGCCAGTCGTGGGACTGGAACACGTGGAAGACCACCGGCGCTCTGGTACCCGGAGAACGGCGGCACTGGCCGCTACAGTAGTTCGGCGCAGCCCCGTCTGATGTCCATGACGTTGCGGTTCCGTTTCTAGCCCGCGTCCGGCGCCGGCACAAGCGAGTAAGAATCGTGCAAGAACAAGACGGGGACTGGTTGGGAGTTTCACGACGGCAGTGAACTTCGAGTCAGTCCCCGTTCTGCAATTTGTCCTCGATATGGAGCGGAGACTAAGATGAAACCTTTTACGCGACGTCATCTTCTTAGAACCAGCTTGGCGGCGCCGGCCGTGGTTGCGGCGGCGACGGAAGGCATTGGGAGCGCGAAAGGGCAGACCCAAGCCGCGCCACCCGCCCCTGCGGCGCCCGCCGCCGGCCCGGCGCGCGAGCGGCTACTCCTCGATTTCGGTTGGCGTTTCCACCTCGGTAACGCCAGCGACGCCGCGCGGGATTTCAATTTCCGGGGCAACTTCTCGAAGACTGGCAACTTCGGCCCCGTAGCTACGGCGTTGTTCGACGACAGCGACTGGAAAGCCGTGGACCTGCCGCACGACTGGGCCATCGAGTTGCCCTTTCAAAACGATCCGGCGCTATCCAGCAAAGGGTTCTATCCGCTCGGCCGCAGTTACCCGGCCACGAGCGTCGGATGGTACCGGCGCATCCTCGAGCTCCCGGCTTCCGACGCCGGCAAGCGCATCACGGTGGAATTCGACGCCGCCTATCGCGAGGCCACGGTCATATTTAACGGCTTCTACATGGGCCGGCACATAGGCGGCTACGACCCATTCAGTTTCGACGTAACCGATTTCGCCACTCCAGGCGCCAGGAACGTGCTGCTGGTCCGCGTGGACGCTACTCAAAGCGACGGCTGGTTCTACGAGGGCGCCGGCATCTACAGGCACGTCTGGCTCGTAAAGACCAACCCCGTGCACGTAAAGAAGTGGGGTACGTTCGTGCGCTCCAAAGTGCAGGCCGGCAGCGCGACCTTATCGATTCGAACCGAAGTGGAGAATCAAGGGAAAGGCGCGCAGAATACGCGCGTCACATCGACGATCGTCGATCCGTCCGGTAAGACGGTCGGAAAAGCCGCGACGCTGCCGGTTTCAGTGGCGGAAGGCGGCGAACGCACGTGGGAACAACAGGTCCCGGTGACCGCGCCCGCGCTGTGGTCTCTCGAGAAGCGGAACATGTACAAGCTGGTTACCGAGGTGGAAGCGGGCGGCAAAGTTACCGATCGCTATGAGACTCCGTTCGGCATCCGCACCGCCAGCTTCGACACAGAGAAGGGATTCTTGCTGAACGGCAAAGCAGTAAGGCTCAAAGGGACCTGCAACCACCAGGACCATGCCGGCCTGGGCGCGGCGCTGCCGGACTCGGTGCAGTACTACCGGGTGCGCAAGCTGCAGGAGATGGGCTGCAACTCGCTGCGCACGTCGCACAATCAGCCCACGCCGGAGCTGCTGGATGCAGCCGACGAACTGGGCATGCTGGTCATGGATGAAACGCGCATGTTCTCCTCCAACCCCGAGGGGCTCGGCCAGTTCACGAACCTGGTGCGACGCGACCGGAATCACCCGAGCGTCATTATCTGGTCCCTGGCGAATGAGGAAGGGACTGCGAACACCGAGAAGGGAGCGCTCATTATCGCGTCGATGGCGGAGGTGGCGGCGAAACACGACGGCTCGCGGCCGAACACGGTTGACGGGATAAGCTTGCCGGCTTCCATCGCCGCGACCGACGTGGTCGGTTTCCACTACGCCGATCCGCGGGCGTTAGCCTTCCACGAGGCGAATCCGAAGAAACTCGTCATCGAAAGCGAGACGGTGAGCGCGGTGGCGACCCGGGCGCCTACACTATGGATCCGGAGCGACGGTTTCGTGGGATCGTACGATCCGTACACCACCAGCGGGCGCGCATCGTGCGAGGGCTGGTGGAGGTTCGTCGACGCGCAGCCGTGGCTGTCGGGAGGCTATATCTGGACGGGCTTCGACTACCGCGGCGAGCCTTCGCCGTATCAGTGGCCTAACATCGGCTCGCAGTACGGCATCATCGATATGTGCGGCTTCCCCAAGGACAGCTTCTTCTACTTCCAGTCTTGGTGGACCGCCAAGCCCGTGCTGCACCTGTTTCCACATTGGAACTGGCCGGGGCTGGAGGGGCAGGAAATCGCCGTGTGGGTCCATTCGAACATGGACCGCGTGGAACTGTTCCTCAACGGACAGAGCCTGGGCGCCAAGGACATGAAGAAGGCTTCGCACCTGGCGTGGAACGTCAAGTACGCTCCCGGCACGATTGAGGCGCGGGGCTTCAGGGACGGCAAGCAGGTGATGACGGAAAAGCGCGAAACCACAGGGGCCGCGGCGAAATTGGCGATGACGGTGGATCGGAATGAGATCGTGGCCGACGGCGAAGACGTAGCCATGTTCGCCATCGAGGTACAGGACGCCCAGGGCCGCTACCACCCGCTCGCCGGTAACCAGATCAATTACCGGGTAACCGGCCAGGGCAAAGTGATTGGCGTGGGCAACGGCGACCCTACCAGTCACGAACCCGATAAGAGCAGTTCGCGGAAGGCTTTCAACGGCCTGTGCATGGCGCTCGTGCAGTCCTCAAAAACAGCGGGTAACATCACTGTGGAGGCGACCTCGCCCGGGCTTACGCCGGCTACGGTCACTATCTCCTCCAAAGCCACCAAGCTTCGCCCGCAGGTGGCGCCGTGGGAGCGCGAGGTCCCGTCCGGATCGGGCATCACCGGCCTGTGGCGGCCGCAAGTGGTGGCGGCAGCCGCGACGGGACGTGGCGGCGGCGGATTCGGCGGCGGCGGGGGCGGTGGGGTATACACCTTCCTACAGAATGGGAACGTGCTTACAGGAAGCATAGAAGGCGCCGGTGGCGGAGGCGGCCGCGGCGGTGGTGGTGGCGCAGACACGCCCGTCGCGATCACGGACGGCAAAGTGGACGGAGCCAACATTTCTTTCACCGCCGGGAACGTCAACTACACCGGAACGGTGAAAGGAGACCAGATCGAGTTGCTGCGCGCGGGCGGCGCAGGTGGCCCAGGTGGCGGTCGCGGCGGCCGCGGGGCCGCGGCGACGCCGTCGACCGAGCCTCGCCCCGCAATTGGACCGCCTCCGGACGGCTCCGACCCGTCCTCGGGGGCCTTCGTCAACGCGGGCCGAGGAGCAGCCGCCGGTGGTGGCGGGCGCGGCGCCGGCCAGACGCCTCCACCCACAGTGCGTCATCAGGGCGAAACGGTAACCCTGGTAGCGGCTGACGGCGGCGCCTTTTTCGCAGGCCGCGCGCGCCGTCGGCTTTTTTCGTTTCTTCCCGCGGGGGCGTCCAGGAGCTTGCGCCTGCCTCGGCGAGGATCAGGTTCATCTTAGAGCGGCGTTGCGGAGAGCGGCTCCATCTCCGCGGTCTTCATTCAACTTCGATGATGCCGCGGCGGAACGCCTCCGCCACAGCCTGCGCCCGGTCGCCGCAGCCCAGTTTCGCAAAGATGTTACTAGCGTGAACCCTGACCGTTCCTTCGCCGATCGCGAGACCGGCCGCAATCTCCTTGTTTGATTTTCCCTTCGCGATCAGTTTCAGGATTTCCAGTTCCCTCGCGCTCAACGGCGTGCGCGGGAGACTCTCCGCCAGTTGGGATGCAATCTCCGGTGGAAGCGGCCGTTGTCCTTCGTGGACCGCGCGGATGGCATCCACCAGTTCCTGGCCCTTGACGTCCTTCAGGAAGTACGCCCTCGCTCCGGCCTTAAAGGCCCTCGATATGTTTTCGTCTCCGCCATAGGTCGATAACACAATGATCCGAGCGCGAGGGAATTTCTCGATGATCGCGCCGATGGCGCCGATTCCGTTCAGGCCGGGAATCCTCAGGTCCATCAAAGTCACATCGGGCTGGTATTGCTCAAAGGCTTCAATCGCCTGCTTCCCATTCGCGGCTTCAGCCACGGTCACCATGTCCTGCTGGCTGTTGATAATCGCCTTGAGCCCGACGCGGACCACAAAATGATCTTCCACGATCATGATTCGAATCCGAGGTTCTTGGCTCATAGTTTCGTTCCTTCCAAAACGTATCTATCACGAGAGCGGCACGACGACCAGCAATTCCGTCCCCGCGCCGGGCGCGCTGCGAAGCGTGAGGCTCGCGCCAATCCTCTCTGCCCGCTCGCGCATGCCGGTCAGGCCGTAGTGTCCGATCCCGAACGGAATCGCGCGCTCGGCGTCGAACCCGCACCCGTCGTCGCGCACGCGCAATACCAGATCGTCGCGCCCGTACCGCAACTCAACGTCGATCGCCTTGGCCTGGGCGTGTTTCATAGCATTGGCCAAAGCCTCCTGGAAGATGCGCAGAAGATTCTTCTCCGTAACCGGATTCAACCGTATGGGCGTACCCAACACCTGGACGGAAGGCTGAATCGGGGAGGTGGCGGCCATCCGCCGGGCGACCGCGGGCAGGGCCGCCGGCAGTTCTTCTTTCTCGAGTTCGTCGGAACGGAGATCGCCGACGGCGCGCCTTACTTCCGCCAAGCTATAACGCGTCAGGTTGCAGGCTTCGTCAAGCCTCTCCCTCAAGCCTTGGGGGATCTCCTCTAACTGCATGGTCACGGAGTCCAACTGCAACGCGATGCCGGCCAGATTCTGCGCGAAAGTGTCGTGGATATCCTGGGAGATCCGGTTGCGCTCAGCCAGTACCGCCGAATACCGGGCCTTCAATTCGTGCATGCGGAGCCTGTACAGCAACCAGGCCAGCAGCAACGCGCCCAGAACGGCCGCGCCGAGAAACGGCCGGGTCTGATAGATATGCGGCTTTAGATAGAACCCGAACGAAGCCCCGGTTTCGTTCCACGATCCGCCAACGGTCCCGGCGATCACACGGAAAATGTAGCGGCCGGGCGGCAGGTTGGCGTAATGCGCGAATCTCCTCCCCCCGGCGTCCACCCAATCGCGATCGGAGCCTTCCAGCATGTACTTGAATCGGACCTTTTCGGGATCCAGGTAGCCGAGCGCGGCATAGTCGACTTCAACCTCTCCGGGGCCCAGAGCCAGGCTCGGTTCCCGATCCAAAGGCTGCGGGCGCCGGTTCACGCTGACGCTTTCGATGTGCACCGGAGGGACGTAGGAACTGGAGGTCATGCGCTTGGGGTCAACCACCACAACGCCCCTCAAGGAACTGAATAACAACAGGCCGCCGGCCGTCTTCCATGCGATCGGTTGGTTGCCGACGTTGCACGCGCGCGTCTTCATTCCGTCCCGCACTCCATAGCTGACTGAGTTGACGGTCCTGGCGCGCCCGTCCGCAAAGTCCGCCAGTTCGGTCTTGGAGACCTTGAAAAGCCCCTGCGCGGAACTAAACCAGAAGTTTCCGATTCCGTCATCGAGAATGCTATATACGAAATCCACCCAAAGGCCCGACGCCGACGTATAGGAAAAGAACTTTCCATCTTTGAGCCGTGTTAGCCCGTTGCGCGTGGCAAACCAGAGCGTACCGGCCTCGTCTTCGTAAATGGCATAGACGCGATTTCCAGCCAAGCCTGTGCCAGTTCCATAATTGGTGAACTTCCCCTGGGCGAAGCGGCTTACGCCGGCTCCGACCGCGCTGATCCAGAGCGCGCCTTGACGGTCGCGCAAGAGGGCGCGGATCCGGTTTCCGGCCAGGCCGTCCTCTGTGCGGTAATCCCGGAACGTCGAGCCGGTCCACTGGTAGAGCCCGTCCCAATCGGTTCCAACCCACATGCCGCCTGCGGTATCGTTGTAAATCACGGTGATGATGGATGAGGCCTGCCAGCCGGGGAAATCGCTCAGGCGGCCCGCGGTGAGAAGCAGCAGGTCTTTGCCCGCGCCAATCCAGAGCCGGCCTTGCCGGTCCTCGGCAAAGGACCTGACGGGTCCCGAACGCCCCCCGGGAAGGGAAGTGTACGATAGCAGTCGCCCGTCGCGATAGCGGGCAAAGCCGTTGGACGTTCCCACCCAGATATCGCCGTGCCGGTCCTGATACACGCACCGCGCGAGATCGTCGGGCGCGCCGTCGAAAGCCGGCAGCGTCGAGATCTTTCTCACGCGGAGACGGCCCAACCCGTTGGATTGCAGCCCAACCCACATGCTGCCCTCGCGATCAAGGTGCATGCTGTACACTACGCCGAGGTCCGTTTTCTCGTCCTGCAACGGAACCCGTTCGAATCGCTTGTTCCGCAGCCGGTAAAGGGTCCGGCCCAGCGCCGCCCAAACGCCCCCGGAGGAATCTTCATAGATCGCGGTAATCGGAGTGGCCGGCCCGCGCTGGGGCTGGAACGCGTTGACTTTGCCATCCTTCCAGTTCTTGATCGCGCCGTTGCTAAACCCGATCCAGAAGGAACCATCGGCGGCGCAGGTCAGTTTCTCGATCGACCCATCGCCTTGCTGGACGAGGCCGCCGAGAGCTTCGAAGCCGCCGTCCGAGAGCCGAAACACTTGCGAACTTGTGGCGATGAACACGTCGCGAGGAGAGCGCGCACAGATGGTGTCGCGGGTGGCGGTGGCTGGCCGTTCCGGCGATTCGATGCGGATGAAACGCCCGTGCGAATAGCGGCTGAATCCGGTCGACGTGGCGATCCAGAGATCGCCGGAGGAGTCCTTCTCGATGCGCGTGACGACATCGTCGGGCAGGCCGTCGGCGGTCGTAAAGGTCCTGAACTGGCCGTCTTTGAGGCGGGTGACGCCACCTCCGTATGTCCCGATCCACAGCGCATGTTCATCGTCTTCCTGCAGCGCCCAGACCTCGTTGTCCTTCAGGCTTCCGGTTTCCACGGTGAACGCCGTGAAACTGGTTCCATTGAAGCGGACAGCGCCGCCATCGGTGCCCAGCCAGATGTATCCGTCATGCGTTTGCGCGATGGTCCTGATTCTGGACTGCGGCAATCCTTCCGCCTCGCGCCAAGAGTCGACGCCATAGGTGGGGCCCTGGAGGAATTCGAGCCCTTCGGCGTACGCCGGCGTCCCAACCACAACCAACGGAATTAGAACCGCCAGCAGGCGGGCCGCGGCAGTCGTTCTAACTCTTCGCTCGCCTGCGAGATGAACAGACATCGACATGACCCGGCTCAAGCCTCCTCAGAGTATCACCATCGGCGACCTTCCGAAACCTATGCGAATAGCATAGACTATGGTCTGCGTACAACTTCGGCGGCACGCAAACCCAGCGCTACAACCCATCGGGGACGAAGGCGCGCGGCGAGACCGCCGCGCGGAACCTGCTAGCTTCCCAATTCACTGTAAGGTCACAACTGCCCGTCCTATGCAAACGTTCAGATTTATCTATGCTATTCGCATAGGTAAAGCTATGGCGAACGATCAATGACAATCACGGAGAGATGCCTTAGAATAAACCGCGATGCGACTCAGGTTCGAACGGAACGGTCGCTCCAGGTTAGTTCAGTCAGAGCGGCGCCGCAGCTTCGGAATCGAGATAGGATATCCGGACAGCGAGGGAGGAAACGGATGTTTACCTTGGGTGTAAAGAGAATAGCGTTGGCGTTGACCATTGCATGCGTCGTTGCCGGCGGAGCACTCGCGCAGAGCGACGGATCGATTGTGGGAACCGTCAAGGACTCGAATGGCGGGTTAGTAGCCGGCGCCACCGTAACGGCCGCCGACCCCGGCAGAGGGCTGACGTTGACCGTCGTCTCGAACCCGGAAGGGAACTTCATCTTTCCACTGGTTCCGGCCGGAACGTACTCGGTGAACGCCGGATTGTCGGGTTTCAAGAAGGCGGAGAAGAGCGGAGTGGTCGTTCCAGTGGCCACGAAGGTCACCATCGGAGATCTGGTGCTCCAGGTGGGCAGCCTTACCGAGACCGTGACTGTCACGGCCGAGGCGGCGCAGCTAACCATCCAGGAGACGTCCGGCGAGCGGTCCGACCTGGTGACCAACCGGCAACTCCGTGACATCGCGCTCAACGGCCAGAACATCGTCGATATGATGAAGTTCATTCCCGGCGTCAACGTGAGCGCGCTGGTGGCGAACGCGGCTTCCACGGTGACCAACATCACCGGTAGTTTCCAGGTCAACGGCACGCGCAGCCTGGAGCACGAATACACGCTCGATGGCATTACGAACCTGAACCTGGGCAACAACACCGGGGCGCTGGTGTCCATCAATCCCGATGCGGTAGAAGAGGTCAAGGTCCTCACGTCGAACTATCAGGCCGAGTATGGCAGGTCGGGTGGAGGCGTCATCGCGCTGACCACGAGGGGGGGCACCAACGTGTATCACGGCGGCGCCAGTTACTTCCGCCGCCATGACAGCATGAATGCGGACTCCTATTTCAACGACCTTCGGGGCGGTTCCGCCGCCGCGTTCCCCCGTCCGTTGTACCGCTACAATTTCTACGGGTGGAATTTTGGAGGTCCGGTCTTCATCCCCCACCTGGTACACGGAAAGAACAAGCTCTTTTTCTTCGCCGGCCAAGAGTATTACAACCAACTGGTACCTCAGGCTTCGTCGATTAACATCCGTGTCCCCACGCTGCTCGAACGCACAGGAGACTTCTCGAAGTCGGTGGACGGCAGCGGCAAGGCCATCACCATTACCGATCCGACTACTGGGAGCCCGTTCCCGGGCAACGTCATCCCGCCGGCCAGTCTCTATGGCCCTGGCCAGGCTATCCTGAATTTCCTGCCCCAACCTAATACCACCGTGGGCGGGAACGTCTACAATTACACTTCCCAAGTGCCCAGTTCTTACCCCCGAAGCGAGACGATCCTGCGCGGCGACTGGAATATCAACGGGAACACCCGGCTCAGCGTGCGTTGGGTATACAACCACGACGATCAGAAGTTCGCCTATGGCACGACGACGGCCTCATGGAACTGGCCGTTAACCATCACGGACCGGAGGAACGGTCCGGGCAGCGTGCCGAGTATTTCGCTGACCCGCAATTTCGGACCCACCTGGGTGAACGAATTCGTTTTCGGAGTTGGCCGGGGCGGCGTTACCATTGCGCCGGAGGGCGAGGCGGCCACCCGCGCGGCATCCGGCATTAATACGCCGATGCTCTATCCCGCGGCCAACACCGCCAGCTATATCCCCAGCCTGACTTTTGGCGGGATAGCGAGCGTCAGCACGCCCGCCAATACCAGCGTCTTCGGGCCCTTCAACCAGCGATTCCTGATCTGGCAGATCATGGACAGCCTCACCAAGGTTCACGGCGCGCACGTGTTCAAGCTCGGCTTTTATCTCCAAAGCGCGTCGAACGCCAGCAACAATCAAACCCACGTCCAGAGCGACATCGACTTTACGAACAGCGCCTCCAACCCGCTGAATAGCGGCTATCCCTTTTCGAACGCTCTGTTGGGCGTGTACAACACTTACACGCAGGCAAATGCGAAGCCCTATCAGAACTACCTCTACCACGACATCTCCGGGTACGCGCAGGACACTTGGAAGGTCGCCCCGCGTATTACGCTGGATCTGGGCATACGGTTCTCCTGGTTTCAGCCGGTTCACAACACCGCGGGGGATGGGGCTTACTTCAACCCCAGCAGTTTTTCCACGAGCCAGGCGGAACGCCTGTACAGGCCAGTCTGCGTCGGCGCCTCGACCTGCTCGCTGGGGGCGGCCACCTACCGGGCCATCGACCCGGCCACCACTGGCGCCGCGACGCTCGCGAACACGCTGCCGGGCTACTATGCCGGCAAGCTGGTTCCGAACGCCGGAAGCGTCAGCAATGGGATGGTTTTGGTGAGCCAGGGTTACCCGAGCGGCGGCGTAACCACGAGGGCGATTCTGCCGCAGCCTCGTCTCGGCCTTGCGTGGGACGCGACGGGAGACCACAAAACGGTTGTGCGCGGCGGCTTCGGACTCTCCATTGACCGGTACGAGAGCGGCCTCACGGGGTTTGGAGCCAGCAACGCGCCGTTAGTCCTCCAGCCTACGCTTCAGTACGGCTATTTGCAGAACATCCAGTCCGGCGGGAGCGGCCTTCTGTCGCCGTTGACAATCACCGGCGTGACCGAGAACATGAGTTTTCCGCATATATACTCGTACAGCATCGGCGTGCAACGCGACATCGGAGCCGGCACGGTGATCGATATCTCGTACGTCGGATCGAAATCCCGCGATCTCCCGCGCAAGACGAACCTGAACACCCCGCCCTATGGGGCAACTTTCACTGCCGCGGCGCAGGACCCGACCAAGTTCGCTGGGGGCGTAATCCCGGCTGCCGAACCCGGCCTGCCGGCGCTTTACTCCAGCGCCGGGCTGAGCTTCAGCGGGGCGAATGTGCTGGGCACCGACTTCCTGCGCCCCTATCAGGGTTACAGCGATATAACCTGGTACGTCTTTGACGCCGAGGCGAATTACAAATCCCTCCAGGTAAGCGCCCAGCGGCGGTTTTCCCATGTTCTCACCTATGGCATTGCGTATACCCTGTCGAAGACTATGACGACCATTTCCGACGATGGCACATTCACCAGACTCGTAAATCCAGGGCTCGACTATGCTCTCGCCAGTTTCGACCGCACGCACTACTTCGTCGGGAACTTTGTTTGGGATCTGCCGAAGGGCAGCGGGATATTCGGGGGCAACAAACTGGCAGCCGCCGTGCTGAACAACTGGGTGGTTTCCGGAGTCACCACGCTGGCATCCGGGCAGCCAACCGAGGTTGGCCTCACTATCTCCGGCCAGGATGCCGGAAACCGTCTTTTGGGGACGCCAACCAGCGGCAATCTCTCGGGGCAGCAACCGCGCTTCTTACTGAATGGCACTCCCCAGGTGAACGGCTCGCTAATCGGCATGTACGCTCTGGCGGTTCCCGGTCTCGGCAATACCGGCCCCTACCCGCGCATGTACCTGCGCAACCCCTGGATTGCGAACCAGGACTTGTCGGTGTTCAAGAACATCCCTCTGAGCGGAGATGGGTCGCGCTACATTCAGCTCCGCGTGGAAGCTTTCAACGCTCTCAACCACCCTCAGATTTCCGGCTTCAACCTGACCAGCAACGTAACGAACGGAGCGGGCCAGACCGGAAATAGCATATTCAGCAATTTCACCGGCCTTTTGGCTTCGAACAACACGCGGCCAGCCGGAAGCACGCTGGTTCTCGGAACCTACTTTGGCGAACCGAGCGCAGCGCAGAACATGCGCGTCATCCAGCTTGGCGTAAAGTTCTATTTCTGATTTCGACTGGCGCCCGCGGCGGCCCACGAGCTTGTTCGCATGGGCCGCCTTCCTGAACCGCGGGAAGATCCGGCTGCCTGCAAGGCGGAGCCGTTCCTCAACGGCGGGGCTGAGAGCATGACTATGCGTCCGAAACTTGTCGCCCTTGCCGCGGCGCTACTGCTCTCCGGATTGGGCGGGGCGGCTCTCCGCGCGCAAGACGCCCGTTCGCTCGATGGAATCGCCCATGTTGCGCTGCGCGTCAGCAAGGTCTCCGTATCCCTCGCATTTTATAAGACCCTGGGGTGGGAACAGGCGTTCGAATTCGGCGACGACAAGGGCACGGCCACGTCTTACGTGAAGGTGAGCGACCGGCAGTTCATCGAGCTGTACAGGCGCGACAGCCCGGCGGACCCGCTCGGCCTCATGCATATCTGCCTGGAGACGCGGGACGCGGAGCGGGTGAGCGCGGCATACAAAGCGTTGGGACTGATTCCCACGGAACCTAGAAAGGCGCGCGCGGGCAACCTGCTGTTCAGCTTGCGCGATCCGGAAGGGCAGCCGATCGAGTACGCGCAGTATCTGCCGGGCTCGCTGCATTCCACCGACCGCGGGCGCCACTTGGACGATTCGCGCATCTCCGACCATTTGATCGGCGCTGCCCTGACGGTGAAGGACGTCAAAGCCGAAGAGGCGTTCTTCACAGGAAAGCTGGGCTTTCAAGGCAGCGGTCCGAAGCTTACCGTACCGGGAAGGCCGGATGAGTCGGTCGGACTGTCGCCCTTGGCGGCTGGATCGAAGGCGAGCCTCACGTTCGCGGCCGATCCGGAAAGGGCCGCGGCGGAACTGAAGAAGCGCGGGCTGGAGGTCCGAATGGTCGCAGGAGCCGCCGTGGCGCTGGACCCGGACGGCGTGCAAATCGTTTTCAGCCTGTGGTGACCGTTTCCGCAGCCCCGCCTTGGTCAGACGCCTGTCACGGTCAGCCATTTCCTGCCTGCGGCGATGACAGAGTCGATTTTCTCGGAGAGGTCGCTTATGATCGCGGAATGAGATACCCCCTTCTGATGATTGCCGCGGCCTCGCTTAGCACGCAGAGTCTCAGGTTCGATTTTGTTTCCGACAAACCGGCTGCGGGCTTTCAGAAGGTACTACGCGGAATGATGTACTCGAAAGAGGCGGGCTATGGGTTCGAGGACACCGCCACCGGACCGCCGGTCTATTTCTCCGTCCGCGTGCCCGAAGAAGGCAATCACAACTACGGCAGCTACGAGTTGGCCAAATGCATAGTGGAAGGCATTCGGCAAGCCAAGCTGCCGATCGCGAAGTACCTTTTCGACATGCTGCCGTTCGACCCCACGCACCCCGACCCGGTCGCCAGTTTCGACATTCCCGCCGAGCCCTCCGCAAGTGCCCCGCGGCCGTTGGGCCAGTAGAGGAGTCGCGCCAGTGCCCTTCGTGCGTCGTGCGCCGTACGGGCTGGGGTTCGACCCGGTGGAATTGGCGCGATCTTGTTGCGGCCGGCGCTATGGCTTGGCGATCTCGACTGCAAAGACATGCGTCGGACCGAACATATTCGAGCGGAATACGATCCACTTCATGTCCGGCGAGAACGTCACGTTCGGCTCGAGGCTGTAGTTGTGTTTCGCGAGATTCACCAGGCGCTCGGACTTGAAATACCCAACGTCGATCAGGTCCTTCTTGTCGCGGAACGAGCTTCCCTCGACCATGACTGGCCGGAAAAGGTAGATCCACTGGCCGTTGCCGGGAGGGTTCAGAGTCTGGTTGTCGGGAGACCGCGCAGCGACGCTGGACGGACCGCCCCCATCGCCGGCGAATAGTTTTCCGTCCGCCGAGACGTTGAAGTGCACCGACCATTCGTTCCTCTGGAGGTTGTACCAGGTACGATGCCCGCTTGCGAGATCCACGCCCGCGAGCCAGAAGACTCCGCTCTTGGGGGTCTGCAAGTCATACCAGACGGTCTTGCCGTCCGCGCCGAAGAACTCATGCCCCGCGATCTCCATGTTCATGGTCCGGTCGTGCATCGGACGCAGGCCCGTGCCATCCGTGCGGATCGTCCAGATTCTGTCGACGTAGTGCCACGGACCTTCATGACAAAACATGATGAGGTTGGGGTCGGTCGGCGACATTTGGAGGTGGTTGGTCCAGTCGTTCTCCGTGTAGATCTTGCGGAAAGCTCCCGTCTTGATGTCGATGGTATAGAGCATCTTCGGCGTGCCCGCGGCCCAGTTGGCCTCAAGGCTTCCGCCATCTCCGCCGCGCGGCGGGATGCGAGGAACGGTCTTGCCATCCGGATCGGCGGCAATGCCTACGAGCATGGTTTCATCCGCGTTGACGGCGATGGCGCCGCCGCGACCCGCCTGGGCCGGAATCTTCGCGACCTCGTGCGTGACGTGGCTGTCCAGATCCGTAGCCAGAATGGCGCCGTTCTTCGTGTAGTAGACCTGGCCGGTCTTGTGACCGGTCACTAGGACGTTCACGCGGCCTTCCACAACCTGATCGATCTCGCGCGTAGCGAGATTGATGGTGGCGATTCCATGGGAATTGGTGACCACTAGTTTCTTGCCATTGGCCGAGTACGCATTCTGGTGGAAGTAGAGCGAGGCTGTGCCGTCTTCGCGCGAAAGACGGATCACGCGATGGCCGGTGTCGGGATCGATCCATTCCGTCGGCGGCGCGGCCTGCGCGGACAGCCACTGCGCTCCGGCCACGCTCAGTAGTAAGAGCTGACGCGTCATGGTTGAATGATATAGCGAAATGGCCGCTCCGCGCCCGGAAGCGATTGCCGCGCAAAGCTAGGGCGCTCTATCGGCAGGAACCCATCTTCGTCGCACCGTCGGAAAGGTCCGTCACTCCCCTCAATTTCCCTTCCCCGGCGCGGCTTTGGAAAGCCTCTCCATATCGCGATCGAACGCCACGCCATCGAAGGGAACAACGATAACCTTACTGCCGTGGTTATCGTTTGGCAGCTCCTGCGCTTTGGGCACATCGATGACCGCAAACGTAAAGTACGCGACATGGCCATTCTCAAGGTACACGCCGGGACGCTCTATGTTGTTCCAATGGTTCACGGTTCCGTCCGTATAGCGAAGGAAGTCCGTAGTCGGATCGTAGGCTAGTCCCCGGTTCGTCCAGTTGTTAATGCCATCGGGCGATGTCAAAAGGAACGCCTTGCGATCGCTCCAGCAATTGACCACGATGTGATACAGGCTTCCGCTATACCAGATCACCGGATCTTCCAGGTTACGCGTCGGCAGGCTGGGGATGCCCGGGTAAATGCTGGGTCCTTGAAGCTTGTAAGGGCCCAGGATGCCGTTCGCGCCGATCATAATCGCGCCGGACCGCGCTACGATCTCATAGCGGCCATCGGGGCGAACCATCACGCTCACATTCGACATCCTGCCGTCCCGGGCGTCGAACCCGTTGGCGTTGACCTGGATCGATCCGAGCTGTGTCCAAGGCCCATCGAGCGACTTAGAAACAAAGACATCGCCCGGCCGGGTCTCGCTGACGACCACTGCGTAACTGCCGTCCGGAAGAGTCAGCGCGGTCACATTGTGCCCTCTGCCGCCTTGATTATCGGGCCAGGCCAGGCCCTTATCGATGTAAGGGCCAGTCGGACTGTCGCTAACCGCGTGAACGGCAGCCGATCCGCCCCATCCCCCATGGCCCCGGCTCTGATCCCAGCGGCTGGCAAACATATGATACCTACCATCCGGCCCCTTGATAATCTTCCCGTCCCAATAACACCACTGCTCGATCGTGGTGTCTTCGAGGCCATTCCGCGGATCGCGCGGAAGAACATTGGGAGCGCCCCACGCGTCTTTCGTCAGTTGGCCATGAATCGGCATCGGCAGAAAGTAATCGATCAAGGTCTTGTCCGCGGCAAGCGACGAAGCGGCGAGCGCCGACATCGCCGCGAATACCTTTAATAAGGGCTGCCGCGCACACGATTCCCAATGCCGTGGACGAAAAGCCGACGGTCTCATTCCTCTCATTCTCCTTCGACTCCGGAGGAGGAAGGACGGTCCCCGCTGGAGTTAGCGTTAAAGTAAGAGCTATCCTATAGCAACTCGAAATGGTTGTCAAGAGCCATCTGCCTTGTATGTGTTCGCGATTGAAACGTCATTGCGCATGGCGCCGCAAGCGCTTACAATACGCGCTTAGGACCAACATGAAAACGAGAACCAAGATTGTTGTAATGCTCGCGCTGGCGATCGCGCTGATCGGCGCCACGTTGACGATGGCCGGACAGGCTGGGAGGGCTGCTAATGGCGCTCCGCCCAGGCCGCAAGGCCCATGTGACATCTACGCCGCGGCCGGCGACCCGTGCGTGGCCGCGCATAGCACTACGCGCGCGCTGTATGCCTCTTACAACGGCCCGCTCTACAAGGTGCTGCGCCAGTCGGACGGCAGGACCTTGGACATCGGCGTTGTAAAACCCTCCGCTACGCCGGCCCCGGATGCGGGCGGATACGCCGACGCGTCCGCCCAGGACGCGTTTTGCGCCAACACGTACTGCTGGATCGCCACCGTCTACGACCAGTCTCCCAAGCACAACGACCTCACCCAGGCGCCGCGCGGCGGATTCAGCGGCCCGGCCATGGGCGGGTTCAACAACTCCCCGGTGGCGGACATGGCTCCGATTACCATCATGGGCCACAAGGCTTACGGCGTCCTCATCGAACCGGGTATGGGCATCCGCAATGACAACCCGAAGGGCACCGCGGTCGACGACCAGGCGGAAGGGCAGTACTGGGTCGTCAGCGGCCACCACTACAACTCGGGCTGCTGCTTCGACTACGGCAACGCCGAGACCGATAGCCGCGACGACGACAACGGCACCATGGAGACCACCTACTTCGGCAACATCGGTTCCTGGTATCACGGGAATCCTCCCGGCCCCTGGATCATGACCGATCAGGAGAATAACCTGGTGGGCTGCGTGAACCCGGATGGGAACGATAAGCTTTGCCGCGGCCTGCCAAACATCACCTGGCGGTTCGTGACCGCGATGGCCAAGGGCGAACCGCACCACTGGACTTCCATGGGCGGCGACTCACAGAAGGGCGCGCTATCGGTCATGTTCGACGGAGGGCGCGTGAACTCCACGTATGACCCCATGCGCAAACAGGGAGCCATTCTCCTGGGCAACGGAGGCGATAACAGCAACGGCTCGCAGGGCACGTTCTATGAAGGCGCGATGACCGCAGCAAACACATTCCCGACCGACGCCACCGATCAGAAGATCCAGGCCAACGTAGTGGCCGCCAAGTACGACGTGGCGCGGGTGGGCATAGCACCGCCATCGGCCGTCAACGCTCCTCCGGGACTGCAAACGTTCGCGCCGCGAACTTCGCAGGACACCACTGTGACGTTCACCAATACCACCGGCGCGCCCGCGACGGCTGTGAAATTGGGCGTCACGGTCCCAGCGGGCTGGACCGCCACGGCATCGGGCGCCGAAACGTTCGCCGGCCCGGTTGCGCCGGGCGCGAGCGTAAGCGCTACCTTCAAGGTCACCTCCGGGCCGGCGGCTTTCAACGGCGACCTGACCGGCTACGCTTCATGGACGAACGGCGGCAAACCTCAAACCGACAAAATGGCCGAGAAGGTGCGAAACGTCGCCCCGGTGAAGATCAACGAATTCGCCATCAGCACCGGTTCTCCAGCCAACCCGACGAACTCGTTCATCGAGCTTTACAACGCCGGCGCGAGTGAAGCCGACATATCCAGTTGGACCCTGACCGAGCACCCGACCCAGCAGGCCATTTTCTCGAACGTGAAAGTCCCGGCCGGGACGAAGCTCGCCTCTCACGGCTTCTACGTGTTCGGCCTCTCGAACTCCGGGCTGGCGGTTCCGGCGCACAAGGGCGACGCTGCCATCCACGTCAGAAGCATCGAAGGCATGAAGGCCGGCGATACGATCACCGTTGACACCGGCGCCGGAGCGGAGACCCGCAAGATCGCAAGCCTCGGGACGTCGGCCGGCAATAGCACGACGCTGTGGCAGCCGCTCCCCGAGGGACCGATTATCACCATTCCCGCCGGTGCGACCAACGTGCCTTTCACGGCTCCCGGCGGCGGGCGTGGCGGGAACCCGGAAGCTGGCTTCATTGTGGGCGAGAAGATCGCCCTCGGCTACGGCGCCACTTACCCCGCCGTTTCCAGACCGATTGAGAAGTACGAGGTGGTCACGGTCACCGCCGTTGGCAAACCGGGCACGCAAGCGCTCTCGGGCGCCGACGCGCACGTGGGAGATACCAATCTAAGCGTCAACAACGTCGCCAACATTTCGGCGGGTGACAAGATCGTGTTGGACATTGACAGCGTCGGCCATGGGATCGAGGTTGTCACGGTCACGAAGGTCGGCACTGCGTCAGGCCGCGGGGCGCTCGCGGCGGATGCGGCCGCCGGCGCGACCCGTATCGTAGTGCAAGGCGGTCGCGGCGGTGGCGGCTTTACCGTGGGCGACAAGATGAGCGTCGGAAGCCCCGCAAACCGGGAAAGGGTTGCCATCACCGCGGTCGCCGCGTCGGATGCAGGCGGCTCCAATGTGGACTTCACGCCGGCTCTCACCAAAGCTCACGCCAATCGGGAAATGGTGGTGGATCAAGGCACGGGCCTCGACTTGGCCGCCCCGCTGAAGTTCAACCACGCGGCCAACATACCCTTTAACGACAGGGGAACGGGCATCACCTTCAAGCCGGCGACAACCTTTGCCCACTCGAGTAACGAGCCCATACAGCCGCTCGGCACGGGCATCACGCTCGACAGCGCTCTCGCCAACGACCACGCGATGGACGCGGCGGTGCGCGATGCCTCGGTTGCGACCGCGGGCTACCAGGGTCCGCCTGCGCCCAATCAATGGTTCGGAGGCCCCGCGCTCGGCCCGGCGTCGGGCAACATGGTGCTGCGCGATGGAGCCGGCAATATTGCCGACAGCCTCAACTACGGCGGTCTCGTCGACCCGTGGGCCGCGGAAGGTTACCAGGCCGCGGGCGGAGCGGGTCAGAGCGGGTGCAGCGCGCCTGCGCCAGGAGCGGGCAGGGGCGGCGGCTTTGGCGGTCCGGGCGGTCCTGCGCCGGCGATGCCCAATCGGAGCGCGGGCCGAATTACGGACGGCCTCGATACAGACAGCAACTGCAGCGACTTTGCCGTGCAGACTGCCACCACGCTTCCCGCCGCTGCTGCCGCCGGCGCGACCAATATCAAAGTCGCCAGCGTGGCCGATTTTGGCCCCGGCCAGACGCTTATCATTGACACGGGGGCGAACCGCGAAAGCGCCGTCATCGCGGCGGTTGGCGCGCCCGGCGCCACCACGGTGGGCACTGCCACAACGGCGGGCGCGACGGCGATCCCTGTCGCCAACCCGATGGGCTTCGCGGCGGGCCAGACTATCGCCATTGACACGGGCGCAAACTCCGAGACCGCGGTCGTCGCCTCCATCACCGGCGGCGGCAGAGGCGGCTTTGGCGGTGGCCCCGGCCGCGGAGGCGCGCCCGGCGCCTCAGTCACCGTCTCCGCGCCGCTCAAGTTCGCGCACGCGGCCGGTGTGCAGGTAGCCGGCAGTGGCATCACGCTCACTGGCGCGCTGACCAAAACGCACGACACCGGAGCCCCGGTAGCTGGCAGCGTCCCCACGCCCGGCGCGCCGAATCAGTACAGGAGGCGTTAGCGAGCGCCCCTGCGGATTTGAAACAAAGCTATAAAAGGCGCGGACGGGCGCAAAACCCGTCCGCCCCTTTTCGTTGCGAACTCGTCGTTTTGCATCCCAAATGCAAAAGGGGACGCATGGGGCGCCCGGCTGCTGAAGCTAAATGCGGGTATCGTGTTCTCTCGGTTCTCTCTCCTGGCTGTTCACGGTTTTGGCGGGAACGGCGATGGCGCGTCAGACCCTTGGAGCGGACACCATTTGAACCCCGGTGACGGTGACGATGCTGATGTGCCCAGCCCATGGCCTGTTGGCATCGACGAATGCGCGTACGAGCGGACCCAGGTTCTCGGGAGTGGCCGGATGAACTCGGAACAGAACGACGCCGGCTTGTTCCAGAGGGGTTCGGCGCTGAATCGCAACCTGCCAGAAGTCCTTGTCGAGCGTCAAGACAATGCGCGCTTCGGACTCCGCCAACTCCAGAAGTCTGAGGTCCTTCCAACCAGCGCGGTCGGTACGAGCCCAAAGGACGTCGTGGCCGAAGCCGCGAAGCTGCGCGACGATCGGCCTCGGAAAGTTCTCATCGGCGAGGAGACGCATCTACGCTGGAATCGGATAGGCCCTGAATTCATGGGCCAGGTAACTGGCGTGCGATAAGCAGGCGAGAATATCCGCTCGCGTCAGTCCAGGATAGTTGGCTAGGATGTCGTTCTCGGACTGGCCGGCAGCGAGGAGATCCAAAATGAACTCGACGGAGAGACGCGTCCCTCGGATCACCGGTTTGCCGGCCAGGACGCCGGGATCCACGACGATGCGCTCACTAGGCGGCATGCCCACAGTTTACCGCGCCAGCACGCGTTTCTGGGGAGTGCGGTTCCGTCATTGGCAGCACGAGAATATTTACACCGTAATATCAGGATGCCTCGCGGAAAAAGCTCCGAAGGCCACGCTCGCTGGCCGCTTCCCGAACGGTGGAGACTCCGGCAGCAACCGCTGCGCCTGAATTGATCCGCCGCAACCGAATGCAGGGGAAATCCGTCTACCCGTATTGCTGGATTGGCGTAGAGTACACTTGTCTTTCGTGCTGCAGGCGCCTAAACTGAACGTTCAAAAGGCGGATACAAGCGAATGTCAAATCGTGGCGTGACGGTTTTTCTCTTACTGATGGCCACCGCTGCCGTTGTGCAGGGCTACGCGGCCGCACTGTCGATCACCTCGCCGGCGACGCTCCCCGGTGGAATTGTCGGGGTGCCGTACAACCAGACCATGGGAGCGACAGGCGGCGCTCCGCCTTATACCTGGTCCGTGCCCTCGGGCTCTCTCCCGAGCGGAGTGGTCCTTTTCACGGGAGGCTCGTTTAACGGGGCCCCCAGTGCGGCCGGCGTTTTCAACTTCACGGCGACGGTAACGGACAGCGCCTCGGCCACTGCCAGCGCGCAGTTTTCGATCACGGTCATTTCGTGGGTTTCGTGTACTTACTCGATAAGCCCGGCGTCCGCGTCTTTCACCTCCCAAGGCGGGACGGCGTCGATCGCCGTAACGACTCAAAGCGGCTGTCCATGGGCGGCGTCCAGTTCGCTCGCCTGGGTTACCATTCCGAGCGGGGCGTCAGGTTCAGGCAGCGGCACGGCTACTATTCAGGTGGCCGCCAATGCGAGCTCCGCGACGCTATCGGGGACCATCACTGTGGCCGGGCAATCGTTCTCGATTACTCAAGCCGGCGCTCAAACCAGTTGCACCTACTCGATCTACCCGGTTGGTCAGGCCTTCACAGTACCGGGAGGAACCGGGACGATCGCCATTACTGCCGGATCCGGGTGTTCATGGAGCACGTCCGGCCTGCCGAGCTGGGTATCAATCGGCAGCGGGGCCTCGGGCAGCGGCAACGGAACCGTCAGCTACTCGACCGCGGCCAATACAGGCGCGTGGCGGTCGGCCACGTTCACGGTGGCCGGATCGACATTCACCGTCGAACAAGCCAGCGCGACGGTCAGCGGGATGGCGTTCGTGGGCGCCATGCCCCACTTCGCCGACGGCGGCGGCTGGCAAACCAGCATCATGCTGATCAACAACGGAACCACCACGGCCCAGGCGCGCTTGAACTTCTTTGACGACAACGGCGCTTCATACGTGGGCCCGGTCTGCTTCCCGCAGGCTCCCTTGGGGGGAGTTTTTCTGGCCGGACAACTGGAGCGGACCATCGCTCCCGGGGCGGCGGTAGTCGTCCAGACGTGCAGCCCCGGCTCCGCCGCGCTCGGCGGTTGGGCTCAGTTGCAGTCCAACGGAGGCATTACGGCGTTCGCCCGATTCACCTGGGCAATCAACGGCGCAGTCCCGGAAGCGGTCGTTCCGTTGGAATCCCGTACGCCTAACGCATTCGTCCTGTGGTTCGATCAGTCGGACGGCTCCGTGACTGGCATAGCCGTGGCGAATGTGAGCGCGAAAAGCGCGACGATCCCCGTAATCGTGCGCGACGACACCGGGGCCGTGATAGCCCAGGGCAGTCTTCCGACGTCGAGTCCGGACGGCCACACGCTGAATCCGGACGGCCACACCGCTTTTGGGCTCACCGCCTCAACAGCCTTTCCGGTCACGGCCGGCAAGCGTGGAACGGTGGAGTTTGATGTTCCAACCGGCGGACAGATCGCCACTCTTGCCTTCCGTGCGACCATCGGAACGCTGAGCACCATCCCGGCGCTGGTCAAATAGCTCCGGCGACCGCTGCGAGGCTCCTTGGCGCCGCTGACGTGATGAGACTGAAACCCGAAGTTGGGTGGTTTGTATCAGGGCACGTCTTCAGACGTGCCGAAAGCGGCGCAAGATTTGAGGGTTTTAACCCCTGGATTTTGTTTGACGTGAGAGAGCCCGGCGCTGCAACTCCGCCACGGCAGGGGCTAAAGCCCACGAGCTCAGGTCTGTCCGGCACGACTGAAGTCGTGCCCTGATACAAGGCGTGGATTCCAAGAGAATTCTCCGATGAAGATCCGATCACGCCGAATTCGATTCCCGACTTCGGGATGAGCCGCCCTACCGCTTAAACACCGCCATCCACACGTCGGCTTCGGTCTTGGTGACGCTGAAGTAAATCCGGCGGTCGTCCCGGCTCACGGCGAAGCCGCGGCGTGAAATCTCCTCCGGCGACACGGAGACAACTTCCTTCGATCCGCCGGACGCGCTGTCCAACAGGAGAATCTTCCCCTTGCTCAGGAATAACAAACGGCGGCTGTCGCTGAGCCAGACGGGATCGGAGCCTTGATCGGTCAATCTGCGAAAGGTCCGCGACTCGGGCGAATAAAGCGCCACGCCGTCGTCGCGGTTGAGGAAGCCGGCTAGCGTGCGGCCGTCGGGCGACCAACTCCAGGCGTTGAACAGTTGGCCGCCGTCCGGGAATGGCGGCAGTTTCTCGGGCGTCTGAGCGCGCCACGGCTTTCCGGCTTCGATGAAAAAGGTATTCAATCCGAAGATGGTGTACGCCATGCGCTGGCCGTCCGGCGACCAGACGGGCCATGCGACATTTTCCCCTCCCAGGCTGGTCACTTGTTGAGAATCGTTCCCGTCCGGATCCGTGGTCCATATCTCCCAATCGCCGCTGCGATTCGAAAAGAACGCGATCCGCTTCCCGTCGGGCGACCAGCGGGGCCCCCTGTTGTGGTTTGGCCCGCTGGTGAGCTGGCGGAGCCCCGAGCCATCGGCGCGAGTGACAAACACGTGCTCCTCCTGTTCCGAGGAGTTGTAAGCCAGCCATTCGCCGTCGGGCGACAGAGACGGACGGGCGGCTCCAATCGCGCTGTGAACAATCTCCTTCGGCTCGCCCACGCCGGCTTCGAGGGTCGGATCGAAGCGGATCGTTTCGATGAACCCGGTGGTGATCTGGTTGGCGAAGGCCATGCGCGTCCCCTCGCGGGAGAAATCGAGATGGGCCGGGTAGCCTCCTGGAGTGCGAACCGATTCCGGCGCGCCCCGAGGCTCCCCCGTGCTTTCCTTCATGGGCATTCGCCAGATCGCCATGCTCCCGCCGCGATTGCTGCAGTAATAGAGCCAGGAGCCGTCCGGCGACCAGACGGGATTCCAGTCCAGAAACCCGTCGTTCGTGAGGCGCACGGGCGGACCGCCGGACACCCGCACGGTCCAAAGGCTGCGGCGCCCATCCCGGTCGATGGCCCAATACGCAAGAAACTGGCCGTTTGGCGACCACTGCGGCTGGACTCCGTCCTCGGCGCTCACCAACCGCTTACCGCCGTCCGCGGCCTTCACCCTCCAGAGCCGGCTGACCCTGGTGGACCGGTCTTCAGGCCGCGTGATGCTCTCCTCGGCGAATGCGATCTCGCGGCCGTCCGGAGACCATGCCGGATTGAAGCCTGCGTCCGAGATCCGCCGGACGCCGGAGCCATCGCGCCGCATGACGAAAATGCCGCTGCCATCGCGCTCGGATCGGAATGCGATGAATCGGCCGTCGGGCGAAAAGGCCGGTTGCGTGTCATCGGCGGGCGAGTCTTTCGTGAGATTCACCGCCTCGCCCGATCCGACCGGTTGGAGATAGATATCCCAGTTGCCTGCGGCCTTGCTCGCATAAGCTAGCGCTTGTCCGTCGGGCGAGAGACTGGGAAACAATTCCGCGCCCCGGTCATCGGTAAGCTGGGCAAAAACGACCCCACCTACCGAGCCGGGGGCCTGGCGCCATCCCCAGCGGAAATACGCCAATAGCGTTCCCAGCGCAAGGCAGAGCGCCGCAATGCCTCCCATCGCCGCCCAAAAGCGGAGCTTCCGGTGGGGAACGGTGGCCGGCGGAGACGGAATGGACGGCACGGCAGCAGCCTCAAGCGCATATCCCACGTCTCGAATGGATTGGAACCGCTCCTCCGGGGCTTTCTCAATGCAGTGCAAAATAATGCTTTTCAGCGCGGCCGGAACCGGAAGCCCACCCTGCTCGATCAGTTCCGCCGCGTCCGCGCTCAGAACTGCGCCGAGAGAATCCATGGGCGATCCTTTGTCGAAAAGGTCCCGCCCCGTAAACATTCGGTAGAGTACCGCTCCGAAGGCGAAGATGTCCGCCCGCTGGTCGGCCGTTTCTCCCCGGATTTGTTCCGGCGCCATATATTGCGGAGTTCCCGCGATTTCGCCGGCCGGGAACAGAGTGTTGGCATCGCCCTTCTGGAGTCCGGTCTTTCGCGCGATTCCGAAATCCAACAGCTTCGCCACGCCCTCGCGCGTGATCATGATATTGCCCGGCTTCAGATCGCGATGCACCACGCCCGCCGCGTGAGCGCAGGCGAGCGCCTGGGCAATTTGGAGTCCGTATGCAATGGCCTGTTTGGCGGGCAAGCCGGATGGAGGAATCGACGCGCCGAGCGGCTGCCCCTCCACGTGCTCCATGGCGATGAAATCGATATCGCGGTCGTTCCCGATGTCGTACACCGCGACGATATTCGGATGGGCCAGCGAGGACGCGGCGCGAGCCTCGCGGACCAGGAACTGGCGCGGGGCCCGGTCGCCGATCCGATCCGGGCGCAGGACCTTAAGGGCCACGCGGCGGTCCAGCCGCGTATCCAACGCGCGATAGACCACGCCCATTCCGCCCTGGCCGATCTTCGTTTCGACGCGGTATGGCCCGAGCGTATCGCCGCGCGCCAGCTCCGGCAGTTCCGCGACGGCCATGGCGCCGAGCAATGGGTTATCCAGCGGCTCGCGTTCCGCGTCGAGCAGCCGTTGAACCTGTTCGCGGAGGCTGGCATCGGTAGCGAAGGCCTCCGCGACGAACTTCCGGCGCTCGCTCTCGGGCAGTTCGAGCGCGGCGCCGAAGACTTCCTTCAGCTTCGACCAGCGCTCCGGCGTTATTTCGCGTTGCCCGCTCGCATCTCCAGTGTCAGCCATGCTTTTGCCATCGCCCAATCCCGTTTCACGGTGCGCGGCGAAACCGAGAGCGCCTGGGCCGTTTCCTCCACGGACATTCCGCAGAAGTACCGCAATTCCACCACTCGCTCCTGCTGAGGGTCCATCGCCGCGAGCCGCGAGAGGGCTTCGTCCACGGCGAGCAACTCCTCGGACTCGCGGACATCGATGCCCGCCTCGCAGCGCTCGAGATCCACCGCCACGGCTCCGCCCCCGCGCTTGGCGGCGATGCGCTGCCGCGCGTAGTCCACCAGGACCCGCCGCATGGCCTGGCCCGCCACCGCCATGAAGTGCGCGCGATTCTTCCATCCGGACTTCTGGCCGGCGAGCCGTAGGTACGCCTCATTGACCAGCGCCGTGGCTTGGAGAGTGTGGCCCGGGCGCTCGTCTTGAAGAAAGCGGGCCGCAAGCCGCTTCAGTTCCTGGTAGACAAGTGGGACCAGCCTCTCAAGAACGTCGTCTTTGCCGCGGCCGGCTTCCGCCAGCATCGCGGTCACTTCGCCCGGTTCGGCCATGGGGGGTCCGACGAAGCCATTTTAGCCGCAATTCACGGTGGCGGCGCTGTCCCCCGGTGAGCGCGGGTGTGCGACGCTACTGAGCCTCGCATAATACCGCGCGCCTTCGAACCGAGCCGCGACAGTAATGGAGTGGAGTATGGTCGCGGAGGCCGACAAACGAAATGAAGACGCCCGGTCCGTGTGGGGCGGCCAATCTTGGCTGCCGCTGGCTTTCAGCCGGCGAGCCGGCCGTAGGCTGGCTCGGCCGCGTCATCGAGAGAGCGGAGGCCCGGCCGTCGCAAACCGGCTCGATAATACGCGAGCCTCAATAAACCTACGAAACCGTCCAGCCCGAGCGAACTCGCGCGAATCTGAGCGCATCGGTACGCAAGGAAGTGCCTTTGGCCTTGTATCGGGGAGTGGCTTTAGCCCAATACCATTCACTTAGCGCCGTGGCGCGGGCTGTCAAGCCTGCAGATCCGAGATTCGTCTCGGCTTTTCTTCCGCCGCGTCGCCTGGCCTCCGAGCATGATCGCTTCGGCGCGATGATTAAAGAGAAGGACCGGGCAGTCCTGAAAGGAGCCGCCATTTCAAAAGCCTGTAGCGCTGAAGCGAATCCAGGCGAGGAGATCGCAAACAGCATCACCCATGGGGTTGGAGCGCTCTTGAGCGTGGCTGCATTGGCGCTGCTGGTGGTCGTTACGGCCCTTAGCGGAACAACTTCCCAGGTACTGGCCAGCGCCGTCTATGGAGCCAGTCTGGTGCTGCTGTACTCCTGCTCGACTCTGTACCACGCCATCACGAACGAGCGAGCGAAACGGGTGTTCCGCGTTCTGGACCATTCATCGATCTACGTGCTGATCGCGGGTACTTACACGCCCTTCACGCTGGTCGCGCTGCGCGGCGTCTGGGGATGGGCGCTTTTCGGCTTCGTGTGGAGCTTGGCGGCATTGGGGATCGTTTTCAAGTGCTTCTTCACCGGCCGCCTGCACGTTCTTTCGACGACGATCTACGTCCTGATGGGATGGATTGCCATCGCGGCTGTGCGGCCTCTTCTGCGGGCCTTGCCATGGCCCGGGTTCTTGTGGCTGCTAGCAGGCGGCCTTCTGTACACAGGGGGTGTGGCGTTCTTCGCGTGGCGGCGGAGGTACGCACACTCCATCTGGCATCTCATGGTGATCGCGGGCAGTGCGTGCCATTTCGTCGCCGTCTACTGCTACGTCTTGCGCCGGCCGGCCTGAGATGCCGCTTTGCAGAGGCGACCTCTTGCGAGCCGTCCAGCCTGGCTGCTAAATCCCAATGCCCGCGGATGGGGTAAATACGCGAGCCTCAATAAACCTACGAAACCGTCCAATCCGAGCGAACTAGCGCGAATCTGAGCGCATCGGTACGCAGGGAAGCGCTTTTGGCATTACATTTGACGTTTCGTGGGAGCGAGAATCTCGATCTTCGGAAAAAAGCTCCGGTAGCGCGCCGCGTCGCGCGTGAGAAGGGCGAGGTGGCCGATGGCGGCGTGCGCGCCGATGTAGAAATCCGGCAGCGGAGAGTTCCGCGGGCCGCCTCGGCGTCGGTAAAGCAGGAAGCACTTCCCGGCCAGGAAACCGGCTTCCCAGGGCAGGGGCTCGCGCCGATACAGCGTAGCGGGCAGGGCCGCATCCAGAGATTCGATTGTGGTGAAGCCGATCGATACCTCGGCGTAAATAATCGGATTGATGATGAGCGTCGTGTGCTCGGCGGACTCTGCGAGCGCATGCCCCGACCAGTCGCTCCAGGCCGGATCGTTCGTGGCGACGTCCAGCAGGACGTTGCTGTCCACAAGCACGCCGCGGCACGCGCTCAGCCGAGCCTGCAAACCGGGTATGGCCGGCGTCACTTGCGGCGCTTTCGAGGCCCGGCCCCGCCACGGGTCAGCGCCATGATCTCCTCCGTGGTCATCCGGACGTCGGCAGCGCCGCGGAGGGCATCGAGCGCCAGGCGTCCTCTGGCGCTTTCTCCAGCCTCGCGCCCGACCTTGCGAATCCGGGCGTGATCTCCGGCCAACTCGAATGCGACCTTGGTATGCGGCAATAGACCCAGGCGGTTACGGATCTCCTGCGGGATGGTGACCTGGCCCTTGCTGGTGACCTGCACGGTAATACTCCTACTGGTAAGTGTAATACGACAGCGAGAAATCCGGAAATGGCGCGCAACGGCTCCTCGGGGCTGCGCGGGTTGGGAACGCGCCGCGAATTGGTCACGATGGAATAGGACTCACAGAGTATCTGCGAGGCACATATAAGGGGTTGCCTGCGAATCGCGCGCCGCCTCTATCAAAGCCCGCGAGACCGCATGCTGTGGCGCGTCGGCATGCACCGCATAAACCAGAACGTTGGCGTCAACGGTCCGCGGTTCAACCGACGTCGTCGTAGATGTCCCGCCGGCGGAGAGGTCCCACGTACCCAAGATGCCACACCGGCAAATCGGAGCTAGAGCCGGCGCAGGCGACGCCGGTTGTTGCCCGGCGTTCGTTCATGAGCCGCTCCAACAACACTTCTACGGAAATGCCGCTCCTTCGTGCTTCCTCACCGAGGCGTGCTTCGGTTTCGCGCGAGATTTCGATGCTCATGGGCTGCTCCTTAGGCCCGTCGGTCCTTGAGAGCTGTTGGTAGCGCTAACGGGAATCGAACCCGACGGCTACTGGCTTTCGCTGGCGTCAAACGCGCTAACTCTTTTAGTTTTGGTCCTGATTAGCTTAGCGAGTAGCCGAAATACCGCCACAAAGCCGTGGCGTCGTTCCCTGGTCGTTCCCTGCTCCCGAAATAGCATCGCGGCGGCTGGTTGGCGGCGGTCCTTGTCAGTTTGGCGGCGTCCTCGCGCATGGGGCGCGGTGGCCGCGCGGTGCCGCGCGCATGGACCTTGGGTACGTCCTTGGGCTGCGCAGGGCAGGAGGGGGTAAAACCCCGATCAGAGTCAATCTACGATATTCCCGTTTGCAGCCGCTATGGCCGTTCCACCTGGGCCGATGTTGCATCGCGCTAATGGCGGCCAGGTTGCGTTTGCGGCAAGAATGCCTAACACTGAAGGCATGCTATAGCGCAGCGAGTTTCGGGTGAAACACTATTTATCTGTTTCGGGAATGCCCGGCCGGTGGATAAACCTCTCCGTGAAGATTAGCCCCGCCGATGCGAGATCCAGAATAGCGCACAGGAACATACCTGCATTTGCTGTCCACATAGCCTCACCATGCGAAGTGAAGTCCAATGCTACATCCAGCAGAACAAGGCCAAGGATCAGCGCGATCACAGCCACCCGAACGGAACCGCCTTCAGCGGAGCGATTCGCATCCGTGATCGACAGGCTTCCTCTCCTCTGGTTGGACCCCCGAACTGACCAACCCAAGATGCCGTGAACGACGGCCGCTGCCAAGAAGACGAAAGTTGCAACTCCAGGGATGGCGTACCGGGATTTGTCTCGAAAGGCCGCCGGTGCGATGATGGCTACCATGATGCCGGCAACGGAAAGCAAAAGGCCTGCCGCGACGGCTTTCAAGTGGCGATGCGTTGGTTGAACCGACACTGCACAGCCCTCCGTAAGTTCCGGCAATAGTTGCAGGTTTGCTCCGCCGGATGTTCCAGAATAGCCTCCCGGTGCAACTCAGTATATATCGTTTCAGGAGTTAGAGGTCTTTCAGTCCGGTTACGGCGTAACGTGCATTGTCGATGAACTGCGACCGGATGAGGTTCTCTTCCCCGTGGGGCGCGGGCCGGAGGGGGGTAAATCCCTGAAGAGGGTCGATTAACCAGAATCCCGCCAGGAGCGAATCCCCGGGGCCTCCCCAGACGTTTAGAGGACCGCCTTCTTCCGTCCTCGCCTTTCGAGCACCCAGCACAGCAAGTACAGCAGGACGGGTAGCCAGAAGGCCAGAAGAAACGGGTTCAAGACACCTCCGGTACTGAATCCGCCCGGAGCGTTGCCAGCCAGTCCCAAGAACATCATGACGAAGAAGCTTCCGAGGGCTGCCCCGCCAATGAGCGCGCCTGCGCGCTCCCATTTGAGCGCCAGGAACATCGCGCCGACGTAGATCCCCATCGGGCCAAAGATTACCTTGATCAGCTCGATTGGCTTGCCTTCCCCCTGCGTGTGCGAATCCAGGGATTCCCCGATGAACATATACAGGCTAAACCCCGCTATGATCACGCCGAGCACGCGGGCCGACCACCTCATAAACGTTATTGCATCACTCGTACCTTCCCGTTCCGTCTCCATGGAGCCTCCATTCGATAAAACAGCCTGACCCGTTCGCCGGCCAATCCGGACCCAAGGTCACCGCGGACCAGCGGTCGTGACTTGACCCAATACCCAACCCGCCGGCGTCAGTTCGGTCCCCCCTGGATTCAGCCCCTGGGCTCATGGCACGCGATACACGTCGCGCCATCCACCAGTCGGCAATGCCACTTCGATCACCGCGCCGACGAGCGCTCCCGCCGGCGAGAGCACCTAGAGCCTACTTCTTCCTCAACGTCAATGGCTCGCTGCCCCCCTCGTGGATCAGCCTTCCGACCAGTTCGGTGCTCTCCTTGTTCAGGGTTCCCTCGAAGGAAGCATCGGCGATCTTGATTCCGAACTCCACTTTCTGACCCGTCTGTTTCACGTCGTTGAGCGGCATGCCAACCATGCTCGCGGCGAGGCCACTGTCGATGGTGGCCTCGACCGTGTTGTCCGGCTTATTCTTAAAATGGAATACCAACCGGACCCCGCCGTTGGGCGCATTGGGCCCCCCCAGCACGCATTCCCAGTCTCCCTCTAGTTCCTTCGACACCGCCGGGCTGCCCTGGATCAGTTCCACCTTAGCCTCGCCGGTGCGCTTGAATTCAACCAGCGTCGCTCCCTGCGGGCTCGATATGCTCCCCGTCATTCTCCCGTCCGGGCCCAGAATCAAGTCGAATGGAGCCATCTGGAGTTCGACGGCAACAAATCTCACGGACTTGCCGTTCACTGCCAGATCCTTCACAACTAGGCCAGTGGCATTTTGGGCGGGAACGCCCATACTGGCGATCCACTCCGCCTTTGCATTCTTCGCCAAGTCGAGCGACACCCCGATCTTGCGATCGTTCGCCGTGAAGGAGCCTTCCCAGTGGCCGTCGGGGCCGGTTTGCTGACTCAGAGCCTGCCGACTCAAAGCGGGGCTCTGCTGGGCGTTCAGGATCAGCCCCCCAAGAAGGGGGGCGAGGAACAGGATGTAACGCATGTCTTTATTGCCTCCACCGGGAAGAATGCAGCCCGAGGGCCGCAATTTCCGCATTGATACTGCGAGGTTTATCTGCGAGGATACGCCAACTGAGAAGTTGACTGTACATTGTATGCCGGTTGTCGGTCATTCTTTGTATGGCGGCACCTGCTGCTGGAGATGATGCGCTGTCAGTTTACGCTCTTGGGTCTCTCCGTGCGATCGCGCTCCTGGATGGCGTCCCACACCCTGGCTGCGGCGGCGTCCTTGCCGCGCATCGCGTGGGAGTAGATGTCGAGGGTCGTGCGTACCCGATAGATCGCGTCCAGCAGATCATCGCGCGCCTCGCACTCCACAAACTCCCCGGCGGTCATCGTGGACGGCAAGCAAGAGAATTGGTGGCGGCCCGGGCTAAGATTCGCCAGCGGCCCTCCCGCAGCCCGCCCGGATCAGGTGGGCTTGCCGGCGTGAAGGAGCAAAACACTCGCCGCCGAATTCTTGGGCCCAGACCTTGTAGCACTCGGGACAGGGCGGCAGCAGCGACCGCGCCGGTCACCAAGAAGCGCGCCGCCAAAAAGGACGCCACGTCGGCCAAGGTGCCGATGGGTACCGGGCCTCTCTCCGAGAAGCCGATTCTCTCTAACCGGGAGAATTGCGCTAACGTCGATAATGCGCAGGAGAACCTATCACCAGACCGCCGAGCAAGTGCTCGCGCTCCTTGCGGCCAACAAGGTCTGAGGGCAATGATGCCTGTACAAACCGATCCAGAGAACAGCGCCGAACCGCTTTTTGGCTTGCGGTTGACGAACATCCCGATTATTAACGTCCAGCTGGAGTTGGATCACTACCACACGCTTCTTCAGGATGACCAGTTCCGTAGGAAGCTCGCTAACCAACGTGACCCGATTGACATCGGCCATCTCGTCTGGCGGGGACTTCCGAAGGACCTACTGACGTACTTCCTGCAACGCGGCATCCTCGCCGTGGAGGCCTGCGTCGATGCGGCTGTCGAATACCAGGCCGCCGCGGAGGGCCGTCTCAACGAAGGCTTCCGGACAGCCCGCGCGAGTATCTGGAACGGCAGTTCAGGCTCGGCGAGCGTCTTTTATAACCGCCTCCCAGGGCTATTGGACGCGCGCTACAAACTCTGTAACGCCAATGCTGCCCTATGGTTGCGCACAAAAAGCTTCTATCGGGAGATCCGCAATCCGCTTTTCCACGGGATGCAACTCTCCCATCCGAAGCCGGAATCCGTGCTGCAGGCATTGAGGTTCCTTATGGAACTCATGGCGTGGATCGACGACTGGTGCTCCTGGCATCCCGTCCCGTGACCGGAGACGGTGCCTCCCCAATTTCCATTCCGCGCTATATCAGCGCGGAATGCTCAGGCGGCATTCTAACTTAGTACCCCTGACGCCGTTGTAACCGCGCCCAACAAAGCCGAAATCCCGGTCCAGATGGCAGCATGTTTATTGAGCTTGGCAGATTGATTCATGGCCGCATGGAGAATGCCCGCGTTTGCGACAGCGCTTATGATGTGTAGTTCCGGAGCGTCGCTGACTGACGCAATTGGCTCCTCGAATTCCGGTGTCGGAATGGCGGCCGATTTGAACCAATAGATCGCCGAAACGACTCCCGTTGCTAATGTGCTGAACGCAAGCGCGAGGATCATCGAGTGAGGCATGGTCATCATCGTCGCACAAAGCAGGGCGTGTAACGTTCAACCGTTCAGAGTTCGCAGGGCGTGCGAGCATTAACCGCGCCTCGCAAGTCCGCATCTGGACGGGGCGGCGCGCAAGGGAGAATGTGGCCGCCGGCCCGGCGTGGTCAAAAGTGCTGAATTGGGGCCTGGGGAATGGCAAAAAGATGTGTTTGGAGGCCGATTGACGGGGGTTTGGCGCGTTTCTTGTCTGGCGGGTTGCGCGTCGTCACTCGTCGTCACTCGGGGGGCGTAAGTCTATGAGGAATTGGTAGCGCTAACGGGAATCGAACCCGACGGCTACTGGCTTTCGCTGGCGTCAAACGCGCTAACTCTTTTAGTTTTGGTCCTGATTAGCTTAGCGAGTAGCCGAAATACCGCCACAAAGCCGTGGCGTCGTTCCCTGGTCGTTCTCTGCTCCCGAAATAGCATCGCGGCGGCTGGTTGGCGGCGGTCCTTGTCAGCTTGGCGGCGTCCTCGCGCATGGAGCGCGGCGGCTGCGCCGGGGTCATGCGCATGGACTTGGGTACGTCCTTGTGCTGCGTCGGGCAAGGGGGTAAGTCCCCGATCAGGGTCAATCTACGCTAATCCCGTTTCACGTTCCTTGATGCCTTGAGGACCGGCCGGGGCGGCTTTTTCCGGTGGCGACAGCGTTTTCAGCGTTGCCGGTAGCGATTGCCTCAGCGCGCGCCTCGAGGTAGACTTTGTCAGACGGATAACCGGATCTGAATTTGGAGGTTGGCCCCAATGATCGGCCGCACCATTTCGCACTACGAAATCACCGAGAAGCTCGGCGAAGGCGGGATGGGCGTGGTCTACAAGGCGCGTGACAGCCATCTGAAGCGCTTCGTCGCCCTCAAAGTATTGCCTCCGGAAAAGGTCACCGACCCGGAGCGCAAGCAGCGTTTCGTCCAAGAAGCTCGCGCAGCCTCCGCTCTCAACCACCCCAACATCGTCACCGTCCACGACATCGACCAATCGGATGGCATCGACTTTATCGCCATGGAATACGTCGAGGGCAAGACGCTCGACGAGTTGATCGGCCGCACGGGGCTGAAGCTGAACGAGGCATTGAAGTACGCCGTCCAAATCGCCGATGCGCTGGCCAAGGCGCACGCGGCCGGAATCGTGCATCGCGACCTCAAGCCGGGCAATGTTATGGTGACCGCCGAAGGCCGGGTGAAAGTGCTGGACTTCGGCCTGGCGAAGCTGACCGAAGCTGAGGCAGGCCCCGACGATTCCACGCGCACGGAGCGGCAATCGACCGAGCTGGGCGTAATCGTAGGCACGGCAAGTTATATGTCGCCGGAGCAGGCGGAGGGGAAGACCGTAGACGCCCGCTCGGACATCTTCAGCTTCGGGTCGTTGCTTTACGAGATGCTGACGGGGCTGCGGGCGTTCAAGCGAGACAGCCAAGCCTTGACGCTGGTGGCGGTTCTGCACATGGAGCCGCCGCCGCTCCCTGCGGAGATCCCGCAGGAACTGGAGAGGGCTGTTGCCCGTTGCCTGTGCAAAGACCCGGCGCGCCGCTTCCAGACCATGGCCGACCTCAAAGTTACCCTGGAAGAACTGAAGGCGGAATCGGATTCCAGCAAGCTTTCTAGCGCGCAGGCCCCGCCATATCCGCACCAGAAGCGCTTCCTGCGGCCCGTGTTGGCCTCGGCTGCCGTTCTGGCGTTGGCAACGGGCGGCGCCTTCGTCTGGCGGCGCGTCCATGCCGCGCCGCTCACCGACAATGACTCCATTGTCCTCTCCGATTTCACCAACACCACGGGCGACAGCGTTTTCGACGACACGCTGAAGCAGGGACTCTCGGTTCAGCTTGAGCAGTCACCGTTTCTCAACCTGGTCTCCGAGAGCAAGGTGAACTACACATTGAGGCTGATGGGGCGCCCCGCCGGTGACCGGCTGACGCCGGAGGTCGCCCGCGAGGTCTGCCAGCGCACGAACAGCAAGGCCATGCTGGCCGGTTCGATTGCGCCGCTGGGCAGCCAGTACGTGATTGGCCTGAAGGCCGTGAACTGCGAGACGGGGGACGCGCTGGCGGAAGCGCAGGAGCAGGCGGCGGGCAAGGAAGCGGTGCTCAAGGCTCTGGATGCTGCGGCAGTCCGTTTGCGGAGCAGACTGGGTGAGTCGCTCGGCTCGGTGCGGAAATACGACACGCCGCTAGAGGAAGCGACCACGCCATCCCTGGAGGCGCTGAATGCCTACAGCCTAGGGACAAAGACCACCTATGCGAAAGGGTTCACAGCCGCGCTGCCTTTCTACAAACGGGCGGTGGACCTGGATCCGAGTTTTGCCTCGGCCTACTCTTCTATGTCGAATATGTACGTCGGCCTGCACCAAGGGGGGCGGGCGGCCGAGTATGCACGCAAGGCTTACGCGCTGCGGGAGAAGGTAAGCGAACGGGAGCGGCTCAACATCGAGGGAAGATACTACCTCAATGCGACGGGAGAGATGGAGAAGGCGGCGCAGACCTATGAACTATACCGGCAGACCTACCCAAGAGACGAGCTGGGTTACAAATCGACCGCAGACATTTACTTCCGTCTGGGAAACCGGGAGAAGGCATTGGAGCCATACCGAGAGGCGCTGCGCCTGGAGCCAAGTACGGAGAACTCTTATAGCTGCCTCGGCCGCGACTACAGGGCACTCAACCGGTTGGATGAAGCGGAGGAGGTGTACAAGCAGGCGGAGGAGCGCAAACTGGAGAGCGAGCGCCTGCTCGTGGGCCGCTTCGCCCTGGCTTTTCTGAAGGGCGATGCGGCGCGGATGGAGCAGTTGGCCTCAACCGCCATGGGCAAACCGGGCACGGAAGACTTCTTGCTGGCCGTGCAAGCGGACACCCAAGGTTGGTACGGCAAGCTCAAGAAGGCGGACGATCTGACCGTGCGGGCGATGGATTCTGCCCAGCGCAACGACGCCCAAGAGACGGCCGCGGCATATCGGGCGGAGGCAGCGCTTCGCGATGTGGAATCGGGAAACCGGGAGCGGGCGCGCGCCGAGGCCCATACGGCACTGAAGCTGGCCCCGAACCTCGAAGTGCGGGTCAAGGCGGCGCTGGCCCTGGCACGGGCCGGCGATGCGGCCGGCGCGGAGAATCTGGCGGCCGACCTCGAGAAGACCTTCCCGCTGGACACATTGGTGCAGAGGTATTGGCTGCCGACCATCCGGGCGGCCGTCGCTCTGGAACGCAAGGATCCGAACCAGGCCATCAAACTGTTGAAAGCGGCGAGCATGATCGAACTTGGTTGCATTACGGCCGGCCAGACGGTACTCCTGTGCCCGGTTTACGTGCGCGGGGAGGCCTATATCGCGCTGCGTGACGGAAACGCGGCGGCGGCCGAGTTCCAGAAGTTCATCGACCACCGAGGACTGGTCGCGAACTTCCCGTGGGGCGCGTTGGCCCGGCTGGGGCTGGCGCGCGCCGATGCGTTGCAAGGCGACACTGCCAAAGCCCGTGCCGCGTATCGGGATTTCCTCACACTCTGGAAAGACGCCGACCCCGACATCCCCATCCTGAAGGAAGCCAAGGCGGAATACGCGAAGCTGCGATAACGGTTAGAATCCGAGCCCCACGTGGTTCTGAGCCGAGTAGACAGGGAAGCATTGATCAGCCCTGGCAGCGGGGGGCTAACTCCCGATAAGTTAACCACTTTCATCTCGGAGGAATAGCCAATGCCAGATGAGTGGGATTATCGTAGATTGACTTCAGATCGGGGATTTACCCCGTCCAGCTACGTCTGGCCGCCAGGAAAAAAGCCGCCCCGGCCTGCGGGCGGCGGCTGCTGTTCCCGGCGATGCAGCGCGGTCAGTTTACGCTTTTTGACTTCTCCGTGCGATCGCGCTCCTGGATGGCGTCCCACACCCTGGCTGCGGCGGCGTCCTTGCCGCGCATCGCGTGGGAGTAGATGTCGAGGGTCGTGCGCACCGACGAGTGCCCCAGCCGTTCGGAGACCGTCACGGGGTCCAGTCCCTCGTGCAGCAGTTGGCTCGCGTGGCTGTGGCGCAGGACATGGAGCGATGCGCCCTTGGGCAGCCCCGCCTTCTTGCAGATCCGCGACACCGTGGACGACACCGGGTTCGGCTTCAGCGGCGTGCCGTTCGGGTTGGCGAAGCTCTCAATGAAAACCCCTCAGCCTGATCTGCGCGATTTTTCCGGTGCGCCTACCGCGGCCTGTTACAACCAACGCACGGGGACGCACGAATGAAAACCCCTCAATGAAAACCCCTAATGAAAACCCCTCAGCCTGATCTGCGCGATTTTTCCGGTGCGCCTACCGCGGCCTGTTACAACCAACGCACGGGGACGCACGGGTTCGTTCCCCTCCTCAGCACCGCAAGCCACGACGATCAACGCAATGGCGGAAACCCCGCCGCCGCAAAAACGGAGAAACCAATTCTGTCCCCGCCAGGACCCGGAATGTGCGCGGGGTAATTGGAGCCTGCGTTCACAAGCCAATTTCTGTTGACGGCATTGACCGGGTTGCGGCAATCCCTCGACGATACCGCTCAGATCGTCGTTGCTTTCACGCACGGACCGCCGCGAGTCTTGACATGAGCCCAATCGCGGTTCAGCCTATTCTGTCCAGCACCGGCCGGACTCGCCGGGTGGAGTCCCAAGTGAGGTGTTAGCAATCTTTGCTAATGTGCTACGATGTCCTCAGGCGGGAGGAGCCGTGCCGACGCGGAATGTCAATTTGACGGAAGAGCTTGACCGGTTCGTGCTGGAGAACGTGGAAAGCGGCCGTTACGAGAATGCCAGCGAGGTGGTGCGCGCAGCGCTACGAACGTTGGGGCGCGAGGAACAACTGTTCGAGGCAAAGCTCGCGGCGCTACGCGCCGCTATTGACGAGGGCGATGCCAGCGGCGTCGCCGGGGGCGACGTCTTCGCTCGCGTTCGGCGGGCGCTCCACCTTCCCGCGGCGCCGCGTTAGCCCGTGGCCACCTTTCGTTTCTCGCGCCGCGCCGCGGCCGACCTGTTGAGCATCGGCGAGTTCTCGCTTCGCACGTGGGGCGAGCGCCAGGCTATCCGTTACATCGGCGATCTGGAGGCGTGCTGCCATCTGTTGGCCGGCAATCCTGGGTTGGGCCGGAGCTGCGACGATCTCCGCCCCGGACTGCTGCGGATGGAGAGCGGCCGGCACATCGTGTTTTACCGGCGGGCGGGAGGTGGAATCCTGATTTCCCGCATCCTGCATCGGAGTATGCTCCCAGAGAAACACGCTATCGACGACGAAGACCAGGCGCCAGCCACATAGTCGCACCACCTTCGTTCCTGCCCATCCACTCGCGCAAACTCTCGGCGTTTTCCGCGCAATGAATGAAAACGCCTCAATGAAAACCCCTCAGCCTGATCTGCGTGATTTTTCCGCCGCGCTTACAACAGCTTGCTGCAACTAAACCACGGAACCGAACGCACTAATGAAAACCCCTCAGCCTGATCTGCGTGATTTTTCCGCCGCGCTTGCAACAGCTTGCTGCAACTAAACCACGAATCCGAACGCACTGGAACGCGCGGGGGCCAGACGGAACGTTTCCCTGCCCAGCGCTGCACGCCACGGCGATCAGGGCAATAGCGGAAACCACACGGCTGTGGAAACCGAGGAACCAATTCTGTCCCGGCCAGGACCCGGAATGTTCGAGCCGTCATTGGAGCTTGCATTCACACGCCCATTCTCGTTGACGGCATTGGCTTTACGCTACGGCGGCCAGTCCGGCCGTTGTACCCTGAAGCCGATGGAGAACCTCCTCATCAACGCTCAAGCCCAGCCAGGCTTCCGCGCCCGCGGGACATCCGAAGTACACCCGTGCCAATCCCGGCGAGCGGCGTCGTCCGCATCGGCCCTACTGAACCCGGCGCCCCCTGGGGATGCCAAACGAACCCAGGAAGTGATTGAAAACAAAGGATCGGCGAATTCAGGACCGCCTCATAACGCTCTCCCGGCCACCACGTTCCCTGGGCAGAGCAAAAGCTTGTTCTATGTCGCACACCCGATAGGCGGCGAGGCCCTTTTCTCCCGCGTTTTGCGCGTATTCGAGAGAACATCCTCGTGTTTTTTGGGTTTCTTCCCTTCCGGCCCGCCCTCAGAGCGGCGAGCGGGCCGCTTTTTGTGGCGCCCGCCCGAATCGGCAAATCACGTGGCCCGCAACGTACGCCTTTCTCGCGTACTAGGCTGAAAGAGATTTTGGAATCTGAAAGGACGCACGCATGACTCGCCGTAAACCGATCCTCGTGCTGGCGCTTCTTTTGTTCGCTTCCTCCGAAGCCGGCGCCCAAACCTGGCGCGCCGGAATGGACGCTCGCATCGAATTGATGAGTATTCTCTTCCGGCTCGCCGGAAACAGCGAGTACCGTCAGTCGCGAATCCCGCAGTATGACCGTGCGATCGGCGCGTATTTCGCGCCCTACCGCGATCACCCGGCGGTTCAAGCGGCGCGCTTGATGGGCGTCGGTTTCGAAGCGCCCATGAAGCTGGCGGCCTACCTGCGGGACGCCGCCACGCTGGAGGAGCGCGTTCCGTTCGGCCGTCTCACGTTTCACTTCTGGGAGAACTGGGACGCCGCCAAGGCGCGCGATTTTCTGGGGGCGACGCGGGATTTCGCAACCACGGCGAAATTCGCGGATTTCCTGCAATCACAGCAGCCGCTCTATAAAGCCACGAATGCCCGCCTGCTGGCGTTCCTGCAGAGCAAGGCCGATTTGGACTGGATCGAGCGGTTCTTTGGACCAATGCCGCGAACGCAACTCGTGATTGTCCCCGGCCTTGCGAACGGCGCCGCGAGTTACGCCGCACGCTTTATCGACGAAACCGGCGCGCAGGAGATCTACGCCATTCCGGGGGTCTCAAAGGTGGATTCCCAGGGTCTGCCCGTGTTCGATGCGGATTGGGAAGTCACGATGATTCATGAATTGGCGCAAGTTTACGTGAGTCCGGCCGTCGTCAAGTTCTCGCCGCAAATGGAAGGCCCGGCCGGACGGGTTTACCGGGCGGTGGCTCCGGCTATGCGCCGGCAGTCCTGCCCGAACTGGAAGGCGATGCTGAACGAGTCTCGTGACGCGCGCCGCGATAATCGAATACGTCCAGGAACATTACGGGGCGCAGGCCGCGCGATACGATTACGCGGAAGGACGCCTCGCGCTCTTTCTTCTGGATCTCCGATCTAGCCGGTCCTCATGAGCCAGTATCGGCAAGACCGTTCGGCAGTACCCGACCTTCGAGTCGATTATGCCCCGGGTGGTCGAGTACTTCACGGGATTGGCCGCCAGGATTCGGCGACTTGATGGACCGATTGCAGCCCAAGGTAGTTTCGACGAGCATCGCCGATGGCGCCGAGCAGCGTTGACCCGAGCCTCACGCGAATCGTGCTCCGGTTTAGCTTGCCCATGAGCCCGCTAGGCCAGACAAAAACGCCGAACCCAATAGCGGTTTCGTCGACGGCTCCGGTATGGTGTTCGCCATTCCCGTCACGCTCGAGCCGGAGCGGGATTACGCTCTGCCGTTGCGGTGGCCGGGAGGGCAGCCCTTCATCGGCGCGTCTGGAGTTCCGCTCCCAGACACCGTGCTTCGATTCCGGACTGGCTCGGGGACGGCGCCGAGGTAGCCATGGCACTTGCCGTCGAAGCCGAGAGAACAGGCCTACCGGCGCGCGAGCCCGCCGATGCGGATCGGCGGCGCTACTCATTGCCCGTCGAGGTTTTCACGCTGCCGATCGGGGAATCCGCGTACCTGGTCTACGCGCCGCTGCGCCGTGCGGCGCTCGTCGCGAATGCCGCGCTGGTCCGTTCTCTCCGCGAGTTCGAGGCCGGCGATAGGCACTTCGAGGACGAGCCCGAACTCGCGACTTTCTTGCGGGACTCCGGGATTCTCGCCATGGGCGAAGAGGTTCCGCCCGAAGCCGCGCCAGCCGGCCCGCCGCGGCCCACCACCGCCACGCTGCTTTTGACGAACGCCTGCAACATGCGCTGCCGATACTGTTATGCGGCCGCCGGCGATGCCCCGCCCCAATTCATGCGGCCGGAAGCGGCGCGCCGCGCCATCGATTTCGTAGCCGCGAATGCGGAGGCGACCGGGGCGCGATCCTTCGAAATCGATTATCACGGCGCGGGCGAGCCGACCCTTCATTGGAAGTTGCTTGTGGAATCGCATCAATATGCCCGCACAGTGGCCCAGCGGAGCGGATTGCGGCTCCGCAGTTCGCTCACCACCAACGGGGCGCTCACCGTGGAGAAGCGGGCCTGGGTGGTTTCGCATCTCGATAGCGCCAACGTTTCGTTCGATGGCCTCCCGGAGGTGCAGGATGCCAACCGCCGCTTCCCCTCCGGACGCGGTTCGAGCGACATTGTCCTCGGCACGTTACGCGCTTTCGACCGCGCCGGATTTCGCTACTCCATCCGCATGACGGTCGCCGCGGAGGCCGTTCCGCGCCTGGCGCAATCGGTCGCGTACCTTTGCCGCCGCTTCCGGCCACGGGCTATTCAGGTGGAGCCGCTCTACCGGATGGGACGGGGCCGCGAGTCGGCGGACGCGGAGACGGAGGCGTTCATTGAGGCCTACCGCGCGGCGCGCCGCACTTCGAGCAAGGCGGCACGGCTGTTGCGCTTTTCCGGGGCCCGGTTCGGAAAGCCTACGAACCGCTTCTGCGGCGTAGCGAATGACAATTTCTGCGTGTCGCCGGCGGGCAATATCAGCGCGTGCCATGAGGTGGCCGATGAGCGGCAGCCATGGGCGGAGCGGTTTTTCTACGGGAGCCCTTCGGCGGACACATCGGGCTTCGAGTTCAACGAACGCATCTACACGGCCCTCCGCCTGGACACCGTGGACCGCCTGGAGTATTGCCGCGGATGCTTCGCCAAATGGAATTGCGCGGGCGACTGCCGTCATAAGGCCCTGCACTGGGACTCCGGCGAATACGCGGGCGCGGGCAGATGCGCCATCATTCGGGCGCTCACGATGGACCTGATTCTGGAAAAGATCGCCGGTTCTGGAGGAGTCTTTTGGAAGGGTTGATGCGCTTAGGAAGGAGGCATCGGCCATGACTGAGAGAGACTCGTTGCGGAAACCGGGCGAGCCGTCGAAGAGTCGGTTTGAGGACCGGTTGTTCGCGTGTCCGCCGCCTTCCAATCCGAGGGGGGAAGCGCCTGGAGTCTCCGCGCTGGAAGCTACTCGGGATGGATGGAGACCGACCCGGCGCACGCTGATCGGTTTGCTCGCCGCGGGCGCCTTTGCGCGATTCCCGAGGCTCGCTCGCGCACAGACCTGTTCGATCGGCGTTTTCGCCCACGAAATCCTCGTGGACAGCCTGAGTTTTTTCCCCGACGGCCAGACGATCGTCAGCGCCGGGCGCGACCAGTTCGTAAAGTTCTGGACGGTTCCCGGCGCCGCTCTCTTCCGTGTGATCGCTGCCGATGCCGTGCCGCAGCAGGTGGCCGTCAGTCCTAATGGCGATCGGATCGCCGTTGCGATGGACCTCGGGAGCCTCGAGCTCTGGTCATCCGACGGGACAACGCGACGCGTGCTGAAGGGACACACGGACACGGTCTCCGGCGTTTCATTCACGCCCGACGGCAGCCAGTTGGTTTCAGTGAGCAAGGATCGCACGACGAAGGTCTGGTCGGTTGGCGGAGCGACTCTGCTGTCGAGCTTCAACGATAGTGAAGCGATGACGCAGGCTGCCGTGCCGAGCGTCGCGCGGCGCGCCGTGGCGAAGCGGGGTCTCGATCAAAGCCCCGGAAGGGCTTCTTCCCAACCCCTGCTAGTGACCTCGGGATCGCAGTTGTATCTCCGCTTGTTTTCGACGGGAGCCGTTCAGAAGACCGCGCCCGGCAAAGCGTTCGCTCTCAGCCCCGACGGCGCCACGCTGGCGGCGCACGATGGCGCGCATTTGTACGTTTACGCCTTTCCCAGTCTGAATCCCCTCGTATCCGTGGCGGAGCGACAAAACGCAACGTCACTTTCCTTCAGCGCGGATGGAAAACGGCTGGCAGTGGCGTATTCCGATGCCCCGGCGCGGCTGTACTCCGCGCCCGATCTGACGCTCGTGCGACAGATGGAAGCCAATGACGGACCGTGTCTCGCGGCGGCCATGGACTCTCAGAACGCGCACTTGGCGATCGCTTCGGGCAAGAGCATCCGTCTGTACAGCCTGCCGGCCGGCGCTCGCGTGCCCGTCTGTTTCATGGATCTTGCCGCGTCCTCGCCATCGTCAAGCGGAATCCGGTACGTCTGGGGTGGCATTGGCTACACCATAGGCTGCGGGGGCGTAATTCCAGCCGACGCCATCTGCGCGTGCGATTGCGTGCCGGGCGACTGTCCCTGCGTCAACGACACGGGTTGTTCGTGCGATTCGGATGTGGGGTGCGGATGCGACTCCGACTCCGGCTGTTCCTGCGTGAGCGACAGTAGCTGCGCCTGCGTATACGACGCCGGCTGCTCCTGCGATTCCGATTACGGTTGCGGCTGCGTGGACGACATCGGTTGCTCCTGCGATTCGAATTCGGGTTGCGGATGCGTGGGGGATTACGGTTGCGGGTGCGACTCGGACTATGGATGTGGGTGTGACTCGGACTCCGGTTGCGGGTGCGACGGCGATTTCGGGCGCGCGTGAGTGAGCCGTGTATTCGCATCCTCACTTGGCCGGGCGCCAAACCGGGAGCCTGCGCCAAACGAGTGCCGCAACCACGCGAGCGCCAGGCCCAGAAGTCCCCAGCCACAGACGCCGTTCCATTGCCAACGGCTCCAGGCCATAGTGGAAAGGGCGGAGCCAAACGCGCCGCCCAGAAAGAAGACAATCATGTAGACCGCATTGACTCTGCTGCGTGCGGCGCTCGATATGGCGAAGATGCGCGTCTGATTCGAGATCTGCATCATTTGCTGGCCGACGTCGAGGACAATGACGCCCGCGACCAGACCTACAAGGCGATAACCGCAGGTCCAGAGAATCACGTACCCAAAACTCAGAAGCATGAGCGCGCAAGTCAGCGTGGCGCGCGACCCGTGGCGGTTGGCCAGCCTGCCGGCCGGCGCGGCGATCATGGCTCCGGCGGCGCCGACCAATCCGAACGCCCCGGCTACGCCCGCGCCCAGACGATAGTGCGGCGAGCCGAGGAAGAACGCCAGATTCGTCCAGAACGCGATGAAAGCGGAGAACACCAGGAACCCCAGCATGGATGCTTCCCGCAAAAGAGGCTCCTGCCGCACGAGGTCCCATAACGAGGCCAGGGCGGCTCGATAGGGAACGGGCCGAAGAGGGAGCATCGCCGGCATCCGCCACCACAGCAGGGGCAGCAAGGCGCCGGTGGACAAAGCTCCGAAAAGGAATATGGCCCGCCAACCCAGAGCCGCCGCAATCGCGCCCGATACCGTGCGCGCCAGAAGCACGCCCAGCAACAGGCCCGTCATGACTATGCCAAGGCCGCGCCCCTCGTTGCCGGGACCGGCGAGTTCCGGCGCCATGGGAAGAATGATGTGCGTCACCGCGGCCGTCATGCCGATCGCTACGCTGGCGGCGACCAATATAGGAAAGGAAGGCGCAAGTCCCGCGGCAATCAAAGCCGCCGTAACCGCCGCGAAGAGTTGGAGAACCAGCTTCCGGCGCGGGGCGACATCGCCCAGAGGAACGAGCAGCAGGATGCCGGCGGCATATCCGAGCTGCGTGGCTACGGTGACAATGCCCCCGCGGCCACTCGCTACATGAAACGTCCGGCTGATCTCCAGCAGGACGGGTTGGTTGTAATAGATGGTGGCGACGCTGGTCCCGGTAGCCAGCGCCAGGAATGGCAATAGGCCCCTGCGCGCGTGATTCCCGGCAGGTGGATTTGAAAGAGAAACGCCCCCCAATTTCCAGGCTATCACGGCCTTTCAAAGCATCTAAACGGTTTCTGCCGCATGAAGACGCCCGAAGTCGCGTACGTCCCGGTGTTCGCGCTAAGCAACGTGGCGGACTTCTCCGTCCACATGCGCCGGGGCGCGGCGGACAGACGGATCGACAAGGCGGACACGAAAACGCTAAAACGCGCCGTGGCCACCCGCCGGGCCAGGGCCGGGAGACCGCGGCAGTCAGGCGGCGGGATTCGTTCGACGCCTGCGTTTTGCAAGTGCGATCAGGCCGACCGCTCCGAGACCAGCCATCAAGAGTGTTGACGGTTCGGGCGCACTCTCCGGCGCGGTGAGCACGTCGGAAATAGCGTACAAGCTATAAGAATTCGAGTAATTGGTCTCTGATTCATACGACGTGATTCCGTTAGTTACGGAAGCGCCCACGACGCCATAATCCACTACCGGCGAGTAATACCAGGTGTTTCCGAGGACCTTGAACGTATTGGGGTAACCGATCCCTGGACAGGTAATATGAGCGTTCAGCGCGAGCTCCGTACAATCCGTTTGGCCGTTCGCTTGTATTCCCGTCCAAACGCTGTTCCCGTCGATAGTCGTGCCAAGCTCGGTAACATCGATCGGAGTAGGCAGACTGGAGGCGGAGAACATCGACGAGACGCTGGAGGCCACCTCGTTTCCAGCCAGGTTGTAAACCGGCGTGGTGAGGTCGCCCGTTATATAGCTAATTGCGGGATCGCCGGTAGTACCGATCACACTCCAATTCACCCCCAAAGCCGCCAGATCCGCGACGGCGTTAGCCGCGGCCGTGACCTCGGAGTTATAAGTCGAGATGTTGCTACTCGACGCTTCGTAGGTGAGCGACGTCACGTACGCGAGCCGGTACTCCGTCCCCGGCGCCAAGCCCGCCGGCACGGTAACGACAGTGCCCGCGTGCGCTTCAGGCGCAATGCCCAGCGTGGCAAGCGCAATTCCCAGGTAGGTTCGACGAAGAACTAGACGAGCGTTCACAGCTTCTCCCTCCAACATGAGCAATAGATTCCCCTGGTTCTGCAAGAAGCGGCTGAGTGCAACGGGCGAGTCGCCCCGGTTGGATAGGGGGGACCACCCGGCCGCTGTTGTACATTGTTTACAAATGAATAGCGTGTTGACAATAGTACTCGGGTACTGTCCGGCCTATGTTCGAGCGCGCGGAGGAGAAGCGCACATGAAACAAGAGAATTCGCGATTCTCCGGGCCTGGCGCTGTCTCGGTGCAGGGCCGGAGGCTCATGATCGGGAACTCCATCGGACGCACCATCGTCGTAACCTCACGCGGCTTGCGCTTCGCGGTACGCTGGACGACATGAAGACTAATGCCGCGCGGTTGCTCGATTCGCTCGGCATCCGATACCAACTGCGGGAATACGATGTCGATCCGGATGCTCTCGAAGCCGAACTGGTGGCGCACAAGATCGGCCTGCCCGCGGAGCAAGTGTTCAAGACGCTGGTCGCTCGCGGCGACCGGAGCGGCGTTTGCCTGGCGGCGGTGCCGGCCGACATGGAGTTGGATGAAAAAGCGCTCGCGCGCCTCACGGGTGACCGGAAGATTCTGCTGGTTCCGCTCAAAGAGGTGCAGCCGCTGACTGGCTACATCCGCGGCGGCGTCACCGCCCTGGCCTGCAAGCGGGAGTACCCCGTCTTCGTGGACGAAACGGTGGAACTGTTCGACCTGATTTCCGTGTCGGCGGGCGCGCGAGGAACGCAGGTGTTACTCGCGCCCGCGGACTACCTTGCAGCGGTGCATGGAACAACGGGCGCGATCGCTCGAAACAAACAGCGCAGTTGATCCGCGGAGAGGACCGTTGTGTTCGACAGACTCCGCTTGCAGGCGCGCCTCTGAGACGGTTTCGAGAACAACAATAGGAGAAGGCCCTGGCTGGCTCACCTTGGAGCGGACGGCGGCGGCAGAGTTCCACCCTCGGCAAGGATCTTCATGTTCTTGAGTAAGTTCGTGAAGCGCTCTCTTCTCGATGCAATATCGGCCGCTCGCGCATCGTCGTCGGCCAGCATGGAGTTATCGAACACCAGCGTGTAGACCAGCTTCGAGGTCGTCGCCGTGACTGGCCGCGCTTCGAGGGCGCCATGGTACAGGTTGTACGGACGGCCCTCGCGCACGGGCTGAGTGTAGGTGTACGAAAGATCCGTTTTGCCGACCATCACTTCATTGCCCACCGACCGGACGGACCCAACCTCTCCTTCATTCCCCGAGAGCATCGTGCAGGTCGTCTGCATCCACTCGGCGATAGCGCAGTACTTGCCGACGCGCTTCCACACGTCCGCGGCGGACCGAGTGACATCGACCTCCATCGCGATCGAGACATAGTGCGGGTTCGGAATGGCGAGCGGCGCTTGCCCTGAGCGAGCCGCCGGCTGCGCCTGCCCGTAGGCGGCGAAGGAAGAAAGCGAAATAGCGATCGCAACGTATGCTGCCGTTCTGATCGAGAGTTTCAAGGCGACTCCTTTGAACGAACATCTTGGCACAACGCCGGTTGTCAATCAAGCGAAGCACACTGCTCGTTCCACTTAAGCGTCGTAGCCCAAGATGCGGCGGACCCAGATATTGCGGTACCACGCCGGGCCGACGTGCCCCTGCAACTGCAAGGGAAGCTCCGGAGCATGCGGCGCGTAGGCCGCGAGCGGCTCGTGGGCCGTCGATCCCAGGAATTGCGCCCGGTTATGCACCATGATGCCGTTGAAGAACAATGTGCAGAACGCCGGTTTGACCAATTTATCCCCGTCGAACCTGGGCGCTTCGAAAACAAAATCGAAGGTGTTCCACTCTCCTTCGGGCACGCAGGGATTCACCATGGGCGGATACACGCCGTACATCCCGCCCGCGCCGCCATCCGCGTACGTGATGTTGTCATAGCCCGAGAGCACCTGCACCTCGTAGCGCCCCATGAAAACGATCCCGCTGTTGCCGCGCTGCTGCCCGACGCGCATGGGGTCGTCTACCGGCGGGGTCGTCCATTCGACGTGGAGTTGAATGTCGCCGAAGCTCTCCTTGGTATTGATGCCTCCGCGCATCTCCGCGTGGCCATCAACGATCCTCCACTGGGGTTCGGTGGGAGCGGGAGGAGCGGCGTCGGCGCCGCCCCGGCGTCCGCCGAAGGTGACCGCGAGTCCACTTCGAGAGATCCTTCCCGTCGAACAGCACAATCGCGTCGGAGGGCGCCGACATAGTGGGAATCGGATGGCCGGGAGTCACCTTGCGCGGCTGCGGCCGCGAATGGTCGTGCACCAGCCATTTCTGGCCGGGCAGCGGATCGCCCACCGGACTGCCGTCAAACGGGCCTCGTCCGGGCGGGTATTGAATGCCGCCCTGCTGGGCTGCCTGCGGACTTCTCCCTCCCGCCGGCGGCCCCTGCTGGGTTCGGGCTGCTTTTGCGGCCGATGTCACCGTCACATACACCGGCAGAATGCCGGCAATCCGCTTTGCGAACGATCTCCTGTTCACCATAGCCTTTGAAGGAAAAACGGAAAGCGAGCAGCCTCCCTTCCTCGCTCCTTGCTCCCGACCCTTACTTCTTGTCCTGGAACAGCAACGGCGCGAATTCGTGCAGGTCGCGGCGCCAGCTTAACCACTCGTGAGCGGTGAGCGGAGACTCATAGAAGACGGCCTTGATTCCAGCTTTGTTCAGCTCCTCTACGGCCGGCTTGCCGGCGGTGTTATTCTCGCGGCTCCCGTAGCCGACAAACACCAACTTGACCTTCTTCTTGAACTCGGCCATGTCTTTGATATCCGACGCGGCGATGCTGCCGCCGCTGAAGATGCCGATGTAGGCGAACTTGTCGAGGTGAGCAAGCGAGATCCCCTTGGTATACATGCCCCCCATCGAGAGGCCGGACAAGCCGCGATGCGCCTGATCGGGGAGCGTGCGGAAATTGGCGTCGATGAACGGAATCAACTCTTCGATGAGGACGTGCTCGAACGGGGTGTCGGTCATGGCCATTCCGGGGCCGCGTCCGCCGCCCGGAGCCGCGCCTCGACCGGCCGCGCCAGGAACGCCCGCTGGAGCCGCCGCGCCGGGTGCGCCAGCCGGAGCCGCTGCGCCGGGTGCTCCGGCAGGAGCGCCAGCGGGGGCCGCGCCACGGCCCGCTCCGGGAGCGCCTGCGGGAGCTGCGCCGCGGCCAGCGGGAAGAGCGCCGCCAGGAGCCGCGCCACGGCCGCCGCCAGTACCAGGGATATAGGTAGTGCTAATCACCAGGATGAAAGGCTTGGCCTTGCCTTCCGCGAGCAGGTTGTCCAGGATAAACCCGGCGTGCCCCTGGCCGCCCCAGCCGTGTTCATCTTCACCCGCGCCGTGCTCAATGTAGAGCACGGGATAGCGCTTGCTGCCTTTCTCGTAGTCCGGCGGAGTGTAGACGTAGCACGGCATGAACGTCTTGGCGATCTTGGAGAAAAAATGCACCTCGCGGATTTGCCCATGCGGAACATTCTTCACGGCGTAAAAGTCCGCGTCATGCGCTGGAACTTCCACGCCGCTGCCCCAACGGCTCGCGCCGTAGAACTCGATCGTCCCGGGGTCCGGCACGCTCACGCCATCGACGACGAGCTGATAATAGTGGAATCCCTCGTCCAGAGCGTTCGTGACGCCGGTCCATACGCCGTCGGCGTTCTTGGTCATGGGATACCTGCCGCCGAGATCGATGAACACGCTCTGGGCGTTCGGCGCCCTGAGAGTGGTGCGCATGCGCCTTTGCGAATTGACCTCGGGATACTGTCTGATCTGCCCGTTGACTACCGCGTTCAGCTCTGAAGGTTTGAAATCTTCCACCGGCGGCGTTGCGTCTATAACCAGCGGCGTGGGCGCACCCCGGCCCGGAGCCGCGCCCCGACCTGCCGGCGCTGCCTGGCCCGCCGGCGCCGCGCCCTGGGGCGGTTGGGCGAATCCCGGAAGCGCTGACACGAGAACCAGAAGGGCGAGAATCAGTATTGCCTTCCTCATTTGAAGCTCCTTAATTTTCGAAAGAATATGCCGCGGAACACGGATGTTAACAGAGCGCGGTTCGGGGCGCAATCCAGGCCCAAAAGGTTCCAAGCTTGAAAACGCTTACAGGCACGCGGGGCCGTCGGCGACCTACCGGCGGATACTGCGGCGCTCCGGCAGGCGGGGCTGGTCTCACCTTTCTTTTCCCATGCCGCATCGCATCACCCGCTCTTTTGCCTGGGTCTCAGATTCTGGTGAGTGGGCCAGCCACATAACTGCGCCAACCCGCCAATAGCTCGGCCGCCGCACCGTGCTATAACCAGCGATCTATATCGCAGAAGAATCGGAATAAGGGACCCTCAGAATGAATCGCCGCGATTTCTCTAAGACGTTTCTGGCCGCGGGAGCGGTCGCCGCCCCTGCTCAGCAGAGTTCCGCCGATTATTACGAGGAGCCGGTCAAAAGACTGCCGGTAAGAACGGTCGATGTCGTCGTTGCGGGAGGCGGGACAGCCGGCGTCATGGCCGCTATCGCCGCGGCGAGGCAGGGCGCGCGGACGATGCTGATCGAATCCAAGGGATACGTGGGCGGCACGGTGGTGGAAGGCGGCACGGCGCTCCATAGTTTTTACAACTTGTGGAAGCCTTTTCCCGGAGTCTCCAAACGCAACGTGGTGCGCGGGATCCCGAAGGAACTCGTGGACCGGCTGGTGAAGATCGGCGGCGCGACCGGATACCCGGAGACTCTGAAAAATTTCGGCTACGATTCCGTCGGGACCTCGATCGATACCGAGATTTATAAGCTGACGGCGTTCGAGATGCTCGACGAGGCCGGCGTGTTCGTGGCCGTGAACACCATGCTCGCGGGAGCCGTAAAACGCGGCTCGCGCCTCGACGGCGTGATCGTCGAAAGCCGCTCGGGGCGGGAGATGGTGCGCGCGAAAGCGTTCGTCGATTCGACCGGCTACGGCGATCTTTCCGCGCACGCGGGAGCGAAGTACTCCGAGCCCAATGACTACGCAGTCGCCAACAGCATGGGAGTGGCGAACGTCGATGTAGAGAAGCTTTATCGGTTGCTCCAGTCGCGCGACGCCGTCAGCGACTACGTGGAAGGCCCGCGCGACGGCAAAGAGCGGCAGATTGTCCGTATCGGCGGCTCCGCCGCGCGGATCTCGCCGGAGCTCGACGCCGGCCTGCGGGCGCTCGGCGCGACGTTTGTCACTACCACCGTTCGAGACAACTACTTCATGTTCATCAAAGTGAACATGCAACTGCAGGCGAGCCCCACCAGCCGCGACGCGGTGGCCAAAGCGGAGCTCGAACTTCGCCGCCGCCAGTTCAAGACCGTCGAGCTGTTCAGAAAATTCCTCCCCGGCTGCGAGAAGGCGTTCATCGCGCGCACCAGCCCCTCGCTGAACGTACGGCGCGGCCGGCTGATCGCGTGCGACTACGACATTTCCCGCTCCGACGTGCTGGAAGCGCGGCATTTCGACGATGACGTGATGGCGTACGGCTTCCACGATTCGGCCCCGCGGCTCCAGATCAAGAACGGCGGAACGTACGGAATCCCGTACCGGGCGCTGCGCGTGGCGGGGATCGAAAACCTGCTCGCGGCGGGCATGCCGATCACATCCGATCACGATGCGCACATGTCCACCCGGAACACCGTGTGCAGCATGGGCCAGGGACAAGGCGCGGGCACTGCCGCAGCCCTGTGCGCCGCGCGAAACTGCGGCACGCGCGATCTGCCGTACGGAGAGCTGCGGCAAGCCCTGGCAAAGGGCGGCGTGTATTTCGAGAGCTGAGGGAGGGTCGGTTCCACCGCGGACGCCTTGGCGCCGAGTTCCGTGAATCTCGCCGCAACTCCGCGCGCCGGCGCCGGAAAGCCCCTTGCAAGAGCTCGATAGTTCGTAGACCGCGAAGCAACTTCGCCCGATGGATGGTGCGTTCGCGGAAGTGCGATACCGCCTGTCCCTGTCAGGCCTTTACGTCCAGTACTCTTCGCCGGCGGCAACGAACTGAATGGGCACGCCGGTTATGAAGCCGCGCATCCACTTGGCCATTTCGTCCATTCCGCCTTCTTCGGAAACCCAGTGGCCTAGAAGGATCATGCCTTTGGGAATTCCCAGCGTGGCAGCGTCGCGTACGTAGCTGGCGACGTCCATGCCGCCGTCGCTCTCCTGAACTTCGCCGCCGATGACGACGTCCACATCCGGCGTCATCCTCGGAAAGCCGTAGCCGGGGCCAACAGTAACCTTGGTGAGCTTCATATTCGGATCGCCCACCACGCGGATTGCCTTCAATCCGGTTCTCTTCCCGATGGACGAAGCCAGCGCGCCCAGAGTCGTCTCGGGAATGGTTTTTGTCCCGCTCTGCATGCCCGTGTTCGGATCGTCGATTCCGACCATGCGCAGTTCGGCCACCGTGGTTTGATCGGGTCTCTTGGCATGCTGATGATCGTGAATGCGCCAAATGACCATCCCGTTCTGCTTGAGGTAATCGGTCTTCAGCTTGTAGAGCGGGTTATCGCCCAGGTTGCTAATAACGTCCGCGTCGCTCCAGAAGGTGTTCTCGTGAGTAATGATAAAGTTCAGCTTGGCGGCGTGCGCGCGCTGGATCATGTCGAGCGTAGCGATCATCGTGGTTGCGATGCCGGTAACAACCGTATCCGGATCGCCGAACTTGAAGACATCCCGCGTACTTCTGTCGTTGTCGGGCCACGGAACGCCGATGTTCTTCTTGATTAGGTCTACCACTTCACGCGCGGTCATTACGCTGCCCTCCAATACGCATCGCCCGAGGAGATCCACTGAACCGGTACGCCCTTCACAAACGTCTTTAGCCACGTGGCGCAGACGCGCATGCCCGGGTCTTCCGACGCCACTCGCCCGATCGTCACCAGACCCTTCTTCTTTCCCGCCGTATTCATATCGAATGCGTAATGCGGGCACTCCCACTCCCGAACCTCGCCGGCGATTAGCAGGTCCGTACTATCGAAGCGCTTCAAAAAGGCATCGAGTGTCATCACGCCGGGATAGAGCCAAACCCGCCGGACCTTCGATTTCGGGTCTCCTATGGCGCGCAATCCACCGCGCAGATTTAGTTTCTTCTTGACGAGCGCCACCGAGTCCGCGAGCGTAGCGCTCGGGATTTCGTACATACCCGAATCGCCCGCGACGCCGTGCGACGCCCACCCCAACGATTCGGCCAAGCCCGTCACCAGATCGTTCTCTTTCCTGGCCTGCCAGTGGTCTCGCAGCCGGAAGATGACGAGATTGTTCTTCTCGACGAAATCGCGCTTGGCCTTGAGGACGGGATCGTCGGCGGAGACTCCACCGAGCCCGAAGCCGCCGCCGCGGCCGCCCGCTGCCGCGGCCGGAGGCGGAGCGCCATCGCCTCTTCCAAAGAAAGTGGGCTCGTGAGTGACGATGAGGTTCGCCCCGGTCTTGGTTGCCTGGCGGAGAACTTCCATGGTCGCCATCGCCGTGGTGGCGATTCCCTTAACCTCGGTCTGCGGGCTGCCTGCCTTGAGCCCATCGAGGCCCGTGGCGGTCCATTCGCCGCCTAACCGATCCTGAATCTGTTTCAGGACGTCCTGCGCAGGCGAGCCAGCCGCTCCGTAAAGCGGGAGACGCGCCACCGCGAGACTTCCCGCAATTTTTCCTAACGCTCGCCGCGAGATCTTCGTGGAATTCATAGGTCAAAACCTTGCAATGAGAATAGCATCTATCCCTGTTTGGCGATGCGCCGGCGCTGCGCCGCGGAGGGCGGATGAACGTAGATAAGACGCCTTCTACCTCGGATTCCGTCCTCTCATCCAATCTCAATCTCCGTAGCCATTCGATCCCACGTGTCTGAGCCGGTCGGCCGCTTATAGCGGCTCGCATCTTACAGAGCTGGCTTGCGGCTGTCGTGCCTACGCTCCCTCAGAAGGTGTGAAGAAAACGCCCGCAAGCGGGCGAGGCAGGCGGAAGCGCCTGCCCCACCACTGAAGACACGTGCGTTCAGAGGTGGCGCAGGCGGTTTCGCCTGCGCTTATTCGGATGTCTCACAGCTTCTCACGGTCGCGGCTCGGCTCGATGGCGCGCGGTATTTTGAAAGGCCCAGTAAGTTGCGGGTACGCCAATTCATACCCACTACGTTCGTGGAATTGGCCAGGACCGTCGCGCGATACCCCGGCGCTCAGTGAGAGGTGAACATGTGACTCGGCTATTTGACTGCCATGGTGACGCGCGCTTGGCTTTGGTCGGAGCCAACCGAAACCACCACGGAAACGGCATTTCCGGGCGTAACGGAGGCGGGCACCGTGACGGTAGCTTCCAACAGGCCGGGGACCGAACCCATAGGGACGCTGGTAGATTGCACGGTGGCGGCTTGCCCGCCGATGCTTGCGGTAATCGTGGCAGCCGGCGTATACGCGCTCGCAATCAACTGCGTCTCGTCGCCTGCCGGAGTGGTCTGTCCAAAACCAGTGAGGTAGATTACGACGTTGGAACCTCTGGCCGCCGCGTTGGCGCTACTGTTCACCGATAGGTTCCCGCTGGTATCGACATTCAGGATCGCGCCCTGTCCGTCGCCCGAGTAATTTACGGTGAAGACCCCCGGGTCCGCATCCACTACGCTTACTTTGAAGGCGGTGGACGCTATCGAGTTGTAGGTCACCACCACATTGACGGTGGTTCCGGATTTTCCGGCGATCTCATACGGCGCGATGCAGTTGATCTGAGACGCGCTGGTGAAAAGCAGCGGAGCCGCGACCCCGTCTATGGTCACGGACGTCGCTGGGCCCGTTGCAGGCAGGCTGACCGGGAGGGGGCTGGTTCCCGAGTACCGGCTCATGACCGCCGGGCCGAGCCCGACTCCAAAGATTGAGATGAGTTCTCCGGGAGAGATGCCGACCACGGAGTAGCTGGCCGCGTTGGTGGCCGCCCACACTTGCGGCCCCGGGCCCCAGACCGTGAAAGTGGCGGGCGCGGAAGCGGCTGCCGCCGATGGCGTCGAAATGGTGATTGAGAGAGTCCCCGCGGTTCCCAGCAGCGCTGGAGGAATAGTAGCCAGGAGCGTGGTGGGGCTCAACACCGTGGTGGCGAGCGGGGTTGTGGTGGAGCTCGCCGTTGTGGCTGACGCCACCGATGTACCGAAGAAGCCGGCGCCTGTGACAGTGATGGTAGTCGCCTGAGAACCAACGACCACGCCGGGCGGCCACACCCCGCCGGCGGCGATCACGGGATTACCGGCAGCGACGGTCAGCGTGACTGCAACGGTCACGCTCTTGTTGGCCGCCGTGGACGAGGTGAAGGTAATTACTCCGCTGTAGGGACCGGGCGCCAGACCGGCCGGGTTCGCGGTGACCGTAACGGCGGCCGGCAGCCCCATCAAAGCGGTCGCAGCGGCCGGCGTCGCCGTCAACCACGCGGAGCCGGATACCGCCGCCGTTACCGTAAGCGCGTCTCCGCTGGTGGTAAGGCCGATTGTCTGGTTTGCCGGAGCAGCCCCGCCCGTGACATAGGCGAATGACATCGTGGTTGGGGTCGCCGCCAACGCCGGCGCCGGATCGGCAACGTCCAGGGTCACGGGAACCGTTTGCGTGGGGGTCGCCGCCGAAGGCGAACTGACGGTAATGGTGGCGCCATAGCTTCCCGTGGGCAGGCCGGTCGGGTTCACGTAGACCTTGACGGTAGCGGTCGCCGTTCCGGAGTTCGCCGACACCGACAACCACTGTCCGTTATACGGCGCGGGCCCGCTGGTGGAGATCGTGAACGCCAGCGACCCGCTGGTTGCCTTGACCTGCAGGCTCTGAAACGCGGGAAGCGCCGCGCCGACCTGGTAGGCGAAGCTCAAACTGGCCGGACTGAGCGAAATGTCCGGCCCGGCAGCGCTGGCCGGGCCCATCCAGGCAAGCGCCGGCAGCGCCAGCATCATCCAGCGCCCGAGGCGGCCTATTCGGCGCCGCTCACCGCTCCATCCATGTTCTTTCATGTCCGCGCAATCTCCACAGGGCCTAGATCGGCGGGAGGTCCGTCCGACTTTAGAGTCCGAAGGCAGACCGGCCGGAAGAACCAGGCTACGCGGGTTTTCGATTGCCGAGACGCGCAACCGCGCCACCAGAAGGCCCGAGCGGCTACGCAGGTCTCTATTGGAGCCTAATCGACAGGGGGGAAGGCCGAAGCGATGCACAATCGCCGGGCACTCGGCGGATAAGCCGAACGGATACTGCGTTCAGGGCGGAAACGTCTGGCCAGAGTTGACCTACATGGGAATGTTACGGATTCTGATGTAGGCGTTAAGATAAGCTCGATTTCCGGCGCACCGGTGGCGCGGGCGTCCACGCCTGCCGGGCCGAGAGTCTCGGCCTTTGAAAAGTCGGCTCGACGGCCGACTCTGCAAGCCTGGCGGCTTGCGCCACGGGTCGGAATCGGCCTTACCTTAAAAGCCTATGACGGATTCCGTCCGCTCCCCTTCCGTATCTCCGCAAGCCCCCGATCCAGCGACTCTTAGCCGTTCAGATTGCGGGTAAACTCCTCACAGTTCTTTGTGCTTCCCGTCGCAAAACGGTGGATTCCCGGTGTGCTTGCACTGGCACAGCCAGGCATCCTTGGATTCCTCGGCCTGCCATGCCAATGGCTGGAATCCCGTGCCCTGGTGGGCGCCGTCGCAGAACGGCTGTCCCTTCGACAGCCCGCAGCGGCACCAATAGTAGGTCTTGCCGGCTTCCACGGCAACTCGAACTGGATTCTTCGCGGCGATTGTCGGTTCTGGCATAAGCAACCTTCTCCTGATTTCCGAACGAGCGGACTGGTCTGGCCAGCGCTCGATGCAAGTCCGAAAGAGAGTATAACGCGGCGCGCAAGCGCCCGACGCGCGGCTCGACGGGATGATTTGGGGGATGATTTGGTAGTGCCAGCAGCTCCGCCAAGCGCCAAACCCGATCCGTTATCCCCGCTTCGATAGCCGGGGCGCCGCGGATGGCTCGGCGCGTGCGGCAGAAAACGTAATAAGCGAAGTGCAGGCAATTCGGCTTCAACGCGCCTCTCAGGCGCTACCCAAAGTTGCGCCGGCGTGGCGGAGTGGGGTATCTTTGCCTTAATCCGTCGTCCATAGAGAGTGGACCCGGCGGTGCGGACTTTGTGGCGTCCGCACGGAGGGGATGGGATGTCCTTGTGTTCCTCGAAGCGCCTCGTCTGGCGCGCCGTGGTTGCGACCGTTGCCGCCGCAATCCTCAGCGTTTCCGCCCTGTGGGCTCAGAATGCAAAAACCGACTGGCGCGATTACCTGGGCGGGCCGGATTCCGCTCACTATACGCCGCTGAAGCAGATTGACCCAACCAACGCCGCGCAAGCTCCAAGTGGCCTGGACGTTCCAAACGCAAGACAGCAGCACGTACGTATACAACCCCGCTGGTTGTAGACAACGTCGCATACGTCGCTCGCAAACAGCGGCAATCTGGTAGCGCTGGACGCCGTGACCGGTAAAGAGCTGTGGAGCCATACCTTCGAAAGGCCCGGCGCGCCGGCGGCCGCCCCGGGTGGAGTTGCGGCCGGCGCCGCGGCAGGAGCGCCGGGGCAAGGGCGCGCGGGAGCGGCCAACCCGGCCGCCCGCTTTGGCGGAGGCGCGGCGGGCGCCCGCGGCTTGAACTATTGGGAGAGCAAGGACCGCTCCGACCGGCGCATCGTCCTGCCGGTCTTCAACCAATTGCAGGAAATCGACGCGCGCAGCGGCAAGCTCATCGAATCGTTCGGAGACCACGGCTATGTCGATTTGCGCGCCGGGCTCGGCCGCGACCCGCAGACCGTCCGCCAGGTTCAATCGCGCACTCCGGGACGGGTCTTCGAGAACCTGATCATCCTGGGCTCCGCGCCGGGCGAAGCGTATATCTCGCCTCCAGGCGATCTCCGCGCGTACGACGTCCTGACCGGAAAGCTGGTTTGGCAGTTCCATACCGTGCCGCACCCCGGCGAGCCTGGGTACGACACCTGGCCGAAAGACGCATGGAAGTACATTGGCGGCACGAACACCTGGGGCGAAATCACGGTTGACGAAAAGCGCGGCATCGCCTATTTCCCGCTCGGATCGCCCACTTACGATTTCTATGGCGCGGACCGCAAGGGCGACGGACTATACGGCAACTGCCTGCTGGCGCTCGACGCCCGCACCGGCAAACATCTCTGGCACTTCCAACTGGTGCACCACGATCTCTGGGATTACGATGCCGCGGCCGCGCCCCAACTCGTGACCGTAAATCAGAACGGCAGAACCATCGACGCGGTGGCGCAGGCCACCAAGCAGGGTTTCTTGTTTGTATTCGACCGCGTGACCGGCAAGCCTGTGTGGCCGATTGAAGAACGCAAGACGCCCACGTCCAACGTTCCGGGTGAAGCCGCGTCGCCCACGCAGCCCTTCCCTACCGTGATTCCACCCCACGGCCGCCAGCGGTTCACGGTTGAAGATCTCGACCCGTACTACCTGTCGGACGAGGAACGCGCCCAATTCAAACAGCGCCTGTTGGCGGCCCGAAACGACGGTCTGTTCACGCCGGCGGGCTTCACCGAGACCGTGGAGATGCCCGGCAACAACGGCGGGGCGATCTTCTTCACCACCGCCGCCGATCCCGCAAATGGCCTGGTGTACGTGGTCACCAAGAATGTCCCCTCGATTATCAAGCTGGTGGATAACCCCCGCGTCAGTTCTCCCCCGCCGGTGGGCAGCGGACGGGCGGGCCGCGCAGGCGCAAACCCGCAGGGCGGCCCTGGGGGCGCAAATCCGCCGGGCGGCCGGGCCGGCTTCGGCGGTCCAGCTCCGACGCCCGCACAGCAGGGGCGCGCGATTTACGAGCAGAACTGCCAGCTCTGCCACGGAAACGATTTGAAAGGCTCCGGATCGGCGGTGCGGCTTGACGACATTGTGGCGCGCATCGGCGAAACGCGCGTTCGCGAGATCGTCGGCCGCGGTCAGGCCGATATGCCGGCGTTCAGCAATATGCCCGATGCGAGCATGACGGCGCTGATGGCATTCCTGGGAAATCCGAGCGCGGCGCCTCCTGGAAGCGCCACCGCGGTGGCCGCGCCGTCGTTTAATGACACGCCGTATCCGGAAGGGGTCGAGCATCCGCCGGTTCGCTACTATACCGGCTATGGCTACGAAACCCTGGCCATCAATCCGCCCTGGTCTACGCTGACCGCCTACGATTTGAACAAGGGCGCGATGAAGTGGCAGATTCCTTTTGGCGATAATCCCGCAGCCGGCCCGAACAAAGGCACGGAACTGCGCGGAAATCTCTGGCCTAAGAGCGGAATCGCCGTGACCGCGAGCGGCCTGATTCTGTTCGCCAGCAATGAAGGCAAGCTGCGCGTTCTGAACGCCGCCGACGGAAAGCAGCTCGCCCTGTACGACCTGCCGAACGGATCGCAAGGCGTTCCGGCCGTGTACCAAGTGGACGGGCGGGAGTACGTGCTGATCAATGCGACTGGCCCGTCGACCGACGTGCGCGTGGCCGCGGGCGGAGAGGCTCCGCCGGCCGGACCGAAATCGTATGTGGCGTTCGCGCTGCCGAGCGCTAAGTGAGCCGGAGATATTTCGCGCTTATCGCTTGCAAGTAAGCTGGTAGAGTGACCCGGGCTTTGCGCTGGCAACTGGCGGGGCCGATTGCGGCGGCCATCGCCATCAGTTATTTCGACCGGCAGACGCTGCCGGTGGCGATCCAGGCCATCCAGCGCGAGATCCCGATTTCGAACACGCAGTTTTCGCAGCTTGCAGGCTGCGTTTCTGACCGCGTACGCGCTGATGTACGCGGGCGGCGGCAAGCTCATTGACGCGCTGGGGACGCGGCGCGGCTTCCTGCTGATCATGCTGTGGTGGTCGCTTGGCCTGCGCCAGCCAGGGCTTGGCTACGAGCGTCGCCATATTCGCCGTGAGCCGCTTTCTGCTGGGCATGGGAGAAGGCGGCGGGTTTCCGGCCGCCACCAAAGCCATCGCCGAGTGGTTCCCGGTGCGCGAGCGCTCCACGGCAATGGGCATGGTGAATGCCGGAACCGCCGTGGGAGCGGTGCTGGCGCCGCCGCTGATCGCCCTGGTGTTGACCACGCTGGGCTGGCGCTGGGTGTTTTTCCTTTCGGGCGCCGTTGGGCCTTGCTGGAGCTTGTGGTGGCTGGGCTCTTATCACTCGCCCGCGACGCATCCGAAACTGGGAGAGGCGGAGCGAGCGCTCATCGCCGAAATCCGGGAGCCCGAAACAGGAAGGGCCCGGCATCAGTTGGATCGGCCTCTTCCGGTTTCCCCAGGTGTGGGGACTGGTGACCGCCAAATTCCTGAGCGACGCGGCGTGGTATTTCTACCTGTTCTGGCTGCCGAAGTACCTTTACGAGGTGCGGCATTTCGATACGAAACAAGTGGGTTACTACGCCTGGATTCCCTACGCGGCCTCGGGGATCGGCAGCCTGACAGGCGGGTGGTTTTCGAGCGTGCTGATCCGCCGCGGCCGCTCGCTCAACCAGGCGCGCAAAAGTGGCGCTGGGCGCAAGCGCCGCGGTCATGCCGTCGATCTTCTTCGTGACCCAGTCTCCGGTCCAGTTGGCCATCGTCCTTTTCAGCATTGCCTTCGCGGGGCAGCAATCGTGGTCCACGCTGGTGATGATCATTCCGGCGGATATCTTCCCGCGGCGCGTGGTGGGCTCGGTGGCGGGACTGGTGGGATTCGGAGGCGGCATGGGAGGCGTGGTGTTCGGCCTGGTGGTGGGCTATCTGCTCGACCACGGCTTCGGATACCGGACGGTTTTCGGCATCGTGAGTACCTTTCACGTGATTGCGTTTTGCATCATTCTGTTGTCGGTTCGCACGATTGCGCCGCTCGGCGGCCGGCTCGCGGACCGCAATTCGCAAGGAGTTCAAGCGAAATGAGCGACCAAAAGACCCTGGGCATTATTCATGCGTCGAATCTGACGATTCGCGCGATGCAGCCCTTTATCGACCAGATATATTCCGGATATCGAGGTGGTGCATCTGTGCGACGACACGATTCAGCGCGACAACATCCGCGCCGGAGTGGGAGTCATTCCGAAGGTCAACTACTTCAAGTTCGCGCAGTACGCGCACAACCTGGAGGAAGCCGGCGTGGGAGTGATTCTGCTGGCGTGTTCCACGTTCAATTATGCGGCCGAGCTGGCGCGCCCGATGATTCATATGCCGATCATGCAGATCGACCGGCCGATGATGGAGGAAGCGGTGCAGCAGGGCCCGCGGGTGGGATTGCTCGCTACGCTCGCGACCACCGTGCCGTCATCGGAGCGGTTGCTGCGCATCGTGGCCGCGGAACAGAAGAGGGACGTCGAGATCACCACCGTGCTGAGGCCCGAGGCATTCGAGGCCATCCAGAAGGGCGACACGGAGACCCACAACCGCATCCTGCTCGAAGAAATCGACAAGCTCTCCAGGCAGCGTCGATTCCATCGCCATGGCGCAGCTTTCCATGTCGGCCCTGGAGCCGCATCTCGGCAAAACGCGCGTGCCGGTCTATAACAGCGGCACGACGGGCTTCGCGCGCATCCGCCAAATGCTGGGAGCGTAAGAGGATTAGAGAGCCTGCTCACGCCTTGACTGCATTCATTCTCGCCTGAGAACAATAGCCAGTTCCCTGATACTAAAGACCCGGAGAAGTCATCGTTCTCCGACGCCTGTGAGAACTCCGCCCTCCGCTGCTGAATTCCGAAGTTGGGAAAGCTTTGTATCAGGGCATGCCTTTAGGCGTGCTTTACAAGGATGAGCATTAGAACGGCTTTAGCCACCGCTTCAGAGTCAGGGGCTGAGGCCCTCGTCTCTACTCAATCGTTCGGCATGGCGCCCAGGGGGCGCCCGGCCATGCCCTGATACAACCCGTTCCACCCTCTCACTTTCCGGCGGGCAGGCTGATCGCCCTCGGATCCAACTTCGGAGTCCGGGTTTATTGGCGCACCGCCTCGGCGACCTTGGTGACCGGCTGGTCTGCCTCGCGGATCAGAGTGAGGATCTCCTCGGGAGAGCCGGCGCCCTCGACGCGCTGGGTATTTACAAATAACGTGGGAGTGGCGTTGACGTCGATCTTGTTTGCGAACGCCACGTCTTCGTCGATTCTCGCCGCCGATCTTTTTCCGTCGATGCAGGCGTTGAACTTGGCCTGATCGAGGCCCGGCAGACCCTTGGTCACCGCCGCGACTTTCTCCCGGAGGTTGCCGGAGTTCAATTCGCCCTGGTGCTCGAAAATGTAGCCGTACAGGCTCCAGAAGTACTCGTTCTTCTGCTGATGGGCGCACTCCGCCTGCTCCGCCGCCGCCCGCGCCCAGGAGTGCATGGCCAACGGCAGATAGCGGAAGACGACGCGAACCTCGGGCCCGGCCGCGGGCAGAACGCTCTGCTTGAGCGCGCTGTACATGCGCCCGCAGAACGGGCACTGGAAATCCGAAAACACGGTGAGAGTGACCGGGGCGTTCGCCGGCCCGGTCACCGGGAACGGTCCGTTCATGAGGCCCGCCGCGAGCGCCGGGTCGTTGCGGCGCGCCTCGGAGTCCGCTTGTACGCGATAGTCCACAAGATCGCGGGACAAAAAGCGATGATCGGGCGAGAGATACAGGCTCAGGGGGTTCGGCCGCGCCGTGGACTTGAACTCCAGCTTTTGGAAACAGGTATCGCCGACGAACGAAGCGCTGGCGATGCTGAATCCGTTCGCCGGCAGTCTATATTTCTTTTGAACATACTCCGACAACCTCGCGCGGTCCGGCTGCGTCAACACACTGCACTGGGCCTTTGCATGGGCGGTTCTCCAGAGCAGCAGTCCCGCCGCTGCCACGGCCGATGCCGACAACGCGGCCACAAGGATTCGTTTTCTCTTCACAGCACGCGCCTCCAACTGGGTGATATCGGCCTAAGTTTGGCCGCTGTTACTTCGCAACCCTCAGCATCACGTCGGACGCCCAGTTCTCCTTCCCAAGCAGGGACCGGGCTGTCACCACCTGGGCGCGGCGGCGGAAAACGTTCCCGTGCGCGTCTTTCCACTTGTCTTCCTGGTGGCTCAGCGAGATCCGCGCGATTCCCAACTGCGGGAGGGTAAACAACTCGTCGGGCTCCGAGATCCCGTTGTGGTTTTTATCGATCCAGAGGAGCAGCTTCGGGTAAATTGCGTCGTGGAAGTCTATCCAGCCGTCCCCATTTCCGCCGTTCGCCGGTAGGTCGTACACCGCCAAGGCGTTGAAGCCGTTCTTCTTCCCGGGGGCTGCCGGTTGCGGAGTGAAGTTGCCGAAAAGTTCCGTGCCGTCGTCGATGCGGCCGCTACCGTTGCGGTCCAGCGCCAGGAAGGCGGTGTCCGAGCCGGCAGCCGTCCACGCGACGCGGATCTTCTTGCCGCTTCCGGTCATGTCGAATGGAACACCGTCCGAGGGCGAGGTGAGCGAATATCCGCCTCCGTTTATAGCGATTACGATGTCCTCGAGGTCCTGCGAGCAGCAGCCTTCGCCGTCGTCGTCGCCGTCGTCGTCGCAGTACCCTCCCCCTTCGTAGCCTCTGCACTCGGGGGCCTCGTAAGTGCCGGGCTCACAGCAGCAAAAGTCTTCGCCGCAGTCGTTCTGGCACGGCGAGCCGCCCTGGCAGGGGGCGCCGCCACTAGGAGGGGGGGAGCCGCCGCCGTTGGCGACACAGCAGTTATCCACGCACGACTGGGATCCTGGGCAGGGATGAGAATAGTCGCACAGGCCCGGGCAGAGACCGTCGCACGTCCACGTAGAGCACTTGTTCCCGTCATTGTCTGGGCTGCAGGGCTGCCCATAATTCGAGGGGTTTGTCGTGCATGCTGACTCCCCCATTCCGGTGTACTGGCAACACAAACCAGATTGGCAGTCGGTGTCTTCCGAGCACTCCCAGCCCGCCGGCTGGGGTCCCGGTTGCCGGTTACAGTTAAAGACGTCCGAATCCCAGTACGTCCAAGTGTACGTGGTGAGACAAGTATCAGGACTCGAACACTGATTAGGCCCGTTTTGGTTGCATTGCCGGTTCGGTTGGGTCCACCAGTTATATCCGCCTTTGGGCCCCGTGCAGGCCACGGCGGTATTCTGATCCTGCGCCCCGTTTGAACAGGTTCCGAATGTAGGGGTACCGCCATTCTCACAGGAGTCGCAAGGAGTGCCGAAAACCACATCAGAGTCCCAGACACAGCAATCGTCTTGGCCTTGGTGAGGACTGGGCTGGGCTGTCCCCGGGCGTTCGCGTCCCCAGAACGAGGAAGAAGAAACCTCCGGTAAGAACCAATAGCCGCAGCAGTCTTTTCATAGCCTCTTCTCCTTTATCGAATCATTGCGGGTCTGGCCACCCGGGTCGGCCCGGCCAGTACGCGTCTTTATTCAAGGGGAGGGAGTTGCGGTCTACTTCCCGCCATTTGGAAGCCTGCCTATCGAACGTCATGTAACCCCCGCCCCACATCATTCCATCGGCGAAGTAGCAGATGCTGACATTCACGTTCATCGTTGTCTGCATTGCGAGCTGCGCCCCGGGCTTGACGCTGGCCTTGATATGGTCGATGTAGTCGCCAAGGTGGATCGTCATCGTCTGGTGCGGCCCGAACGAGATTGGTTGCGCCCCTGGCCGCTGTTGAAATGGCGTACCGTCCCGGTTAAAGGAGGCGAATGGCGGTACGACACCCAGGGATAGTTCAAAGGCAGCGCGGCTCCGCCCCGCTGTAGTATCTGGGAAGCTACAAACTAGGTATTGGTAGGCTATTGCCTTGTCGGTCCGGTTAAGCAGGTGAATACTAAGTTTCTGGACCCAATCGTCGCTCGCGGAGAAGAACAGGGTCGGGTCGGGAACCTCTGCTCTCGACTTGGCGAAGCGGCCATTCTGCACCACGGTGTCGCCGAGGGTAATCTTTGTGACCACCACCGGGTCCATCGTCTTCGCTTCCTGAAGCTGAACACGCCTCAGCGTTTGCCCGGCCTCAACGCCGCCCGGTTTGACATAATGGGCAGCCAATGCGACCAGCCCAGAAAAAGCCAAACAATTCCACCAACGGCCTTAAGTCGTCTGAACATGCGGCTATCCTTTCCGCAGAGCAGCCAATACCTGCTGTTCCTGCTCGGGTCGGATCTTTCCAACCCATACCTCAGTCACGACCCCGGCACTGTTTACAAGGAGCATAGTTGGGGTCCCCGTGGATCCCGATGTCGCCCAGAGGAGCCTGTTCGACTCGATCCACATAAACTCCCTCTCCGCTCAGGAACTGTCTAGCTTCGTCGGCCGACTGAGGGAGCACGGCCACCGTCTTCAGGCTCTTGCCCACCTCCTTTTGTAGCTTTCGATAAAATGGCGTGCTGTCTTTACAAAAGTGGCACTGGGCAGAGATAGCCAAGACGAGAGTCCGGCCATTGCTTCTCCAGTTGACTCCCGGAAGTCGGGCCTTAAAGCTCGTGCCGACTCCGACCTGAGCCTGTGACGCTGCCTGCGCCTGCAGCCTTTGGGCGGACGGCGCCGGTAGGAGATAGGTTTTGACCAAAACGGCCGATACCAAGGCCGCCGCGCAAATGGTCGCGACGTTTGCAGCAGTGTCGAGCTTGGCCCTCAAGCCTGCGCTCACGCCCGTGCCCATTCTTAACCCAAACATTTTCACGCTCCTTTCTTCGCTCGCTCGGGGCCGGTTTTAGCTGGGTCGCCACCGTTCCCCGAACACTCCCGCTGAGAGGTTCGATTTCAAGTTCGATCATGCCCCCGTTGACACTGCGACGCAAGCCCCATTTCATTGGCCAAATCCGACATTTGTTGGCCAAAATCGATATTGAGACCGATTAGTAATCAAACATACATCGAGGAGCCTGTGGAAGGGAGTGACGACCCCTCGGGGGCCGCATGAGATTTCTCGTGAGCGCTATCCGCGCACTTCCAGCGCCACCTTCCGGCACTGGCTCGGAGTAAAGTCGTATAAGGCCTCGAAATCCCTGACGAAATGACTCTCGTCCCGGAAACCCGTGGCTGCCGCTACTTCCTTCACGCTCATCATGGTCCTGGCAAGGAGCCGCTCCGCGCCCCGCAGCCGCATCAGTTTGAGGGAGTGGCAGGGCGTTTGTCCGGTAGATGCCCGAAAGAGCCGGGTCAGGTGGTCCGGGCTGACTCGCGCGACGGCGGCAAGCTCGCGCAGGCTCAACGGCTCGTGAAGGTGAGCCGCCATGAAGCTCAAGACCTTCCGAACCCGGAAGTCCATCGCGCGGGGGGGGGGGCATCATCGGTCAACGTTGACCTCCAGCTTGGCCGAGCCCCTGGAACCACGAGCGGGTCCCGACCTTAAGCTTCGCGGCCCGGGGCGCAGAGTTAACTATTATCAAATCTTAAATACCATCTAACACCTTCAGTGTCAATTGAAATATTACCTTAGAACTGTCAATTGCCACTGACGCCCAAGCCGTCGCGGCAGACCCACGCCAGTGTCAGCCGCTACCTGGGCCGCCGGCTTGAAGTGCTGATCGCGCTGTTCCCGTGCGCTCCAGCTACTTGTTCGCTGGCCCGCTCTGGACGCTCAAGATTGCGCCTTGAAGCGATTTCGAGTCCGCTGTGAGCCTGATCCGCCCCGGTTGTCCCGGCTTGGCTCGGACGATCACCAGCGCCAGACCATTAAAGGCGTTGCGCTCCGGAGCCTGGAACGGCTCGAAGCTCGTCGGGTCCCCATTGTCCGTCGCCACGATATCGCCGGGGCCGTCCACCTTGAATTGAATATGATTGTTCGCGCGCGGCGCGGTGACGCCAGCTTTGTCCTGGACGCGCAGGGTGACAAAGCTGAGATCCAAGCCATCGGCCGCGATTACGCCCCGGTCCGCGGACAGCGCGAGTTTGGCGGGCTCACCCGCCGTTTTCACCGTGTCCGTGGCCCACTGCTTGCCGTTCTTGTACGCCACCACCTTCAACTCACCCGGCTGGTAGACTACGTCGTCCCAGCGCAGGCGATATTCGTACTCGCCTTTCTTCTTCCGTCCGAGCGACTTGCCGTTGAGGAACAACTCCGCCTCGTCACCCGAGGTGAACACGTGTACCGGCGTGACCTGCCCGGCGCGGTCCGGCCATGTCCAATGCGGCAGAATGTGCGCCATGGGGAAGTCCGGACGCCAGTGCGATTGATACAGGTAGAAGCGGTCTTTCTTGAATCCGGCCAGGTCGATGATGCCGAAGTAGGAGCTGCGCGATGAATTGTAGGGCGTAGGCTCACCAAGGTAGTCCCAACCGGACCACACGAATTCTCCGGCCACGAACGGATTGCGGTCGAGTGACCCGAAGACCTTGTCCGCCGAAGACCCGAAGTCAGCCGCATACAACTCATAGGCGCTCACCTGATGAATGTCCGAGTCACCGCCCGAGCCATCCCGCACGGGTCCGCCGATCTCCCTTGAGACAGGGAACAAATAGACGCCACGGCTGCTCAGCGCGGCCGCGCTCTCGCTGCTCAAAACGACCTTCGCGGGGAACTTTTCGTGGAACGCCGGGTACTGCGGCGGTGTGCGGATTCCCGTGAACCCGTCAAACGCGGGAGAATCGCGAATACCTTCACCCTGGTAGTTCAATGCCACTACGTCGGTCGAGGCGGCGAACGGAGAGTCCGCCTTCGCGGAGTTCATCGAGGCTGTCGCTTGCCGCGTCGGGTCCTCCTCATGGGCAATGGCGACGAGCCGCTTTGCTAAAGCCGCTCCATCGTCGCCCGTGTTCTGTTCGCCCACTTCGTTGCCGACGCTCCACAAAAAGACCGAGGGCCGGTTGCGGTCCCGGCGGATGAACGCGCGCAGATCCTGCTCCTGCCAGTCCGGAAATACCAGGTGAAAATCAAACGGCGTCTTCTGCCGCACCCAGGCGTCGTAGATTTCGTCCATCACCAAAAAGCCCATGGAGTCGGCCAGATCGAGCAGCTCGGGCGCGGGCGGATTGTGAGACGTGCGGATGGCGTTACAGCCCATTTCCCGGAGCATCTCAAGCTGGCGTTCGGCCGCGCGAACGTTGAACGCGGCGCCTAGCGCGCCCAGGTCATGGTGGTTGTTGACGCCTTGGATCGGAATGCGCTGGCCGTTGATGTAGACTCCATCCGGCTTGAAATCCACGGAGCGAATGCCGAAGGGCGTCTCGTAGACATCGACAGGCTTTCCGTCCAGCGTCACGGTGGTCAGCGCCACGTAGCGGTTGGGCTTCTGCTGGGGCGGCGGTCCCCATAGCCGAGGGTTGGCTAGCGCGACCGAGCCTTCAGTGACGGCGCTCGATTCCGCCGCTATATTCACGCTCGCCGGGTCGATCGAGGCGAGGACGTTCGCGGCGCGCTTCCCGTTGGCGTCCAAAGCGTAGATCGCCGTCGCCACGGTCGCGTCGGCGCCGCTCTTTGAATCGTTGTCGATTGTGACTTGCAGATTGACAGTGGCGGAACTCGCGGTGACCTTCGGAGTTGTCAGATACGTTCCCCACTGACTCACATGAACCGGCTGAGTCTCGATCAGCCAGACATTCCGATAGATCCCTCCTCCCGGATACCAGCGCGAGAAATCGGGAGGATTATCCAATCTGATCGCCAGTTCGTTGTTGCGGCCCGGCGCCACGTAGGGCGTGAGGTCGAGGAGCCACGAGGCATAACCGTAAGGCCAGCCCCCAACCAGTTTGCCGTTCAGCCAGACGGCCGCGTAGGACATGGCGCCCTCAATTTCGAGGAAGATGGACTTGCCCGCGTCGGACGGCAGAATGTTCAACTTCTTGCGATACCATCCGATTCCCGCGCTCGGCAGCCGTCCCATTCCGCCGCTTCCCGTGGAGTTGAAGAGTCCGCCGATAGCCCAGTCGTGCGGCAGAGTCACCCGCTGCCAACCGTTGTCGTCAAATTCCGCTCGGGCATAAGAAACGTCGCCGCCGGGCTCTCCCGCGGGCCGGACGTAGCGCCTGCCGGCATCCTGGATGAAGCGGTTGCCGGTGGGCAGAATGAAGGGTTTCAGCAGGGGATGACTTGCGGGCCCGAGCTTAGCCGCCGCCTCGGTGAATTCCGCCGGCCTTTCGACGGCGCCCCTCCCGCCGGGAGCGGGCCGAACATCGTATAGCAAGTTATCGGAATTGGCGCCGGGCGGGTCGCCTCTATGGAAGCGCCAGTCGGCGTTCAGCGATATCCGTTCGCGCACCGTGGCCGGGACGTCGGCGGCGGGCGCGGCGTGGCTAAAAGCGCCAGTCCCGACCGCAGCCAGAATCCCCGCGAGAGCCAAGCCCGCGACCTGAACGCCCCGCGACGTAGGCTTTATGATCATCGCTTCCCTTTGATTCATTCATAGTACAAGCCTGCGGGGCTGCCTCCTCTGGTGGTCCCCGGCTTTAATAACATACCTTACCCGTCAGCGTCAGCGGCCCCGGGCGCGCCTGTGGAGCGAGCCTCCGGCTTGCCACGTCGGCATTCGAGCCGACGTCTGGCTCTCGATGCCGGCACAAATGCCGGCATGGCAGGCGTGGACGCCCACTCCACGGCGTGCGGGACAATCGTTAATTTGCTCGCCGCAGACCACTAGCGCACGGGTATCCGTACCACCGAGAGCGAATAGGCGGGCAAAGCGATTGCAACCGTCGAGCCGCTCGCTGTGAGAGTGCTCTCCACGGGCGCGACCTTCTTCGGCCGATCCAGACTGTTCTCCGCCTTGAGGTCGCCGGTGGCCAGGACCGTCGATCGGACTGCGCCTTTCACCGACGCGCCACCTAACGAGACATTCACCGATTGGGCGGCGCTCCCGGAATTGACCGCCTTAAGAATTACTTCGCCGGATTTCTCGTCGAGAGCGGCGCTGGAATAAAGCCCGTTCTGCGCGTTGTGCGTGGAACCGCCGATCGTCACGGGCAGAATGCGGCTTCCGACGTTCGTCGAGAACAGCTTCTGCACGTAATAATTCGGCGTTCCATACGAGCGCAGATTGTCGTACCAGATCAGGTCCGGCGTCCATTGCCAGCCGTCCACGTGCGCAAACAGCGGCGCATAGGACGCCATCCGCACTAAATCCGCGTTGCGTTCCAAGCCCGTCATAAACGCCGCCTCCGCCATGGCCGCGCCCCAGGTGTTTCGATTCTCCGTGCTGACCACGTTCAACAGTCTGCGCCGCGTACTCTCCGGCGAAAATCCTGGGGCCGTTGCGGTCGTATTTGTCGTAGCGGTCGCTATGATCGAGGAACCACTGCGGCTGCTTGTAATAATGCTCGTCCACGATATCGGCCTTGAGCTCCCGCAGTTTCGACCACGCGAAATCGAACTCCTTGCCGTCCGAGAAGGGACCGGCGCCGGTGACGATCTGGATTTCCGGATGTTTCGCCTTGATGGCCTTCACGAATAACGGGTATCGATCGAAGTAGGCCTGTCCCCACTGTTCGTTGCCTACGCCGATCATCTTCAGGTTGAACGGTTCGGGGTGGCCCATCTTCGCGCGCAGCCCTCCCCACTTCGTGCCGGCCGGGCCATTTGCGAACTCGATGAGATCGAGAGCGTCTTGAATATACGGGTCGAGCTTATCCAAGGGAACCATCTCGTTCGAATTGAACTGGCACGCCATGCCGCAATTCAGGACGGGCAAGGGGCTCGCTCCGATATCTTCCGCAAGTTGGAAGTATTCGTAGAAGCCGAGGCCGTAGGACTGGTAATAGTCGGGCGTCGGCCGCGTGGAGCTGAACTCGTCGTTCCAGCGGTTGATGATGGTCTTCCGTTCGCTGACGTCGCCGACGGTCTTCTTCCACTGGTAGCGCAGCGCCAGGCGGCGTCCCTCGACGATGCAGCCGCCCGGGAAGCGCATGAATCCGGGCTTCATATCGGCGAGCAATTGAACCAGGTCGGGCCGCAGGCCATTGGGCCTGTTCTTATAGGTGTCCATGGGGTACAGCGAGATCATATCGAGATCGATATCGCCCTTGTCGCCGAAGGCGAGCTGGAGTTGGGCCTTCGGCTCCGTCGCGGAGCTCTTCAGCGTCGTTTCGTAGCGTTTCCACTGGCCGCCGAAACCGCTGAACGTAGCCTCGCCGATCTTGCCGCCTTTCGGCGTGACCACGGTGGCATGGACGCTTTGCGCCGCCGCGCCGTTGATTCGAACCCACGCGGAAAACAGATACTCGGCGCCCTCCTTCACTCCCATGCCGCGGAATCCGGTGTTCACGATTCCGAAACCGGCCGGATCGGCGATGTGTATGCGGAGGTAGTGCGGATTATCCTCGTTCAGCCCGCCTTCCGACTGTGCGTACAACTGAGCATCGCCGGAGAAGTTGTCGATCTTCGACCAGCCCGCCAGCGGTTCGTTGAATTCGAAGGACCGGTTCTTGACGCAGCTCCGGATAGATTCCGGAGTCCGCCGCGAAATTGATGTCCTCGAAGAATATTCCGAACATCGACGGCGAGATGGCCGCACCCGGCTGATTGACCGCAATGGAGACGCTCCGGGAGGAACGCTGAGCGCACGACGGCGCGAAGAGGCACGAGGCCAGCGCAGACATTCCGGCAGCGGAGAGAAGGACGGAACCGTGAATACGCATAGTAAGGACAGTAGCATTTTTCAGTAGTACGCCAGGCCTTGAGGAATGGCGAATGGAATTATACTGAGCCGTACCGGTGAATGGAAGATTCCCGTTGAAAGGAACTGCCATGAGGAGAATGCTATTCGTATTGACGGCCGCCGTACTCGCAGTTTTCGCGCTGGCCGTGATGGAACCCCTGACGGCGCGCGAGCCGCTGGCCGCGCGGATCGCTCATACCGACCCTTCCCAGTTCCGTCATAACCCAGCGGTGCATGGCGGTCCGGGGGCCCTCGATTACATGGTGCTGCTGGACTCGCACGCTCTGGAAACCAATCTCTACTTTCTGCATCGAGGCGTGATCGAGCCCAAGAGCGGCATCGGGGCCCATTTTCACAACCAGTGCGAAGAGATGTTCGTGATTCTGGACGGCGAAGCGCAATTCACCATCGACGGCCGCACGTCGCTGCTGAAGGGTCCCGCGGGCGCGCCCTGCCGCATGGGCCACTCGCACGCCATCTACAACGCGACCGACAAGCCTGTCCAGTGGATGAACATCAACATCTCGGCCATGAAGGACACCTACGACGCGTTCAACCTGAATGACGGCCGCGTGGACGCGCCGCTCGACGCCATTCCGGTGTTCATGTCCATGCGGCTGGACCAGGCGCTGTTGCGGCCGGTGAACGCCATGAACGGCGGCGCCGGGACCGCGCGATACCGGCGCGCGCTGGACCCCTCGGTTTTTCTCGGGCCATGGGCCTACGTGGATCACCTGCTGCTTCCTCCCGGGGCGTCCGTCGGCCCGCACCTGCATCACGAAGTGGCGGAAGTCTATTACGTCATGAAGGGAGCGGGGACATTCACGGCCGGGGGAGGCGTCCGCGGAGCCGCGGCGGAAACGGCGCCCATCGCGGAAGGCGACGCCATCCCGGTTCAGTTAGGCGAAGCTCATTCGGTGGCGAACACCGGCAGCCAGCCGCTCGAGTTCATGATTATCGGCGTGTCGCGCGACGCCAACCGGCGCGTGGATAGCATCGAAGCCGGCTCGGTTCCAGGCCGCGGCTGAACGGCGGCGTTTGCAGCAGTTGAAAGCCACGGCTCTTGGACCTATAGACAACGCCGGTTAAGTCCGCTTCGAGGTCTTATGATTTGTATCAGGGCAGGGCTTTAGCCGTGCCGTAAGTGCCGCACAATCATGGGCTTCAGCCCCTGCGCAGTCGGGGGTAGAGTCGAGGACGGGCGCGGGTACTGACGCTTGTGGACGTCGCCCCGTTTCCCATCCCCGCTCATCAAACCGGACGTGCAGATTTACCGCATCCGGCTTTCCGACTGACTTCATCGTAGACTCACGAGCTTGCACCACCAAGCGGTCCCCGTAGCCGGAATACTCCCAGCTTTCCGTAGATCCAGTTCGTCGGAAACTGACGAGTGCCTTGCGATTGCACCTTGTGTCGCTTTCTCAGAAAGTGCCGCACGCGCTCATCGACATACTCATCCACCACCTTGAACGCTTTCCGCGGACTCCCCAGGTGAAAATACTGCGCCCAGCCCCTTAACTTCTGATTCAGCCGGTCGCGCACCTCCCCCCACGGTTCCGTATTCCGGCGCCCTAAATGCTCCCGCACCTTCTCCCGAATCCGCCCCACGCTCTTCCGTGACGGGCTGTAGCCGATATACTCGCGTCCCGTTTTCCGATTCACGTGTGGTCCGAATGTGTACCCCAGAAAATCGAATCGCTCCTGCCGGGCATTCCGAATGCTCGTCTTCTTTTCGTTGAGCGTCAGCTTCAGCCGCTCCAGCACTCCCCGCGTCCACTCCAGCGCCTCCGCCGCTTTTCCGCGACTGAGGATTACGAAGTCGTCCGCGTAGTTCACTATATGCGCCCGAAACTGTTCTCCCCGCCGGGTTTGCCGGAAGCCCTTCAACATCCGGTTGATGTACAGGTTCGCGAGCAGCGGACTGATCACCCCTCCTTGCGGAGTGCCGCGATCATTATCCTTGCCACCCGTTAGCCGCCTCTTTCCGTTTTCATCCCGTTCCTCGACCGGCACCTTCAGCCACATCCGAATCAGATGCAACATCTGCCTGTCGACGATCCGCCGAGCCACACACTCCATCAGCTCCGCGTGCGGTATGTTGTCGAAGTACTTGGACAGATCCGCGTCCACGATATCCGTATAACCCTGCCGCAACAGCTCTCCCACTTTCTGGATTGCATCCTGCGCGCTTCGTTGCGGCCGGTAGCCATATGCATTCGGCTCCAGATCCGCCTCGAAGATCGGTTCCAGGATCAGCTTCGCGGCGGTTTGCGCCACCCGGTCCCCTACCGTCGGGATTCCCAGCGGTCGCTCACCCCCGCCCGGCTTCGGAATCATTACTCTCCTCACCGGCTGCGGTCGGTATGTCTTGTCGTGCAACTCCTTCCTGAGTCCGTTCAACCACTCCATCACGCCTTTCGTCTCGATGTCTTCGAAGCTCTCTCCATCCACACCCGGAGCGCCTTGATTGGCTTTCGCCTGCACCCACGCGCGCAGCAGAACGTCTTCCCGGTACACCTTGTCGTAGAGTTGATAGAAGCGGTATCCCGGCTCGCTCTTCGCCTTTCGATACAGCTTGATCCGAAGTTCCCGAACCTTATCCGGTGGTTCCAGACTCTCGTCAATCACCGTGTCTTCCCTTCTTCACAAACCTGCCAGAAGCAAGGGTCCTTCCCTCCACCGGCATTACCCGGCTTCTTCGGTACATCTGACCCTCTCCGACGCCCAGATGGTCCGTGCTGCCTTCCTCGCACGTTCGCAGGTCGCGACGCTGCGACCATCCCGGGCCTCCCCCACTGACGCAGACTACCTTCTTGGCGTGCTGTGCTCACTACCCCGGTGGATCGATCCGTGCCGATGGTTATCGGTGTCAGCGCGCTCCCGCGCCGGGTTCTTCCGGATCTGCTCGGCCTTCCCCGCTTTAGCGCCGGGTCGGCTTCCACATCAAACCTTTCGAGGCCTGCTCGAGCTTTACTCGCGTTACGGCCCGCCAAGTTGCTCGCCCACCTTTCCGTGGACGTTGTCGCGAGGTTCCAGCCCGGCCAGTTTCCCGACCGAACCGCTCGCCAGCTATCGAATCTAACCATCAACTATTCGAGTGGGTCCTTCCCCCACTGGTACTCTGCCCACTTGGGGCACACGCTAAAGCCCAATTCCGTTCCCTTGGGCGATGTAGAGGAAGAAAAGCCGAGATGAATCTCGGCTCTGCAGGCTTGACAGCCCGCGCCACGACGCTAAGTAAACAGTATTGGCTAAAGCCATACCCCGATACAAGGCCTTCCCAACTTCGGGATCCGGGTTAAGTGGAGATCCAATTACCCATCCGCCACCGAACGAGGCGGAACTTGGGGTCGCGTTACTGCGCTCCACGCAGGGCGCGGCGCGCGCCGAATTGGAATTCCTGGCCGAGCATGATCAGGGAACCAATGGCCCGCTTGACCACCTCGGAGTTGTACCGCCCCGATGTTGCGTTGTGCCAGTCCTGAGATGCCTGCGCCGAGCCCTGGCCGTTCATCGGCTTCGGGTAGATATATTCGATCGGGATGAATACGCGTCCTCTCTGCGAACCGCCCGCCGTTACAACGAAGCCGCTCTTGAATACCTGGTCTTTGTCCCAATTGGACAGGTAGGTAGCGGTCGTATCCGGCACGATGAGGTCGAACGCGCTCTGGAGGGGCGAGAAAAGAGCGGCTCCGGTGGAAAACGTCGCTCGGTGGGCCACCACTTTGAAGAACGGGGCCAGCGGGCTCACAACGCTGCCAACGCCCTGAATCGTGTCGCTCACCAACGTCCTGGCGCCGGTCAATTGTCCTTCCTGAAGGGAGCCGCGGACCAGCGTCGGGTCTGCCGATACATCCCTTAACTCGTCGTGGCAAAACTCAAGCGCGGCAATCACAACGGACTGCGTGGACCGGTTGCTTACCGCGATATCCAGTCCGAAGAACTTATTCATCACGTATTTCCCGTAATTGTCACGCACCACGTTGGACGGCAGAACGCTCCATCCGATGTACATATCGGGATCCGCAGCCAGGTCCGCCAGCAACGCATCAGTGGCTTGGGCTTGTTTGAAGTCCGCGAGGTCCTGGGACGAGAAATTCCCGTGTCCCCGGTCTTTCACAATATCCTGAATCGTCGCGGAGGAAATCCCGCTCTTCAAGAGCGCCAGGACGTCCGACTTCGTAACTCCGGCGCGCGCGGCCTCGCACCCAGTGCTTGCGCCATCGCCTCCGGGCGCGGCTTTCGGAGCGCTCCCCGACGGAGCTGGAGCCTTCGCAGGTTCCTGACCGAAGCCAAGCGCCGAAGCGGCGAGAAAGGCGACGATAGCGATTGTCAAGTGTGCAGTGCGCATGGGGTAGATGTTATCACGTTCAAAGCTCAGGCCCCCTACGGAACTACTAGAGAAGTGCCGCCCGGCTGAGAAATGAAACCGTCGTTCCCTTGACGAGGTCCATCTCCCCCACCATGTCTACAAGCCCGCCAACGAAATTGCCAACGCATTCAAGAAGTCTCCCCCTTCTCCAATGCGTTACCCACCGCCGCCCCGCTCCATGACCCCCTGCTAGAACGGCGTCACTGCGTCACCGTGATCGTGATTGAATTACTGGTCGATCCCGAATTCCACGCATCGCCCGAGTACGTGGCTGTCAAAGTATGCACGCCGATCGACAAGGCCGTCGTTGTCAGATTCCACGGGCTCACCGTCTGGCTCGCGGCGCCCAAAGAGATCGGTCCATCGAAGAACGTAGCTGTCCCCGTCGGTGTCGGAGCAAACCCGCCCGTAGCCTGGAATACCTGCAGCCACAGCGGCACGTGGTTCCTTGCTTAACTGACGTCTGCGCGGTACTGGACAGCTTGGCGCTGGTGGTTTGGGAGCTCCCCAGCAGCACCGTCACGTTCTTGTCGTCGTGATTCAACGTGGCAAGATCCAGCTTGCCGTCCCCGTTAAAGTCCCCTACCGCCAAGGACTCAGGGCCTTTTCCAACTGCGAACGTAAAACTTTGGGCCCGTCTTTTTGAACACGCCCGTGCCGTCCCCCAGCAGCACCGTGACTTCCCCAGCGTAACGATGGTTGTTCCGGACTTGTTTCTGTCTGTCGTGGCGATATCGAGTTTGCCGTCCCCGTTGAAGTCCCCTACTGCCATGGACTCAGCGGCCCGATCCAAGGCTGACCTTGTTACCCGATTCCGCGAACCCTCCCTTGCCGTCCCCCAGTAACACCGTCACCGAGAGTTATTACAGGGTCAACTGTAGATTTGCAGTTCGCCGTGGCGATATCCAGCTTGCCGTCCCCGTTGAAGTCCCCTACCGCGATAGATTTAGGACCGTTTCCCACGGCGAATGGGCCACCCGGTTCCGTGAACCCGCCCGCGCCGTCCCCCAGCAGCACCGTCACGTTATTGTCATGACGTGTATTCGCCGTGACGATATCCAGCTTGCCGTCCCCGTTGAAGTCCCCTACCGCGATAGATTTAGGACTGTCTCCCACAGAGAACGGGCTACCCGTTGCCTCCGTGAATCCGCCCATGCCGTCCCCCAGGAGCACCGTAACGTCATCGCCGATAAAATTCGCCGTCGCAAGATCCAGATTACCGTCCCCATTGAAGTCCCCTACTGCGACAGACAGAGGGAAGTCTCCCACGACGAATGTGCCGCCCGGTTCCGTGAACCCGCCCGCGCCGTCCCCTAGAAGCACCGTCAGCGAGGAGTAACTCGTATTCGTTTCAGTGCACTTGCAAATCGCCGCGGCAATATCCAGCTTGCCATCCCCGTTGAAGTCCCCTACTGCCACAGCGTAAGGGCTGTCTGGCAGGGTGAATGTGCCGCCCGGTTCCGCGAACCCGCCCGCGCCGTCCCCTAGCAGTATCACAATCGCGGACTGGCCGCCATCCGCCGTGAGCGTGGCGATATCCAGCTTGTTGTCCCCGTTGAAGTCCCCTACCGCCACGGAGGCAGCGGCGACTGCCACGCTGAACGGACTGCCCGGAGCCTGCGCCAGGTTACTGGAAATGGCTGGCAGCACGGCAAAACTCCGGTACACGGGTGGGGCTGCAGCGTAGTTGCCGCCACCGCCCTGGGTCGCCTGAATCGTGCAGGGGCCGGCGGCTAGAAGCGTTATAGTCGAGCCCGATACTGAGCAGACCGCCGTAGTTTCCGACGCAAACGCCACGGGGCCACCCTGGGCCGTAGCGCTGACGGCGAACGGGGCCGTTTTGTAAGCCTTGTCGCTCAGCGCCCCGAACGTGATCTTCTGCGCCAACAGCACCGTGATCGTGACCGCATTACTGGCCGATCCCGAGTACCGCGTATCGCCCGAGTACTTGGCCGTCAGAGTATGGCTCCCAATCGGTAACGCGGACGTCGTCAGGCTCCACGTGCTCCCCGTCTGGCTCGAGGCGCCCAAAGAAGTCGTTCCATCGAAGAACGTAGCTGTCCCCGCCGGCGCGGGGAACCAGCCCGGGCTCTGAAGAACCGTCAGCGTCAGCGGCACAGCGGTTCCCTGCGCGACTGTCGCCGCGGCGGTAGCGCTCAACGTAGTGCTCAACTTGGCGCTGGTGGTTGCGGTTCCCCCCAGCAGCGCCGCCACTTGATTGTCGCCGGAATTCGCCGTGGCGATATCCAGCTTGCCATCCCCGTTGAAGTCCCCTGCTGCCACGGACGCAGGGTTGTTTCCCACCCTGATTATACTGACCGTCGCAGCCGGGAACCCGCCCGTGCCGTCCCCCAGCAGCACCGTCACGTTATTGTCGCCGCTATTCGCCGTGGCGATATCCAAAATGCCGTCCCCGTTGAAGTCCCCTACCGCGATGGATATAGGGCTGTCTCGCACGGTGCTCGGATTACCCGCCACGTGGAACCCTCCCCTGCCGTCCCCCAGCAGCACCGTCACGGAGTTGTCGTTTTGATTCGCCGTGGCTATATCCAAACTGCCGTCCCCGTTGAAGTCCCCTACCGCCACGGATTGGGGGTTCATTCCCACTGTGAACGTGGTGCCAGTCGCATTGAATCCGCCCGTGCCGTCCCCAAGCAGCACAGTCAAGTAATTGCCGAAGTTACTGCTGACGTTAATCGCCGCGGCGATATCCAGCTTGCCGTCCCCGTCGAAGTCCCCTACCGCGATGGAGGAAGGGTTGCTTCCCACGTTGTTGATCTGGCGGACCTTCGCCGCCGGGAACGCGCCCGTGCCGTCCCCCAGCAGAACCGTCACCGAGCCATCGCCAGAATTCGCCGTGGCAATATCCAGCTTGCCATCCCTGTTGAAGTCCCCTACCGCAGCGGACTTAGGGAAGCTGCCCACGGGGAACGGGCTACCCGTCGCCTGCTTGAATCCGCCTTCGCCGTCCCCCAGGAGCACCGTCACGTTATTGTCGGCGAAATTCGCCGTGGCGATATCCAGCTTGCCGTCCCCGTTGAAGTCCCCTACCGCGATGGAGTAAGGGTTTCTACCCACGGGGAACGGGCTACCCGTCGCCTCCTTGAATCCGCCTTCGCCGTCCCCCAGCAGCACATCCACAAGACCCCAGTAGTTCGCCGCGGCGATATCGAGCTTGCCGTCCCCGTTGAAGTCCCCTACCGCTACGGAATTAGGGGCGGGGGAAACTTTGAACGGGCCGCTCGCGGCCTTCAGTTCACCAGACCCTGAAATGGGCCGAATGGCGATCTCGTCAAGAAATGCGGTGGCGTCGGGATTCGACATCCCGGCGATCTTCAGCGCGCCGGAACGCGTGGTCATGGTGAAGATCGCCGTTGTGTACGAATAATAGGCCTTATTTTTACCAGAAAGGGAGTAACTCCCCAGATCGTAAGTGTTCGCGCCATCTGCGAGCGTGATCACGATGGTTTGCGGGGCGTATCCAACCCGTCCAGCCGCCCAGAAAGTGATCTGATAGCTGCCGCCAGGCGTGAAACCGGCGATGGTCTGTTGGATGGAACCCGTCGTCTGAATCACCGCCACCTGAGTACCCTCTGGCGCCGAATTGTTTTCTCCCGTGAAGTCGGTGCTATTGTTCGAGATGCCGGCATTGCCCGTGAAAGTCCAAGAGCTGCCGGACGGAGTGTACGCCCAGTATTGGTGTGCCGGCTTTCCCGCCTCTAACACTGACATTTGCGGCGTCTCAAATCCGCCGTCCGCGATAGTCTGGGCTCCCGCATTCTGTACCGCCGGCGGCAGCAGGCCCAGACAACAGACCGCGCACAATACGCCTATCGCGCGGCGAAAGCGGAGACGGTCGAGCCCAGTCAGAAACGCGCGCACGGCGCCAGCATTACCCAGAAGACTCTCGAAAAACATAATTAGTGGACATTCCCACATTTACGGGGAGTTGTCAAGCGGAATGTGGGTGGACAAACACACTTGCGTCCATTCTGTTGACGAAACTTCACGCGCCAGCCAGTTCGCTCACCGCGGATTAGGCGTCTGCGACAATACCAGTTGTGTTCTCCCGATTTTTGTCTTCGTCTCGGACACTACCGTCCGCTTCGAGCATTCACGAATTCACGGTGAACTCGATAGACGGCCGGCCTGTCTCCCTGGCCCAGTTCCAGGGTAAGGGCGTTCTGATCGTCAACGTGGCCAGCAAATGCGGCTTCACGCCTCAATACGCCGGCCTGGAAGCTCTCTACCAAAAGTACAAGGAGCGCGGGTTGGTTGTGCTCGGATTCCCGGCGAACAATTTCCTGTGGCAGGAGCCGGGCAGCGACGAAGAGATCCAGTCGTTCTGCTCGCTCAAGTACAACGTCACCTTCCCGATGTTCGCGAAGGTGTCGGTGAAAGGTGGAGGTAAAGCTCCGCTCTATCGGTTCCTGACCGACAAGAAGTCCAACCCCGCAACCGGCGGCGGAATCCGCTGGAACTTCACCAAGTTCCTCGCGGACAGAAGCGGCAAGGTCATCGCCCGTTTCGCCCCCTCTGTTGCGCCGGAGGCTCCAGAGGTGATCCGCGCCATCGAGGAAGCGCTTCGGTAAGCGGCCGATCCGTCCGTCGCCTCCGCGCCAAAGACGACTGCATCCCGGTTCAGTTAGGCGAAACCCATTCGGTGGCGAACGCGGGCAGCCAGCCGCTGAGTTCCCGAATATCGGCGTTTCGCGCGACGCCAACCGGCGAGTGGACGGCATCGACGCCGGCGCAATTCCGGGCCGCGATAGAGGTTCGCAGCAACCAGGTTGACGAAAATACGAAGCCCTGTGGAGCGGGCTTCCAGCCCAATGCCACTTAGTTTTCCCATAATCGAGAATCGGTTGACATTGTGTTGCGGTTCGTATCAGGGCACGACTTGAGTCGTGCCGAATTCGCTTGGAATACAAGGGCTTTAGATGGAATGAGAAGGCCGGTCCCTCAGAACGGGATGCGTTATGCTCCCAATGTTAGACGCACTCAAGGTGCAAAAAGGAGACCGGCCATGAAGAAGAATAGCACTGAACCGTCGAGCGGCAAACGGCAGACGCGCAAGCCAAGCGAGAAGAACGTGATCGTCGGAATTGATCTCGGGGACCGCAGCTCAAGCTATTGCGTCCTGAGCCAGGCGGGGGAGATTGTCCGCACCAGCACCGTGGCGACCACCAAGAAGGACCTGAATCGCATCTTCGGAGCGCTGCCGCACAGCCGCCTGGCGTTGGAAGCGGGTACGCACTCGCCCTGGGTGAGCCGGCATCTGAAGGCGCTGGGGCACGATGTGATTGTGGCCAATCCGCGGCGCGTGCGGCTGATCTCGGCCAGCAGCCGGAAGAACGACCGGCTGGACGCGGAGACGCTGGCGCGGCTGGCGCGAGTCGATCCGAAGATGCTGTTTCCGATCCGTCACCGTGGGGAAGAGGCGCAGGCGGATCTGACGACGATCCGCGCACGGGCCGCGCTGGTGGAAGCTCGCACGATGCTGATCAACGCGGCGCGGGGTCTTACGAAATCGTTTGGGGAGCGGCTCAAGAAATGCGACGCACGGTATGTGAACGAGGAGTTGGCGAAGGATCTGCCGGCCGCGCTGCAGGCGTCGATCGGACCGCTGCTGGAGGAGATCGGGCATCTGAGCGCGCGCATTCAGGAATACGACGAGGCGATCGAACGTCTGGCGCGGGACAGCTATCCGGAGACGTCCTTGCTGAGGGCGGTATCGGGGGTAGGGGCGCTGATCGCGCTGACGTACATGCTCACCATCGATGACCCGCATCGGTTCCAGCGGAGCCGGGAGGTGGGGTGTTATCTGGGGATGCGGCCGCGGCGGAAGCAGAGCGGGGGCAAGAATCCGGAGCTGGGCATCAGCAAGGAAGGAGACGTGTATCTGCGGAAGTTGCTGGTACAGGGAGCGCACGTGATTCTGGGGCGGCATGGGTCGGATAGCGATCTGCGGCGGTTCGGGCAGCGGTTGGCGGCGCGCGGCGGCAAGGGAGCCAAGAAGAAAGCGCGGGTGGCGGTGGCGCGGAAGTTGGCTGTGCTCCTGCATCACCTGTGGGTGACGGGGGAGGTTTACGAAGCGGTGCGGCCCAAACCGGAACCGGCGCTAGCCGCGGTGGCCTGACAGCCGATGGCCGCTCGCGTGGACCAAGCGGGAAGAGTGCGTGGAGACGAGTCAACGGAAATGACCGAGATCAACGTCACGGAAACGGGAAGACACGTACCGCCGAGTTCGGGTGACTGCGGGCAGGGGCTGGACCAAAGCTTACCGGCCACGGTGAGCGGAAGGTCGTGCTTTAGATGGCAGCACCCGGAAGTAATCGAGAACGCCAACCGGCACGAGCCCCAGTGGCTCACTTACAGTGCGAATGGAAGCAGGGCGAACCGGGCGGACGAGTCTATCGGCAAAGGCGCGGGCGGGGCGGCGAAACTCCCCCTGCCGTCGGGCCGGCTGCCATGGTCCCCTCCACTGTGGCGTTGCTTGGGAGCGATCCGTCCCGGCTTCTCTTCGGCTCACGAACTCCCGCTGGTCGTCGCACGCGGCCGACAGCCGATCCGGTGCAGGAGCGCCTCCCGTTGGTCGGCGAGAGGCCCTGTGCTGTGCTCGGGGCGCTCAAAACCAAAACCTTTCAAAGAAGAAAAACACAACGCTGAAGGTTGCGAGTTCCGTCCGCCTCCCGTTGGTCGGCCCCCGGAAGACGAAAAAGGCCGAAAGAAAAAAGTTCTTGACAGAGAGCGGCCTTCTCATGGAAGCCCCTGATCGTCCGCAACTCGTGCAAGACCAGGGGCTAAAGCCCCTTCTCCTCTGCTCTCTCTCGGCACGACTCAAGTCGTGCCCTGATACACAGCATTTTCTTGCGCTGCACCGCGAGCGTGTGATCCAATTTACATAGAATAACCGGATTTGGGAAAACTAAGTGACATTGGGCTTCCAGCCTGCCATGCCCGAATTCTTGCGGGCATTCGGCTCCGCACGCCGGCCGGAAAGCCGGCGTGGCAAGGTGAAAGCTCGCTCCACGTTTGCATCCGAAGCAGATGCAGCGACAGATAAACTGCACCATCGGCGCCACAGACTGCAAACGCGGCTGACCGCCGCTGCGTTCACGGGTCCGGCCGGCGCCGGGTCTTCCATGGGGATACAATTTCTTCATGCGAGGAATGCCGCTGGTTTGCCTGTGCGCCGCATCGGCTTTCGCTCAGAGCGGAAGCTTCGGCGCCTTCACCAACTCCGACGATGTGGGAGCCCCACCCATCAAGGGGTCCGCGGAGTATGACGCAGCCACCGGTCAGTACAGGATCACCGGCTCCGGCACGGATATCTGGGGCAAGGCGGATCAGTTCCACTACGTGTGGAGGCAAATTTCCGGCGATTTTACGATCACGGCCACGGCCAAGTTTCTGACTGAGGGAAACGACCATCGCAAGGCCTCGATCATGCTGCGCCAATCGCTGGATGCCGATTCTCCATTCGTGCATCTGGTGATCCACGGCAACGGAATGCCAGGGCTTCAGTTCCGCAGCGCCAAGGCGGACAACGTCAACACGGTCGATCTACCGATAGAAGGTCCCGGGACATTTCGTTTGAAGCTGGTACGCCAGGGAACCGCGATCACCGTGTGGTTCGCCAAGGACGACGCGCCGCTGAGGGAATTGGGAACCACCCAGAACCAGTTAGGGAGCCCGGTGTTGGTAGGGCTAGGGGTCGCTTCGCATACCCAGACCGCGGTCAACACCGTGTTGTTCTCGAATGTCACGGTGGAACAAGCGACTCGTCCGGCCGGCAAGGCCCAATAGCACTGACTTTGAGGAACTTCACGCAATGAAACAGAGAATGTCTACGCTCGGTAAGCTATCGCTGGCTTGCCTGCTGGCGGCTCCGGCCTTCGCCCAGAGCGGGAACCTGGGCGTATTCACCAACTCGGGCGACGTGGGCAATCCCGCGCGCAAAGGCTCCGTGGAGTTTAACGCCGCCATCGGCGAGTATCGGATCACCGGCTCCGGCGCCAACATCTGGACGAACCAGGATCAGTTCCAATATGTCTGGCGGGAAATGCCGGGCAACTTCACGGTCACAGCCACGATGCAATTCCTTGGCCAGGGGGAAGACCATCGCAAAGCGGGAATCATGGTCCGCCAGACGCTGGATACCGACTCGGTCTACGGCGACTTCGTGATCCATGGCAATGGCATGCCGGGGCTTCAGTGGCGGGGCGCGCAGGGCGAGAACACGAACACGTTCGATCCGCCGTTCGACGGCCCGGGCAAGTTCAAGCTGAGGCTGGTCCGTGCGGGCGTGGGGTTCACCGTGTCCATGGCAAAGGACGGGGCGGAGTTGAAGGAAATTGCGCGCACGGAGGTCACGTTCCGGAACCCCGTTCTGGTCGGGCTGGTAGTCTGCTCGCACAACGCGGATAAGTCGGATACCGTGGTGTTTTCGGATGTGTCGATAGTGAACACCGTGCCCGCTGGAAGTCACTAAGCTTTTCCCGGCTCGCTCGACTCCAGGAAGAGGCCAAACTCCGAGAGAGCCGGGCAAGCCGCGGCCTTGGTCACTCGCAACCGCACGCGATTGGTCGAGATGTCTTCCTTTGTGCGGACCATGCGGCACGCTCCAATACTGGTAGCTTCCGCGAATGTGGCCCAGGCGCCATCTTTCCACTGGTCTAAAGCTATCGCGTCCACCCGCTGGCCAAGCCGGATATTCTCACGCACGCGGACGACGTTGAACTTGACCGCTTTACTCAAATCGAATGTCACTTCAGGCGTGGTCACCGAGTCGTCCGTGCCCCAGTAAGTATATCTGTTCCCATCCAGCAGGTTTCGTGGACCGAACGTCTTATCGTCTTTCAACCGCACGTTGGATGCGGCGAGTTTCGCCTTGTCCGCAAGGTTTTGCTTGAATGTCCCCTTGACCAGGCTATTGAAGCCGCCGAGCGACGCGCGGTCATTCTCATGAAGTATTCCGCGCCGGTCGGGCGGCACATTTAAGATGAGGTTGCCGCCCCGGCCAACGGACCTGTAGTACAGGTCCATCAGTGTGGCCGGTGTTTTTACGCGGTCATTCTCCCGGTCGTGCCAGAACCAGCCGGGGCGAATGGACGTATCGCACTCGGGCGGCAGCCACTTCTTTCCGTTGCGGGTCCCGCTCTCCGCCGGCCGGGCTTGCGAGAAGCCCGGAGCGGCGGGGCCGCCATTCGGGCCGATCGGATCGAATGTCTCCCAACAAGTGTCGTTGGCGTGGCCTTGTTCATTCCCCACCCACCGGATGTCAGGGCCCACGTCGCTGAAGATGACGGCATCGGGCTGAAGCGAGCGTACCAAATCCCATGTGTTCGGCCAGTCGTAGTAAGTGACCGGGTCGATCTTGCGAGTCTCGTTGGCGCCGCCGTAATAGCCGCTGCCGCCGTTGGCTCCGTCGTGCCAGAGCTCGTAGATGGGTCCGTAATTGGTCAGCAGCTCGCGGAGTTGCGCGCGATAGATCGCTATGTATTCCGGCTTGCCGTATTGCGCGTTGTTGCGGTCCCACGGCGAAAGATAGACTCCGAATTTCAATCCTGCCCGCCGCATGGCATCCGCCAGATCCTTGACTACGTCTCCCTTGCCGCCCCGCCAGGAACTGCTCTTGATGGAGTGATCGGTGGTCTTCGTTGGCCAGAGGCAGAAGCCGTCGTGATGCTTGGCGGTGAGTACCGCGCCGGCCATGCCTCCGGCTTTTAGCGCGGCGGCGATGGCATCGGCATCGAAGGCGGTCGGGTTGAAGACCGAAGGATCTTCGTCGCCGTTGCCCCACTCCCGGTCCGTAAAGGTGTTCGGGCTGAAGTGGAGAAACGAATACATATCCAGTTCATGCCATCGGACCTGGCGCTCGGAGGGAAGAGCGCCGTACGGCGCGGGGGCCTTCGGCGCGGCGGCTCGAACGGCGGCGGGCATCAGCGGAACCGCGGCGAGAAACCGCCGCCTGGATAGGGATTGGGTCATCTTTCAACAAGCTCCTAAACGAATTTCCAGCCCTTGCGGAACTTCGGTTTCAGCAACGCGTTCGCTTCGCCGCTATTGGTGAACTTCTTCGCCTGGGCGTCCCACATCAGCTTGCCCGGCACTTGCATGGCGACGACGCCGAGCAGCATCCACTGCACGAAGGGTCCGGACACGCTGAAATTGGAGCAGGCCGGCTCGCCGCCCTTGCAGGCTCTCAGCCAGTCGAGGTAATGGCTGCGGACCCAATCCGTACCGATGATCGGGCAGCGCGGCAGGACTTGCGGCGGCAAGCGGTAGTCCTTCATCCGTGCGGCTGGGACCAGCCGCGTATGCTCGCCGTAGCAGCCGGTGGTGACCAGGCCCTTATCGCCGATGAACAGGCTGCCATTTATATCGGAATCGCCGATGATTTCGCCGTCAGGAACGCCGGGAAACTTGGGCTGCGCGGTCAAGCGGTCGTACCAGAACAGCGAGAGGGGCGGCATGGTTCCGCGGGCGGGAAAATCGTAGCGAAGCGCTGTGCGGTAGGGGTAGGTGTATTTCGATTTGCCCTCGATCTTGGTGCATTCCACGCTGACAGGATTCGCAAGCCGCATGGCCATGTTGGGAGTACCGAGAATGTGGCAGGCCATGTCGCCGATAGCGCCGCAGCCGAAATCGGGATAGGCGCGCCAGTTCATGGGCATGTAGTCCGGGCTGTAAGGACGATCCATCGCATCTCCAAGCCATGCCTGCCAATCGAGCGTGCCGGGGATCGTTCCCGGCTTGGGAGACACGTCCGGGCCTTGCGGCCAGTATGGATCGGGGCGATTGGTCCATGCGTGAACTTCCGTGACCGCGCCGATCTCTCCGCTCCAGATGATCTCGCAGCACTCGCGCGCGCCCGCTTGCGAATAGCCCTGATTGCCCATTTGCGTGGCCACGCCGTAGTTCGCAGCAGCCTCGGCCAATTGCTGGGCTTCCCACACGGTGCGCGTGAGAGGTTTCTGGCAGTAGACGTGTTTGCCGCGCTCCATGGCCCACATGGCGGCCGAGGCGTGCAGGTGATCCGGGCAAGAGACCAGCACCGCGTCGATGTTGTTGGTCTCCTTATCGAACATGCGGCGGAAATCGGCGTATTTCGGCGCATTGGGATATTTTTTGAAAGTATTCGCCGCTTGCTTCCGATCGGGGTCCGTAAGGGCGACGATGTTTTCCGTCGCGCAGCCCGCGATATCGCTCTCGCCCTTGCCACCCGCGCCGATGGCGGCGATGTTCAGTTTCTCGTTCGGCGATTTGAAGCCGGCCGCCTTCAGCGACGGCGTCTTGCCGAAACCACCCGCCGGAACAGCGCCGGCAAGCAGCGTCCCATAGAAGAATGTCCGCCTGGAAACCGCTCGACCTTCCATATGAAGCCTCCGGGAGTATATGCTAACAGCCTGAGCGTGACGAAGCACGGCGGCCTGGAAACGCCTTGGCCGAAGTTCACTTTTTGCGGCTTGTAGCATTCGCTCTTGGCCGGGCGCAGCCGGTACTCGTTAGCGGTCGCCGATTCTGCCGGCGCCGGCAAAGTAGAATGGAGCCATGAATCGACGCGATTTCTTTCCCCTTGGCGCCGGACTCGCCGCGATGTCCAGCCTGCTGGAGGCGGCGGGCGCCAAGTTGCCGGATGCCGTGATCACGGCCGACGCGGCGAAGCTGACGCATGAGTCCTTCGGAGATACAAGAGTCTATTGTGACGGTCCGACCGATCAGCTGAAGTCGATGACGGCTGGAAGCATACGGTTGAACGCCGGGCAGGAGCCCCATCCGCCGCACCAGCATCCGGAAGAGGAGATCATGTTGGTCACGGAAGGATCTGGAGAAATCGTGGTCGAGGGCAAAACCACGCACGTGAGTCCCGGCGCGATGATGTATTCGGCCGCGAACAAAACCCACGGCATTCGCAATACCGGCAAGACGCCGCTGACCTTCTACTACTACAAATGGATGAAGTGACCGGTGGGCTAGAGCTGCCGCTGATCGCTGAAATCGGGCTGACATCCGAAGCTGGATGGTTCGTAGCAGCCCCATTATGAAGGAAGCCTTCATCCGCAAGGATGAAAACCGGAGCGATTGCTTTGTAACAGGGCACGACCTTTAGCCGATCAAGCACTCACGGCAGCCGGGCCGAGGCGCGAAGCGCCAATGGCAGACTGGCATTTTCGAGAGAGCGCAGGGCTCTTCCGTGTCCAGAAAACCCGGGGGTTAAAACCCTCTAATTTCATTCCGCTGGCGGCACGTCTCAAGACGTGCCCCGATACAAACCATCCAACTTGGGATTTCAGACTCAGTCGGGCGCGGCGAAGATTGTGTCAGCTCATCTTCCATGCCCGCCCAATCGGCGCGCTTCGCGCGCTTTGGCAGGTCTGGAGACCTGCCCCACTAGGCCAGCGGCGGCACCAGAGTCTTCAGGTATTCGTGCGCCACGCGGAAACCGCGCTTGAACTGCTCGGTGAAGTTGTCGCCCTCGTAATTCGGATAGTAGAGCTCGTCTTCGTTCTCGATGTTCAATGCGCCGTTGTATCCGGCTTCGGCCAGCACGGTGAAGATGCCCTTGAAGTTGACGATTCCCTGCCCTGGCAGCCGGAAGCGCCACCAGCGGGCGTTATTCAACGGCTGGATGCCCGCACGATGTACGACCGTCCAGAGGATCTCGGTATCCTTCAAATGCATGTCGTAGATTTTGCCCACAAAATCGCGCGCGGCCTGAACCGGATCGATCATCTGCCAGGCCAAATGCGACGGATCGTACTGCAGGCCCAGCCACTGGCTATCGTTGAATGCCTTGAACAGCGCTTCCCAGCCCACCGGGCCGGTAGCGATATTCGGGCCGCCCACATACGGTTCCCAGAGGATCTTGACTTTGGTCCGCTCGCAAACGGGCAGGTAGTTTTCGGTGTAGACCTTGACGATCTCGTTGACCTGCGGCTGTAGCTGCTGGCCCGTAATCTTGCCGGACTGGCCTCCGATGTACGGGACGCCGAGCTTGCCGGCCAGCTCGAGGGTCTTGATGGTGGTTTGAATCTGACGCTGGCGGCGGGCCGGGTCGGGGTCGATGTGGTTGCCGTCGCAGTTCAGCGCGGACACGTAAATGCCGGAGCGCTGGATCTTCTCTTTCAGCGTCGCGATAGCAGCGTCGTCGTATTGATCCGGGTTCAGGGAAAGCTGCATGGAGGTGAAACCCTCGGACTTGACGAATTCCAAATTGGCGTCGGAAAAACGTCCGAGAACGCCGAGTTTTGGCTTCCAGCTCGGAACCCGCGTGCGCTGCGCCTGTGCGGCGGCGGCGGCAGAGATGGCGGTAAGAACAGTGCGTCGCGTCATATTCATGAACAAGACGATAGTTCCGCGCGGGGCGGCGCGCAAGCGGGGTGGAAGGCGGCTGCGGATCGGTAACCGATGTACCGGCCTCCGTGCCCCACAGACTCTATGCCGGGCGCAGAACAAAGTACGGCTGGTTCACCAGGGCTGAAGGGTGTGGCGGCTCCGCCAGGTCTGCGGAATTGAAGCCGGGGTATAGCCAGACCTTCTCCGGCGCCGCGCGCAGCTCGAAGTAATACATGAGCGGGTAAGGCGAATCGGTGTAGGCCGCCGGAATCCGCGCGCGGTAGGCGGCTCGCAGGAACTCCATCTCCACGCTCTCAAATCGCTCCGCCTGGTTCACGTGGCGATAATATAACCGCGCCGATTCCAGCTTGGGGTTGCGCTGGATGGAGATAGAGAGCACGGAGATAGCGAGATCGATCGGTTCTTTCGGCCGAAATCCCACCGGCCGGTCGTGATGGAATACGGCGGTCCCGCGCCGCGGCCGCCCCAGCGCTTCAACGATGGCCGCGTCCGCGCGTGGATCGGCGGCGGGCTTGGCCGACGCCAGGCGCCGCTCCATTTGGGCTATATCCCGGTCGATCCCCGGAAGCCTGTCCAGCCATTGGCCGCGCTCCGAAAATCGGTCGCTCACCGAGAGATCCGCGGCGTAGACGTCCTTGGCCTGTTCCGCGACCTTGGCCCATGCATCCCGAGCGAGCCGGTAGACCTTGAGCGCCTCTTCCAGCGCGCGGCGGTCGCCGGTGCGCTCGTGAATCGAGTACAACACCCCGCTACGGAACTTGGCGGCGAAGAAACGGCCCAACCCGGCCTGCATTCGGACATCGATCGATAGCCGGCGAAACTCCGGCGAACTGGGCGCGCCGCCTTGGGATAGATCCGTCTCCGCGGCGCCCGCGAGATCCTCCAGCCACTGGGCCACCTCGATGGGCGAGTACTTGCCGCTCCGCGTTCCACTCAGTACTTCGCCGGCAAAATCGCTCATCCGCGAAAACAGTTGCGGGTCCAGCGGGCTCACGTTCTGAAACGTTCTCGGCGCCGGGGTATCGGTGTAAGGGTTGGGCCGGTCCTCGGCCACCATGGGCTGGTTCCAGTAGATCTCGGGCCAGTAAGCGTCGCACGCGGCCGAAGGAGCGTGCGCGGTTGTCACGATGGGGAGAATCCGGCTTGCGCTCGCCAGCGCGGAAGCAATCATGCGCGCTCGGGACCCCGCCAGAGTCCCGCGGCGGGGAGACTGAGAGCGGCTCGCCAGCCGGCGGGACCAGGCGTCGCCCTCGAACGAACGCAACCAACCTTCGGGATTCGTCGCCGGGTTATACAAGAGTCGGCCCCACACGCGGTACCAATACTCGTACTTCTGCCAATCCCAGTGCGGCTCCAGGCTCGCGTCGGCATATCCTGTTCGCGTGCCGGGAACTCCCGAGCCGCGCCGGCCGCGACAGGTCAGGGGTTCCATGAGGTCCACGCCCGTCGATCCGCAGAACCGGAACATGCGCGAGTACGCGGCCGCGAAGCTCGGATCGCCCCATAACAATAACCGCTGCGTGCCTGAGAAAACTCGGTGGCGCACGGTATATTGGCGATCTTCGCGCAACAGGTCCGCATAGCCATAGCGCGTAAAGCTGCGCTCGCCTTCGCTGAGCGTCATGAGCCCGGCGCCAACATGTCCCGCCACCGGCATCTCCAAGTCGCGAATCGCGGCCTGGTGATACGGCATGCCGAGATGTTCCGCCCAATACTTAGGCGCAACGTTCACGGGCATTCCAGTGGCGAGCGCGTTCTGGATCATTTTGTCGTCGATGCCCTTGGCGTGCAGGTCGATTTCGACCTTGCGGCCGCACTGCGTCACCCCATCGAAAACCGTCCGCCAGAAGTCGTAGCTTCCTTCCGCTACTCCGCTCTCGCCGTGAATGCGAAGCGCCACCGACGAAATCGCGGGGCAGGCTTTCAGCAGCGCCGTGAGAGCGTCGCGGCAATACGGCGCGTGATTCCGGTCGGTGAGCCCTTCGATGGCGTTCTGGGCACGCGGGCTGTTAGGCCACCGATAGCCGTGGGTCCAGATGCCCAACTGGAAATCCATGCCCCGCGCCACGGTTTGTTCGCCGATGAACCGAAGCGTTTCGAGATTGCGGTCGCGTTCCGAGTCAGGCAGGTTCGTCGCACGCACGTCGTAACCCGGAACGGGAAGAAAGAACGGATAGATGAACAAGAGGTACGAGTCCGCCACCTGCGACAGCGTATCGTAGCCAAGCCCGAACGCCAGGTGCAGCCGGTTGAAGCGATGCCCGGCCAGCATGTCGAGGTACGCGGTCCAAGCCTCGCGGTCGTAGAACCAGGGCTTGTCGAGGGTCTCGCAAACAAACTGGCGCATGACGCTGCGCACGGGATTGGCGGGCGTTTCGCCGATGGGCCTCGGAATCCTGAGCGCCGTGTCGAAGCTCTGCGCGAACCGGACGCGGTCCGCCAATTCCGTGAGGGCGTATGCCAGCCCTCGCGCATCCGAGCCACCGCACAAGACCGATGAATGCCCGGCCACCTTTGTAGCCGAAAGAATAAGGCTCCCTGGCGCCTTCCGCTCCGTCAGGAATAGACTCCCGAGAGACTGTACGGCAACACGAGAGTTGTTGCCCGAGCCGATGACGCAGAATTCGCCGGCGCCGGCTTGCTCCGGCCGTTCGCGGCGAACCACCGAAGCGCCCGCTTTCGTAAGGGCTTGCTCCAGTTGGCCGGCTGCCCATTGCGCGGGCGGGGCCGAGGCGACCGGGTCGGAAGGGTCCAAGACTAATGAAGTGCGGCGGCTGGCGGTGTTTTGGCCGATTCCTTTCGATTCCGCCGCGATCGCGCCTCCGATAACACCCGCGTTTCGAAGAAAGCGCCGCCGATCCATGCTGCCATTGGTTATCATTAGAGAATAGTCCCTGCGCTCCACTGTATCAGCCCTTTTTAAAGGCTGCCCTCATCCGGAAGGATGAAAAGCGGAGCGGTTGCCTTGTAACAGGGCACGACCTTTAGTCGGTGCCGATTAAGTACTCGCGGCAGCCGGGCCGAGGCGCGAAGCGCCAATGGCAGACGGGCGTATTCGAGAGGGCGGCGGGCGGCAATGCGCCCGTTTGGGAGCCGTCATCCGAATTTGACATTTGGGCCTCGTAGTCTGTAGGCTTAGTATTTTGCGGGCAGAAGCTGGAGAAGTGTGTCAATGAGAACCGAGTTTCCATCCGGGGTTGGCGTAGCGCGCAAGTGGCATGTCATCGATGCCCAGGGAGTGGTGCTGGGCAGGCTGGCGAGCAAGGCCGCGATGCTGCTGATGGGCAAGCACAAACCTTCGTACACGCCCTTCCTGGATACGGGCGATCACGTGATCGTCATCAACGCCGATAAGGTCCGCCTGACGGGCCGAAAAGAATCCGACAAAGTGTACCGCCATTTCACCGGGTACCCGGGCGGGCTGGTGGAAAAGAAGATTGGCCGGGTGCGCGCCGAGAAGCCGAGGCGCATCGTGGAAGACGCTATCTTCGGGATGCTTCCCAAGTCCAAAATGGGCAAGCAAATGTATCGAAAGCTCAAGGTCTACGCGGGTGATCGCCATCCGCACGCGGCTCAGCAACCGGCCGCGCTGGCCATCAAGTAGCGGGAAGGGCATTTAGTGGCAGCGACGATCGTTCAGTATTTGGGTACTGGCCGCCGTAAGAAATCGGTGGCGCGAGTATTCTTACGCCCGGGTAAGGGCGAGATTAAAGTCAATGAGCGCCCGTTCGAGGAGTATTTCCCGACGGAGAGTTCGCGCGCGCTGGTGCGGCAGCCCCTGGCGGCGGTTGAGGCGGTGGACAAGTTCGACGTCCTCATCATCGCCGATGGCGGCGGAGTGGCCGGCCAGGCTGGCGCCGCGCGCCTGGGCGTGGCGCGAGCGCTGTGTGAGTTCAACGTGGAGCTTCGGCCCAAGCTAAAGAAGCTGGGGTATCTGACGCGCGATCCGCGAATTCACGAACGCAAGAAATACGGACAAAAGGGCGCGCGCAAGCGCTTCCAGTTCTCGAAACGGTAGCGCCGCCCATGAAGCCTGGAAGATTGTATGTCAGTTAGCTCGGATCTTTCAGGCGCCGGTTTTCGGAGGGGGACTTTATTTATGCGTCCCCCTTTTTTCTCGACTCGTTTCCGCTTCGTTCCACCGCGCAAATCTCGCTTTGGACCGCGCGGCGGCCGGAGCAGCGGAAATTGACCGCAACCGGGGGTTAGTCCCCCGATAACCACTTGAGGAGGTAGTTTGCCGGCAATATCGATGAAGGAATTGCTCGAAGCGGGCGTTCATTTCGGGCACCAGACCAGGCGCTGGAATCCGAAGATGAAAGAATACATCTTCGGCGAACGCAATGGGATCTATATTATTGACCTTCAGAAGACTCTGAAGATGTTCAAGGACGCCGCTCGTTACGTCGGCGAGATGGCCGCGCAGGGTAAAAATGTGCTGTTCGTCGGCACCAAGCGTCAGGCGCAGGAAGCCATCGCCGAAGAGGCCAACCGCTGCCAGATGTATTTTGTGAACCAGCGCTGGCTCGGCGGCCTCCTGACGAACATGGCTACAGTCCAAAAATCGATCAAGCGCCTTAAGGAACTGGAGGCCATGGCTTCCGTCGAAGGCGGATACGCGGGCCGGCCGAAGAAAGAGATTATCCGGTTGGAGCGCGAACGAAAGCATCTGGACCAGAACCTCTCCGGTATTAAAGACATGCCGGGTCTGCCGGACATCCTCTTCGTGATCGACTCGAACAAGGAAGCCATCGCGGTGAAGGAAGCGCGGAGGCTGGGCATCCCCGTGGTCGCGATCGTCGATACGAACTGCGACCCGGACGAAGTGGACTACGTAATCCCGGGCAACGACGACGCATTGCGCGCCATCCGCCTGTTCGCGAGCAAGATCGCGGACGCCGTAGTAGAAGGCCGCGCGCTGGCGCAGGAACAGGATTTCACGGCCGACCGGATCGTATCGGACGAGGCCCCCGCCGAAGAAGGCATGCTGGCCTACACCGAGTACGTGGATCCGAAGTACGCCGAAAAGATCATGGGCGAGACGCTGAGCATGGAAGCCGATGCGGCCGCCTCCGCTCCGCAGCCGCGCAAGGGACCGGCGTCAGAGACCGCCGCGGCCACGGCGGCCACCGCCGAACCGGCAGCTACCGAAGGCGGACACTAGGCGAAAGCCTGGCTGTCCGCGAGTCTTAGAGAATCATGGAAATCAACGCTACTTTAGTCAAACAGCTCCGCGATCTTACAGGCGCGGGCATGATGGAATGCAAGAAGGCTCTTACCGAGGCCAACGGCAATATCGAGGACGCGGTTGTGGTCCTCCGCAAGCGTGGCATCGCCGGGGCCGTGAAGAAGGCGGGGCGCGCCACCAACCAGGGGCTGATTGGGCATTATATCCACGCCGGCGGACAGATCGGCGTACTGGTGGAGATCAACTGCGAGTCCGATTTTGTGGCCCGCACGGACGATTTTCAGGATCTCGCGCACGATGTCGCCATGCACATTGCCGCGGCCGACCCCCGGTATTTGCGGCGTGAGGATGTTCCCGCCGACGTGATCGAGAAGGAAAAGGAAATTGCGCGAGACCGCGCCCGCGCCGAAGGCAAGCCGGAGAAGGTCCTGGAAAAGATCGTCGAAGGCCGTCTGCTGAAGTTCTACGAAGAGACCTGCCTGCTGGACCAGCCGTTCGTCAAGGAAGCGACCCTAACGGTGGACCAGTTGGTGAAGACCAAGATCGCCAAGCTTGGCGAGAACATGTCTATCGCGCGGTTTGCTCGGTTCAAGGTTGGCGAAACGGCTGCTCCCGCGGCCGAAGCCGCCGAGTAAATGAGCGGATACAAACGCATCCTGCTGAAGCTGAGCGGCGAGGCGCTGGCGGGCGGCGCGCCATTTGGCATTCATGCAGATCGCGTCAGGCAGCTCGCCTCCGAAATCGCGGAAGTGGCCGCCTCCGGCGTTCAGATGGGCATCGTTGTGGGCGGCGGGAACATTTTTCGTGGCGTGGCCGAGGCCGCGCAGAAGATGGACCGCGTCACCGCCGACCAGATGGGCATGCTGGCGACCGTTATCAATTCGCTGGCGCTCTCCGATGCGTTGGAGCAGCTCGGCGCGCCGACCCGCGTGATGAGCGCCATCGAAATGCGGCAGGTAGCCGAGCCTTACATTCGCCGCCGCGCGATCCGGCACTTGGAGAAGGGCCGCATCGCCCTGTTCTCCGCCGGCACGTCGAATCCGTATTTTTCGACCGACACGGCGGCGGCGCTGCGCGCTCTCGAAATCAAAGCGGACGTGCTCATCAAGGCTACGCGCGTGGATGGCGTGTTCGACAAAGATCCGATGAAGTTCCCCGAGGCGATCCGCTACCCGGAGATCAGCTATCAGGAAGTGCTAAGCCAGGACCTCAGAGTAATGGACGCTTCGGCCGTGGCCATGTGCCGCGACAACCAGTTGCCTATAATTGTTTTCAATTTGATGACGACTGGCAATATAATGCGAGTGTCGAAGGGCGAACTGGCCGGTTCCCTGATTCATTAACGGCCCGCGCCTGCCGGCCGCGTTACGGAGAGACCGAATATGAAGACCGAAAACACAACGCCTTCCGGCGGCCCCTCGTTCAACTCCGTGAAAGAGGTCTCCGCAAGCCTGAAGGCTAGAATGGACAAGGCTCTCTCGGACTTCCAGCACGATATGGCGTCGATTCGCACGGGACGCGCCTCGCTGGGATTGCTGGACCACATCCGGGTAGACTACTACGGCTCGCCGATGCCTCTCAACCAGGTGGCCAATCTGCACGTCCCCGAGCCGGCGCTGATCACGATTCAGCCGTGGGACGTATCGATGGTCGGCCCCATCGAGAAGGCCATTCGGATTTCGGACCTGGGTTTGAATCCGGCCAACGACGGCAAGGTCATTCGTCTGCCCATTCCGCCGCTCACCGAAGAACGCCGCAAGGAGATGGTGAAGAGGCTGCACCACGCCGCGGAGGACCATCGCGTGGCCGTGCGCAACATCCGCCGCGACGGCAACGAAGCCGTGAAAAAACTCCTCAAAGACAAGAAGGTAACCGAGGACGAGGAGAAAAAGGCGCACGACGAGATCCAGAAGCTCACCGACGGCTACATGCAGAAGATCGACCAGGCCTCGGCAAGCAAAGAAAAGGAAATCCTGGAAATCCACTAAGGTAGGCGCGGCCACGCAGGTTTTCGTCCGGGCGGCTCCGAGGAGCTTGAGCGTTCATTGCGAACGGAGCGCGCGCAACGCTACACTAAACGAAGAGGCAACACGCCAGATTCCCCGGTCGTCTAATGGTAGGACAGCGGCCTTTGGAGCCGTGAATCGTGGTTCGAATCCATGCCGGGGAGCCAACTCCTTTTCTCCCAATGAGTTAGCCGCAGTTTTTGTTAACGCCATCGCGGCGGTGATCATCCTCGCATATCTCGCACACACCAAACCATTTCCGCGTTCCGCCGTTCTCTCCAGTTGGAAACGCCTCGCCTTGGGGTGCGGCCTCAACCATCGGGGTTGAGTTCGGACCCCAGGAATTCTCTTGCGGAATCTCCGGTTTCTCCTGTTAACGCCGGGCGTCTGTTAACAGGGGGGTTGAGAGCGTTGCCCAAGTTTGTACATTTCGGAAACTTGCCGAGTATAGATTAACAGGGGCGCAGTTTCGCCCCGATCACCAGACAGCGGGAAGGGCCGCCAAGCGGGACTCGTTGTGGGTGCCGGATTCGCATTCGGGCAGCCACGACCACTTGGCGGCAGACGCCGCCAGGCGTCCGTTCCCGCGCCCCTGTCGCCAGTCCGCGCCCACAACGCCGCCACCGCCGCGCCAGTCCGCCCGCGTGGAGGACTTGGCATGCGGCACGACGATCTGTCGGTTGAGACGGCGGTGAAGGAGATTGCCGGCCTGCTGGCGACGGCCTACCAGCGGTACTTGAAAGTCGCTGCGGCTGGCTCCGAAGCCGCCCGACGATGACCTTGATAACCAGCCGGATTCGAGCCCTCATGTGGTTGACGCACGGAGAACCCGGAGATGAGTGTATCGACCAAGATGAGCATCGAGGCGGCGATCGTCAGGCTGGCGAAGATGACGGTCCCGCAACTCCAGCAACGCCACGCGGAATTGTTCGGCGAGGAAAGCCGCACGCCGCATCGCCAGTACCTGTTCCGAAAAATCGCCTGGGAGTTGCAGGCGCGGGAGGAAGGACGGCTTCCGGAGGAGGTTCGGCAATACGCGCTCGGCATCGCCCGCGAAGCGAAGCTGGGCGCACGGATCGCACAGAACGTAGCGCGGCTGCGAAGCGGAGTCCCTCTGGACCGAACCGCAACGACCTCGGTGACGCAGACGCACGACTCGCGCGTGCCGATGCCGGGCAGCCTGATCGTCAGGGAGTTCAAGAACCGCAGCATCGTGGTGACGGTGCTCGACGCGGGCTTCGAGTGGGAAGGCAAGCGCTACAGTTCGCTGAGCGCCATCGCCCAGGAAGTCACCGGCACGAAGTGGAATGGCTTCGCCTTTTTCGGGCTGGCCAAGGAGGCGCATGCTGCCCGCCAATAATCGCCCGGCGAACGGAAACACGCTCGTGCGCTGCGCCATCTACACCCGCAAATCCACCGAGGAGGGACTGGAGCAGTCCTTCAATACGCTCGATGCGCAGCGCGATGCGGCCGAATCCTATATCAGCAGCCAGCGGCACGAGGGATGGATCGCCCTGCCGGAGAAGTATGACGATGGCGGTTACACCGGCGCGAACATGGACCGGCCCGCGCTGAAGAGGTTGCTCGAAGCGGTGAAGAGCGGCGCGGTGAATTGCATCGTCGTCTACAAGGTCGATCGGCTTGACGCGCTCGCTGCTCGACTTCGCCCGGATCATGGAGGTGATCGATAAGCACGGAGTGAGTTTCGTCTCCGTGACGCAGCAGTTCAACACGACGGGCTCGCTCGGCCGCCTGACGCTCAACATCCTCCTCTCGTTCGCCCAGTTCGAACGCGAGATGATCGCCGAGCGCACGCGCGACAAAATGGGTGCCGCGCGGCGGCGGGGCAAGTGGGTGGGCGGCAACCTCGTTCTTGGCTATGACGTGAGTCCGCAGGGCGGCGCGCTCGTACTCAACCAGGAGGAGGCGCGACGCGTCGTCGAGATCTTCGCTCTGTATCGTGAACACCGGTCGCTGATCTCGGTAGTTCAGGAACTCGATCATCGCGGCTGGCTCACGAAGGCGTGGACGACCGGCACCGGGCGAGGCGCGGGCGGCAAGAACTTCACCAAGAACCGGCTCTACAACCTGCTGACCAACATCATCTATACGGGGCGCGTCGAATACGGCGGCCAGGTCTATGAGGGCGAGCACGAAAGAATCGTCGACGACGAGACGTGGACCGGCGTGCAGGAGCAACTGAACCGGAACGGCCGGCGCGGCGGCGGCAACTACCGCAACAAGTACGGCGCGCTTCTGAAGGGACTCGTGCGTTGCGCCAGTTGCGACGTCGGCATGGTTCACACGTACACGCAGAAGACCCCCAACAAGCTCTACCGCTACTACGTCTGCGTCAATGCCCACCAGCGCGGATGGAACACCTGCGAAACGCGCTCGGTTTCCGCGCCCGACCTGGAGCGCGCGGTGGTCGACCAGATCCGCGGCATTGGCACGAACCCCGTGCGTGTTTGCGGAGGTCCTGCGGCAACTGGGCGAACAGCGACGGACCAATTCGGGGACGCTCGAAAACGAGAAGGCGGTAATCGAACGCGATCTCCGTAAGTTGGGCGAGGAGATCTCGGGAATGGCGGGACTCGCGACCAACAAGGGGAACGGCGCGCGGGCCGCCATCGACCGCCTTGCCGATCTCCACGACAAGGTCGGCGTCGCTCGACGGGCGTCTTTCGCAGGTCCGCTACGAGCTCGCGGAGTTGGAGGGACAGCGTTTCGACATCGGGGATCTCGAACTGGCCCTCAAGAGGTTCGACCCGCTGTGGGAGCAGATGAGCTCGCATGAACAGGAGCGCTTCATTCGCGCGTTGGTCGAGCAGGTCCGGTACGACGGCAAGAGTGGAAACGTCACCGTCAGCTTCAAATCCACCGGGATCAAGCACCTTTGCGGCCTTGCGCACGCCGAGGATCACAACCATGCAGAACAACAACACCGTTGATGTCCAGTGCCGACTGCGGCCCGCCATCCGCGCGGCCGCGAGCCGCCCGCGCCGCAACGACGCGCCGCCGCCCAGTACCGGCAAGTTGCCGCGCCTGACACAGGTGCTGGCGCAGGCGCTCCAATTCGAAGAGATGGTGCGGAGCTCGGGAGGTGAAGGACTTTGCCGGCCTGGCGCGGCTTGGATGTCTGTCGCGGGCGCGGATCAGCCAGGTAGTGAAGCTCGCGTGGCTGGCTCCGGACATCCAGCAAGAAATCCTCGGCTTGCCGCGCTCTTCGGCAGGCCGATTTGCCATAAGCGAAGTGGCCGCGCGTCGGATCGCGGTGGAACCGACCTGGCGCGCGCAACGCGTACTCTGGGCCAAGCTCAAGGAAGAAAAGCACTTAGAGTAGATTCTGGCGATGCCGGAATTCCTCAGGAATTTCACAGAGCATTTCTTGTCAAGCACAAAATTCTTAGTCGGATCAATGTCTTGCGCCGCGATTGTCTTCGTCTTTTCTTCGCCATGATATGCTCCTGTAATAAGCAGCGGCATAAATAGCATTACGACGGGCTCCGTAAGCCCGGCCTTGTCGCCTGTTGATCGCGGCAGGGTCGTATGCGCTGGCGAGTTGGGGAGGGAGAGCCCGAATCAATTCGACCGGAGTGCGCGTATGCCATACAATCCTAAATCGGTCCTTCGGCAAGTGCCGAACGCCATCCTCCAGAAGTACTTCTCCCGCCACGACGAATTCGCAGCATTCGACTGGGCGGCAATCAAGGAAACCAGAATCGATCCGGTCTTCGAAGCCTGGCAGCGAATGCCGGAGGACCGAAGAAAGCAGGCCAGCGGAGTAATCCGCCGCGTACACGCGCTGGCCAATCCTCGCGGCACGGCCGTGCTGGTCGAGGCGGCCAGCGAGGAAGGGATCGACATTGCGGCTGCCGTTCGGTCGATGAAGAACGCCTATGAGCGGGCGTTCTGGTTTTTCCTGGAGCACCCTGCGGTCTTCCAAAGCGCCCGAACGCAGTTCCACATTGCGACGCTGCCACGAAGGTCATGGGAGAAGCGCAATGGCATGCCAAAGCAAGCCGTCGAGATCAACGACGGAGTCCTCGACGCGCTGGGGAGTAACCTTTCCGCCTACTATCTGGCGCGACAGGTCCGGGGCGAAAGGTGCAAGGTGGAATATCGCCGCCACGCCGGCATCGACACGTTCTACGCTTACCCCGCCGATTACGGCGATGATCTCCTGGGCTACGATGATGATGGCGAACTCGGCCGCAGCCCGTGGAATCCGGCTTTCGAGGTGGTCTTCCGCTACGACGGAAGCGCCGGCACGATAGAGTCATTTGCTGAAGGCGGCAAGGACGTCCGCGAGGACCTGGCCGAGACTCTTCGCTCGCGTGGTGTTGCACGCGGAGCGTCAACCGATGCTCTGGGCAGAGCCGCCCTTCGATTTGAATGTCTTGAAGGACAGGAACTTCACGCTTCCCCACCAATCCGGTGGACAACATTGAGCGGGTGCGGTGGATGGGAGTCCGCATGCGATTGCAGGAGCAGCCCGGCGGGAAAATCGCTTTGGATGTGGACAGCGGCGATCCCAGCGCGACAGTGTACGGGCTTCTCGACGCAACGCTGGACGAGAAGAAAGTCTCACTTTCGAAGGTGGACTTTCTCGAAGCCACTTTGCAGGCCGTGTTCCGGCGGCCCGGCACCCGGAGCCGAAACATCACTTTCAAGGTCGGCTCCGGTTCGCGGTGCGACCTTGGCGACAGCTCGGAGGAAGAAAAGCTGCGGCGCTACCTGAAGCTTTGGGGGATTGAACGCGATGGGCAGCGCGCTGCGTGATGTCTGGTTCCGTGCGGCTTGCGGCGATCCTGTGTTCAGCTACGACGACGTACACCGTTGGCGGTGGGATGAATTCGATCGGCTGGTGCGCATCGGCGTTCTCCGCGAAACTGCTCAGGCCCGGTACGTTCTTTGCGATGCGTGCACAGAAGGCCATCGGGAGGAAGTCGTCTGGGAAAGCAGCGTGCGGACTCCGACTGGCATGCGAGGCTACATCCCCTGCCCAGAGGAACGGTCGGTGCCTGTCGATCCGGAACGGCTTCGGCAATGGGCGGTGGATGCGGGAACCTTGGCGCGTCTGATTGCTGCCGTCACGGAGTTGTCGGGTCCGGTGGAGGAGAAGGCCCGCGGCTTCTGGTCCCTGGGACGCCGCCGGGTCGCGGGCCGGTTCCGCGAGTTTTGCCTTGCCGTCCGGCCAGGCGCCGATGCACTGAATTCCGCGAGGACGTACCCCGCACCGGTTATCCTGGCGGTGGACGGCCTCGGCGCGTGGAAGGAATCGGGGATTGCCACCTTCTTCCTTCCCGATGTCGCTTCTCTCGCGGGCGACCGTCTTGTTGTCGACCTCGACTACATCGAGGATGCCTTGCCTCGGGATCGTGCGCCTGAAAAGTCGCAGTCTCTGCGCAGTGTCCCGCTGCCGGAGGGTGTCGTCTGGAGCGGTTTGACAATCGAGGTCGGTGATACATCCCTCGCTGTCATGGCCGGAGGTACGCGGAGGGAACTTACCTTCGAAGAATCTGGATTCGCGGACATGCGCCACGGTGATCTGGCGGGCGACCGGGCGCTGCAGACTCTCCGGCTGTTCGCTTCCCGGCGTGGCAGATTCGCTCCGCGCAAGATCGCAGCCGCAGGCGACGAGAAGACGCCCTTCAAGAAACAGGTGAGCGTTCTCCGGCAGCGACTCAAGGGGTTGCTCCCAGTTGAGGGCGAGCCAATCGTCTTCGAGAAGACCTCCGGTGAATACCGTTGTGCTTTTGCAGTGTTTCTGGAATCGGACAGCGGTTTCCCAACGCCAGCCGCCGCCGCCTGGCAGGATTTCCGATTCGAGGAGGCTGCCGATGGCCGGCTCCGCGTCGGCGTCAGGACGCGAGAGATATTCCAGGCCCGGACGCCATCGCGCGGACCGGACAGGCCGTCGTCAGAGGCGGCCGAGCGCGAGACTCTTCTATGGCGGGAGTACCCTCTCGACCGGCTCGGCCTCACAAACAGCCAGGGCCTGCCCAATCCGGAAGGCCTTGCTTTGCTCGCGTTCGTCCGAGGTGGCGGTAGGCTGGAACGCCGCGCCGATGACATGGCCGTGCTGCGCCTTGGCCGACGGCTGCGGGAATGGACAGGTTTGGCAGGCGAACCATTCCGTTACGACGAATCGAAGGCGGTCTGGATCGCCTGTTTCGAATGCGCGAGCCGGAGGCGCTGAGAACAGCGGGCCCGGCCTACTGGAATGGATTTACGATTCGAAGCCTGGGTTCAACTACCCTGCCCGGCAGGTCTTCCGAATAAAGCGTGTGCACTCCGCCGTCGAAGCATGCGCCAACAATCATCGCGTCCCAAAAGGAAAATCCCTGATCCACGTGCAGCGCCTGCGCGTAATCCATGACCTTCGGCGAGGGAACGATCAGCGGCAATACATCCATGAATTCACGTAACCGCGCCCAGGCATGGGAAGGCGTGAAGCCCTGTGACGCCAACTTTCGGGAGGCCGCTACGAACTCCGCTGCAACCTGCCAAAGCAATACGCCATCCGGAGCGCTGGCAAGAAGTTCGAGAGCACGGTGCTGCCGCCGCGTATCGGCGTGATCGCAACTGTAGATCAGGATGTTTGTGTCAAACCCGGTCATGAAGCTCGTCGCGGGACGGGAGGGGTCCGGATAGATAGAAACGCATCTGTCCGATGCCGGTGCGGAGCCGCTCCAACGCGACTTCGCGATCGGCAACAGGCTGCTCCGTGCGCTCGATGATCAGTCGGACGCGCTCTGCCTCATTTAGCGACACGCTGCCGAGAGGCCTTAGCACTCCCCCAGCGTAGATCGCATCGGTGACTTGGCTATCCATAGAAGGTCCCGACTTCAGGGTACATCGCCCCGACACCAACATTCAACGTCTGCATCGCCGTGCACGGTGGCCTTCCCGAGGTGGCAGGGTGAATATTCACCCTGGCTCCAGAGCACTCCGCAAAAAATCTTCAAACTCTATTTGGCACTGTTTTCAAGCGCTTGACTTTTGCGGGTCGCCCCATTTCGGCCTCCAGGGTGAATATTCACCCTGCCGGTAGCAGAGGCGAACATGAAATCGGCATCTTCTGCTACCAACGACCACAACGGGCCGCCACCGGCAGCTCCCAATATCACTCGTTTCCGGCATCTCTCCGGACCCCGGCAGGCGCTCCTGCGGCTCTTCCAGACAATCAACTTCGGCCACGTCGATGGACTCGAGGTGCGCGGCGGCGAGCCGGTCTTCAATCCCGCTCCACTCGTATTTGTCGAACTGAAGCTGGACGCGGAGGACCGGCCGCGCGACGAGCACAACGTCAACACGTTTGATCTGCGCGCCGAGGTAATCCGGCTCCTGACCGAATTGGACCGGCTGGGCAACGGCAGCATCGAGCGGATCGACATCCGCTACGGAATCCCGCGCCGGATGATCGTGGAGGCTCGGTCGCAGGAGGTGGTGCAATGATGCCCGCCTTTGCCACCGCAAGCGGCGTTGATCCCTATGTGATCCGGCAGGCGTCGCTGTGCGCCAGCCATCTTGTGCGCAGGGGCCAATTCACCGTTGACGACTGGGACGACCTGCGCCAGGAGATGTTTCTCGATCTCCTGCAGCGACTGCCGCGCTTCCGCCCGGAGCGGGGTGACTGGCATGGATTCGTTCGCGGGATCATGCGGCACAGATCGGCGGCCCTGGCTTCGGAGCAACAGAAGCACTCTCTGCTGTTCAGCGGCGAGGCCGGCGACGGCGATCGCGGCGACGACGAGAATGGACTCGATCCCCTCACCGACGCACCCGGCGAGGACTCCAGCGCTGAGCGGGAACTCCGGCTCGATGTCCAGCGCGTGCTCCTACGGCTCCCGGAGCATCTTCGCGCGGTCGCCCTGCTCCTCAGGGACATGAGCGTCGCCGAGATCTGTGAGCACACGGGAAAGTCCCGCTCTGGCATCAACCATTTCATCCGGCAGATCCGCGCGGCGTTCGAAGAAGCAGGGCTGACTCCGGAGCGGCTCGCGAAACGCGGAGATGCCCGATGACCGCCGCGCCCGTCGTTTCCACGTATTCGATGTGGAGCCTGTTCCGGAACTGCCGTAAGGCGGTGGACTGGCGCTACCAGCAGCAGCTCGTGCCGCTCCAGCGTGACCGGAACCTCCACTTCGGCTCGCTCATCCACGAGTGCCTTCAGGCGTGGCACCAGCGGCGCGACCTGGATGAAGTGCTCGCCCTCATCGACAAGCTCTGCCCCAACCACCTCCAGGATGACAACCAGCGCCGGGATTGGCACCTCGCCATCGCGATGATGAAGGCCTACGCCGTGCAGTACGCCACCGAGGGCTTCGAAGTCATCGCACTGGAAAAGAACTTCGAGGGCCCCATCGTGAACCCCGCCACCGGCGCGGCGTCGCGCAGTTTTGTGCTCGCCGGCAAGGTGGACGGCATCGTCCGCATCCGCGGCGAGCACTTCATCCTCGAACATAAGACGGCGGCGCAGATCGATTCGGATTACCTCGAAAAGCTCTGGACCGACTTCCAGATCACCATCTACGCCCACTACATCGAGCAGACGATGGGCATCCCCATTACCGGCATCCTCTACAACGTGCTGGTGAAGGCGAAGCTCCAGCAGAGCAAGGGCGAGACGGAAGAGGAATTCCAGGCCCGCCGCGCGGAGCTGCTGGCGAAGTCGAAGACCGGGAAGAGTTCCGCGAAGCGCCGGATGCCGGAGACCGACGAGGAATTCCAGGAACGCCTCGCCGAGAAGTACGCCGAGCCCGTGATGCTCCACCGCGAGATGCTGTACCTGTCCCGCGACCGTTTCGACATCCTGCGCGCCGAATTGTGGGAACTCACGCAGGCCTTCCTGGACGCGCGCCGGCGCGGCGTTTTCTACCAGAACACTGCATTCTGCTTCAACTACCAGCGGCCTTGCCCCTACTTTGCCCTCTGCCGCTCCAACGGCAATCCGAACTTGATTGAGAACTTCTACCAGCGCGTGGCGCCCAACGAGGAATTGCGGGTGTTGCCCGCCGACGCGCCCGAGCCAGCTTTCTGAAAAGGAGAATCATGCTGCCAACCGCCAAAACGAACCCAAAGCCCGACCTGGCCGACCTCACCGTGCTGGTTTACGGGCAAACGAAGATCGGAAAATCCACGTTCTGCTCGAACTCCGAGGGCGCGCTATTCCTGGCCACCGAGCCCGGTCTGAATGCCCTCGACGTCTACCAGGTGGCGCTCCAGTCCTGGGACGACTTGCTCAACGCCTGCGCCGAAATCACCGAGGGGAAGCACCCCTTCAAGACCGTCATCATCGACACCATCGACAACGCCTACAAGTTCTGCACGGATTACATCGTGAAGAAGGCCAAGATCGAGCACGAGTCCGACCTCGGCTACGGCAAAGGCTACGCCCTCGTCAATAACGAATTTCAGCGGGTGCTCACGAAACTGGCGTTCTTGCCGTACGGCCTGTTTCTGATTTCGCACGCCAAGGAGATCGAGGTCGACACGCGCACCGGGAAGTACACCCGCGTCGTACCCACCCTGCCCGACAAGGCCCGGAAAATCGTGCTCGGCATGGTGGACCAGGTTCTGTTCTGCGACCTGGATTTGACCACTGGAGACGACGGCGCGAAGAGTATCCGCCGCGTCATTCGCACCAAGCCCAGCCTCTACTACGAGGCCGGCGACCGGACCGGGCGGCTTCCGGAGACCATCGATCTCGACTTCCGGATGTTCCTCGATGCATTCAACACCGCCGTCGCGCCGCTGAAGCCCGCTCAGGCCGCCAAGACGCCGCCGGCGAAAGTGAGTTCCCAACAGGAGACGAAACATGAGTAAACACGCGATTGATCTGACGCAGTTTGACAAGGACTTCAGCTCCGAACAACCGGAAGAGCGCGGTGAATTCGAGAGCGTTCCGGACGGCAAGTATCAGGTGACCGTGGAGAAGGTCGAGTTGACGGAGGCGCAGAGCAGCGGCAACCCGATGCTGAAGTGGACGCTCCGCGTCATCGCGCCGAAGTTCATCGACCGGCTGATGTGGCGCAACAGCGTGATCACCCACAACACGCTGAAATACGTGAAAACCGACCTCCACACGTGCGGGCTCGATCTCGACAAGCTGTCCGAGTTGCCCAAGCACCTGAAGAAGCTGCTCGACGTGAAGCTCGAAGTCACCAAGAAGACCAAGGGCGACAACGAGAACATCTTCTTCAACCGCCGCATCGAGAACGACCGGGCCCCCGGCAAGTTCCGCCAGGAGGCGGGGGACGCGCTTGTCCCGTTCTAGCCAGGGACCGGCGACGATCATCATCGACACGCGCGAGCAGGAGCCTTACTCGTTCGATCCCCGGCTGGTGGCCGCAGTGCGGCGGGCGCTGCCAGCCGGGGATTACTCCGTGGCGGGACTGGATGGCATGCGTCGCGGTGGAGCGGAAGACCCTGGACGATTTCGTGTCCACGGTGATCCACGCCCGAAAGCGGTTTCGCGACGAATTGCGGAAGCTCGGCCGGATATCGGGCGGCGTGCGTGGTGGTTGAGGCGGGCATGTCAGATGTCCTGCTGCAGCGCTACCGGGGTGAGGCGCATCCGAACGCGGTGCTCGGGAACGCGCTGTCGATCATCCTCGACTTTCGCATCCCGGTATTCTTCTGCGGCAATCGCCAGGCTGCCTGCCATTTCGTTCAGGCTTACTTGATCGCCGCGCATGCGAGGTGGGGGACATGACAGCAGAGCGCACCAGCATCCGCGGCGTTGTGGAGACGGTCTTCTATTCGGGACCGGCGTTTTCCGCCGGCCGCCTTCGGACGGCAGCGGGCGCCGTCGTGAAGTTCGCCGGCAAGGTGTTCGTTCGGGAGAACGATGCGGTTCGGCTGGAAGGCCATTGGGTGGATCATCCCAAGTACGGACGCCAGTTCGAGGCCGAGTTCATGGGGCACGACCTGGAAATGGACCCGGACGGCCTGGCGAACTTCCTCGCCAATCATCCGGACGTGAAGGGCATCGGCCCGGTGAAGGCGCGCCAGATCGCCGATGAGTTCGGGCGCGGCTTCGACGCTGCGATCCGGGCCAGCCCGGAGGCGGTGGCGGCGGCCGCGAAGGTGCCCGTGGAAACCGCGCTTGAGTTGCAGCGCATCTGGATCGCCAACAGCGACTTCAACACGGCGATGGCGTACCTGTCGGCGTTCGGGTTGACGCATCACCAGGTCACGACGCTGGTGGGCAAGTTCGGCAGCCAGGTGGTGCCGATCCTGGAGTCCGATCCTTACGTGCTCATGCGGGAGATCTCCGGCTTCGGCTTCAAGCGGGTCGACAAGATCGCGCGCAAGATGGGCACGCCGAAGGATCTGCCATCGCGGATTCGCGCCGGGCTTCACTACAGCGTGCTGGCCGCGCTCGATGACGGCGACTGCTGGGTGGAATACGAAGATCTGCTTGACCGCGCCAACACGCTGCTGGTGATGGACACGCTCGACAGCCGCGAGGTGATCGAAGGCCATCTCGAAGCGCTGATTGCCGAGGGGCGGCTCGTCTCGCCAGCCATTCGAACGGCTGGTGGTGGCCGATCCGGAGATCCACCGGATGGAGACGGAACTCGCCGAAGTCCTGAAGACCGCCGCCCAGCGCAGCCCACATGCGGTCGCTGAGGTGGATCAGTTGCTCAACGCCGAGGGTGGCGAGTTGAATCCCGAGCAGAGGGATGCCGTCCGGAACGCGCTCAACTTCTCCATCTCGCTCATGACCGGCGGCGCCGGCAGCGGCAAGACATACGCTGTATCGACCATCGCCAGCATCGCTGAACGGTTGGAATTGAAGGTCGTGCTGGCCGCGCCCACTGGCAAGGCCGCCAAACGCCTCGAGGAAGTGGTCGGCCACGAGGCCAGCACGATCCATCGGCTGCTCGGCTTCAACGGCCACACGTATTCGCGGGATGCACTGAACCCGATTGAAGCCGACATCCTGGTCGTGGACGAAGTCTCGATGGTGGATATCGCGCTCGCCTGGCGGCTGTTCCAGGCCGTGGATCGGGCGCGAACCGCAGTGGTCCTGGTCGGCGATCACAACCAGTTGCCGCCGGTGGGCCCGGGCAACCTCCTGCGCGACCTGGTGCGGTCGCTGGCGATCCCCACCACCGTTCTCACCCGGATCATCCGCCAGGCCGGCGTGCTGAAAGAGAACTCCACCGCCATCCTTGCCGGCGAAGTGCGGCCCACAGCGGATGTGCAGACGGGCGCGCGGCGGCCGTGGTACGTGATCGACAAGTTCACCGACCGCGACGATGTGCGGCGCATGCTGCTGCTCCTCTTCGAAGAGGTGCTCCGGGAGCGGCTCGGCTACGATCTGATCCGCGATGTCCAGGTGCTCACGCCGACGCACAAAGGCCCGCTCGGCACGGTGGAGTTGAATATCGAGTTGCAGCGCCTGTTGCAGCAGAAGCTGTTCGGCGTCGAGGTGCCTGACGTCGAGGCTGGCCACCGCGCCCGGCCTCTATCCGGGCGACAAGGTGATCCAGACGAAGAACGACTACGAGTTGGGCGTGATGAACGGCGCGATGGGCATCGTGGTCAATGCTGGCACCGACGGCAGTCTCGTGATCGACTTCGATGGCCGCGCGGTGGAGATCGAAGCCGGTTCCGATGCGCTGGGCAACGTGCAGCTGGCATACGCCACGTCGATCCACAAAGTGCAGGGCTCGGAGTTCCCCTGCGCCGTGGTCATCGCCCACAAGTCGCATTCCTTCATGCACCACCGCAATCTGCTTTACACGGCAGTGACCCGCGCCAAGGAGTGCGTGGTCATCCTGGGCGACCGGTGGGGCATCGACAACTGCGCCGCAAACGCCAGGTGGACCGGCGCAACACGTTCCTTTCATTCCTGCTCCATCAGGAGGCGTCGCGTGAACCACGCCTGTGGACGTCCAGGCCTACTACCGGCAGATCACCGATGTCGATATCGGCGAGATCGCCCGCGAACTCCTCGGCGGCCGCATCACGCAGGAGTCGCGGCAGACGCTCTTCTGCGATTGCCCCAACCACCGCAGCCAGTCGCATCGGTCGCTGCACATCATGCTCGACAAGCAGGGCTGGTACTGCTTCGGGTGCGGTGTCGGCGGCGATGTACTGCAGCTTGTCGAGTTCGTGCATGACGGCGTGGTCACGCGGGGCCAGTCGGGCACGATGCCGGAGTCGCACCGCCAGGCGCGGGACTTCCTGGCCGCGCGAGCTGGGGCGCCGCCGTTGTCGCAGCTTGGCCGTACCGCGGAGGAGATCGCAGAGGCGGAAGAGCAGCACCGCCTCACGCTGCGGGTGCGGGATGCCCTCACCGCGCTGGCGGATCTCTATCACCAGCGGCTGGCCGGGAACGCTGAAGTTCTCGCCTGGTTCAAATCGAAGTACGGCATCGGCGAGGAGACGATCGCCCGGCTGAAGATCGGCTTTGCCGATAACGCCGAGCCGAGTGTCGTCGCGCGCGCTGATGGACGGCCCCGGCGCCTTCACGCTGCGGGAACTGGCGGCCACTTCCGCATTCCGGCCGACCGCGCAGGATGGGCTCGTTCCGTTCTTCGATGGCCGGATCGTGTTTCCGTACTGGAGCCGCGGCCACGTGGTCTTCATGATCGGCCGCCGGACGCCCTGGACGCCCGATCACGAGTGGGAGAAGTCGAAGTACAAGAAACTGGCGGTCCGCAACGACCGCAACAACAGCCACGTCGCGCCGTGCATCCGGAACGACGTTCTCTACAACGAAGACGTGTTCGCTCACGCGCCCCGAGCGGGTCATCATCACCGAGGGCGTCACCGACTGCATTTCCCTGATGGAGCACGGATTCCCGGTGGTGTCGCCGGTGACCGTGCAGATCCGCGAGGCCGATTGGGAACGCCTGCTGCCGAAGCTCGCCGGGGTGAAGACGGTCTTCATCTGCCAGGACAACGAGGTGTCCGAGGCCGGCATGCAGGGCGCGCTGAAAACCGCGCGCATCCTCGCCGGGCACGGGATCGCGACGCGCGTGGCCGTTTTGCCTCTTGGGCGAGAAGCAGCGCGCGGCGCGCGAGAAGCTGGCCGGGTTGCCGGCCGGAAGCGCGGAGGCTGAAGCGCTCGCGGCCGACGCCAAGATCGACGTCAACGAGTTCTTCGCCTCCGGAAAGACGGCGGCCGACTTCGAACAGATCCTCGCGGCCGCGCAGACGCCGCTCGAGCTGGCGATCTCGAAGCTCTCGCCGGAGACTCCCGATGCGGACTTGGCGAAAACCCTGGGGCCGATCCTCGCCGAGGTTCACCAGCTTGATCCCATCGAACAGCCCCGCCACCTGCGGCTGATTCAGGAGAAGTGCGGCAAAGATCGTATCCCGATCTCGGCCCTTCGGCAGCAGATGAAAGTGGTCCGGATCGACAGCCGGCGAAATGGGAAGGGGCGCAAATCCGCGGGCGCGCGCACGGGCGGCCCGCAGCCCGCGCCGGCGGCCGACGGAGCGTCTGCGGCATGGCGCGACGGGCTTCTGCTCAATCTGAACGGTACGGTCAAGCCGGCGCTTGCCAACGTCATCACGGCGCTACGGAGCGCACCTGAATGGGCCGGCGTGCTGGCTTACAACGAATTTGCCCACTTCACCGTCCTTCAGAAGCCTGCGCCGTGGGCGACGGCAGAAGCGGAGGTCCCCGCGGAATGGACTCCGAACGATGACACCCTCACCACCGAGTGGCTGCACCACCAGGGCATTTTCGTTTCCGTCGATGTGACCGGCCAGGCGGTCGAGGCCGTGGCACGGGAGCGCCCGTTTCATCCGGTACGGGCCTACCTGAAGGGCCTCACATGGGATGGGACGCACCGGCTACAATCCTGGCTGCCCGATTACCTCGGCGTCGATCCATCGCCGTATGCGGCCGCAGTCGGTTCGCGGTGGATGATTTCCGCTGTCGCCCGTGTATTCGAACCCGGGTGCAAGGCCGATTGCTGCCTGATCCTCGAGGGCGAACAGGGCATCCGGAAATCGACCGCGCTGCGGGTGCTGGCGCAGCCGTGGTTCACGGACGAAATCGCCGACCTTGGATCGAAGGACGCCGCGCTGCAGACGCGCGGCGTGTGGGTTATTGAAATCGCGGAGCTCGACTCGCTGTCCCGTTCCGACGTCGGCAAGATCAAGGCGTTCATGAGCAGGATGTCTGACCGCTTCCGGCCGCCATATGGCAAACGGCCCATCGATTCGCCGCGCCAGTGCGTTTTCGCCGGCAGCGTGAATCACGGGACGTACCTGCGCGATGAGACGGGCGGGCGCCGCTTCTGGCCGGTGGAGTGTAAAGCGCCGGTGATCGACGTGGACGCGCTTGCGGACGTGCGCGACCAGCTCTGGGCCGAAGCAGCATGCGTTGTACTTCGATGGGAAGCCGTGGTGGCTGGATTCAGTGCCACTCAACCGCGAGGCGGCCGAGGAGCAGGCGGATCGCTACGAGGGCGATCCGTGGGATGAACTGATCCTGGCGTGGGCGGAAAGCCGGGAGTCGGTTTCCATCGCGGATGTGCTGAGCGTTTGCCTCGAAAAGAAGAAAGACATGTGGACGCAGTGGGACCGCAACCGCGTGGCGCGTTGCCTTCGCGCGCACGGGTGGGAACGGTTCAACTCAGGGCCACGGCACGCCAGAGAATGGCGCTACCGGCGCCCGCTGGAGGCATTCTGAACGCGTGTACCACTACTCAGGGCCGTGTTCCAGTCGGTGTTCCAGTTGGTGTTCCAGTCTATGTCTTTTGTTTTCTAGCGGTGTTCCAGTGTTCCAGTCTGGTCCTTATATAAAGCATCACTCTTGTCCAAAACAGGTTCTTGCAGTCTGAAATAGAATGAGTGCCCTCCTATAATTGACGTTGGCGAGCAATTCCTGGCTGGGAGCCTCGCCAAACGCTGCCCACAGGAGGGCAATCCAATCGTACAAGTCGCAAGCCTGTTCAATCAACTGCTCCAACACTTTCCCCGAACCGAATTCGCCTCACTCGTCAAGAAGCACGCCGCTGAGCGTGACGCCAAGGGCTTTACCTGCTGGACGCAGTTCGTCTCCATGCTGTTCTGCCAACTCGCCCACGCCGATTCGCTGCGCGAGATTTGCAACGGCCTTGGCTGTTGTGTAGGCAAACTGGTTCATCTCGGCATCACCAAAGCCCCCAACAAATCCACCCTCTCCTATGCCAACGAACACCGGTCCGCCAAGTTGTACGAGGATCTGTTTTACACCGCGCTCGCCAGGTTCCGAGACGAAGAAGGATTGGGGGTGCGCAAGAAGAAGTTCCGTTTCAAGAACAAATTGCTCTCCCTCGACTCGACCACCATTTCGCTCTGCCTGGAGTTGTTTCCGTGGGCCAAGTTTCGTAGGGCCAAAGGCGGCGTCAAAGCTCACGTTCTGCTGGACCACGACGATTACCTGCCGCGCTACGTGCTGATCACCGAAGCCAAACGCAGCGATGTAAAGATGGCCGACGCCTTCACTCTTAACCCCGGCTCCATCGTGGCGATGGATCGCGGGTACAACGACTACGGGCTGTTCTTCAAGTGGACCACCGAGGAAATCTACTTTGTCACCCGCCTGAAGGAGAATGCGGCGTACGAAGTGGTGGAGGAGTTTCCGGTTCCGAAGGACCGCAACATTCTCTCCGACCAACTGATCCGGCTTACTGGCGTCCAGGCTCAAAAGGATTGCCCCTGCTTCCTGCGGCGCGTGGTGATCTGGGATGCGGTGAACGAACGGGAGATCGTGCTGCTGACCAACCTGCTGGCGTTCGGCGCCACGACCATTGCCGCCATCTACAAGGACCGCTGGGAGATCGAGCTGTTTTTCAAGGCGCTCAAGCAGAATCTCAAGGTAAAGAGCTTCGTGGGCACCACCGAAAACGCTCTGCGCATCCAGATTTGGACAGCCTTGATCGCGATCCTGCTACTGAAATGGCTACACCATCTGTCGAAGGCCAAATGGTCCCTGTCCAATCTGGCGTCGATGTTGCGGCTCAACCTGTTCACTTATCGTGACTTACGGAACTGGCTGAACGACCCGTTGAGACACCGCCCATAATACCCGAGGCCCAACGACTTACCCTGGCGCTGGCGTGACTTGGACAGGCAATTACAGGAGAAACGGTCGACCTCGATCTGACGGCTCTATTCTTAGCCCCCAAACCCTTCGGCCTCAACAGCCGACATCACAACCCTGTCCTGTTTTGGACAGCAGTGATAAAGCATAGAAAAAGAGAGTGTATGACCGTGATGGATACACACACGTTTATTTTTTATAGGAAGAGTAGCAGCCCGGTGGAACAACCGGAACACTGGAACACACGGTGCTAAACCACTCAGCATCAGCAAGTTCCGGTGTTCACGTCTCGTCCGACGCCAAATTGGGCACTGGTACACCGGAACACCGGTCTGCCGTCGCGCTGTTCGTTTCCACTGCACTTGGGTCGTGGACCACGATCAGCCCAAGGTTTTCGCACGCGATGTCCAGATCAACGACACGGCGTATCGCCGGCTCGATCCCGAGTATTACGCCTGGCTCCGCTCGCGAATGAATCTCGCCAGGAGCGCCCACCAGGCCGGCCAAATCGGCGGCGAGGCATACGACGAGTTGCGCTCGAAGTTCAATGGCATCCATGAGTGGGCGTTGGCGCACTTCGGCGAACGCGTGCTCGCAGACGCTGTCCGCTGTTTGGACGCGCGTGACTACCAGCCGCCGGTAGCAGAACCGGACCCGCC